>NZ_SOHL01000015.1 GCF_004403985.1 Cryobacterium gelidum | reverse complement strand
GACGCTGTCGAGGCCGGCGGGTGGCCGCTGCTCACGGAGTACAAGGGCGAAGCAAGTATCCGTTCTCTCGCCGTCGAGGGCTACCAGATCCTCAACTTCTAAGCACCACGCCCGACCCTCGCCCCCTGATACGAAGTGGAGTTCCCATGGCCCTGACAGTTCTTCTTGACCTTCACCTGAAACCGGACGCCGTTCTCGGTGCGCCAGCCATGCTGCGAGACATCCTCGCCGGGACCCGAGCATTTGACGGATGTCTGGGCGTCGACGTGTTGCTTGATTGTGAAGATCCCGCCCACATGATCGTGCTGGAGAGATGGGCGTCGGCCGACGCTGAAGCGGCCTACCGTGAGTGGCGCTCGGGTGCGGGTGCGACCGACCTGGGGTCATTGCAAGCCAGCGCCCCCCAAGTCTCAATGTTTGAAACTGCCAACGACATCTGACTGAGCACAGCGGCGCACACCCAAGGTCATGCTCACGTTCTCGGGCGTGCGCTGTGTACGTTCCCGGTTCTGAAACCGAGCCGGGTGGGCCACCTGCACTCGAAGCAATTGCGGGCGTTAACGCACAAAACGCGCAGGCAGCAGAGCTTGTATCAAGCAGTCTGGAATGATGTCGTGCTGGCAGAGTCGGATGAAACCATTTCGGTCGAGGGCAACCAGTACTTCCCGACTGAGCCGCTCAACTCTGCGTACTTCTCCCGCGAAGAAATCTCCCGCCAATAGATCCCTCTCGCTTGCGACGCAGAAGATTCCGGTATCTTGATTCCAACGTTGCATCGACCGCGTTGTAGCTCGCATTTGGTGTTCACGTCGTAGGTGAGCACTCGGCCGTCTGCGGCTTCGATGAACTCGATGCCGCAGACTTCCGACCCGAAGCGGCGCGCGGACTTCAGGTACTTCTCAATAATCGAGTGCTTACAGTCTTTGAGCAGGCTGAACAGTTGCTGACCGGCTACGGGTGCGTTGGTGGCGCCGGGAGGCACGATCAGCTCGCAGGTGATCGGGTCGATGGCGCAGGTGCAGTTCCGGGCGGGCGCTTCTACCCGGGCTTCGACGGCACTTGCGAGTCCCGTCGGGGCCCCGGAGAATGGCGACGGCACCGACTCATAGGTCTGCATCTTGCGGACCGTTTCGGCCTGAAGCTTCTGCAGATATATGGTGCCCGCCACTATCGAATGGCACATATATCCACGCTCGACTGGAAGATTGCCTCGTGGCGCCGTCCTGACCTACGCCGTCATCTCCGTGCTGGGTCAGCATCGCACGTAGCGGAAACACACACAGCATAAACGAGGACGAGCGGCCCGGTTATGGCTGGGCCTGCTCCCCTGCGTGGCTGGAGACTTCGGCGATCCGCTTGATCGCGGCGAGGGTTTTCGGGATGCCATCGAGGGCCTGCTGGGTGCGGTCGGCGATCTGAGCGTGCGCCTCTTCGCCGAACTTCTCCTCGAACATGGCGATCCCGTCCGGCAAGAACTCCCAGGACTCGGTGAGCATGATCCCGGTCTCCGCGGCGGTGAAGCTGAAGCCCCAGCGCACGAAGCTGCCGCCCACCACCCAGGCGAACTCGCGACCATGCTCTGCCGTCACCACCTCGGACCGGGTCTGCCAGGTCCGGTGTGGGAGCTCGTTGTGCCCGGTGAACCAGGCACCGACCCGGCCGGCCTCGGCCTCGTCGTCCCACCAGCACGACGTGCAGACCGGGCTCCACTCGCCGGTACGGGTGATGTCGGAGAGCAGATCGTAGAGAAACGCGGCCGACGCCTCGACGATGATGGACTCCTGGTGACTGAGGATGCGTGTCTCACTCATGCTTTTACTCTAGCGAACGGGGTCATTTCTTCTGCCGCCGACTGCCGCCGTGCCAGTCCTCCTGCTTTCCGACCGTGTCCGCGTCGACTCCGAACGCGGCCAGCTGTGGCTGCTCGCGCAGGCTGCGTTTGAGCTCGGCAAATCCCGGGAAGCGGGCCAGTCCGACCACGTGATCCCACAACTCGACCGCTGAGTCCTCGTGGGGCAGCCGGCTGATCACCGGCCCGAAGAAGGCCGCACCGGCGGGCGGCTCAAAGTGGATGATGGGCGTGCCCACGTCTTTTCCCGTCAGTGAGAGCGCCTCGTCTGTCTCCTGCTGGATCTCCAGGTCCCATGACTCGTCATCGAGAGCTTCCGCCAGCTCGAGCGGCAGGCCCGCCTCGGCGAGGATCGGCTCCACGAACTCACGCGTCCCGCGGAGCTCACGCACCTCGCCCTCGGTCCGATGGTCGTCTGGGCCGGGGGCAGTGTCGAAGATGTGGGCCCCGAAGGCGGCGTACAGCGGCGCTATCGCCTCGCAGCCGTGCTCCGCTCGCGTCCGGGCGGCTACCCGCAGGAGCCGGAGCCCGGCGGTGTGACCGGCCTCGTACTCGGGAGGGAAGTGCGCGTCGTAGTCGACCTGGGCATTGATCAGACGCAACGAGATGAACCGCCAGTCCACGGTGTAGTCGCGCTGCTTTTGCACTTGCCGCACCCACTTGCTGGTCATCCAGGCGAAGGGGCAGACCGGGTCGAAGTAGAAATTGATGTCAGCGTCCATGCGTCCACCCTAGGTCAGGGCCGCAAGCACGGCCGAGATCGATCTGCCGAGGGGGCTCGACGAGCGACTCGGAGCGACGTATCGCTCTGAATCGCATTCGTTACCCTGATCGGCAGAACCTCAACCAATGTCACAGAGCGTTCCGCCCCGAACGGGGCGGCGCGGCCGGAAGATTCACCACAGTAGTGTCCAAACAGCCACACAAACACACGTTGGGGAAACATAAGTGGAGCCATGACAGTCCGGTGGGTCCGCCTCTTGCTCTGGGTTGCAGTCCTCGTTTCCTAGTCTGCGCTCAGCGTCGTCGGACTCGCCTTAATTGGGATTGGCCTCAACCAAACCTGGTACTTCGAGCCGACCGGCGAGGCTCTCGAGGACGCGCGCGTCGGAAGGCTCCTTATCCTTGCTGGTTCGGTCGCACTCATCACGGCAGCGGGCTGGGCGCAATGGATGCACACTCCGATCTGGGCGTGCATCCTTGTGGCCGCCCCCGCCGTCCTTGCAGGCGGGCTGTCTCTCCTGTTCGAAAATTCCCTATTTCCCCAACTCAGCGCCTTGGTGGCTTTCCCGGTTGCCCTCGCCGGCGTGATTAGCGGGATTGTCTTGGCCCGGCCGCTGCTTCGCGAGGGCTCCGCGCGCCCTAACGCCTTGGTTGACCGTCACGAGTCGGATTGAGCGGCCGCCTTCCGTCGGCGAGTGCCGAGGACTACCATCTGAACACGGCAGTATTGATCACAGCCAGGAGGAAGAACCCCAAGTAATTCAGCGCTGCATTCACGGACAGCGCTCCGATAGCAAATTCTCCCGGCCCCGACCCGTGCGAAGAGCCCAGTGCACCGACGACATAGTGCGCAGTAGACAGCGGCAACGTCAGCACGACCATCAACAAAATCAGCGCTTCGGATGCTCCGGTCCCAGCACCCACCCCCGAGGCACGCATCACGGACACCGTCGCCGCGAGCCCGGCTACTGCCGCCAAGTAAGCGCTCATCGATGCCACGGCCCACGAGGACAGGCGGCCGTTCCCTGTCGGTGTTACGCGACCGGTCGTCATATCCGAAAGCTACAGGCCGTGCCCCACTTCGAGCAAGGACCCACGTCGCAGGTGCGGCCGCTCAAGGAATCAATAGAGGTTATTTCCGAACGACCCTCGTCATGAGGGGACGCTGTCGGCCGCAGCGACATCGTTGATCAGCATGGAACACGTGTACACCGTCGAGGGTTCGAACGGCAGGGGGGCGGAACCCTCGGTGGACGCCTGGTCAGTCCATCACTGCCGCGACGGCTTCGATTTCAACGAGCTGATCCGGGCAGCCGAGGACTGTGACACCCAGAAGTGTGCTCGGTACGTCATGCGTTCCGAAGGCCTCGCGGACGACTGCCCAAGCCTCGACGAGGTCGCTCCGGTTGGAGGATGCGACGAGAACTCGTGTGCTCAGGACGTCCTCGAGTCGAGCTCCTGCTGCTTTCAAAGCAAGAACAAGGTTCTCCATCGCCTTGCCGGCCTGCGCTGAATAGTCTCCGACTGCCGCAGTGCTGCCATCCAGGCTGAGCGGGCAGGCGCCGGTCAGGAAGATGAGGCGCGCCTCAGCAGGAGCTGTTGCCGCGTAGGCATACTGCGCCACGTCGGAAAGCTCAGCTGAGCGGATCAGGACAACGTTGTGGGACATGCCCTCACTGTATTGGAGGGTCGGGCTCGCGACTGGCTCACGAACGCCCGCACGCCGCACCCTCTTCGAGACATTCCTATTGACCATGAGCGGGTAGTTTTCGTGGCTGCCGCGGGGCGTTTCTGTTGCCCGCGCACGGTCAGGGCGGTTGGCTCCTCGCACCGGCGGACGAGGATGAGCGAGGACAGGCAGAACTGGGGTATCGACTGCTGCCGGATTTCTGGCGCCAAGGATTGGCTTCTGAAGGTGCCGCCGCATTGCTCGCTTACGGCTTCGACGACTTGGGGCTGACGCAAATCTTCGCCGAAGCCATGACTGTCAACGCAGGATCTCGCGCGGTCATGAGTCGCATCTGCCTGACTTATCTAGGTACTCGCGGCGAGGGGACTAGTGGCCCGATTACCGGTTCCGGCCAAGGCATGGTCGACTACGCCCTCACGAACGACCGATGGGCTGCCCTCGTCGAATATCCGGCGCTCCGGTGGTGCGGCGTTCGGTAATTCGCATGACACTCCGGGACCCCCAGCAGGTTGTCGTTTTCAACGATTTTTCTGCACCGTCCCTTGGGCCCGTGAGGCAAACTCCCCAAGGGGACCGGCATACGCACACTCGCCATTGCGGTTGCGGTTGCGGTTGCCTTCAGCGGGGGGCGCGTTTTATCGACGCCGATTGCAATTGATCCGCGACGGGCGCGGCTTTGGAGTTTCTGATTAGCGGCACGGTTGCGGTGATCAGGAGGATGAGGGCCACTGCTGCACCGATGATGAATCCAAGACGGGGCTCTATGGCGTCCATGGCGAACCCCACCATGACGGCGGCAACGGCGGCGCCAGCGTTGACTGCCGTATTGATCCAGCTCGATGCCTCGGTGCGCACCTCTGTAGCGGTGAGGTCGTCCGCGAGTAGGTAGCCGGTCACGAGCGATGGAGCCAGGAAAAAGCCCACCGCAGCGAGTCCGCAGCCGAGGACCACGACAAACTCAATTGTCGTGAGAAGTGCGCACAGCGCGGTCATGACTGTGACCGAGATGAGTAGTCGTTTTACGAGCGAGCTCCTCCAGGTTCGCTGGCCGTAGAGCAGGCCTCCGACTGCGCTTCCGGCTGCGAAAGAGGCGAGAAGGATGCCGGCCAGGCCGACCGATCCCTGTCTGTCGGCGATTGCGGGAGCGACCACTTCCACGGTACCGAGAACGACTCCCACGCCGAGTAGCGCGATCAACACTGCGACGAACCCGCTCTGTCGTAACGGCCGTGAACTCTTCCCGGGGGAAGCGGTGACGGCAACGTGCTGTCGCGACAGCGAGCTGCTTGTCATGCCGAGGGTTCCGGCCAGCGCCACCGTGGCAATAGCAAGAAGTCCCACCGCCGGCGATGCCGCACTGAGAATGGCCGCCGCGATCAATGGCCCCGTCGTGAACAGTAATTCCTCACAGACCGCATCGATGCTGTACGCCTTCGTCCGCAGCGCTCCCGGCGAGGTCAGCGAACCCCAAACCACACGCATCGAGGCGCCGAGCGGTGGCGGGAACAACCCGACAATGGCCGCCAGTGCAACGAGCGCCCCGGACGAAGGGTCGGGCTGGGCTGTCAGCGCAGCAATGCCGCCAAGACCGGCAGCGAAGGCGATGGCTAGCGAGTTGAGTGCGAACCGCTGTCCGCGCCGGTCGACGAACCGTGCGCGGTACGGGGAAGCGATCACGTTCGCGAGCCCAAAAGCCCCCGTGGCCGCGCCGGCGACCGCGAAGGAATCCGTGCTCCGCTGCACCGCGAAGAGCAGCACGAGGGTCACCATGGCGAACGAGAGTCGCCCGAGGAGCGCGGGAACAAAGACCCTCAGCACGCCGGTCGTGCGCAGGACCTCGAAGTAGCCACTACTCATGTTCGCGGGTGGTGTCATGGTTCACGACCTCGAACACTGCGAGGGTGGCACTCATCCGGACGCCTTCTGGCGTGGCGGAGGGCACAGCCTCATCGTGGATAAGTTTCCCGATCTCGCGTGACATGTCGCGGATACGCTCCCATGCCTCACGGGAGACGGTGACCTCCGCCTCGGTGAACGTGAATTCTGATCCCGACAGGTAACGCGCGCTGCGGGCCATCAGCTCTGCGGCGAGGGAACTCATCAGAGCCTGGTGTTCGTCGACGCGGCCCGAACCGAGCGCTTCGCCGCTCGCGGGGTCATGTCGGTAGCGCTTGGCGGTCCCGCCACGAATATTCGTCTCCTCGACAAGCTGCACGAGTCCCGCCTGAGCCAACCGACGCAGGTGGTAGCTCACGTTCGCTTGGCTTTCACCCAAGACACGCGCCGCCTCCGTGGCACTGAGGGCCTCGGCGGTCAGAAGCGAAAGCAAACGCAGCCGCAAGGGGTGAGCTAAGGCCCGGAGGCCATCGAGATCGTAGGGATTGGTGGCATCCGGCATGCCCACACGATATGCCACACAACACCTAACCTCCAAATAGTTCTTTTGCGGTCATCTGTCCGAAGTGCATGCCTACGCAGCTCACGCAGCTCAAGCAGCTCACGGCACCGTCCGAGCTGGAGTGCCCTGAAACCGGACGATGACCGGGCATACGAGTGAATCGAACACGAAGCGCCGTGCCCGAATGGGACCCTTCTGCGGGAGAGTGGCGAGGGCGGGATCCGTCAGCGGCTGACAGTCGCGTTCTTGGAGACGGCCCGTCTGGCGTCTTACGACCGTCGACTACCTCCCCCGCAAGAAGGCTTAGTTGTCGCTGATCGACAGCGGTCCAGGTGGTTAGATCGTTTATCGCTGGGTCGTTCCCACCCACGAAGTTTCCATCGTCGATGGTGGCAGCCCCGGGTGGATGCGTACCGACTGGATAAAGTCTGAGTTGTAGATCTGGGCGCGCGGGTCGTTTGGGGTGGCGGCTGGAATGTCCAGCAGCTACACCCCAATCACGGACGGTGCCGGTGCTGCCGGCGGGGCGAAACCGTCAATCGTGGGCAAGGCTCAGCAGGGTATCGAGCAGCACGTTCGCGCCGTTCTCCACGTCGATCCAGGCAGTGTTCTCCTCCGGACAGTGGCTGCGTCCATCGATGCTCGGCACGAAGATCATGCCCGTCGGCGCCAGCTGGGCCATGTTCTGCGAGTCATGGCCGGCCCCGGACGGCAGCGAGCTGTACAACAACCCACGCGCCGCGGCCGCGGCCGCGATGGTCGCCTGAATGCTGGCGTCGAGCCGAACCGGCGGGATCGTGACCTCAAAATCGAACTGCACTGCTACCCCGTAGCGCAGGGCAATCTCCCGGGCCACATCCAGGATGGCCGTCTGCAGGGCGTCCACCAGATCCGTCTCCGCTTCCCGAAAATCCACCGTAACCCGGGCCAGCCCAGGGATCACGTTGGCGCTTCCCGGCTCGACCGTCACAATTCCCGAGGTGACGACGGCACGCTCGCTAACGCTTGAAGCCACTTCGGGCAATGCCACGAGCAGCGCGCCGGCGGCAGTGAGGGCGTCGCGGCGCTGGTCCATCGGGGTGGTCCCGGCATGGTCGGCCCGGCCCCGAAACGACACCACGCCGCCGCCGAGCGCCACGATGCCGGTGACCACGCCGATGTCGTGCCCGAGCTGCTCGAGCGTCGGTCCCTGCTCGATGTGCAGCTCCACCGTGGCGTGCAGCGTGGCGGGGTCCTGCTTTGTCGCCGTGGCCGCGTCGAGGTCTCCGCCGGCGGCTGCGAATGTGTCGGCGAACCGGTCACCGTCCCGACCGGTGAGTGACTCCAGTTCGGTACGGGAAAATCCTCGCGCGAGTGCGCTCGACCCGAACAGGTGGGCGTAGTTGCCCTCCTCGTCTGTGAACATGACCGCCCGCACTGGTCGGTCCAGGGCTGGGCGTTCCTCTTGGATGCGGCGCAGGCATTCCAGCGCGGCGAGCACGCCGAGCGCCCCGTCGAAGGCGCCCCCGTTTGGCACGGTGTCGATGTGCGACCCGGAGCACACGGCGGGCTGGGCCGCGGTCCGGGCATCGTAGTCGGGCGATACGACGATGTTGCCGATGCCGTCCGCTTCCGCGCTGAGACCGGCCTCGGCGCAGCGCCCAAGCAGCCATGCGCGGGCCTCGCCGTCCGCTGCCGAGAAGGAAGTGCGATCCAGGCCACCGCCCGGCCCGCGGCCGATGCGGCCGAGGGCCTTGAGGTCAGCGACCAGCCGGGGTCCGTTCACCGAGAGTCGGGCTGTTGAGGTGTTCATGCAGCGCCGCCCGGCGTGCCGACCCGCGACAGGATGGCGGTGAGGGCTGCGGTGAGCCCGGCTGCCAAGGCCGGCTCGGAGTCGGGGGCGAAATGCGGGGAGTGGTTGCCGGCGACGGATTTGGTTGCGTCGATGGTCTGCTGGGAATAGCCGCCGAACATCCAATACACCGAGGGCACGCCGATGGCCTCGGCGAGCAGTCCGAAGTCCTCACTGCCCATCACCGGCGGCACCTCAATGACGCAGTTCGTTCCGAGGGCGCCGCCGAGCTCATCGATCAGCTGTTGGGTCGCCGCCGGGTCGTTGTAGCAGCGGGGAAATGTGGAAAGCACCTCGATCATCGGATCGGGGGCTCCGGATGCCTGTGCTTCGGCCGCGATGATGCGGCGCAGCGAGTCCAGTACGCGGGTGCGCACCTCGACGTCAAAGGTGCGCACGTTGACGGTGAACTCGGCAGTGGCGGGGATGATGTTTTCCTTGAGTCCGCCGTGGAAGGTGCCGACCGTGACCACGGCGGCCTTCATCGGGTGCACCTCTCGCGACACCACGGTCTGCAGACGCACAACCATGTGAGCACCGAGCACGATCGGGTCGATCGACTGGTCGGGCTGGGAGCCGTGGGCCTGACGGCCGTGCACGGTCACCTTCCAGGAATCGGCCATGGCCATCGCCACGCCGCTGCTGATGTCGACGGTGCCGGCAAGGCCGGGCCATACGTGCTGGCCGTAGACGATCTGGGGGCGGGGGGCGCGGTCCCACAGTCCATCGGCGAGCATGGCTACCGCTCCCGCCCCGGTCTCTTCCCCGGGTTGGAAGATGAACACCACGGTGCCTGCCCAAGCGGTCGGGTGGGTGACGAGATGCTCGGCCAGTGTCAGTGCGACTGTCATGTGAGTGTCGTGGCCACATCCGTGCATCATAGGCACGTCGGTGCCGTCGGCCAGGGTGCCGCGGGCAGTGCTCGCGTAGTCGAGTCCAGTCTCTTCCTGGATCGGCAGGCCGTCGGTGTCGGCGCGGTAGGCGACCGTGGGACCGGCACCGTTGCGCAGGATACCGACGACGCCGGTCCCGCCGCAGCGGAAGGTCTCGAGCCCGAGGTCCTCAAGGCGCCGGGTGAGGAACGCACAGGTCTCGGTCTCCTGCATTGACAGTTCCGGATGCGCGTGCAGGTGCCGGTACAGCTCCTGCATCGTGCGGGTCGTGGTGTCATCAGTCGGAAGTAGGGTCACGGTCATGAGATCTCTTTCGTGGAGTCGGAACGGGGCTTGCGGCGTAGGAACCAGGCCAGCACGGCGGTGGTGACGACGGTAATTCCAGTGGCGAGGTTTGCGATGGCGGGGATGGCGGGCACGAGCACGAAGAAGACGAACCCGGCTGTGGCGATGGCGATAAGCGTCACGCGAGGTTGTTTCAAGGACACCACGAGCTGCACGATGACCCCGCCGATGATGCTGGGGAAGATATACAGGCGCGCGACGTCGGTGACGTCGGCTGGCACGATGGTGACGAGCCAGGAGCCGAGCAGGCCGACGAACACCAGCATGAAGAACACGTGCACCATCGCGGCGCCGCAAATGGCCATCAGGGCTGAGAATTCGCCGCGCTTGGTGCCAGCCTTGGCGCCGATGGCCGCCTGGGCGACCAGTGCAGAGGGAAGCAGCTTGTTGGCGATGTTACCGATCATGAACGCCTGGTACATCGCCGCCGGACCAAGGATCGGGTAGTAGGTGATCGGTTCGACCACCCACAGCACCGAGAACACCGCGGCAACGGCCAGAAAGGCGATCCAGACCTGTGTCTGCGTGATGCCAAGGTCGGCGAACAGCACCAGGTAGAGCGGCGCGGCGAGCGACATGACCAGTGCGGCGATCATGGTGAGCCGACCCCAACGGCTCGTCGTGCGGTCGAAGGTCGCCAAATCGGCGGACGGCGTGGAGATCACTGTTGTGGAGGACATGCTGGCCTTTCTGGAGGTTGGGTCAGGCGCCCGGCATGAGGCCGGTGGTGTGGAGGCTGTAGGCGACGATGAGGCCGATCACGATGGAGCAGCCAAGCCCCCATTCGCGCAGCCAGGCCACGTTGAAACGGTGGGCAACAAACAGGCACATCCCCATCACCGCGGCCGAGGTGAGAACGGTCAGGATGTGCACGGGAGTCTTGCCGAGCTCTCCGATACCGAGGCTCGCGAACGCTCCGAGGAGCGCAGCAGCGGGAATGATGGCCATCAGGGCGGGGTTCACGCTGCGCAGCCGAGAGTCGCCGCGTCTGAGCAGCGGGGTCAGCACCAGGGTGGCGATCATCCACATGGCGCCGGAGAGGCTCATCGCCATAAATGCGACGGCGAACACGCTCTGGGTGTAGCTCGCGTCGCCAAGGGCGGCTCCCATGGTGGTGGCGGCAATACTGGCCGAGGCAGTCTCGGTGGCAGCCGACCCGACCAAACCGACGCGCACCAGCACAGCCGGGGTTCCGAACAGGCTGAGCAGGGCCACGCTGACGAGCACTACCGCGAGGGAGGGGCCAATCGCGGCCACGGCGCCGGCGCGGAAAGAGGTTTTCAGTTCGGCCGAGCTGATGCCGGCCGCCGGCGCGGCGATCCGGGCCGCACGTATGTACACGACCGTTTGCAGGATGATGGCGGCGAACACGCCGACAGCCAAGATCCACAGGATTGGCAGGTTGGCGATGGCCAGGATGTCGGTTGAGCCAGGGTCACCGGGTCGGGACGTAATCATAAATGCTCCAGTGCTGGAATGCGGGTGGGGCAGTGCGTGATGATAGGTTCGGCGCTAAGGAAATCCTTGTATTTTCAAGGAACGGCAGATGAGCAAGGGCGGATTGTGCGGCTACTGGATCCCTTGGAGCGGCGGATCGCGGCCGCGCTGCAGTTCGACGGGCGCAGCTCTTGGAGCCAAATCGCCGACGTGCTCGGCGAACCGGAGCGCACTGTCGCCCGCCGGGGCAGTGAACTGATCGAAGCTCGGCTGGTACAGGTTGCCGGACTCCGCCCGCAATCCACCTCGGTGATCATCCGCGTGCAGACCGCGCCGGGCACCACTCGCGCGACCGCGAACGCACTGGCGCAGCGTCGGGATTCGACCTTCTCGTACACGATGACCGGCGGCGTGGACTGTGTCGTCGAAGTGCTGACCGAGGCCGAGCTGATGCCGGCGCTGCTCACGGACGAGATCCCCGGCACGGTCGGCTTGGTGCGCGCAGTCAGCTACCCCGTGATGCGCTACTTCCGCACGATCCGCGGCTGGCAGCCTGACTTGCTGACGGAGGTCGAAGCGGATGCCCTGCGGGCCGGAGTAACGACGGACACGTGGAGTCTGCAGGAGCCGCAGCGGCTGAGCCGGGTCGACAACGAGATCGTGGACGCGCTTTGCCAAGACGGGCGGGTGTCCTGCGAACGGTTGGCCCGCCTGACTGGGGTGTCCAACGCCACGGCCCGCCGCCGCACGGAATGGCTGCTGCAGAACAACCATGTTTACATTCGGGCGGTCGTTGAACCGGCGAGTGTCGGCCTTCCCGTCGAAGCGTTTTTGTGGATCCGCAGCGCCCCGAAGAACGTCGAGGCGGTCGGCCGAGAGCTCGCGGCCTCGCCGCTGGTGAGGTACGCAGCCGCGGTCGCCGGCGACTACCAGATCGTAGCGAATGTCACCGCGAAGGACCAAGCCGCCCTCTATGCCTGCGTGACGTCCGCGCCCTGGGTTGCTCACACCAAATCGATTGACGTCAGTCTGCTGCTCGAGGCTTTCAAACGAGGCGGACGAGTGCTGCAGCCCGCGCGAATCTGAACGCCTACGACGCATCTCAGCTACCTGTGTCCCGCAGATCGGGCGCCTGCCACGCATAACGGGTGGCCTGTTCGAAACAGTAGCCCACCCGCAGCAACTCGACGTCCTGCCCGTGGTCCATAACCAGCTGCAATCCGACCGGCAGACCGGACTCGCTGAATCCCGCTGGCACGCAAAGCGCGGGAAGCCCGGTCGCAGAAACGACGCAGGCGGAGCGCATCCACTCGAGATAGTTCTCAAACGGCACGCTGTCGATCTCGGTCGGAAACCGCAGGGCGGCATCGAAGGGAAGCAACTGAGCAGCCGGGCTCGCGAAAACGTCGTAGCGGTCGAAGAAGATGCGGGTCTTCTGCGCTAACCGGGTGCGGGCCAGCGCGGCCGAGACGACGTCGGCTCCGTTCAGAGCAAGGCCGCGCTGCACATTCCAGCGCACCTCTGGTTTAATTTTGTCGCCGTGCCGAGCCACAAGATCGCCGTAGGACAAGGCAAAGTCGAACGCGCGCACTGTGCTGAACACCTCGTCGGCGTCACGCAGATCAGGGGCCGCCTGCTCCACCGTCGCGCCGAGGTCTTCGAACACCTGCAACTGCTGATGCAGCACGCGCAGCACCTCTCTCTGCACCGGAATGCCCAGACCGAAATCGTCGGACCAGCCTATGACGAGCCCTGTGAGATCGCGCTGCAGCGGCTCAAGAAACCGGCGTGCCGGCACCGGGTTGGGGTACGGTGTGACGGCGTCTGGTCCGGCCAGCACCGACATGGCCAGGGCGATGTCGGTCACCTCCCGGGCCAGCGGACCGCTGCGAGAGAGCCAGCTCCAGGCGTTGCGGCTCGGCTGCACGGGGATCACGCCGAGCGACGGCCGGAATCCCACCACATTGCAGAAAGAGGCGGGGATGCGCAAAGATCCGCCCATGTCACTGCCGTCGCTAATGGACTGGATGCGTGCGGCCAGAGCGGCGGCGGCCCCTCCGCTACTGCCGCCCGCGCTGAGAGAGGGACCATACGGGTTGGTGGTCGTTCCGAAAACCTCGTTGAAGGTGTGTGACCCGGCTGCGAACTCCGGCACGTTGGATTTACCGGTGGTGACGACACCGGCGGCCTTGAACCGTTCGATAATCAGATCGTCGTGGTCGGGCACGTGGTCGGCGAATAGGGGCGATCCGAAGGTTGTGCGCAGGCCGGCGGTCACGTGAGTGTCCTTATGCGTCATCGGCACGCCGTGCAGGGGAGGCAGATCGTCGCCGCTCAGGGTGCGTGCGTCAGCGGCCACCGCGAGGCGGCGGGCCGCTTCACGGTCTTGGGTGACGATAGCGTTGATGCGAGGGTTAATCCGGTCGATCTGGGTGAGATGCGCGTCGAGGGCTTCGTTGGCCGAGACCTCGCGTCGGCGAATGGCCAAAGCAAGCGCGGATGCTGACAGCTCGGTGATCTGGTCGCTCACGGTTCATCTCCTGCTTGGGCGGTCGACCGGATGTCTCCGGTGGGTAGAAGTCTTGTGGCCGGCAGGCTCGACGGTGAGCGGAGGCCCTCGAAAACGTCTGTTTGAGTGGTTGTAGCCACGATTTTGGCCGATTTCGTCATGGAGGGGTGACCTGTAAAAAAGTGAAATGTGCGACGGTTGCGGCGCGAGCGGATCGTCCAGGGCGTGGGCGTTTCTGATCCAGCCGTCTAGTTCCTGTTCTACGTAGGCCACGACGAGAGCTTCTTTGTTGGCGGGTACGCCTATGACGGCACCGGAAACCTCACTGCCACCCCCACGGCGACGTATGCGTATAACGGGTTCCAGCAGATGACCACCGCCACCACCGGCGGCATAACATCGTCGTATAACTACGCCGGGGCCGACCAGAAAGCGGTCCTCACCGAAAGCACCGCACCCCATCCGCCGGAAGCCCCATCCCACCACATCAACCAAGGGAGATCCCATGTCCTCACCCCGCCGCGCCCTGATCGTCATCGACGCCCAACAGGAATATTTCGAAGGACTGCTGCCGATCCAATACCCCGCACGGGATGAGTCACTCACTCGTATTGCCGAGGCGATGGACGTTGCTGAACAGGCCGGCATTCCGGTCGTCGTTGGGCAACATCAATCTCCCGCGGGGTTCCCGGTCTTCGCGCCGGAGTCGTCGACCTTCGAATTGCGCCCCGAGATCGCGAAGCGCGCCGACAAGGCGTCCCATCGCTTCACGAAGTCATTCGCCAGCATCTTCGCGGGCACTGGCCTCGAGGAATGGTTGCGCGAGCGCGGGATCGACACCATCACCATCGTGGGCTACATGACGAACAACTGCGTTATCGGTTCCGCCGCCGCTGCCGAACCCCTCGGATTCACCGTTGAGGTGCTGTCGGATGCAACCGGAGCCATCGATATTGTGAACTCCGCCGGTTCTGCGCCGGCAAAGCGCGTGCACGAGACGATCATGGCCGTCCTGAACTCCAACTGGGCTGCGGTCGCCACGACCAGCGCCTGGACCGAAGCCGTAACATCCGAGAAGGCTGTCGCAGGAGACAACCTGATCGAGTCAGCTGCCCGGGGGCGGGACGCCAGGTAATTCAACGAACAGCAGGAATCGGTATGCAACGTCGTACCGGTTCCTGCGCTTTCATGCTTTGTGAAGGCATGAAAGTGAGTGATCAGTACGCAGTAGCCGAAGGGCTGGGCGGATTCAATTGGTCGTCGCAACACTCGATTTTTGTGAGGTGTTGTAGGTGTGGTCGAAGTATGAGTTGGTGGAGCAACAGGCGCGGTTCTGGGTGTTGATCGTTCAAGGATCGACGCTGACTGCAGCGTGTGATGCTGTGGGGTGAATCGACGAACTGGACGGCGTTGGCGTCAAGGAACGGGTGGGCGGATCCCTCTTCCTGAGGCAGAGCGATCGGGGCGGTACTTGTGTGGCGTTCGAGAACCCATTCGTCGTCAGGATTGTGTGGCGAATAGACCACGTAGGTCGATGGGGCCAGCCACACGACCCCCTGCCCCGTCGTGGCGTACACGACGCGCGTGTTGATCTTCAAGAATTGACCAGGGCCGACGACGAGATCGGAAGTGGTGATGGCCGAGACGCCTGCACAGGAGATCAAAGAGTCTCCCTTCGTTTCGAAACGGAGACCTTCAGCGGACAATCGCGGTGAGGGCACAATAGACGAATGACACTTGATGAGGAGCTCGACAGGATCTTCACTGTTCGCGATCGGAATAACATCCAGCCCACAATCGATGCGCTGCTACCAATTTTGGCGGAACACCCGGCTGACGCTCGCGTGCTGTACGAAGTGGGCGGCGCTTACGACACTGCCGGTAAGGAGCAGACCGCGCGATCGTTCTACGAGCAAGCGCTCCAGGTTGGCCTCTCGGGTGATCTGCTGCGCCGATGCTACGTCCAGTACGGATCCACGTTGCGGAATCTCGGCGAGTTCGCTCGCTCGGTGGAAGTCTTCGAGCGTGCCCGACAGGACTTCCCGGACTCACCATCGCTGGCGGTGTTCCAAGCGATCTCCTTTCATGCTTCCAGCCGTTTCGATGAGGCTGTCGCTTCATTGCTCGAAGTGGTTGTTGAGGGAGTCGAGTCGCCAGATATTGAACCGTATAAGCCATCCATCCGCGGCACGGCGTGCAGGTGTCACTCTACGAGGGTGCCGACATCCCATCCACTAGACGGCACTGAGATCCGCAGGCGGAGGGCTGACAGTGCGGTGCGGTCAGTCGGCCTTGCAGCCCAAGAAATCAGAGGCGCGCCCATGCCAGTGATTCTTGTCACAGGTGGCCGCAGACTCTCCTGGGCAGTCCGCACGGGAACCCTCTATCGGGCTCGTAGGAATTGGGAGAGCGCGGATATATTGACACCATGACTGGCGGACGGATGATTTTGTGGATTGGCAGGCACCAGGTCGGGCTCAGCCTCGCAATGGTCGTGCTCTGGCTAGCAAATGCAACGATCCAGATAATTGCGATCGCGAACGGAGACACCGGAACCAACGGACGGCATATTTTTAGTCTGGTTCTCGCTCTGCTGCTAGCCGTCCTCTCAGCTGCCAGCGCGGTCATCGCTTTGACTTCCAGGACGAAAAAGACCGCGAAGGATCAGCCGCATCGAGTTGACCCGTAAGCCGAACCTCAAACGGGATACATGTTCGGCGCGCTCGCTTCCACGTTAAACAAGTAGGCAGTTAGGTGCAGGTCGAACAAGCCCAGCGCAGCTTGTCTTGGACGCTCTGGTTGAGGTTCGGAGTGACGTGGAACAGGAGCCGGTTCCCGAGGTCGCGTCTTGCCGGAGCACGGATCCGCCCCGGCTGTTCGCGCGCGGCTACACGGTGGTGGCGTCTTCGATTTCTCCGATGAGTTCTTCGATGATGTCTTCGAGGAACAAGACTCCGGTGGCGACACCGTCCGCGTCGAAGGACGTGGCGACGTGCGCTCCGCGGCGACGCATAGCTGCCAGGGCATCCTCCAGCTCGCTGTCCCGGAAGACCGTAGCTAGACGACGGATGCGTTTGCTGGGCACGGGCCGGGTGAACGCATCTCCGTCGGTGAGGTCCATGACGTCCTTGAGGTGCAGGTATCCCGTGGGATGCCCGTCCACGTCCGTGAGGATATAGCGGGAGTATCCGTGCTTGGCGACGGCCCGTTGGATGTCGGACGGAGACGCCAAGGCGGGAAGGTGAACCATGGACGAGATGGGTACCTCCACGTCGGAGACTCGTTTCGAGGTGAACTCGAACGCAGCCGAGAGGGTGCCCGAGGCATCCTGGAGAATTCCTTCGCGCGTGGACTCTTCCACGATGCCGGCGACCTCGTCGAGGGTGAACGCGCTGGTCGCCTCATTTTTCGGCTGCACCTTGACCAGGCGCAGCACCCCGTTCGCCAACCAGTTCAAGCTGCCAATAACGGGGCGGAAAATGCGGGCGACGAGCACGAGCGGCGGCGCCAGGATAAGCGCAGCGCGGTCGGGAACGGAGAACGAGATGTTCTTGGGAATCATTTCGCCGAAGACGACGTGCAGGAAGGTCACCAGCGCCAGAGCGATGCCAAAAGCGATCACGCTGATCGCCGCGTCGGAGAGTCCGGACACGGCAAGTGGGTACTCCAAGAGGCCGTGGATGGCCGGCTCGGAAACGTTCAGAATCAGCAGCGAGCACACGGTGATGCCGAGTTGGCTGGTGGCCAGCATCAGGGTCGCGTGTTCCATCGCCCACAGGGTGGTCTTCGCTGCCTTGCTACCGCGTTCGGCTAGAGGTTCGATCTGCGACCGGCGGGCCGAGATCACGGCGAACTCGGCGCCGACGAAGAATGCGTTGATGATCAACAGCACGACGAGCCAGATCAAGCCCGGCCAGTACTCACTCATGGTTCAGGTCCTTCTGAATTTGGTTGACGATGCGGTCGTGTCTGGTGGCCAGACTTGGGTCATGTTCAGGGTCAGACGGGGTGTAGCGCACGCGTTGGACCTGCACGCCATCCACCCGGTCGATCCGCAGGACCCCTCCGTCGACAGGGACCTCGTCGCCCACCTCGGGAATCCGGTCGAGCTGATCGGCGATGAACCCGGCGACGGTTTCGTAGTCGCCGTCGTCGGGAACGGTGACACCGGTGCGGTCGAGCAGTTCGTCCGGCCGCCAGCTGGCGTCGAACACCACGGACCGACCCGAGCGGATGACGCCGGCTTTCGCCCGATCATGCTCGTCTTCCAGCTCGCCCACGAGTTCCTCGACGAGGTCCTCCAGCGTGACGATGCCCGCCGTTCCGCCGTATTCATCGGCGACGACCGCGATCTGGAAGCCGTGCTTACGCAGCAGAGCGAGGAGAGTGTCCACGGCCATCGACTCAGGCACACGCAGCGCGTCCACCTTGAGTTCGTCGGCAGTGATCTGATCGCGGCGGTCGAGCTCGACCGCGAAGGCCTGCTTGACGTGGAGGACCCCGGCGATGTCGTCGGAGTTCTTATCGATGACGGGAAAACGCGAAAAGCCGGTGGCCGTGGACAGCCGCACGATGCTCTGGGCTGTATCAGCGACCTGGACGGAGGCCATCCGCACCCGAGGTGTCATGACGTCGGCCGCCGTGTGATCGGCGAACCGGAGGGTGCGGTGCAGCATGGCCGCGTGATCGGTGTCGAGCACGCCCTCCAGGGCCGACCGCCGCACCAGGAAGCTGAGTTCTTCCGCGGTGCGTGCACCTGACAGTTCCTCTTTAGGTTCGATGCCCACCAGACGGATCAGCGCGTTGGCGGTGTTGTTGAACAGCAAGATGATGGGCTTGAACACCGCAGTGAACAGCGCTTGCGGGGGCACGACGATCTTGGCCGTGGCCAACGGAACGGCCAAAGCAAAGTTCTTCGGCACGAGTTCGCCGATCACCATGGAGAACAGAGTCGCCAGCGAAATCGCGATGATGGAACCAAGCACGGGGATCAGGCCGTCGGGTACACCGACACCCGCGAGCGGCTCGGTCAGCAGAGATGTGATGGCCGGCTCGAACGTGAACCCGGCCAGTAGCGTTGTCAGGGTGATGCCGAGTTGCGCACTCGACAAATGCGTCGACGTGATCTTCAGCGCCTTGATGGTCGGTCCGAGACGCTTTTCGCCACGTTCCTGACGGGCCTCAAGATCGTTACGGTTCAACGTGACGAGAGAGAACTCGGCCGCCACGAAAATACCCGTGCCCACGGTAAGGAGCAGGCCTACCCCCACCAGCGCCCACTCAAACAGCATGTGGCCCCCTCAAATTCGGGGACGTTGTGCGGAGATGCGATGAAAGGGGCGAGGGTTTATCAGGGTCCATTATTTCCTCAGAATACCAAAGGCAATCGGCCTAGGCTGAGAAAGGTCCCGCAGCCATGCACCGGGGCGCCGCTTCATCACCGCAACGGCCCCTGACACCCACCGGACCGACAAACACCCGCGAACTGAACCCGTGGCGCTCAGTCGGTGAATGGCCGCCCGGGTTCACCGTCGTCGAGCAGCCTGCGGACGGTCGGGTGCGGGGCGCAGAAAGAAGTACCTGGTCGGGGTCCACCGGCGGGGCGAAGACACCACCGCGCAAAGCGCTGAACTCTACAGCGCAAGCCAGTGCGCCGGCGACACCACGACACCACGACACCACGACACCACGACACCACGACACCATCTACTCAATACACGCGCTAATTCACACTGCCTGCAGGCGGGGTCGGGGCGACCGGTAGACTTGCCCGGTCAAGCATCCGCTATCTCGGGGAGAATTCCACACGTGAACGCTGTTTCCAAAACTTCTTCCCACGGCGTCGCCGACACCGTTTCCAACGCCATTGCGACGCCCGAGAAGGAGCAGCCCTACGGCGCTCTCGGGCTCAAGGCCGATGAGTACGCGAAGATCCGCGACATTCTGGGCCGCCGCCCGACGAGCGGCGAGCTCGCCATGTACTCAGTCATGTGGAGCGAGCACTGCTCTTATAAGAGCTCGAAGATGTACCTGCGCCAGTTCGGCGACAAGGTCACCCCCGCCATGAAGAAAAACCTCATGGTCGGCATGGGCGAAAACGCCGGTGTGCTTGACGTCGGCGAGGGCTGGGCGGTCACGTTCAAGATCGAATCGCACAACCACCCCTCTTACATCGAACCGTTCCAGGGCGCTGCGACCGGCGTCGGCGGCATCGTGCGCGACATCATCTCGATGGGCGCCCGCCCGGTCGCCGTGATGGATGCCCTCCGCTTCGGCGATATCAACGACCCCGATACCGCCCGCGTCGTACACGGCGTGGTCTCGGGCATCAGCTTCTACGGCAACTGCCTCGGCCTGCCCAATATTGGCGGCGAAACCGTGTTCGACCGGGTCTACCAAGGCAACCCGCTCGTCAACGCTCTCTCGGTTGGCGTGCTCCGCCACGAAGACCTGCACCTTGCCAACGCCCGCGGCGTCGGCAACCAGGTCGTGTTGTTTGGAGCCCGCACCGGCGGCGACGGCATCGGCGGGGCATCCATTCTCGCTTCGGACACGTTCAGCGCCGGCGGGCCCACCAAGCGCCCCGCGGTGCAGGTCGGCGACCCGTTCGCCGAGAAGGTGCTCATCGAGTGCTGCCTCGAACTGTTTGCGGGCAAACTCGTCGAGGGAATCCAGGACCTCGGCGCGGCGGGTATCTCGTGCGCGACCAGCGAACTCGCCTCCAACGGCGACGGTGGCATGTTCATCGAACTCGAGAAGGTGCTGCTGCGCGACCCCACGCTCACCGCCGAAGAGATTCTCATGAGCGAGAGCCAGGAGCGCATGATGGCGATCGTCACGCCCGAAAAGCTCGAGGGCTTTCTCGCCGTTACCAAGAAGTGGGACGTCGAGACCAGCGTGCTCGGCGAGGTCACCGATACCGGCCGGTTGATCATCAACTGGCACGGCGAAGAAATCGTCAACGTACTGCCACGCACCGTCGCCGTCGATGGCCCGGTCTACGAGCGCCCGCTCGCCTACCCGACCTGGATCGACGCCCTGCAGGCCGACACTGCCTCCGTGCTGCCGCGTGCGCTCGACGGCGAGACCCTGCGAGAGCAGTTCCTCGACCTGCTCGGCTCGCCCAACCTCGCCGACCCGAGCTGGATCACCGACCAGTACGACCACTACGTACAGGGCAACACGGCGCTGGCTTTTCCCGACGACGGTGGAATGATCCGCGTCGACGAAGAAAGCGGCCTCGGTTTCGCCATCGCCACCGACGCGAACGGCCGCTACTGCCAGCTCGACCCGTACCGCGGCGCGCAGCTCGCCCTCGCCGAGGCCTATCGCAACGTCGCCGCGACCGGCGCGATCCCGGCCGGCGTCAGCGACTGCCTCAATTTCGGCTCCCCCGAGAACCCCGAGGTCATGTGGCAGTTCCGTGAGGCCGTAACGGCTCTCGCCGACGGATGCCTCGAGCTGGAGATCCCGGTCACCGGCGGCAACGTCTCGTTCTACAACCAGACCGGCGACCAGCCGATTCACCCCACCCCGGTCGTCGCCGTGCTCGGCGTGATCGACGACGTCGCCCGCCGCATCCCGAGCGGCTGGCAGGACGACGGGCACAACATCTATCTGCTCGGTGAGACCCGCCTCGAACTCGACGGCTCGGCCTGGGCCGGTGTCGTGCACAACCACCTCGGTGGTCGTCCGCCGGTTGTGGATCTCGGCCGGGAGAAGGCCCTCGCCGGGCTGCTGCACGCCGCATCGAAGGAAGCCCTCATCGACAGCGCCCATGACCTCAGCGAGGGTGGGCTCGCCCAGGCCCTCGCCGAAGCCGTGATGCGCTTCGGTGTGGGCGCTCGGGTCTGGCTCGGTGACATTCTGGATCGGGACGGGGTGGACGCATCCACTGCCCTGTTCTCGGAGTCGGCCGGTCGCGTCATCGTAAGCGTGCCGCGCGAAGACGACGTAAAGTTTCTCGGCTTGTGTGCCGGCCGCTACATTCCGGTGCTGCGCATCGGCGTGACCGACGTCACCCTGCACGCCCTCGAGGTTCAGGACGTCTTCGCGGCCTCACTGCCGGAGATGCACAATCGACACCGCACCACCCTCCCCGCCGCTTTCGCCTAGTTTCCAGCTCCCGCCGGAAGGAGAGGCTAGAGGGGGAACGGGGCGCCCAACAGCCCAGCGGTTCTCCCGAACAGGTTCTCGGCGATGGAGCGATCGCGCGAGGTTCGGGTGGCGGGTTGGGTGACCGGACGGCCGCGCAACAGCAAGCTCGGGCCGAAGTATTGGCCGCCGTGGGCCGCAGGGTCGATGGCGGCACGCACGGTCGGCCACGCGCCACGATGCTTGCCCTGAGCGCCGACCAGTGCTTGCAGCGTGTCGATCACGCGTTTGCGGGGCGAGACGTCATTGACCGAACGGATGCCGGGGGTCAACCCCGAAATGGAATATCCCGGATGCGCGACCAGCGACGACACCCCGCTGGCCCCGCCGACGCCCGCGGCCCGCAACCGCCGGTCGAGCTCGAACCCGAACACCTGCATCGCAATCTTGGACTGCGCATAAGCCTTCCACCCGCTGTAGGTCGTCTCCAACTGCAAGTCATCGAGCGCCGAATCCATCAGCCGGGAGATCAACGAACCCAGTGACACGACCCGGCTCTTTGGCGTGCGCAGCAGCGCGGGCAAGGCAGCCGCCGTCAGCGCCACATGCCCCAGATAGTTGGTGGCGAAGACGAGCTCGTTGCCGTCGAGGCTCACCGCCCGGTCGGTCGGCGGGTGCACCATTCCGGCGTTCAGAATAAGTCCATCGAGCTGCGGCAGTGCACCGAGGGTCTCCCCGGCCCGCGCGACCGAGTTCAGGTCGGCCACATCGAGATGCAACACAGAAACGGATGCCCCGGCCACGCGGGCGCGAATGGCCGCCGCCGCGGCATTCGCTTTCGACTCGTCGCGGCAGGCGAGCACGACGTGGGCGCCCGTGCCGGCGAGCTGCTCGCTCGTGAAGTAGCCGAGCCCGGCGTTGGCGCCGGTGACGACGAAGGTCTTGCCGGCCTGGTCGGGCAGCGAGTGCGGGTGCCAGCGCACGGTCACAGACCGACGATCACGAGGCCGCGCTGGCCGCGGTCGGCGGATGCGGCGTCGGGTGCACCGCCCCGCCCGCAGCACGCACCGGGGCCACCGATTCGCCGCCGGCGATCTTCACATGGTGATGAATCACCTCGGCGATGATGAAATTCAGGAATTTCTCCGCGAAAGCCGGGTCGAGGTGGGCGTCTTCGGCGAGGCCGCGCAGGCGGTCGATCTGCAGGAGTTCGCGCGCCGGGTCGGCGGCGGGAAGCCCGTGGGCCGCCTTGAGCCGACCCACCTGCTGCGTGAATTTAAACCGCTCGGCCAGCAGGTGGATGAGGGCAGCGTCGATGTTGTCGATGCTCTCGCGAATGCTGTGCAGCTGCGCTATCGCAGCCGCGTCGGCGTCGGCGGGTAGTTCCTCGTATACGGCCATGCTTTCACGATAATGCATGCCCCCGACCATCACTGGTTTCCACGGATGCCGCCGCCTCCCGGCCTCCGAGCCCGAATGACCCGAGCCGCAACCGTTTCTGCGTGAGCACAATGCCGAGCAGCACCAGCAGTGCCCCGGTCGGCTCATGCCAGGAGAATGTTTCGCCGAGCACGAGCACCCCCAGCACCACGCCGACCACGGGCGTCACATAAGTCACCGTCGACGCGTTGGTCGGGCCCCAGGCGCGCAGCACATTGATGTTCCAGATGTAGGCGACGCCGGTGCCGAGCACGCCCAACGCCAGGAGACACAGCACGATCGGACCGGTCAGCTCCACCGGGCTCCAGGCCAGCACCGGTGTCAGCAGCAGCATGATTCCGCCGGCAATGCCGATGTTGAGAAAGGCAAACGTCGACGCGGCGATCGGCCGGCCGCTTAGAAAACGACGGGTGTAGCCGAAGGTGAAGCCGTAGCAGACCGCCGCGCCGAGGCAGGCGAGCTGGCCCCACAGGTCACCGGTGAGCGAGGAATACTGCCACGGACCGATGATGACGACGACGCCGACTATGCCGAGCACGACGCCGACAACCTGGGCACGCACGAGCTTCTCCACCCGAAACGCCAGGGTGGCCATGAGCGCCGTCATGATCGGCGTGACCGCGTTGTAGATGCTGGCCAAGCTCGACGAAACGTACTGCTCGGCCCAGGCGAAGAGCAGGTGCGGAATCACGCATCCGCTGACGGCAATCACGAGGAAGTGCAGCCAGACCACCCCCTCCCGCGGCAGCACCGGCGCGGTGCCGATGCGCGGCCGGTTGAGCAACACGATGAGTCCGAGAGTCAGGCCGCCCAGCACGAGACGCGACCACGCGATCTGACCAAAACTGACGCCGTCCAGGGCGATCTTCATGAACAGAAAACTGGAGCCCCAGATCAGCCCCATCCCGAGGAATTGCAGGGTAACGAGGCTCTTGCTGGCGGCAGGCGATGAAGGCACGCTCCGAGCCTATAGCGGGCGGTGTCGAGCACCGACCCGAGTGAGCACAACCTTCACAAAGCTCCGAATGCAAGCGACGAACATTGCACGGCGCCCCTACTGCGTGGTGTCGGCCTCGATGTCGCGTTCCAGATCGGTTCCGTTCACGGCCTCCGGGCTGCCGCGGTTATCGCCTCGCGGGCCGCCACCGCTGATGGTGCCGGCTGGGCCGGTCGGTCGCCGGCTCCGGTACGCCACGAACCTGCCCTCGAACGCATCGAGGCGAGCCTGCAGCCCGGCGCGCACGGTCGGCCACTCGTCGGCGAGGATGGAGTAGACGGCGCTGTCGCGCCAGGTGCCGTCGGCGCGGCGACGATCGCGGCGCAGGATGCCCTCGTACGTGGCGCCGATGCCGAGGATAGCGGCACGGGAACGCGCGTTGATGGCATCCGTTTGCAGTTCGATCCGGCCAAAGCCGTTCTCGAAGGCGTTGCCGAGCACGAGCAGTTTGGTTTCGGCATTGACGGCGGTGCCCCAGACGCGGGGGTCGTAGGCGGTCCACCCGACGTGGCCAGATTCGTTGGCGACGTCGATGTCACCGAAGGTCGTGGTGCCGACGACGTCGCCGTCGTTCGGGCCGCGGAGCAGCCGCACCACGTAGGGCAGGCCTTCCCATTGAAAGTAGTCATGCGCCCATTTGACGAAGCCGTCAACATCGCGGTGCAGGGCAGCGGGGCCGCCGCCGAAGCCGGCCGCGAACACCTCCGGGTGCGCGATGGCGCGCGCCAAGTCGGGCAGCACCGCACTTCCGAGCGGTTGCAGCTGCACAAAACGACCGGTCAGGGTCAGGGAATGGGGTCTCACGGCGTTCACTCGCCCAGTGTGACAGGTAAAAGTGAGGAATTGTTCCCGATTGCGGCGACCGGCCGAATTAGCGGCCGGCCGGCGATTCAGATCAGTCGATCAGATCGTGACGCACCACGATGGCTTCACGGTCGGGACCGACACCGATCGCCGACACTCGCGATCCGCTCATCGACTCGACGGCGAGTACGTAGTCCTGCGCCGCCTGGGGCAACTCCTCGAACGTGCGCACGCCGGTGATGTCCTCGGTCCAGCCAGGGAAGTTCTCGTAGATCGGAATGGCGTGGTGGAAGTCGCTCTGCGAGACCGGTACTTCTTCGACACGCACGCCGTCGACCGAGTAGGCCACGCAGACCGGAATCTCGGTGAGGCCGGTTAGTACGTCGAGCTTGGTCAGCACGAAGTCGGTGACGCCGTTGATGCGCGCGGTGTAGCGGGCGATCGGGGCGTCGTACCAGCCGCAGCGGCGCGGGCGGCCGGTGGTGGTGCCGAACTCAAAGCCGTTGGCGCGCAGGTATTCGCCTGATTCGTCGAACAGCTCGGTGGGGAAGGGACCGCTGCCGACCCGGGTCGTGTAGGCCTTGACCACGGCGATGACCCGGTCGATACGGTTCGGGGCGATGCCGGAACCGGTCACCGCGCCACCCGAGGTGGCGTTCGACGAGGTGACGAAGGGGTAAGTGCCGTGGTCGACGTCGAGCATGGTGGCCTGGCCGCCCTCGAACAACACGGTCTTGCCGGCGTTCAGGGCCTGGTGCAACAGCAGGGCGGTGTCGGCAACCATCGGACGCAGGCGTTCGGCGTAGCTGAGCAGCTCGGTGACGATCTCTTCGGCCTCGATGGCGCGGCGGTTGTAGACCTTGACCAGCATGTGGTTCTTCTGGTCGAGGGCTCCCTCGACCTTTTGCCGCAAGATGTTCTCGTCGAACAGGTCTTGCACGCGGATGCCGACGCGGTTGATCTTGTCGGCGTACGCCGGGCCGATGCCCCGCCCGGTGGTGCCGATCTGGCGCTTACCCAGGAAACGTTCGGTGACCTTGTCGAGGGTGCGGTGGTAGGCGGTGATGACGTGCGCGTTGAGGCTGACCTTGAGCCGGGAGACGTCGACGCCGCGCCCGGAGAGGGCGTCGAGTTCTTCGAACAAAACCTCGACGTCGACGACGACGCCGTTGGCGATGACCGGGGTGACGCCGGGGCTCAGAATGCCCGACGGCAGCAGGTGCAGCGCATACTTCTCGTCGCCGACGACGACGGTGTGTCCGGCGTTGTTACCGCCGTTGAACTTGACGACATAGTCGACCCGACTGCCGAGCAGGTCGGTCGCCTTTCCCTTGCCCTCGTCGCCCCACTGGGCACCGATGAGTACGATCGCGGGCATTTAGTCTTCTCCTCGAATAACAAAAGCTTCGGTGGGCGGCGCCGGGTCGAACCCCGGGCTGCCGGTGTGCAGGGTGGCGATGATAGAGATGGCGCTCGCATCGGCATCCGCGAGAAAGGCCGTGAGACGGGCAACTTCGTCGGTCTCGCCAATTTCTGCAGCGCCGCGGCGCAGTGCGAACAGGGCGCGGAGCACGCCGCGGTTGGGTTCGTGGCGCCAGGGAATGGGGCCGTGTCCGCGCCAGCCGGCCTTGCGCAGGGCGTCGAGTCCGCGGTGATAACCGACCCGGGCGTAGGCGTATGACTCGAGGATGCGGCCCTCCGCGTGGGTGGCATCGGACAGTTCGGCCCACGCCAGCGGGGATGTCGGGTGCACCTGCGCGACGGCGGAGATCTCGCTCCTCGCGGTTCGGCGCAAGGCCTCGAGCACCTCCGGTTCTGCGGGAAGAAGGGTCTCGGGCTCTGAAATCAAATTGTCGCCAGTCACACTCGATCCTACCAAGCCCGGGGCCGGTCGCTCCCGGCGCCGGGCCGAGAGCCACAAACAGGGCCGGTCAGGCCGGGGTCTGCTGTCGGGCCGCGACCCGCCAACCGCCATTGACGAACAGGTAGGTCGTCGAAATGTTCAACTCGGCGACGACCTCGCCTCGCCGGGCAACCGCCCGGTAGACCACGACTCCGGCATGCCCGCCCAGGCGAATGATGGCTGGCTCATATATGCCGTAGCTCTCCCACGGTGCAGCCTGGTCGAAGTAAGCGGTGACCTGATCGCGGGTGATGACGGCGCCGGGCACGATCATCAGACCATCGTCGGTCATTTCGCGCTGGTAATACGCGCCGCCCTCACCGCCGAGAATGGCCTGCCATCCGGCGTTTTCTTCGTGGAGGAGTCGGGCCGGGAGATCGTCTGTGATCGCAGTCATAACGTCACGCTATCGCCAAACCGTCACCGCCTGCAGAAAATCTCAGAACCGGTGCTGCACCACCCAGGAATGCATGGTGACGGCCGCTGCGGCCGAAGCGTTGATCGACCGGGTCGACCCGAACTGGCTGATTTCGACGATGGAATCAGCCGCCGCGATGGCCTCCTCCGACAGCCCGGGACCTTCTTGGCCGAACAAGAGCACGCAGCGTTCGGGAAAGTTGAAGGTCTCGATGATGACGCTGCCCGGCACGTTGTCGATGGCGATAACCGGCAGCGATTCACCGGCACACCACTCGACGAAGGCGGCGACATCCACGTGGTGCAGCACGTGCTGGTAGCGGTCGGTGACCATGGCTCCGCGCTTGTTCCAGCGGCGGCGACCAATGATGTGAACGGTGTCGGCGCCGAACGCGTTGGCGCTGCGCACGATCGAACCGATGTTCATGTCGTGCTGCCAGTTCTCAATGGCCACGTGAAACGGATGACGGTGCTCGTCCAGGTCAGCGACGATCGCGGCCATGTTCCAGTAGCGATAGCGGTCGATCACGTTGCGGGTGTCGCCGTGTTCCAGCAGTTCAGAGTCGTAGCGGTCCTCGCTCGGCCACTCCCCCGGCCACGGGCCGACGCCGTAGGTGGATCGCTCGGGCGTGGGATTCTCAGCCGACGCGGGCACTGGCAGGTTGACTACGCTTTCGTTCACTGCTTAACCGTATCCCGCGGCCGAGACGGTCTCACGCACTGCGAGACCGGCCGCGCCTTCCCCGATACCGCTCGTCGGCAGTCCTCACTAAGGTGATGCCATGAGCGAGACCATGATCCTGATCAAGGACTTTCGCAAGTCCTATGGTGGCTTCATCGCGGTCGACGGGATCAGCCTCGATGTGAGCCGTGGGGAGGTCTTCGGTCTGCTCGGACCTAATGGTGCCGGCAAGACCACGACGCTCGAATGTCTCGAGGGGTTGAGGCGCTCTGACGGCGGTACGTTGCGAGTCGACGATGTCGACCCCGGCCGGGTCGGGCGACGGCTCAGTCGACTGATCGGGGACAACTCCAGGCTTCGGCCCTGCCGGACAGCATGCGCGTGGACGAGGCAATGCGCTTCTTCTGCACGTACCACAGGATTGCACCGCGCTTCGATTTGATCGAACGAGTCGGCCTCACGGAGAAGCGCCATGCCCAGTACCACGAGTTGTCCGGTGGCCAGCAGCGCCGACTGTCTCTCGCGCTGGCCGTGGCGCACCGTCCCGCGGTGGTCATCCTCGACGAGCCGACCTCCGGCCTCGACGTGGCGTCTAGGGTCATGCTTCATGAGCTCATCCGGGAGCTCCAGAACGACGGTACAACGATCCTTCTCGCCACGCACGACATGGCCGAGGCGTCCGAACTGGCCAGCAGGGTTGCGATCCTGCTCCGGGGGCGGATCGCCGCGATCGGCACTCCGATGGAACTGACGGCCACGGGTGGCGGCCTCACCCGCATCTCGGTGCGCACCGAGGGCGGCTGCCTGAGCCTGCCGGACGCCGTCTTCCCGGCCGTGCAACAAACGCAGAGTCGCGACGCGTATGTGATCTACTTCAGCACCGACGTCGGGCGGACCGTTTCAGCACTCATCTCGTTCATCACGGACCGAAAAGACGTGCTGATCGATCTGCGTGTCGAGCGGCCGAGCCTTGAAGACCGGTTTCTCGAAATCACGACGGAGCACACGAGTCCATGAGGGCCTTCATCATGCACCTCGGCTTTGAGTTTCGAGTCGGCATCCGCAATAAGACGCTGATGCTGATGAACTACCTGTTTCCCCTGGGCGGCTACTTGATGTTCGGGACCCTCCTCGGAGAGATCAATCCGGGCTTCCTGACCACCATCGTGCCAGCGATGTCGCTGTTCGCGATAATGAGCGGGGCCCTGCTGGGAATGCCGGACACGCTCGTCAGCGCGAGAAACGCCGGAGTGTTTCGCTCGTTCAAGATCAACGGTGTGCCCGCCCCGCCGCTGCTGTCGATCCCCGTAATCACCAGCATGCTCCATGCACTCCTGGTGACGGTCGTCATCGCTGTCACGGCGCCCCTGATCTTCAACGGCGAAGCACCCGTCAACTGGGCGGGATTCCTGCTCGTCTTCCTGGCGTCGGCCTTCGCACTCGCCGGGGCCGGAGCGCTGATCGGCGTTGTGGCGGCGAACACCCGGTTAACGGTCCTGCTGTCTCAACTTATCTTTCTGCCGTCAATGATCCTCGGCGGCCTCATGCTCCCCGCCAACATTCTTCCCCCGACACTTGCTCAGGTCGCGCTGCTCCTCCCGACGACCCACGCGATGGATGCGTTCGCAGGACTGGCGATGGGGCAGGCGACAACGCAGCCATGGTGGTCGCTCGCGATCCTCGTTGCGGGAGGAGCCGTCGCCTTCGTCCTGGCAGTCGCCCTTTTCAGCTGGGATCCGAAGAACGCCGAACGACGCGCGCACCCGGCGTGGGCGCTTCTGGCCCTGGCACCCTACGCGGCTGGTCTGATCGCATCGTTCTCGTCAGCGGCCGGCTGAACGCAATCGTCATATTCGTTTATTGGACCACCAAAATTGTTGACAGCAGGGTTTCGGTGAGCCTAAATTCTGGCTAGGGTTTCGGTATGACTAAATCGGATGTCCTGGTCTCAGATCGTCTGCTTTCGCACGCTCCCACCACGGTCGCCTCCACCCGGCTGCTCTGGCTTCTGGGGCCGGCACTCGTCGCCGGTGTCGCCTATCTCGACCCGGGCAACGTGGCCAGCAATATGACCGCCGGCGCCCGTTACGGCTATCTGCTGGTGTGGGTGGTCGTAGCCGGCAATGTCATGGCCTGGCTGATTCAGTACCTGTCGGCGAAGCTCGGCATCGTCACGGGAACCAGCCTTCCGGAAATTCTCGGTCTGCGGATGAAGCGACCCCTCGCCCGCCGCATGTACTGGCTGCAGGCCGAACTGGTGGCGATGGCCACCGACCTGGCCGAGATCATCGGCGGCGCGGTTGCACTCAACCTGCTGTTCAACCTGCCCCTGATCTGGGGCGGCATCATCACCGGGACCATATCGATGTTCGTGCTCATGGTGCAGTCCCGGCGAGGCCCGCGCATCTTCGAGCGCGTCATCATCGCTCTGATGCTCATCATCGTCGTCGGCTTCATGGCCGGCGTATTTCTGTCCCCGCCCGACGGAGGATCGGTGTTGTCCGGCCTGGTGCCGCGGTTCGAGGGCTCCAACTCGGTGTTGTTGGCGGCCTCCATTCTCGGCGCAACGATCATGCCCCACGCCATCTACGCGCACTCGTCGCTCGCCCGCGATCGATTTCCGGAGTGGCAGGGAGTCGTGGCCACCCGCCGGCTACTGTGGGCCACGAAATGGGATGTCACTATCGCGATGGCTATTGCCGGAACCGTGAACCTGGCGATCCTGCTGCTCGCGGCCTCCGCACTGCAGGGCGTCGACGGCACCGACACGCTCCAGGGTGCCTACGCCGCCCTGCAGAACACGCTCGGACCGGCGATAGCGACGACGTTCGCGATTGGACTGTTAGCTTCCGGACTCGCGTCGACCTCGGTCGGAGCGTATGCCGGGGCCGAGATCATGCATGGCCTCCTGCACATTCGAGTGCCCCTGCTGCTGCGCCGCCTGGTGACGCTGATTCCGGCACTAGTCATTCTGGGGGCCGGTTTCGACCCGACCGAAGCGCTCGTGCTCAGCCAGGTGGTGCTGTCGTTCGGCATCCCGTTTGCGCTGATTCCACTCGTCTGGCTCACCGCTCAGCGGGGTATCTTGGGTACCTTCGCCAACCGCTGGTTCACCACGACGGCCGGCATCATCTGCGCACTGGCCCTCGTTGCGCTCAACGTGGTGCTGCTCGTACTCGTCTTCACCGGCGCCTGAATCGGTGCACATCCGGGGCGAAACGTCCAGCTACCCTGAAAGTGCTATGAATCACACCACAGGCGCAGCCGAAGACTACCTCAAGACCATCTACACCCATACCGAGTGGCAGAGCGACCTCATCAGCCCGTCGGCGCTGGCCGTGCGGCTTGGGGTGGCACCGTCATCCGTGACCGAAATGGTCAAGAAGCTCGCCGCGAGCGGACTCATTACCCACGTTCCCTACGGGCCGCTCGCGCTGACCGACGCTGGCCGGCTGCGCGCGACCGCCGTCGTGCGCCGGCATCGCCTGATCGAGACCTGGCTGGTCGGCGAAATGGGCTACGACTGGGATCAGGTGCACGACGAAGCTGAGATTCTCGAGCACGCCATCTCGGACCGGCTGCTCGAGGCGATCAATACCCGCCTCGGGTTTCCGGCGCACGATCCGCACGGCGATCCGATTCCGGCCGCCGATGGCACCGTGCTTCGACCGCCGGCGGTGCTGCTGGCGGAGGCCACAGTCGGGCATGCGGGAAGCGTGCTGCGCGTCAGCGATCGCGACCCGGCTGTGCTGCGCGAGCTCGCCGCCGATCTGATCGGGCCAGGCACCGAGTTCACTCTGGCGGCGGCGCTGACCATCGTGTTAGCGGATGGCCAAAGTCGGCTGGTCACGCCGGCGGCGGCCGCGTCGATCTGGGTTACCGCCTGAGCCGCGGAGATTTCGAGTGAGCGCGGCTCCACTGAGTAGACGGATGCGCGTAACCGTTGTGAAACTTCGCGCGGCTAGGCTGGGGTCGACGAGAGGGAGCGCCTGATGGCACGACGCGACGAAATCGAATGCTGGCTCACCGACATGGACGGTGTGCTCGTACACGAGAACCAGGCCCTCCCGGGGGCCGCCGAGCTGCTGCAGCAGTGGACCGACTCTGGCACGCCTTTTTTGGTGCTCACCAATAACTCGATTTTCACGCCGCGGGATCTGAGCGCCCGGCTGCGCGCGAGCGGTCTCAACGTGCCGGAGGACCGCATCTGGACCTCGGCGCTCGCGACGGCGGACTTTCTGAAGTCTCAGGTCTCCGGTGGCACGGCGTTTGTGATCGGCGAGGTCGGCATTACGACCGCGCTGCACGAGGCCGGGTTCATCATGACCGAGACCGACCCGGACTACGTTGTGGTCGGCGAGACGCGCAACTACTCGTTCGAGGCGATCACCAAGGCGATTCGGCTGATCCTCGGCGGAGCGCGGTTCATCTCGACCAACCCGGATGCGACAGGACCAAGCAAGGACGGCCCGATGCCGGCGACCGGCGCTATTTCGGCGCTGATCACCAAGGCCACCGGCATGGAGCCCTATGTCGTCGGCAAGCCCAACCCGATGATGTTCCGCTCGGCGATGAACAAGATCGGTGCGCACTCGGAGAACACCGGCATGATCGGCGACCGCATGGACACCGACATCGTCGCCGGCATCGAGGCCGGGCTGCACACGATCCTCGTGATGACCGGCATCAGCGACGAGGTCGAAATCAATCGCTACCCGTTCCGTCCCGACGAGATCGTGGCTGGCGTGCACGAACTGCTCACAACGGAGCCGGTCGAGAGCGACGAGATCGGCTTCCTCGACCAATCGTCGATCTGACGGATTTTCCCGCCCGCTGATCGAGCCTGCGGATATCCTGCGGAGATCCTGCGGAGTAATCAGCCGCCTGCTAGGCGACGGGGCCTGGTCCCACGATGCTCGCGGCGAGCGCTTCGGTCGGGGCGCGGCTCACGAAGCAGAAGTAGTCGCGCGATCCGGTGTTCCACTGCTCTTCAGTGATCGAGTAGCTGCCCTGCATCTGCAGGTTTGAGTAGGCGCCCGCCGCGGTCACGTCGAGGATGCCGGGTTTCGTACACAACAGATTGATCTGGGCGGCCAGCGCGGCCTCGCCCGGAAAGATCGTGGCCTGGTTGCCGCCGAAGGTGCCGCGGTAGACCAGCTGGGCGGTGTGGGAGGCTGCGCAATCAACGACCGTGAAATCTTCCTCCCACGGTGAGGCGTACGGTTCGAGGCACTCGCCACCGAACAGGGTGTTCCACTCGTGCACCCCGGCGGGCTGCGTCGCCGTAACCTCCGGTGTTGGCGTGGGTGTCGACGTCGGAGCCGGAGCCGGCGAAACGGATGCGATCGGCGCAGCCACCGGGCTCGCAACGAGACGCTGGCCAAGAAAGAACAGCCCGACGAGCACGATGAGCGCGAGCAGCCCGACGGTCGTCCAGATCAGGGCGGCCTGGCGGGAGTCGGGAGCGCCGAGCCTGGACCGGTGGTGGCTCGGTGCGGCGGCGCTTGGTACGGCGGCGCTCGGTGCGGCGGCGCTCGGTGCGGCGGCGCTCGGTGCGGCGGCGCTCGGTGCGGCGGTACGTACGGCGGAGGGCATGGCAGCGGGCGCCTGGGCTAGTTCGACCGGTTGGACTTCGGCCCGTTGCGGAAGCGGAGTCGTCCACCACGGAGCCGGCCCGGCAGGGGTAGCCGGGCCAGCCGAAACGGGCGGTGCGATCGATTGGGCGACGGCCGGTTCGACTTTAACCGGGTCGGCGGCACCGGCTCGACGGCTGAACCCGGGCGCGGGCGCGGGGACATCCGTTTTCTGGGTAGTCGAATGAGGTGCATCAAGTTCGGCGTCGTTACCGGCAACGACCTCGGCCTTACCGGTCGTGTCTGCGTCATCGGCGCTGTGGCCGGGCTGCGACGCGAGCCAGTCGATTCCGCGCTCGTCGCCGTCTGGTGCCACTACTGCAGCCCCAGGTCCTCAAGGGAGATCGCGGCGAAGTAAGGGTAACCGGCGGCCTCGATCACTTCGCGGGCACCGGTATTGCGGTCGACCACAACGGCGACGCCGGCGATCTCGGCGCCGACCTTGAGCAGAGCATCGATGGCCGCGAGGGGGGATCCGCCGGTGGTCGAGGTGTCTTCGAGCACGATCACGCGCTTACCGGCCAGGTCAGGGCCCTCGACCTGGCGGCCACGGCCGTGGTCCTTCGGTTCCTTACGCACGACGAACGCGTCGTAGCTGGCACCACGGGCAGCGCCCTGGTGCATGACGGCGGCGGCAATGGGGTCGGCCCCCATCGTCATGCCGCCGACAGCGACGACGTCCGGCACGTCCCCAATGAGGTCGAGCATGACCTGCCCGATCAGGGGGGCGACCCGATGATCGAGGCTCACCCGGCGTAGGTCCACGTAGTACGTGGCCTTCTTGCCGCTCGTGAGAACGAAGTCTCCGTGAAATACGGCCTCGGCCGAAATGAAGTCGATGAGTTTCTGCCGTGTATCAGTCACGCTCGCCAGTTTAGGGCATGCCTCCCACCCCGGCCCCGGCCGCCAGTGCACGGTACGGCTCAAATCTCAATCCCGTTTAGTAAGCGTTCTCGTGTTGCGTTGTGCCTGGGCGAAAACAGCGCAACCGGGCCAAGTTCCAGCTACCGCTGCTGGAACACTCGCCGTGACACCATGATGCTACCGAGGGACAGTGCCGCAATCGCCACGAGATAGTACCCAGGCACGAGCAGGGAACCGGTAGTGCTGATGAGGAACGTGAGAATAAACGGAGCGAAACCACCGAACACCGTCACGCCGATGTTGTAACCGAGCGACAACCCCGTAGTGCGAATCTGCACGGGGAACATTGCCGACATGATTGCCGGTAGCGGCGCAAAGTACGCCGTGGCCAGCACGCCGAGCACCAGCTCGATGCCGATCATGGTCATGAGGGTGGGTGACTGGTTGAGCAGAATGAAGAGGGGAACGCCGAGCAGCAGCGTTCCCGTGGCGGCCCAGGTCATCACTCGGGCCGGCCCCACAGCGTCGGCGAGCTTGCCGATGAACGGCGAGCCGACGCTCATCACCACGCCGAACACGAGCGTGGAGACGAACGCGCCCTCGGTGGGCATGCCCAGGTTCACGATGGCATAGGTCGGCATGAACAGGGCTATGTAGATACCTACCGACCCGAGCGCCACGACGCCCACCATCGTCCAAAGACGCCCGCCGTTGGCAACGAACGTGTCCTTCAGCGGCGATGTCGACGGCGTCATACCCAGAAATTCCGGGGTGTCCTGCATCTTCGAGCGGATGTACCAACCCACCGGCCCGATCAGCAGCGCGAAGATGAACGGAATCCGCCAGCCCCAGCTTTCGAGGCTCTGCTGACTCAAATAGTTGTTCAGGAAAAATCCGAAGAGCCCGGCGAGCAGCATGGCGGCACCCTGCGTGGCCACCTGCCAGCTTCCGTAGAACGCTTTACGGTGCGGTGCGTACTCGATGAGGAACGCGGTAGCGGTGCCGAACTCCCCGCCAGCGGCGAAACCCTGCAATAACCGGGCCACGAGAATTATCACTGCCGCGGCCACGCCGATCGTCGCGGCCGTGGGAGCCAGCACGATCAAGAGAGTGCCCAGGAACATCACCGAGATGGACACGAGCATTCCCGCCTTGCGCCCGGCGCGGTCCGCGTAGCGTCCGATCAGGATGCCGCCGAGTGGCCGCATGATGAACGAGACGCCGAACGACGCGAAGGCGAGCAGCAGCGACGCTGTCTCGTCGGCCGTGGGGAAGAACAACTTCGCGATGGTCACGGCGAAGGTGCCGTAGACGATCACGTCGAACCATTCCAGCCCGTTGCCGATCGACGCGGCCACGACTGCCTTGCGGGCCTGTCGCCGCCTCTCGGCCAGGGCGGGGCCATCCGTTTGGGTCGTGCCGGAAACGGCGGGGGCTGCTGACGCGTTGGTCATGGGATTCTTTCTGTGCCGAAGGGGTGCGATCAGGTCAGTGCTGGTGTGCCAGGTGCCCAGCGAGTGCGCGCATGAAATCTTCACAGGCACTGATTTGCGCCACGTCGATGTACTCGTTGGCGGTGTGACCCTGGCGGATACTGCCCGGGCCACAGACGACGGTGTCGATTCCGGCCAGCTGAAAAAGGCCACCCTCGGTGCCGTACCCGACGGTCTCTTCAGAGCTTGTTCCGGTGAGCTCGTGCGCCAGCTGCAGCGCGGCGCCGGTTCCGGCCGCGCTCAGGGCGGGAACGGCGCCGATCGGGGCGAACGACACGTCGGCGGTTGCATGTTCGGCCCGCATAGCGGGGCGCAGTTCCCCGAGCACGAAGTCTTCGATGCGGGAGAAGATCGCGGAGGTGGAGACTCCCGGGATCGCGCGAAATTCAAATTCAAAATCGCAGCGTTCGGCGACCGTATTGACGGCCGCCCCGCCCGAAATCGTGCCCACGTTGATGGTTGTGTACGGTACCTCGAAGCTTGCATCGAAAGGCCCGTTCACTCGGTGCTCGTCGGCGATCGAGCGGATAAACGTGATAGCCCGTGCCGCGTACTCGATGGCGTTGACGCCATTGGGTGTGTTGGAGGAGTGCGAGGCCAGCCCCGTGAAACTCACCCGGTACAGGTAGCTGCTCTTGTGCGCCGACACCGCACGCATGCTGGTCGGCTCCCCCACCACGCAGATGTCTGGGCGGATGCCTCGCGCGGCCAGGTCGGCCAGCAGGGTGATGGCACCGTGGCATCCCACCTCTTCGTCGTAGGTCCACGCAAGGTGCAGCGGTGTCGCAAGCGGCCGGGACAGAAGCTCTGGCAGCAACGCGAGGATGACACCACTGAACGCTTTCATATCGGCGGCGCCCCGGCCATACAGCCGGTCGTCGCGCAGCTCTGCGGTGAACGGATCGCTGCTCCACGCCTGCCCGTCCACGGGAACCACGTCGGTGTGGCCGGCGAGCATCACGCCGCCCGTAGTCGACCCGTCGTGTGCCGGGATCGTGACCACGAGGTTGGCTTTCGTACCATCGGAGTTGGGTACGAGCACCGGCTCGAGCCCCTGTACCCGCAACTCCGTGTCGATAACGTCGATCAACTCCCGGTTCGAATTGCGGCTGGTGGTGTCGAAAGCGATCAGGCGGGTGATCCACGCGAGGGTGGTGGGCGCGAGAACGGTGGAGTGAGTGATGAGAAAACCTTTCGAGGGAGGAGTATTGGTTAGCCGATACCAAGCTGCACGAAGCAGAACCACACGAGCACAGGCACGACGGCGATCATGACGACAGCCCAGACCAGCAGCGCGCGGAAGAACAGCCGCTCGTCCTTCGGCGGAGCGCTGGCCATGAGCAGCGCGCCGCTCGTGGACATGGGACTGACATCCACCACGGACGCGCTGATGGCGATTGCCGTGATGACGCCGATGGGGCTGAGCAGCGGGTCGAGTGCAATGGGCGTGACGAGCGGGCTGATCACGCTCAGGGTGCCGGTGGTCGACGCGAACGCCGAGACAATCGCCACGACATAGCTCGTCACGAGGGCCGCGAGCGAGCTGTTGCCGAGGCCGGCGATGCCGTTCTGCAGCTCCTCGAGCGCGCCAATGGCCTCGAGCATGCCTACGTAGGTGACGATCCCGGTGACAAGCAGGATGGCCGACCATGGCATGCTCTCCACGGCCGACTTCTGCACGCTCGAGTTCGCCACGATGAGCGCGAGGGCGATCACGAACGACGCCACCCCCACATCGATGCCGAAGACGGTCGTGAGCGCGAGCAGCACCCCGAGCCCGGCGAGGGTGAGCACCCGGATAGGCGTCGCGGCCACCTTCACTGGTGCCATCCTCACCGGCCGCGTGAGAACGGATACGCCCGCCCGGGTTCCGGGGGCGGTCCCGATGGCGCCGGCACCCGTCACGTTCTCGCTACTCGGTTCACCCGACTGCTCGGCCGCACGGCGAAGCCGTCCGCCCATGATCTTCTGCGCAGCCGCATAGGCAACGAAGGCAAGAAGCGCGTTGAACACGAAGCAATACACGAACAGCTTGAGTGAGTCGGCGCTTGCACCGGCATCGTCGAGCATCACGTTGGCGAGCACGCCGAACGGATTGACCGGTGAGAACGCGCCGGCATTTGCGCCCTGCACCACTACGAGTCCCATGGCCAGGGTACTGATTCCGAAGCGGCTACCGAGGGTGAGCGCTACCGGGGCCACGATAGCGATCGCGGCCGGGGTGAAGGCGCCCGCCGTGGCGAGCACGGCCGTGAGTAAGAACATGAGCACGGGTACGAGCAGCTTGCGGTGGCCCGCGAGGCATTCGGCCCAGTAGGCGAGCAGGTCGATCGTGCCGTTGATGCGCACGATGGCAAAGAGCAGCGTCGCCCCCACGAGAACGAAGAACAAGCCGGACGGGAACTCGCTAATCACGTCTGTGATGGGCAGGCCGGCCAGGAGTGTGCCGACGCCGAAGGCGGCCACGAGCGCGATCAGCCCGGCGTTGATCTTGGTGAACGAGCCTATGGCGAAGGCCACGATCAACACGAGGAAGGCGACGAGCGGGATGGACATGTGCGCGCCCTAGGCGTCGGTGCGAATGCGAGGAACCAGAGAGGCGACAGTGCCGGCCAGCAGCCCGCCGGCGTTCGGGATCGCCGGAGTGTGGCCGAGTAGTTGGAGGATCTCCCAGGTGGTCGCGGTTGCCGCGGTGATCACGGGCAGGCCCAGCTCGTCCTCGACCGCCTGCACCGCGGGAAGGGAGGGCATCTGCACGCAGGCCGAGAGCACGATGACGTCGGCTCCCTCATGCTTCAGGTTGCGCGCGAACCCGGGCAGATTGAGCGGATCGAGACAGCCCACGGCGAGGTTGTCGTTTACGCCAAGGCTCACGGTGTCGATCACCTCGATACCCGCTCCCTCGATGTAGTCGCTCACCATTTGGGTGAGCGGTTCCATGTACGGGGCCACCATCACCACGCGGCGAGCGCCGAGCTGCTGCAGGGTGCGTACGAGGGCGCCGGCGCTGCTCGTGACCTCGGCCGGGTGACCGTTGTCCAGGGCAGCCTGACGAATGACGTTCTCGGCTGGCTCGTGCGCGCCGGGGCCCTGGGCCATCACTGCCACAAGGCAGGCATACGCGATCACGTCCACGTCGGCGTCGGAGACGGCCGTGGCGCAGTCGGCAGCCTTCGCGGCCATGGCGAGCAGTTCCTCCGTCGTCACGTTCTTCAGTGCGGCGCGGGCTGAGTGGAAGGTGTAGGTGTGGCCGGTTGCCGCGGTCTGGCGTCGGAAGAGCTCCGGCAGCTCGGTCTCCATGGTCGTGTTCGAGCTCGGGACGATGAGGCCGATTCGCGAGGAGCCAGGCTGGCTGGCATTCATCGTGGCGTCCGTTGTGAGGTTGGACAGTGTCATTGGTGTCTCCACGTCATTGTGTGCAGGGCTGAGCAAGCCAGGAAGCGTAACCCATCAGATAGGTTATAGTCCCATCATGTGGGTTCCTTCGGGGTTCTGTCAAGACCTCGAACCGGTCGGGGTTCGCCACAGCCCTAGGCTGGGGCCGAGCGCCCACAACAGCGAGGTAGGAGCAACGATCGTGTCATCAGAGCAGGTCAACAGCCGGTCACCCACGCTGGTGCTGCACAAAATCACCGAGATTCTCAACTGTTTCCGGGTAGATGCGCCCGAACTCACCCTGCAGCAGGTCATCAAGAAGACCGGCTTGCCGTCGAGTACCTGCCAGCGCCTCGTGCAGGACATGGTGCATGAGGGACTCCTCGATCGCGATCGCGATCGGTACCGCATTGGAATCGCAGTGGTGCGTTGGGCGGCCCCCGGCACGCTCGGCCTCGACGCGGTGCAGCTCGTGAAGCCGGTGCTACAGGACCTGCGTGACGAGACCGGCGAGACGGCATGCTTCTACCTTCGCGACGGGGCCTTCCGCACCATCGTGGCGGTGGCCGAGACACGACACGTGGTGATCCGGCCGTTCATGGTCGGCATGGTCATGCCCCTGCACGCCGGTGCTCCCGGCAAGATTTTCCTCGCCTTCGATCCGGATGCCCGTGCCGCCATCGAGCAGTTAGATCTCGGGGCATTCACGGGATCCACCCCGACCAATCTGGCCACCCTCGATGCCCAGGTCGAGGTTGCCCGCGCGCAGGGGTACTACGCCGCCTTCGGAGAGCGCAACCTCGGCGTGGGGTCGATCAGCGCACCCGTCTTCACACACATGGGCGAACTGGCCGGGGCTATCGGTCTGGGCTTTCCCACCCAGCGCGTCACGCCCGACGACGTTGACCGACTCGGCCCCCTCGTGGCCAGCGCGTCAATCGAGGCTAGCCGCCGCCTGGGCTATGACTCGGCCACGCGCGGAACGCCCTAGGCCTGGAGTTCAGCCCCGACCCACGGAACAACCTGTGATGGCCAACGAGTTCTGAGGAGGTGCTGCTCTGCGGTTTCGGGCTTGGTTGGGCACCAGTCCTCGATGCCGGTCCTCCTGCTAGAAGATGCGAACGAGGTTACGGCGCTCGATCTGGCGGTAGCCGTCGCGGTGCACCTCGACGACGAGGGCGGCGATGGATACGACGGAAACGAGCAGGATGGCGATGAGGATGAACACGAGGTGCCTTTCGAAAGAGATGGACTGGCCCGGCACGGAGGCGACACTGCTCGTGTATGACTATATGAGTTAACCACCCCCCACCGTTCAGCACAATCGCATTGTTCTGCATGCATTGTGTAGGTTGGCTACATGGACGTGCAGCGACTCGAACTTCTCCGCGAACTCGCCGACCGCGGCAGCGTCACGGCCGTCGCCCTCGCCACGCACCGCACCCCGTCGGCCGTCTCCCAGCAGCTCAAGGTGCTCGAGCGCGAGGCCGGCTTGCCACTCACCCAACGGCAGGGGCGCGGCCTCGTGCTCACCGATGCGGGTCGTTCCCTGGCCCGCAGCGCAACGGATGTCGCGGTGTCACTCGCGAAGGCGACCGCGCTCTGGGACGAATTTCGCAACAACGCGACCGGCGACGTAAGCCTCGTCACCTTTCCCACGGCCGGTCAAATGCTGTTGCCCGGTGTCATCAAGAACCTTCAGCCCGGCCTCGTGCTCAACTGTGCCGACGAAGACCCCGAGTTGAGCGACTTTCCGGCGTTCACGGCCGAGTACGACATTGTGTTGGCCCACTCGATGAGCGGGCAGCTGTCGTGGGCCGGCCGGGGCCTGACGGTTGTTCCGCTCATGACCGAGCCACTCGATGTGGGACTGCCGGTGGGGCATCCGCTCGCCGATCGCGCCTGGGTCGGCCCGCGCGACCTCATTGGGGAGACCTGGATCGGGGTGACCGACGGCTACCCATTCGAACGCATTTTGCACGCGATCGAGCAGGAAGCCGGCGCCCACTTATCGATGTCGCAGCGTTTCGCCGACCTCGCTTTGATCGAGTCGTTCGTGATTGCCGGACTCGGCATCGCCCTCGTGCCGCGCTATACCTCCGGCGGGGGCCAACCCGGCCGTCTCGTACTGAAGCCCCTGCGCGGCATCGAATCGGAGCGGCAGATCGTGGCACTCATGCGCCCCGACCGCGCCGAACGCCTCGCCGTGCGCACAGTCATAAACCTTCTTCGTGCTGAAGCCGCCCAGGTACAGCAATCCCACTCTGCGCCCCACTAGGCCCACGAGAGCGAGGTGGCCCTACTGGTTTTGCGGGAACCCCAAATTGATGCCTCCGTGGCTGGGGTCTAGCCAGCGGCTGGTGACGGCTTTTTCTCGGGTGTAGAAGTTCACACCGGCGGGACCGTAGGCCTTCGCGTCGCCGAACAGGGAGTTCTTCCAACCGCCGAAAGAGTGGTACGCGACCGGCACCGGAATGGGCACGTTGATGCCGACCATGCCGACCTGCACCTCGTTCTGGAACCGGCGAGCGGCCCCGCCGTCGTTGGTGAAGATCGCGGTGCCGTTGCCGTACTGGCTCGCGTTGATGAGGTCGAGGCCTTCCTGATAGGTCGCCACGCGCACGATCGACAACACCGGTCCAAAAATCTCATCGAGGTAGACGGCCGAGTCGACGCTGACCTTGTCGAACAGGGTCGGGCCGAGCCAGAAACCGTTGGGGTCACCGTCGACGCTGATATCGCGACCGTCGATGACGATTTCGGCGCCGTCATTCTGAGCGATGTCGATGTAGCCGGCGACCTTGTCGCGGTGCACCTTCGTGATCAGCGGGCCCATGTCGCAACCGCGCGTGCCGTCTCCGACGGTGAGGCCCTTGACGCGCTGGGCGATCTTCGCGATCAGCTCATCCGCGACGGGCTCGACGGCGACGATGACACTGATGGCCATGCAGCGCTCACCGGCGGATCCGAAACCGGCGTTGACGGCGGCATCCGCTGTGAGGTCGAGGTCGGCGTCTGGCAGCACGAGCATATGGTTCTTGGCGCCACCGAGGGACTGCACGCGCTTGCCGTGCCTGGCCGCCGTCTCGTAGATGTACCGGGCGATCGGGGTGGAGCCGACGAAGGAGATCGCCTGCACGTCGGGGTGCACGAGCAGCGCGTCGACGGCTTCCTTGTCACCATGCACGACGTTGAGCACTCCCTCGGGTAGCCCGGCCTCGGTGAACAGCTCGGCGAGCCAGTTCGACGCACTAGGGTCTTTCTCGCTCGGCTTGAGCACGACGGTGTTCCCGGCCGCGATTGCGATCGGAAAATACCAGAGCGGCACCATCGCCGGAAAGTTGAACGGGCTGATGATGCCCACGACGCCGAGCGGCTGGCGCAGCGTGTAGACGTCGACGCCGGTCGAGACGTTCTCGGAATATTCGCCCTTGGACAGGTGCGGCATGCCGAGGGCGAATTCGACGACCTCGAGGCCGCGAATGATCTCGCCGAGCGCGTCGGAGATGACCTTGCCGTGTTCGGCGGTGAGAATCTCGGCGAGGTCCCCCTTGCGGGCGTTGAGCAGCTCACGAAAGTTGTACATGATGCTTTGGCGGCGGGCCTGGCTCGTGTCGCGCCAGGCCGGGTAGGCGGCCTGGGCGACGGCGACGGCCGCGTCGAGGTCGGCGGTGCTGGCCAGCAGCACGTTCTTGGCGACTGTGCCGGTGGCCGGGTTGTACACGGGCGCGGTGCGGGTGGAGGTGCCGGCTGAGGCCACCCCGTTGACGTAGTGCTGGATGGTAGGAAGGTCGGTCATGGTGAAGAGTCCTTAGCGGTTAGGAAAGAAGATCGAGGCTGAGCACCTCGTCGTAGATGGCGAGCGCCTCGGCAACCTCGGCGTCGGTGACGACACAGGGCGGTACGACGTGGATGCGGTTCTCCATCAGGAACGGCAGCAGGCCACGCCCGAGCAGTTCGGCTTTCACCCGGGCCATCACGGTAGCGCTCACCGGCTCGCGGGTATCGGGATCGGCGACGAGTTCAACCGCCCAGAACACACCGACGCCGCGTACTTCGCCGATGATTGGGTGCCTGGCCTGCAGCGTTCTCAGCCCCGGCTCGAGGACATCGCGGCCGATGCGGGCGGCATTTTCGACGATGCCCTCGTTCTCCATCGCGTCGAGGGCACCGACGATCGACGCCATGGCGAGCGGATGCCCACTGTAGGTGAGTCCGCCGGGAAAGACCGTCTCGTCGAAGGTGGCCGCGATGGCATCGGAAATGATCACACCGCCGGTGGGCACGTAACCGGAGTTGACGCCCTTCGCAAAGGTGATCAAGTCGGGTACGACGTCGTAGGCCTGGAAGGCGAACCAGTGGCCGGTGCGACCGAAGCCGCACATGACCTCGTCGAGGATGAGCATGATGCCGTATTTGTCGCAGAGCGCGCGCACGCCGGGCAGGTAGTCAGCCGGCGGCATCATGATGCCGGCAGTGCCGGGAATGGACTCGAGCAGAATCGCCGCGACCGACCTCACGCCCTCGCCTTGGATGACGCGTTCGAGATGGTGCAGGGCGCGCGCGCATTCCTCCTCCTCGCTGCTGGCCCAGAAGTCGCTGCGGTAGAGGAACGGGCCGAAGAAATGCACATGGCCGCGCGAATACTCGTTGGGAATGCGGCGCCAGTCGCCGGTGGCGACGATGGCCGCTCCGGTGTTGCCGTGGTACGACCTGTAGAGCGAGAGCACTTTGTCGCGGCCGGTGTAGAGGCGGGCCATCCGCATGGCATTCTCATTCGCATCCGCTCCCCCGTTGGTGAAGAAGACCTTGTTGAACCCGGCAGGGGCGCGGTCGGTGATGCGCCTGGCCGCTTCGCCGCGGGTGAGGTTGGCCGTGGACGGCGCGATAGTCGTCAGCAGCGCGGCCTGCTCGGTGATGGCTTTCACGACAGACGGATGCTGGTGGCCGATATTCACGTTCACCAGCTGACTGGAGAAGTCGAGATAGGTTCGTCCGTCGTGATCCCAGACGCGGCAGCCCAACCCGCCGGCGATGACGAGCGGTTTCAGGGCCGCCTGCGCCGACCAGGAATGGAAGACGTGCGCCCGGTCGAGTTCGCTCGTGCGCGCATTGAGGCCCGGCGCCTCGCCGGTGGCTGCGGGAGGGACGGTGTGTGTGCTGGTGTCAGTCACGTATATCGCTGGCTTTCTGGGTCGGTGGTGGTGGAGATGAAAATACTATTTCTTGGCCGTGATGGAGTCGGTCAGGGCCGGAATCACGGTTTCGCCGTAGACGCGCATCGTTTCTTCCTTGTTGTCGTGCTGCAGATAGCTGGCGAACTGGTCGACGCCGAGCTCCCGCAGCGCTTCGAGCTTCTCGATGTGGTTTTTGGCGGTGCCGAGCAGGCAGAACCGATCGACGATCTCGTCGGGCACGAACGCGGCGTGCTCATTGCCGGCCTTGCCGTGCTGGTTGTAGTCGTAGCCCGCGCGGTTCTTGATGTAGTCGGTCAGCGCCCGGGGTACGGAGGAATTGGAGCCGTACTTGGCCACAATGTCGGCCACATGGTTGCCGACCATGCCGCCAAACCAGCGGCACTGGTTGCGCATGTGTTCCCAGTCCGTTCCGATGTACGCGGGGGCGGCGACACAGAACGTGATCGACAGCGGGTCACGGCCCGCGTCGGAGGCGGCGGTACGCACGCTCGTGATCATCCACTCGGCCACATCGAGGTCGGCCATCTGCAGAATGAAGCCGTCGCCCACCTCACCGGCAAGCTTGAGCGCGAGCGGGCCGTACGCGGCGACCCACATTTCGAGGCTCGAGCCCCGGCTCCACGGAAACTGAACCGTGGCACCGTTGTAGAGGACTGGGCGGGAGTTGGCGAGTTCCCGAATGACGTGGATGGACTCGCGCAGGGTCTTCAGAGTGGCCGGGGCACCGTTGGTGGTGCGCACGGCGGAGTCGCCGCGGCCGATGCCACAGATGGTGCGGTTGCCGTACATCTCGTTGAGCGTCGCATAGGTTGACGCCGTCACCGTCCAGTCGCGGGTGGCCGGGTTGGTGACCATGGGGCCGACGATGATTTTGCTGGTCTCGGCCAGGATGCGGCTGAAGATCACATAGGGCTCCTGCCAGAGCAGGTGGGAGTCGAAGGTCCAGACGTGGCTGTACCCGTGCGCCTCGGCGAGTTTGGCCAGTTGCACGGTGCGGGCCGACGGCGGGTTGGTCTGTAGCACTGCTCCAAAATCCATGTCATCCCCCTCAGATCAGACTGTCACTAGATTAGGTACTGGCTCAGGCCGCGCTTGATGAAGCGACCGTCACCCTTGGTACCGAGATAGGCGAAATCGTCGATGACGACCTTGCCGCGGGAGATGACGGTGTCCACGTGGCCGTCGATCTCGTAGCCCTCCCAGGCTGAGTAGTCCATGTTCATGTGATGCGTCTGCTCCACTCCAATCGAGGTGTGCCCCTTCGGGTCGTACACGACCACGTCGCCGTCGGCACCGGGCGCGATCACACCCTTCTGGCCGTACATGCCGAACATGCGCGCCGGGGTGGTGGAGCACACCTCGACCCAGCGTTCGAGCGAGATCTTGCCATCGACGACGCCCTGGTACAGCAGGTCCATGCGGTGTTCGACCGAGCCGATGCCGTTGGGAATCTTGGAGAAGTCGGTCAGCCCCAGGTCTTTCTGACCCTTCATGCAGAACGGGCAGTGGTCGGTGGACACCATCTGAATGTCGTTCGTTCGCAAGCTCTGCCACATGTGATGCTGGTGCCCCTCAGCTTTCGCGCGCAGCGGCGTCGAGCAGACCCACTTGGCGCCTTCAAATCCGGGAGCGCCGAGGTTGTCCTCGAGCGAGAGATAGAGGTATTGCGGACACGTCTCGCCGAACACGTTCTGACCGGTGTCTCGGGCCTGTGCAATCTGGTCCACGGCCTGCTTGGCCGACACATGCACGATATACAGGGGAGCGCCGGTCAGGTTGGCGAGCATGATCGCCCGATGGGTGGCCTCTTCTTCCGCCTGCCAGGGCCGAGTGACGCCGTGATACACCGGGCTCGTGTTGCCAGCGGCGACGGCCTGCTGCACGAGCAGGTCGATGACACTGCCGTTCTCGGCGTGCATCATGATCATGCTGCCGTTCGTCGCTGCGCGCTGCATAGCCTTGACGATCTGGCCGTCGTCGCTGAGGAACACGCCCTTGTAGGCCATGAACAGTTTGAAGCTCGAGACACCCTCGTCGACGAGTTCGTCCATCGCGGTGAGCGAGGTGTCTTGTACGTCGGAGAGAATCTGGTGAAAGCCGTAGTCGATGGCGCACTCGCCGGCGGCCTTCTGCTGCCATTTCTGGTACTGATCGAGTACGTTCTCGCCGGCATACTGCACGACGAAGTCGACGATGCTCGTGGTGCCGCCCCAGGCAGCCGCGCGAGTGCCGGTTTCGAAGGTGTCGCTGGCCTGGGTTCCGCCAAACGGCATCTCCATGTGGGTGTGGGCGTCGATGCCCCCCGGAATGACGTACTTGCCGCGTGCGTCGATGACGCGATCGACATTGGCCGCCACATCGAAGCCGAGCAGATTCGCGCCCGGCGCGAGCACCGCGGCGATTTTCTCACCGTCAATGAGCACATCGGCGAGCCCTCGTCCCGTGGCGTTGACCACGGTGCCATTCCTGATCAAAGTCTTCATGTCGTCCTCTTCACTGACAGTGTGCGGGTAGCGGATGCCGCCGCCGCGTCGCGCAGGCCGGCCGGCAGCATCCGCGGTGCTGGTTCTCGAGCAGCAGGGCCGAAGCGGTCAGGGCGCGACGAGGGGTTCGTAGGAATCGGGCCGACGATCGCGGTAGAACTGCCAGGAGTTGCGCACCTCGCGGATCACGCCGAGATCGAGGTCGCGCACGACGATCTCCTCGGTATCAGTGGACGCGATCGCGCCCACGTAGTTGCCCTTGGGGTCGACGAAGTAGGAGCTGCCGTAGAACGTCACGGCCTCGGCGCCGAACTCGGCCTCCTCGTTGCCGATGCGATTGTTGGCGCCGATGTAGTACTGGTTGGCGACCGCGGCGGCCGGCTGCTCGAGCTCCCACAGGCGGTTGGAGAGACCGGGCTTGGTGGCCGAGGGGTTGAACACGATCTCGGCACCGTTCAGGCCGAGCGCGCGCCAGCCCTCGGGGAAATGACGGTCATAACAGATGTAGACGCCGATCTTGCCGTACCGGGTGTCGAAGACCGGGTAGTCGGTGTTGCCGGGGCGAAAGTAGAACTTTTCCCAGAATTGCGGCAGGTGGGGGATGTGGTGCTTGCGGTACTTGCCGAGGTAGCTTCCGTCGGCGTCGATGACCGCGGCGGTGTTGTAGAGCACACCGGGTTGTTCTTCTTCGTACATCGGCACGACGATGACCATCGCGAACTCGGCGGCGAGCTTCTGAAACCGTTCGACGATGGGGCCGGGCACGGCCTGCGCGTAGTCGTAGTACTTGGCGTCCTGCACGATGCCGAAATAGGGGCCGTGGAACAGTTCCTGAAAGCAGATCACCTGCACGCCCTGCGCGGCCGCGGTGCGCACGAAGCCCTCGTGCTTGGCGATCATGGACTCTTCGTCGCCGGTCCAGGTGGCCTGGGTGATCGCCGTTCGAACACTGTTTGCAGTGCCGTTAGTGCCGTTAGTGCCCACGCTCATACTGCGCCTTCCACTTCGTTGTAGTTTCATCATCCTGTCGTCCAACGCAGCCAGGGACAAGAGCTATGCACAATCTCATCGAGGAAATCGCGCTACGCGCCCCGGCCGGGGCATCGCTGGGCGCAGTGTCTGACGGGCCTAGGCTTGAGGCTGACCACCGGTTCGCTTTGACCGGTCCCGCTGGCCTGGATTTGGGCTGAGGTCGACCATTATTCCGCTAGTTAGCACCGGTCCGTTCGGCGTTGTGCTCGCCGAGCCGGCCGGGTGACCGCCCGCGAAGAGTCGAAAGAGACCTCATGAATCGTCGAACCATCCGGCGCCATCCGGCTGCCCTGACAGCCGTCGCGATTGGCGCTCTGCTGCTGAGCGGATGCGTCGCTGCGATAACGCCCGCCACCGCACCGGCCCAGACGCCCGCTGCCACCGCGAACTACCCGGTCACGGTCGACAATTGCGGCACGAGCCTGACCGTCACGGCGGCCCCCGAACGCATCGTCTCGATAAAGTCCTCGGCGACCGAGCTGCTGCTCGCGCTCGGTCTCGGCAAGCGCATCGTGGGATCCGCTTTCCTCGACGGCCCCCTGCCATCCTCGCTCGCCGCGGCCGGCGCCGACCTCAACGTGATCAGCGAATTTCTCCCCGGCCAGGAGGCCGTTCTCGGTCTGAACCCCGACTTCATCTACGGCGGCTGGGAGTCCAATTTCAGCGTCGACGGCGTGGGCGAACGCGACGCTCTCACCGCACTCGGCGTGGGCAACTACGTCTCCCCGGCCGCGTGCAAGGGCGACAGCATGCCCAACCCGCTCACCTTCCACACGGTGTTCAGCGAAATCGAGGAAGCCGGCAAGATCTTCGATGCCGAACCGGCCGCTGAGGAGCTCGTGCGCAGGTTGAACGACGACCTCGCCGGGCTGACGCCGCCGAGTGGAACTACGACCGCCCTCTGGTACTCCAGCGGTACGACCACCCCCTACGTGGGCGCCGGTATCGGTTCACCCGCCATGATCATGGAAGCCGCCGGCCTCACCAACGTCTTCAAAGATGTGCGCGACACCTGGACTTCCGTGGGCTGGGAAACGATCATCGAGGCCAACCCGAGCGTGATCGTGCTCGTCGACGCGACCTGGAACACCGCCGAAGCCAAGATGGCCCACCTCGAATCCGACCCGGCCACCCGGGCGCTCGATGCCGTGCAGAACCAGCGCTACATTATTTTGCCATTCGCCTCCACCGAGGCCGGGATGCGCAACGTCGAGGCCGCGTCATCCGTTATCTCCCAGCTAGCCGACCTGAACGAGTGAGCCGCTTCTCCGATCGGCGCGGGGCCTCGTGACCCGGGCTCGCTACCTCGGGTGGCTCGTCATGGCCACGGTCACCCTCGCCCTGGTGTGCGGGGTGGCGGTGACCATCGGACCGGCGGCGGTGAGCCTGGCCCAGGTGGCTGGCAGCATCGGCGGGCACCTCGGCATTCCCACCGACGCTCCAGTGTCGCTACTGGTCGACTCGATCGTCTGGCAGCTGCGACTGCCGCGCGTGCTCACGGCCGCGTTGGTCGGTGCCGGCCTCGCGCTGAGCGGCGCGGTCATGCAGAGCGTGACACGCAACCCCCTGGCCGACCCGTACCTGCTCGGGCTCTCGAGCGGGGCATCCGTCGGCGCGGTCTGCGTAGTCATTCTCGGCATCGGGTTTGCCCTGCCCGTTGCAGCCTTCCTCGGCGCGCTGCTCGCCCTCGTCGCGACGTTGAGCATCGCCCGAGTGGGCGGCACGATCACGCCGGTGCGAGCCGTGCTCGCTGGGCTGGCCATCGCGCAGCTCGCCGGCGCCCTGACCTCGTTCATCATCTTCTGGGCGGCCAAGGGCGACTCCTATCGGGAGATCCTCAACTGGCTGCTCGGCTCTGTAGCCGGTGCCACCTGGCAGAGCGTGGCAATCGCCGCGTCGGGTGTCGCGGTCGTCGGCACCGGCATCCTTCTGTCGGCGACCCGGCTCGACGCCTTCGCCTTCGGCGACACCTCGGCGGCGAGCCTTGGTATCAACGTCAATCGCACCCGCTGGGCATTGCTCGGGGCGGTTGCCTTGCTGACCGGTGCGATGGTGGCCGTGAGCGGGTCGATCGGCTTCGTCGGGCTCATCCTGCCGCACCTCGTGCGCGGTATCAGCGGCCCGGGGCACCGCCGACTGCTGCCGCTCGTCTCGGTCTGCGGGGCGCTGTTTCTGGTCATCGCCGACACCCTGGCCCGCACGGTGTTCGACCCGCGTGAGCTGCCGGTGGGCATCATCACCGCGTTCATCGGTGTGCCGGTCTTCATCCTGCTGATCAAGAGAAAGAAGTCGCACCTGTGGGCGTAGACCTCGACGGCTTGTCGTTCGCCATCGACGGCACCCTGATTGTGCGCGATTTCTCGGCGTCGCTGCCCACCGGCAGCGTCACCGGACTGCTCGGGCCGAACGGCGCCGGCAAGTCCACCCTGCTGCGGCTGGTCGCGGGCATCGACAGGGCGGATGCCGGCACCGTCACCCTCGACGGCGTCTCGATCGGGTCGCTGACGCGACAGGAAGCGGCCCGGCGCATCGCCCTGCTCGAACAGAATGCAGCGCCGAGCGTGGAGCTGACCGTGCTCGACGTCGTGCTGCTGGGGCGCATTCCGCACCGCACCAGGCTGATGGGGTCGTTTGGCGGTGACGACGATCGTGTCGTCGCTATCGACGCCCTCCAGGCCGTCGGTGCAGCGGAGCTGGCCGATCGTTGCTGGCAGACCCTGAGCGGCGGGCAGCAGCAGCGCGTGCAGATCGCCCGGGCCATGGCGCAGCAACCGAAATTATTGCTGCTCGACGAGCCGACCAACCATCTCGACGTGAGCGCGCAGCTCGCGCTGCTCGGGCAGGTGCGTGCGCTCGGGGTGACGGCGATCATGGCGCTGCACGACCTCAACCTCGCGGCAGCGTATTGCGATCAGATCCTGTTGCTCGACGGGGGCCGGCTCGTGGCTGCCGGTACCCCCGACGAGGTGCTGACCCCGGAAATCATCGGCGCCGTCTACGGCGTTGACTGCTTCATTTTGCAACACCCGCGCGGCGGGCACCCGGTCATCGTGTACTCCTCCGCTACGTCGAAAGGTGCATCATGAAGCACGTCACCGTGTTGGCCGGCGGCGTCGGCGGTGCCCGCTTTACGCGCGGACTCCTGGCCCACCTCGCCGTCGTCGCTCCGAAGGCGACCGTGACGGTGATCGTGAACACCGGCGACGACATGTGGCTCGATGGCCTGCGCATCTGCCCCGACCTTGACACCGTCATGTATACCCTCGGCGGCGGCATCAACGAGGAGCAGGGCTGGGGCCGCCCCAACGAGACCAGACGGGCCTCGGCCGAGATTGCCGCCTACGGCCGCGACTGGTCCTGGTTCACGCTCGGCGACCTCGACCTCGCCACCCATATCGTGCGCACCGACCTGCTGCGGAGCGGCTCGACCCTGTCGGAGGTGACCGAGTTTCTCTGCCGCCGCTGGCAGCCCGGCGCGCGCCTACTGCCGATGAGCGACCAGCCGGTGGAAACTCACGTATGCCTCGCCGAGAATATCGATAATCATGCTGCGGGTGACTATATTCACTTTGAGGAATGGTGGGTGCGCTACCGCGCCCGGGTAGCCGTGACGGGGTTCCTCCAGCGCGGGCTGGCCGCGGCCGTCGCTGCACCGGGCGTGCTCGCGGCCATCACTAACGCCGACCTCGTCGTGCTGCCACCATCGAACCCGGTCGTGTCGGTGGGAACGATCCTGGCCGTGCCGGGCGTTCGCGACGCCCTGCGCGGCACCGCCGCCCGGGTGGTCGGAGTGTCCCCGATCATCGGCGGCGCGGCCGTGCGCGGCATGGCCGACGCATGCCTGTCGACAATTGGGGTGGCGACATCGGCGGTGGGCGTGGGTTTGCACTACGGATCGAGACGTTCAGGCGGCGTGCTCGATGCGTGGCTGATCGATGAAACGGATGCCGCGGCGCTGCCCGCCCTGGCGGCTGCCGGCATCCGTTCTGCGGCCGTGCCGCTGTGGATGACCGACCTGCCCACGACGACCGCGATGGCCGCGGCTGCGCTGCGGCTCGCCGTTGAAGGCTAAGCGCTGCGGGACCAGCGCTGCGGGATCAGCGCTTCGACAGCGCGGCCAGCTCGATCGTGTGCGGCCCGAGGCCGAGCACCCGGGCAGCGTCGAGATCGGCGGCCGTATCGACGTCGCGGCGCATCGACGAGGTCGGCGAGAGGTCGAGCGGAACGTGCCCATCGGCCTCATGCGCGGCGCGGGAGCCGCGTCCAAATCGTGGCGTCAACCTGACGCCCGCGTGGGCGAATAAGGCCGTCGTTCCTCCGCCTTCCGTGTCGGGCACCATCGAGCGCGGGTGTTCAGCGGCGAGCGCGAACGCGGCCTCGACGTCGACCGGGCGCAGGGCGGGCAGGTCCCCAGTCATCACGGCCAGATTCGAGTCGAAACAGGCGCGCCGTGCGGCAGCGACACCCTGCTCGATCGCGGCGTTCAGCCGGGCATGTCCCGTCACACCCCCGCGCTTCAAGGCTGCCTCCGGCACGATGACCGCACCGAGCGTGGCCAACAGTTCGCCGAGATGGCTATTACCGGTCACCACAAAAACGCGCTGAACCGCGGATACCGCCACGAGCGCGGTCACCGTGTCGAGCGCAAACGCTTCGGCCAGCACCTCCCGCTCTGGCACGGCCCCGAGTCGACTCTTCGCGCCCGGAGTTCCCTTGACCGGTACCACGACCACCCAGCTCATACCCGTTTCGCCTCGATGCTCTCCACGAAACCGAGCTTATCCCCGCACTCGGGCACATCCGTCGACCCGAATACGCTCCTTTGATCGGCCCAAGAGGAGCCCCGGCAAAGCGGCCTGAGCCAGGCCATCACGATCACGATCTAGCCCAACGCGGCCGCAGCACGCCCGGCGGCGAAGCCCGCGATGTAGCCTTCGGTGTACCCCTCGGCGTGGGCCTCCGCCGTGCCGAGGCGAAACATGTCGGTAGCGCTCGGCCGCTGCAAGGCGCGCGCGCCGGCGGCATCCAGCTCGGCAACCAGCCGGCCGAGTCCGCGCACGACCGCGACCGGGTTGCCGCTCGTCTTGCCCTTGACCAGGTCGGCAGCGCCGGCAATCTCGTCGGCGACCGCCGCGACGGTGACGTCGAGACGGCGACCGGAGACATCCGCCGTGCCGCGCAAATCGTCGAGCACTGCCAGCCCGGCGGCGCCGATGGCGATGTCGGTCTGGCCCTCACGCCAGGGGCGCCCGGCGGTATCGGTCACGAGCACGCCGAGCCGCAACCCGGTGCGCTCGCGGAGAGCCGCGCAGATGGCGCGCGCCGACGCGTCCGGATCCACCGGCAGCAACAGCACCACACCCTCAGGCGCATTGCTCGTGTCGACGCCGGCCGCCGCCATGACCAGGCCCTGCCGATTTTCGACGATGCGAGTGAACCCGCCCGGGTGCGCCCTGGCGGCCACGACACGCACGGTCTCGTCGGTGATCGCCTGCTCCCGGTCGACGGCCAGAACGGTGCGGCCCTCAGCCTTGGAGACGATTTTGCTGGTCACCGCGACAATATCACCGTCAATCAGGCGCGACTGCGCGGCCTCGCAGATCAGTTCCCCGAGGTCATCGCCGGCGACGATCTCACCGAAACCACCGAGAGCGAACACCTTGAGGCCGAACAGTTCCATGGCGCCAACTTCGGCAGTCGCCGCATCGGGCAGCGAATCGTGCGGCATCTACCGCACGAGCTTCGGGAGAACGGATGCGCCAAAGACGTCGATCCACTGCTTCTGATTGCGGCCCACGTTGTGCAGGTAGATGCGATCAAAGCCGAGGTCGACGAACTTCTGAATGTATTTGCGGTGCTCGTCCGGGTCGGCCGAGATGATCATGCGGCCCTCGAAGTCCTCCGGGCGTACGAGCTTGGCCATCTGCTCGAATTCAAACGGCGAACGGATGTCGCCCTTGGGAAACTTCATGCCGCCGTTCGGCCACTCGTGCAGCGCGTTGATCATGGCCTCTTCGTCGGTGTCGGCCCAGCTCATGTGCAGCTGCAGCACCTTGGGCATGACCGAGGGATCCTTGCCGGCCTCGCGCGCACCGTCATCGAATTTGCCGAACAGCATCGAGATCTTCTCGAGCGGGGCGCCGACCGTGATGAGACCGTCGGCCAGCCGGCCGGCGCGCTTGGCGGTGACCGGGCCGGCGGTAGCGACCAGAATTTCGGGGGCAACGTCGGGCATGGTCCACAACCGGGTCGACTCGAGCTTGAAGAACTGCCCGGAATGCTTGACGTCCTTGCCGGCGATTGAACCGGCGAACAGCTTCGAGATGATCTCAATGGCCTCGAACATGCGGTTGATGCGCTCGGGCGCTTCGGGCCAGTAACCGCCGACGATGTGCTCATTGAGGGCCTCGCCGCTGCCGAGGCCGAGCCAGTGCCGGCCGGGATACATCGAGGCGAGGGTCGCGGAGGCCTGGGCGACCATGGCCGGATGCCAGCGAAAGGTCGGTGCGGTCACACCGGGGCCGAAGTCGCCCTTGGTGCGCTCGGCGATCGAGGCCAGCACGCTCCAGACGAAGCTCGACTGGCCTTGGGCCGGAACCCACGGCTGAAAGTGATCGGCCGCCATCACGCCGGTGAAGCCATGCTCCTCGGCGTAGGCCGAGAGCGCCACCGCCTCGGCCGGTGCGAACTGCTCCAACATGGCCGCGTAGCCAATCTGCAACTCCGTCATTGTGATCTTCCTGCCTGTCGGTGAGCTACACCTCTTCAGTGCCGCACCCATTCAATCGCAACAGAGCGGGGGCGCGCATTCGATCCCGCGAACGCGGCATCCGCCTGGCCCCTTATAGGCTGGAGGCATGCGCATTGCCACCTGGAACGTGAACTCCATTCGTGCTCGATCCGGGCGAGTCGTCGATTGGATGGAACGCGAAGACATCGACGTTCTCGCCATGCAGGAGATCAAGTGCAAGCCCGAGCAGTTTCCCTCGCAGGTGTTCGAGGACGCCGGCTACGATCTCGCCATTCACGGCCTGAGCCAGTGGAATGGTGTGGCGTTTGCCAGTCGTGAGCCCATGACGGATGTCGTCACCGCCGTTACCAACATGCCTGGCTTCCAAAAGGGTGCCGTCGGCTCCGATCAGCCGCTCGAGGCACGCGCGCTGGGCGTGACGATCAACGACCTGCGGCTCTGGAGCCTCTACGTACCGAACGGGCGCTCGCTCGACGACCCGCATTACGCCTACAAACTGGCCTGGCTGAACGCTCTCCGGGTTCACGCGGCCGAGGAACTCGCCGCCCACCCCGCGCTGGCTTTGGCCATGATGGGCGACTGGAACGTCGCGCCCCGCGACGAGGACATGGGCGACCCAAGCTTCGTACCCGGCCTGTCGACCCACATCTCGCCGGAGGAGCGTGAGGCCTTCGATGCGTTCGAACAAGCCGGGCTGACCGACGTCGTGCGCCCGATCGTTCCGGAGGGTTTCACCTTCTGGGACTACAAGCAGCTGCGGTTTCCCCGCAATGAGGGCATGCGCATCGATTTCATCCTCGGCTCGCCCGCTTTCGCCGACCTCGTGACGGATGCCAGCATCCACCGCAACGAACGCAAGGGCGACGCCCCGAGCGACCACGTTCCGGTCGTCGTAGAACTCGACGGTGGCGGCGATGACGACGACCGCCCGATGATTTTCTAGGGCCACCGACCGTTCCCCGTCCGCCACGAGGGGTTGTCCCGGCCACGGACATGGTCTAGCCTGCTCCGGAAGACGCCTGACGCGCGCTCCGTCTGAGGTGAACCCGCCACCGCCCTGACTCGATTCATAACCCAGTGGGCGAGGAGCAGGCTCATGCGGGCATTCAATGCATTTGTTGCAGGCGTTGGCGGTGCAACCCTCATTGTGATTGTCTTCGCGGGTTTGGCCTCGTCATCCCGGGGGGACGAGGCTGCCGCCTCGTCGGTGCGCTTCACCGCCTCGGGCGATATTTCTTCCAGTAAGGGGGCTGCGGCGACGCTCAACCAGGTGGCCGGCATCGAGCCGGATCTCCACCTCTCGCTCGGTGACCTTTCCTATGGCCAGGCCGGTGCCGAGCAGGCCTGGTGCGACTTCGTCACCTCGAGGGTGGGAGCCGCCTTCCCGTTCGAACTCGTCTCTGGAAACCACGAAGACAACGGACAAAACGGCAACGTCAATGATTTTGCTGCCTGTCTGCCCAATCAGCTTCCAGGCCTGATCGGGACGTATGCGCGGCAGTACTACGTGGACGTTCCTCAGGTCAATCCGCTCGTGCGCTTCATCATGATCTCGCCCGCGCTCACCTACCCCGATGGAGTCTGGTCGTACGCCGCGGGCAGCCCACGCTATCGATGGACCGCCGACGCCATCGACGACGCCAGGTCGGATGGTGTTCCCTGGGTGGTGGTGGGAATGCACAAGCCGTGTCTGTCGGTCGGCCAGTACGAGTGCGACGACGGGGCCGGACTGATGAATCTGTTGGTCGACAAGCGGGTGGACCTCGTTTTGAGCGGTCACGAGCACCTGTATGCCCGCAGCAAGCAACTCGCCCTGGACGCGTCGTGTACAAAGATCGTGCCGGCTAAATATTCAGCCGGGTGCGTCGCCGATGGCGGCAATGCCCTGGTCCACGGGGGCGGAACGGTGTTCGCCACCGTCGGCACCGGCGGCACTCCGCTTCGGAACGTGTTCCGCGCCGACCCGGAGTCGCCGTATTTTGCCGCCTACTCCGGACTCAATCTCGACCCCAGCTTCGGAAACCTCAGCGTTTCGGTGACACCGGGCTCGCTCACTGCCCAGTTCCTGCCAGCGACGGGCTCGTTCACGGATGACTTCACGATCGCCGCAGGGGGCCCGCCAGAAAACTAGCCCATGGTGGCCTCACCCGCCCCCAGCCGAGAGGCCGAGGACGGGTGCCGTCGCGGTGCGAGTTCGTCTAGACGGAAACCTTTTCGGGTGCGCTGTACTTCGGGTGGGCCTGCCCGGCAGCGGCGGCGAATTCGGCATCGATGTCAGCGTTGGGCTTGTAGGTCGCGAGGGAAACCACGACGGCAACGATCAGGCTGGCCGCAAAGCCGGGCACGATCTCGTACAGAATCTCGCCAAGGGCGGAGTTGCCCCAGATGAAGACGACGACGGCGCCGGTGATCATGGAGGCCAGCGCGCCCGCTGTGGACAGCTTCTTCCAGTACAGGGAAAGCAGCACCACAGGTCCGAAGGCAGCGCCGAAGCCGGCCCAGGCAAAGCCGACCAGATCGAGAATGGTCGAATTCTGCTGCAGCGCGATGAGTCCGGCAACGACTGCTACGAGCAACACACCGAGGCGTCCGAACATAACCAACTGTTTCGGGGAGGCGTCCTTGCCGACGATTCGATACAGGTCCTCGACCAGTGCCGAGGAGGACACGATCAGCTGTGAAGAGATAGTGCTCATGATGGCGGCCAGCACCGCGGCCAGCACGAGGCCGGCGATGAACGGGTGGAACAGCGTCTGCGACAGCAGCAGAAAGACCGTTTCCGGGTTCGCGAGCGACAGGTCGGGGTTCTGCTGGAAGTACGCGATGCCGATGAGCGCCGTGGCGATAGCGCCGAGAGCGGTGAGAATCATCCAGCCGACGCCGATGCGGCGACCGGCCTTGGCGTCCTGCGGGGTGCGCATGGCCATGAACCGCACGATGATGTGCGGCTGGCCGACGTAGCCGAGCCCCCAGGCTGCGGCCGAGATAACGCCCAGCACGGAGCCGCCCGCTGTGAGGGAGAGCAGGTCAGGATTGACCGCACGAATGGAGTCGAGGGTTGCGGCGATTCCGCCGGTGGCGCCCAGCGCAACCAGGGGAACAGCAACCAGCGCGACGAGCATGAGCAGGCCCTGGGCGACGTCGGTGAGAGTGGCTCCAAGGAAACCGCCAAACAGCGTGTAGAGCAGGGTGACGCCGGCAACGATCAGCATGCCGGTGAGGAAGGTGGAACCGAAGGACTCCTCGAAGAACACGCCGCCAGCCACCATGCCGGACGAAACATAGAACGTGAAGAACACCAGGATGATGACACCGGAGACGACGCGCAACAGGCGCGTCGTGTCCTTGAGCCGGTTCTCGAAGAAGCTCGGAATGGTGATCGAGTTGTTCGACACCTCGGTGTACGAGCGCAGCCGAGGGGCCACGAATTTCCAGTTCAGCCAGGCGCCGATCGTGAGGCCGATAGCGATCCAGGCTTCGACCAGACCCGATACGTAGATGGCCCCGGGCAGACCCAGCAGCAGCCAGCCCGACATATCGGAAGCGCCGGCACTCAGCGCGGCGGTGCCGGGTGTGAGACCACGGCCGGCGAGCATATAATCGTCAAGATCTTTGGTCTGACGAAAGGCAAAGTACCCGATGGCGACCATGCCAGCGAGGTATATGACGATCGCGATGATCTGAAAAGTTTGATCCGTCAATGGGATTCCTTTGTTGGGATGCCCGGCTTACAGGACGTCAATGCCCGGAGTACGGGCAAGCTAAAGGGGTCAGTCTCGCAGAAATCCGGGCTTTTTACCATTTCCTTCTCTCCATTTGTCCACCCAGACCGGCATGAGGGCGGACTTCACCGACCGAAAGCCGACTCATGCGTGCTGCAGCCTTGATCGACACCGACCCGACCGACGCCGCCGATTTGGTGGGCATTGATTCCCTGCTGACTGCGGCCGAGATCGCCCTGCGCAACGAGGTGCGCGCCTTCGTCAACACGACCATCAAGCCGAATATCGCCGGGTGGTATGAGAAGGCAATCTTTCCGCTCGACGTCATCCCGCAGCTGGCCAAGCTCGGCCTGCTCGGCATGCACCTGACGGGCTACGGCTGCCCCGGACGCAGCGCCGTCGAATATGGACTCGCCGCCCTCGAGTTGGAGGCCGGAGACTCCGGACTGCGCACCTTCGTGAGCGTGCAGGGTTCGCTCGCGATGAGCGCCATCCACAAGCACGGCTCACCGGAGCAGAAGAACGAGTGGCTGCCGCGCATGGCCGCCGGGGAAGTCATCGGCTGCTTCGGGCTCACCGAGCCTGATGCTGGCTCTGACCCGGCGAGCATGACCACCTTCGCGCGCCATGACGGCACTGACTGGGTGATCAACGGCACCAAGCGCTGGATCGGTCTCGCCTCGGTCGCGCAGGTCGCGATCATTTGGGCGATGACGGATGACGGGATCCGCGGCTTTGTCGTGCCCACCGACACCCCCGGCTTCGTCGCCACACCGATCGAGCAGAAGCTGTCAATGCGTGCCTCCATTCAGTGCGAGATTGAGCTGACCGAGGTGCGTCTGCCGGAGGCGGCGATGCTGCCCGCGGCGCACGGCCTACGCGCACCGTTCGAGTGCCTCGGCGAGGCCCGGTACGGCATCGTCTGGGGCGTCATGGGCGCGGCCCGCGACAGCTACCTCACCGCGCTGGCCTTTTCGAAAAAGCGGATGCAGTTCGGCAAGCCGCTCGCCGGCTACCAACTCACCCAGCAGAAGCTGGTGAACATGGCCCTCGAAATCAATAAGGGCACCCTGCTTGCGTTGCAGCTCGGCCGGCTCAAGGACGCCGGCACGCTCGCCCCACACCAGATCTCGCTGGGCAAGCTCAACAACTGCCGCGAAGCCATTGCCATCTGCCGCGAGGCACGCGCGATGCTCGGCGGCAACGGCATTACGCTCGACTATTCCCCGATGCGGCACGCCAACAACCTTGAGAGTGTGCGCACCTACGAGGGTACCGATGAGGTGCACACCCTCATTCTCGGTCAGCACATCACCGGCATCGCGGCCTTCCGCTGAGCGTGCGCTTGCCCAACGAGCCTCGTGGACAGGCCACGACTGCCCTCAAAGCGCTGTTGGCGCGCTGAGATTGCGCTCAGACCACGAGAAAGGCGAGGTCACCGACTCCGTCGATACCCGCGGTGACGGCGCTGCCGGGCTCGATCCGGCCGACGCCGGCAGGAGTGCCGGTGAAGATGAGGTCACCGGGCCGCAATGTGACAAAACGCGACAGAGCGGCGATCACGTCGGGCACGGGCCAGATCTGGTCGGCGAGGTCGGCGTCCTGTTGCGTCTCGCCGCCGACGTTGAGCCAGATTCGTGCCGAAGCGGGATGACCGATCGTGCTCGCGGAAACGAGCGGCGTGCAGGGTCCGGAGAAATCGAAGCCCTTGGAGAGATCCCACGGGCGGCGCAGGGCCTTGGCGGCATCCTGCAGGTCGCGCCGGGTGAGGTCGACGCCGGCGCCGTAGCCGACGACGTGGGTGAGCGCATCCGCTGGGACAATGTCAGCGCCACCGCCGCCGATCGCGACCACGAGTTCCATCTCGAAGTGCAGGTTGTCGGTCGCCGGTGGGTACGGAACAGTGTGGGGGGCAATGCCGTGCGTTGGAACACCCTCGTTGACCGCGAACACGGCGTCGGCCGGCTTCGCGAAGAAGAACGGCGCCTCCCGGTCGGGGTCGTTGCCCATCTCCCGGGCATGCTCGGCGTAGTTGCGGCCGACGCAGTAGACCCGGTGCACGTAGAAGCGCTCAGCCGAGCCGACGATCGGCAAGCTCGTGGGCTCGGGTGCGGTGAACGGGCCAGAAGTAGACATGCGGTCCTTTCGGGACTCAGGCCAGCAAGGCCGCGATGACGAGTAAAGCGGGCATGGACAGAATTGTGGTGAGAAAAACGGTGTCCCGGGTGACGACCACAGCTCGATCGTAACGCGAGGCGAAATTGAAGATGTTCTGCGCGGTCGGCAACGCCGACACGGCGACTACGGCGAATAGCTCGGCGCCGTCGAGGTCGAATACGAAGCGTCCGAACAGGTAGGCGACGATCGGCATCAGCCCCACCTTGATCATGGTGGCGGCCAGGACCTGCTTGCGCCCGGACCCGGCTTTGAGCAGCTGTTGGCCGTGCAGCGACATGCCAAATGACAGCAGCACCAGGGGAATGGCGGCTCCACCGATCAGTTCGAACGGTGCGAGCACCGGGGTCGGCACCGTGATCCCGAAGGTCGCCACGAGCACGCCGGCGAGCGAACCGAGAATCATCGGGTTTCGAAACGGCTGCGTCACGATCGACACGAACGAAGCCCGGCCTCGGGTGGCCACGTCGAGAACGGCCAGGATGGTCGGTGCCAGAATCACCAGCTGCAGCAGCAGTACGGGAGCCACATATTGGGCGCTGCCGAGCACGTAGATGGCCACAGGCAGCCCGATGTTGTTGGCGTTGACGTACGTCGCGCTCGACGCACCGAGCACCGTCTCGGCCAACGGCGCGCGAAAGAACAGCCGCGAAGCGACGATGTAGATGAGCACGCCGACCACGATGGTGCAGACGATGGCGACCAGGGACTCGGAAAACAGCACCGACACATCCGCGTGGGAGAGCACGGTGAACAGCAGCGCGGGAGTTGCGACGAAGAAGGCCATGCGGTTGAGCACCCGGCCTGCACCCGCCCCGGCAATGCCGAACCGCTCAACAAAGTACCCGATCAGGATCACAAATCCGATAATCGAAAACCCGACCAGAACACCGCCCATTTAGTTGAGCCTAGGGCTTGCCCGACCGATGGCCTGCACGGCTCTTCCGGCCGCACGGCCCGCGTTGCTACGCTCAACGCATGCCCCGACTCGACGTTCCTGGCGCTTCCCTCTACTACGAGACTGAGGGGGACCCCGACTCGCCTGCCCTGCTGCTGATCCATGCTGGTATCGCGACCCTGCGCATGTGGGATCCGCAGGTCGCCGCCCTCGCCTCGCATCACTACGTCATCCGCTTCGACACTCGCGGTTTCGGCCAGACGACAACCGAGAACGTTGAATTTTCCAACCGTGCAGATGCCACGGCGCTGCTCGATCATCTCGGCGTCGCTCGCGCCACCCTCATCGGGTGCTCCCGCGGCGGTACGATCGCGATCGACCTCGCCGTGGAGAGCCCGGAGCGGGTCGCCGGACTGGTCGCGATCGGGTCCGGGCCCAGTGGATTTCCCGAGATGGAGCTCACCGAGCGTGAAGACGCCCTGTTCGACAAGCTGGATGAGGCCTTCACCGCCCGCCAGTGGCCGCGGCTGGCCCGGCTCGAGGTCACACTCTGGGCGGTCGGACCGACCCGCAAGGCGGCCGACGTCGACCCAGCATTCCTCAACCTCGCACAGGAGCTCAACCTGCGGAACGTAATTCACGCCACGGAAAACCCGATCTCGCTTCCGCTCGAGCCGCCAGCGCTCGACCGGGTCAGTGACATCGATGTTCCGGCGCTGATCACCGTGGGCGAACTCGATGTGACGTCGTCGCTGGCCCACTACGAGTTCTTGTTGGAGATGCTGCCGCAGGCGAGCGGCTGCACCTTTCGTGACACAGCCCACTTGCCGAGCGTGGAGCATCCGCTGGAGTTTCAGCGCGTGCTGATCAGCTGGCTTGCGACCAACAACCTCTGAACGAGCCGCCTCCTCCCCCCACCAGCAGTTATCCACACGCGGCAGTGCGGTGTGCCCGGAGTTTTTTCGTCCCGGTAGCCTGTGAGGAGCGTGACCGACCGCGGGGAGATCGATGTCAGAGCATGAGTCGGTTCAGACCGGGGACTTCTATCTCCGGCAGGCCGGTCGCATCGTCTGGCCACGCAATGCCCAGGACCTCACCGACCGGGCGCTCTGCCCGGCCTGCCACACTCCACTGAAGTCTCCGGTGTGTTCCGAGTGTCAGCTCAACCTGCGGCATGCAGCCGCAACCGAATTGCTGGCCAGTTCAGCGGCGGCCGCGGCGGCCATGGAGAGACGGGCCGAGCTGATCGGGCGCATCCGGTACGAGACAGAACCGGGCCGAATCACCGTGCCCGAGCTCCCCGTTGTCATATCCGTTCGCGCGAATTCGACCGGTGCTGATTCGACCAGCGCTGCTTCCACCGGTGCTGCTTCGCCCAGTGCAACGAAGGCAGCACCGGCCCAGTCCGTGATGCCGCCGGTTCGGCCGGCAGTCGTACCCAGGCACGCACCATCGATATCCCGCCCGGAAGCCGATGCTGCACCGGCCCTGCCCAGCCGGCCCCAGCGTTCGAGTGTGCAGGTCGTGCTGCTCTTCGTCGGCGTGCTGTTGGTCTCGGTTGCCGCAATCTTCTTTCTCACCGTCGCCTGGATCGTCGCCGGACTGGGATTTCGGTCGGTTGTCGTCGCACTGCTGACCGTGGCGGCCCTCGTGGTCGCAGCCCGCCTGCGTCGCTCGCGGCTCACGTCTACCGCCGAGGGCATCGGGAGCTTTGCCATCGTGCTCGTACTGCTCGATGTCTGGGGCATGCGCCAAAACAACCTGTTCGGGTTGGCCGCCGGCGACGGCGCCTTGTACTGGGGCCTCGCCCTCGTGGTCTGTGCGGCACTGTTCCTCGGCTGGCACGCATGGTCGAACCTGCGGGTGGGCAGCGTCGCCGGTTTCGTCGTTGCGGTTCTCGGACTGGGACTTCTCGCAGCCGGTGTTTTTCAGGACCAGGACACCCTCACCCGTATTTTCGTCGGTTTTCTCGGTGTCGCTGTCGGCGCCCTGCTGCACCGCCTGACGTTACCGCGGCCCGCACTGATCGTGCGACGGTGGCCGGCCATCGACCGCCTCCCCGAGCGGATGCTGCTGCTCACACTGGGTGCGCTGTCCCTCGTCATGGCGGCCATCATCGCGATCTTCGTCGAACCCGACAGCATCGTCGCCCCGGCCTGGTGCCTCGGCGCGGTCGCGGTCGTCGCCGCGGCACACGTCGTGCTCGTGCTGCGCGCACCCCGGCCCGCACGGTTGCTGGGTGAATACCGAACTTTCGCCTATCTATCGGCGTCTCTGGCCGCGTTCGCGGCGGCCGGCATCGCGCCGGTCGTTGCTAGTCGCTACGACAGCCTGCCGTTCTCCCTAACCGTGCCCCTGCTGGTCGCTGCCGCCTTGGCCGTGGCACTTGAACTGTTCGGTCGTCAGTTCGCCGCGTCCTCAGCCGGACGCACGGCCGCTCTGGTGGCGGCTGGTTCGGCCATCACGGTCGCGGCCATTCCGTTGCTCCTCACTGCCGGGTATGCCGCCTGGCCACTCATGCAAGCCACAGCAAACGGACTACGCGGCCGTGAGGTCGTCCCGGACCTTTCCAACGCCGACAACGTCTGGGCTTTGCTCGCACTGGTCGGGGTCGGCGCACTACTGGTTATCGGATGGACCCTGGGCGGTCTGCTCCGCGCCCGGCGCCAGATTGTGACCGCGCTCGCCCTGGCCGTCGTCATTCTCGCCGTGCCCTTCGCCCCGTCCATCGGGATTATCGTCGCGTTCTACCTGCTGCTGGGCGCCGGGGCACTCATCAGCCTGCTCCTCGCTCGGTCGTCGGAGCCAACTTCGGTGCCGGCCAAAGTCAATGACACCGGTCGGTTCTCGCTCGGCTTTCTGGCGCCGGCCGTCATCGTGCTTCTGATCGCCGCGGAGACGCTGAGTTATCTCATCAGCTGGGCGCACCCCACGACCTGGTGGTTCGGCACGGTATCGCTCGTAGTCGCGCTTTGGTTTGCCCGACTGTTGGTCACGCACAGGGTCGCCAGCCCCGTGCTCGCCGACCCCGTGCTCGCCGGCGATTCCCGCGCTCACACTCGTGGAGCGCTGTTGGCCGCCGCGATCGTGATCGTGCTGGTCGGGGTTGGTCACGTTCCGCTGGCCCTCGCGCCGGAACAGCGCTGGTCTGATGCGATCAACCTGGCCAACATCACGGCAGCGATCGCCCTCGCAACGGCCCTCTTGCATATGCTCGTCGCTGCGGCAGCGCTTCGGCCGACGGCGCTGTCTCTTCTCGAACGGCGCTGGGCATTCTTCACCCTCCTCGTTCCAACCCTGTTCGCCTTCGCCCTGCCCGTGCGATATTGGTCGCTAGCCGATGAAGAATCGCTCCTACAGCCCGAACCGCTCGGCTCGATCCTGCGGGCATGCGTGCTCGTCGCCGCCTGCGCGGTGTGGGTGTTCGTGCACGCCAACCGCGGCGTCCTGCGGTGGGAACGTGCCATCGCCGCCGTCGCGCTGGCCCCGGCAATGTTTTTGCTGGTGCGCGAGGTGCTGTTCGCAACGGATGCCGTGACATCCGTTTTCACACTCGCCGCACCGGCCGTGGCCCTCGTGGTCTGCTCGCTCGGGCTGCTGTGCGGCACGCTCAGCCCCGGCCTGTTCGCCCGCCGCGACCGTGCTGCGCTGGAAATCGGCGCCGCGATTGTTCTCGTGCCCGCTGTGTTCACCGCGGTGGTCACGTTGCGCTCCCTCGGCTGGCTCGTGCTCGTGTTCGCCGGTATCGTGACGCTCATCCTGGCGATCGCGCCCGACGGGCTCTTCGGCACCCGGTCGAATCGCCGCCACTTCGGCTGGCTTGCCCTGTTGTTCAGCACAGCCGGCCTCTGGCTCGGCCTGGACCGGGCAGGTACGGTGGCGCTCGAACCGTATGTGCTACCGGTCGCCGGCATCATGTTCACCACGGCCTCACTGATTCGCCGCTATGGCACAACCGATCGATTGAGCGAAGCAAGTCCGGTAGCCGGCCTGCTGACTTTCGCCGGGCTGCTCATTGCCCTGGTGCCGCTCGCCGTGTCAGCAGAGTCGGGGTCGCTGGTGCGCCCCATCGTGCTGGCCCTCGTGTCTGTGGCCCTCATGATCGGCGCGGCACTGCTGCGATGGGCTCCGCCGTCGTCAACCTATCTGGCTGCGGCCGGTTTGGCCGGCGCGATCGCCCTCGTCGTCACAGCCTTCGAACAGACGCAGCGTGTACTCGGCGCGCCCGGCGCCCCCGACGGGCGACTCGAGCTCTGGCTGTTACTTCCTGCCGTGGCGGCGGTCACGACCGCGGTTTTGCTGGTTCGCCAAGCGGATGCCGAAACCACGGCGCTCCGAAACGGCGCCGGCATCCTGCTCGTGCTGGTGTGGGCATGCGTTCTGACCTGGATTGAACTTGCCGTGGTCACTTCGCCCGCCGATGGTGGGCTGTCGGCACCCCGAGCCGTCCTGCTCGTGCTCGTGCTCTCGGCGGTGCACGTGATCGCCCTCTGTCGACCAAGAGCGCCCCTCGGGGGAATCACCGCCTGGAGCGTGCTCGCTCTGGCTGCCCTAGCCGCTATCACGGTGGCCAGCTCTAGCGTGGTCGACCCGTTCGAACTCGTCACCGTTCCGGTGGCCCTCGCGCTGATCGGGTCGGGTTGGCTGCGCCTGCAGGGCGATCCACGAGCGCGGAGCTGGCCCTGGTTTGGTCCCGGACTGGTGTTGCTCCTGGTGCCGTCGCTGCTCCTCGATCTCACCTACAACGACCTGTGGCGCATCGTCAGCCTCGGTGTTGTGGCGATTATTGTTATCGCGATCGGCAGCACGCGGCGACAGCAAGCGCCGTTCGTCATCGGTGCTGCCGTGCTGCTCATCCACGGTGTCGCCCAGCTCTGGCCGTGGATCGCTCTCGCCTACAGCGTGGTTCCGTGGTTCCTCTGGCTCGGTGGCGGCGGCATCCTGCTCATCGTTCTCGCTGCACGCTACGAACAGCGCATCGCGAACCTCAAGTCGGTTGCCCTGCGCATCAGTGCGCTGCGGTAGCCGGGCGTTGCTGCGCGGTGCGGTGCCGTGCCGTGCGATGCGATGCTGCACGGTGCCGAACGGTTGCGCACAGCGCGTGGGTCACGACCGGACCGGTCTTCCAAACGGGCGCGGGTCTACGGGCCCTGCACGTAGAACTGCTGCGGGTCGGGGTCCACGATATCCCAAGCCGAGGCCCACGGGTCCGGAGGGGTCAGTTCGGCCGCGGGCGAACGCCGCGGGGGTGACGTGTCGGCCTGTTGTCGCGGTGGGCTGATGCGGGTGGCGGGATCGGTGGCGTAGTGCCTGCCAGCCGGACTGGTTCTGCGCTGACGTCGAGCACGATGCCGGTGTGCGGGTGCGGGTGCGGGTGCGGGTGCGGGTGCGGGTGCGGGTGCGTGAGGATGCGCAGAAAACTCATCGCGGTTCCCGCCAACCGACGGCCGACCTCCGGGTCGATCGGTCCGTACCCTTCGAGTTCGCCCGGCTCCTCGCTCTTCCCCATCAGGGCGAGGATCGGCACAGTGATATTGACGTTGGCCGTCAGGCCAGCGCCGAGCCCGGTGCTGGTGACCCCTTGGGCGAGCAGGTCGACGGCGACATCGGCGCGGAGTTGGCTGAGCGTGCGGGGCTCGTCGGGGCCCTGCAGGCTGATGGCGTCGTCGGTGACGCGGGTGTAGATGCCGTGGAGGTCTTCACCGGCGGCGCGCAGCCAGAGCGTGGCCATGCCGTCTTTGACCGGAAAGAACATGACCTTGCGGTCGGCCAGGCACTTCGTGCGGCGGACGGTGATGCTGTCGGGGTGGAATCGTTCACGCAGTTTACGGGCCTTCCCGTCGAACTGCGCCGGAGTGAGCTCGCGGGCGTACGGCAGTAACACCGACTCCAGCTCGGCCCGGGCTGGCTGGGGCACGGAGTCGAGCTAGTCGAGCACCCGCCGCACATGTTCGCACTGGTTGACGGGGCACCGACGGGCCCGACCGTCGGCGGAGGCAACCGCAGGCCGACTCGCACCGGGCAGTTACCCGCGACCGACCCAGCGGTCCATTGACCGGTAGACACCGAAAACGCGACCGGCCACGGCGTCCCAGGCCGCCAACGGCAGCACGCCCCGAAGCACCTTCGACAGGTTCACCGTCCAGGGCAACAGCAGTTGCGGTTTGCCGGCGAGCATCGCCCGCCAGACCCGGTCCACCACGTATTCCGGGGTCATCAGTGGGGTGAGCAGCGGCCCGCGGGCCCCGGCGAACATGCCGGTGTCGATGTAGCTCGGGCACACCGTGGTCACCTTGACCTGGCCGTACCCCTGCTGCACGAGTTCGAGCCGCAGCGAATCGCTCCAGCCGATCAGCGCCGCTTTCGAGGCGGCATAGACGCTCATGCGCGGGTTGCTGAGGGTACCGGCAGCCGACGCGATATTGACGATGCGTGACTCCCGGTATCCGCTCGCGATCATCGCCGGCAGAAACTCGCGGGTGATGTACATCGGGGCAAGCGCGTTGATCTGCATGGTCGGGCGGGTGTCGGCGCCGTTGTCGTGCTCCCAGAAATACTTGCCACGCACGATTCCAGCGTTGTTGATGACCACATCGGGGTCGCCGATTTCGGTACGTACCCGTTGCGCGGTCTGCGCGATGGCGCCCAGGTCGGCGATATCGACAACGTAGGGGGCAACCTGCGTGCGCCCGTGGGAACGTTCAGTCAGGATGGCGGTGGTCGCGGCGAGCGCGGCACCGTCGCGGTCCCACAGGATGACGGTTTTCGCCCCCTCGGCGACACAGCGTTCGGCATACAAGCGGCCCATTCCCCTGGCGGCTCCGGTAATCAGCACGCGGGCTCCGGCGACGGTTCGACTCATACCCCCATCATGCCGCCTGAGCGTTCTCTTGCGGGTCTACGCTCGAGCTAGCCGCAGAATCGGGGAGGCGCACATGGACTTTCAGGCCCTCGCGATCATCTCCGTGATCGCTTTGCTCGGCCCCGTGCTGGCAACACCGCGTCGCTGGAATATTCCCGTCGTCATAGGACAGCTCGCCGCTGGCGTGATCGTCGGCCGCACCGGCTTCGGCCTTATCGACGCCGCTGACCCTACGCTCACCCTCTTGGCGGATGTCGGATTCGCGTTGATCATGTTCGTGGCCGGCACGCACGTGCCCGTACGTTCCGGCGCGATTCGTGCGGCGCTGTCGGCCGGCCTGGTGCGGACAATTCTGGTGACCGTCTCGGCGATCGCCCTCGGCGTGGCGATCGCGTTGATCTTCGGCTCGAATCATGCACTCCTATATATAGTCTTGCTCGCCTCCTCGTCGGCCGCGCTCGTGCTGCCCCTCATCCGCCCGCTGGGGCTGCGCGGCCGATCTATGCTGGAGCTCACCGCGCAGGTGGCGATCGCCGATATCGCGGCCATCGTGGCCCTGCCGCTCGCCATCGACCCGCCGAATGCGGGCCGTGCCGCCCTCGGGGCTGCCCTGGTCGCGGTGCTGGCAGTGGCGCTCTACGGTGTGCTGGCCTGGCTGGAACGAAACGGCTTGCGCGTCCGGCTGCACAAGCTTTCCGCAAACCGCAAGTTTGCGCTCGAGCTGCGCATCCAGCTGGCCATTCTGTTCGCCCTGTCGGCGGTCGCCGTGTTCAGCCATGTGTCGGTCATGCTCGCCGGCTTTGCGTTCGGCCTCGCCGTTGCTGCGGTCGGCGAACCGCGCCGTCTCGCCCGCCAGCTGTTCGCCCTCGCCGACGGATTCTTCGGACCGCTCTTCTTCGTCTGGCTCGGTGCCTCGCTCGCGCTGCGTGACCTCGCCGAGCACCCGCAAATGATCGCGCTCGGCCTGGTGCTCGGACTGGCCACCCTGCTCACCCACGCGACTACCCGCCTGCTGGGACTCCCCCTGTCCTTCGGGCTGCTGTCGGCCGCCCAGCTCGGCATTCCAATCGCGGCCGCGACGATCGGCACCCAGCTGCACGTGCTCGTCCCCGGCGAGGCTGCGGCGCTGCTGCTCGGCGCGCTCGTGACCATCGCGGTGACCGCGGTGGCAAGCGGATGGGCGCAGCGGCGCGCGACATCCGCTTCTGGGTAGACGGCGTTAGAGAAACATCAGCACGATGCCGGCGACACCGGCCACGACTCCGATTCCGAGCAGGACCAGGCCGATCAGGCGCAACCCCTTGCCGTCCAGGTCGGGATCGTGCGTTCGGCACCGCTCGGGGTGGCGATTGCGGAACCAGACGCGCACGTCATCGCCCGGCACCAGGTGATGCGTCTCGTGCGTGTCGGCGGGGCATTCGTGCACATCGCCCAGATCATCAAACCAGCGGATGACCGTGGCCGCCCCCGACGCGGCAATCACCGCGCTCGTGCGCGTCCAACGACCGCTGATACCGCGAACCGAGAGGCCGACTATGTAGAGGGTCGTTCCAATGATGAGGCCGACGAGAGTGAGAATTTCGCTGATGATGCCGATGAAGTCGAGCGCGTTCACTGGCACCGCCGTCCGTTGTCTGTCGTCTGCTCGCGGCGCTTACCCCGATGGCTAAAGCGTATCGTTCAGGGCCGCACCGACGTGCGTCCAGGCTGAATCCACACGATTTGGACTCTTTGTACCCCAAGGCTGGCGACACGATCTGGTCGGAATCGCACCGGCCGCGCAGTGGGCGACGATGAGCGGTCTGGCCGCGCACGCCGTAGCAGAACGTCGAACGCTTGGCCGCGATGAAGAAGCGTGGCCTCGGTTACGCGATCCACTACTTTCCAGAGGCCCCCTATGACCGGTCGGGCAGTTAATTGTTCGAGCGCGAGGTTATGCCGGCCCTGAACTCGGCGAGCACGTTGTCCAGCCGGTTATACCCCTCTGCCATGCCGTCCTCCATTCCGTTGTCGGCCATGCCGTCGCGAGCCTCCTGGCTGGGATAGGTGGAGTGACCGATGAGGCGCATGCACCCCCCTCCGAGGTCAACGAAGCGCACGGTCTCGATACTCACAACATCCGGGTGGCCGCCATATTCAAAGGTTTGAATAATGAAGTCGTTGGGCCGGACCTCGTGGAAAACGCCGTGAAACTCAAACCTCTCGCCCTCGGGGTCGATATGAGTGAAGCGGTAACTGCCGCCGGTGCGTAGATGCCAGTGGTCGATCTCTGTGCTGTAGCCCGTCGGGCCGAGCCACTGCTGCACGAGGTCGAGATCCGCGTGGGCCCGGTAGACCGCAGACACGGGGGCGTCGAAGTCCCGTGAAAATTCGATGAACGGCAAATTGGGAACAACGGTGACCTGCAGAGTGCTCATGTCGTTACCTCTTCTCGCGGATGAAAATAGGCCAGGGTGCACCTCCTGTCAAGACACCGGTCTGACACACTGGGTCAAATGATGCTCACCGACAACGACGTGCCGGCCTGGTGGCGGGGACTCGGCCTCCCCGGACTCGTCGACCTGCACACCCATTTTCTGCCCGACCGCATGCTGCGGCGCGTCTGGGCGCACTTCGACGAGATCGAGCCGCTGATTGGTCAGGAGTGGCCGATTCACTACCGCGACGACGAGCCCGCGCGGCTGGCGACGATTCGGCGGCTCGGTGTGCGCCGTTTCACCGCGCTGTCGTATGCGCATCGCCCGGGGATGGCGGCTTCTCTGACCGATTTCTCGCTCTCTCTGGCCGCAGAACACGATGACTGCGTGCCCAGCGCCACGTTTTACCCGGAAGAGGGCGTGCTGGGGCAGGTGCAGTCCGCCCTCGATCGTGGCGCGCGGGTGTTCAAGATTCACGCGCAAATCGGGGCATTCGACCTGCGTGACCCCCTGCTCGACCCGGTCTGGGGGCTGCTCGCAGACGCGGCGATCCCGGTGGTCATCCATGTCGGCAGCGGACCGGTGGCGAGCCCGGGAATCACCGGGCCGGACAAGCTTGCAGGAGTGCTGGCGCGGCATCCGCTGCTGACGGCCGTGGTCGCCCATCTCGGCGCCCCGGAATACGACGAATTCCTCGATCTCGCCGAGCGCTATCCCTGGGTGCACCTCGACACCACGATGGTGTTCACCGATTTCTTCGAGCAGCTCGCGCCGTTCAACCCCGCGCTGCTGCCTCGGCTGGCCGACCTGCCAGACCGGGTGGTATTGGGCAGCGACTTTCCCAACATTCCGTATCCGTACGCGCACCAGCTGGAGTCCCTCGAACGTCTGCGTGACCGGGAGCCGCGGCTCGACGACGACTGGCTGCGCGCGGTCTGCTGGTTCAACGGGCTGCGCCTAATCGGCGAGTAGGGCTCACCGTCGCGTCTCAGCTCGCCGTTCGCCAGAACACGGTGAATTCGAGCGTCGCGATGCTTGGAAAACGACGATTCATTGCGAAAAGTCGCAAGAAAACGCCGTGCATCGCCCGATACTCTGAAGAGGAACGCCCGTCGCAACCGCGGCACTCATTCGAATCGGAGGTTCCCATGTCGATATCTGTTGAAAAAACACACGTAGCTAACGCTCTGGTCGGAGAGCCCGAGGTTCTCGAAGACGGCGGCTCGACTCTCTCGCAGCATCCGTCCTGGCTCAGCCTGAAGGCCGCGGCATCGGCGCTCCAGGGCGTGCAGTCGCAGGACGGGTCGATTGCTGACGCCGAGCGGCACACGGACGCGGCGGCATCCGTTTCACGCATCACCGCGGCACTCGAAGACCTCGTACCGCACTTTGCGCACGATGTCGCGTATCTGGCGGCCCTGGTCGTGGACTTCGACCGCTGGGCGTCAGGTGGATTCGGCGTGCCCGACTTCTACGATTCCCTCGTGGCTTTCCAGCCGCAGCAGCACCGCGTCAACGGCCTGCGCCACCTCGTTGTTTTTCCGATGTACACGCAGAACGGCAGCGCCAATCGGCTGGTCGAAGCCGTGCTGATCGAGGTCATCTGGCCGGAATTCATCGACGAGCTCGAGGCCGAATACACGAACAAACTGTTCGTGCCGATTCGTTTTCTCGACTTCACCGCGGGCTACGACACCAACTCGGCCGTTCTATTTCCCGAGACCGTCGCGATGCGCGAGATTCCGACGTTCACCTGGGGGGCGATCTTCGCCGACCGCGAAGCCGCCCGTTTTCGCCGGGTGGTGCGCGCGGCCGCCGAGATCACGCGACTCGAACTGCCTGCCGAAGCCGCCGCGCTGCTCGATGACCAGCACCTCACCGAAGAAACCTTCGTGATGTGGGATCTCATCCACGACCGCACGCACATGCGCGGGGATCTACCGTTTGACCCCTTCATGATCAAGCAGAGAATGCCATTCTTTCTCTACTCTCTTGAGGAGCTGCGCTGCGACCTGACCGCTTTTCGTGAGTCGGTCACGATCGAGCGCAGCGGATTGGTGAGCCCGGAGGCCCGTCGGCACGCAAAACTGGTGCAGTACGCGGTCATCTTCGACCGTATCTTCCGGTTCGCGATCACCGGCAACCGGGTGCGCAACTATGACGGCCTCGGCGGTCAGCTGTTGTTCGCCTGGATGCACCAGCACGGCGTGCTGCACTGGACCGATACCCGGCTCACCTTTGATTGGGACGCCGTGCCCGAGGTGGTCATAGCGCTCGGAGCGCAGATCGACGATCTGTACTGGGCGTCGATCGACCGGCCGAAGAAGGCTCACTGGCTCGCGGCCTACGAGATGATCTCGAAGACCCTCACGCCGAACCCGGCGTCGACCTGGGCCCGCGGGCTGACGCTCGACGTGCTCGCCGGAGCCCCCAAGGGCTACACCGACCAGGTTCTCGACGACGAATTCCCGCTGTCGATGTTCTTCGAAGCGCTCGAGAAGAAGATGCGCACGGTCATCGAGTCGACGGCCGGCATCACCGGCAGCGCGGGCGAGTAATGGTTGTCAGACCGGCCGTCGCTGGTCGCACCGTGCTCATCGCTGGCGCGACCAGCGCGGCCGGTCTGGCCGTCGCGTCGTCACTAGCGGATGCCGGGGCGCGCGTCGTGGCCGTCGGCTCCAATCTTGCACGCCTCCAGTCGGTGCTGACCGTGGCACCGGAGGCTGTGCTCTACGAGTGCGATCTCACCAGCTTTGAGGCGGTGACCGCGCTGGCAGCGCAGGTTTCTTTATCGCAGGGACCGATCGACGGACTGATTCATCTGGTGGGCGGCTGGCGCGGCGGCGGGGGTCTGGCCGGCCAGACCGACGAAGACTGGGCTTTTCTGCACGCGCACGTGGTCACCACGCTGCGCAACACCACCCGAGCATTCAACGCCGACCTGCTGGCTTCTTCGGCCGGGCGGCTCGCGATTGTGTCGAGCGTGTCGGTCGACCGGCCCCTGGCGGGCGGCGCGAATTATGCGGCCGCGAAATCTGCGGCCGAAACGTGGGTGCGCGCGGTCGGTCAAGGCTTTGCGAAGGCTGGCGACACCGCCGCGGCGGTGATTTTCGTCGTGCGGTCGTTGGGCGGGCTGGAGACCGAGCTGGCTATCCGCGTGACGCGTCTGTGGGATGAGGCGGCGGCATCCGTCAATAACAGCCGGGCTGTGCTGGCACCGGAGTCTCCCGAAACCTGACTTACTCGCCCGCCGGCACCGTCGCACCTCTTGGCTCGCCCCTCGTCGGCAGCCCCCGACTTCCGCTGGTCCGCGCTACCGTGAGGACACGCACAACGAAAGGGCGGGCATGCTCGACATCCGGGGAGTCACCAAGAGCTACGGCACCACAAAGGTACTCACCGACGTGAGCTTCACCGTCGGCGACGGTCGCCTCACCGGCTTCGTCGGCGCGAACGGCGCCGGTAAAACCACGACGATGCGCATCATTCTCGGTGTACTGTCGCCCGATTCCGGCACCGTGCTCATCGGCGGCATTCCGGTCACCGCAGGCGATCGACGTCGATTCGGCTACATGCCGGAGGAGCGCGGCCTGTACCCCAAAATGAAGGTCGCCGAGCAGCTCGTCTACCTGGCGCGCCTGCATGGGTTGTCGCCGGCATCCGCGCGCCGCAATACCGGCGATCTGCTCGAGCGTCTCGGTCTCGGCGCACGCGCCGGCGACACCGTCGAGTCGCTCTCACTCGGCAACCAGCAGCGCGCCCAGATCGCCGCCGCCCTCGTGCACGACCCCGAGTTCCTCGTGCTCGACGAGCCGTTCTCCGGCCTCGACCCCCTCGCCGTGGAGGTCGTGATGAGCGTGCTCGCCGGCCATGCCGCCCAGGGCGTGCCCGTGCTGTTCTCCTCGCACCAACTCGACATCGTCGAACGGCTTTGCGACGACCTCGTCATCATCGCCGACGGCGAGATTCGTGCGAACGGCTCCCGCGACGCTCTGCGTGAGCAGCACGGCAGCCCCCGCTTCGAGATACGTACCGCGGGCGACACCGGCTGGATCCGCTCGCAGCCCGGCATCACCGTCATCGATTTCGACGGTGATCACGCCGTGTTCGAAGCCGAAACGGATGCTGCCAGCCAGGCCGTTCTGCACCGTGCGGTCGCGCTCGGCGCCGTGCACAGCTTCAGCCAGCAAAGACCCAGCCTCGCAACCATCTTCAGGGAGGTCATCGCGTGAACAACGAGACCCACACCGCGCCCACCTTCGCCCAGAGCGTCTGGTTGGTTTCCAACCGCGAGATCACGGCACGCCTGCGCAGCAAGTCTTTCCTCATCGCCACCGGAATTCTGCTCCTCATCTCGATGGCATCGGTTATCGTCGGCAGCATTGTCAGCCAGAACACGAGCCTGACCAAGGTTGCCGTAGTCGGCACGGCCCTCGGCGTCGTTGAACAGACCAAAGCCTTTGACATCGTCGAATCCGACACTGTCAAAGGCGCCGAAGCACTCGTGCGTGACGGCACCGTCGACGCGGCCGTCGTGCCCTCGGACAGTGCCGATTCCCTGCTCGGCATCACGGTGATCGCCCTGGATTCGGCGCCGCGCGATGTTCTCGGCACGCTCAGCGTCAGCCCCGATGTGAAAATTCTCGAGCCGGCCTCGCAAGACGGTTTTCTCGCCTACCTCGTTGCTATCGGCTTTGGCATCATCTTTCTCATGTCGGCGACCACCTTCGGCGCCACCATCGCCCAGAGTGTGGTCGAAGAGAAGCAGACCCGCATCGTCGAGATTCTCATGTCGACCATCTCGGTGCGGGCACTGCTGGCCGGCAAGGTGCTCGGCAACAGCCTGATGGCGTTCGGACAGATCGTATCGATCGGCCTGCTGGTATCGATCGGCCTGGCGGTGACCGGGCAACGAGTGCTCCTGGCCGATGTCGGCCCGGCCATCGTCTGGTTCGCCGTGTTCTTCGCCTTCGGATTCGTGCTGCTCGCCGCGCTCTACGCGGCAACGGCGTCGATGGTGTCCCGGCAAGAAGACGTGGGCTCAGCGACCTCACCGGTGCTGTTCCTCGTCATGATCCCCTACTTCATGGTCGTTTTCTTCAACGACAATCCACTCGTGCTGGCGATCATGTCGTACGTGCCGTTCTCGGCGCCGGTCGGGATGCCGGTGCGCATTTTCCTCGGCCAGGCCGAATGGTGGGAACCCATGCTGTCCCTGGTCGTGCTGGCACTGTCGACAATGGTGGTGATTTTGATCGGGTCGCGCATCTACTCCAACGCGCTGCTGCGCATGGGCGCCCGCGTGTCGCTGCGCGAGGCCCTGAAAGGTTAGCGGGAGGCCGAGTCGTACCGGCTCGCTAGCTTCGACTTCCGAGGAACCCCGCCAGTGCGGCCAGATCATCGGTGTTGATGTGGTCAACCCCGGCCGAGTGCAGCTGGGTCCAGATCGCCTCGCGGGCTGCGCCGGGCACGTCCAGGGTTCCCCAGAAGCGCACGCGGTAACCGTCGGCGTGCGCCAGCTCCACATAGTCGCGCAGCTTGACCTTCTCGCTCTCGGGCATGGGACCCGTACCCTGCCAGGCGAAGAGCTTGTTCCAGTTCTCGCTGACCAGCGGCATAAGATCAGCCGGCAGCCCGGATGCCAGGTCGGTGGAGCGTCCATCGTAGAAGGCGAACCGCGAGTTCAGATTTTGCATGGTTTTCAGGGGCCGGTTGCCGCTGACGACGGCGATGACCGGTCCGGTTTTTGTCTTGCCGTTGCCGTACCGGGTCATGATGGAACGGTGCTCCGCCAGCTCTTTCTCGATCGCGGCGTAGCTGCTCTCACCGTCGCTCTTGATATCGATCAGCAGTTGGAAGCTGCCATCCCATCCGGGGTAGACGCTGCGGCCGTGCCCGCGCAGGAGTTCGGACAGTGGATCAAGGTAGAGGCTTTCCAGGGTGACCCCCGGTTGAACATTCTCGAGATCGTGGGCGACGAGTAGTTCACCGTCCACAAGCCAGACATCCGCTTCCACGCTGGTGAAGCCTTGTTCGAGGGCATCGAAGAGAGGGTGGTCATGCTCGTAGTCATTGTGAGCATGGGCGGCATCCTGCGGGGTGCCAAGGACGACCCGCGACGGTGCGTCCGCCACACGTGGGGAGGCACCGGTGACGGTGGTGACGGCGACAAGAGCGATGAGGGCCGAAGCGGCAACTCTGAAAAACATGGGTCTCTTTCCAAGCGGAGGAAGCTACGCGAAGGCGTATCGCTTTACGGTTTATCGGCACTCTGTGTCCGTCCGGCAAACGAATGATGAACCGGCCATGGACCGGAGAGGTTGCTCGTACTCGAGGTGTCGATGCGCAACGAATCGCGAAAGAATGTCTGGAGCCCGAATCGCCCAGCCGGATGCGGGAGGATGGAGGGGTGACCCCACTCCATGATCTACGCGACCGCGGTTTCGCCTCCGACAACTACTCCGGAATTCATCCGGAAATTCTGGAGGCGATTGTCCAGGCCAACGGCGCTCACCAGATCGCCTACGGCGAAGACGTCTACACGACCCGGCTGCAGGAGGTCTTCGCCCGACAGTTCGGCGAGGGCGTCGAAGCTTTTCCGGTGTTCAATGGCACCGGCGCCAACGTCACCGGCCTGCAGTCGATGCTGCCGCGCTGGGGCGCCGTGATCTGTACAGCCACCGCACACATTCACAACGACGAGGGCGGCGCCCCCGAGCACGTCGGCGGCTTCAAGCTGCTGCCGGTGGTCACCCCCGACGGCAAGCTCACCCCCGAACTCATCGACCAGGAGGCCTGGGGCTGGGGCGATGAGCACCGCGCGCAGCCGCTCGTCGTGGCCATTACCCAGACCACCGAGCTCGGCACCGCCTACACGGTGGACGAGGTGCGCGCGATCGCCGATCACGCGCACTCCAAGGGAATGACGCTACACATGGACGGCGCCCGCATTTCCAACGCCGCGGCCAGCCTCGGGCTTCCGTTGCGTGCCTTCACCCGCGATGCCGGCGTCGATGTGCTCAGCTTCGGCGGCACCAAGAACGGCATGATGCTCGGTGAGTGCATCGTGGTACTCAACCCCGCAGCATCCACCGGCCTGAAATTTCTGCGCAAGTCGAACATGCAGCTCTCCAGCAAGATGCGTTTCGTCTCGGCGCAGCTCATCGCGCTGCTCGACGGGGACCTGTGGTTACGGAACGCCTCCCACTCCAATGCGATGGCTGCCCGGCTGCGCGACGCGCTCGAAAGTGCAATCGCCCAGGGCACCATCACCGGGTTGGCTTTCAGCCAGGCCACGCAGGCCAACGCCATCTTCGCCACCCTGCCCGCTGGCGTGGCCGACCGGTTGCGCGACTCCTTTCGGTTCTACGACTGGGATGCCACCAAGAACGAGGTGCGCTGGATGTGCGGCTTCGACACCACCGAGGACGACATCGATCAGTTCGTGGCAGCGATCACCCGGGAGCTGTCGTGACCTTCACGAACCGGCCGTGGCTCGCCTCGTACGCCCCCGGCGTTCCCGGCACGATCGCCGAGACCACCGAGACCCTCACCGACATGATGGAGACCTCGGCCGAACGGTTTGCGCCGGCCGTCGCACTGGACTTCTTCGGCTCCAGCACTACCTACGCCGAGCTCGGAGAACAGATCTCCCGGGCCGCGAACGGCTTGCGCAAACTCGGCGTGACCCCGGGCGACCGGGTGGCTCTCGTACTGCCGAACTGCCCACAGCACGTGGTGGCGTTCTACGCGGTGCTGCGCCTCGGCGCCATCGTGGTCGAGCACAATCCGCTCTACACCGACCGGGAGCTGCGCCACCAGTTCGAAGACCACGGCGCCCGCGTCGCGATAGTCTGGGACAAGGTCTACGAGACGGTCCGCGCTTTTCCCAAAGACATGGGGGTAGCGGATGTTGTCACGGTCGACCTCACCCGCGCAATGCCGTTCTCGAAACGGCTGGCGCTCAAGCTGCCGATCAAGAAGGCCAAGGACGCTCGCACCTCCCTTACCGCGGGCCCCGGACAGGGCGCGATCACCTGGGAGACGATCGTTGGTGCCCGCAAGCTGCACCCCTCACACCAACGACCGCTGCTCAGCGACACCGCAGTGCTGCAGTACACGAGCGGCACGACCGGCACCCCCAAGGGCGCCATTTTGAGCCATTACAACCTGCGCGCCAACGCCGCGCAGGGCTCCGCCTGGGTCGCGGGTCTTCGCCCCGGTGATGAAACCGTCTACGGCGTGCTGCCGATGTTCCACGCCTACGGCCTCACCCTCTGCCTCACCTTCGCGATGAGCATCGGCGCCCGTCTCGTGCTGTTTCCCAAGTTCGACGAGAAGCTCGTACTTGACGCGGCCAAGCATGCACCGCCCACCTTTTTGCCGGCGGTACCGCCGATCTACGACCGCCTGGTCTCGGCCGCAACGAAGAAAAAGGTGAACCTCGCGGGCATCCGCTTTGCTATTTCAGGCGCCATGAACCTGCCAGTTTCCATCGTGGAACGGTGGGAGAAGGCCACCGGCGGGCTGCTGGTCGAGGGCTACGGCATGACCGAGGCGTCACCGATCGTCGCCGGCAACCCGATCGGCCCGAGCCGTCGCCCCGGAACGGTCGGTGTGCCGTTTCCAAGCACCGACATTCGTGTGGTCGACCCGGAAGACCCCACGATCGAGCGCGGCTTCGACGAGGAGGGCGAGCTACTCGTAGCCGGTCCGCAGGTCTTCTCCGGTTACTGGGACCGCCCGAGCGAGAGCGCCGAGGTGCTGCTCCCCGGTGGCTGGCTGCGCACCGGCGACATCGTGCGGGTCTCGGCCGACGGCTTCATCACCATCGTCGACCGCCTGAAGGAACTCATCATCACCGGCGGCTTCAACGTGTCGCCGTCCGAGGTCGAAGAAACTCTGTTGTCGCACCCCGACATCAACGACGCGGCCACGGTCGGGCTGCCGAGCCCGAACGGCGGCGAAGACGTCGTGGCGGTCGTGGTGCTTCGGTCCGGCGCCGAACTCGACGTGACCGCGGTGCGTGAGTACTGCCGCACCCGGCTGTCGGCCTACAAGGTGCCGCGGCGCATCGTCGAGGTGGACGACCTGCCGCGCAGCCTGCTCGGCAAGGTGCTGCGCCGCGAGGTGCGCAATCGGTTGCAGGGCCGCTAATTGTGGTTGGGACAGTAGGACCGTAGCTGCGTCTGGTACAGACTCTCCCCCTCGCCGGCTGGCATCGGTGTGATCGGAACGCCGCAAAACAGCACGGTTGCGTACAATCCGTTTCCACCCGTGGTCAGCAGGCCAGAGCCGGCGTCATCCCCAGCGCAGCGCAGATCGAACGCGACCTGAATCTGGCCCGTTTGAAAGCCGATGATGGTGACGCCGACCAGCGGAACGGACGGTTTGGCCGCCTCAAAGTCTGCCCGCGGATGGCCAAGGTCGGTCATCTCGGTCTGTCCGGTTCGTGCGAACTCCGACAGCAGGAAGTCGATCCAGTCGGGCGTGAAATAGTCGCGTGATCGCAAAGTGTCGCTGACCAGGCTGGAGTTGTACGGGAGCTCGGTGTCCACCGCAGACTCACTGGCGTCAGCGGTGACGGTGAGTTCCCGGTGGCCGAGCGCGGCCGGCTCCGCATCCTGCATTGGATGCCAGGTCAGTTGCGCATCCTGTTGGCTGCAGGCAACCGGTTCCGGGCTCGACACGGATGCCGTTGGGGTCACATTCTCTGGAAAGAAGGCACTGCAGCCGGTCAATACCACCAGCAGAATCGGAACGGCCATAACCAAACGGCGCCGTGCACAGCGCCCCCTGACCGAACAAGGAACGCCCGTTGCGCGAGATTGCACAAAAATCAACTCCCCGAGGTTTCGTGCCACCCTGCTCGCCCGCGAGCGCACGAAGTGCCCGTTTGCACAAGCCAAACGGGCACTATCGGCGCTCTCACGGCAGGTTTAGGGGCGCAGCAAGACCTTGATCGCTCGGCGTTCGTCCATCGCGGCGTAGGCTTCGGCTACCTCGGACAGAGGAAGCTCCAGGTCGAAGACCCGGCCGGGGTTGATCTGACCGGAGAGAACTTCGGGCAGAAGCTCGTCGACATAGTTCCGAACGGATGCGACACCGCCGTTCACGCCGACGTTGCGTGCGAACAGCGAGCGAATCGGCAGCTCGGCACCGCCGTTGGGCACGCCGACATAGCCGACCATTCCCCCGGGCCGTGTCGACCGGATGGCCTGGTCCATGGATTCCTTCGTGCCGACGCATTCGAGCACGAAGTCGGCGCCGATTCCGTCGAACAGGGCCTGCACGGCGGCAACACCCTCATCGCCACGTTCTTCAATGATGTCTGTTGCACCGAATTCACGGGCCACAGCTTGGCGGTCCGCGTGACGGGACATGGCAACGATGCGGCTTGCGCCGAGTCGCTTGCTCGCGAGAATGGCGCAGAGCCCGACGGCTCCGTCCCCGACGACGACGACGGTACTGCCGGGGGTGACGCCAGCAGAGACGGCCGCGTGGTGTCCGGTTCCCATGACATCGGAGAGGGACAAGAGTCCCGGAATCAGAGCGTCATCGGGCACTTCGGGCGTCGCTACGAGCGAACCGTCAGCGTGGGGAACACGCACTCGCTCACCCTGGGCCCCGTCGGCGAAAGCACCCATTTCGTCATTCTCACCCCACGGACCGCCATGGAGGCAGGAGAAGCTCACACCGTTGCGGCAGTTGATGCAGGTGCTGTCGCAATCGTAAAAGGGTGCGATAACGAAGTCACCCACCTTGATGGTGGACACGTCAGAGCCGATTTCTTCGACGATGCCGACGAACTCATGACCAATGCGGTGTGGCTCCGTCGTTGGCGACACACCGCGGTACGGCCAAAGGTCCGACCCGCAAACGCAGGCCGCGACCACTCGCACAATGGCATCGCCACCGGTCGACAGCACAGGGTCGGGCACTTCTTCGAGGCGGACATCCCGTTCGCCGTAAATCACAGTTGCACGCATTGGAGCAGCGTAGCCCGGAAACCCTGAATCCTCCCTCCGTGTTTATATCCCTCGCTTGATGTCCTACAACAGATCGTCCCCCGCGGGGTCGGCCACGAGCGCGGGAGCGGATGCGACGGTGAGCGAGTCTCTGTCGGCGGCGAGCGAGACGAGCACCGTGTCGCCGTCCCGGATGTCGCCGGCCAGCAGTGCCCGCGCCAGGCGGTCGTCGATCTCGCGCTGCATCAGGCGCCGCAACGGACGTGCACCGTAGATCGGGTCGTATCCGCGCTCGGCCAGCCAGCGGCGGGCATCCGGCGTTACGGCGAGCTCGAGCCGACGCTCGGTGAGACGCCTCTGCATTCGGTCGACATCGAGCTCGACGATCTCGCCGAGCTCCTCCGTGGTGAGCGAGGAGAACACGACGATATCGTCGAGCCGGTTGACGAATTCGGGTTTGAACGCTTGCCGCACGAGCTGTTGCACGGCCGACTCCTTCTGGTCGACTGACAGGGTCGGATCGACCAGAAACTGCGACCCGAGGTTCGACGTGAGCACGAGGATGGTGTTGCGAAAGTCCACCGTGCGGCCCTGGCCGTCGGTGAGCCGGCCATCGTCGAGCACCTGCAGCAGCACGTCGAATACCTCGGGGTGCGCCTTCTCCACCTCATCGAACAGAATCACCGAGTAGGGCCGACGCCGCACGGCCTCGGTCAGCTGCCCGCCCTGCTCGTAGCCGACGTAGCCCGGAGGCGCTCCCACCAGGCGTGACACCGAGAACTTCTCGCCGTACTCGCTCATGTCGATACGCACCATGGCTTTTTCGTCGTCGAACAGAAACTCGGCGAGCGCCTTGGCCAGCTCGGTCTTACCCACTCCGGTCGGGCCGAGGAACAGAAACGATCCGGTCGGCCGATCGGGGTCGGAGATGCCGGCCCGGCTGCGCCGCACGGCGTCAGCGACCGCGCGCACGGCGCGCTTCTGGCCGATCAGGCGGTGGCCGAGCTCATTTTCAAGGTTCAACAATTTATCCGTTTCGCCCTGCAACAGGCGACCGACCGGAATGCCTGTCCAAGCGGCGACCACAGCGGCGATGTCCTCACTCGTCACCTGGTCGTTGACCATGCGCGGGCCGACGGATTCTTCTTTTTCCGCGTCGGCGAGCGCCCGTTCCATCACCGGAATGTCGCCGTAGAGCAGCCGCGACGCCTTCTCCAGGTTGCCCTCACGCTGTGCCCGGTCGGATTCGATCCGGGCGGTGTCGAGCCGCTCGCGCAGCTCGCCGACCCGGTTGAGCGAGGCTCGCTCGCTGTTCCACCGCGCCTGCAACTCCTGGAGGGTGGCCTGGCGCTCCGTGAGGTCGCTGCGCAGTCTCACCAATCGTGCCTTCGAGGCGTCGTCTTTCTCCTTCTTCAACGCGAGCTCTTCGAGCTTGAGGCGGTCGACACTGCGCCGCAACTCGTCGATCTCGACCGGTGAGGAGTCGATCTCCATGCGCAGCCGGCTGGCGGCCTCGTCGATGAGGTCGATCGCCTTGTCGGGCAGCTGGCGGGCGGTGATATAGCGGTTCGAGAGGGATGCTGCGGCCACGAGGGCAGAATCGGCAATCGTCACCTTGTGGTGGGCCTCGTACCGTTCCTTGAGCCCGCGCAAAATAGCGACGGTGTCTTCCACCGACGGTTCGTCCACGAGTACCGGCTGAAAGCGGCGCTCGAGCGCGGCATCCTTTTCGATGAATTCGCGGTACTCATTGAGGGTCGTGGCACCGATCAGGCGCAGTTCGCCGCGGGCGAGCATGGGCTTGAGCATGTTGCTGGCTGCAACGGAGCCTTCGCCGCCGCCCGCCCCCATCAGGGTGTGGAGCTCGTCGACGAAGGTGATGATCTGTCCATCGGCGTCGTTGATCTGCTTGAGCACGGCCTTGAGCCGCTCCTCGAACTCGCCGCGATACTTGGCACCGGCCACGAGTGCGGCCAGGTCGAGCGAGACCAGCTGCTTGTCTTTGAGCGAGTCGGCCACGTCTCCGGCCACGATCCGCTGGGCTAAACCCTCCACCACGGCGGTCTTGCCCACCCCGGGTTCGCCGATGAGCACGGGGTTATTCTTGGTGCGTCGGGTGAGCACCTGGCTGATCCGGCGAATTTCGGCATCCCGACCGATCACCGGGTCGAGCTTGCCGCTGCGGGCGATATCGGTGAGGTTCACCCCATACAGTTCGAGGGCCGTCTGAGCGTTTTGTTGCGGTGGTCGCTGACCGGCTTGCATCGCTATCTCCTCTAAACCTGAGCCTTGTGGACTCAAGTTTAGTACCCCGGCCATCTCCTCGGCGTCGAATATTCGAGGGCTGAACACCTCGTCTGCCACATGCAGCGGAGACTACTCATCCACCGTTGTCGCGGCACTCGTCAGAGGTCGGGGCACCCCTGCCTAGGAGTGCCACCGTCTCCGACACGTGCCCCAGAGTGCCGGGATCAGAGCGGGGTCGGGCAGCCTCCCGTGAGACAATGGAGGTTGGTCCTATTTTCTTACGGAGCTCCCACACCTATGGCCCATTCCCTCAGCACTCATGAGATCGCCCGCATCGTTGGCAGCCAGTCATTCTCGCGCGGTGAACGGTACGCTCGCAACGGGCACGTCACCGAACAGTCCTGGGCCCCGTCGGGAACACATCTCACCGGTCGCGTCAGCGGCAGTAGCCCGCAGCCGTACACGGTGCTCGTCTCGTTCACACTGAATGCCGCCGGCCAAGCGGTCCGGGCCAGTGGAACCTGCACCTGCCCCATGGGCAGCAACTGCAAGCACGTCGCCGCGCTGCTGCTGGCCAGCCGGAGCACCCCGGCAGAGTTGGACGCTGCGCGCGGCACCTCCCACGTGCGCGCTATCGGCGATCGCCGCACCCCCGTGTTCGAGTCGACCTTCGTGCCGGCCGCCTACCAACCGTCCACGCCGGCGCCCGTCATCCCCATCCGCCCGCCGGTACCCGCCTGGCGCGCGGCCCTGGCCCCGATCGCCAAACCCAGCGCCGGCGAGGCGACCACCAGCACGGCGCTCGCGCTGCAGTTCGACCTGCTCGACCCCGCTTACAGCCCCAACCGACGCACGGGACCCCGCCGTCTCGGCGCCCGCCCCATGGTCATGGGCAAGAAAGGCAAGTGGATCCGCGGTTCCCTCACCTGGGACAACCTGTCCTGGACCCCGGGCACCTACAATCGCGGCCACCGCAAAATTCTCAACGCCCTCTACGCCCTCTCGGCGACCGGGCAGCGCTACTACAGCTACACCGACCACTGGCTCTACCTCGACAACTTCGAGAACAAGGCCCTCTGGGACCTCCTGCACGAGGCCCAGCTGAGCGGTCTGCCGCTGGTCTGTGTAACGGATGCCCAGAATCCCGTTCTCCTCTCGCCCACGCCGGCCTCGCTCGAGGTCGACATCCGACGCGACGCCGACGGCTTGCAGCTGACCCCGCTGCTCGTGCTGAACGAGCAGCGGCACCGCGGTGCCGAATTTGGTTTCATCGGCGATCCGGCGCACGGCGGGTACACTTTCGCCCGCCCCGCCGACCCGCTCGCAACCGGCCGGCAGCTCACCCTCGCTCCGTTGAAGGCACCGGTGAACTCCGAGATCCGCGCCCTGGCCGTGACCGGCGGCTTTGATATCCCGGCCGACGACGAAGCCGCATTCCTCGCTGACTTCTACCCCTTTCTCCAGCAGAAACTAGTCCTGACCAGCCACGACGCGTCGTTCGAGCTGCCGCAGACGGCCCGGCCGCAGCTGGCCCTTACGATCACCCACCAAACGGATGCGCGCATCACCCTGGCCTGGGAGTGGCAGTACGTCGCACCCGCCGACACGGACCAGACCGAGTCCACCGCCGTGCTCGACCGTCACCCCCTGCGTTCGGCCCCGGGCGACACGCGCTTTCGCGATCCGACTCGCGAAAGCGCCACCCTGCGTACCGTCGAACGCGAGGTCGCGTCGTTCGCTGGGCTCTGGCAGTCCGCCACCCCGCTCAGCGAGGCCCGGCTACTGGAGCACTCCGAGCTGCAGGGCGCCGTCATGATCAACTTCCTCGGCCAGGCCCTGCCGCTGCTCGAAGCTGCCGGCATCGTCGTGCAGGTCTCGGCCGACGCCCCGAGCTACCGCGAAGCCGACGAAGCGCCCGTGATCAGTCTCGCCACCTCCGAAAGTACCGATACCCGCGATTGGTTCGACCTCGCCGTCACCGTCACGATCGAGGGCGAAGACATTCCCTTCGACGACCTCTTCCGCGCGCTGGCCACCGACCAGGACCTGATGATCCTGGACAGCGGCACCTATTTCAGCCTCGACCGGCCCGAGCTGCAGCAGCTTCGACGCCTGATCGAAGAGGCGCGCGGTCTGCAGGAGAGCAACGCCGGTACGCTCGGCCTCAGCCGTTTTCAGGCCGACCTCTGGGACGAACTTCAGCTGCTCGGTGTTGTCGCCGAACAGGCCGCCACCTGGCGCAGCGCCGTCGAGGGCCTCGCCGCCCTTCAGGGTCTGGCGGAGGCCGCTCCCCTCGCCGAACGCCCGCTCCCGCCGGCCGTGCACGCCACCCTGCGCCCCTACCAGCAGACCGGATTCGACTGGCTCAGCTTTCTCTACGACCACCAGCTCGGCGGCGTGCTCGCCGACGATATGGGCCTCGGTAAGACGCTCCAGGCGATCGCCCTGATCGCCCACGCCCGCGACAGCCAGCGCGCCGAGCCCGGCACGGCCCGCAAGCCGTTCCTCGTCGTCGCCCCGACGAGCGTCGTCTCCAACTGGGCCACGGAGTGTGCCCGGTTCGCACCGGCCCTGGCGACGGTCGCCATCACCCAGACCGCCGGCAAGCGCGGCTCCAGCCTGCCTGACGTGATGGGTGAAGCGGATGTCGTGATCACCTCGTACACGCTCTTCCGCCTCGACTTCGAGGAGTACAACGCTCACGCCTGGGCCGGGCTCCTGCTCGACGAGGCCCAGTTCGTGAAGAACCACCAGAGCAAGGCGCACGTCTGCGCCCGCCGCCTGCGTACCCCGTTCAAGCTCGCCATCACCGGCACTCCGATGGAAAACAACCTGATGGAACTGTGGTCACTGCTCTCCATCACGGCGCCCGGCCTGTTCCCGAGCCCCAGCCGCTTCGCGGACTACTACCAAAAACCCATTGAAACGGATGCCGACGCCGACCGGCTCGCGCAGCTGCGCCGCCGCATCCGTCCCTTCATGCTGCGGCGTACCAAGGCCGAGGTGGCCAGCGACCTGCCCGAGAAGCAGGAGCAGGTGCTCGAACTCGACCTGCACCCCCGGCACCGCAAGGTCTACGACATGCACCTCGCCCGCGAACGCCAAAAAGTTCTCGGCCTGATCGACGACATGAACGCAAACCGGTTCGAGATCTTTCGCTCACTCACCATGCTGCGCCAGCTCAGCCTGGACGCGAGCCTCTACGACAAGAAGTATGACGCCATCCCCTCGACCAAGCTCGACGCGCTGCTGGAGCTGCTCGAAGACACCGTCGCCGAGGGCCACCGCACCCTCATCTTCAGCCAGTTCACCCAGTACCTCGGCAAGGCACGCGACCGGCTCGATGCGGCCGGAATCAGCTATTCCTACCTCGACGGCAAGACCCGCAACCGCGCCAAGGCCATCAGCGACTTCAAAGAGGGCTCGAGTTCCGTCTTTCTGATCAGCCTCAAGGCCGGCGGATTCGGCCTGAACCTCACCGAAGCTGACTATGTCATTCTGCTCGACCCCTGGTGGAACCCGGCGACCGAGGCGCAGGCCGTGGACCGCGTGCACCGGATCGGCCAAACCAAGAACGTCATGGTGTACCGTCTGGTGTCCAAGGACACGATCGAACAGAAGGTCATGGCCCTCAAAGCCACCAAGGCCCGCCTGTTCGAAAGCGTCATGACCGACGGTGCACCGCAGGGCACCGCCCTGACCGCCGCCGACATCCGAGAGCTCCTTGCTTGAGGCGACACCGACATTTCATGTAACACCCCTAGACTGCACGCACCGGCGCCTCCGTGCACGCTGCAGAAACGGTCCTATGTCCACCATTCTCGATCGGGTCGATGGCCGCCTGGCGCGGGCGCTCACCCCGGCTCGGCGCCTCACGCTGCAACGCCCACGCACCCTCGCGCTCGGTTTTCTCGGTCTGCACGCACTGTTCCTGTTCGCCCTGCTCCCGACCATCCTCACGGGCAGGGCGCTCGGCGACCTTCCGCTCTACCGCACCTGGGCCGAGCTTGGACTGGAGCACGGCGTCTGGCAGGGCATCGACACCGTCTGGGTCTACCCGATCGGGGCCCTGCTTCCGATCGTGCTCGCGGGGATCGCTGGCCCGCTGCTCTACCAACTGCTCTGGTTGCTCATGACGACCGCGCTGAACGCGGTTGCTGTGGGGGCACTCACCGATTGGGGACGTCGCCGCAGCGGCTACAAGTCAGCCTGGTACTGGCTGCTCGCGTCATTCCTGCTGAGCCCGGTCGGGCTGCTCCGGCTGGAAGGACTCACGGCACCACTCGTCATCGTCGGGCTCGTACTGCTAACACGCCGACCAGTCGTCGCCGCGATCGTGCTGACCCTCGCCACCTGGATCAAGGTCTGGCCGGCCGCCGTGTTCCTCGCGGTGGTCACCGCGTCGCCCCGCCGACGTACGGTGGTGCTCACCGGAGCGGTCGTCTCGGCCGGGGTGGCGGCATCCGTTTGGCTGCTGGGCGGTGTTCGCTATCTCACCGGATTCGTCACCGAACAGTCCGACCGAGCACTGCAGCTCGAGGCACCCATCACAACCCCGTGGGTGTGGTTGGCCTCGCTCGGCCATCGCGGCACGGTCATCTACGAAAACTATTTGATAGCCACTCGCGAGGTGAGCGGCCCCGGCACCGATCTGGTCGCCGCCCTGATGACGCCGGTCATGTTCGGCGCCATCGCGGTGATCGTCGTGCTCATGCTCCTGGCCCAACGTCGGCGAGCGGATGCTGGCCACCTGCTGCTGCTCGGCGCGCTCGCCCTGGTTGGTGCATTCATCGTCTTCAACAAGGTCGGATCGCCGCAATACATGCTGTGGCTGGTGCCGGTCGTCGCGGTCGGCGTCGGCCGCAGCTGGGCAGCATGGCGCGTGCCGGCCCTGCTGACGCTGGCCATCGCGGGCCTGACCACGCTGATCTTCCCCATTTTCTACCTGCCGCTCATCGACGGTGACCTGTTCTCACTCCTGCTGCTCACCGTGCGCAATGCTCTGCTCATCGTGCTGTTCAGCTGGTCCGTCACGGACCTCGCGCGATTGGCCCGGCCTGCACCGCGGCGAGACGCCCTGATCGTGGGCCGCCGCACACTCCCAGTCGGCCAAGGCAGAATAGACACGTGACCACGACGACAACCTTCGCCCTCATTCGCCACGGCCAAACCGATTGGAACGCCGCAGCGCGCATTCAGGGTGCCACCGACATCCCCCTCAACGACATCGGGCGCGGTCAGGCAACGGATGCCGTCGCATCCCTCTCCCGCTACGACTGGGATTTCATCGTCTCTTCGCCGTTATCGCGGGCGGCCGAAACCGCTGACCTGATCGGCAACCGCCTTGGGCTCGGCCTGGCCCGCCGCCTCCCCACACTGATCGAGCGCGACTACGGGCCAGCCGAGGGCTTGAGCGCGGGCGCTGAACTCGATGCCCTGCGTTTTCCCGGCGGATTTCACGGTGCCGAGACCGAAGAGGCGGTCGCGGCGCGCGGCATCGACGCCCTGCGAGAGCTCGCCCGCGAACACCCGGGAGCCCGCATCATTGTGGTCGCGCACGGCACGCTCATCCGATTGAGCCTCGAAAACGCCCTGGACCAGCCCATCGGCAGCATCAGTAACGCCTCGCTCAACCTCGTGCAGCACCACCACGCGCACGCCGATGGCGGGGCTGCCTGGCAGCTCGACGTGCTCAACGGCCAGCCGCTCGTGCGCGCCTGAGCCGAAGCAGCCGGCGCTAGCGGCCGGTCGACACCGTGACGGTGAACTTGGTGTTGCGGCCGACCTGACGGGTCGAGCCGACGATGCGGGTGAGCATCGGGCGGTAGCCGAGGTGCGTGTTCCACACGGTCCACAGTTCGCCGCCGGGAGCGAGTACCCGCGCCGCGTCGATAAACAGCTTCTCGGCGAGGCCCGCATGCACGGACGCCCCGATGTGAAACGGTGGGTTGAGCAGAATAAGGTCGGCGGAATCATCCGCCTGGCCAGACAGGCCATCGGCGCGCACCACGGTGACGCGATCGGCGAGCGCGTTCGCATCGACGGTCGCACGAGCGGATGCCACGGCCACGGCCGACTGGTCCGTCGCGAGCACCCGCAGCAGGGGACGCTGCGCGGCCAATGCCGCGGCGAGCACCCCGGTGCCGCAGCCGAGGTCGATGGCACGCTCGGCGTCGAGCTTCATGCGGTCGAGCACCTCGAGCAGCGCACGGGTGCCGATGTCGATACTGGTGCCGGCAAACACGCCGCCGTGGCCGCGCACGGCCAGGTCGAAGTCCTCGTGCCGCTCGCTGTGCGGCCAGTTGGTCGTCGACGCGGCCAGTGGCGACGAGGCAATGAGCACCCGAGACTTCTGGCGGGCCGGGCGCACGTTGAGAGCGCCGAAGTGACGGCGCAGCACCTCATTCATGCTCACGGTCATGTGCTTGATCCGGCCACCGGCAAAGACGATCACGTCCGGGGCGGCGTACTTGGCGATGGCACCGGCGATCTCGTCGAGCGCGTCGAGACTTTTCGGCAACTGCAGAAGCACGACGTGGGCGTCTTTCAGCAGCTCTTCGCCGAGCGGAAGGGACCGATAAGCCTCCGTGAGGTTGACGCCGGAGGCGTTACTGTCAAGCGCGTATTCGCCCGAGAGCGCGTCCTGATAGACGCGGATGCCGCGGGCGTTGTGCAGGGCGGCGGCGCCGAGGGTGAGGGCGCCGTAGCGGTCCTCGAGCACGACGACCCCGCCGGCACGGTACGCGGCAAGCGCACCGGCGGCTTCATCCAGAATGAGCCGATCGCTCGCATCGACAGCGAACAGGTTCTCTGCCTCGATGTCGGGGCGACGGCGCAAGCGATCGAAATCAAATTCATTCACGTTGTCGACGGCGCTCATCGCCTGCGTCTTTGCCGTAGTGCCGGCGGTGGTGTTCCGCGGCGCGGACTGGTCATGCGTGCCCGATTCGGACATGGTTCTCCCTGAAAGTGGTGCTGGTGCAACCAGTTCGTGCTGTGAAAGCGAAACGTGGAGCTAACTATGGTTTGGGCTGCCGCCAGATGACAATCTGGTTGCTGCGCCTGGTGCGGGTGCCCGCCTTCATCGAAATGACGTCGCCGGCCGAGCCAGCCGCGAAGATGCGGCGGCCCGGACGGTTCAGTAGTTCGTCGGCGAGCGTCGATTCCAACTCGCGCAGGCGATTTTCGAGCCCGCGCACGTGATCCTCGAGTTCGAGGATACGACGGATGCCTTCCAAACTCACACCTTCCGAGCCCAATTCCGCAATTTCACGGAGCTTTGCCACGTCGAGCATGGAGTAACGACGGCTCTTGCCGGGGGTGCGTTCCGGGCTGACGAGGCCCAGGCGATCGTATTGGCGCAGGGTTTGCGGATGCATTCCCGCAAGCTCTGCCGCCGTGGAAATCACGAAAACCCGGGTGGTCTCGTCCACGATTAGCCCTTCGCCCGCGCGATCAGTTCATCTCGCGGGTTTTCTTTGGGCAGCGCTTCGGCAAAGGCGGCGAGTTTTTCTTCCGCATCCTTTGAGAGGTGCGAGGGCACAGCGACCTGCACGACGGCGAGCAGGTCACCCGTGCCCTTGGTCGTGGTGACACCGCGACCCTTGACCCGCAGCACGCGGCCACCGGGAGTGCCGGGGGCAACGCGCAGTTTGACCGGCGCGCCGCCGAGGGTGGGCACCTCGATCGTCGCGCCGAGGCTCGCCTCGACGAAGGTGACGGGTACGGTCACCCGCAGGTTGAGGCCGTCGCGTTCGAACACCGGATGCTTGCGCACGGTGATCGTCAGCACGATATCGCCGGATTCTCCGCCATCGGGGCTCGGCTGGCCCTTGCCGCGCAGGCGAATCTTCTGCCCGTCGGCGACTCCGGCGGGAATCTTGACCTTGATCGGTCGGCCGTCCTGCGTCTGCAGACTGATCTGCTCGCCCTGGGTGGCGATGATGAAGTCGATGGTCGTCGAGGCGATCACGTCGCGGCCGCGGGTGGGTGCTCCCGATCCGCGGTAGCCGCCGGTGGGGTTGCCGAAACCGCCCGCACCACCGCCACCTCTTCCGAACATACCCCCGAGGATATCGTCGAAACCGCCCTGCTCGAAGGTATAACTCTGCTGACGACTTCCGCCACCGAACATGCCTCCGAAGGCGTCCTCGAACCCACCGCTTGGGGCCCGGCCGCCGGGCGCGGCGAACCGCGCCCCGCTGCCCATGGCTCGTACGGCGTCATATTCCTTGCGCTGCGCGGCGTCGTTCAGTACCGAATGCGCCTCGCTCAGTTCCTTGAACTTCGCCTCTGCGGCGGGGTTCCCCGGGTTGGAGTCCGGGTGGTACTTGCGCGCGAGCTTGCGGTACGCCTTCTTCAATTCGGCCGGCGTGACATCTTTCGATACCCCGAGAACCTTGTAGAAGTCTTTGTCGAACCAGTCCTGGCTAGCCATCGCTCGGTACCTGAACGACGACCTTGGCCGCGCGCAGCAGCGTAGAGCCGAGGTAGTACCCCGTCTCCGCGACATCGCCGACGGTTTCGGTGTCGACGGCCGCACTGGGCTGTTGGAAGATCGCCTCGTGCATGGTCGGGTCGAACGGGTCGCCGACCGCGCCGAACGAGGTGAGGCCGAGACGTTCAACGCTCGAACGCAGCTTGGCCGCGATCGTGGCGAAGGCCGAGTCCGGCACGAGGTCTCCGTGCTTCTCGGCCCGGTAGATGTCGTCGAGGACCGGAATCAGTATCTTGACGATATCCCCGGTCACGCGCTCTTTCTCGATGGCGCGGTTGGCTTCTGTGCGCCGACGGTAGTTGGCGTACTCGGCCGTCACGCGCTTGAGGTCGGCGAGGTGCTCGCTCGTCGGCTCCGCAACTTCGCGCTCCGCGGCATCCAGAATGTCCTGAACGGTCAGTTCGTCTTCTTCGATCCCGTCGGCCGAGGCATCCGCGTCGGCAGCGGATGCTGCGTCGGGCGTTGCGTCATCGGGTGCGCCCGCGGCGGTGCCGTCATCCGGCACCCCCGCAGCGGACGCGTCGTCGTCTGGATGTTTCTTGTCAGCCATAGTTGCGGCCTACTTCTTTGTCTTGTCGTCTTCGTCGTCGTCAACAACCTCGGCGTCGACAACGTCTTCGTCTTTGTTCTCCTCGGCGGGAGTCTGATCGGTACCGGCTTCGTCGGAGCCGGCTGCGGCATCCGCCTGGCTGGACTTGTAGATAGCCTCGCCGAGCTTGCCCTGGCTTTCGTTGAGCTTGTCGAACGCGGTCTTCACCGCGTCGTCGTCGTCGCCGGCGAGGGCGGACTTGAGGGCGTCGACGTCGGCCTGCACCTCATTCTTCACGTCTTCGGGCAGCTTGTCGACGTTGTCCTTGATCAGCTTCTCGATCGAGTAGGCGAGCTGCTCTGCCGTGTTGCGGGTCTCGGCGACTTCGCGCAGGCGCTTGTCTTCAGCGGCGTGCTCTTCACCCTCGCGTACCATGCGCTCGATGTCTTCCTTCGCGAGCGAGGATCCGCCCGTGATGGTCATCGACTGCTCGGTGCCGGTGCCCTTGTCCTTGGCGGACACGTGCACGATGCCGTTGGCGTCGATGTCGAAGGTGACCTCGACCTGCGGGATGCCGCGCGGCGCCGGCGCGATGCCGGTCAGCTCGAAGGTGCCGAGATTCTTGTTGTCGCGGGTGAACTCACGCTCGCCCTGGAAAACCTGGATTGCCACGGACGGCTGGTTGTCGTCGGCCGTGGTGAAGGTTTCGCTGCGCTTGGTGGGGATGGCCGTGTTGCGCTCGATCAAACGCGTCATGATGCCGCCCTTGGTCTCGATGCCGAGGCTCAGCGGGGTGACGTCGATGAGCAGAACGTCCTTGCGCTCGCCCTTCAGCACGCCGGCCTGGAGGGCGGCGCCGACGGCGACGACCTCGTCCGGATTGACGCCCTTGTTCGGGTCCTTGCCGCCGGTCTCGCTCTTGACGAGCTCATAGACGGCGGGCATGCGGGTGGAACCACCGACGAGAACGACGTGGGCGATATCGCCGACCTTGACGCCGGCCTCACGGATGACGTCCTGGAAGGGCTTCTTGGTGCGGTCGAGCAGGTCTTCGGTCATCTTCTCGAACTGGGCGCGGGTGAGCGTCTCGTCGAGGTTGGCCGGGCCGTTTTCGGTCAGTGACAGATAGGGCAGCTGGATGCTCGTCGACATGCTCGACGAGAGTTCCTTCTTCGCCTGCTCAGCGGCTTCCTTGAGGCGCTGCTTGGCGATCTTGTCCTTGGAGACGTCGACGCCGGTGGTCTCCTTGAAGCGCTTGATCAGGTGATCAACGATGCGCTGGTCCCAGTCGTCGCCGCCGAGGCGGTTGTCGCCGGCGGTCGAACGCACCTGGATGGTGGAGAAGTCGTCGTCCTTGCCCACCTCGAGCAGCGACACGTCGAAGGTTCCGCCGCCGAGGTCGAAGACCAGGATGAGTTCGTCTTCCTTGCCCTTGTCGAGGCCGTAGGCGAGTGCGGCAGCGGTGGGCTCGTTGATGATGCGCAGCACGTTGAGGCCGGCGATCTCACCGGCCTCCTTGGTGGCCTGACGCTCGGCGTCGTTGAAGTACGCAGGCACGGTCACGACAGCGTCGGTGACCTTCTCGCCCAGGTACTGCTCGGCATCACGCTTGAGCTTGGCGAGGATGCGCGCCGAGATCTCCTGCGGGGTGTACTTCTTGTCGTCGATGGCGACGTTCCAGCCGGTGCCCATGTGGCGCTTGACGCTGGAGATGGTGCGGTCGACGTTGGTGACGTTCTGGCGCTTGGCGGTTTCTCCCACGAGAACCTCGCCGTCCTTGGTGAACGCGACCACCGAGGGGGTGGTGCGCAAGCCTTCAGCGTTGGCGATGACGGTGGGTTCTCCACCTTCGAGCACGGCCACCACGGAGTTGGTGGTTCCAAGGTCAATACCTACTGCACGAGCCATGTGGGTTGTTCTCCTTCAATCAGGTGCGAAACGAACATCAAAGTAATCTCAAGACTTGAGCCTCGATGGCTCAAGTATTCCAGACCGGCTGAACCGGTGTCAATTTTCGCGGCTGGAAGTTGAGTGTGAGTGACTCAACTCTGTTTCGCGCGGATGCCGTGGGCCACCGAAGCCAGATGTTTCTCCCGGGGCAGTAGATTGTGCACATGACCGAGACTGTCGCCGAAGACACGGGTACCGTTCCAACGCGTGGTCGGGTGCTGGCTTGGGCCTTGTGGGACTGGGGATCGGCAGCCTTCAACGCGGTCGTCACGACCTTCGTCTTCACCGTGTACATCACCGGCTCTTCCTTCGGCGACCAAGACGTCATCTCGGCCCAGCTCGGCTGGGCGCTGGCCATCGCCGGTCTGGTGATCGCCGCATTGGCCCCGATCACCGGGCAACGCTCCGACACCTCCGGCCGCCGCAAGTTCTGGCTCGGCGTCAATACCCTCATCGTCGTGGTGCTGACGGCGGCCATGTTCTTCGTGCAGGCAAACCCGAGCTACCTGCTCCTCGGCTTGTTTCTGGTCGCGGCCGGCAACGTCTTCTTTGAATTCGCGGCGGTCAACTACAACGCCATGCTCGGGCAGGTGTCGACGCCGCGCACGATTGGCACGGTGAGCGGGTTCGGCTGGGGCATGGGGTATCTCGGCGGCATTGTGCTGCTGCTCATCGTGTACTTCGGCTTCATCCAGCCCGAGGTCGGCTTGTTCGGAGTCACCGCCGACAACGGTCAAGCCGTGCGGGTCTCCATGCTGCTCGCGGCCGCCTGGTTTGGCCTGTTCGCGTTGCCCGTACTGTTGCGGGTGCCGGAGTATCGGGCACCACAGGCCGCCCGCCGCGCGAAGGTCAGCTTTTTTCGCTCCTACGTCGTGCTCGGCCACGACATCGCCCGCCTCTGGAAGACCAGCCGCCAGACGGTCTACTTTCTTATTGCGAGCGCGGTGTTCCGTGATGGTCTGGCCGGCGTCTTCACGTTCGGGGGCGTGCTCGCAGCATCCGTTTTCGGATTCTCCCCCGGCGAGGTCATCCTCTTCGCGATCGCGGCCAATGTGGTCGCGGGCGTGGCCACCATGAGCGTCGGCGCGCTCGACGATCGGCTCGGCGCCAAGCCGATCATTGTGACCGCGCTGGTCGGGCTGCTGGTGAGCGGCCTCCTAGTGTTCCTTCTGCACGACGGCGGGCAGATAGTGTTCTGGACGGCGGGACTGGCCCTGTGCCTGTTCGTCGGGCCGGCCCAGTCGGCCAGCCGCACCTTTCTGGCCCGCCTCATTCCCCTCGGCCGCGAGGGCGAGGTCTTCGGGCTCTACGCCACGACCGGTCGGGCCGTGAGCTTTCTCGCGCCGACCGCTTTCGCGATCATGGTCACACTCTTCGGCGAGACCTACTGGGGCATTCTCGGCATCATGCTCGTGCTACTCGCCGGCTTGCTGTTGCTCATTCCCGTCTCGGCCAAACAGCAACAGATCGCGTAGCCTGTGTAGCGCAACACAACATCACTTCGTGCCGACAACCGCTTCTGAAAGAAGACACTGTGCTTCGTATTGGCCTCCTTGGTGCGTCAGGGATAGCCCCGGCAGCGATCATTCACCCGGCCGAGCGCCGAACCGACGTCACCGTTATGGCTGTGGCGTCACGCCGCCCGTCGGCGGCCGCCGATTATGCCTCCGTCCACAATATCGAGCGTTTTTACGACGACTACCGCGCCCTCTTGGCCGACCCCGACATCGATCTCGTGTACAACGCTTTGCCACCCTCGGAACACGCTGAGTGGTCGATCGCGGCGCTGGAAGCCGGCAAAGACGTCTTGTGCGAGAAGCCCTTCGCCATGAATGCCGCGCAGTCCGAGCGGATGCTTCAGTCTGCCCAGGCCACCGGCCAACGCTTGATCGAGGCTTTCCACGACCGCTACCATCCGCTGAACGTCGAAATTGATGCGCTAATCGCCTCGAATCGACTGGGCGACATAGTGTCGCTGCGCGCAGATTTTTCCGTCAGCAACCCGTTCGAACCCCGGGGCATACGCCACGTTCCGACCCTCGGCGGCGGGGCACTGATGGACCTTGGCTGCTACCCCGTGCACTGGGTACGCAGCCTAATGAACGCGGAACCCCTTGTCGTGAGCGCTCTCGCGTCCATAAATCCGCTCGGCGCCGACGTGAGCATCGAAGCGGAACTCCGCTTCCCTTCCGGCACGACCGCCCTCGTCACAGCGAGTATGGCAGCGGGCCCGCAGGAGACGTCGACGCTCGACATCGTCGGCACAGAAGGAACGGCACACGTGGACAATCTTGTCTTCCCGTCGACGGGCCACAGCATCAGCGAAACCATCGACGGCATAACGCGCTTCAGCACCGTGCGTGGCCTGACTACCTATGACCATCAACTCGAAGCGATCGTTGTGGCTCTTACCAATCACACGCCGCTCCCCACGGAGGGCACTGACTCGATGAACAACATGATCGTCATCGATGCCATCTATGCAGCGGCCGGAATTGACCGAAGCTTCATCTAGCCGCCGACGCACCGAGTGGTCACCTGGTGCTGCCCCGGCAAGATTTCGTCCTAGATAGAATCTGTTCATGGCCGTCACCGATGAAGCGATTCTCAAGATCAAAGACATGATCCTGAGCGGTGAGATCAAACCCCGCGACAAACTCCCTCCGGAAAAGGAGCTGAGTGAGCGGCTCGGCCTCTCCCGCAGTTCACTGCGGGAGGCGGTAAAGGCGCTCGAAGTCATTCGCGTGCTCGACGTGCGGCGCGGTGACGGCACCTACGTCACCAGCCTGGAACCACGCCTCCTCCTCGAGGCGATGACGTTCATCACAGACCTGCACACCGATTCGTCTATCCTGGAGCTGTTCGCGGTACGTCGCATTCTGGAACCGGCAGCAGCGGCACTCGCCGCCGTGCGGATGAGCGCAGCCGAGTTGGCCACGCTGCGCGCCCTGGTGGAGCTGGTAAACGAGTCGACCGACGTCGAAGGCCTAGTGACGGCGGACATCCGTTTTCACGGCGCCATTGCCGCGGCCTCCGGAAACGCCTATCTGGCCAGTCTGATCGACTCCCTGTCGAGCCACACCATGCGAGCACGCATCTGGCGCGGCCTCACCCAAGAGCACTCCGTCGAACGCACGCTTGCTGAACACAAGGCCATTGCCGACGCCCTTGAAGAACACGATGCCGAGCTCGCGCAGGCACTGACTATCGTGCACATCTCCGGTATCGAACAGTGGCTGCGTGACGCGGTGACCACCGCCTAATGCTGACTATGCGCGCGAAAGTGTCCGCGCGCGACGGCCGCCTCGAACTCCGCGTTGGAGCTCTCACTCAGCTCGTGCTGCAACATCGCCAAGATGACCGCGGGTGCCGCCGTGAAATAGGACACCCCGACGGCGGCGAGCGCCACGATGGCTTCCGGGGAGCGCAGACTCGCGGCGAGAACGTCTGTGCCGGTGTCCGCCACGAGGGCCGTCATGACGGAAATCTCGGCGATGCCATCGAGGCCGCGGTCCTGCATCCGGCCTAGATAAGGGGCGACGTAGCGCACCCCCAGGCTGGCTGCCACGAGTGCCTGGGCTGGTGAGTACACCGCTGTTAGGAGAACCGTCGCCCCGCCCCTACTGAGGTCGGCCGCAGCAGCGAACCCCGCGCGAGTTGCCGGAACCTTAACGACCACCTTTGGTCCGAGTGCCAGGATCCCATGAGCAGTGTGCAGGAGCGTCTGGATACTGTCACCCCAGGCCTGAAAGAAGACTTCCTCTGCCCCCTCCGAAATCCAGCGCGCATAGAGTGCCGGAGAATCCGCCGAGGAGCGGTGCGCCCGTTCGAGGATCGTCGGGTTCGTTGTCACACCGTGCACGAGCCTGTCACGAAGCACCTCAGCAACTTCATCGACCTGGGCGCTGTCAACGTAGAAACGGCGTTCTCGGCTCATCTGGGCACTCTCCTTCGATATGTCGGCAGCTCCCGCACTCGACCCTAGCAACCAAACCGAATGATCCTGTTTCAACCTGTCCGGTAATGTAATTACACGTCATTGTGACGAACGCAAGCGGGAAGGACAGCAATGAGCCAGACAGAGTCGTCGGCAACTCGAACAGACGGAGTCCTGATCGTGGGAAGCATCACAGCCGACCTCACGACTTTTTCCCACCGCCTCCCGTCTCGTGGCGAGACGGTTCTGGGCGATGATTTCACGCTGGTCCTCGGCGGAAAGGGAGCCAACCAGGCGATCGCGGTCGCTCTCGCCGGAAGCTCGGCCTATATGGTCTCCTGCGTCGGCACCGACCTGTTCGCACCATTGCTAACGAACGGCCTGCAGCAGGCCGGAGTCGACATCGACCATGTCTCTCAGGTGCCCGGCCCTAGCGGAATCGCCCATATCCGCGTCGATGAGTCCGGTGAGAATGACATCGTCATGGTGCCGCTGGCCAATGCCTCACTCAGCGCCGAGCAGATCGACGCCGCCTTCCTGGCCCACGCCTCGTCGTCGAGGGTTCTCCTGACCCAGCTCGAAATCCCCTGGGCACTCACCCAACATGCGATCCGCAAAGCACACGAGTCCGGGCTCACCGTAATCCTCGACCCGGCCCCCGCGACCGCCCTCGACGGAAGCATCTGGCCCCTGGTCGACATCGTCACGCCGAACGAGACGGAAGCCAGCCGCCTCACCGGCATCGTCGTGACCGACGCTGACTCCGCCATCGCCGCCGGTAGATGGTTTACCGCTCGTGGAGCGGGCCACGCGTTGATCACTATGGCATCGTCCGGCGCCATTTTGGTCTCAGAAACCGCGGTGCAACATTTTCCCGCCATTCCAGTCGTGGCCGTCGACACGACCGCGGCCGGCGACGCCTTCGCCGGTTACCTCGGCGCGGCCCTCGCCCGCGGTAATGATTTAACGGATTCCATCAGACAAGCGATGGCCGCTGGCGCGCTCACGGTCACCCAGCGCGGCGCATCGCCGAGCCTGCCCCAGCGCGCCGCCGTCGAGGCACTGCTCGACTTGCACGCCGGCGCGGCGCACTGACTTCGGCCCCTTGCCTGCCGACCCCACAGATAGTGACACGATGAACAAGAAACCTTCCACGGTCGACGCAGCCGAAGCACCCCGGAGCGCCGTTACGCCCCCAGATATCGATCGACTCGCCGCAACACCCATGTACCACCAGCTGAAGCGCCGACTCATCGACGACATCGCCCGTCAAGGATTGCGATCGGGCGATCTGCTCCCCGGCGAACATCGATTGTGTGAGAAGTTCAATGTCTCCCGGACGGTGGTGCGGCAGGCGCTATCCCAGCTGGAAAATCAGGGGATCATCGAACGAGTCAAAGGCAAAGGCACGTTCGTTGCGCACCAGAAAGTACCGGAGAGCCTCGTGCATACGCTGACCGGGCTATATGAGGAAGTCGCCGCTCGCGGCGGTCACGTTCACAGTGAGGTTCGTCGGCAGGAGGTGATCTTGGCCGACGACGATGTCGCTGATTCACTCGGTGTCGCTCCCCAGTCACCGGTCATCGTGATCGAGCGTCTGCGCTATGTCGATGACGAACCGTGGTCATGGACGACGACGTACCTGCCGCACGACATCGGATTGCTGGTCTTGCACGATGATCTGCGGGATAGGTCCCTCTATGCGCTGCTGGCTACCCACGGAATCCGCGCAGTGCGTGGGGTTCGGTCCGCCGAAGCGATATCCGCGAATCGGGCTCAGGGGGCACTGCTCAAGGTCGGTGCCGGCCAGGCCTTGCTGGTGCTGCGCAGCGTCAGCTACGACGAGCACAAACAGCCGATGGAATACTTCATTGCGTATCATCGCGGAGATCGCAGTCGCTTCGAGTTCCAGTTGAGCGCCTCGTCCGCCACCCAGAGCACGGCTGCGCTGCGCCATACCGGCAGCGCCAGTAAGTCAGGACCGTCGGGACCGTCGGGAGAAGAATCTCACCTGTAATTACATGTGACCTGTAATTACAGGTACTCTGGACCTGCAGCACCGCCGCTGCCCCGAGCCTGGAGACGACGTGTCTGACTACTCCGCACTGCCCGTTCCGCCCATGTCCATTCGCTTCGACCAGGCGGCCGGCACCCTGAGCCCCGCAGGTCCGACGCTCACCCGGCGCATGTCCGACCTCGAGGGGCTGTTCCGCGATCAAAACTCGTGGCGAACCGCCGTCGCCGACGGCGACCCGATCGTCTACTCCGTCGTGTCAAGCCCGGTACCAGAGATCGACCGCGAGCTCCCGCAATCGATCACAACTATCCACCCGGGCACCACCGGCGGTGAATTCTGGATGACCAAGGGCCACCAGCATCCCAACCACCAGGGAGAAATTTATCTCGGCATGTCGGGAAACGGGGGGCTGCTCATGTTCGACGGGAAGGACACCCGTTGGGTGGACATGGCCCCCGGCACCATCGGTTACATTCCACCGGGCTGGGCGCACCGCAGCGTCAACGTCGGCAGCGAACCGTACTCTTTCCTCGCCGTCTACCCCGGCGGCGCTGGCCATGACTACAGCTGGGTGTTGGAGAACGGCCTCGGCCAGCGGGTGTGGCGTCAGGACGATGGCCTAGCCTTTGTCGACTACTTCGCGGAAGTGTAGCCGTGATCATCTCCCACGACCTCGGCACCACCGGAAACAAGGCCTCCCTACACCGCGACGACGGACGCCTCGTCGCCTCGGCGACCGTTAACTACAGCGCGTTCTTCGCCGACGGCGGTGTCGCGGAGCAAAACCCAAATGACTGGTGGAATACGGTGGTGGAGGCCACCCGCGGGCTCTTGGCCCGATCTGGGGTAAACCCGGCTCAGGTGACCGGGCTCGTCGTCAGCGGCCAGATGATGGGTGCGGTGCTGTTGGATTCCGACTACCTGCCGGTACGCCCCGCACTCATCTGGGCTGACACGCGCAGCACGAAACAGACGCACCACCTGGAACGCATCATCGGCCAGGACCGTGCGTACACCCTGCTCGGGCACCGGCTCAACCCCACGTACTCGTTGGAAAAAATCATGTGGGTGCGCGACAACGAAGCCGACCAGTTTCTTCGCGTTCGCCACTTCTGCCTGGCCAAAGACTTCGTCGTGCACCGGCTCACCGGCCGCCTCGTCACCGATCGGTCTGACGCATCCGCCACGAACGCATACGACCAGCAACGCGGCGACTGGTCAGCCGAAATGTTGGCGGCTGCCGGGCTGGACACGAACCTGTTTCCAGAGATCCTCGATGCCACCGCCGTCGTGGGAACCCTGACCAACGACGCGGCGATTGCTGTCGGTTTGCCGCGAACGACCCGCGTTGTGCTCGGCGGCGGCGACGGCCCGATCGCTGCGGTCGGGGCGGGCATCGTCGACCCCGAAGACGGAGCCTATGTGTGCTTGGGCACCTCGTCTTGGATTTCCTTCGCAAGCACGACCCCCGTGCACGACCCGCTGCAGCGCACGATGACCTTCGATCACGTCGTTCCGCACCGATACGTGCCCACCGCAACGATGCAGTCCGGCGGCGGTGCGATGGCCTGGGTGTCGGAACTGCTCGACCCGGAGCCCTCGGGCGCGAGCCTCTCGGCCCTCGTCGCCGAAGCATCGACCGCGTCGGCCGCGTCAAGCGGCCTCTATTTTCTGCCGCACCTGCTCGGCGAGCGTTCGCCCTACTGGAATCCGGATGCCGCGGGAGCGTTCATCGGAATCAACCGTCATCATGGGCGTGCCGAAATGACCAGGGCCGTGCTCGAGGGCGTGGCCTTCAACCTGCTTACTTGCATGCAGGCCTTCCGGGAGTCCGGCGCGTCTATTCCACGCATCGACGCGATCGGTGGCGGGGCGGCCAGCGACGTCTGGCTGCAGATCCTCGCGGATGTCTGGGGAATTCCCGTGCGGCGCCGCACCATTGTCGAAGAAGCAAACAGTCTCGGTGCCGCGGTCACCGCCGCCGTCGGCCTCGGACTGGTCGATGATTTCAGTGCCGCGCGCGGTCTCTCTGAGGTATCGGCGGAGTTCTCCCCAGACCACAGCCGTCACAGCGACTATCTGGACCGCCACGCCGTTTTCATCGACGGCTATGAGCACCTCGAACCTTGGTTCGCGACTCGGGCCGGCCGCTGATGGGTACCATCCTGGTCACGAGTCGGTCCTTCTCCTCCGGCAGTGTCGATGAGGTTGCCCGACTTGCCGACGCCGGGCACACCGTCGTCACGGCCTCGCCGCGCCACGACTTGGCCGAACTGCTCGCGCTCCTGCCCGACGCGGTGGGATGGATCGCCGGGACCGGTGTGGTCACCCGGCAACACCTTGACGCGGCACCGCACCTGCGGGTGATTGCCCGCTACGGCGTCGGCGTGGAATCCGTGGATATTGCCGCGGCCGCCGAGCGCGGAATCGTCGTGACCAATACTCCCGGCGCCAACAGCGATGCGGTCGCAGATCACGCGGTCGGACTGATGCTCGCCATCTTGCGAAGCACCACGGCGGGAGACCGTCGCGTTCGGGCCAACGACTGGTCCGTGCTGCGCGGGCGTGAGCTCGGAGCCCTCACCGTCGGTATTATCGGTTTCGGCCGGATTGGGCAGGGCGTCGCCCGTCGCCTCCGAGGTTTCGGCTCCCGCACTTTCGCGCACGACCCGTGGCTCGCCGATGACGCCGTCCTTCAGGCCGGGGCGGTGCCGCAGGCAATCCTCACCATGGCGTCGGAGTGCGATCTGGTCACCCTGCACAGTCCCGGTGGAACCAGCATCATAACCACCGAGTGGCTCGACTTCGCCCGGCCAGGGCTCGTCATCGTGAACACCGCGCGCCCGGAACTCATCGATGAAGTCGCTCTCGCCCGCGCGTTGCGCGCGCAGTCCGTCGCCGGTTTCGCCGCCGACACCCTCAGCGGGGACGCCCGCGGGCTATCGTCCCCGCTGTTGGCGGCCGACCTTGCGGACCGCGTGATTGTCACCCCGCATTTCGGCGCGCAAACCGTGCAGGCCGTCGACAACATGGGGTCGATGGCCGTCAACAACCTGCTCGCCGTTCTCGCCGGTGGCTCCCCGGCCAATCCCGTTGCAACGAAAGCGTGATGATGACGAATTCCTTGACCCGACTCCAGAACACCCGCGTCCTGGCCGTTCTGCGCGCACCCTCCGCCGACAGCGCGCTGCGGGCAGCGGAGGCCCTCGTTGCCGGCGGGATAACCGGGCTGGAGATCACCTATTCCACCCCCGACGCGCCCGCCGTCATTCGCGAGCTGTCTGCGCGGTATGGCGACGACATCTACTTGGGGGCCGGCACGGTGACCAGCGTCGATGAGGCAAACCGGGCAGCGGAGGCCGGAGCGCATTTTCTCGTCAGCCCCGGCACCCGTAGAAAGCTCACGGCGGCGATGAAATCGACCGGACTGCTCGTGCTGACCGGTGCACTCACCCCCAGTGAACTGATGGCCGCGGTGGAATATGGCACTGACGTCGTCAAAATATTTCCCGCTTCCCTCGGGGGTCCAGCCTTTCTCAAGTCACTACGAGGTCCATTCCCCGATGTTCCGCTCCTGCCGACTGGCGGTGTCACGCCGGACAATATGGGTGCCTGGTTCAAGGCGGGTGCGATCGCGGTCGGCGCCGGCGGCGACCTGGTGTCTCTGGCCGATCTCGCAGCCGGAAACTACGACAACATCGAGCGCCTGGCCGCCCGATTCGTCTCCTCCACAAGTCACCTCGACGCTGCGGAGGCACGGGCATGAACGGCTACATGGGATTCATCGGTGTCAGCACCGAGCAGTCGTCGATCATGTCGATTTTTCCGGTCTGGGCCAAGATTCTCGATCTGCCCACCCGAACCCTGATCGGCCATGACCTTCCCATCGGAGCGACCGCACTGGAATACGTGCGTCTGGTCGAGCAGATTCGCGACGACCCCCACCATGTCGGCGCCCTAGTCACCACCCACAAAATGGGCCTCTACGCGGCCACCAACAACCTGTTCGACGAACTCGACGATTTCAGCACTCTGTGCGGTGAGCTTTCGAGCATCTCCAAACGAGCGGGACGCCTGATCGGCCATGCCAAAGACCCGTTGACCGCCGGGCTTGCTGCGCGCGAATTTTTGCCCGACGATCACTTCGCTCGCACCGGTGGCCACGTTATCTGCCTCGGTGCCGGTGGTGCTGGCGCCGCACTCACCTGGTATCTGGCCGAGCGAACAGATACGCCAGCGTTGATCGTCGTCACCGACACCGCGCAGAGCCGACTCGATCACCTCCGGGCCGTGCACGTGCGCCGCGGAACGCGTCAGGGGCTCATCCGTTACGTTTTGGTTGACGACGATCAGGTCACCCACGACGTGCTCGATGCCGCCCCGGCACACAGCCTCGTCGTCAACGCGAGCGGGCTGGGAAAGGACCGTCCGGGCAGTCCGGTACCCGATGGCACCCCGTTTCCGCACGGTGCCTATATCTGGGAGTTCAATTACCGCGGCACACTGGAGTTCCTCGCGCAGGCTACGGCGCAAGCGGATGCGGCGCAACTAACGGTCGTCGATGGCTGGCGCTACTTTATTCACGGCTGGTCTCAGGTCATTGCCGAGGTGTTCAACATCGATCTCACCGAAGACCGGATCACTCAGCTGTCCGAGGCGGCGTTGATCGTGCGATGAACCTGATTCGCAGTGTGCTCGGCGATGTGGACCCGTCCGGGCTCGGCCGGGTCAACTATCACGAGCACCTGTTTCAGGCCAGCCCTCTGCTCGTCGGTGATGAGCTGCGCGACGAATCGGCGTCAACGACCGAAGCTCAGCTTCTGCGCGCGAGCGGGTTCGACGCCATGATTGACGCAACCCCGATTGGGCTCGGCCGCGACCCGGAAGCGGTGGCTCGAATCAGCCAGTCCACCGGGCTAACCGTGATCGCGACCACCGGCGCGCACCGCGACGCGCACTATTCTCCCGATCACTGGCTACGCCGGTTGGATGCCCGTCGTCGCGCCGACCTGTTCCTCACAGATCTGCGCGACGGCATGCCCCGCCACGACCACCACGAGGCACCGGCGGTCACTCCAGCCGGCGACCCCGTGCGAGCCGGGCTATTGAAGGCCGGCATCGACTACTGGTCGATCTCCGCCTTTGAACGCGAGACCCTCGTGGCCGTTGCCATCGCCCACGCAGCGACCGGCGCTCCGATCATGGTGCACCTTGAATACTGCACGGCGGCCCATGAAGTACTTGATCTTCTGCTGACGCTCGGCGTGCAGCCGAGCGGGGTCGTGTTGGCTCACGCCGATCGCGATCCCAACCCGGCCTTGCACCTGGAACTCGTGGCGCGGGGGGCCTGGCTCGGCTACGACGGCGTTGCCCGGCCGCGTACCCGAAGCGATGCCGAATTACTCGACCTCACCGAAGCCGTCATCGCCGGCGGGGGCCTGCAACACATTCTCATCGGCGGCGATGTGGCGAGGCGTAGCCGATACGTTGCCTATGGCGGGATGCCGGGGCTGGCCTATCTCGGCACCCGCTACCTGCCGGCGCTGCGCGCCAGAATCGGTCAGGGCCCAGTAGACACGATCCTGCGTGAAAACGCGGCGCGGTTTCTCAGCTGGACACCAGATCAATCCGGCCGTCTTCTGTCCTCCCAACCTGACAAGCCGAGCGTCGGCCAGGATCAGTAGAGTGGAAAGGCTCGCACGAAAGGACCTCCATGGCCACGATTTACGACGTCGCCGCGCTTGCCGGAGTCTCTCCGGCGACCGTGTCCCGGGTCTTCAACGGCATCACGGTCTCGGCCGAACGCAGCGAGCGGGTTCGTGCGGCAGCGGAGCGGCTGTCCTTCATTCCCAACCGAACCGCCCGCACGCTGCGCAAGCAGTCGTCCGAGGTCATCGCCCTGATCATTCCGGACATTGAAAACCCGTTTTTTACGGCGTTAGCGCGCGGCGTAGAAGACGTGGCACAGGCATCCGGTTACTCGGTGGTGCTGTGCAACACCGACGAGGACGCCGAAAAGGAAGCACGGTATCTCGACGTCGTCGTGTCGGAGAATATGGCGGGCATAATTCTTGCCGCGGCGAGCGACCTCGTGAACTTGACCGACCTGACGCGGCGCGGACGCCCGGTCGTCGCCGTTGACCGCAGCCTGCCCGAGGTGGATACCGTGACCGTCGATAATGTCGCAGGCGGACGCGATGCCACTCGGGCCCTGGTCGAACAGGGCTTCCAACGGATTGCCTGCATCACCGGACCGACCGGGCGCACCACCGCCGAGGGCCGCGCCGACGGTTGGCGAGAGGTGCTGATGACCATGTCTGCAGCGCACGTAGACCCAGACCGCTACCTGCGCTACGCCGATTTTCGTGTCGAGGGTGGTCATGCGGCGATGGTAGATCTGCTAAATCTTCCGGAACCCCCGGATGCCGTGTTTGTCGCCAACAACCTCATGGCGGTCGGCGCCCTCCGAGCGCTGATCGAGCACGACCTCACCCCCCCGCTCGTCGGCATGGCCAGTTTTGGCGATTTGCCGTTCGCGACGCTGTCGCCGCGTGGCGTCACCGTGATCCCGCTTCCGGCACGCCTGCTCGGTGAAGCAGCGGCTCAACTGCTGATCGAGCGCTTGCAGGGCGACGATCGACCCCGCCAAGCGATCAGGCTCGGCAATCCGGCCTAATCTGGTTCCCCTCGTGGGCCGCATGGCGGGGCGTGTCCTTGACCCTGAAATCGATTTCATTTAGGCTGATCGCATGAGCACTGACGCGATTATCGGAGTAGATATCGGCACGTCAAGCAGCAAGGGCGTGCTCGTCGCGCTCGACGGAACCGTTCTGAGATCAACGAGCCGCACGCACGACCCCACACGACCCCGAGAGGGTTGGGTCGAGATGGACGCAGAGCTGTGGTGGAGTGAATTCGTGTCCATCTCCCGTGAACTGGCCGATGCCGCCACGGCTGCTGACGCGGTGATAGTAGCGGTGGGAGTCAGCGGCATGGGACCGTGCGTGCTGGTCACCGATGCGGCCGGCTTCCCCCTGCGCCCCGCCATCCTCTACGGCGTTGACACCAGGGCCACCCGGCAAATCGCGGATCTCACGCGCGCACTGGGCGGCGATGACGTGATCATGACTCGCGGCGGCTCCGCGCTGTCCACCCAGTCCGCCGGGCCGAAATTGGCCTGGCTCGCCGACAACGAGCCCGAGATCTTCGCCCGCGCCCGCCGCCTGTTCATGCCGAGTTCCTGGCTGGCCTGGCACCTGACCGGGGCGTACCTGCTTGACCACCACTCCGCCAGCCAGTGCACGCCGCTCTACGATGCCGGTTCGCACTCCTGGTACGAACCGTGGGCAGTGCCGATCATCGGCCCGATCGAACTTCCCTCACTCTGCTGGCCCGGCGATGTGGCTGGCCAAGTCACCACCGCAGCCGCCGCCGAAACGGGACTGCCAGCTGGCATTCCCGTGATCGCCGGCACGATCGATGCTTGGTCGGAGGCGGTGAGCGTCGGCGCGCAACGTGCCGGAGACCTCATGCTCATGTACGGGACCACAATGTTCCTCGTCAACACGGTGCCCGAACCGGTCACGGCCGTCGGGCTGTGGGGAACAGTGGGCGCATTTCCCGGCACGCACAACCTCGCGGGCGGAATGGCGACCTCCGGTGCGATCACCGGTTGGCTGCGCGATCTGCTCGGCGCCGGTGATTTTTCGGAGCTGATCGCACTGGCCGCGGCGTCTGGTCCCGGCGCGCGCGGGTTACTAATGCTGCCGTACTTTGCCGGAGAACGCACACCGATTCAAGATCCGGAAGCACGCGGCGTCATCGCTGGCCTCACCATCTCGCATTCGGCTGGCGATCTGTATCGCGCGGCCTTGGAAGCAACCGCGTTCGGCGTGCGGCACAACATCGAGGCCATGCGAGATGCCGGTGGGTCGATCGAGCGCATCGTGGCTGTCGGTGGCGGCGCCCAAGGAAATCTGTGGACACAGATCGTCAGCGACGTCACTGGACTACCCCAAGTGATCCCCACTGTGCTGATCGGAGCCAGCTATGGCGCCGCATTCCTCGCCGCACTGGCCGTCACGACAGTCGACATCGACACGTGGAATCCGCCGGCCGAAGTGCGTCGGCCGAATCCGACTCTGGCTGACGAGTACAACGAGTTGTACTCGCTGTATCGCCAGCTGTATCCGGCTACCCGCGATATTTCCCATGCTCTCGCCGCTCGGGCCGGCCGACTTGGTGACCCCGCGACCGTTTCAACCCAGACCAGTACGTCCCCTTCCAGCACCAGCGATCAGAAAGCGAATCCCGCATGACCAGCTACCTCCTGCCCACACCACTCGTTCGGGCGCCGGCGCCCGAACGAACAATTTTCACCGTTGCCAACGGAGACCTCCGCCAGGCCGCGAATCTCAAATGCTGGCCAACACAGGAACAGCTCGAAGCAGACTTCAGTTCAGCGGTGAATCGGATCGGCTGGTCGGTGCAGCGCGCTCACTCCGCCGATACGGCAAGCGGCCATGGATTCATTGACAGCCAACGCATGGGTATCGAGGTCTTCAAGACCATCCCGAGCGATGCCCCAATCGTGGTGGTCGAGGCAGTCTGGCAGTACAGCCACCACGTACTCGCCGGTTTGCGGGCGCACCGTGGGCCGATTCTCGTCGTGGCCAACTGGGCCGGCGACTACCCCGGCCTGGTCGGCCTGCTCAATCTCACCGCGAGCCTCACTAAGGCTGGTATCGCCTATTCCTCGCTGTGGAGTGCCGACTTCACCGACGAATGGGCCGTCGCTGAATTGCAAACCTGGCTCCAAACAGGCCGCATCGTTCCCGACGAAAGCCACGTGCGCGACCTACCCGTGCTGGATGCGGCCCAGCCCGAAGTTGTTCTCGGGGTTGCGCTGGCGCACCAACTTCAGCAGGAGCAGGCCATCATCGGGATCTTCGACGAGGGCTGCATGGGCATGTACAACGCGATCATTGACGACGAGCTACTCAACCCGCTCGGAATCTACAAGGAACGTCTCTCCCAGAGCGCCCTGTTCGCTGAAATGGCCCGAGTCACGGATGCGGAGGCCGACACGGTCAAGACTTGGCTGGACGACGCCGGGTTTACCTTCCACTTCGGCCAGGACGACGCCGCCGATCTGACCCCCGACCAGGTGCACAGCCAGTTCAAAATGTACATCGCTGCGCTTCGCATCTCGGATGACTACGGACTGGATGCGGTCGGAATCCAATACCAGCAGGGACTCAAAGACCTCGTTCCCGCTAGCGACCTCGCCGAGGGTCTGCTCAATAACGTCGAACGTCCTCCCGTCTTCTCCCGGGATGGCAGCCGGGAGCTCTACGCCGGGCTCGCCCTGCCCCATTTCAACGAGGTGGATGAGGGCGTCGCCGTCGATGCTCTGATCACCAACCGGGTCTGGACCGCGATGGGTCTCGACCCGGCGAATACCCTGCACGATGTGCGCTGGGGTGAAGAATACGACGGTGAATTCGTCTGGGTCTTCGAGATCTCCGGTTCCGTTCCGGCCTCCCACAACGGCGGCTATGACAAGAGCTACAGCATGCGTCAGCCCCCGATGTTCTTCCCCCTCGGCGGCGGAACACTCAGTGGAATTTCCAAGCCCGGTGAAATCGTTTGGTCACGGGTGTTCATCATGGACGGCGTGCTCCACGTCGACCTGGGTCGGGGGCACGTCGCGGATCTGCCAGCCGCGGAGACCCAGCGCCGCCTCGATGCAACCGATCCGCAGTGGCCGATCATGAACGCCGTTCTGCACGGCGTCACTCGCAACCAGCTGATGGGTCGACACAAGGCGAACCACGCGCAGGTCGTCTATGCACCGGATGCCGACACCGCCGACCGCGCGTTGGTCGCTAAGGCCGCCCTGTTCCACGAGCTGGGAGTTCTCGTGCACCTGTGCGGTGACGTGATCGCGTAGCGGCCCACACCATACAACGAAGCCCCCACCCGATCGGGTGGGGGCTTCGTTGTATCTATCGTGTTAGGGCCGGGCCGTTGCCGCCCGGGGACTACTTGTACAGAACGGCTGCGATCTCCGCGTCTTCCATGTTGGTCTTGTCGAACCAGAAGTAACCGGTGTCGATGACCTTTTCCGGGGTCTCTCCGTTGATGGCGTCGAAGGCGGCCTGAACCGTTGCTTCGCCGATTCCGATGGGGTTCTGCGTGATCGCGCCGGCCATCAGGCCGTTCGTGATCGCATCGATCTGAGCCTGGCCGGAGTCAAATCCGATCACGGTGAGTTCGCCCGCATCCAGTCCAAGCTCGCCGACGGCATTCACGATGCCAATGGCCGAGCCCTCGTTGGTGCCGTACAGACCCTTGAGATCGGGGTGTGCCGCGATCATGGCCTTGGCGATATCCGCCGACTTCAGGTGGTCACCATCGCCGTACTGAATGTCCACGATCGTGATGTCGGGGTATTCGGCTTCCATCTGTTCGACGAACCCGTCGCGACGTTCGACTCCGGTGGAGTTGATCTGGCTGTGGCCGACGATGGCGACTTCACCTTTTCCACCGATCAGCTCGGCCATGTGGTCGGCAGCAAGGGCACCGGCGCCGAGGCTATCGGTTTTAGCGATACTCAGCGGGTAGTCGCTGTTGCAGCCAGCATCGAACTGCACAACGGGAATCGACGCTGTCTTCGCCGCGTCCATGAGAGAGACGCAGGCTTCCGGGTCGAGTGCCGCATAGCCGATCGCGTCCGGCTTCTTGTCGATGGCTGCCTGCAGCATCTGCAGTTGGCTGTCAACCTCGGTTTCCGAAGCCGGTCCGTCGAATGTGACGGTCACACCGAGCTCCGCTGCCTTGCTTTCCGCTCCGCTCTTCACGGCCTGCCAGAACTGGTGCTGGAAGCCTTTGGAAACCAGGGCGATATACGGCTTGTCAGTATCGGCAGCAGCGTCACCGGCGTCTGAGCCGCCAGCCGAACAGCCGGCCAGGGCGAGCGAGATCGCAGCCGCAGCAGCTAGAAAGACAATATTCTTCTTCATCGATTAACTCCATTGTTTTTTCGGCGGACAACTTCGTAGTTGTCACGTAATGCTAGCGAAATTAGTGCGAGGAATATCGCTCAAATACAGGCAGGTACAAGATCGTTACATTGCCGTAATCACGCGGATGCAACCGATTTCAGAAATCAGCATCGAGGACGCGTCAGCGCTAGGACGCAGCCCGACGTTGACGCAGGGCATCGGTGAATACGGCGATCAAAATAACGACACCGATGACCACGTTTTGCCATTCGGTTTGGATCGACATGATGCGCAGCCCGTTGATCAGCACGCTCATGATGAGGGCACCGATCAGGGTACCGAGGATCGATCCTCGACCACCCAACAGCGATGTTCCGCCGATGATGACGGCAGCGATGGCCTGCAGCTCGTAGCCGGTACCCAACTGCGGCTGGGCTGAGTCCAATCGGGCGCCGATGACGACACCGGCGACACCGGTGAACAGGCCGGCGACCGTGTAGATGACAATTTTCCACTTGCGGGTGTCGACGCCCGACAGCCGGGTCGCTTCTTCATTGCTGCCGATGGCAAAGGTATAGCGCCCGAGCAACGTCTTACTCAGCAGCACGTAGGCGAGAATCGCGAGCACGAACAAGATCAACACTGCGTTCGGCAGGCCAGGGATCACAAACCCGAGCGCGATGTCCTTGAAGCCGACGACGCTGCTGAAATAGATCGGTCGCACTCCGGAAATAACGAGCGCGAGTCCCTGCGCGATGAGCATCATTGCGAGGGTGGCGATGAACGGCGGGAGTCTCAGAATGGCGATATTGAAGCCGTTGATAAAACCCATCAGCCCGCCGGTAAGAATTCCGCCGATCACTCCGACCATGAGCGGGAGTTCGAGGTTGACCAAGAATATGCCGGTCATGACCGCCGCGAGGGTCATGCCGGTGCCGATCGACAGGTCGATCCCGCCCGTGATAATCACGAAGGTCGTACCGAGGGCGAGGATTCCGATCACGGCCGTCGAGAGCAGGATGCCGGAGATGTTGCTCCAGGTGAAGAAGTTGCTGCTCGCGAAGGAGAAGAAGACCAGCAGAACGACAAGCGTAGCGAAGGCGAGCGATTGCTGGATCTGGGCGCGCAGGAAGCTTGTGGCCGAGCGACGCGGTTCCGGGGTCCCTCCCCCAACGCGTGTCTGGTCAGTTACGGGGGTAGCGTTCATGGCCGTCACAAATCTTTCTCGTCACCCATGCGGGTGGCGTAGTCCATTATTTTTGCCTGATTGGCATCTTCGTTGTCGAGAATTCCCGTGATTCGGCCATTCGCCATCACGACGATGCGGTGCGACAGGCGCAGCACCTCCGGTAATTCGGAGGAAATCATGATGATTGACTTGCCGGCGGCCACGAGATCGTTCAGCAGCTTGTAGATCTCCTCCTTGGCACCGACGTCGATGCCCCTGGTCGGTTCGTCGAAAATGAGAATGTCACAATCCCGCGCAAGCCATTTGGCAATCACGACCTTCTGCTGGTTGCCGCCAGAAAGATTCTTGGTCGTCGCCGAAATCGAGGGAGTTTTGATTCTCAGAGAAGCGACGTATTCGCGTGACTTCTGCTTGCCCTTCATGGTGTGCACAAAGCCGAGGGCATCGGTGTAGTCGCGCAGAGAGGCCAGCAAAACGTTGGTGTTCACGTCTTGCTCGAGCAGGAGGCCGTACGCTTTACGGTCCTCCGAGAGATAGCCGATTCCGTGCGCAACCGCATCCGAGGGCCGCTTGATCTTGACCGGCTTGCCATTGATGTGCACGCGACCACCCTCAGAGAGGTCGGCTCCGATGATAGCCCTGGCCACCTCGGTGCGCCCAGCACCCATCATTCCCGCGAAGCCGAGAATCTCACCGCGCTTGAGCTCGAAGGAAATGTCTTTCAGTAGCTGGCGGGTATTTAGTCCCTCTACCTTGAGCACTACCTCGTTGTTCGCGCGGTCGCGCGCTGTCGGCCGTGCACTCTCTTCGATATGGCGACCGACCATCATCTCGATGATCGTCGGAATGTCGAGTTGCTCTTTTTGCAGGGTTCCGATGTATTCACCATCGCGCAGCACGGTGACGCGATCGGTGATCCGACGCAATTCGTCCATGCGGTGCGAGATATAGATAACGCCCGTGCCCGTGCGCTTCAGTCCCTCGATGAGAGTGAAAAGCGTTTCGGTCTCAACGTCGGTCAGTGCCGACGTGGGCTCATCCATGATGAGCACCTTGGCGTCGAAAGACAAGGCCTTGGCGATCTCGACCATCTGCTGCTTCGCGACGGTGAGGGTTTCCACGAGCGCTTTGGGGTCCAGATTGATGCCCAGGCGCTTGAGCAGCTCATCCGCTTTGCGGTTAAGCGCCCGCTCGCGCAGAAACAATCCTTCCCGCGGCTCACGTCCGATAAAAATGTTCTGCGCAATTGTGAGGTGCGCCATCAGATTCATCTCCTGATGAATGATGCTGATACCAAGCGCCTGGGCGGTCTTCGGGCTGTCTATGTCGACCTCCACCCCGTCGAGGAAAATGCTGCCCTCGTCTTTGATGTAAATCCCGGAGAGGATTTTCATCAGGCTGGACTTGCCGGCACCGTTCTCTCCGACGAGCGCAAGAACCTCCCCGCGATCGAGTTCAAACTGAACGTCTTTGAGCGCCTGAACGCCCGGAAAGCTTTTGCTGATTCCGGTGACTCTCAACAATTGGTTTGACATACATCACCTACTTCATCGGAGGATGGACCTTGGCCATGAGCATCTCGATCATGACAGACATTGCTTTAAAGATCCGACCAATTGCGAAACAATTGGTCGGTCTTGAGTTGTATCCTAATGTATCTAAAACTGGCCCGTGAGCCATAGTGTGAAGGTGTTGGTTTTCCGCAACGCAGAATGCAATGAAGAGATCTTGAGAGAGAAGTCCACATGCAAATCGGCGCCCACGCACTCGTCTTTACGGGAAGTTTTGACCAGGCAGGCTTGACCCTCGCGATCGAGAAGACGAAGCAGGCAGGTTTCGACCTGATCGAAATTCCGCTAATGGACCCGTCGACTTTCGACCGTGCAATGGCGAGACGACTATTGACCGACTACGATCTCGCCGCCACAGCATCGCTCGGACTCAGCCAATCAACGGACCTTACCAGCGCAGACCCCGCCTGTGTCGCTGCCGGTGAGCGCATGTTGGAAGAGTGTCTCGACATCGTGCATGCCTTCGGCGGCACGCGGTTGTGCGGCGTGATCTACAGCGCGATGCAGAAATACATGGAGCCGGTGACCCTCTCGGGTCGGGCGTCGAGTGCCGCCGTGATCAACCGGCTGGCTTCTCGGGCGGCTGGCCTCGGCATCCACTTGTCCCTCGAGGTGGTCAATCGTTATGAGACGAATGTGATGAACACGGGGCGCGCGGCTCTGGGATTTCTCGATGAGGTCGATCACAACAACGTCTCCGTGCACCTCGACACGTACCACATGAATATCGAGGAGTCCGATCTATTTTCCCCCGTGCTCGATGTTGCGGGTCGCCTCGGGTACGTTCACCTCGGAGAAAGCCACCGCGGCTATCTGGGCTCCGGAACGGTTGATTTTGGTTCCTTCTTTCGCGGCCTGGCCCGGATCGGGTACGACGGGCCCGTCGTGTTCGAGTCGTTCTCCTCGTCCGTCGTGAACCGAGACCTCAGCCGCACCCTGGGCATTTGGCGCAACCTGTGGGAAGACTCCGATGATCTAGCCGGGCATGCCAACACGTTCATCCGCAACCAGCTGCGGGCCGTGCAGTCGATTGCCCTGCATTAGGTCTTAGGGCACTCGACGCCACGGCACGCGAGCTGAACTGCGCGGGGCTACGCCGATTCGATACCGACCAGGCCTTTGCGCACGATGGCACAGCCGTAGGTGCGCGTTTCACCGGTGCGCACGATCACATAGGCGTCGACTGCGTCTCGATAGAAATCGAAGCGGTCGACGAACCGGGCCGCGTCCGACTCCACCCGGGCAGCCCGAAGCAATTCGGTCTGCACCGGCAGCACCGAGCCGTCGGCCGAGGTCATGAGGTCCACGGCGGGAGAATCGTCGAGCGGGAGCACGCTGCGAATAGCGGCGAGCACCTCCGGCGACGTAGTGCCGGGGAGTTCCACCAGACGGTTGGCAAGGCGGGCGGCCGGAAAATGGGCGTCCACGATGAGCACCGAGTCCGAGTGCCCCATGGCATCGAGGTGGTTGAGCAGTTCTCCGGTAAGGAGGGGGTTGATTCCGTTCAGCATGGCCAGGTCCAATCGTTAGGGGAAAGATGGTAGATCCGTGCGGCTGTGCCGCCCAGAATGCTCGAGCGCTCGGGTTCGCTCAGCTCGGCCGCAAGGTCGTCGACCACCCGCCAGGTGGGCTGGTAGCCGATGTTGAGCTCGGTGATGGGCCAATCGCCACCGTACATGAGGCGGTCGGGGCCAAAGAGATCGAGGGCGATCTCCCACACGCCGCGCAACGCGTCAACCGAATCCGGACTACTCACGCTCCACAGCCCCGAGAACTTCGCCACGGTTTGGGGATGACGCGCGACTTGGGCCAGCGACAGGCGCCAGGCTGCGAAAGCGTCCGGCTCCCGCGGCGGCTTGCCGAGGTGGTCAACAACGAGAGTCAGGCTAGGGATCTCCTCCGCCAGACGCTCAGCTTGGTCGAGGTGACGCGGCCAGGCATCGTGCAGGTCGAAGGGAAGCCCGCGCGCCGCGAGACCAGCCAGGGAGTTCCGCACGGCCGGTAACTCCAGAAAGTTCTCGCGGGGGTCATCGTTGATCAGGTGACGCACACCACAAAACACCGGATGCTCGCACCACCGTTCGAGTGCCTCAGCGCTCGCTCGAGGGTTGTCCAGTGGCACCCAGCCGACGACGCCGCGCACCCAGCCGTAGCGCGTCGCGACATCGAGCAGGTAGGCCGTGTCCACGTGCGAATCTTCGGCCTGCACCAGCACAGCGCCTTGCATGCCGGCGGCCTCCAGCTCAACCGCGGCCTGTTGCGGTGTCCAACTGGCATGCAGGCGGCCATGCTGCGGGCCGAGCCAAGCATAGTCAGACACCTCGAGGTCCCACACGTGCAGGTGTGCGTCGATGCGCTGGGCCCGGCCGGTCATGCCACGATGAGTTCTTGCTCGGTCAATCGCTGCCAGAGTTCGACCGGAATCACTTCGTGCAGCCGTGCCACGTTCTGGCTGATCTGCTGGGGGCTGCTTCCGCCGACAACGACGCTTCGAACCACGGGATCCCGCAGGGAATACTGCAGCGCGGCGGCAGCCAACGAGACTCCGGCCTCCCGGCAGAACTCGGCAATGCGTTGCACGCGGCGCAGCAGCCCAGCGGGAACCGCGGCGTAGTCGTAGCGCGCGTCGGATCCGGGAGAGTCCGTGGCCAGCAGCCCGGAGTTAAATACCGCGGCGTTGACGATTCCAACTCCATATTCACGGCAGGCCGGCACCAGTTCAGGCAGCGCCGACTGGTCGGCCAGGGTATATCGGCCAGCGACCATCGCAAGGTCGAGGGAACCGGTCCGCACGCACGCCAGCAGGGCGGCCGTGGTCATCGATCCCACACCGATGCGATCGACCACGCCGTCCTCGCGCAGGCCGACGAGCGCGGGAATGGCGCGTTCGATGCCCAACTGCAGATCATGGCGTTCCGGATCGTGCAGGTAAACCACGTCGAAACGGTCCAGTCCAGTGCGCCGCAATGACTCAGCCAGGCTCGACCGGATGCCGTCGGACGAAAAATCCCACACCCGCTTCTGATCGGTCGGCACTGCGAAGTCATGGTCCAGATCGGACTGGCCCGCGCCGTGGGGATTGGGTCGCAGCAGACGTCCGACCTTGGTGGAGACGATGAACTCACTCCGCGGCTTGTCGGCGAGAAACTTCCCAAGCCTGCGTTCAGACAGGCCGAGTCCGTAGTGCGGGGCCGTGTCAAAGTATCGAAGTCCGGCGTTCCACGCGGCGTCGAGTAGTTCCTGGGCGTCGGCATCCGACATCGCGCGGTACAGGTTGCCGACGTTGGCGGCTCCGTAGCCGAGGGGCCCTGGGGTGAATTCAGTCATGTGCGGTAACAGAATACTCGTCACGGCTGGCGGCGAGCATCTCGGTTCCAGCACCCGGGGCCAATGGAGCCAGGTAGGCGCCGTGATCAAGCACAACGGGCGTCAGGAAGTGTTCGTGCAGATGGTCGACGAATTCGATCATCCGACCTTCCGTGGTCGCGGAGACAGCGACGAAATCAAACATGGCCAGGTGCTGCACCGCCTCGCAGAGGCCGACCCCGCCGGCATGGGGGCAGACGCGCACGCCAAACTGAGCGGCCAGCAGAAGGATCGTGATGTTTTCGTTGACCCCGCCCACGCGGGTGGCGTCAATCTGCAAGACCTGCAGCGCATCGGCTTGCAGAAACTGTTTGAACATGATGCGGTTGGCCATGTGTTCGCCGGTGGCAATGGGAATGGGTGCCACTCCTCTAGCAATCGCCGCGTGTCCTAAAATGTCATCCGGACTCGTGGGTTCTTCCAACCAGGCCACGTCGAATTCAGCCAGGTGCGACATCCACTCGATTGCTTCGGCCACGCCCCAGCGCTGGTTCGCGTCGACGCCGATCAGCACGTCCGGTCCGACGGCGGCCCGGGCCAGGCGCATCCGCCGGATATCGTCGTCGATGTTGCCCCCCACCTTGAGCTTGATCATGCCGAAGCCCTCGTCGACGGCCTCGGCGGCTAGACGCACCAGCTTGGCGTCGCTGTAGCCGAGCCAACCCGGAGTAGTCGTGTAAGCGGGATATCCGGTAGCGAGTAGCTCAGCTTCGCGTTCCGCCCGCCCCGGCACTGCGGCCCGCAGAATGCGCAGTGCATCGCCCGGAGTGAGCGCATCCGTCAGATAGCGAAAATCGACGAGCTCAACGAGCTGCTCTGGCGCCATGCGGCCAAGCAGCTGCCACAATGGCAGACCAGCGCGTTTCGCTTTGAGGTCCCAGAGGGCATTCACGACAGCACCGATAGCCATGTGCATGACACCTTTTTCCGGGCCCAACCAGCGCAATTGCGAGTCCCACACGAATTCGCGCCAGGTCGCACCCATGTGCTCGAGCAGGTCTTCCGCGTTGCGCCCCACCAGGTAAGCGGACAGGGCGGTGATCGCCGCGACCTGGACGTCGTTGCCGCGACCGATCGTGAAAACGAAACCGTGCCCCTCGAGGCCGTCGTCTGCATCGGTGACGATGCGCACGTACGCAGCCGAGTAGTCGGGGTCGGGATTCATCGCATCCGAGCCGTCGAGCGAGGTCGACGTGGGAAAGCGCACATCGCTGGTGTGTAGCGCGAGAACTGTACTCACAGAGTTTTCTCCTAGTTAGGCACCATGAGCCTAAACATCCGATGTATAGAATGTCAATCGAGGTTTTGATTCGGAACCTTCCGAACACTCACTGACGAGAGTTGGCACATGAAGTTTGCCCGCTTAGGCCCAATCGGCCAGGAAACGCCCACGGTGTTGGTCGAGGGCACCTACTACGATCTCTCCGAAATCACCTCGGACATCAATGGGACCTTTCTCTCCACGGGCGGCCCGGCAGCGGCCGTCGCCGCCCTCAGAGCCAGCAAGCTGCCCGAACTAAAACAGGCCGACGCGCTGCGTATCGGCGCGCCCATCGCGCGCCCGAGCGCGGTCATCTGTATCGGCATGAACTACGCCGCCCACGCAGCCGAATCCGGCGCTCTCCCACCGGAGATTCCGATCATGTTCCTGAAAACACCCAATACCGTCGTTGGACCAAATGACACGGTCGAGATTCCTCCCACGAGCATCAAAACCGACTGGGAAGTCGAGCTCGGCGTTGTGATCGGTCGACGCGCCGCCTATCTGGCCAGCCCGGCCGACAGTATTGGCCACATTGCGGGGTTCGTCACGGCCAACGACCTCTCCGAACGCGATTTTCAAATGAACGCCTCGGGCGGACAGTGGTCGAAGGGCAAGTGCGCGCCGGGCTTCAACCCCACCGGGCCCTGGCTGGTCACTCCCGATGAGGTCGACTACCAGAACCTCGCGCTGCGCAGCTGGGTAAATGGCGAACCGAGGCAGGATTCAACCACCGCTGACCAGATCTTCAGCGTCGACTTTGTGATCTGGCATCTCAGCCAGTACCTGACCCTGGAACCCGGGGACCTCGTGCTCACCGGCACACCGGAAGGAGTGGCCCTCTCCGGACGTTTCCCGTACCTGGCTGCGGGAGACACTTGCGAAGTCGAAATTGCGGGCCTCGGACGCCAGCGCCAGAACTTCGTTCCGACCGCTACCGAAAGGCACCATCATGAATGAGTTCGAGAACCTCGTTGCTGTCGTCACGGGCGGCGCGTCAGGGATTGGCGCTGCTATAGCCGACCGCCTGCACGCCGGTGGTGCCCGAGTCGCCGTGCTCGACCTGAACCCGCACGATGCAGCCGCCACACACTTTGCGGTGCAGACCGATGTCGCGAATTCCGCATCCGTTGGCGCCGCGATCGCCGCGGTTGCCGCGAAATTTGGACGCATTGACATTGTCGTCAACAATGCCGGTATCGGTGCACAGGGAACGATAGCCGACAATGACGACGAGGAGTGGGCGCGCGTATTCAGCATCAATGTGATCGGCATCGCCCGTGTCACTCGCGCAGCCCTGCCCTGGCTACTGCGCTCTCCAGCGGCGGCGATCGTCAATACCTCGTCGATCGCAGCCACCGCCGGACTACCCGAACGCGCCCTGTACAGTGCATCCAAGGGGGCAGTGCTGGCGCTTACCCGCGCGATGGCCGCCGACCACCTCCGGAACGGCATTCGCGTAAACTGCGTCAGTCCCGGCACCGCAGACACTCCCTGGATCGGCCGGCTGCTCGCGAAGGCCGCCAACCCCGAAGCGGAACGTGCCGCGCTCAACACGCGGCAACCACATGGCCGTCTCGTTGACGCTCAGGAGGTCGCGGACGCGGTCGCGTATCTGGCCAGCCCGCGTTCCGGTTCCACCGTAGGCATCTCGCTGGCGGTCGACGGCGGCATGGAGCAGTTGCGGTTGCGTGTCCGGTAACGGTGGCGAGCCCTTCGAACGACGCATCAACCATCGCCGGGTCACGGGCTGGGCACCCGCCGGTCGTTGCCTGAGCATCCGCTGAAATGCGGCTGTCCCCTCGCTTCGGAGCCACGGGCAGGACAGACTCAAAAGCATGACACCTACCCAGCTCCAGAAAGCCGAACTCTTGCTCTCGCTACACGTACCGGGCGAGCCTCTCATCGTGACCAACGTGTGGGACGCCATCACCGCCAAGATCGTGGCCGATACCCCCGGCGTCAAGGCCCTCGCCACTGCGAGCCACTCCATCTCGAACGTGCGTGGTCTGCAAGACGGTGAGGGACTCTCTCTCGACGAGGCCATCATCGCTGCCACGATCATCGCCGGCGCCGTCGACCTTCCTGTCTCGGCCGACTTCGAGAAGGGCTACGCACCCGATGCCCTCGGCGTGACCCGCAACGTGCGTCGCCTGATCGAGGAATCCGGCATCGTCGGCATCAACATCGAAGACTCCGTCGGCGCCGGGAAGGCCCCGCAGTTCGACATCGAGACCGCCGCCGCCCGCGTGGCAGCCGCCCGTACCGGAGCCGACCAGAGCGGCATTCCGCTGGTGATCAACGCCCGCGTAGACACCCTCGCCGGCGGCGGAGACTGGGATGAGGCCGTCGCCCGCGCCAATGCCTACCTCGGCGCCGGAGCCGACGTCATCTTCTTCCTCGGCCTCACGGACGAAGACAAGGTGTCGCGCGCGATCGAACAGGTCAACGGCAAAATCTCGGTGATCGGCGCACCTGGACTCGTTCCGCTGGGGCGCCTCGCCGAACTCGGCATCAGCCGAGTCAGCTTCGGCCCCGGCACCCTCGCCCTGACCCTCGCTGCCCTGCAAGCCGCAGCCACGAACCTCACCGCGCTCGGCGAGTACCCCGCCGACCTCGGTTTCAAGTTCGCACTCTAAGCAGCGCTCACACCAAGCAGCGCTCGCACCGAGGCCATCAGCATCCGTTCTTCAGCGGATGCGGGTGGCCTCGGTGCGAGCGACCAGTTGCCAGGTCGCGCCCTCATCAGCCGAGACCCAGCCCTCCCAGTTGAAGCTGTCGGGGGTGATGGCGGTGAAATTCCAGCGGATCGGGCGACCGTCGGTGCGAGTACCCTCCTGGCGCACGCCGTGCCGGTACGGGGTGGCTACGAGCTGGCAGTATTCCCCGAGGGTCGGGGCGAAATAGCTTACCCGCCAGGCGCCGGCGAACGGGTCGTAGACACGCACGGTAGTGGCGACGGTTTCAAAGCCGGACGGATGCGTCGCGCTCGCGATGACCTCCACGTCTTGCACGGCCCGGCCGTCGAGAATGAATTCGACCATCCAGACAAAGTCGCGGTCGATCCATTCGCCCGTGGTCTCGTCGAGGCGGGAGCCCTTCGCGGCCCAAGATCCGACCATCTGGCCGAAGCGGCGCATGCGCCCGGGATATTCCGGCGTCGGGCCGTGCGCGATGAGCGCCTCGTCGAATCGGGTGGGCAGGGAGGTCATACCCAGATTTTACCCGACCGGAGGTCACCTGCGGATTACCCGCAGGTATCCGCTCGCGCGAAGCGGGGGGGGTCAGCGGTCGATGGTGGTGCGGTGAAAGTTTTGGAACGAGCGTGAGGCCGTCGGGCCTCGCTGGCCCTGGTAGCGGGAGCCGTATGTGCTGGAGCCGTAGGGGGTCTCGGCCGGGGAGCTCAGCTGGAAGAAGCAGAGCTGGCCGATCTTCATTCCTGGCCACAGCTTGATCGGCAACGTCGCGACATTGCTGAGCTCGAGCGTGACGTGGCCGGAGAAGCCGGGATCGATGAAGCCGGCCGTGGAGTGCGTCAGCAGACCGAGGCGACCGAGCGAGCTCTTCCCCTCGAGCCGGGCAGCCACGTTGTCGGGCAGGGTGACCTGCTCGTAGGTGGCGCCGAGCACGAACTCGCCCGGGTGCAAAATGAACGGCTCGTCGGGCTTGGTCTCGATCAGGTGGGTCAGCTCCGGCTGGTCTTCGGCCGGATCAATGTAGGCGTACTTGTGATTATCGAACAGCCGAAACAAGCGGTCCAGGCGCACATCAATGCTCGAGGGCTGGATCATGGCGGGGTCGAGCGGCTCCAAACCGATTCGTCCAGCGTCGAGTTCAACCTTGATATCGCGATCGGAGAGCAGCACCGTGCCAGCCTAGCGGCGCGAGCTTGATATGCTGGCACGGTTCCGATTGTTGTTGACCAACAGCGGGCGCGCGGATGTAGTTCAATGGTAGAACTTCAGCTTCCCAAGCTGATAGCGCGGGTTCGATTCCCGTCATCCGCTCCACCGTTTTGTCAGAGGACGGTGTCAGTTCTCAAGGTAATCACGACTTCAATCATTCATATCGAAACTTTCTCTCGATATCTGAACGCCTGAATCGGCCGTCCTAGTTCGGGCCAACATCCCGGGCTTGCCCGATAGCCGCTTGCGTGATCCTTTCCCGCAGGTAACTGCCGGAGTCACGGCAACCTAAGCCCCGCGAGCAAATCCCGTCAGCACCAACGCTGACTGGCATCCTCCCACGGCCCGAATGGGTGGCGCCATCGACCTCGACTTGTGGCGCCTGCCCCGTGCCAGCCATGAAGGAAACCACTTGGTGAGGTGAAGCGGGCGACGAGCCGGGGAGCCGTAACCCGGTGGCGGTAGCCGTGGCTCGGTGATATCGAGGATGTCGAGGATGTCGAGGATCTCGAGGATCTCGAGGATCTTGGAAAAATAGTCCGTGGGCGCTGACATATGAGCCCGCCCTTGCGGTGACACGGTCCGGCTTTCGTCGCCGCCTTTTTGGGGTGGAGTGCAGTGTCAGCTCGAGGTTTGACAACCTTCGTTCGAAGATCGCCGCCACCGTCTGGGCTTCTCACAAGACAAGCTTTGGACGTTCCTCATCACGGTGGTTTGCCGTCGATGCCGCGACCGTCAATGTGACGGACGCGTGAGGCGGCATCAAAGACTTCCCGGACTGAAAGCCTGGCCTCCTAGGTATTTCGGCCGTAACCACAGCGCAGTGCCGGCGTCCGCGTCTTATATCCCTAGGGACATAAGACGTCTCACGCCTCGATTCTTGCGCCTTTACAGATCGCCGGAATCTCGCCGCGCGGTGATTCTTATAACTACGTCACATAACCTCCTGCTCGAATGGCAGTACCCACCGTTAGTTATGAGACACACCCGAGGAACACCATGACAAAGCTGATCAGCTACGCGCGCGTATCGACGCGCCAGCAGCTGGCCGCCGGCGTCCGACGCGACGACCTCTACGTCGACCATGGCATCGCCGGCGCTCAAGCACCTTAACAAGCGCTTAGGGGCACCCCCGATCTGGGGTGAAAGTGGTCGGTGGATCCTCGATAGGGTTCAGATGGGCCAGTTGGGGACGGTCTAGCTCGAATCTGTTCCCAACCGTCTGTGCGAATTTGGGCTTCTGTCGCCCTCATCCGTTAATAGGAGTGAGCTTATGGATAATCAGAGAATCCACCAGACGAAAAGGGAACAAAGTATGACGATTAAGCGCAAGTTCGCCAGCCTACTGACGATCTCGGTTTTCGTGGCCACGGCCGTGCTAGCCGGCCCACTATCGGCCTCGGCGGCTTCTTCGCTCAGCGGGTCTTCGCTCAGCGGGTCTTCACTCAGCGGGTCTTCGCTCAGCGGGTCTTCACTCAGCGGGTCTTCAATCAGCGGGTCTTCAATCAGCGGGTCTTCGCTCAGCAGGTCTTCAATCAGCGGGTCTTCGCTCAGCTAGGACGACGGCGCTGTGCCTGCGACCAACACTCGAGGAATGGAACGTGTATCCCACGGTGAAGGCTGAGGAGCCCTCCCCGGGCCGAGGTTTGAGACTGCGCCCGGGGACGAGGTTGTGTCTGCTCGGCGGCGGGTTAGGCGTGACGGGTGTCATTCAGGTTGCCTTTGCGTCTACGGCGTTTGATGGGTCGGCCCAGTCGCTGGCTGGGCCCGCGGCGATGATGTTCCTGTTGTTCTTGGTAGCGGAGAGTACTCAGATACACGTTGAGGTCCGGCACCATGCCCACTCGGTGTCGTTCAGCGAGCTGCCGATGGTCTTAGGCCTGTTCCTGCTGCCACCTCATTGGCTGCTCGGTCTCCGCCTGCTCGCTGCGGGCGCGGGGTTCGTTGCTCGGCGCATGGCCCCGTCCAAGGCGGTGTTCAACCTCGGCTTGTTCACCGCCGAGGTGGGCACTGCAGCGCTCATCTTTCACTGGCTGGAAGCCGGTGATGGGCTAGGTTTGCGGGACTGGGGGGTCGCCTATGCCACTATGGTCGTGATCGGCGTCCTGGGGTCGGTGGCCGTCACCGCGGCAATCGCGTTGATCCAAGGAAGGCCCTCCCACCGCGACCTGGTGCGGACCCTGCTGGCGGTCACCATCACCGGCGTCTTCAACACCACCTTGGCCCTGGTCGCATTACTGGCCTTGTCCTTCGACGCAGCGATACTGCTGCTGGCGATACTGCTGGCGCTGCTTGTCGTGGCCTACCGGGCGTACGACCGGCTGGTACGTCAGCACGCCGACCTCGACAAACTCTTCAACTTCACCCAGGCCCTCGCAGCCGCGAAGGCTGGTGACGACATGGTCAAAACGCTGCTTGACCAAGCTCGTGACCTGCTTCAAGGCGAGACCGCTGCCTTACATCTGCGACGGCCGCCCGACCGGGACGGGTCACCCACTTCTGACTCCGGCAGCACGCCACTGTCTGGCGAGCCGGTGGTCATTCCCCGAAACACCCGTGAGCCCAGGCTCCGAGCCTGGCTCACCGAGGTCGGGTTGCGTGACGCCGTCCTGGTGCCGCTGGCTCTCGACTCCGAATCGGCCACGATACTTCAGGTGGGCAACCGCATGGGGCGGACGAGGACGTTCACCCCCAGCGACCTGCAGCTCCTCCAGACACTGGCCGCACACGCCGGAGTGACCTGGAGCAACGCGCGATTGCTGGAACAGGCCCGCCATGACGCTGGCCACGACGGGCTGACCGGGCTGGCCAACCGAAGCTTGTTCCTGCTGCAGCTCCAGCACGCCCTCGATTCCTATACCTCCACCGCGCCGCACACCGTCCCGGCGCGCTGCCAGGGTGCCGCGTTCCTGCTCGACCTCGACCGGTTCAAAGACATCAACGACTCACTGGGCCACCACATCGGGGACATCCTGCTCCAGCAGATCGCAGGACGACTGCGAGACCATCTACCCCCGGACGCGGTCGTGGCCCGCTTGGGTGGAGACGAATTCGCGGTGCTCCTGCCCAGGTGCGAAACCCCGCAGCAGGCGGTCGACGTCGCAAACGATGCCCGAGCCTTCCTCTCCGGTCCATTCGAGGTCTCGGGCACCTGCCTGGAGGTCGGCGTCTCGATCGGGGTCACGCTCCTTCCCCAGGACGGACGAGAACCGTCCACGGTGCTGCAGCACGCCGACATCGCGATGTACGAGGCCAAGCGCTCAGCCCTCGGCGTGGTGCGTTACCACCCCACCGACGAGCGCGGGAGTCGACGCCGCCTGACCCTGGCCGCGGAGCTTCGCCGCGCCATCGACACCGAGCAGCTCATCGTGCACTACCAGCCGAAGATGTCGCTCGCCAACGACTTCATCATCGGGTACGAGGCCCTGGCCCGCTGGGAACACCCCACTCGAGGGCTCCTGACCCCGGACGAATTCATCCCCATCGCCGAGCAGACCGGGCTCATCACGTCCCTGACCCAGAGCATCCTGCGTCAAGCGCTCTACCGATGCCGAGACTGGCAGCCCCAACACCCGGGCGTTGCGATAGCTGTCAACCTCTCCACCCGCGACCTGCGCGACCGCAGCATGCACGCCACCGTCGCCCAACTCCTGACCGAAACCGGCGTCGACCCCACACTCCTGACCCTGGAGATCACCGAGAGCAGCGTCATGGGCGACTTCACCACCGCTCTGGCCGTGCTCGAAGCACTCCACGACCTCGGCGTGAACTTGTCGCTGGACGACTTCGGCACCGGCTACAGCCCGCTGACCTACCTTCAACGCCTGCCCGTCAACGAAGTCAAGATCGACAAATCCTTCGTCACCGCGATGAACACCTCCACCAGCGCCACCGCCATCATCCGCGCCGTGATCGACCTCGCCCACACCCTGGACATGACCGTCGTGGCCGAAGGAGTAGAAGACGAAGTGTCCCGTCGTACCCTCACCCTCCTAGGCTGCGACACCATGCAGGGATACCTACTCAGCCATCCGCTCACCCCCGGGGAGCTCAGCAATTGGTTGGACCACGAAGCTCGCAGAGGACACCCACACGCGCGAGCAGACCACCGCCCGAGACTGCAAGTCATCCCAGGTCACACTCCGCGACGCACAGAGCTTCACTACTGAAAGAGCTACCCCTGTAAAACGGGCCTTGATCACACCCCGCGATGTTCCGCAGGACGAACCCTCTACGGGACGCCGTTTACTGGATAAGTGAACACACTCTGTTGCGCGTGATTCGCGGTCCCATAGACCGAACCGGCCGCTGATCAGGTCGTGTCGCCCTCGCTAATTCGTGGATCGTGTCCAGGGGCTCACGCTTTCCAGCTGGACGTTCACGACGCTGGGGCCAGCGAGAAGAGTTCCAACAGCACTGAAGTCTTGCTGAGGGAGGATGCTGTCGGTCGGGTCGATGCCATTGAACTGTCGAACGTTGACCCGCCCCGATTTTGTGGACGAGAAGATGACCGGTTGCTCAGCGCCCGCATACAGATAGGCGTCGTAGCCGCCGGTCGCGGGTAGTGCGGGAAGGGCCAAAATCGGTGACACGGTAATGGACCAGTCACCCGCGCCGGGCCCGACGGTGATCCAGCCCGCCGGGCCAGCGGTGGAGTCCAAGCCATAGGCGACACTGGCGACATCGCCTTGATAGCCAGCCATGCCAGCCTCGTGGTACGTGCCGTCTTCACCATAAACCTGCGCGCCGGACTGCTCATTGGCATAGTGGCCGGGCGCCCACGTGATTGTGTAAAAGCCAGATTTAGCTGGACGTCCCCCTTGCGGACTTAATGTGGAGTCGCGTTCACCGGAAGGAAACGGTCCCGTCGAGGGGCCTTGCATAGCGACTGCTCAGGCCGATGCCATCGGCTCCTCGGAGGGTAGCCGCGTCGTGCTCACCGAGGCAGACTCTCAAAGTGTGGGGCAGTGTAAGCGGCGCGTGCTCACCAGCAGGAATCAAACTCGCTGCGGGCCGCTGCCAACACGGCCTCCGGCTCGCTCCGCAAGTGGTCAACGGGTCGATCTTCCGATTCGAAAGACGTGGACGGCGCGGTCATCCAGAGCGCCAAATCCTCGGCGCTCCACGAGTTCTCCGCAGCCAGATCGAGGAGGCCTGCGATAACCGGGAGGATCGCGCGCACGTCCCGGTCGACCTGGAATCCCGGGTAGAGGACCCTCCCGCCGACTTCGACGCGAATGAGGCCGCCCACCGCAAGCTTTGTGGACGTCAAATTCTGTTCGGTTCAGCCCCGAGCAGTTCTTGCACCTCACCAGCGTCAAGCAGGCCGAATTCCTCCTCCATCCGCCGCCAAGCCGCGGCCGTTGCGCGCCTGCCCCAGGCAAGCTGCGACGAAACCGTGGCAGCTACCTCTGGCGCAGCCGGCATATAGTCGTCCGTTGGTTGCGGCTTGCCGTCCCGAGTCCCCGGATCGAACTTCTCACGCTCATTCACATGGCAATCTTGTACCCGCGCTCCGCTTCGGGCGCGTCCGTTACCCGAATTGCATTCCGGCACGGGACCCTTACCGATGGTCTTTCCGGTTACCCCACGTCCAGATTGTGAGGTCATCCAGGCTGTCGATCCGACCTTGGGGGAGCTTGCCGGCCCAGTAAGCCAGCCGCGCTTTTGCGGCCCAAGTGGCGAGCGCCTTCTCTGAGGCGTCGCCGCTACGCGCTCGGGGTGCTCGCCGGTGCACATCAGCGAAGTTGGAGTAGTGGAGGAAGTTCGCCTGCCACTGGTCTTCCTGTGGTTGGAAGGTGAAGCCGGGGATGCACACCAGGCGCCGCTCTTGATAGGACGACAATCGCCGGTCGGCGAATGCTTTCCTTTGTGCACAAATCCGATATGTCAGTCCCTTCTTCTCTGGTGAGATTGTTCCGGCGGGGAGGCGACGGTTTTCCCGTGGTATCCGTCCCTCACGCGCGACGAAGACCTCAAGGGCGAGGAGGTTACGCACCCACACGGCGACGTAGTGTGGAAAGTGGTCGTCGGCAGGAAGGCCACGGCTGAATTCGATCTCCGCGGTGTAGTAATGCAGAGAATGAATTTGGTCCCGCGTAAGTGTCGCGGGGTAGCGGGACTGGAGCTCAGAGTATTCGGCGTGCAGGACGTCGACCGGGGTGGGCGTGGGCATTGTGGCCTTTCCGACCCGCACAGAAGTGCGGTATCGAAGAGGTCATGCGCGGCACCCGCGGCGCCGGGAAGGAATTGCATTCCAGTACAGGACCGTCTGCGTCGTGGGGTCGGTTCACGCATCTGTGTGAGCAGTAGAACCGGGTTGAGGTGTTGCGGCCCAGCACTTCGTCGGCGCCGTATCCCGTGATCGTGGTGAAGGAATTACCCACATGCAAGATGTTCTGTTGCGCGTCCGTAATCAACGACATACGCGCCGTCGCCGCGAACGCCCGCGCCAGAAGCTCTGCGCTGGCCGCAGGTGTTTCAGCGGAAAATGAGTGCATCAGCAAAGTCTGACACATGGCCACAGCACCTACCGCCGCCCATCACCTCATGGTCATTCCTGCTGCTCGCCGCGAACTAATATCCAACATCTTGCAGGGCCTGGTTGGCTTCGTCGGGATCGGCGCAGGCGAGCCCCACCGACTCCAAGTGCGCAATTCGACTATGCCGAGCATGGTGTCGTCGATTCCTACGTGCACGAGGAATCTTGCTCCAGTGGCCGGACCGAACTGCCTATCATCGACGAAGCTGACCGTCTCAAAGCAACCGGCCTCGAACAGGTCCGCGACTATTTCGACCGGCACCAGATGGAAGTCATCCTGATCGGAATGCCCGGCATTGAGAAACGCTTCGCCCGTTACCCGCAGCTCTACAGCCGGCGCTTTCCCAGTGGGTGCGCTCCAAGGATCATCTTTTTTGAGAACGCGTCCGCCGTTGAAATAGTGACCTCCAGACTTCACACGGTGTCAAGTATCCTGAACCGCATCATCTAGCGGGGGAAGTCACAGCTGCCACGTCATGCCGGTGATGCACGATGTCGTGCAGAAAGTACGACCCCAGCGTCACCACCGTGAACGACGGACCGTCGCTGCGGCGCGCGGTGCGCTGGCGGGCAGCCGGCGGCACGGCCGCAAAGCTATCGGCAACGCTTTTCGCGGCGGCCACGAGCTGAAGGCCCACGGTCTCCGGTACCTCCAGGTCATATCGCTCGGCGAGCGCCGTCGCGTCCTGGTCCCAGTTCGCCAGCAGCGGGTCTTCCTCGTCGAGGATGCGACGAAGTCGTTCGTCGAATAGGCGACAGACATCGCGCACATGGGCGGCGTATTCCAGGGGCGACCAGGTGTGATCGTCGGGCCGCACCGCAACATCCGCTCGTGCCAGCACCGCAGGCCAGGCGGCGGCGTTCTCGCGAATCAGGCGCGGCAGGTCGTCGACCGCTACCTCACGGGCACGAAATTTGCAGGCGGGGCAGGGGCGTTGGAGCACCCAGGTCCAGTCGGACGTGTCGGGAACAATAGGCATGACTTCATGTTATCTGCCGTGTTTCGAGGCGTTATGAGCGAGAATCAGGTTGCGCCCGATACCGTGGAACCGGACAAGGAGACAGATGACGGTACTGATTGCGGGATGCGGCGACCTGGGCACCGAGGTAGGCCTGCGATTCGCCCGGCTTGGGCACACGGTGGTCGGACTGCGTCGCAACGCGAGCGTCCTTCCCGCGGATATCACGGGCCAGTCCATCGACCTGAGCATCGAGAAACCCGTGATTCCGTCCGACACCGAGTTCGTCGTCGTGGCCATCTCCGCCGACAGCCCCACAATCGATGCCTATCGCGCGGCCTACCTCGATGGCCTGCGCAACCTACTCGATGCCCTCGATCACGCCCGCATCACCCCGCGCCGTGTGCTGCTGGTGTCGTCAACGGCCGTCTACGACGTCAACGACGGCAGCTGGGTCGACGAGCAGACTCCCGCGAACCCAAAACCGGGCACGGATTCCATCGTGCTCGACACCGAGCGGATGCTGCACTCCCGCATACCCACCGCCACGGTTTTGCGCCTGTCCGGCATCTATGGCCCGGGTCGTGAGCGCCTCATCGACCAGGTGCGCGGCGCACGCGCAATCCTGTCGGCCGACTCGCGCCACACCAACCGCATCCACCGGGACGACGCAGCCGCCGCGATCGTGCACCTGCTGGTTCGTGACGGCGAACCGGCACCCTTCTATCTCGGCGTCGATAGCGCCCCGGTCCCTGGCAATGAGGTGCTCACTTTTCTCGCCGCCGAACTCGGCCTCGCCGAGCCCACTCTGGCGCCGGTATCAGTCCCGGTCACCAATCGCGAAAGCCAGCGCGGTGGCGACAAGCTGCTGCGCAACCAGCTCCTCAGGGACACCGGCTTCACGTTCACCTATCCGACGTACCGAGAGGGATACCGAGCTCTTCTGTCCGGTCTGGGAACCCGCCACCCCTAGGCCGATCCCTGGCGGGATGCCTACGCCGTCGGCCTCGCCGCGCTCACGTCGCTGTCTGACGTGATAGCGACCGCCATCGAGGTGAGAAGCGACCCCAGCCGCGCTTGGACGTCCGGTGTCACGTTGCGGGCGGCATGAGCGAACAGCGTCTGAAATTCGTCGTGCAGTCTCTGGGCAGTCTGTTGCGCAGCCGGCGTCAGGACCAGCAGCAGGCTTCGACGATCGCTGGGGTGCGGCACACGGGTGAGCATATTCAGTGCCACGAGGTGATTCGAGATCGCGGTCACGGCGCCCGTCGTCATCTCCAGGGACTGTGCAAGCAATTTGGGGGTGATGCTCCCTACCTCGGCTATCCGAGTTAGAGCTCGCAGCTCACTGATAGACACACCGCTCTCGGCCGCTACCCGACTGCGATTGTGATCCATTGCTCGAAGAAGAGCGAGCGCCGGTACCGACAGGCAGTCCCGCGTGCGGAGCACGTTGTCTACGTCGTCCATGTGTATTCCTGACCTCTGGTCTATGTTTTTGCCAACGTTGCAGGCCCGCAGAAACACTCATCCCACCGTTTCCGTACCGCAAGTGTACCGGATAGATCAATTCGTAATCTTCTCACAGCCTAAATAGTTTCATCTTTGAGTTATTTCCCGTACATTTGTAGATCAAGAGTGTTCGCGCTATTTCAGCGTGCAAGAAATTCTTCGCTGCGTCTTGTTGACCAGTGCGCCCACGGACTCGCCACAATGAAACGGACCAGGCAATGCAGAGCTACCGGCTGACGATCAATGATGAATGGTTTTACCTGTCGAACGAGTACAACATCGCAGATCTCAAAGCGACCGTGGCCGCTGCCGTCCATAGCGGCGGTGGCTTCATAGACATCGTCAGCTCCGTGCAGACGCACGTGTCCCTGCTCATCACGGCCTGCTCGGTGGTGAAGCTTGAGACCATCACCGACCAGAACGTGCCTGACGTCGCCGAAAGCGTTCCGACCGTCGGCCGGTCCTACGTCGAGGATGACTACTGGCTCGACTGAGCGCGTGCATGACGCGGGCGCACGGCGCACCCGCCGGCGGGCATCCGCTTTTCGCGGACTGTCGCCAAATCGCCGATTTCACGCCATTGACGACAAGCAGGCACATGGGTAGGTTCACGCGAACGGCACACGCCCGTTTCGCACACGTCTACTGGAAGGCAGTCTCATGAGTTTCCTCGGATTCCTCCTGCTCGGTCTCATCGCCGGCGCTATCGCGAAGGCAATCCTGCCCGGCCGACAGGGCGGAGGCTGGTTCATCACCCTGCTGCTCGGAGTCATCGGAGCCTTCCTCGGTGGGTGGCTGGGCGGGCTCCTGTTCAACGTCAGCCTGGGCGAGTTCTTCTCCGTGACGACGTGGGTCCTCGCGATCGTCGGTTCGCTCATTGTTCTCCTTATCTACGGCGCAATCACCAACCGCCGCCACGCCAAGTCGTAATACCACCGCAAGACCGTTTCGCCTCCTTCCCGCAGCGCGACATCCGATCCGGGTGCCGCGCTGCGGCATGTCCGGACACGTGGCTGCACCAATACCCAAAAGGGCAGATTGGGGGCACAATCAGTACCAATCCGAAGTGGATGGAGCTCCGAACACTAAGCAACCACGGGTCAGCCGTGAATCACATAGGAGGCACCTAAAATGCGCACATCACCCAATCGCCTGATCGCCACCGTCTTCGGCGCGGTCTACGTCCTCGTCGGACTACTCGGTTTTGCCGTCACCGGCGGCGTCGGCTTCATCGCCACCCAGGGCGAATTGCTTCTCGGAATCTTCGAGGTCAATCCATTGCACAACGTTGCGCACCTTTTGATCGGTGCCGCCCTGCTCATTGCCGGCCTCTCCAACGCTTCGGCCGCCAAGGCAACCAACAGCACCATCGGCGCCGTGTATTTGCTCCTGGGCATCGTTGGATTCTTCATTGCGAGCACCTCGCTGAACATTCTGGCGCTCAACACCGCTGACCACTTCCTGCACCTCGCCAGCGCGATCGTGCTCCTCGGGGTTGGTCTCACCGCCGACAAGACGGTTCGCAACCACGCCACGGCCTAACGACCGGCCCCCAGCACCACTCCATCCCTTCGCAGCAGAAGATTCACCAAGGAGCATCATCATGTCCACGGTCATTCGCACCTGGCTCGGCTTTGCCGCTCTCGGCGCCGCCCTGATCCACCTGGCCGTGGGCGTGACCGCTCCGTTTCTCCTGTCGGTTCTCCTGGTCGGGTTCGGCATTGCTGAACTCAGCTGGGGAATCGCCACCCTTGCCAGCGGCCGCGTGATTGCACCTCGCGTCGTCGTGGGCGCGGCTCTCATACCGGTATTCATCTGGGGGGCTATCGCTGCCCTCGGAAGTGGCCTCGGCGTCCCGAGCGCCCAGACCGGTCTGCCCTGGTACCCGATGACCATGGCATCGCTGTTCAACATATATGTGGCCGCCACTGTGGCCCTCGCAATGCGGCGCGCTTCGAGCCGAAACCCTCCATCCGTCGGTGCAGCCAGTCCCGGTGGCTGGCGTTTCCTTACCGGCCTTGTCGTCGGGGGCTTTCTCCTCTCAGCGCTCACCACCCCGGCCCTCGCCGCCACAGACGTTGGCTCCCTTGCGGTACCCCACGGTTCGCACAGAGTGGTCGAGTTGGATGTGCCAGACCCAGGCGGCCACGGGGGTCACTAGGTTTGCCGCCGCGCCTGAAACGGACCCCGCCGACAGTGTCAGGCGGGTAGCCCGGTTTCCGGGTCCGTCGGCCCCGCACGTGACGAATCCAGCCCCGCCAGGTCCGCCACCGGCGGTACGACCTCGATGTTCATGAACCGCTTGACGTTCTCATCGACGATGATGTCGCTCGGGCGCAGCGGCCGGGTGAGGTACAACCCATCGAGGCTGGTCAGCCGGCTCAACGCCACATAGGTCTGGCCAGGGCTGAATACCCGTGCACCAAGGTCGACGATGGCCCGCTCGTAGGTGGCACCCTGTGATTTGTGGATGGTGACCGCCCAGGCCAGTCGCAACGGAAACTGCGTGAATTCCGCCACGACATCCCGGCTCAGTTTCTTGGTCGCGGCGTTGTAGGTGTACTTGTACTTCTCCCACACGGTCGGTTCCACCTCGTGCACATCGCCGTCGATGTTGACGAAAACGGTTGAGGTGACCTTGGTCACGGTGCCGATGCTGCCATTCACCCAGCGCAGGCCACCGCCCGGCGCCGAATCGTTGCGCAGAAACATCACCTGCGCGCCTACCTTGAGCTCGAGCACCTCATCAGCGGGAAACTGCTTGCCGCCGAAATCCCCGGTGATATCGGCCTTCGCGGTGAGCGACTTGCCCGACAGTTTCTTCAAAGCGGATGCGTTGATGCGGTTCACCGCGTCATTACGCGTCGCGAGGGTGATCACGCCCTCACTCGGCGGGGTTCGCGCTCCGGCGCCATTGAGCGCACCGCCGATCTCGGCAGTGACCTGGCCGTGACGCACGGCATTGAGCATGAGCTTGAAGTCGTTGTCGTGCTGGCGGTGAATCTCGGTCAACTCGAAGATGCGGAGCTCGGCATCACGCCAGACCTTGGCGTCGAAGAACCACATCGACCGGTAGTGGTCGGCGAAATAGGCGCGTTCGTCGGGGCCGCCGGGAACCGGGGCCAGCTGGTACGGGTCGCCGAACAGCACGATCTGCACCCCGCCGAACACGTCGAACGGACGCTGGCGAGCTTGGCGCAGACTGCGGTCGATCGCGTCCATCAGGTCGGCGTTGACCATGGACACCTCGTCGATGACGAGGGTGTCGATGGTATTGAGGAGCTTGCGCACTTGGTCGTTCTGGTCGATCGGGCTGTCGGCAATGACCCCGATCGGCAGGCGAAAGAGCGAGTGGATGGTCTGGCCGCCCACGTTCAGCGCCGCGACTCCGGTGGGAGCGGCGATCACGATCTGCTTGCTCGTGTTCCACGACAGGTGGTTCAGCAGGGTGGACTTGCCCGTTCCGGCCCGCCCGGTGACGAAGACGTTCTGCTTGGTGCCCTCGATCGCCGCGAAGACCAGAGCCTGTTCACGGCTGAGCGGAATCTCGGACACGGCACACTTTCTCTGGCAGGCGAATGCTGCACGGGGGACGTTCCACTGTAACCGCCCAGCAGCCCGTGCGGGCGCGGGACCGGGCACTGGCTGCCTGGCCGACCCTCCCGCCCTAGAATATTGGAGTGACCATTCCGGCCGAACAGCATCGGGCGAGGGGGCGCCGCGGCAGTATGCCCCGGGCCGTTCTCGCCATTGTGGTGGTCGCTGCGCTCCTCGCCGCCGGGCTCGGAGGCACCATCAGCGCCCTCAATGGCACGGTATACAGCGCCGGCGGCTTTGTGGAGCAGTACCTCGACGCCCTAGGCCGCGGCGATACCGTCGGAGCCCTCGCGTTCGGCGGGGTCATGCCCGACAAGGCCGACTTGGCCGCCTGGGGACTGAGTGACGACGCGGCGGCGGACCTGCCGAAGACGCTGCTGCGGGCATCCGTTCTGGGCGGCCTGCGCAACATCGAACTCGCCAGCGCTACCGCAACGCCCGCCACCAACGACGACGGGACCGCCCAGACCGTCGTGTTCGACTTCGTGTTGAACGGCACCGCGTCGAGCATGGCGTTCACCGTCGAGCGCGCCGGCACCTTCGCTGGTGTATTCAACGCCTGGAAGTTCACCATCAGCCCGCTCGCGGTGCTACAGGTGTCGGTACTGCATGAACGATCATTCACGGTCAACGGTCTCACCCTCGACACTCGCGCCCACACGGCAGCGGATGCCCCGGCCACCTTCTCGACCTCCGCCGCATATCTCGCCTTCGCACCGAACCGGTACACCTTTGAACACGAGTCGGCCATGCTGACCGCGAAGAAATCCACCGTGAGCGTGACGGCGGCCGGGCCGACCGCCGTCGAGGTGAACGCTTTGCCGAACAAGGTCATGGTGACCCAGGTGCAGTCGGAACTGGACAAATTCCTCGACGCCTGCGCCACCCAGACGGTGCTGCAACCCACCAGTTGCCCATGGGGCATCACGATCGATGATCGCATCGAGAGCACTCCCGCCTGGTCGATCACGGCGTACCCGCCCGTCACACTCACCGCCGGCGAGCTGTCGTTCGAGATGGTCGCCGCACCCGGGGAGGCCCGTATCGTGGTCGAGGTTCAGTCGCTGTTCGACGGCGACGTCACCACTCGCGACGAAGACGTGCCGTTCACGATGGGGCTCAGCGTCACCGTGCAGCCCAGCGGCGCCCTGGCGATCCAGCTGCACTAGGAAGCTTTCGGCGTGAGCCGACCACGCGGCTGCGCGGCCCGTGGAGGCTGCCCGCTGCCCGGCCTCAGTGGCTACGGGGCTGCACGTCGCGCTGGGCGAGTTGGGACAGCTGCGCGTTGTACGCGATCAACTCGGCATCCTCGTTGCGGTCGGCCTTGCGATCCAGCCTTCTCGTGACCTTGGTGTCGTCGCGGCTCCACTGAATTGCAACGATGACGGCCAGCACGAAGGTCGGCAATTCGCCGATTCCCCAGGCGACACCGCCGCCCATCTGCTGATCGACGATAGCCGAGGGGCCCCAGGTGCGGCCCATCGCGCCATACCAGTCGGCCAGGAGCAGCCCGGTGCCGCTCATCAAGGCGAGGCCGAAGAACGCGTGGAACGCCATGGTCACGAGCAGCAGTAGCAGGCGGAACGCGTACGGCAACCGGTACGGTACCGGGTCGATGCCGATCAGGGACTGTACGAACAGATAGCCGGTGATCAAAAAGTGCACGATCATCCACTGGTGGCCGATGTGGTCCGTCGTCGCCCAACTGAAGATCGAGGTGTAGTAGAACACCCAGAGCGAAACGCCGAACAGTACGGCGGCGACGATCGGGTTGGCCACGATGCCGGCGAAACGCGAGTGCACGGCGGTGAGAATCCACTCGCGTGCGCCACGGCTGCCATCTTGCCGCTTGGCGATCGCACGCGCTGCCAGCGTCACGGGAGCGCCCGGCACAAGCATCAGCGGCACGAGCATGGTCAGCACCATGTGCACGAGCATGTGGGTAGAGAACAGGTACTTCTCGTACACGTTCACGCCACCGTTGGTGATGTAGAACAGGGTGAGCATGCCGAGAATCCAAAGCACGCTGCGGTAAATCGGCCAGGCGTCGCCGCGGCGGTGCAGCCGCCAGGCACCGGCCAGGTAGAAGAAGATGCCGAAGGCACAGAACAGAGTCCAGGCGAGGTCAAAATTCCACTCCGTGAAGTACCGCGAAAAAGTCAGCTCGGGCGGGAGCACTTCGCCGGTGAGAACCTGAGCCGGCGTGGACTGAGGAATCTCCGTTGCGACCACCTGGGCGATAGGGGTCGCCGTGCGGGCCAGCGCGGCAGCCACACCCGATGCGAGGCCCATGAAGCCGAGCTCGGTCACGACGAGCCACCAGAACCAGCGTCCGCGCGCCGGCTCGCTCCGCTGCATCCGCTTGATGAAGAATCGACGTTGCAGAATGCCGAAACCGCCGAGGGCGACGAGGGCGATGACCTTGACCAGCACGAGGAAGCCATAGGGACTGAACAGGTTGTCCCAGCTGCCAACGCGCAGTTCAGCGTTGACATAGCCAGAGGCGGCCACCACGATGAAGGAGATCAGGGCGAGCGAGGAGTACCGCCCGATCACCTGACGGATGCGTTCGCCGTCCAGCTGGGTGCGTAGGACGATGATGGTGAGCAGGCCGCCCAGCCAGATGGCCGCGAAGACGAGGTGCAGGCCGAGGGCCGTGATCGCGGCGTTGTGGCCCGCGGCGCCTGCCGAGTGGCCCTGCTGAGCCATCGGCAGCAGCGCGGTCAGGGCCAGCACGGTCACGAAGACCAGCGCCGTCTGGTTGCGCACGGCAAAGCACAACACGGTAACGCCGGCGGCGATCAACGTCGTCGCAAGCCAGGCCTGCCCCAGTTCGATCTGGCTGAAAAACTGGCCGACCGTGGCACTGAATTGATCACTGACGCCAAACGGCACATTGGTGACCTGCAGAAAGGTCAAAAAGCCCGTGACGGCGGATGCCACGGCGAACAGTGCCGACGAAGCTGCGGCGAAGTCCAGGGCGGTGTTGAATTCGCGTTCCTTGGGGCTCAGCGCGAACAGCGTGAGCACCAGTGCACCGATGGTGCCCGCCGCCGCGATATTGACCACGAGCTTGGCCAGGGGGAGCCCCCAGCGCACCACCGGCCCCGGGTCGGCGAGCAGCTGCGCCGCAGCGCCACCACCGTAGGCCAACGCGACAAGGGTAGACAAGACAGCGACCAGCAGCAGGGCTGCCGGTCCGAGAACGCGGACGAGACGGGGCACTCTTCTAGCTTATTCGCCCAGTCCTGAAGATCCGTCGCGTACGGTGCCCGGGAAACCAGAAAGGGACGCCGACTCGCGTCGACGCCCCGTTCTCACTAGAAGCTACTTGGCGGCAGCCTTGAGCTTGCTTCCGGCGGTCAGCTTGACGCGGTGGCCGGCTGCGATGGCGATTTCTTCGCCGGTCTGCGGGTTGCGGCCGGTGCGGGCGGCCGTAGCGGTGCGCTCGACTCCCAGCCATCCCGGGATGGTGACCTTACCGTCGTTGGCAACGGTGTCGGCCAGGGTTGCGAAGAAAGCGTTCAGAACGCCATCAACGGCGGCCTGGCTCTGTCCGGAGTCAGCGGCAACCTTGGCAACGAGCTCGGTCTTGTTCAGCGACTTGTCAGCCATTGAGTGTCCTCCTCGGACCTTCGTCTGTGTTAACAGCGATGTTTGTGATGCGGGCGCGGCAGGTTGTGCCGCTCCGTTGGTCGGTTCGACCGAGATGAAATCTAGCAGACATCCGCTAGATTCCGCGGATTTGCGACCGTTTTTGACACTTTCACCCAGCGATTCGCGTACTTTTCGCTGTGCGCGCAAACCTTTGCCTTCATCGGGCGCAACACAAATCGGGATGCCGACTGTGAGTCGACATCCCGATCGGATGAATCAAAGGCCGTTGAAGCTGAACGTCATCGGCTGCCAGAAGGAGTTACCAGCTGGACTTGGTGATGCCGGGCAGCTCGCCGCGGTGCGCCATATCGCGGAAACGTACGCGCGAGATGCCGAACTTGGAGAGGTGGCCACGGGGCCGACCGTCAACGGCGTCACGGTTGCGCAGGCGCACCGGGCTCGCGTTGCGCGGCAGCTTCTGCAGGCCCTTGCGAGCGGCTTCACGCGACTCGTCGGTGCCAGCGGGGTCGACCAGGGCCTTCTTGAGCTCCAGGCGCTTGACGGCGTAACGCTCGACGATGACCTTGCGCTGGTTGTTCTTGGCAATCATGCTCTTCTTCGCCATTTTTAGCGCTCCTCACGGAAGTCAACGTGCTTGCGGATGACCGGGTCGTACTTCTTGAGCACGAGACGGTCGGGGTCGTTACGGCGGTTCTTCTTGGTTACATAGGTGTAACCGGTTCCGGCCGTGGAACGAAGCTTGATGATCGGACGTACGTCATGAGCCTTAGCCATTAGATCTTCACCCCACGAGCGAGAACGTCTTTGACAACACTCTCGATACCACGAGCATCAATAACCTTGATGCCCTTTGCGGACAAGGTCAAGGTGACCTTGCGACGAAGCGACGGCACGTAGTACGTCTTCTTCTGAACGTTCGGGTCGAAACGACGCTTGGTGCGCCGGTGCGAGTGCGAAATGTTGTGTCCGAAGCCGGGAACAGCTCCGGTCACCTGGCAAACAGATGCCATGGTTTCCTCCATTACCGAAGGGCGAATGCCCTTCCCAAGATCCCTTGTCGGCGGACTACACATAAATGGACAGGCCGCAATGCGCGCGCAGAGGCGCAGCAGGCTTCAACGATACGGGGTCGACGGCCCGGGCGCAAACCGGGCGACGCCGCCGGCGGCCGGGCAGCGCCTCCATCGCCTCCATCGCCTCAGACGATCCTGGCCTCGGCCGCCGGTGTGAAATCGGCACCTGCCAGGGTAGAGATCACACTGGCCAGAGGCGCTGAACCGACGAGCCGCGTTTCCAGCGTCGGTTTCGGGCGACCGAAAAGGTAACCCTGAACCAGAACGCATCCACTGGCTCGAAGAATGTCGAGTTGCTCGATGGTTTCCACCCCCTCGGCAATCACTTCCACGTTGAGTTTGGCTGCGAGCGCCAGGATGCCCTGCACGAGAGAGGTAGAAACCTCGTCGGGGACATTGGTAATGAAGCTTCGATCGATCTTGATCTGGTCGACCGGGAGGGTATTGAGCCACGTGAGAGTGGAATACCCGGTGCCGAAGTCATCGAGTGAGATTCGAACTCCCAGCCGGCGCAGCTCGACCAGCCGCTCCACGATGCCGGGCAGATCGATGAGTGCCCTGCTCTCGACAACCTCAAGGAGGAGCCGTTCAGGACGCAGGTTGTTTCGATTGAGCGCCGCTCGTACGGCCGGCAAGAGTCGCTCGTCTTCGAGCGTGGAGGCATCGAGATTGACCGCTACGGTGAGGGGTGACTCGCCTGGTTGCGGCCACGCTGCAGCGGCCGCGCACGCTTCCCCGACCACCCACAGGTCGAGGTCGGCAATGAGGCCCATCTCCTGTGCCAGCGGCAGGAATGCCGCCGGCACCAGTATTCCGAGCCGCGGATGCTCCCAACGGACGAGCGCCTCGGCACCGACCACCCGATCTGTTATGGGGCAGGAAATGTCAACAACAGGCTGGAAGAACAATCTCATCTGGCCCGCTTCCAGCGCGGAGGACAGCTCCGAAACAAGCGAATTTTGCCCGTCGGTACTCGTTACGCGGCCGGCAACGGCAACTTGGTTGCGCCCCGTTCGCTTGGCCGAGTACATTGCGCTGTCGGCCGCGTCCAGCAGCCTCTCCCCATGACCGCCCTGGCCCTCGTGCACCGACACCCCGACGCTGGCGGATATGCGCAGGTCCCGGCCGTCCACTCGGAATGGCCGGTTCAGAGACTCGACGACTCGGTCGGCCATGTCGATGGCCTCCTGTTCGCTGGATACATCGTCGATGACGAGGGCAAATTCGTCGCCGCCCAGTCGACCGAGGGTGCCCGCGTTACCGAGTTGCGTGCGCAACCGTGCGGCAACCTGCCGCAGGAGTTCGTCGCCCGCACGGTGGCCCAACTGATCATTGACCCGCTTGAAGTCGTCCAGGTCGCAGAACACAATTGCGGTCAGGGTGTCGGCACGGCAGGCCGAGAGCGCGGCGTCAAGGTTCAGTGCGAACAAAGCCCGGTTGGGAAGGCCGGTCAAAGAGTCGTGCTGCGACTGATGTCTGACCGTGGCGAGCAACCTCGCCTTTTGCATCGCTGTGGCGCACTGGTGGCTCGCCCCCTCCAGCCGGACGGCGGCGTCCGTCATCCTTTCAGACCCAACCGGAGCGCCCCAGCTGACCGTGGCAACTCCCAGAAATACGTCGCCGGCGAGAAGCGGTACAGCCACTGTGCTGTGCGCACCGATAGCGCGGAGCAGACTGGACAAGGCCGGGCTGGCCCCCTCCGCGGTGACCACGACGCGTTCCCGTTTGGTGAGCAGTCCCATCAGCTCCGGGGTCTGCTCCACCTGGATGGTCGACTGCAGGAGGAGCTCCCGTTCAGATTCCCCCAGCCCCTCGGCCGCGATCGGGCGAAGCTCACCCCGCTCGGCGTCCCACAGCAAGACGGATGCCATCTCGGCGCTGACAATAGCGGGCAAGGCCGAGGCGACGATACCGGCGAGGACCTCGACGCTGTCGCTGGTTGCAAGCTCGTGTGCGAGGCCGAGCAGCGCAGCCGTTCGCGCCCCTTCACACCGGGACTCTTCGAGCGCTGTGAACAGGTCGAGGGCCGCCGCCGCGTGTCCCGCATAGGCCTCGAGCAGAGAGCGATCTCCGTTCATGGCTGCATGCCCCTCCGCGAATACGGCGGCCAGATACCCGTGGAGCTTGCGAGTGGAACAAATATCTACAACCAACGCGGACGTGCTCAAATCCTCTGCGCGCAGAATCCTTTCGGCCAAATCGTCGGCACGTTTGGCGCTGAGTCCGCGATGGCGAACGATCGGTGCACCGCCATCGTCAGACGCCAGGATGAGGAGGTACCCGGGCGCGAGCACTGCCGAGGCGGCGCCTTCGACAATCCGCGCCAGCACCTCGTCGACATGATCGCTGCGGACCAGGTCGGCGGCGGCCAACTGCACCTCACGCACCTTGTCGCGAAGAACCGAAAGGGAGTCCTCCACGAAGCGTTTCCTCCTGCGCCACGACCACCAGTGAAAGCGCATCGACCAGGTGACCACATATTCGCACGCGGCGTGTCCATCGGACTGACACGTCGGGTGAGCAACCCGCGCCGGGGAGAGGCCGAAAACGACCGGGACAGCCGAGAACAGCCCTTGAGCATATTGGCAGTCCAAGCGGGAGTGGGGGTAACCATCGTGCAGCCGGTAGCGCACCGTGGCGCTGGTCCGGCCGACCTGCATGTCGTCGATCGTGGACGTCGTGGTGAATTTCGGCACCATTCGCGGCAGCGCGCGATAGATTGCGGCTGGGGAAGCCAGCATGCTCAGCAGCTGCACGAGCACCGGCTGGATGTCGCCAGTTACAGCGTCGGCACCCACCGCGAACATGGTGTTCGGGTCATCGAGTACGGCTGTCGCAGCCTCGAACAACCGAATTCGCGTGTCGTAACTCACCCACGAGGAGGCATCCTCGAGCATTGCCGCACCCTGCTTCACTCCGGCGCGGTTGAGCACCTCGACGACCGCAGTCTCTCCGCCGTGCCGTCGTACATGTCGCAGGAGCAGGCTGATCGTCGTGCTCGCAGTCTCGCGCGGCTCAACCTCCATTGTTTCCCCCACCCACAATCACGCTTCACCCGCGGCAATGTACGCTGCTCGAGCGTAGAAGCTCATGTCTACAACCTAAGCGACCCTTGTGATCTAAACGGCAGTCAGGACCGAATGTTGCGCAACGTCTCTGTCACGTAAGATTCGCGGACGCCGCCGCGACGGCCGTGCAACGCTCGCACAGCCCGAAAACGTCCACGACGTGGGCCGCCTGTGTGAAGCCGTGCTCCGTGGCGACGTTGTGCGCCCACGTTTCTACGGCATCCGCTTCGATTTCGACCGTGAGTCCGCAATGGCGGCAGATCAGGTGATGGTGGTGTTCGTTGGTGCTGCACGAGCGGTACAGGCTCTCGCCCTCTGGCGACTGCAGTGAATCTGCGTGACCCGTGGTCGCGAGGTCGGCGAGGGCACGGTAGACCGTAGCGAGGCCGATGGGAGATCCGGTCGCATGCAGCGCGGAGTGCAGCGCCTGGGCGCTGACGAAGCCGTCGTTGGCGCCGAGGGCACCGCGCACGGCCTCACGCTGCCAGGTATTTCGCTTCATGCCTTTAACCGTAGCGATCTTCGCGGTGCTCGGCGTGCATCCGCTTCGCGGGGTGCCCGAACGGTACCGGCGAGCCGTTGAAGCACAAGGGCCAGCATGAACAGCCCGGTCGCTGTCAGGGCGATCGTCGGGCCGGCCGCAACGTCGAGTGAACGCGACAGCAGCACGCCGGCCAATCCCGACACCGCACCGAGCACGGGGGCGATGACAAACATCTGGGTGGTCGTGCGCGAGACGAGGCGGGCCGCCGCGGCCGGAGCTGCGATCAGGGCGATGGCCAATATGGCACCGACGGCGGGCATCGCGGTCACGACCGTGGCAGTAGTAAGGAGCAGGGTCAGCAGTTCGATCGGCCATTCCCGATAACCGGCGGCGCGATAACCGTTCACGTCGAAGGTCGAGAACATGATCTGCTTGCCCAGAAAGACGATGGCGAGCACGGCGAACGCCAGCACGATGGCCACGAGCGTCACATCGCTGGCAGTCACGGTGAGTATGGAACCAACCAGGTAGGAATCGACCTTCACCGGCAGGGAGGGGTTGAGTCCCTGCAGCAGAACGCCGAGCGCGAACCCGGCGGTCAGCAGAATGCCCGACGCCACCTGATTCCCCTGTCGATTGACGCGCCCGATCATCGTCATGATACCCACGATGAAGATGCTCGCTATCGCTGCGCCGAGGGGAATGCTCACGCCCAAAATCGCCGCCCCTACCGCTCCCGGAAAGGTCGCGTGCGTGAGGGCCTGGGCGAAGAAGGTGCGCTGGCGCAGCACGACGAGGGTACCCACGAGGCCACTGAGCGCCCCGATCAGCACAGCCGCGAGGAGGGCCTGTTCGAAGTAGCCCATCAGGGCGCCGCCGGTTCGGCCAGCTGGCTTGCCGTGCGCCGTGTTCGGTGGTGGCCCCCGATTCGGTCGAGTGCGAGTCGCAACACCAGGGCTACACCGTAGCCGGCGACGAGCACGAGCACGATGGTTGCTCCGCTCGGCAGGTCGACGCCGCCATTCACCGATGCTTCGTAGCCAAGGGCGAGCCCAACCCAGGCGGCTACAACGGCGAAGCCTGCCGCCACCGGAAAGAGCAGCCACAGGCGATTGGTAACCAGGCGCGCGACGGCGCCCGGCACAATCAGCACGGCGAGCACGAGCAGGTTGCCAACGGCGCTGCTCGCGGCCACAACAACGAGTGCGATGGCGACGTTGAGCACGATGTCGAGAGCGAGCGGCCGATACCCCGCCGCCGCAGTCCCTTCACGGTCGAAGGCCCGGAAGACCTGTTCCTTGAGCGTGAATCCGACCATGACCAGCGCAATGAGGCAGACGCTGACGGTCTGATTGACTTCGGCCGGGCTGACGGTCAGCAAGCGTCCGAACAGCAGGGCGTCGAGCTGGCCGACGTAATTTGTTTCCCGTGAAACCACGATGATCCCCACGCTGAACATGGCCGTGAACACGACGGCGATCGCGGCGTCCGACGTGACTGCGCGCTTGACGATCACGGTGAGCACGACGGCGGCGATGAGGGCCGCCACCATGGCTCCCACGAACAGGCCGTCGCGGCCACCCCAGACGAACCCGATGGCCACGCCGGGAAAAACGGCATGGGTGAGCCCGTCGCTGATGAACTCGAGCCCGCGCAGGTTGACGAGCACGCCCACGAGCCCGGCGACCAAGCTGAGCACGACGAGCACGAGCAGCGCCCGAGCCATGAACGGCAGGTCGAACGCGGTGATCAGCGGGGTGAAGACATCCACTCAGTGACCCCCGTGCCCGGGAACCACGATGGTGTGTTCGTCCATCTCCACACCGACCGAGCCGAAGGCCTGCTGCACGTTGGCCAGGGTCAGCACCGCGTCGCGCGGCCCGAATGCTACTTGGGCGCCATTGAGCAGCAGCACACTCTCACAGACGGCACGAGCGAGGTCGAGGTCGTGGGTCGATACGAGCACCGCGACGCCCTGCTGCTTGAGCCGTTTCACGGTTTCGATGAGGGCGTCCCGGTTGATTTGGTCGAGACCGTTGAAGGGCTCATCGAGCAGCAACAAACGCGGGGCGGATGCCACGGCGCGCGCGAGCAGACCGCGTTGCTGCTGTCCACCCGACAGTTCACCGAAGCGTGTCCTCGCACGGGCACCAAGGTCGACGGTCTCCAGGGCTTCGGCGACGGCCCGATGGTCTGCTTTGGAAGGCAGGCGCCACCAACCGAGCGACCGGTAGCGGCCCATCATGACCACCTGTTCGAGCGAGACCGGAAAGTGCGGGTCGAGCTGGTCGGTTTGAGGTACGTAACCGATATAGCCGGCCGGCGCCGGCCACTGTCCGAGCACTTCGACCGTGCCCGACGTGCGGGTGATGAGCCCGAGTATGCCCTTGAGCAGGGTGGACTTGCCCGACCCGTTCGGGCCGATCAGGGCAACGGCCTGGCCCGGTGACACCGCGAAGTCAATCCCGGTCAGGGCGGGTTCGGCACCGTACGCAAACGACGCCGCCGCCACTCGAAGGGCGGCAGCAGTTTGTACTCGTGGTGTTTCTTGAGCAGCGTTCTCGATCACGTGGGAACTATTCCAGCTCGGCGGGCAGCGAGGAGGGTGTGACGCCCCACGAGTCGAGCATGACCGTTGCGTTGTGCAGCTGCGCCTTGATGTACGTGTCGCCCGCGCTTCCCTCAGGGCCGAGCGAGTCGACGTAGAGGGCATCATCGCCGGAGTAGACGGTGACGCCGGCTTCAGTCGCGATCGTCTTGGCGGTTTTGGGGCTCAGGGAAGCTTCGGAAAAGACGGCTGTGACACCGGTGGCCCTGACGGCAGCGACGAGAGAGTCAATCTCGGCGGCGCTCGGCTCGGCGTTGTCGTCGAAGCTCGGTATCACCGAGCCGACATAGTCGATGTGGTACGCCGCGGTGAAGTAACCGAGGGCATCATGATTGCTCACGAGCAGGCGGTCGCTCTCGGGAACCGTATCGACGTTGGTGCGGATCCACGTGTCGAGGGCGCGCAACTGGGCCGTGTACGCGGTCGCATTGGTTTCGAAGTTGGCGGCCTTGCCGGCGTCGGCAGCGGCGAGGCCGTCGGTGATCGTCCGCACGATTGTCTCGGCATTGCGCACGTCGGTCCAGATGTGCGGGTCGCCGCCGTCATGGGCGTGAGCATCCCCGGCCGCATCCGCAGCTTCGGTCTGATGCTCGCCGGCCCCGACCTCGGAGATGGTGATACCCGCGTCAGCATCAATCAATACGCCGTCGAAGCCGGACGCAGCAATGGCGTCGTCAAGCCACTCTTCGAGCCCGACACCGTTGATGACGAGCACGTCGGCTGCGCCGAGCGCGGTCAGATCCGCCGCAGACGGATCGTAGCTGTGGGCGCTCTGATTCGGTTGGATGAGCTGCGTGAGATCCACGCCGCCGGCGTCTCCCACGACGTTGCGGGTGAAGTCAGCGACCTGGGTTGTCGTCGCAACGACCCTGAGGCCAGCGGTCGGGCCGTCGGCTCCGGCGGTCGTTTGGGCCGAGCACCCCGAGAGGACGAGGGCGGCCGATGCGAGAAGTGCCGGAACTACGAGATGTCTCTTGGGCATTTCTCAAGAATAATCCTGTTGATAATGATTGTCAAAACCATTAGCAACGCGTGCGACCACGACTATTCCAACAGCAGTGCGGGCTCTTCAATAATGCTCGCGACGTCGGCGAGAAAACGGCTCGCGACGTCGCCATCGACTACGCGATGGTCGAAGCTTGCACCGATGGTGGTCACGAACCGCGCCCGCACCTCACCGTCGACGACCCACGGCCTCTGCTTGATCGTGCCGAGAGCCACGATGCCGGCCTCACCCGAGTTGAGAATGGGGGTGCCGGTGTCCATGCCGAACACGCCAATATTTGTGATCGTGATCGTGCCGTGGCTCATCTCGGCCGGGCTGGTCTTACCGTCGCGCGCAGTCATGGTGAGCTTCTCGAGAGCCGCAGCGAGCTCGAGCAGGCTCATGTCCTGCGCTTCCTTGATGTTCGGCACGATCAGCCCGCGCGGAGTCGCAGCGGCGATGCCGAGGTTCACGTAGTGCCGCACGATGATCTCCTCCTCGGTGAACGTGGAGTTCACTGTGGGGTTTCGCCGCACGGCCCAGATCATGGCCTTGGCCATGATCAACAGGGGCGAGACGCGGATGCCCGCGAAATCGGTGGACGCCTTGAGCCGTTTGACGAATTCCATGGTTCGGGTGGCATCCACGTCGACGAACAGGCTCACGTGCGGAGCCGTGAAAGCACTTTTCACCATCGCCTGCGCGATGGCCTTACGCACGCCCTTCACTGGAATGTGTTCGTCGCGGTCGACGGGCCATTCCGGCGTCTGGATGTTGCGGAACACGCTGGCCTGGGTCGCACCACGCAGTACGTCCTCACGGGTCACATCGCCAACCGGCCCGGTCGCCTCGACGAGGGAAAGGTCGACGCCAAGGTCCTTGGCGAGCTTTCGAATCGGCGGCTTCGCCATGACCGGTCCCGCGGATGCCGCGCGCCGGGTCGGCGCCGCCGGCACGGCACGGGTACGCGTCGGGGCTTCGGGGGCAAGGGATTCGTGGGCGACGCTCGCGCCGGTGTGTCGCCGCCGCCGGGTGGACATCATGGCGGCCGCGCCTCGGCCGACGAGCACCGGCTCGGGGGCCTCGTCGCTGATGCTGTCGCTCGTATCCAGGGCCAGCGTGTCGGCGGCCGATGCTGCGGCATCCGCTGCCGGAGCTGCCGCCGGCCGGTCTGCGCCGGCGGTCGCATTGGAATCGATCGTGATGATCAGCGTGCCCACGTCGACGGTGGTTCCCGCGGCCACCAATATTTCACCGACCACGCCGACGAACGGCGACGGCAGCTCGACCAGCGATTTAGCTGTTTCAATCTCGACTAGCACCTGGTTGATCGTCACGGTGTCGCCCGGAGCGACCTTCCACTCGACGATTTCGGCCTCGGTCAGGCCTTCGCCGACGTCGGGGAGAGTGAACTTCGACACGCTCATACTGTGCCTTTCCTGCTGCTGGTGGAGGTAACGATGATCAGTAGGCGAGAACGCGGTCGACGGCTTCCAGCACACGGTCGGGGCTGGGCAGGAAGTGCGTCTCGACGGCGGCCGGCGGAAACGGCGTGTCAAAGCCCGAAACCCGCAGCACGGGCGCTTCGAGCGTGTAAAACGCGCGCTCGGCGACCGTGGCGGCAATCTCGCTGCCGACGCTCACGAAGCCGGGAGCTTCCTGGGTGACGACCAAACGACCGGTTTTCTGCACCGAACCCAAAATCGGTGCGTAGTCGATCGGGGAGATTGAGCGCAGGTCGATGACCTCCAAACTGATGCCCTCGGCCTGGGCGAGGTCGGCCGCCTGCGACAGCACGCTCACCATGGCGCCATGGCCGACGACGGTGACATCGGTGCCGGCCCGCACCACACGGCTGGCGTGCAGCGGTGTTCCGCTCTCATCGAATCGCACCTCACCCTTGGGCCAGTAGCGGCTCTTGGGCTCGAAGAAGATCACCGGGTCGTTACTCGTGATCGCTTCCTGCATCATCCAGTAGGCGTCGTGCGGATTGGATGGGCTCACCACGCGCAGGCCGGGAGTGTGCGCGAAATAGGCCTCTGGGCTCTCCTGGTGGTGCTCGATCGAGCCGATGTGTCCACCGTACGGAATGCGAATGACGACGGGCATGATGAGGCCGCCCTCGTGGCGGTTACGCATGCGGGCCAGCTGGCTGGTGATCTGGTCGAAGCCGGGGAAGACGAATCCGTCGAACTGAATCTCGCAAACCGGCCGAAATCCGCGCATGGCTAGGCCGATGGCCGTGCCGATGATGCCGGACTCGGCGAGTGGCGTGTCCAGCACCCGCTTGTCGCCAAACTCAGCGATGAGGCCCTCGGTGACCCGAAAGACTCCGCCGAGCGAGCCGATGTCTTCGCCCATCAGCAGCACCGAGGGGTCGTCGAGCATTGCTCGACGCAGCCCGGCGTTCAGCGCTTTTGTCATTGGCAGCGAAGCGGATGCGACGCTCGTGTCAGTCGCAGCGGTCATCAGTTCTCACCCTCGTCGAAAGAGGCTTCGTAGCGGTCGAGCCAGGCCTTTTGCTCTGCCACGAGCGGATGCGGTTCGGCGTAGACGTTGTCGAAAATCACCGATTGCTCCGGGCCGGTGATGTCGAGCGCCCTTCGTCGGGTGTCGGCGGCGAAGTCGGCCGCTTCTTCGTCGACGGCGTCGAGGAATTCCTGCTCAATGCCGCGGCCCTGCAGGTAGTTGCGAAAGCGCACGATCGGGTCGCGCGCCACCCAGTAGGCGAGCTCGTCGGGATCTCGGTACTTGGTGGGGTCGTCGGCCGTGGTGTGTGCGCCGACGCGGTAGGTGAGCGCCTCAATCAGCGACGGACCATGGCCGGCGCGGGCGTCGTCCAGGGATTTCGCCGTGACGGCGAAGCTCGCGAGCACATCGTTGCCGTCGATCTGGGTGCCGGGCATGCCGAAACCACTGGCGCGCAGGTAGAGCGGCGTGCGGGACTGACGTGCGACGGGGACCGAGATAGCCCAATGATTGTTCTGCAGAAAGAACACTTGAGGCGTCTGGTAGCTAGCCGCGAAGACGAGGGCCTCGCTGGCGTCGCCCTGCGACGAGGCACCGTCACCGTAGTAGACGATGACGGCCTGATCGGTCTCGGGGTTGCCGGTCGCGGTCGACCCGTCGAGCTGCATACCCATGGCGTAGCCGGTGGAGTGCAGGGTCTGCGAGGCCAGCACGAGGGTGTACAGGTGAAAGTTTCCGTGCTCTTCCGGCACCCATCCGCCCAGGGTGACGCCGCGCAGCATGCGCAGAATATCGACGACGTCGAGGCCGCGGATCATGCCGACGACATGCTCCCGGTAGGAGGGGAAAACGTGGTCCTGCGGCCGGGTCGCGTAGGCCGACCCCACCTGCGCCGCCTCCTGTCCATGGCTCGGAACCCAGAGAGCGAGCTGGCCCTGACGCTGCAGGTTGGCCGCCTCGGTGTCGAACTTGCGCACCACGACCATGTCGCGGTAGAAACGTCGGTGGTCCGCCTCGGTGAGCCGGTCGAGGTAGGGCAGGAATTGTTCGGCGGCGGCGTTCGGTTCGAACACCCCGCCCGGAGAAATCATGCGCACGCAGGTGTCGGCCCCATCGAGACCAAAGGGCGTGTGCGCTGCAGGGGTGGGCGCTGCAGAAACCAGTGCAGTCGCGTCGTTTCGGGTGGCTGACACCGTACTAACCTATCTGCCGAGCCGGGTGATCGGCGGGAAGGGCGTCGACAAGATCCGCGCTCAATAGTAGGAGTGTCGCCACAGCCTGCTCCTCACCGATTGAGATTCGAATACCCTCGGCCGCGAAGGGTCGCACCACCAGGCCGGCTGTGCCGAGTGCCTCGGCCACACTGGTCGTTTCGGCGCCTGTGGGCAGCCAGAGAAAGTTGCCCTGGGGCGCAGGGATGTTCCACCCCTGGCTGGTCATCACCTGCCAGGCCGCGTCGCGACGCGTGGCGAGGAGGCGAACCCGATCGAGTAGCTCCCTCTCGGCCTTGAGCGAGGCAATAGCGGCCGCTGCGGCCTGCGCCGTCACCGAGAGCGGGATGGCCGTTGATCGTGCGGCATTCAGAATATCCACCGCACCGAGCGCATAACCGACACGCAATCCCGCCAGACCGTACGCCTTGGAGAAGGTGCGTAGAACGACCAGATTGGGGTAGCGGGCGAGCAGCGGCGGGCCGTTGACGGCATCCGCTTCGGTGACGAACTCGATGTATGCCTCATCGAGAATGACCAGCAGGTCGGTCGGGACGACGGCCATGAAGGCCTCGAATTCGTCCTTCGTAACGATCGTTCCGGTCGGATTGTTCGGCGAGCAGACAATGACGACGCGGGTGTTGTCACCGATGGCGGCGGCCATTTCGGGGAGGTCGTGGCCGTGATCGGCGCGATTGGCCACCCGCACGCTCGTGGCCCCGGCGACGGTCACGAGCGAGGGATAGGCCTCGAACGACCGCCAGGAGTAGAGCACTTCATCGCCGGGTCCAGCTGCGGCGAGAATGAGCTGGGCCAGCAGGGCCACCGAGCCGGAGCCGATGTGCACCTGGTCGACGTCGAGGCTGAACTTCTTGGCGAGGCGTTCGCGCAGGGCGAGCGCCGAAGCATCCGGGTAACGGTTGTAGGCCGTTTCGGCCGCGACCGCCTCGATAACGCCGGGCAGGGGGCCAAACGGGTTCTCATTGCTTGAGAGCTTGAAGGCACTGGCGTCGGCCGGCTGGCCCTGCCGATAGGCCGGAAGGGCAATGATCTCCGGGCGCAGGCGAACTGAAGGTCGGTCTAAGAGGCTCACTCGGTGAGTCTACGCCCGGGCATATTCGCAATGGCGAATGAACGTGCCCTGGCTTTCGCCAGACGTGCGCCGGTGGGATAGTGGGGACATGGCCAGATTCCTGATCAAGCTGATCGTCAACGCGGTGGCTCTGTGGTTCACCACCCTGCTCGTGACCGGGGTGCACGTCATCCCCTTCGCCCCGGACGCGGGTGCCAGCGTCATCACCTATCTCCTCATCGCGCTCATCTTCGGGTTCGTGAACACCGTCATCGGTGGTGTGCTGCGCGTCGTCGCTTTTCCGCTCTATGTTTTGACGCTCGGCCTGTTTGCGCTGATCGTCAACGGCGTGCTGCTGCTGCTCGTGGGTTGGATTTCCGGATTTCTGGGCTTCGGACTGGTCGTCGACAGCTTCTGGTGGGGGGTGCTCGGCGCCCTGGTGCTCGGCATCATCTCCTGGCTGCTCGGCCTGATTTTGCGCCCGGTCACCGCGCGCGACTGAACCGGCCACGACTCGAAGCCCGCATCTACTGCGACGACGGTCCTGGCGGCAAGCGGATGCCCCGCCACAGGACAGCCTCCCCCGGATCGCTCCCGAGAACGCCCGTCACGGTGTCCCGAAATTCCTGCAGGTTCGTCTCCGGAGAGGTGTCGATGAGCAGCGCCGTCTCGCGGTAGCGGTCGAGGTGGTGAGCTGGCAAAGTCTCTCCAACCGGTGGTGCCATCGCAGCGAATACCTCGCGGCGCACGGTCACACGGTCGTCGGAGTCGACCAGACTCGCTCCGCCGAGCGCGGTGACCACATCGTCGGTGTGTTCAACGGTGAGGGTGGCCACGCCTTGCGGCACGGGAACACGCGATTCAGGCGCCCCGAACGTCGCGACTGCCTGCACATTGAACCGGTTGTAGGCGGCAACTTGGGTGGCGACCAGGCCACCCTGGGAATGGCCGGCAACGACAACCGGGTCGGACGGAGCAATTCCGGCCGCTTTCATGGCGTCGATGACGGCCGAGAAGGAGCCAGCGTTCTGCTTCGCGATCGCCGTCACATTGGCGGTAAGGTCCCACGGCTCCGTCGTGGCGACGGCGTTCCAATCGACCGTTCCACCGACATACACCGCCCAGGATGGATGCTCAGAGGTACCGTACTTCTCGATGCGCACCTGCGGCTGCCCGGCGACGGCTTTCGGAATTCTCTCCGCTAAATCGCCGGCACCTGTCGGTGGTGTGGCGTGCGCCGACGCTCCCACCGCTGCTACGTTCACCGGGCCCTCCTTGAACAGGCCTCCGCTGCGCGCCGCGGCCAGCAGACCGACGGCAGTGCTCGAGACGCCGATCACCCCCAGGCCCTCATCGCCGAACATCACGCCGACAGACCGCGGCATCCCTGCCAGACCAGCGCCTACATCATCCAGCGACGAGACCGCAACCCGCACGAGGGAGACCAGAGACGGGTTTGTGAGCAGGCGCGGGTCGATCGCAACCCCGTCGGCAGAACCGCCGGTCGATTTTCCGAGCAGTCCCGCCACGAACAGTCCCGGAAGCGCCGCGCCGAGCGGAGTACCGGCCCCGAAAATCAGCGCAGATCTCAGGAACTGGCCGAGATCATGGCCCAGCTGTGCGCCGTGGGTCAGCGCCATCTGCTGCGCAACCCGCTCCGCGTAGCCGTACCGCTCGGCCGCCGCCACGAGGCACTGCGCCAAATTCTGGCAACTGTGCTGAAGGCGATCGAGCACCACCGCGGCGTGAAAAAGATCCGGCGAGGGATCTGGCCCGAACCACGAAAACGCGGCCGCCGGGTCCATCTGCCGAATCCGATTCGCTCGGGTATTCCAGTTCATCGCCTCGTTGTGCATGGAGAAAAGGAATTGAGATTGAACCAACAAGACTTCGGTTGCGACAATGGTCGTTCCGCCCACGGAGATGACCAGTTCACCCCGGGTTCTGCCATCGTTCAGGCTCGACACAGGGTCTCCGCGTCATAAATTTGCAGGCGCACGCTGTGGAGCGCTTCGTTCAGATAGTGAAGAACGAGATCCACCTGTTCCACCACGTCAGTCACGCACAGGAGATACGCTCGCTGAGATTGGGAGGTCCAGGACTCGCTGGGGTCAAGATCGGCCAGCCGTCGACGCATCGCGGTGATCTCGGCGCACAGGGTGAGCAGCAGACTGCGCTGACTACGCAGCATCGCCAGGCGTTCAGCGCGATCCTGACCGTACGGCGATACCTCCACACCGTCCATGACTCCTCCTGGTCATGGCCGATCCTCACAGAATCAGCCGCTCGCTCGGTCAGTCGGGGCGCACTCGGTGTAGAGACACTGAATACTGGGCGTGTGGAGAAGGCGAATCTGCTCCACAATGGGAGGCATGCCCTTCGCGTCACTCACCCCCGATGAGTCGACGCCGTTTCGAATCATTTTCGTCTGCACCGGAAACATCTGTCGATCGCCTATGGCCGAGGTCGTACTGCGTGACCACGTCACGAAGCTCGGACTCGGGCGTCTCATTGCCACCAGCTCGGCCGGCACCGGAGACTGGCATGTGGGTGAGCAGGCCGACGACCGAACGATCACGGCCCTGGCCAAGCGCGGCTACGACGGCAGTCACCATCGGGCCCGCCAGTTTGATCCGCTCTGGTTCGCCGAATACGACCTCGTCGTAGTTCTCGACCGCAGTCAGGAGCGCATTTTGCGCAACTGGGCACTCGAGGATCGCGATCGCACCAAGGTGTGCCTGTTGCTGAGCTTTGACGCCGAGCAGGCCGGCCTGTTCGACGTGCCTGATCCTTACTATTCAGACGATGCGTTGTTTGACGCCGTTTTAGGCATGATTGAGAGGGCAAGCCACGCACTTGTGAAACAACTTGCACCCGCAATTCGACAGGGAGTCCGATGAGTCACCTACCCGTACAGGTTCTGAGTCCGCTAGACGGCCGCTACCGAGCCGCCGTTTCTGATCTGGGCGAATACCTGTCCGAGGCCGGGCTCAACCGCGCTCGTGTGCGCGTGGAGGTGGAGTGGCTGATCACCCTCACCGACCGCAGCCTGTTCGGTTCCGCCCCCCTCGCTTCCGAGCAGAAGCTCGCTCTGCGCGGCCTGGTGACGAACTTTGGCCAGGCTGAGATCGACGAACTGGCCGAGCTCGAGGCCACCACCCGCCACGACGTGAAGGCCGTTGAGTACCTCGTGCGCCGGCGCCTCAACGCGCTCGACCTCGACCACATCAGCGAACTCACCCACTTCGCCGCGACCAGCGAAGACATCAACAACCTCTCGTATGCCCTGACCGTGCGCGACGCCGTGCAAAACGTCTGGCTGCCGAAGCTACGCCTGGTCATCGAGGCAGTGCGCAGCAGTGCGTTGGAATTTCGAGCGGATGCGATGCTCGCCCGCACCCACGGACAACCCGCGACACCGACGACCATGGGTAAAGAACTCGCCGTGTTCGCCTACCGCCTCGAGCGCATCGCGCGGCAGATCGATGCCGGTGAATACCTGGGCAAGTTCAGCGGTGCCACCGGCACGTTCGCCGCCCACGTGGCCGCCGATCCGTCCGTCGACTGGCCCACGGTCTCGCGCGAGTTCGTCGAGGGTCTCGGCCTCGGCTGGAACCCACTCACCACGCAGATCGAATCGCACGACTGGCAGGCGGAGCTGTATTCCCGCGCCTCACACGCGAACCGCATTCTGCACAATCTGGCCACCGACATCTGGACCTACATTTCTATCGGCTATTTTCGCCAGATTCCCCAGGTCGGCGCCACCGGCTCCTCCACCATGCCGCATAAAATCAACCCGATTCGCTTCGAGAACGCCGAGGCGAACCTCGAACTGTCCTGCGCCATCCTGGACTCGCTCGCTGCCACTCTCGTGACCAGTCGTCTGCAGCGCGACCTCACCGACTCCACCACCCAGCGCAACATCGGCGTCGGTTTCGGGCATTCGCTGCTCGCGCTCGATAACATGCTGCGCGGCCTCGGCGAGATCGACATCGACCGCGCCCTGCTCGCGCACGACCTCGACTCGAATTGGGAGATTCTGGGAGAGGCGATTCAGACTGTGATTCGCGCCGAAGTCTCGGCCGGGCGCTCGAGCATCGCGGATCCCTACGCGCTGCTCAAGGACCTGACCCGCGGCAAACGCATCACGAGCGCCGACCTGGCAGCTTTCGTCTCCGGACTCGACATTGGAGACGCCGCCAAGACCAGGCTCCTGGCCCTGACCCCGGCGAGCTATGTCGGCCTCGCCGACCCGCTGGTTGACTACTTGACCTAATCCGTCGTCACAATCACTGACTACTTGACCTAGTCTGTCGTCACAATCACTGACTACTTGACCTAGTCCGTCGCCACAGTCACATGGGCACCCTCATCACGATCGACGTCGGTGCCCCTGTGACGTTCAAGCGTGAGCTAGTGGCCGTTCTGCTCGTCCAGGTCAGACTGCTCCGACGCGTTCGGCTTCATGCCGAGCACGAGCATCGCAATCACCACCAGCGCCACGATAAACGTCACCCCGAGCCCAATGACCGAGAGCATGACTTCGCGTGTCGTGAGAAGAATGGTCACTCCGACGAACAGGGCCATCGCGCCGGAGATGGCGACCAATTCGGCCGGCTTCAACCGATCGGATCGGCTGGGCTGGTGTGCCGAGTTGGGGGTACCAGGAGTCTTTTTGATCACAGGGAATCCGAATCATTGGGTGCGGTGTTCGCGGGTGCCGTGTTCGCGGGTGCGGTGCGGTGCTGTCGGGGTGCATCCCACTTGAGGGAGAGCCCGGCAATGGGCAGGAAAACAGCGAGAAAGACCAGGTAGGCACCGAATAATCCGACCGAGACAACCGGGTTGGGCGGAAGCAGCAGAAAGAGCAGGGCGAGGAGCGCACCGCCGATGCCAGTGAACAGCCAGTCTTTGGCCGGCAGGGGGCGTTTACGCACCCGGATGCCGGCATAGATTTCGAGAAAACCGGTGACGGCTCCCCAGACGCTCACGATGAGGAGAAAGAACCCGTGGCCACCGGTGTGGACAGCAAGGGCCAGCACGCCAGCGATCATGCTCACGACGCCGTGTATGAGGAACAGGCTGCGGTCGGTCGCAACGGTCAGGGTGCGCGGGCCGGTCAGAATGAGCAGCAGGCCGCTCGCCAGGGCGAATGCGCCGAACACGACCAAGCCCAGCTGGGCGGAGTGCTCCCGGTTGAACGTGATGATCACGGCGGGAATGACCGCGATCAGGGCGCGCCCGACGAGCACGGTCCAGTAACGGGGTCCGACGTTTGATGGTGCCTGGGCGTTCGCCACGCACGACCTCTTTCGTTGCAAAATTTGTCAGTTCCAGTCTACGCGGCGACTCGACGGCGCAACTGCGAGCCGCCTGCACGCACCCCCTGAGCGAGTTACCCGCCGGCCACCATATCGGCGAAGCGGGAGTAGTGGCCGTGGAAGGCAACCGTGACCGTGCGAGTAGGGCCGTTACGGTGCTTGGCCACGATGAGGTCCGCCTCACCGGCCCGCGGGTTGTCTTTCTCATACGCGCTCTCGCGGTGCAGCAGGATGACCATGTCGGCGTCCTGCTCGAGCGATCCCGACTCACGAAGGTCGCTGATCGCCGGCATCTTGTCAGCGCGCTGCTCCGGGCCACGGTTGAGCTGCGAGAGCGCAATCACGGGAACCTGCAGTTCCTTGGCGAGCAGCTTGAGGGCCCGGGAGAACTCGCTGACCTCCTGCTGGCGTGACTCGACCTTTTTACCGCTGGTCATGAGCTGGAGGTAGTCGATGATGACCATTTTAAGCCCGACGCGCTGCTTGAGCCGACGGCACTTCGCGCGAATCTCCACCAGGGTCATGTTCGGACTGTCGTCGATGTAGAGCGGGGCATCGTTGATACGGCCGCGCGTGGCGGCAATCGTCGTCCAGTCACGGGCCTCGACGGTGCCCTTGCGCATACTCTGCAAAGGAACCGATGCCTCCGCCGCGAGCAGGCGCATCGCAATTTCACTTCGCCCCATTTCGAGCGAGAAGAAGATGCTCGGCATGTTGTGATGAATGGATGCCGAACGAGCAAAGTCGAGGGCGAGCGTGGACTTACCCAGTGCCGGGCGAGCCGCGACGATGATGAGTTGGCCGCCATGGAACCCGTTGGTGAGTTCGTCGAGGTCGGCAAAGCCCGTCGGGACGCCGCTCATCTGGCCGTCCTTGAGCTTGGCGGCTTCAATCTCTTCGATGGCCGCCGTTACGGCATCGGTGAGCGGAACGTAGTCTTCGGTTTCCGTGCCACCCGTGACGGAGTAGATCTCGGCCTGGGCCGTGTTCACGAGGTCGAGCACCTCGCCTTCGCCCGCGTAGCCCATCTGGGCGATGCGCGTGCCAGCCTCGACCAGGCGGCGCAGCAGAGCGCGTTCGGCCACGATGGTCGAGTAGAAACCTGCGTTGGCAGCAGTGGGCACGAGGCTGGTCAGGGTGTGCAGGTAGTCGGCGCCGCCGGCCCGTGAGAGTTCACCGACCTTGATGAGCTCATCGGTGACCGTGATGACGTCTGTGGGCTCGCCCTGGGCGTAGAGCGAAAGAATCGCGTCGAAGATAATTTCGTGCTTGGGGATATAGAAGTCGCCGCCGCGCACGGTCTCCACGACATCGGCGACGGCGTCTTTGCTGAGCATCATTCCACCGAGAGCGCTCTGCTCGGCCAGGAGGTCGTGCGGGAGGGCTCGCTCCGCCTTCCAGGCTTCAGCGGGCCGCTCGCCCCGGTTCTGATCGAGCGCGCCGCCGCGCGCCGGGGAACCATATTCGGGTGACGCTGGCTGATGGGCTAGGCCCAGGTGAGCGATCGACACTCGGCACCTCTTTCTCTGGCGTGCTACTAGGTGTATCAAGAACCACCGACACGGGACGTAACGCACCAGCCTGTGCGAGATGCGGGTACTGCATCACCCTAGGGAGCCGGTAGCACCCGCCACAAACCACCCTGTGGATAACTCTGTGGAGAAGCTGCGCGAAACGCCGCGAAGATTGTGCAGAACCTGTGCACTCGGCTGTGGATAAACATCAAATGAAAGTGAATAAAACGCTGCTGATCAGGTATTTTAGTCACACAAGCGGGTGTGAATAAGATAACTTCAATCCGTTCTTGAACCTTGTCGATACGAATGCTCACCTGTGCATAAAAGCAGAGGGTCGACGCTTCGAATTCGGCTTTTAACGCCCCATAGCGGGGGGTTCCTTTCGGAACCCCCCGCTATGGGGCGTACACACTGACCGGCTTTACGACACCCGGCCTACCGCGGTGCGGTGTTACTTGGCAGCGACGACCACGAGAGTGATCGTGGCGCTGAGCTCGTCGCGAAGACGAACCGTTGCCGTGTGCTCACCGGTCAACTTGATCGCGGTGAGCTCGATCTTGCGCTTGTCGACGGTACCGAGACCGGCGGCCGCAACGGCGTTCGCCACATCCGTGGTCTTGACCGAACCGAACAGGCGTCCGCCAGCGCCGGCCTTGACGACCAGGGTGACCTTGGTGTTCTCAAGCTTGACCTTGAGCGCCTCAGCCTCTTCGAAGGTGGCGTGCTCGCGCGCTGCGCGGGCCGCCTTGATCTGCTCGATCTGCTTCTCGCCACCGCGGGTCCACGCAACAGCGAAGCCCTTGGGAACGAGGTAGTTACGAGCAAACCCGTTTTTGACGTCGACGACGTCGCCGGGTGCACCGAGGCCGGAGACCTCATGCGTCAGAATCAATTTCGACATTTGGTTTCCTTACCGGCCTGAGCCTGCGTAGGGCAGCAAAGCCATTTCGCGGGCGTTCTTGACGGCACGGGCGATGAGGCGTTGTTCCTGAACGGAAACGCCTGTGATGCGGCGGGCGCGGATCTTTCCACGCTCGGAGATGAACTTGCGCAGGGTGGGGACATCTTTGTAATCGATGACACCAACCCGAATCGACTTCGCGGGAGCGGCGTTCTTGCCACCCTTAGCTCCGCGAAGCGGCTTGCGGCGGTCGCCGCTCGACTTTCCAGCCATGATTTCCTTACTTTCTTAAAAAAGGTGTTAGCTACGCGCGCGGCGTGGCTTAGAAGGGGGTCTCGTCGCTGAAATTGCCGGGGCTGTTCCAGACGTCTCCACCGGATGCTGCGGGTGACGCAGTCTTGGCGGGGGCGCTGGGAGCCCACGGCTCATCGTTGCCCTGGCCTCCGACAGCGGGAGTGCCGCTCCGGGGGCCGGACGACTGCGCGCGAGTGAGGGAAGCTGTGGCGTAGCGCAGCGAAGGACCAATCTCGTCGATCTCGAGCTCCATGCTCGTGCGCTTTTCACCTTCCTTCGTCTCATACGAACGCTGCTTGAGACGCCCGGAAGCGATGACACGCGACCCCTTGGTCAGTGAACCTGCCACGTGCTCGGCGAATTCACGCCAAACGCTCGCACGCAGGAACAGCGCGTCGCCATCTTTCCACTCGTTGGCCGCACGATCGAACGTACGCGGAGTGGAAGCGATGGTGAAGTTGGCAACCGCCAGCCCGTTCTGCGTGTAACGCAGTTCAGGATCGCTGGTGAGGTTGCCCACCACGGTGATTACGGTCTCGCCAGCCATGGGCTACTTGTCGCTTGCCTTGTCGGCAACAGCGGCCGGAGCCGGAGTGGCCTTGGCAGCAGCAGGCTTGGCGGCGGCAGGCTTGGCAGCGGCAACCTTCGCGGCGGGAGCGGCGGTGGAAGCGGCAGCAACCGGAGCGGCAGCCTCGACCTTGGCAGCAGCCGGAGCGGCAGCGGCCGGAGCCTCGGCAACGACAGGCTTGGCAGCAGCGGCAACCTTGGCAGCCGGAGCGGCAGCGGCTGCAGCAGCAGCGTCGGCTTTGGCAGCAATGACCTTCGGGTTGGCAGCCTTACGGGCTGCCTTCTCTGCGGCCAGCTTGGTTGCCACGACGACCTGGGCGATACCCTCTTCGGCGCGGAGCACCTTGGTGCGCATGACAGCCTCGGACAGGCTCAGCTGGCGGTCGAGCTCGACCGTGGCTGAGGCGTTCGCGGTGAAGTCCACGACGGCATAAATGCCTTCGGTCTTCTTGTTGATCTCGTATGCGAGACGACGACGACCCCAGACATCAACCTTGTCAATGGTGCCACCATCGTTGCGAACAACGTTGAGGAACTTGTCAAGGCTGGGAGCTACGGTGCGCTCATCGATCTCGGGATCGAGGATAACCATAAGTTCGTACTGATGCATGACTAACCCACCTCCTTCGGACTAAAACGGCTACAGACTTTCTGTAACAGGAGGGTTGTGCATGTGCTGAACGCGGAGGCCGGGAATCCGGCACGCAGGCAACCTGCCCAGACTACCCGATGCCGAGTCCATATACCAGTCGATCTGCCCGACACCCTCTCGACCGCGCAACTCGACCAAACAACTCGACCGAATACCTCGCACCGAACACGTCAAGTCAGACACCTTGAGTGTGTTCCGAGCCACGGCCACTGCGCAGGAATTACGGCAATCCGTGCATGATGTCACGGACCCCGATCGGTGGAGGAGCGGAATTATTCGGTCCGAGCGGCATTGGCCGCTTTCTGCGCGGCGCGCACACCGTGGTCGACCGATGTGCGACCGAGGAAGACCTCGTCGAGCAGCGGCCGCATGGCGTTCTCAGCGGCCGGCCAACCGGCACCCTGCGGCGCTGGCACCGTACCGGCGGCCAACACGTCGTAGAACGGGCTGATGTCGACCTTTTTGGCGGCCCAATACGCCGCGTAGGCCGGTTGCGCGGCCACCACGGCCGGAGAAGCCGCTCCGGAAGCTCCGATGAACTCGGATCCGGCGGTACTACCGAGCCATTCCAGCACCCGCTGGGTTTCGGCCGGATGCTCCGACGCGGCATTGCCGGCTGCGGCGATGCCATCGACACCGCTGATCGCACCGGCGGGACCGCTCGGCAGGTTCACCACGCCCCAATCGAAGTTCGCCCCGGCGCTCACATTGGCGAGGTTGTACACACCGCTCTGGAACAGGGCCATCTTGCCCTGCAAAAACTGCTCGCGGCTGAAGTCGCCGTTGGTGTTCGTATCGGCGGCCGACGGGGACACGTGCCACTTGTTCATGAGGTCGACGAGGTACTGGAACGAGGCGATGCCGGCGTCGGACGCGAAGACGTACCGGTTGGACTCATCCTGAAACTGGGCGCCACCGGAGGCCAGGTAGTTCAGCACCATTGCCTGCAGGTCATAACCCGCGTTGTAGCCGTACTGGCTCAGATTGGAACCGTCGAACGCGGCGCTGTTGGCCGTGTTGCCGTTGTAGTCCTTGGTGAGTTTCTGCAATACCGGAGTGAGAGTGTCATTGTCACCGGTGGGATCCCAGGAGAGTGCGGACACATCAGCAGGGCTCAGACCGGCGTCACGCAGCAGGTCGGCGTTGTAATACACCGCGATGCCGGGATCGGCCAGCTGCGGCACGCCCCAGAGCGTGGCATCCCGGGTGTATTGCGCCACCACGGACGGAGCCCAGCCGGCCTGCACATCCGCTGGGATGGCCGTCGTGATGTTCAGCAGCGCGCCCGCGTCGGCGTAGGCGGGATAACTGCCACCATCGACCCAAAAAACATCGGGGGCGCCGTCACCAGCCACATCGGTGCGCAGCTTTTCGAAGTAGTCGTCGTAGGGGACGAGCTCCACGTCGACCTGTATGTCGGCGTTACCTCTTTCGAAGGCTTTAAAGGACTTCTCGTAGGCGGCGGCAACCTGGTCATCCCAGAGTCGCACGGTCACAGTGGTGGCATCGCTGGGCGATTTTGCGGCAGACAGGTTGAGGGCGGCAACAGCCCCGGTAATGACGAGCAGCACCGCGGCGGCGCCGGCGGCAATGATGGTGGAACGCTTGGCCATGATGTCCTTTGTTGACGGATCGAACCTTCCCCAGTGGACCAGCCTACGCAGATCCTGTGATGGCGATCGACCGCACGAAGCTGCGCTGGAACATCAGGAACAGCACGAGGAGCGGAACCAGGGCGAGCGTGGTGGCCGCCATCACGAGTGTCCAATTACCGTTGAACTGGCTTTGCAGGCTCGCGGTGGCCACGGTCACGACCCGCCATTGCGTACCCGTTGTGATCACGAGCGGCCACATGAAACTGTTCCAGTGGCTCACGATCGTAATGAGGGTCAGGGTGGCGATAATCGGGTGTGACAGCGGCACCACAATCTCGACCAAAACGTCGAGGGTGTTGGCGCCGTCGAGCCGGGCAGCATCGATGAGTTCCTGGGGAATTCCGCGAAAATATTCGCGCAACAGAAAGATCGCGTACGGGGATGCGAACGCGAACGGCAGCACGAGGCTCCAGAACGAGTTGCGCAGCCCAACCTCGGTCATCATCAGGTACAGCGGCACAACGAGCACGACCGGCGGAATCATCAGGGTCGACAGGTACACCCAAAACAACACCTGACGGCCGGGAAAATCTACCCGAGCGAAGGCATACGCGGCGAGAATCGAGCAGATCAGCTGCCCGACCAAAATCAGCACGGCGGCCAACACCGTGATCAAGATGGCGCGACCGAACTGCGCCGGCCCGTTCAGCAGCAGCGCAAAATTCTCCAGGGTGAACGGGTCCGGCCAGCTCAGCGCCGGCTGCTGTGCGAACTGCTCGCGGGTTTTGAACGCGGTCAGAATGCTTAGCAGGAACGGGCCGAGGGTGAACAGGGCACCAAGTAGCAGCACCAGGTAGACAACAACATTTGAGGAGAATCTAGTCCATTTCATAGGTGACCCTCCGGCGAAAAAAGAGCTGCTGGGCGAGGGTGATGAGAACCAGGATGACCAGCAGAACAACGGCCATGACGGCCGCACGGCCGAGGTCGAAGGCGTCGAAAGCCTCGTAGTAGATGCGCGCGGCCACAACGTCCGTCGATCGTGCCGGGCCGCCCTGGGTAAGCGCATATACCTGATCGAAGACCTGAAAGGCCGAAATGACCGTGGTGACGAGCACGAAGAACATGGTCGGACGCAACAGTGGCAGCGTGATATGCCAGAACATCTTCACCGCGCCGGCCCCGTCGATGCGGGCCGCCTCAAGAATCTGCCCGGGAATGTTGAGCAGCCCGGCCATGAAGAACAGCGTGACGTAGCCGACGTTGGTCCAGATCACCACTGCGGCCACGGCCGGTAGCGCCAGTGCGGGGTCACTGAGCCACTCGACGCGCTGACCGAGCAGGGTGTTGAGTGCCCCATCGGTGGGCGCGAGGATCCACTTCCACACGACGCCGAGAGCAAGCGGAGCGCAAATCCACGGCAGCACGTAGACCGTACGAAACCAGGCTGACCCCGGAAGGCCACGGGTGAGCAGGGTGGCCGCGCCGAGACCGATCAGGGTTTGAATCGGCACCACGAGCAGGGCGAAGATGAGCGTGACCAGCAGGGAGTTTCCGAAGACGCCGTCACTGAGAACGGATTGGTAGTTGTCAAGACCGACGAAGGTGATCGGGCCGATCAGGTTCCAGCTCTGAAAGCTGAGCCAGAGCACGACGAGCACCGGGAGCAGGAGAAAGCAGACCACGCCGAACAAACTGGGAGCGAGCAGGGTGTAGCCGGTGATCGCACTGCGTCGACGCAGGCTGCCCTTATTGGACACGCTCCGCCCACCAGACCACTAACCGGCGGGTGGCTTCGTCCTCGCCGAGGGGTCCATCGTCCAGCCGCTGCTCGAGCAGATAGCGGTAAGCCTCGCCCACTTCGCGTCCCGGTTTCATGCCGAGAACGGCCATAATCTGCTCGCCGTCGAGGTCGGGGCGTACGGCGCCGAGTTCTTCTTGCTCGGCCAGGGCGGCAATGCGCTGTTCCAGGTCGTCGTAGGCGAAGCCGAGCCGATCGGCCTTGCGCCGGTTGCGGGTGGTGACGTCGGCGCGGGTGAGAATATGCAGCCGTTCCAGTTGGTCCCCGGCGTCGCGCACATATCGGCGCACGGCCGAGTCGGTCCAGGCGCCCTCGGTGTAGCCGAAGAATCGCAGGTGCAGTTCGATCAGGCGAGCGACGGCGTTGATGGTGTCATTGTCGAAGCGCAGAGCGCGCAGTCGTTTCTTCGCCAGCTTCGCCCCGACCACGTCGTGGTGGTAGAAGCTCACGACTCCGCCCGGTTCGAGTTTGCGGGTGGCCGGCTTGCCGATGTCGTGCAGCAGGGCGGCGAGGCGCACGATCAGGTCGGGAGCCTCGAGGCTGCCGCGTGATTTCTCATAGCCCATGGCCTGCTCCAGCACGGTGAGGGTGTGCTGGTAGACGTCCTTGTGGTGGTGGTGTTCGTCGATCTCCAACCGCAGGTCGGGAATTTCGGGGAGCACGATCTCGGCCAGGCCCGATTTCATCAGCACCTCGATACCGGCGCGCGGATCAGCGGAGAGTAGCAGTTTCGACAGTTCGTCACCGATACGTTCGGCCGACACGATCCGAATGCTGTCGCGCATTTTTTCCATGGCCAGCGCGGTGTCCTGGTCCAGCGTGAAACCGATCTGGCCGCTGAACCGTGCCGCACGCAGCATCCGCAGAGGGTCGTCTCCGAAAGAAACCTCCGGAGTGCTCGGCGTGCGTAGGCGCTGGGCCAGCAGATCGTCGATACCGCCGGCCGGGTCGACCAGGGTCAGCTGGGGCAGGCGCAGGGCCATCGCGTTGACGGTGAAGTCCCGGCGCAGCAGGTCCGGTTCCAGACTGGTGCCGAACACCACGTCGGGCTTGCGGGTCGTGCCGTCGTAGCTGTCGGCGCGATACGTGGTGATCTCCACAGTCTCGCCGGCCAGGCTGGCACCGATCGTGCCGTAGGCCCGGCCGATGTCCCACTGCGCTTCGGAGAGTGGGGTGACGAGGGCGAGGATCTGATCTGGTGTCGCATCCGTTGTGAAATCCAAATCGTGCAGCGGTCGGTCTAGGAACGCATCGCGCACCGGACCACCGACCAGGGCCAGCTCATGGCCGGCGGCCGCAAATGCGTTCGCCAGGCGGGATACCGTGGGAGTGGCAGCCAGGTCGCCCAGTCGTGCGAGGGCTGCCGCGACGCTCTGCATATGCCTCATATTAGTTGTCATCGGGCGCGTGCAGGCGCGGTACAGACGGCTCTAGGCTGGCACGCCGTAGAATCCCCCTATGGTGGCCGAGTCAGATTCCGCGCATCGGCCCGCGCTCCCGGCCGCCGCGTGCACAACCGTGCGCCCGGCCCTGCGCACGCAACGTCATCGACGGTTGCTGCCGATTTGGGCGCTTTTGGTCGGATTCCTGACCCTCGCGTCGCTGGTTTTCGCGCCGGAACTCCCTTTCACGGCCCGCGCTGAACCTGCGAGCAGCACTGCTGCGATCGCCACTACCGCCGCTGACAGCGTCGAAGTCACTGTTTCTCCGACCGTTACACCGGAACTATCGCCCGGCCAGGACTTGCCCCTGACCGTGACCATTCACAACAACACCGCCGCCGCCATACCGATCGGCCGCGTCGATGTGTATCTCGCGCAGCTCGCACTCACCACCCGCGCGGCGCTCGATTCCTGGCTGCGGCCCGATGCAGACGCAAATTCCGGCGACCAGCTGATGAGCGTTCCAACAGCAGGAATCATTCCGGCCGGGGCCAGCACGAACATCGCGATCACGGTTCCGGCTGGTTCCGTCGGGTTGACCGACCAGAACGCGTGGGGGGCGCGCGGAATCGCCGCGATTTACATCGCGGATGACGAGGTTCAAGCCGAAGGACGCGGCACGTTCGTCTGGTCGCAGGGCAGCGCGATCACCCCGGTCGGGCTCGCGTCTATCTTGCCGATCACCACCCCGGAAGACGCGACCGGCCTGATCACCACCAAAGCCCTCGAGTCGTACACGAGCTCGGCCGGTCTGCTCTCCCGCCAATTAGATATGGCAATCGATGCGCCCACGGCCACGATCGCCATCGATCCTCAAATCATCGCGTCCATTCGGGTGCTCGGCAGCGCCGCTCCCGCGTCGGCCGTGGCTTGGCTCGACCGCCTGGCCGGAGCGAGCAATGACATTTTCCCGCTCGGCTACGCAGATGCCGACATCGCGCTGCAAGCACAGGCCGGTGCCACGACGCTACTCGCACCCACCTCATTCGAACCGGCGATCGACCCGAGCCTGTTCGTGGTGCCTACGGCCACGCCGAGCCCGGACACCACCCTCAACCCGAGCGATGTGCCCACCATCACGCCCCCGACCAGTACCGAAACCACCCCGTCCCCGACACCGCCCCTTCCCCCCACGGTTGGGCCGGGCGAGACGGTCGTTCCCACGGCCAGCGAACTGTTGGCCTGGAACTACACGAGTAGCACGATCGGCTGGCCGGCCAGCGGGCAAGTCGCGCGCACCGATCTCGACGTGTTTGCCGCGAGCGGCCTGACCACGACCATTCTCTCCAGCGACAATGTGCAGCAGTCCGACGTCTTCACCCCGAATACCGCCGTCTCCCTTCCGAGGGGGCTGGGCTTGGTCAGTGACTCCACGCTGTCGGCGGCTATCCGTGCGGCCGCCGAGGCCACGACGGAGGATGCCTGGCGGAAGAACGTAGCCGAGGCGGCATCGCTGCTGGCGATTGTGTCTGCGGAGAACCCCAATGCGGCGCGCACCCTGTTGGTCACGTTCGATCGCGGCAGTCCAACGAGCGCGACCCGGGTCGGTCAAACCCTCGCGGCCCTCAACTCAGCCCCCTGGTCGAACGCGGCCTCACTGCAGTCGGCTCTGGATTCCACCCCGGCATCCACGGTGAGCTTTCACGAGAAGGCGATCGACAGCGACCGGGTCGCGCTCGCCCGATCGCTGCTGCAGCGCGAGGGCGCGATGGCCGAGTTCGCCACAATCCTGGCCGATCCCCTGTTGGCCACCGCTCCGGCGCGACTTGAACTGCTGGCCCTTCTGGACACCACCTGGACGGCACAGTCGTCGGCCTGGCAGGAACAAGTCCGGGCGAGCCTCGCCGCCTCCTTCGACCTGATGCACGCCGTGACCGTGACTACGCGCGGTCCGATCATCGTGGTGGGCAGCAAGGTCGACCTGCGCATCACGCTCAACAATGCCCTGGATCAGGCGGTCACCGTGCGCACCGACATCGTGCCATCCAACGGACGGCTCGTCGTCGGTGAAACCCTCGAGACCACAATTCAGCCCAATTCCGCCCAAGCCGTCTCGGTGCCGCTCAGCGCGGCCGTCGGCAACGGCGACGTCGTCTTGCGAGTCACCCTGTTCACTCTCAACGGCACGCCGCTCGGGCAGCCGGCCCCGATCGAAGTCAGTGTGCGGGCCGATTGGGAAGGTGTGGGTGCGAGCATCTTCGCGATCCTCGTCGTCGGTTTCTTCGGGTTCGGAATCTGGCGCAATATCGTGCGCCGACGCCGAGACCGTGCCAGTGGGGCTCCCGTCGCTTCCGGGCAGTTGCCGCCCCCCGCCGCGGAACCCAATGTCTGACACCGTTACCGGTAGCGGCGGCATCGGCCGGGCCAGCGCCTTCCTGGCCTCCGGCACCATGGTCTCGCGCATTCTCGGGTTCGTGAAGCTCATTGTTCTGGCCGGCATGATCGGTCAGCTCGGCGACAGCGCCGACGCGTTCGCCCTGGCCAACCAACTGCCGAACACCGTCTACGTCATTGTCGCCGGCGGTATTCTCACGGCCGTTCTGGTGCCGCAGATCGTGCGCGCCAGCGCGCACCTCGACGGCGGCACGGCCTACATCAACAAACTGCTCACCCTGGCGCTATCGATTCTCGCTGTGACGACAATTGTCGGCACCCTGTTCGCGCCGGCCATCACCGGATTCATCGGCATCAACCTGCCAGCCGACCAAAAAAATCTCGCGGTTGCGTTCGCCTACTGGTGCCTGCCCCAGATGTTCTTCTACGGCCTGTACACGCTGCTCGGCGAGGTGCTCAACGCGCGTCGCATGTTCGGACCGTTCACGTGGGTGCCGGTGCTCAACAATGTGGTCGCGATCGCCGGACTGCTCGTTTTCGGCGCCATGTTTGGGGCTGATGCCACCGGTGAACGGGCGGCGGGCGAATTCACCCCGGCCATGATCGCGCTGCTGGCCGGCACCGCGACGCTCGGCGTGATGGTGCAGGCCGTGGTGTTGTTCTATTTCTGGAAACGCATCGGCCTGCGTTTTCGCCCCGACTTTCATTTTCGCGGGGTTGGCCTCGGTGCCGCCGGAAAGATGGCCACCTGGACCTTCGGCATGCTGGTCCTGACCACCATTGCCGGGATCGTCGAGACGCAGGTGGTCTCGTACGCCACCGGTAAGGCGTCCATTGCCGTACTCGCCACCGCCTGGCTGATCTTCATGTTGCCGCACTCGGTCATCACGGTCTCCGTGGCCACCGCCTACTTCACCCGCATGAGCGAGCACGCGGCACTCGAGAAGTTTGATCTGGTGCGCACAGATGCATCCTCTGCGATACGAGGCACGACCTTGATCATCGTGATCGCGACGGCCGTGATTGCCGTCTGCGCGTATCCGTTCGCCGCCGTGTTCGTGTCACCGTTCGACCAGATTCAGGGCATCGGGAACGTGATCATCGCTTTCATTCTCGGACTCATCGCCTTCTGCATCCTGTTCGTCGTGCAACGCACCTTCTACGCCCTTGGAGACACCCGCACACCGTTCTTTTTCACCCTGTTCCAGGTTGTACTCATCGTGCTCGGTGTGCTCGGCTGCGCCCTGCTGCCGGTGGAATGGATTGCCGTCGGTATCGCCCTGGTCATCACGGTCTCCGGCGTGCTGCAGTGCGTTCTGGCGACCACGCTGCTGCGGCGCCGACTCGGTGGCATCGACGGCCGGCGCATCGTGCGCAGCCTCGTGAAATATTTCGCGGCGGCGATCATTCCGGTCGGCCTCGGCATCGCCCTGCTGTTCACCCTGGGGGGGACGGTCGAGGGCGGATTTGCCGTCGCGTCTCGCCTGAGCGCCATCACCTCGATGCTCGTCATCGGTCTCGTCATGTCCCTGTCCTACTTCGGATTACTCCTCGTTATGCGCAGCAGCGAGCTCACGGCCTTCCTGGCGCCCCTGCAGAAGCGTTTCGGTCGATAAGACGCAACCTGCCTGCAGCGCCGCTCAGACGTCGTGTCAGCACTGCGAGTGACTCCTTCGGTAGCTGAGTGCCTGCGGCAGAAGCTGGAGGGGCCGGAATATCATTTGATTAGGATGTGTTGTATCGAAACGTGAGCCGGGATCCTGCCCGTCTCGCCCATCATTGCAAGGAGCGTGCACGTGCGTCAGATCATCATCATCGGTTCCGGACCGGCCGGTTACACCGCGGCGATCTACGCCGCGAGAGCCAATCTCACACCGCTTCTGATTGCCAGTTCAGTGGAGGCCGGCGGCGAGTTGATGAACACGACCGACGTCGAAAACTTTCCCGGCTTCCCGGAGGGGGTGCAGGGACCCGATCTGATGACCAAGATGCAGGAGCAGGCTGAGCGCTTCGGCACCGAGGTCATCTATGACGACGTCGATTCGGTCGACCTGACGGGCCCGTTCAAAACGGTGACCCTGGGTAACGGCGACGTGGAGCAGGCTCTCGCGGTCATCTTCGCCACCGGCTCGGCGTACCGCAAACTCGGTCTCAGCGACGAGGAACGCTTGTCCGGCCGCGGCGTCTCCTGGTGCGCCACCTGCGATGGTTTTTTCTTCAAGGGCAAGGAAATCGCCGTCATCGGCGGTGGCGACTCCGCAATGGAAGAAGCTACTTTCCTCACCCGGTTCGCCTCCAAGGTGCACGTCATTCACCGTAAGGGCGAGCTGCGCGCCTCCAAGATCATGCAGGATCGTGCCTTCGCCAACGACAAGATCCAGTTCACCTGGAACAGTGAAGTTGTCGGCATTACCGGCGCCGACGCTGTCGACGGTCTCATCCTGCGCGACACTGTCTCTGGCGCCGAGAGCAGCCTTCCCGTCGGCGGTGTGTTCGTGGCGATCGGTAACGACCCCCGAACGCACCTCGTGCACAAGCAACTCGACCTGACCCCGGAGGGCACCATCGCAGTAGCCGGCCGGTCCTCGCTCACCAGTCAGGTCGGCGTCTTCGCGGCCGGCGACGTGATCGATTCCAGCTATCGTCAGGCCATCACCGCGGCCGGCTCCGGCTGCGCTGCCGCTCTCGACGCAGAGCACTACCTCAGCACCCTTCCCCCCGCCTATCTGGCCCAAGCCGGCGACACCGAACTCGCATCAGTTAACTAAGGAGATTCACATGACCGCACGATCCGTCACCGAAGCCAACTTCGATCAGGAAGTCATCAACAACGAGAAGACCGTACTGGTCGACTTCTGGGCCGAGTGGTGTGGCCCCTGCCGCGCCGTCAGCCCCATTCTCGACCAGATCGCGGCCGAGAACTCCGACAAGCTCGACATCGTCAAGCTCAACGTCGACGAGCACCCGGCCCTGGCCGCCAAGTACCAGATCACCTCCATCCCCGCGATGAAGGTTTTCCAGAAGGGCGAGGTCGTCAAGACCGTCATCGGCGCCAAGCCGAAGCCGCAACTCGAGAAGGACCTGGCCGACTTCCTGGTCTAAGTCACACCCTGAATACTGAAAACCCGTCCGGCAGCAGCTGGGCGGGTTTTTCGGTGTGCGCTGCCACCCCATACGATGAAGTGAACAGCAGAACGGATGTGACGTGACAAATCAGGGTTCCACTGAAACTGGATTCGAGCAGGCCGGTAACAACCTCGATCCGTGGTATCACCAGTACGCGGACCGAGCCGCGGGCCTGAAGGCCTCCGAGGTGCGCGCCCTGTTCGCCGTGGCTTCGCGCCCCGAGGTGGTGTCTCTCGCCGGAGGCATGCCGTACGTCGCAGCCCTGCCGCAGGACCGCATCAGGGATGCCATGGATAAAGTCATGCGTGAAAATGGTGCGACAGCCCTGCAATATGGCTCTGGTCAGGGAGTTCCCTTGCTGCGCGAGCAGATTCTCGACGTGATGGCCCTCGAGGGGATCAAGGCGAACGCCGACGATGTCGTGGTCACAACCGGCTCCCAGCACGCCCTCGAACTGGTGAGCAAGCTCTTTTTGAACCCCGGAGACGTCGTCGTCTCCGAGGGTCCAAGCTATGTCACCGCGATGGTTATCTTTAAGTCCTATCAGGCCGAGGTCGACCATGTCCCCATGGACGAGAATGGCATGATTCCCGCTGCCCTGGTCGAACACATCGCCGCCCTGAAGGCCGCAGGGCGCACCATCAAGTTCCTCTACACGATCCCCAGTTTCCACAACCCGGCCGGCGTAACCCTCAGCTGGGCACGTCGCCTGGAAATTCTTCAGATTTGCCGCACCAACAACATTCTGGTCCTGGAGGACAACCCCTACGGCCTGCTGTATTTCGACAAGCCGGCACCGGATGCGATCCGCTCACTCGAGCGCGACGGCGTCGTCTACCTCGGTACCTTCTCAAAAACCCTCGCTCCCGGCTTTCGTGTTGGTTGGGCCCTTGCCCCGCACGCCATTCGCGAGAAACTCGTCCTCGCCAACGAGGCGGCCGTACTCTCCCCCAGCTCGTTCACGCAGATGGTCATCTCGGAGTATCTCTCCACCGCCGATTGGCAGGGCCAGATCAATACTTTCCGCGGCGTCTATCACGAGCGCAAGAATGCAATGCTGACCGCGCTGGACGAATACCTGCCCGACCTGACCTGGACGAACCCGACCGGTGGGTTCTACGTCTGGGTGACCCTGCCGGAGCAACTCGATTCCAAGGCCATGCTGCCCCGTGCAGTCAAAGAACTCGTCGCCTACACTCCCGGTACTGCCTTTTACGCTAACGGTGACGGCCGCCAGCATATTCGCCTCGCGTTCTGCTATCCCACCCCCGACAGCATTCGCTTGGGCATCCGTCGTCTCGCCACCGTGATTCGCGGCGAGCTCGATCTGCTCGACACCTTCGCCGGCACGGGATCCCTCGGTCCCGCCCCTGAGCGATCAGGTCCCCGAAATCAGCGCTACGCCGGCCCGCCGGCCAATATCTCCTAAATTCGCCGCCCTACCCCCTAATCAGCTAGGAAAAATCCTGATCATGAGCGAATCGAATCCTCTCAACATCACCATCCTCGCGGGCGGCATCTCGCACGAGCGCGATGTTTCCCTCCGTTCCGGCCGTCGCGTAGCGGATGCCCTCACCAATTCCGGACACTCCGTCACGGTGCTCGATCCCGGCGCAAACCTGCTCACCACCCTCACCGCGCAGGCGCCCGACCTCATTTGGCCTACCCTGCACGGCGCTACCGGCGAAGACGGCGCGCTGCTCTCCCTGCTTGAGACGACCGGCATTCCCTTTCTGGGCTCCCGTGGTCCCGCTGCAGCCCTGGCCTGGAATAAGGGAACCGCGAAAGAACTCGTATCGCGCGCCGCTCTGGCAACTCCCCCGGCGATCGTGCTCTCCACTGAAACCTTTCGGGACCTCGGTGCTACGGACGTACTCGAGCACTTGATCAGTGCGATCGGCCTTCCCCTCGTCGTCAAACCAGCGCAGGGTGGCTCCTCGCAGGGCGTCACTATCGTACGAACCCCCGGTGACCTGCCCCGTGCCATGGTTGATGCGTATACCTACGCCAATACTGCCCTCGTCGAGGCGTACATCGAGGGGATCGAGGTCACAGTGGCCGTAATCGACGCCGGGAACGGTCCCACAGCGCTTCCCATCGTCGAAATCGTGCCCGTCGACGGGGTTTACAGCTTCGAGGCCCGCTATAACGCCGGCGAAACCGACTTTTATACCCCTGCCCGCCTCGCTCAGGACGTCTCAGGGGCGGTGAGTGCCTCCGCAGTGGCCATTCACACCCTGCTCGGCCTGCGTCACTTGAGCCGCGTCGACCTCATCATTGACGCAGCGGGCACCCCGTGGTTTCTCGAGGCCAATGTGCTTCCCGGCCTCACCGAGACTTCGCTGGTGCCGCAGGCCATCGAGGCCGCCGGTCAGACCCTCGGCGCCACGTACTCCGCCCTCGCTGCCCACGCCCTACGCACCCAGTAGACCCGCCCACCGTTTCACGTGAAACATAGGGCTCGTCCGACCGTTGCACGTAAACCGAGCCGCCGTGGCACCGCATTGTTCCAGTGTATGAACTGAAACGTGCACCATGACGACTCGGTGTCTCCGTGAAGCCGTCGCGCTAACCCGACGTCGCCACTAACGCGGTGGCCGGTCGCCGCGCGTAGTCCGCTTGCGACAAATGTGGTGCCGGGCCGGGCGAGCTCACCGGGTGGAACAGGCATGTTTCACGTGAAACGAAACATCACTTGTCCGTCCGCTTACAGCGTGGAGCGCCGTCGGCCACGGTGCTGGCTACTGCACAATTTTCGCGTGGATATGTCTTCGGCTTGGGCGTAATCCCGGCGCGCTTCTCGCTCAGCATTGCCCCACACTCTGCATCCAGTGTTGCACGTGAAACATCCGAGCGTGGACAGTCGGAATGTTTCACGTGAAACGCCATCCAGACGCGGACCTAGGTGGCGCTGAAGCCAGGTTCTCCGAGGACTGTCAGGATGCGATTGAGATCACCGATTGTCGCGAAATCTACCGTGATCTGGCCTTTTCGTGCGCCAAGATGGATTTTGACCCGGGTATCGAGACGATCTCCGAAGTGTTCAGCGATCTCATCGAGGTGTCCCTGGCGCCGTCCGGGCAGCGGCTTCATGATGGATTTCTTGGGACCAGCGGTCGCCGCGGCTTCCGCCGCACGCACTGACAGGTCCTCTTCCACGATTTTTTCTGCCAGACGCAGCATGCCGTTTATGTCGCCGACGGACAGGATGGCCCGTGCGTGACCGGCTGACAGAACGCCGGCGGCAACACGCAACTGCACGGGTTCCGGCAGCTTGAGCAGCCGCAGAGTGTTGGTGATCTGCGGCCGCGATCGACCGATCCGCGTTGCCAGTTCTTCCTGGGTAATGCCAAAGTCGGCGAGTAACTGCTGATACGCAGATGCCTCTTCCAGCGGATTCAGCTGCGCGCGGTGCAGGTTCTCCAGAAGTGCGTCTCGGAGCATGTCGACGTCGGCGGTATCGCGGACGACGGCCGGAATGCTGTCGAGCCCCACCTCCCTGGTGGCGCGTAACCGACGTTCACCCATCACGAGCTCGTACTTGCCGGGCTCATCGGGCAGGGGACGCACAACGATGGGCTGTAGCACACCGACTTCGCGAATGCTGTTCACGAGTTCGGCGAGATCATCCTCATCGAAGATGGTACGCGGCTGGGCCCGATTGGGAACGATGTCCTTGGGGTCCAGGTGCGCCAGCGTAGCGCCGGGCACGGGAACGAGCGCGGGGGAGGTGTCCGCTTCCGCGATCGCACTCCGGGGAAAGAAGACGTCCACCGGACGAGGCGCCGAGGCGCCTTCCTGCACCGGAATGAGTGCGCCGATACCGCGACCGAGGCCGGTTCTTTTCGCCATTATCGCTGTTCTCCTAATTGTGGCTTGTCTCCTCTTGGGGGCTCTTGCGCTGCTCGCGGGGCCCCGCGATGGGCCATTTCTGCTGCTGCTTCGAGGTATGAGAGCGATCCTGCGGAGTTGAGGTCGTAGCTGACGACGCTCTGACCATAGCTGGGCGCCTCAGAAACGCGCACAGAACGGGGAATTGCCGTATTCAAGACCTCTTTGGGGAAGTGATCGCGTACCTCCTTGGCAACCTGGGTCGCCAGATTGGTGCGGCTGTCGTACATCGTGAGCAAAATCGTCGATACGACCAGGTCGGGGTTGAGGTGCTTCTCAATAAGCTTGATGTTCTTGAGGAGCTGGCTCAGCCCTTCCAGTGCGTAATACTCGCACTGGATCGGAATGAGAACTTCACGTGCGGCGACGAAGGCATTGATGGTCAACAGTCCGAGCGAGGGCGGGCAATCGATGAAGACATAATCGTAGGGCTCGGATGTTCCAGCCAGATACAAGTCGAGGGCCCGGCGAAGACGCTGTTCGCGAGCAACCAGCGACACCAGTTCGATCTCGGCACCGGCCAGGTGAATCGTCGCCGGCACGCAGAACAGGGCACCGAATTCGGGGCTTTTCTGCACGACTTCATCCATGGGCATGTCGTTGATAATGACGTCGTAGACGCTCGGCGTCTCGGCCCGGTGCTCTACACCGAGGGCAGTAGAGGCGTTGCCCTGCGGGTCGAGGTCGATGACCAATACGCGTGCTCCCTGACGAGCAAGCGCCGCAGCAAGGTTGACGGCGGTAGTGGTCTTGCCGACTCCACCTTTTTGGTTGGAGATCGTCAACACCCGGGTCTTCTCGGGCTTGGGCAGTTCGCCGGCGGCAATGACTTGCCGGCGACGCGTCAACTCAGCGATCTCCCTGGCCAGCGGGGTTGTACCGTCGAACCCCGGCGCCTTGCCTGTGCGCTGATCTTCAGCAGGATGTTTCACGTGAAACCTTTACGCTCGACGGTTGATGAGCCACCCGAAAGGGACCCCCGAACACCAAAACTGGTGACATTCGGGACTACTCCACTGTAGCTCGGATGACCCGGGTTACCTCCGGCAGCACGCCCGCGCCGAGGGTAATGACCTCGACATCACGCAGACGGTATTTCTTGATGGGCTTCGCTGCGGCCATGACTTCACGCTGGGCGCCCTCGCCCTTCATGAGAATGAGCTCGCCACCGGTGCGCAGCAGGGGCGCCGTCAGGGGTATCAGTTTACTAAACGAACTCACGGCCCGGGCGGTGACCTGATCAAGCGGATTCGCTAATCGCGCTTCTTCGGCCCGCGCCCGTACTACGGTCACATTCGCCAGTTGCAGCGCGGCAACCTGGTCGTTTAACCACGCGACCCGTCGTTCCATCGGTTCGATCAGCACGAACTCCACATCGGGCCGCACGATGGCCAGAACCAGGCCGGGCAGACCCGCGCCGGACCCAACGTCTCCAACAAGACCGGGTCGCAGCAGGGGTGCCACAATGGCACAGTTCAAAATGTGGCGTGACCAAAGGCGGGGGAGTTCCAACGGCCCAATCAGCCCCAGAATTTCCCCCTGATCAGCTAAATTACTTGTGAAAGCACGAATGACGTCGATCTGGGGGCCGAATAGATCGACCGCGGCGGCCGGCTCGATCTCCAGCGCCACCGGTGCGGCAATGTCGAGTGCTGCCTCGGCGGACTCGGGCACGTTTGAGGCGGGTACGGCTGATTCAGGCATGACCGTCGAGGCTACGCTGCGGTGATGACGGTGTGCCGGTCGCGACCCTCGCCGGACGACTCGGATCGGTAATTACCGCTGGCTGCGACGATGTCGTGTACGAGTTTGCGTTCGTACGAGGACATGGACGGCAGATCGGCTTCGCTCGCGCCGCCTTCAATGCGCTCAATGGCCCGCGCCACCAGGGCCGCGAGTTCGGCTTCGCGCACCTCACGCGATCCGCCGATATCCAGGATCAGGCGTGAGAACGAACCTGTCTTATTCTGCACCGCGAGGCGCGTCAGCTCCTGCAGGGCATTGACCGTCTCCGGCTTAGAGAGCACCCGGAGGTTGTCGGCGTCGGACGCCTTGACGGCCAGATACGCCCGACCGTTGCGCGCGTCGATGTCGATATCGCCGTCGAGGTCGCAGATATCCAGGAACTCCTCGATGTAATCCGCGGCGATATCGCCTTCACGCTCGAGTTGATCGGTCGTCAGTGGTGCCTCGGGGGCAACGGAGGGGGCATCCGCTGTGGGAGCGCCCGGGGAGAGGTTCGGGGAGACAACCGCGGGAAGCGGGCTGTCGCTCACCGCAGTGCTTTCCTCGCTGAGGCCGGTCTTGTCCGTCACGGTGATCTCCACTACTTTTTCGGGCCGGTCTGCTTCTTGGCGCGAGCCTTACCGACCGGCTGCTGACGCTGCACGGGCTTGGCGGGCTCCTCGACCACAATGATGTCACCGTCGGTCGCGATGAGCTTACCCTTGCGGGCCATGCGCTCTTCCCGCGCCTTGGCGGCTTCACTGCCGGGCGTTGGCATGTTTCGAATCACCAGGAACTGCTGAATCATGGTCCAGAAGTTCGAGGTGAGCCAGTAGAACATGACGCCGAGCGGGAACGCGACACCGGAGAAGGCGAAAACGAGGGGGAGCAGGTAGAGCATGATGCGCTGCTGCTTGAACATGGGGCTCGCCTTGGTCTCCGGCGACATGTTCTTGGAGACGATCTGCAGCTGCGTGATGAACTGCGACGCGGTCATAAGCACGACCATGGTCGCCGCGATGATCATGACGGTTACGTTGAACGACTGACCGGATGTCCAGAGTGACCACTGCGAGGCGAAGGTGTCGTGTAGCGGTGCTTCACCGAACAGGGTGGCGTTGCCGAAGCTGATCGCGAGGTCGCTGTTGAGCGGTCCGACGCCAGCCTTGGCGCGCTGGGCGTCGTTGAGCACAGAGAACAGGGCGAAGAAGATGGGCATCTGCAGCAGCAGTGGCAGGCAGGAGCTCAGCGGGTTCGTACCCGTCTTCTTGTACATTGCCATGGTCTCGCGGGACATGGCCTCACGCGAGAATTGGTCTTTCTTACCCTTGTACTTGTCTTGGATCTTCTTCAGCTGGGGGGCGACCTCGAGCATCTTGCGCTGGCTTTTGATCTGTCGCACGAAGATGGGAATGAGAGCCGCACGCACTACCAGTACGAGGCCGACGATGGACAGCACCCAGGTGAGACCGTCGTCGTAGCCCAGACCTGCGATTCCGATCTGGGAAAAGAGCCAGTGGAAGGCGACAAGCAGTAGCTCGACCACCCATTTCAGAGGCCAGAGGATCGTACCTATGAGGTCCATACTGTGGGTTAGCCCTTTCCGTGGCTAGGTGCAACGACAAAACCGAACGACGTCACGCTGTAGCGACGTTTGCTTTTGAGAGGTACATCATCGATGCCGCCTTCAGACCACGGATGACAATGGCTCAGTCTGCGTGCAGCAAGGGCGCAGCCCCACGCTAGTCCGTGTTCCTGAACGGCCCCCAGTGCGTAGGCCGAGCAAGACGGGTAGAACCGACACACATCTCCATAGAGCGGAGAGATCACGGCGCGGTACACGCGAAGCAACAGCACACCCGCGTTACGGGGCAGCAGGACGATCGTCGTGAGCACGGAGTTCATCGGCCCGCGCTGCCCTTTCGCGCTGGTCGCGAGCGCGAGAGGGAACGTTGCACTTCATCGCGCAGCGTCTGCCACGCGGCATCTCGCGCAGTCGGCAGAGCGCGGATGACGATGTCCGTTCCCGGCGATACCGTGGACAGCAACTCGGACGTTACCGCCTTGAGGCGACGGCGAACGAGATTGCGTCTCACGGCGTCACCCACATTTTTTGCGACGATGAATCCGAAGCGAACCGGGACAACGACATCCGTGGGTACGGGGCCGGGCCGAACATAGAGGACGGTGTGTGCACCGACGATCCGGACACCACGCCGAACGACGCCCTGGTAATCGCTGCCACTCGTAATGCGATTTACGTGAGCGAGCACGAGAACCTGGCGACCATCAGGACCTACGCGGAGAGTTCGGTGCGACCCTTGCGACGGCGAGCACCGAGGATGGCGCGGCCCGCACGGGTGCGCATGCGCAGACGGAAGCCGTGCACCTTGGCGCGTCGGCGGTTGTTCGGCTGGAAGGTTCTCTTGCTCATAGTTCAATCTCCACGTATTTGAATCACCGCTGGCCAAGTTCCCCTCGGCCAGAACAGCAGCGCGCACAGAAGTTGGAAGCCCGCGGGATGGGGTCAACTGATTAAAACTACGGCCTGGGCCACGTCTGGTCAAACTCAGGCCCCGAATCAGGAGATTATCCACAATAATGACTCCAGTGTGGATACCGAACCGAGCAGGCGAGCCACGGGTGAATTCGCCTCGCTGAGTGGGATTGACTACCGTGAAGACAAGTTATCCACAGGTTGGTGTCTTCAACCTGAGAATTCGGTCGGTTCTATACACAAGCGGTGGATAACTTTAGCGATGACTCGAGAAAGACGCCGCGGGATGAGCCGTGACGGCAGATGAGCTGGTGTGCACCATCGGCCCCGCATCACCGGCCTCCGCGGTCGAACAGTGAAAAACCGAAACACAGAGATTGTAGGAACCATGGCAGACGTTGAAACGCCGATTGTCCAGACCTGGCGGTCCGTCCTGACCGCGTTGGAATCCGACGCCACCATCACACCCATGCTCTACGGATTCCTCAGTCTGGTCGAGCCGAAAGGCATCGCCGCTGGCACCTTCTATCTCGAGGTGCCCAACGAGTTCACGGCGAGCATGCTCAACCAGCGAATGCGGGTTCCCCTGCTCACCGCAATGGGTCAGCTCGATGAGGCCACGGCAGTGTCCACGTTCTACGTGGTGGTGAACCCCGAACTCGAGCAGGAGTCGCTGCGACCGGTGCAACAGACGATGACTCCACCCGACGTTGTCATCACGCCGTCCCCGTCGCAATCGGTGTTCGAGGGCGCTGCTCCGACACCGGTCCATGAAACTCGGCTCAACCCCAAATACAGTTTTGACAATTTCGTGATCGGGCAGTCCAATCGATTCGCGCACGCGGCCGCCGTGGCGGTGGCCGAAGCGCCGGCCAAGGCCTACAACCCGCTCTTCATCTATGGGTCGTCGGGCCTCGGAAAAACCCACCTATTGCACGCCATCGGTCACTACGCCATGAGCCTGTACCCGGGTATCCGTGTTCGTTACGTCAGTTCCGAAGAGTTCACCAACGACTTCATCAACTCCATCGCGAACAACCGCGGTTCCGCCTTTCAAGCGCGTTATCGCAACATCGACATTTTGATGATCGATGACATCCAGTTTCTGCAGAACAAGGCAGAAACCCAGGAAGCGTTCTTCCATACCTTCAACACCCTGCATGACCACAACAAGCAGGTGGTCATCACCAGCGATTTACCGCCCAAACACCTCACTGGCTTCGAAGACCGTATGCGAAGCCGGTTCGAGTGGGGTCTGATCACAGATGTCCAGGCTCCCGACCTGGAGACCCGCATCGCCATTCTGCGCAAGAAAGCGCAGAGCGAAAAGCTGCAAGTGCCGCACGACATTCTTGAATTCATGGCCTCGAAAGTGTCGTCGAATATTCGTGAGCTCGAAGGCACCCTGATTCGAGTCACTGCGTTCGCGAGTTTGAATCGCACGCCGGTGGATATGGACCTCGTTCAGACGGTGCTCAAAGACCTCATTACCCTGGACGAGGACAACGTGATCGCTCCGGTCGACATCATCACCAACACGGCCAATTACTTCAAGCTGTCAGTCGATGATCTCTACGGTTCCAGTCGGTCGCAAGCGATCGCCACGGCTCGTCAAATTGCCATGTATTTGTGCCGAGAACTCACGAACCTGTCGCTGCCCAAGATCGGCCAGCTCTTCGGTAACCGCGACCACACGACCGTGATGTACGCCAATAAGAAGATCAGTGAACTCATGAAGGAACGGCGCTCCATCTACAACCAGGTGACCGAGCTGACCAACCGCATCAAACAGGATCACCGCTACAAATAGCCGGATACGGCAGCACGGCCCCTCCGGAGGTTTCACGAGTTTCAGGTCGTGGAGACCAGGTTTGACCCGGAGGGGCCAAATTTTTTTAGTTTTCACACCTGTGGATAACCCTGTGGAATTAACTCACACAACGTGGCCATTCCTGTAGAAACTTGATGCCTGCCTGTAGAAACGTGTAATTACACCAAGTCCGAGTTGCTCAAACGAATGACAAACTTCCACAGCTCGCCCACAAGTTACAAACGTGTAGTTCCCAATGCCTGAGCGGTTTTCACAGAGTTATCCACAGTTTCCACAACGGTTAAGAAGATTAACAAGAATTCTTTAACTGGATCTAGCCGACAACCTTGACTGCCAAGCCCCTCGAAGAGGCACCGTACCGAACCGGCCGGTGAAGACAGCTAGCATTGAGGCCCACCCATCCGCCGCAAACGCTAAGGAATGACATCGTGAGATTTCAGGCAAATCGGGATGTCTTCAGCGAAGCAGTTTCCTTCGCGGTCAAGCTGTTACCGCAGCGCACCACCCTGCCCATCCTCAGTGGCGTGCTTATCGAAGCGACCGCAACGGGCTTGATCCTGTCGTCATTCGACTACGAGGTCTCTGCTCAAACCGAAATCGTGGCCGAGGTCGAAGAAACCGGCAAGGTTTTGGTCTCTGGCCGTCTACTCGCCGAGATCGCCAGCCGGCTCCCCAATGCACCGGTGCGTTTTTCCACAGAGAACTCACGCATCAAGGTGAGCTGTGGCTCGGCAAGTTTCACCCTGCTATCTATGCCGGTTGAGGAGTATCCGAGCATTCCGCAGGTGAGCACCCAGTCCGGCCTCGTGCCCGCTGAAGAATTTGCCGCTGCTGTTGCCCAGGTCGCCGTCGCCGCGTCGCGGGACGACGTCACTCCCGTCATCACCGGTGTGCAGCTGGAGGTAACGGAAAACAGCCTGAGCCTGGTCGCCACCGATCGCTACCGCGTCGCGGTTAGGGAAATCGATTGGGACCCGGGCAGCAACACCGCCGCTGGCACCATCACGGCACTTGTGCCAGCTCGAACCCTGCAGGAAGTCGGCAAGACCTTTGGCCACAGCGGAACCATCTCGGTCTCCATCACCAACAGCGACGACCGCGAATTAATCGCGTTCACGGCCAACAAGAAGACCGTTACGTCATTGTTGATCAAGGGTAATTTTCCTCCTGTTCGCCGTTTGTTTCCCACAGCAATTGACAACTATGCGGTGATGAACACGGCCGATTTGATTGAAGCCACTCGCCGCGTGCAGCTTGTGCTAGAACGTGAGGCGGCCCTGCGTTTCACGTTCGCCACCGACGGCGTCACGCTCGAAGCGGTGGGGTCCGAACAGGCACAGGCCTCGGAAACCATTGATGCCATCCTCTCGGGTATCGAGACCGTGGTCTCGCTCAAACCGCAGTTCCTGCTCGACGGGCTCAGCGCGGTGCACTCCGAATTCGTGCGGATCTCGTTCACGAAGACGGAAAACCCGAACAAGCCAGGGCCGGTGCTGATCACCAGCCAGACCTCGCGCGAGCAGGCCGGAGCGGACAGCTACAAGTACCTGCTTCAGCCCAACCTGCTGCTGCGCTAACACCGGTGCGGGTCACCCAGCTCTCGCTGACCGACTTTCGCAACTATGCGAAGGCCGAGGTCAGTTTCTTCCCAGGCCCAAACCTCATCGTCGGGCGCAACGGGCAGGGCAAGACCAACCTGGTCGAAGCGCTCGGCTTTCTCAGCACACTGGGTTCCCACCGAGTCTCCACTGACAAAGCCATGATTCGGGCCGGCCATGATTCGGGCATTATTCGGGCCAGGCTCGAATACAACGGCCGGGATATCCTCGCCGAGGTGCAGCTGAACCGTACAGGACAGAACCGGGCGCAGGTCAATCGGTCAGTCATCAAGACCCGCGATCTTCCACGCTACTTTTCGAGTGTGGTCTTTGCTCCGGAGGACCTCTCCCTCGTGCGCGGTGATCCCTCGGGTCGACGCAAATTTCTCGATCAGCTCCTGGTGTTGCGCAGCCCGCGGCTCGCCGCGGTGCTCAGCGACTACGACCGGGTGCTCAAACAGCGCAATACCCTGCTGAAGTCGGCTCGGGCATCCGGGATGCGCGGCAACCAGCTATCGACACTCGATATCTGGGACGAACGCTTGGTGGAGTTCGGTTCGGAGATCATCGACGAGCGTTCAAAGCTTGTGCAGCAGCTCGGTGAACCGCTGCGAGCGGCTTATCGGGCCGTCGTGAATGAAGATCATGGTCCGGCGCTGGTCGCCAGCCTGAGCATTCTGGGCGCTGACGAAGACGCCGATCCCGGCGCGATGGCGACCCTCAGCTCGCCGAAAGCAGTGAGCTCGGTAGACTCTTCCACCCAGGAGATCTTTCGAACGGCGCTGACCGGACTGCGTAAACGCGAGCTGGACAGGGGTGTCACTCTCGCTGGTCCGCACCGAGATGACCTGGTCTTCATGCTCAACGCCCTGCCCGCCAAGGGCTACGCCAGCCATGGAGAATCGTGGTCGTTCGCGCTGGCGTTGAAACTCGCATCCGCCCAGCTGTTGCGCCAGGATTCGGCCAGTGGCGACCCGGTACTGATTCTCGATGATGTTTTTGCCGAGCTTGATCTACACCGCCGGTCCCGGTTGGCCGCTGCGATCGGGTCATTCGAACAGGTTTTGATCACGGCCGCCGTGCTCGAAGATGTTCCGGCGGCCCTCGTGGCGCACACGATTCACATTCACGCCGGAGCGGTCATTGATGGCTGACCATGATGTTCCACGTGAAACGCAGGAGAACGACGATCCGGCGGAATTCAATACCAGTGAAGCGGCACAGGTCTACTTGCGCTTCAAGAGTATTTTCGGCGATCCGAACGCTCGGCGCTCGCGCGGCCGGAAACGCAGTGCGCCGGTCTCTGGCTCGAGCGTTCCCTTTGGAATCGGGCGCGACCCGCGCGGTCTCGGTGACACAATCAACTCGCTCACCATGCAGCTCGGGTGGAATTCACCGTTGGCTCAATCCGAACTTCTCGCGTCGTGGACGGAGTTGGCCGGCGAAGAAACCGCCAATCATTCCACCCCGGCCGGCATCGACGATGGCGTGCTCACCGTGCACTGTGAATCTACCGCCTGGGCCACCCAATTGCGGCTGATGCGCAACGTGATCATGGAACACATTGCAAATCGCTACCCGGACGCAGGCATTCAATCGATTCGTTTTCAGGGCCCCAACGCTCCGTCTTGGAAAAAGGGTCCCAGATCAATTCCAGGGCGTGGTCCGCGCGATACCTACGGGTGACCCAGCAATTATGGTCAACCCGATGAACAAAACGCGTCCAAGGGCGATTATGGCCGGTTCATCTCCCCCCGTTTGGTAGACTAAGGGGTCGCCCGTGCGATGGTCAGGAGCCTAATTTCAGATGACAGTTGAACCGACGCCCGAACGCACGTCCCCAGATACGTCCCCAGATACGTCCCCAATCATTTCCCGGCAAGAAGTTCAGTCGGAGCGGGAGCCGGAACACGAGTACGGCGCCGACGACATCCAGGTGCTTGAAGGTCTGGAAGCCGTACGCAAGCGACCGGGGATGTATATCGGTTCTACCGGACCACGCGGATTGCATCACCTCGTCTATGAGATCGTCGACAACTCCGTCGATGAGGCTCTGGCGGGGCACTGCGACACCATTGACATTCGTATCTTGGCCGACGGTGCGATTCGCGTCGAGGACAATGGCCGCGGAATTCCGGTTGACATTCATAAAGCCGAAGGACGCTCGACCGTCGAGGTCGTTCTGACCGTGCTGCACGCCGGCGGAAAATTCGGCGGGGGTGGTTATTCCGTCTCCGGTGGACTGCACGGCGTCGGCAGTTCCGTGGTCAACGCCCTCTCGAGTCGCCTCGAGGTCGAGGTTCGTCGTCAAGGGTTCATTTGGCGTCAGAGTTTCGCGAACGGTTTTCCGAATGCTCCCCTGGAACAGGGCGAAGCGAACGATGAAACCGGCACGACCATCACGTTCTGGCCGAGTTCCGAAACCTTCGAAACGATCGATTTCGACTACGAAACCCTGCGCGCACGGTTTCAGCAGATGGGCTTCCTCAATAAGGGGCTGCGCCTCACCCTCACCGATGAGCGTGAAGCCAACCGTACCGACGACGGCAAGGCCGTCAGTAACACCTTCAAGTACGACCAGGGACTCGTCGACTACGTCCAATACCTGAACCGCGCCAAGAAGGCCGACCTGGTCAACGATGAGATCATCTCATTCGAATGGGAAGACCACGAACGCAAGATGGCGCTCGAAGTCGCCATGCAGTGGACCACCGCATACACCGAGAGCGTGCACACCTACGCAAACACGATCAACACCCACGAGGGTGGTACCCACGAGGAGGGTTTTCGCGCCGCGCTCACCACACTCGTCAACAAGTACGCCCGCGAGAAGGGCATCCTGAAAGAAAAGGATGACAACCTCACCGGTGACGACGTTCGCGAGGGACTGACCGCGGTCGTCTCGATCAAACTCGCCGAACCGCAGTTCGAAGGCCAGACCAAGACCAAGCTCGGCAACACCGAGGCGAAGTCTTTCGTGCAAAAGGTCGCCAACGACCAGCTCACCGACTGGTTCAACCGCAACCCGAACCCGGCCCGCGAAATCATCCGCAAGTCCCTGCAGGCTTCGAACGCTCGAATGGCAGCCCGTAAGGCCCGCGAAACCGCGCGCCGCAAGGGACTGCTCGAGGGTGGTGGCATGCCGGGCAAGCTCAAGGACTGCCAGAGCAAGGACCCGTCGCTGTCCGAGATTTTCATCGTGGAGGGTGACTCGGCCGGCGGCTCTGCCGTGCAGGGTCGTAACCCCGAATTCCAGGCCATCCTGCCCCTTCGCGGCAAGATCCTCAACGTGGAGAAGGCTCGTCTCGACCGTGCCCTCGGCAACGCCGAGGTTCAGGCGATGATCACGGCCTTCGGCGCGGGCATGGGGGAAGAATTCAACCCCGACAAGGTGCGCTACCACAAGATCGTTTTGATGGCCGACGCCGATGTCGACGGCCAGCACATCACCACCCTGCTGTTGACCCTGCTGTTTCGCTACATGCGACCACTGATCGACCTCGGCTATGTGTACCTAGCCCAACCGCCGCTGTACCGTCTCAAATGGAGCAACTCTGCGCACCAGTATGTGTACTCCGACGCCGAGCGTGATGCGCTTCTGGCCGATGGTGTCACCGCCGGCAAGCGCATCCCGAAAGATAACGGGATCCAGCGCTACAAGGGCCTCGGTGAGATGGACTACAAGGAATTGTGGGAAACCACCATGGCCCCCGAATCCCGCACCCTGCTGCAGGTCACCCTGGACGACGCGGCATCCGCCGACGAAATCTTCTCCACCCTGATGGGTGAAGACGTCGAATCACGACGCAACTTCATCCAGAAAAACGCGAAGGACGTGCGTTTCCTTGACATCTGACGACACCACGGGCAACTCCGAATCGATCACCCCCGAAGTGACGGCCGCACATGCGGCTGCTGCGGCTGCCCACCTCGTGCAGCACGGCAGGATCGATCAGGTCGATCTGCAGCTGGAAATGCAGCGCTCCTATCTCGACTATGCGATGAGCGTCATCGTCGGACGAGCGTTGCCGGACGTGCGTGACGGCATGAAGCCGGTGCACCGTCGCGTGATCTACGCCATGTTCGACGGTGGCTACCGCCCAGACAAGGCGTTCTCCAAGTGCGCCCGCGTCGTCGGCGACGTGATGGGCCAGTTCCACCCGCACGGTGACTCCTCGATCTATGACGCGCTCGTGCGTCTCGTTCAGCCCTGGAGCCTGCGGTATCCGCTCGCCCTCGGCCAGGGAAACTTTGGTTCCCCCGGCAACGACGGTGCTGCTGCCCCGCGATACACCGAAACGAAAATGGCCCCGCTGGCCCTGGAAATGGTGCGGGACATCGACGAGGACACCGTCGATTTTCAGGACAATTATGACGGTCGCACCCTCGAGCCGACCGTGCTGCCGGCCCGATTTCCAAACCTGCTGGTCAACGGCTCGGTGGGTATCGCCGTCGGTATGGCCACCAACATTCCGCCGCACAACCTGCGCGAAGTCGCCGCGGGCGCCCAGTGGTATCTGCAAAACCCCGGGGCCAGCCGCGAGGAACTACTCGAAGCGCTGATTGCGCGCATCAAGGGCCCTGACTTTCCCACCGGCGCACAGATTCTAGGCGTCAAGGGAATCCAGGACGCCTACCGCACTGGTCGCGGCTCCATTACGATGCGGGCCGTGGTCAGCATCGAAGAGATTCAGGGTCGCACCTGCCTCGTGATCACCGAGCTGCCGTACCAGGTGAATCCCGACAACCTCGCGATCAAGATCGCCGACCTGGTCAAGGACGCCAAGATCACCGGTATCGCGGACATTCGCGATGAGACCAGTGGCCGAACCGGCCAGCGCCTCGTGATCGTGCTCAAACGCGACGCCGTGGCCAAGGTCGTGCTGAACAACCTGTACAAGCACACCCAGCTGCAGGAAAACTTCGGCGCCAACATGCTCGCCATCGTCGACGGCGTTCCGCGCACGCTCGCGCTCGACGGCTTCATCTCGGCCTGGGTCGCACACCAGATCGAGGTCATTGTCAGGCGCACCCAGTTCCGTCTGAACAAGGCCGAAGCTGACGCGCACATTTTGCGTGGCTATCTCAAGGCGCTCGACGCCCTCGACGAGGTGATCGCGCTCATCCGTCGGTCGAACACGGTCGACGACGCCCGCGAGGGCCTGATGGCCCTGCTCGTCGTGGACAAACTGCAGGCCGATGCCATCCTCACCATGCAGCTGCGTCGCCTCGCCGCCCTCGAGCGTCAGAAGATCATCGACCAGGCCGCCGAACTCGAACTGCAGATCGCGGAATTCAAGTCGATTCTGGCCAGCCCCGAACGCCAGCGAACGATCATCAGTGAGGAACTCGCCGAGATCACCGGGAAGTTTGGCGACGACCGCCGTACCGAGATCATGTTCGGTTTCGACGGCGACATGTCCGTCGAAGATCTCATCCCCGAAGAGGAGATGGTGGTTACCGTCACCCGCGGCGGTTACATCAAACGCACCCGTAGCGACAACTATCGCAACCAGCACCGCGGGGGTAAGGGCGTCAAGGGGGCTCAGCTGCGGGCCGATGACGTGGTCGAACACTTCTTTGTCACCACGACGCACCACTGGCTGCTGTTCTTCACCAACACCGGCCGGGTTTACCGCGCCAAGGCCTATGAAGCGCAGGAATCCGGTCGTGACGCCAAGGGGCAGCACGTCGCCAACCTGCTCGCCCTGCAGCCGGGTGAAGAAATCGCCCAAATCCTTGACATTCGCGACTACGACGTCGCTCAGTACCTGACCCTCGCCACGCGTGACGGCCTGATCAAGAAGACCGCGCTTCGCGAATACGACACCAACCGCACCGGCGGCATCATCGCCATCAAGCTGCGCGAGGGCGATGAACTCGTCTCCGCACTTCTGGTCGAAGATGATTCCGACCTTCTGCTGGTCTCACGCAAGGGCATGTCGATTCGCTTCACCGCGACCGACGAAGCGCTGCGACCGATGGGGCGCAGCACCTCCGGTGTGATCGGAATGCACTTCCGCGGAGAGGACACCCTGCTGGACGCCTCCGTTATCAATGACGACGGATTCGTCTTCGTGGTGACCGAGGGCGGGTACGCCAAGCGCACTGCCGCCGACCAGTACCGGTTGCAGAATCGCGGCGGCCTGGGCATCAAGGTGGCCAAGCTGAACGACGGCCGTGGCGATTTGGTGGGCTCGTTGATCGTCAACTCCGAGGATGAAGTTCTGGTGGTCCTTGCCAGCGGCAAGGTGGTGCGCTCTGACGTCGCGGAGGTTCCGGCCAAGGGTCGGGACACTATGGGTGTTGTGTTCGCCAAGTTTGCGGATGAAGACAGAATCATTTCCATCGCGAAAAATATCGAACGTAATCTGGTCGCCACCGACGAAGACGGGGTTGTGGACGCCGGCGCACCAGCCGGCACCATGGACACCAGTGCTGCAGACGGCGCTGCTTCCGAACGTGATCCAGGGAAAGTAGACTCACCGAATGAGTAGCGTCGCCGAAAAACTCGCCAAGAAGTCCACACGCAAGGCCCCGAGCAAGCAGGTTCGACTGAAGCTGGTCTACGTCGACTTCTGGTCGAGCGTGAAACTGTCGTTCCTGGTGGCGGTCTGCCTCGCGGTCGTCACGATCGTGGCGACCTTCCTCACCTACACGGTTCTCCTTCAGACCGAGGTATTGAGCAAGGTTGACGCGCTGTATGCCACTGTGGCGGCAGAATCGGGCGACCTGTCCGCCATCCTCTCCATCGGTAATGTTATGGGCTTCGCCGTCGTTGTGGCCGTGCTGAACGTGGTCGTCATCACCGCCCTCGGCGCGATCTACGCCGTGTTGTACAACCTGAGCGTGAAAATTACCGGCGGACTGCTCGTTGGTTTCACCAACAACTAGACCCACAACCAGCTTTTCACGCACGATCGAGGGCTGTTTTTTCCCGGAGACAGCCCTCGCAGCCCAAAATTGCGCAACTTCTCCGTACGGAGGATCACTCGATTTCAGGATCCGGCCAGATTCCGGTAGTCTTCAATCTGCTCAAGAGGGGGATATAGCTCAGTTGGTTAGAGCGCTTCACTGATAATGAAGAGGTCCCAGGTTCAAATCCCGGTATCCCCACGCAGCACCAGATTTATTCCGATCCCAGCGTCCGCGCTGATGTCGGGCCTGAGAAATTGGGGCCATAGCTCAATTGGTAGAGCGCCTGCTTTGCAAGCAGGAGGTCCGGGGTTCGATTCCCCGTGGCTCCACAGCTGAGGTGAAAAGGCCCGTCCTCGGACGGGCCTTTTTATGTACCCGCACTCGGTCCCGGCGCAGGTGGCCCACCGCGCATTCCGTGGCTGAGCGCTTGTACAGCCCTCAACAGGCCGCTGTCGGCCGCAACGGGCGTCGACGCAGAAGGACCCGCATCCGGTGGATGCGGGTCCTTCACGAGCTGCTGACCGTTCTGGGCTAGTCTTCCTGGACTGTGGTCGGTTCAACTTCGTCGTCGGAGACCCAGAGTTCATCGTCGGCGCGGAACGTCTGCCAGACGGCATAGGCGACGCCGACGGCTGCAACCACGGCGAGGCCGAAAGCGAAATATGTTCCAGCTCCCGCACCCTTCGGTTCGACGACAACCGGCTTCTGCAAGCGGATGCGCCCCAGCGCGGCACGCACACGGGCGTCGCGGGCAACATCGCCCACGGACATGACCGTGCCGATGGCGGTGCCGATGCCGGGAAGAACGTCGTGGACGACGCGGCGGCGAACACCGTCGGCGGCTTCCTGCGTGGCGTTCACGCTCGAGCGGAGGTAATGGTCATAACCCTCGCGGACACGTGGAGCGACCTCTTCGCGGGCGAGGATGCCGGCCTGGTGACCAGCCTGACGAGCGAGAACGTTCGCCCGCTCCAAAACCTCTTGTTGGTGGCTCCATAATTCGTCTGCGCTTTTGCGCAGCCGAGCGAGCTCCTTGCGGCGCTTGCGTGACAGGCTCATCTGGACCCTCCATCGATGTCGTGTGGCGAATGTTTATCTATCTTGCCACTGAGTGCCTATCTTGCCACTGAATCGGCGACTTACCAGCGAATGCACTGCGAGCGAGGGTCGGCATTCAGAGTGGCTTGAGATTGCTGTGCAAGAATCGGGGTATGTCTAAGCACACCGCTGTCGCCACCCTGAACACCACCCTCGGACCGATCAAGGTCAACCTCTTCGGCAATCACGCTCCGAAAACGGTGAAGAACTTCGTCGGCCTCGCGACCGGCGAGCTCGAGTGGAAGCACCCCGCCACGGGAGTCGCGTCCACCACGCCGCTCTACGACGGCACGATCTTCCACCGCATCATCAAGGACTTCATGATTCAGGCCGGCGACCCGCTCGGCCAGGGAACCGGTGGTCCCGGCTACCAGTTCGATGACGAAATCAGCCCCGACCTCGACTTCACGCAGCCCTACGTACTCGCCATGGCGAACGCGGGCATTCAGGGCGGTCACGGCACGAACGGTTCGCAGTTCTTCATCACCGTCGTCCCGACGACCTGGCTGCAGGGCAAGCACACCATTTTCGGTGCCGTCGAAGACGAGGACAGCCGCGCGATCGTCGCCAAGCTCGCTACCGTCGCTACCGACGGGCGCGACCGTCCCCTCGAAGACGTCTCCATCCTGAGCGTTTCCGTCGAGTCCGTCTAACCAGCACCCTCCACAGAGAATGAGTAATCTGCCGACCTCGGCGGCGAATTTTTGTTACCGCCATCCGGGGCGGCAGAGTTTCATTCTGTGTCAGCGTTGTGGACGCACCATCTGCGCCGAGTGCCAGACCCAGGCCGCCGTCGGGGTCATCTGCCCCGAGTGCTTGCGTGAGCAGCGCAAAAACGCTCCCCGGACGAAGCCGGCGATTCTCACCCGGTTGACCGGCAGCGGACAGCCCACGGTCACATATTCCATTATTGGAATAACCCTGGCCGTATATCTGCTGCAATTCGTTTTCGGTGATCGAATCACCAACCTGCTGTTGTACGCAGGAGTCTTCTCGCAGCCGGACAGCTTTCAGCCCTGGCGCATGCTGACAACCGCGCTCGCGCACGGCTCCATCTTTCACGTCCTACTGAATATGTACACGCTGTGGATCTTCGGCCAGCTTCTCGAACAGTTGCTCGGTCGCGGTCGCTATCTCGCGCTCTACCTGCTGAGCGCACTGGCCGGTTCACTGGGGGTACTGTTTCTGGCGGATCCCTTCACACCCGTCGTGGGGGCATCCGGTGCCATCTTCGGTCTGATGGGCGCGTTCCTGGTGATTCAGCGTCGGCTGGGCGGTAATGCCACACAGCTTCTCGTGCTGGTCGGCATCAACCTCGTCATCGGCTTCATCCCCGGGCTGCAAATCGCCTGGCAGGCCCACATCGGCGGAATCATCGGCGGCGCCGTGCTCGGTCTGATCTTCGTGCAGACGCGACGCATCCGGCAGAAGTCCGTGCAAGTCGGTCTGATCGGCGCGTTCGCAGCCCTGCTGGTTCTTCTGAGCTTCGCGCGTTTCTTCGTCAGCTAGCGGGCGAGGCTCACCGAGGGTGGAAAGTTATCCACAGGGCTATCCACATGGGGATAATTACACCGGTGTCATTACCCGTGTTGATGCCCGCTGGTAACCGGACGGCAACGGATCGATGAGTGTCAGGCAGTCAGCCGGTGCCAGCTTGAGGCCGCTGGATCAGCGCCAGCGCGTGGTCATCAGAAAGCCGATGAAGGCAATCCCGAAGCCGACCAGAATGTTCATGGCTCCCAGACCCGCGATAGGCAACTGGCTGCCACTGATGTAGAACACGATGATCCAGGCCAGCCCCAGAAGCATGAAACCGAACATGACCGGCTTGAACCAGACGGCATTAGGCGTGTCTTCGTTCGAGCGGGCAACTTCGGTGCGGGCGGGCCGGGTGCGGGGATTCTTACGTGCCATCCTGTGATCCTAGCGTCTTCGCCTGTTTGAGTGGATTTGAGGCGAAGGCTGAGGCCAGTCATATCGGTACACTTGGATTATGTGTCCACCGGCAGATGACCTCACCGAGATCGTCATCAAGCGCCCGCGCCGCGCGAAGTCGGGCAAGTTCACCGGCGCTCCCGCCGAGCTGGCACCCATCATCGCAGCCCAGGCCTCGGAGGCTTCCATGTACGCAGCACTGTGGCGTATCCTTCCCGGACAAATCGGGGTGCGCATCATTCTTGTCCTGATCCTCGTGGCGGCCGTTCTCGCCGTTCTCGCCACCTGGGTGTACCCATGGATGGACGGCATTCTCAACAACCAGGAAGCGACGGTCGGCGGCGCATGACCCGTATTCTCGTTATCGACAACTACGACAGCTTTGTGTACACCCTCAACGGGTATCTGATGGAGCTGGGCGCTGACACCGACGTCGTGCGCAACGACTCGTTCGAGAAAGCGGATGCGCCCGCCCGCCTTGCCGAGTACGACGGCGTGCTGGTCTCTCCGGGTCCGGGCAAACCCTCCGATGCCGGCGTCTCCATTGCCGTCGTTGAGGCGGCACTCGCCGCCGACGTGCCCTTGTTCGGCGTGTGCCTCGGCCACCAGGCCATCGCTGAGGCCTTCGGGGCTACCGTGACCAACGCTGAAGAACTCATGCATGGCAAGACATCACTGATCAGCCACGATGGCAGCGACCTCTATGACGGAGTGCCGCAACCATTCACGGCGACCCGGTATCACTCACTTGCCGTCGTCGCGTCGACCGTTCCGAGTGACCTCATCGTGACGTCGCGCACGCAGGGCGGCGTCATCATGGGGTTGCGACATGCCTCAGCTCCCATTCTCGGGGTGCAGTTTCACCCGGAGTCAGTACTGACCGAGGGCGGTTACCTCATGCTCGGCAACTGGCTGACCCTGACCGGGCTTGAGGGTGCGCAGGAGACCGCGAAGACCCTGCACCCGCTTCTGCGCCTCAGCTAGCCACACCCGATCTCACGACGTGGGGGGCGAATGAACACGTGGGCTACGAGCCCGCGCAGTAGGTGAGGGTGATCTCGGAGCGCTGGGGAACGTCGCCGGGCGCGAGTGACTGCGCCTTGATTGGGGAACCGGACTCCTGGGCGCAGGTATAGTCTGCCTCGGAGACGGGCACAAGGCTGTTGCTGCCGACCAGGTCGATCGCGGCGACGAGGGACTGTCCGGTCAGATCCGCGAGGGTGACGACCCCGCTCGACACGGTGTAGTTGACGGTGGTACCCGCGACCTCGGCCGCTGATGCCGCCGGGTCGGTGCGCATGACCACGTCGGTGGCCACGGTCGCAGAGTTCTCTGCCGTGACTGACCCGGAAACAAAACCGAGTGCTTCGATCGCGGCCTGCGCATCCGCTATTGCCTGATTGGTGACATCGGGAACGACCGCGGTCACCGGACCGGTCGAAACGAAGACCTTGATGACGTCCGAGGGATTGACGATGGTGTCGGCCGGGGGGTCGGTTCGAATGATCTGATCGGCGGGCACCGTGGTACTCGACTCTTCGGAACGCGTGGCCGCGAGATCCAGATCGAGGAGTGTGTTCTGGGCCTCATCGTAGGTCTGGCCGGTGAGTGAGGGCACCTGGCGGGAGCTGGCGGGCAGTTCCATCGAGGGTTGCAGGTTCGCGACCCAGATCATGACCGCCACGACTATGACCACGACGCAGACGATGCCAGCCCACACCCAGATCACCGGAGGACGCCGCTGCGTGCGCACCATCGTCTGATCCTCGGAGAGCTGTTTGAGGGCGAGCGCTGAACCGGTGATGGCCGTGGGCGCAGCTCCGAACAGACCGGCACCGACTTCTTCACCGACACGGTGGTTGGGAATCTGACCCGATCCGGCGGTCTCGACATCGTTGCGAAACTCGACGGCGCTCTGGTACCGGGCAAATCGGTCCTTGGCCAGGGCGTGCAACACGACCGAGTCCAGGGCCGGCGACACCTTCGGGTTGACCGTAGACGGCTTGACCGGCGTCTCACTGACGTGCTGGTAGGCGACGGCCACGGGGGTGTCCCCACGAAACGGTGGACGCCCGGTGAGCATCTCGAACAGCACGACACCGGCCGAATACAGGTCGGTGCGCGCATCGACGGACTCGCCCTTGGCCTGCTCAGGGGAGAAATAGGCTGCGGTGCCGAGAATCGCCGTGGTCTGGGCTACGGTCGTGGCCGAGCCGGAGATGGCGCGCGCGATGCCGAAATCCATCACCTTCACCTGGCCGGCCTTGGTGATCATGATGTTGCCGGGCTTGATGTCGCGGTGCACGACGCCGGCCCGGTGCGAATACTCGAGCGCAGTCAGAATTCCATCAATGATGCGCACAGCCTCGGCGGCCTCGATCGGGCCTTCCTGAATAATGTCTTTGAGCAGCCGACCGTCTACGTGCTCCATGATGATGAACGGAATCTGGGAGTCGTGACCGGCCGCGTCGGGAACGGTCTCCTCGCCGGCATCGAACACCCGGACGATCGTCGGGTGGGCCATGCGAGCGGCGGCCTGCGCCTCCTGGCGGAAGCGCGTACGAAACGCCGGGTCGGCGGCCAGGGTCGATTTCAGTAGCTTGATCGCTACCGTGCGGCCGAGCCGCGAATCGGTGCCGATGTGCACGTCGGACATGCCGCCACGGCCGAGCAGGGCGCCGACGCGATAACGGCCCGCGATCAAACGGCCAGATTCAGGCACGACAGCACTCCCCCATAATCAAACACGGTGTTCGGGTTGGACACGGTGAGCGCTACTTTACCTCACGGCGCTGGGGAGTTACTCCCCAGCGCCGGGGTCTCCAGTTACCAAAATGGTTGCCGTGGGAGAGTACTCCGAGCTGACCTGACCACAGAAATAGCGAAACTTGACTCTGAACTCTTCAGTTCCGGCGGTGATGGTGGCCGTTGTCGTTTTAGCGTCGGTCGGGTTGGCCGAGGTGATGACGGCCGCTCCACCCTCGGTGGCGATCTCATAACCGGCCAGGGTCTGGCCGGTCGGGCACGTCTGTGCGTTCCAGCTCACCGTGACCGTGCCGGCCGGGGCGGCTGGTGACGGCGCTGCGGTTGGGGCCGACGTCGGCGCGCTCGGCGTGGCAACCGGCCCATAGACCGTGAGTGTCACCGTCGCGCCGGCCGGAACCGGTCCGGTGGGGTTGACCCGGTAGACCTTGTCGGCGTCAACACTGGTCGCGGCCGCATTACCGGTGACAATGTCGGAGACAAATCCCATCTCGACGAGCTTGGCGGCGGCATCCGAGCTGAGCAGGCCAACGAAGTCGGCCGGGTCGACCGAGGTATTGGCGGGGGTCGGTGATGGCGTCGGACTGGGCGTTGGTGTGGGCGACGGTGTGCGCGACGGTGTCGGTGAGGCCGCGGGCGTCGCCGACGTCTGCACCGGCGACGGAGTGTCGTTGTTCTGACTGACCAGGGCGAAGAGCGTGCCGGCCAGCACGATCACGAGCAGCACGACGAGCGCGATGAGAGGCCAGGTCCACTTACTGGTCTTCTTCTTCTCCGCCTGGGCGGCGGCAGTGGATGCCCGCGTGACGGGGACACCGGTCGCCGGAAGGATGGTCGTGGCCTGGTCGTTGCCGGCGCCGGCGCCGGGCATGAGCATGGTGGCGCTCGTGGCCGTGAGACCACCCAGTAGTGACGGTACGGCCACGGCCGCTGCGGCTACGTCACCGCGACGCAGAGCGGATGCCGCGCGCGCCAGGTGAGCCGCCGAGGCCGGACGGTCGGCCGGGTTCTTGGCGAGGCAGGCAAAGACGAGGTTGCGCACCGGTTCGGACACGGTTACCGGCAGATCGGGCGCGATCTCATTGATCTGCGCCATGGCGATGGCCACCTGCGACTCACCCGTGAACGGACGTCGGCCGGCGAGTGACTCGTACGCGACGATGCCGATGGAGTAGATGTCGGTGGTCGGTGATGCTGGGTGTCCGCTGGCCTGCTCGGGCGAGAGGTACTGCACGGTACCCATGACCTGGCCGGTCGCGGTGAGCGGCACCTGGTCGGCGATGCGGGCGATGCCGAAGTCGGTGATCTTCACCCGGCCCTCGGGCGTGATGAGCAGGTTGCCGGGCTTGATGTCGCGATGCACGAGACCCGCGGCGTGGGCGGCGTGCAGCGCGGCCGAGGTCTGCGCGACGATGTCGAGCACCTTGTCGGCCGGCAATACGTGTTCGCGTTCAAGAATGGTGGACAGGGCTTCGCCGGGAACGAGTTCCATGACGAGGAAGGCACTGCCGTCTTCTTCGCCGTAGTCAAAGACATTTGCAATGCCCTCGTGGTTGACGAGCGCGGCGTGGCGGGCCTCGGCGCGGAAACGCTCCAGAAAACCGGGGTCGCCGAGGTACTCGTCTTTCAAGATCTTGATCGCGACGCTTCGTCCAATGACAAGGTCGGTGGACTTCCACACCTCACCCATACCGCCAATCGCAATGCGCGACTGCAGCTCGTATCGTCCCCCGAAGGTGAGCCCTGCTGTGGGTCTCATTTGTTAAGCACCGCCTCTAGTACCTCTTTTGCGACAGGTGCGGCAAGTTTGTTGCCGAACCCGGTTTGTCCCATTCCCCCGCCGTCCTCAATAAGAACGGTAATGGCAAATTGAGGGTCATTCGCCGGCGCGAAACCGGTGAACCACAATGTGAATGGATCGGTTGATCCGTTCTGCGCTGTGCCTGTTTTTCCCGACACGTCGACCCCGTCTATTCTTGCATTGCTTGCGGCGCCATCCTGAACGCCGTTGATCATCATCGCGGTGAGTGTTGCGGCCGTTTCTTTGCTCATCACGCGGTCAAGTTCGACCGGCTCAAAGGTTTGGATGGCACTGAGGTTGGGCGCGAGAATCTTCTGCACCACGTTGGGCGCCATCACGACACCGCCGTTGGCGATGGCACCGCTGACCATAGCCATCTGGAGCGGGGTTGCCCGAACGTCGAACTGGCCGAACGCCGACTGCGCCGCCTGTGGATCGTTGAGCCCGCGCGGGTATGTGCTCTCGGCGACCTTCATCGGAATGCTGTAGTTGCTGTTGAAACCGAATTTCTCGGCCGTCTCACGAATGGCCGTGTCGCCAAGCTCGAGGCCGAGTTCAGCGAACGGAATGTTGCAGGAGAGTCGGAGAGCGGTGGCGAGGGTGACCGTCTCGCCGGCACTACAGGTTCCTTCGCTGGAGTTTTTGATCTCACTCGTCGTGCCGGGCGCCGTGAAGACGGAAGGGTTCGGGAAGGTGCTCTCCGGGGTGTACTTGCCCGATTCGAGCGCGGCCGTGGTGACGACGAGCTTGAATACCGAGCCGGGAGGGTTGAGCGAATTAATCGCACGGTTGATCAACGGGTCTTTCTCGTTGGCCAGCAGGGCGTCGTAGCTCGAGGTGACCTCGGCGTTGTTGTGCACGGTGAGCAGGTTCGGGTTGAAGCTCGGTTTGGAGACCATGGCCAGGATGCGGCCCGTTGCCGGCTCGGTGACGACCACCGAACCGGTGTAATCACCGAGGGCATCCCAGGCGGCCTGCTGGGCTATGGGATCGATGGTGACCTCGACGGCGGCACCCTTGGGATCCTGGCCGGTGACCAGGGCGCCGATCTTGTCGAAGAACTGCGAGTTGGAGTTGCCCGTGAGTTCGGCATTGAGGGCGAATTCGAGTCCGGTCGGTTCGCCGTTGATCGGGATATACCCGGTGATCGGCGCGTAGAGCTCGGGGTTGGTATAGGTGCGCAGAAACTTGAAATCATCGTCGGCCGGCATGGACTGTGCGATCGGTTCGCCCGCGACGAGGATGGCGCCACGCTCGATCTGGTAGCTATCGAACAGCGTGCGGGTGTTGCGCGGGTCGGCCGATAGATTGTCGGCCTGAAAGGCCTGCACGATCGACGTGGAGCTGAGCAGGGCGACGAACATCAGCATCACGACGATGCTGACGCGTTTGAGTTCGCGGTTCACTAGACCACCAGCCTGGGTTGATTGCGCACGGTGTCGGAGAGCCGCAGCAATAGCGCCGCGATGATCCAGTTGGCCACGAGCGAGGAACCGCCGGCGGCTAGAAATGGGGTGGTCAGGCCGGTCAGGGGAATGACCCGGGTGACACCGCCGATGACGATGAAGCACTGCAGGGCCACGACGAAGGCGAGACCGACAGCGAGGAGCTTGCCGAAGTCGTCCTGACCGGCGAAGCCGATGCGAAAGCCGCGCGCCACGAACAGCAGGTACAGGGCGAGGATGGCAAAGACACCAGCGAGCCCGAGTTCCTCGCCAAGGCTCGCGATAATGTAGTCGCTCTGCGGGACCGGAGTGAGTTCGGGGCGTCCCTGGCCCCAGCCGGTACCGAGCAGACCGCCCTTGGCCAGTCCGAACAGGCCCTGCACGAGCTGGAAACTACCGCCGCGCGCTTCGTAGACATCCGGATTCAGCGCATCCAGCCAGTTGTTGAAACGACCGTTGACGTAGTCGAGGGTCTGGCTCGCCAGCAGGGCGCCGCCGAGGAACAGGCCCATGCCCATGATCACCCAACTGAGACGGCCGGTGGCGAGGTAGAGCATGACCAGGAACAGGCCGAAGTAGAGCAGGGCGGTTCCGAGGTCGCGCTGAAAGATGATGACAGACATCGACATGGCCCAGACCGAGAGGATCGGGCCGAGGTCGCGAAAGCGGGGAAAGCGTGCGCCGAGAAACTTCTTGCCGACCATCGAGAGACTGTCGCGGTTGCGCACGAGATAGCCGGCGAAGAACACGGCAAGGGCTATTTTGGCGATTTCACCGGGCTGGAAGGTACCGAAGCTGCCAACGCGGATCCAGACCCGGGCCCCGCTGATCTCTTGGCCGAGGCCGGGAACGAGCGGCAGAAAGAGCAGAATCACACCGACGAGGCCGGCGATGTAGGTGTATCGAAACAGCACGCGGTGGTTGCGGATGACCAGCAACACGGTGATGGCGCTGAAAATCGCCAGGGCACTCCACACGGTCTGTCGCACGGCGGCGCTGTCCCAGCCGCTCTGTTGGTCGGCGACGTCGATGCGGTAGATCATGGCGATACCGAGGCCGTTGAGCACCGTAGCGATCGGCAGTATGAACGGGTCAGCGTCGCGGGCGACGAACCGCAATACGACGTGCAGACTGATCACCAGAACCGACAGGCCAGCGCCGAGCAGCACGAGGGATGGGTCGAGTTTGCCGAGCGCGCCCAGTTGTACGAGCACGACCGCGCTCGCGTTGATGAAGCAGGCGATCAGCAGCAGGAACAGTTCGAGGTTGCGCAGCTTCTGCGGAAGGTGCAGGCGACCCACCGGTTCACTGGCCGGCGCCTGGCCTGCCTGCTGAGCGGATGCTCTAGTCAATGATCACACCCTTCAGTCGCTTGACGATGGCCGTGGCGTCTGTGAGGGAGCCAGCGCTGATGGTCTGCTCCACCTGCTGCCGGTCGTAGACGCGCAGGTCGGAGAGGAGGAGACCGGTATCTTCATAGACGCTGGAGAGTTTGATCGGCCCGATGTCCTGCTGCACACCCTGGTAGATCGCGACGGTGTTACCGTCGACGCCCACGAAATAACGGGTCTGAGTCCACTGGTAGCCGAGGACCGTGGTCGTGACCAGGCTGAGCACCAGCAGAATGACACCGATCAACCAGGTGGCCTTGCGGCGGCGGGCGCGGCGGGCATCCTCTTCGATGAGTTCGGAGAGGTAATCCTGCGAATCGGGCTCGAAGTGGGTTTCGCGCACCGGGTGCAGGCGCAGGGCCGGAATGCGCAAGGATCGGTTGCGACCGGGTTCCTCACCGAACGCGAGCGGATTCGCGGCGGAGCCGACGATGACCGGGCTGTCGGTGCGGGCGACATCGTCGCCGACGTCGACGATGACCACGGTCACATTGTCGGGAGCGCCACCGTCGAGGCTCTCTTTGACCAACAGGTCGGCGACATCCTGGGCGTTGGCACCGCTCGCGAGGGCGGAGGCCATTGCGGTGTGTGAGACGACGCCGGTGAGGCCGTCGGAGCAGAGCAGCCAGCGGTCGCCGGCGATCGTGGCCAGGATGGACGTGTCGATTTCCGGGCTCGCCTCGACGTCGCCGAGCACGCGCATGAGCACCGAGCGGCGCGGATGCACCATGGCTTCAGCCTCGGTGATGCGACCGCTGTCGACCAGGCGCTGCACGAAAGTGTGGTCGATGGTGATCTGGGAGAGTTCATTGTCGCGCAGCAGATAGATGCGTGAGTCGCCGATGTGGGCGATCGCGACCTCGCCTTCGAGCACGACGATGGCGCTGACGGTCGTGCCCATGCCGGTCAGTTCGGCGTGTTCGAACACCGTCTCGGCCAGCTGGGCGTTAGCGCCGATGAGAGCGGCCTGCAAGGCGAATTCGGCGTCCTGGGCGCTGGCATAGTGCTGGTCGGCCTCGATGATGCGCTTCGTGGCGATCGACGACGCCACATCGCCGCCGGCGTGACCACCCATGCCGTCGGCGACCACAAATAGGGAGCGTCCGGCGTAGCCGGAGTCCTGATTGTTGGAGCGAATCTTGCCGACGTGAGACGCGGCTGCGCTATGACTGACCGTCGCCATGACCTACCGCCGAAGCTCGAAGCTGGTGGCGCCGATCTTCACGGTGGCGTTCAGGGGAATTTTTGTTGGTACGGTGACGCGAGAACCGGCCAGGAATGTGCCATTGGTGGAGTCGAGGTCTTGCAGCATCCACTCGTCGTTCCAGAGCATGAGGCGGGCGTGGTGCGTGGAAGTGTAGTCATCGCGGATGACCAGGCTGGAGTCGCTCGAGCGGCCGATGGTGATCGTCTCGGTGCCCAGCGGAAACTCGGAGCCGGCCTTCGGCCCGCTCGTGATGACCAAGCGGGTGGTGTTCTGGCTCGTAGCCATTCCCGCGTCGTCGATCGGGCTGGCGCGCGAGGCCGTGGCCGTGAAGGGTGCGGCAGCCGGGGCGGCGGGCGGGGCTGGCGCGGGAGCAGCGGATGCCGGGAACGCGGCGGCGGCTTGCGAATTCATCTTGCGCACGCGCTGACCGAACAGGTCGCTGCGCAGGGCGTAGACGATGCCGAAGATGAACATCCAGAGTAGGAGCAGAAAGCCGATGCGCAGCACCAGCAGGGTTAGTTCGCTGACGTTCATGCGCCCGGCCCCCAGAATCCGCCCATGTCGTGGCGTTCGGTGGCCGGGTCGGCTGGCGGCGGGACCGCAGGGGTATCTCGTGACGCTTGGGCCAGCACGCGGAACACGATGCGGGTGCGACCGATGGTGATGGTTGAGTCGGGCTCGAGGATGGCCTGGGTGACCGGGGCGCCGTTGAGTTGGGAGCCGTTGGTCGAGCCGAGGTCGCGCACCTGCGCTCGGGCACCGTCCCAGAGGATTTCAACGTGGCGGCGGGATGTGCCGGTGTCGTCGATGGTGATGTCGGCGTCGGAGCCGCGACCGATCACGGTGCGGGCCTTGACCAGCGGGTGGCGAGTGCCGTTGATGTCAACTACCGGGGTCCAGGCGACGGTGCTCGTGACCGAGCTGGAGTCGATCTGCACCATCCCCTCACTGAGGCTGCTGTCGTCTTGCAGTGTGATGGCGATGCCGCCGGTGAATTGGTAGCGCTGTTCGGTGCCGTGTTTTTGCACCAGGGCGGTGAGCTCGTCGATGAGCGTGACGCCGAGCGCGCTCATGCGGGCATAGTCGGTGTGGGACATGCGCACCGTGAAGCGATTGGGAGCGAGGATGCGATCCCGCGCTACAACAGCGGCCTTGGTGTCGAGCTCACGACGCAGCGCGGAGGTTATTTCCACCGGCTGCAAGCCCGATCGAAAGGTTTTGGCAAAAGCGCCGTTGACGGCGCGTTCCAAGCCCTTTTCAAAGTTATCCAGTATGCCCACAGGTCTCCCGATCCGGTCCGTTTGGCTATGAGCATGTTACTTGTCTCGGGTGACAACCCACCTTCAGGGCGCAAACGGCACGAACCGTCATACTACCTCTGGAGCGTCTATCATTGAATTCCACGCCCATTGTGGGCATTCCTTGGGACTTTTTTACTGCGGGCATGGCCGCTCACGGGTATCCGCTGTCGGCGCGCCAGCTGCCGGTGCGCGCGCCAGTTAGAGCGGGTGCGGCCACCGGTAAGTGGCGCGCTAAGGCTGGATGCGGCCGGCGTGATCGCGCGACGCGCCGTCGAATGGCGCTGACCCCCCTCACAGTGTTAGCATTCCTAAGTTCGCGCGAGTGGCGGAATTGGCAGACGCGCTGGCTTCAGGTGCCAGTGTTCGAAAGGACGTAGGGGTTCAAGTCCCCTCTCGCGCACTGTGGGTATTTCAGGAAATTGAGTATGCGTTTTCATGAAATCCAAGCGAACGGGCCGGTTGAGTAGAAATACTTGGCCGGCCTGCGCCTTTGAAGGGCCTTGCCCTCCACGATCACGTTCTGGCTGCCGGGGTGGGCGTGCGGAGTCTCTTGTTCCTCTTCGACCTACCGCCGGGACCCGCGCTATGGGATCCTCATCTCATAAAGAAGAGTCATCGCCCGGCAGCAACTCGGCGAAATACGTCGCATGGTGAATGGTCGGCACGTGCTCGAGATGCGCAAGGCGGCAAGGGTCTCGGCGTGCGCAAGTTCACGAGCCACGACGAGCTCGCCGCGTACGTGGCGTCTGACGAGTTCGTGGAGCCGCACGATGGCATCACGCTGATTCAGGAATACATCCAGGCTGCGCAACTGCAACGCGGTCGTGGAGGCCGAGGCCCCTCATTCGGCTCAACGCGCCCTGGCTCGGTACCGCAACGGCCTCAGCGTCGACCCCGGTATGTGACCTACCGCGTCTATGAAGGACACACCATGGCGGGGTGGGCAAGTAGCCTTACGAAGACGCCACGGCCCCCCGGTCGGGCGAGAACGGATCGCGATGACGACGGGTGCCTCCCGGCGCAGTGCCTTCTGGCTGCGTTCTGTGCAGTTGGTATGGATTGTGCCCGCCCTGCTCGTTGCGCTGGCACTGGTTGTGCTCGCGGCGAATGGAATTCGCGGCCTTCCGCCGGTCGAATCGTTCACGCGCAGTTATCCCGGTGTCTCGACGCACCTCGCCGCCACCCCGGTGGGAATACCGGCCTGGCTGGCCTGGCAACACGGCCTCAATGCCTTCTTCATTCTGTTCGTCATTCGTACCGGCTGGCAGGTGCGCACGACCAAACGCCCGTCCATTTTCTGGACACGCAAGAACACGGGTTTGTTCCGCACGAAGAATCCCCCGATTCGAATCACTCTCAATCTCTGGCAGCACATCGTCTTTGACACCCTCTGGGTCGTCAACGGCGTCCTGTTTTACGTTCTGCTGTTCTCCACTGGACAATGGCTGCGCCTCGTACCGCTCAACTGGGACGTCTTCCCGAACGCGGTGTCGGCCGGACTGCAATATGCCTCGCTCGACTGGCCGACCGACAACGGGTGGGTGTACTACAACGCACTGCAGCTGCTCAGCTACTTCGTGGTCGTGTTCATCGCGGCACCGATCGCGCTCGGGACGGGCCTGCGCATGTCACCGGGACTGTCTGCGCGGTTTCGGCGGCTCGACCACCTCTTTCCCTTGCCGGTTGCACGCAAACTCCACTTTGCGGTGCTGATTTTCTTCGTGGCGTTCATCGTCGTGCACGTGACGCTCGTGCTCACGACCGGCGCCCGCGCCAACCTCAACCACATGTACGCGGCGCGCAATGACGACGGCTGGACCGGGGTGTGGATCCTTGTCGGTTCGATCCTGTTCACGACCGCGATCTGGGTTGGGGCGCGCCCGAACGTGGTCCGTGCCATCGCGGCGCGCAGCGGGCGAATCATCCACCGCCAGCGCTAAACGGCCGGGGTCGTGGCGTCGAGAACGTCCCGGCTCAGGAGGACCGCGCCGGCCACCGCGGCCGGCATCACGAAGACGGCCGCGCCCGGAATCAGGAACAAAAGATAGGTGAGCACACCGAACCCGAGGCTGCGGGCGCGTTTGGCACGCAGCATCCGTCGTCGCTGGGTGAGGGTGAAGCCGCGAGCGTCGAAGGCGAAGCCGGTGAGTTCGAGAGTGAGGATCCAGCCGCCGAATATTGCCCCGAGAACGAGCGCGGTCAGCTGGCCGAGCGCGGGAACCAGGCCAAAGAGCAGCAGCATGATCGCGCCCAGCAGGGCGAGGAGCATCAGCCGCGAGGCATCAGCCAGGGAGCGCAGAATGCCGCGCAGTGGACCGCGCTGCGGTTCCGTCGGCGCGTCGCCGAGAGTGGTCTCCGCCGCCCGCCAGATGCGCTCATAAAAGGGATCGCCGACCAGCAGGGTCACGGCCACAAAGGTGTAGGCCAATAGCAGGACGCCGCCGGCCGTGACGGCGGCGCCGGCCACGACTCGCGTTCCCGTGCGCCACGGCTCGTCCCAGCCACTCGCGAAGGGGCTGATGGCGGCTGCGATCGTCTCCAGGTTGACCAGAAGTACGACGATGCCAGCAATATAGGCACTGCCGACGATAAGGGCGGGCAGGGCACCGAGCAGCATGAGGCGCGGCGAGGTGCTCCACATTTTTAGGCCGCGACCGAGAAAACCGGCCCCGGCGAAGAACTCGCGCGCGGCGGTGGGGCGGGCTGAAGACGAGTCCGGTGGCACCCACACACCCTAGTCCGCTCACGTGCGAGCGCACGTGGGCTCCCGAGAAGTTGGGGACCCGAGTCGACTAGGCCATCTGCGGAAAACCGAGATCGATCTCTGACGTGGCCGGGTCGGGCCAGCGGGTGGTGACGACCTTACCGCGGGTGTAAAAGCGGATGGCGCCGCTCATGCCGCCCGAGACCGGAGCATCGACGAAGCGAAAACCGGCCGTGGCTGCGGCATCGTGTAATGCCTGGGCCGTGTCGATGTCGATCGTCGACGAGTCCACCAGCAGGGTTGCCTTGTCGGCCGCAGCCAGCACTCCCTCGTCACCGAAATACACAGCGCGGGCGTGCTCGCCCTTCGGCAGCATGGTGAAGACGATGTCGGCGTCGGCGACCGCGTCGGAAATGCTTCGCGCGGCGGTGACGCCCGTTTTCACTGCTACGGCGACGGCATCCGGATTCAGATCGAAGCCGCGCACCTCGTGACCGGCGGCCACCATGTTTGCTGACATGGGCCCACCCATGTTGCCCAATCCGATCCATGCGACTACTGACATGACGAAGCTCCTTTGCTTGTGCGCTGCCTCCACCCTCGCAGCCGGATAGCCTGCAATCAGGGCAATATTTCACAGAGGGTATGCGCGCAGATGCACATGCTCGAGAGGACGGATCCGTGAGTACACGCGCGCTCCCGAGCCCGAACGACCTGCTCGTGCTGCTCACCGTGTCTCGGCTGGGTCGGCACGCGATCGACGCGGCCGAGGCGATCGAAGACCGGCTCGGCGCCCTCACGACGACGATCAGACAGACCGACCCGCTGTCGGGGTTGTTGCGCATCAGCACGATCGACGGTTTCGGGGCCGAGATCGTCACGCCGGCGCTCGTGTAGCTGCAGCAGAGACATCCGCGCATCAATATCGAAATGTTCAGCGCCACCCGTAAGGTCAGTCAGAACCGGTCGGTCGTCGATCTGGAGATCGTGGCCGGACGTAACGACGTCAAGAATGCGCAGGCGATGTTTCTCACCGACTATTTCTTGCGGCTCTACGCCAGCCGCGGTATCTTCTCAGCCGCGGTACGCCCCAATCGCTGGCCGATATTCAGTCGCACAGTTTCGTGTCGTACGTCGAGAGCGCCCTGCTCGCCACCGATCTCGGCTACCGATCCTCCGAGCTGCCCGAGCCCGCCACGACCTTTCAGCCGATTCGCCTGTTCGCGCAGCTGGAGGCGGTGCAGGCAGGCGCCGGTATCGGGCTTTTGCCGAATTTTCTCGTGCACGATCGGCCGGAATTCATTCCGGTACTGCCGGACGACTTTCAACGCCAGCTGCCGATCTGGGCGGTCGTCCGGCCGAATCGCTGCGCTCTGCAGTGGTGCGCGCCGCGATCGAGGCCATCACGCTCGAGATCGCCAGTCGGCCGGCCGCTTTCAATGACTGACCGGACAAGCGGATACCTGGCTCACCCGCGAAGAAACGACGGCCCGATCGAGAAGATCAGGCCGTCGTTTCCGTGCGACAAGCTAACAGCGGCTGGATCCCGCGGTGACCGAAGTGACCTGGTGGCCGAGCGAGACGCCGGAGGAGCGCATGCACGCGTTGTCCTGGGGAATGAGCGCGGCACCGGTATCCTCGAGGTACAACAGTGAGGTGGATCAACGGTGACACACGCGCATCCGCTGCACGCTGACCTCGAAGTGTCGTGCCTGTGCTGCCTGGCCGTGCAGCCGTTTCACTTCACCTCGACGAGTGATCAGGTGGTCTGCACCCTGTGCCTGCACCATATCGGGGCTGAGAAGAGTGAGCGCCGCGACCTCGAGCACGTGCGGTTGTGGGCGGCGCGTTGGGGCGCATCAGAGACCGCTCACGAAGAGTACATCGCAGAAACGGATGCCCTGCTCGTCGCCAGAGACCAGGACCTGACCATTCTGCGAGACCAGGTCGCCGAGCTCGGTGCCCTCGTCGCCGGCCAGTTCTCGGCGGGGATCGAGGGGGTGCGCCAGCTCCTGCAGAACGATCTGGTCAGGCGTGCCGAACGCAACACCGAACTCGCCCGTCGGCAGATCGACTGGGCGATGGCCGGCCTGTGGCGCATCGCCGCGCTGCACCACGACGGTCCGGCCGCGAAGTGTTCCTGCGGCCGCACCGCCGGAACCTGCGCGGAGAGCGCCGCGATCGACTCGCTCCGCCAGGGGCTTGGCGACTGGGAGAAGAAGAACGTGCTGCTGCTGCAGGATGGTCGGCGGCACGGCCTGCCCGCCGAGCATCCTGCAGTGCTGGCACAGCGCATCCGCTGAACCAGCGCTAAACCAGCGCTGAAGAGTAGCGTCTGATGGCGACCGGCTCGCCGAGCGGCGGACGCCGCACGAGGAACGCGGCCGGAATCGCGAACCGTGCGATGATCGCGCCGCACAGGAACGCACCACGAATGCCCGACGCCGGCGCCGAGACCTCGTTATCCCTGTGCAAGCGAAATGGTCGGCCCGCGTCGGCGGAGTCACCAGGACTTTGGACCATCGCCGGCCCGCTCTCCTGCGGTCAGGCCAGGCGCCGCTGGAGATAGGGGGCGGTGCGGCTGGTGGGGTGGGCGGCCACCGTGGCGGGGGTGCCGGCGGCGACGATGCGGCCGCCCTGGTCGCCACCGGACGGGCCCAGGTCGATCACCCAATCGGCGGCGGCGACCACATCCATCTCGTGTTCGACCACGACGACGGTGTTACCGGCGTCGACCAGGCGCCCGAGCTGCTGCATGAGCAGCTCGACGTCGGCGGGGTGCAGCCCGGTTGTCGGCTCGTCGAGCAGGTAGAGCGTGTGGCCACGACGGGCGCGCTGCAACTCGGTTGCCAGCTTGATGCGCTGGGCCTCGCCGCCGGAGAGCTCGGTGGCCGGCTGCCCGAGGCGCAGGTACCCAAGCCCCACCTCCCGCAGGGTTTCGAGGCTGCGCGCGGCGACGGCGACATCGGTGAGAAAGACGAGCGCGGCATCCACTGTGAGGCCGAGCACCTCGGCAATGTTCTTGCCGCGGTAGGTGACCTCGAGTGTTTCGGGGTTGTAGCGCGACCCGCCGCACTGCGGGCACGGCGCGTAGCTGCCCGGCAGAAAGAGCAGTCCGACCGCCACGAAACCCTCGCCGAGGCAGGTCTCGCAGCGGCCACCGGCCACGTTGAACGAAAACCGTGACGCAGTGAAGCCGCGCGCTTCGGCCTCGTCGGTGGCGGCGAAGGTGGCCCGCACGGCGTCGAACAGGCCGGTGTAGGTGGCGAGGTTGGACCGCGGGGTGCGGCCGATCGGCTTCTGGTCCACCTGGACCAGGCGATCAATGGCCTCCAGCCCTGTCACCTCGGCTACCGTCAGGCGTTCCTCGAACTCCACCTCAGCATCGGGGTCGCCGAGGTCGAGCACCGGTACGTCGTCTGGTTCGGGATGCAGATGTCGCCCCACGGCTTCGGCGAGAACCTGGCTGACCAGGGTCGACTTACCCGAGCCTGAAACACCGGTCACGGCCGTTAGCACCCCGAGTGGAATCTCTGCGTCGAGGCCCTGCAGGTTGTGCCGGGTGATGCCGGTCAGGCCCACCCAGCCCAGCGGATGCCGCAGCTCGCCCCGCACCACCGGCTCGCGGTCCGCAAGAAACAGGTACTGCCGCGTGATGGAGGTCTCTACCTCCGCGAGGCCGGCGGTCGGCCCACTGTAGAGGACCTCGCCGCCACCTTCGCCCGCCCGCGGGCCCACGTCGACGACCCAGTCGGCGCGACCGACGACATCCATATTGTGTTCGACCACGAAGACCGAGTTGCCCGACAATTTGAGCTGCTCGAGTACGAGCAGCAGCGGCTCGGCATCCGCCGGGTGCAGGCCGGCCGAGGGCTCATCGAGCACGTAAATGACACCGAACAGTCCAGAACGCAACTGCGTGGCGATGCGCAGCCGTTGCATTTCACCGGGCGACAGGGTGGGGGTCGACCGGCCGAGCGCGAGATAGCCGAGTCCCAGCTCGAGCAGCACGTCGATGCGGCGCAGCAGGTCGCCGGCCAGGGTGATGGCAACCTCCGACGAACCCAGGCCGCCAGACACGATGGGCCGCAGAACCTCGGCCAGGGCCGTCATCGGCAGGGCATTGAGCACCGCGATCGAGTACCCGGACACCGTGACCGCCAGGGCGTCGGGCTTCAACCCGCTGCCGCCGCAGAGGGGGCACGGGCCGGTGTCGACGTACCGCAGCACGCGCTGCCGCACGTTCGGACTCTTGCTGTCGGCGAGGGTGTGCAGCACGAAACTCTTCGCGCTCCAGAATCGGCCCTGGTATGGCTTGGCGATGCGATCGCGTTGCGGAACGACTTCCACGACCGGCTGCTCCTCCGTGAACAGAATCCAATCCCGGTCGGCGCGGGACAGGTCCTGCCAGGGCCGGTCGATGTCATAGCCGAGCACCGCAACGATGTCGCGCAGGTTCTTGCCCTGCCAGGCACCGGGCCAGGCCGTGATGGCACCCTCTCGAATACTCAGGGTGGCATCGAGCACCATCGACGCTTCGCTGACAGTGTGCGCCATTCCCAGACCATGGCAGCGCGGGCAGGCGCCCATCGCGGTGTTCGGCGAAAAGGAGTCGGATTCGAGTCGGCCGGCCGCATCCGCCGGATATATACCCGCACGGGAATACATCATGCGCATCGAATTGGACAGGGTTGTCACCGTACCGACACTGGATCGGGAACTGGGTGTTCCCCGGCGTTGTTGCAGGGCGACCGCCGGCGGTAACCCGGTGATCTCGTCGACATGCGGCGTATGCCCCTGCGCGATCAGGCGACGGGCGTACGGCGCGACCGACTCGAAGAAGCGGCGCTGAGCCTCGGCGAAGATTGTGCCGAAAGCGAGCGACGATTTGCCCGAACCAGATACCCCGGTGAAGGCGACGATCGCATCCCGCGGCACGTCGACGTCGACGTTTCGCAGGTTGTTCTCGCGGGCTCCGCGAACCCGCACGAATCCATCCCCAGGGACGGAGGAAATGGCCGACTGATTCGCATTATCTGGAGGCATCGCGCCAGATTACCTCGTCCCCGTGCAAATCGTGCGGGAACCCGGGGCTTCAACGTCTAGTGGAAGGCGCTGACCCCGGTCAGATCGCGACCGATGAGCAGCGACTGGATACTCTCGGTGCCTTCGTAGGTGTGGATGGACTCGATGTCGGCGAGATGCCTGATGACGTGGTTCTCGAGCAGGATGCCGTTACCGCCGAGCATGTCACGGGCGAGCGAGGCGAGAGTGCGAGCCGCTCGGGTGTTGTGGAACTTCGCGAGGCTGGCCTGGATGGGCCGCAGGGTACCGGCAGCGTCCAGTTCGGCGAGCCGCATGCAGTGCAGCTGCATCGAGGTGAGTTCGGAGAGCATGAGGGTGAGGCGCTCCTGCACGATCTGAAAACCGGCGATGGGCTTGCCGAACTGCACGCGTTGCTGCGAATAGTTCAGGGCCGCCTCGAAGACCGCGGTGGCGTGCCCGAGCGCCGACCAGGCCACACCGAGCCGGGTCGCAAATAAGACGACCGCGGTGTCCTTGAAGGTTTGGGTGCCCGGCAATACGGCGTCGAGCGGAATCCGCACGTCGGTGAGGGTGATGCGGGCCTGATGCACCGCGCGCAAGGATCCCTTGCCGAGCATGGTCTCGCCGTGGTAGCCGGGCAGTGACTGGTCGACCAGAAAGCCGCGTACGTTGTTGTCGTCGTCGCGGGCCCAGACCACGGTCACGTCGCCGACCGAGCCGTTGCCGATCCATTTCTTCTCGCCGTTGATGACCCATGCGTCGCCGTCGCGGTGCGCGGTGGTTTCGAGGGCCACCGAGTCCGAGCCATGGTTGGGTTCGGTCAGGGCGAAGGCGCCGAGCTTGTCCGCACGAGCCAGTGGAACCAGCCAGGTAGCCTTTTGTTCGTCACTGCCGAACATGGCGATGCTGCGCAGGGCGAGGCCGCCCTGCACGGCCACGACGGTGCCCATTGAACCGTCGCCGCGGGAGATTTCCATATTCACCAGTCCGGCGGCGAGTGGTGACATGGGGGTGAGACCCGGGCCCGTGACGCCATCGGTGAGGAGGTCGAGTTCACCCAGCCGGCGAGCCAGATGCAGCGGATACTCCGCCTTGTCCCAGGCCGCGCTCAGCTCGTCGAGCGTCTCGACCGCAAAGGAACGCGCCCGGCTCCAGAACGCCCGATCGGCGGCTGGAACATCGGCGAAGACACCGTAGTAGTCAGTGTCGAGGGGGGCGGAGACATCGTAATCGGGCATCAGAGCCTTTCGCAGTAAGCGCATGTGACTCCAGTTCTACCTGACACTGGGTCTCAGGTCAAGTGACACATAGTGTCAAACTGTTGAGGAGCGGAGCCGGTCCTCGATCGCCCGGGCTACATCTGCGGGCAGGGTCGAGGCGGGAAACACCGCGACCAGCAGCTCGCTGGCGGGCGTGGCCGCGGCTGCACGGTGGTCATCGGTCGGAGCAAACCGCTGGCGTACCGCGTGCAGCTGGGCCGCCAGGCCTGCCGAATCGAGCAGTTCGCTCGATTCGCCGGCACGGATCATGCGGCGCAGCGCAAAGTTGTGCGTGGCTGTCACGGCCGCGGCGAACTGAATCGCAAGAACCGGGTCGACCCCGGGCAGCTGAAGCCGCAGGTACGCCGCAAAGGTCTTTTCGTAGCGCGAAACCATCACCGTTTCGCGGTCACGAAGAACGGATGCCCGGCGCACGACCAGATCCCGCACCCGCACGATCTCGAGGCGCTCTCGAAACCGCGCGAATACGAATATGGCTGCTTCGCACACGGCCAGCCACGGATCATCGTGCTTGGCGGTGAAATAGTCGGTGATCTGCTCAAGCAGTTCGTCGTGGTCGGCGAAGATCACGTCATCTTTCGACCTGAATTGACGAAAAAAAGTGCTGCGGGACACCCCAGCAGCGGCGGCCATCTGGGCGGTACTCGTGGCTTCGTAGCCCTGGGCCTGAAACAGGCCAATGGCGATGTCAGCGACGTCGACGCGGCTGCGGACGGTGAGATCGGGTCGCGGGGAGGCTGTAGACGGATCAGACATGGTCTGGCGAAATTAGCACGGAATCAGCGGAAGAAATCGATGGGTGCCCCGACTGGCGCAGGCACAAGGTTTCCCCAAGGCCCACGTCGCACTCTTACAGCATTCGCTCACCCTGAAGAGATAGGTCCGTCATGAGCAGGTTCGAAGGTAAAGGGATCGTTCGAAGCAACAGCACTGCCAGCGGAATGCGAGGTAGTCCGCCTCCCCGAGTCGGTGGAAGACCACCGCACGTCTTTGGAAAACCCATGCGCCTGCTCGCCGCAGGCATGGCCGCCGTGCTCTACGCCGGGCTGGGCTTGACAGCTGCGCTCCCGGCCCAGGCGGCCGTCGCCCCGGTCGGGCAGGGGTTCGCCGTCACTCCCTCGGACCTCGCCTACATTCTCAAGCAGATCAAGATAGCGGAAACGCACGTCACCAATACCACCTCGGCCACCGGCCCGTGCGGCGCCCTCGTTGGAACCGGACCCAATCAAATCGCCAGCCCGCTGCTCTCACTCGGGCTGCGCACGGTCGACGGCTCCTGCAATAACCTGCAGCCCGGTCAGGCTCAGTTCGGCGCGGCCGATCAGGTCTTCCCGCGCCTCGCGACACCGGTGTTCTCGAGTGCAGATGTCACACCCTCCGGATTCGGACCGCCGAACCAGACCTCCTACGCCCAGAAAAAGGGCCTGGTCTTCGACAGCGAGCCACGCACGGTTAGCAACCTGATCGTCGACCAGACGTCGACCAATCCGGCCGCCATCGCCGCAGCCGGAAACCCCGTGCGCACCCAGGGCAACGCGGGCGTCGTGGCGTGCACCACCGACCCGAGTCCGACCGTGCCGTTGGGTATTCCCGCGGGCTGTATTCCCTCCAACCAGACGTTGTTCATGCCAAACGTGACGACCGACGTCGGCCTCTCACCGCCGTACAACTCGATGTTCACCCTGTTCGGTCAGTTTTTCGACCACGGGATCGATCAGACAGTGAAGGGCGGGGGCACGGTCTTCGTGCCCCTCAAAGCGGATGACCCGCTGCGCGTTTCCGGCCCCGACGGGATCGCCGGCAACGGCGACGAGGTTCCCGCCAACCAAGCCTTCATGGTGCTGACCCGGGCGCAAAACCAGCCCGGCCCCGATGGCATCGTCGGCGACAACCCGGCCACTCCCGCCGACGAGAGCGCCGACGATGTTCAAGACGCACTCAATACGGACTCGCCCTGGGTCGACCAGAGCCAGACCTACTCCTCGCACCCTTCCCACCAGGTCTTCCTCCGGGAATACGTGACCGAGGCCGGGCGACCCGTTGCCACCGGCAAGCTGCTCGGAGGACCGACCGGACCCACCGCGGGCGGCATGGCCACCTGGGCCACCACCAAGGCGCAGGCCGCAAACGTGCTCGGGCTGCTTCTGGCCGACAAGGATGTGCTCAACATTCCGATGCTCGCCGCGGATGCCTACGGCAAGTTCATCCCCGGACCAGCGCGCGGCATGCCGCAGTACGCCACCGCGACCGGCCTGGTCGAGGGTGATACGGCGAACCCCGTGCCCGTTCCGAGCACCGTGCTCTACTTCAACACGCCGTTCCTGACCGACATCGCGCACAACGCGGAGCCGAAGGCCGGACTCACCCCGGACCTCGACGGGACGGCATCCGCTGACTTCGCCAGCCAGCCGGCCGGAACCTACGACGATGAGATGCTCAACGCTCACTTCATCGCCGGTGACGGTCGCGTCAACGAGAACATCGGCCTGACCACCATTCACCAGGTCTTCCACTCGGAGCATGACCGCCTGATCGAGACCATCGAGAACACCCTGACCAATGACACCTCAGCCAAGGGCATTGCCGCCCTGGCCGAGTGGAAGCTGGCCGGAGGAGCCGCTGGCTGGAACGGGGAACGCCTGTTCCAGGCTGCACGGTTCGTCACCGAGATGGAATACCAGCACCTCGTGTTCGAGGAATTCGCGCGCAAGGTGCAGCCCGGTATCAACCCGTTCGAACCGTTCGCCTTCACCCAGACCGAGATCAACCCGGCGGTCAAAGCGGAGTTCGCGCACGCCGTCTACCGTTTTGGGCACTCCATGCTGACCGAGACAATCTCGCGTCGCAACGAGGACAAGCCGGGAGCAGACGGACTGTTCGGCACGAGTGATGACGTTCTGGGTAGCCAGAACGACATTTCCCTGCTCGACGGGTTCCTCAACCCACCCGCGTACACCGACGGTGGACCGGATGGGCAGCTGACCTCCGAGGAGGCGGCCGGCAGCGTCATCATGGGCATGAGCGACCAGGTCGGTAACGAACTCGACGAGTTCGTCACTGACACCCTGCGCAACAACCTCCTGGGACTGCCGCTCGACCTGGCCGCGATCAACATGACTCGCGCGCGTTCGGAAGGCGTACCGCGGTTGAACCCGTTCCGTCGCGAGCTGTTCAACAAGACCAACGACGGGGCGCTCAAGCCGTACACGAACTGGATCGACTTCGGTGAGAACCTCAAGCACCCGGAATCGCTGATCAACTTCGTGGCCGCCTATGGTCAGTTCCCCACCATCACCGGCGCGACCACGCTCGACGGCAAGCGTGATGCTGCCCGACTGATCGTCAGTCCCGACGCCCTGGCCGGAGAAGCTTCTCCGGACGGTGCCATGGACTTCATGAACAGCACGGGAACGTGGGCCAACTCGGGCACGCACTCGATCACCGGTCTCGACGGCGTCGACCTCTGGGTCGGCGGCCTGGCTGAGATAACGACCCCGTTCGGTGGCCTGCTCGGCACGACGTTCAACTATGTGTTCGAGAACCAGATGACCGACCTGCAAAACGGTGACCGTCTGTACTATCTCGCCCGCACGCCCGGCATGAACCTCCGCACCCAACTGGAGGGCAACTCCTTTGCCGAGCTCATGATGCGCAACACCACGGCGCACACCCTGAAGGCCGACCCCTTCGCCACGGCCGACTGCAAGTTCGAGCTGAAAAACCTGGCTGGAACCGTCGAAGGCTTCGCGGCTTCGGGCAACACCGTCGCCAACGACCCGCAATCCGAGTGTGATGAGACGGCTCTGCTGATTCGCATGCCTGACGGCACGATCAAGTACCGCGCCCGCAACGCGGTCGACCCCGCCGGCATCAACGGCCAGGCCGTCTACAACGGCACCGGTAACGTGGACCGGATCTACGGAGGAAACGACAACGACACCTTCTGGGGTGGCCTCGGCAACGACGTCATCGAAGGCGGTGGCGGCGCCGACGTGGCTCTCGGCGGTGATGGCAACGACATCATCACCGACCTGGCCGGAGACGACGTGCCCAAGGGCGGCCCAGGCAACGACGCGATCGATGCCGGTCCCGGACTCGACATCATCATGGGCGGCGAAGGCAAGGACTTCACGAACGGTGGAGCCAATGCCAACACAACATTCGGCGGCGCCGGCGACGACTTCATCGTTCTCGGTGAAAGCCTCGACGCAGCCTTCGGTGACGGTGGTGACGACTGGGAAGAGGGCGGCAACCAGCCTGACCTCATGATTGGAGACAGCAGCAACCTGTTCTTCCTGGACGACTCGCAGAAGCCGGGTAGCGACTTCATGATCGGCCAGGGCGGCGACGACGACTACGACATGGAGGGCGGCGACGACATTGGCGTCGGTGGTCCTGGCATTGAAAAGGTCGCCGGCGGTTCCGGCTACGACTGGTCGACTGGCCAGGGTGACCCCCAGGCTCAGGACTCCGATCTGGCTCTACCGATCGCCCCGCTGGACATCCTGCAGGTGGGTGTACGCGACAAGTACAACGAAGTCGAGGCACTCTCGGGCTGGAAGCTGAATGACATCCTCCGTGGCGACAACGTGGTTCCCAGCGCAGTGGGCGGCGGCGGCTTCATCGGCTGTGACGTTGTGGACCAGGCCGGAGTTGACCGCATTGCGGGCTTCGACGCGCTGATTCCAGAATTCACGACCACGCTGGCATCCGTTGTCGCACAGTCGGCACAGGGTGACTGCCCGATCCTGACCGGTCCAAACGTCTGGGGCGCCGGCAACGTGCTCCTCGGCGGCGGCGGCAGCGACCTGATCGAGGGACGAGGCGCCGACGATATCATCGACGGTGACGCGTACCTCAGCCTGCGACTGAGCGTTCGGACCAACCCGAGCGACCCGGCGACGGAGATCGGCAGCGCCAGCCTCAACGGCTCGAACCAGAGCGCGATGAGCAGCCAGTACCTGACTGACGGTGCTGGTGCACTCACCGGACCGACGCTGCAGGAAGCTGTCTTCGCTGGCACGGTCGACCCGGGCGACATAGTGGCGGTACGCGAGATCCTGCAGGGATCTGGCGGCATCGACTCCGCCGTGTTCACCAATGCGGAAGCCGGTTACACCGTCACCACGGTGCCCGTTGGCGCAGCCGTCGGCTCGCCGGGCTCGACCACAACGGTGGTCGACAACGTCGGCACCAATGGCACCGACACCTTGCGGAACATCGAACGACTGGTGTTCTCCGACACCGTGGCTCCGAGCGTTCCCGTCATCGGCACTGCAACTGCCGGTGACGCGCAGGCGACCGTGAACTGGATCCCGGCAGCTGGCGGCATCGCCACCAGCTTCTCGGTGAAGGTGCTGGATGCCGCTGGTGCGCAGGTTGGCGCTGTCCAGACGGCAGCTGCAGGCGCGACCAGCCTGGTCGTGACCGGTCTGACCAACGGAACCACGTATCAGTTCCAGGTGTCCGCCACGAACGCGGAGGGAACGAGTCTGTTCTCGGCTTCGTCCAACGCGGTCACGCCGGTAGCGCCGGTTGTGCAGGTGGTGCCGGGAGCCCCAACGATCGGCACCTCGGTCGCCGGTGACGCCCAGGTCACCGTGAACTGGCTGGCGCCGGGAGCGGTCACCAACGCTCCGCCGGTCACCGGCTACGTCGTTCGTACCTTCACCGGGGCGGGCACCACGCCGACGGGCACCACGACGGTGGCCGATGTCACCAGCGCGGTGATCGGATCGCTCACGAATGGAACCGGGTACACCTTCGATGTCGCCGCGATCAACTCGGTCGGCACCGGAGTTGCCTCAGATCGTTCGGTGGCAGTCACACCGACCGCACCGGTTGTGCAGGTGGTAGCTGGAGCTCCGACGATCAGAACCTCGATCGCTGGTAACGCCTCGGTGACGGTGAACTGGACGCCCCCGGCGCCGGTGGCTAACGCCGCGCCGATCACGGGCTACCGGGTTCGCACCTTCATCGGAGCGGGCGCGACGGCAACGGGCACCACGACGGTGGGCGACGTCACCAGCGCGGTGATCGGGTCGCTGACGAACAGAACCGGGTACACCTTCGATGTCGCCGCGATCAATGCGGTCGGCATCGGCGCGGTCTCGGCCCGGTCGGTGGCGGTCACGCCGCGCACGGAGTTCGTGGTGCCGACGGTGACGGCGCGCACCCCGGCATCGGGAGCTCGTTCGGTCAGCCAGACCGGCAACCTGACGGCGACGTTCAGTGAGCCGGTCACCGGGGTCAGCGGCACGACGTTCGTGCTTCGGCTGGGTACCACGGCGGTCCCCGCAGTGGTGTCGTACAACGCCACGACGCGAGTCGCGACGCTGAACCCGAGCGCGACCCTGCTCGCCGACCGCACCTACACGGCCACCCTTTCGGGCATCCGTGATGTGGCGGGCAACCTGATGGTGGCCAGTTCCTGGTCCTTCACCACCGGTCCGGCACCGACGATCACCTCGAGGACTCCCGCAGCGGGAGCGACCGGAGTGGCGCGGAATGCCAACGTGCGCGCGACCTTCAGTGAAGACATCACCGGAGTCAGCGCCACCACGGTTCAGATCACGCGGGTCTCCACCGGCGCGGTCGTCACCTCGGTGGCAGCGTACAACGCCACCACCAACGTGTTGACCATCAACCCGTCGGTGACTTTGAGTTCGAACGTTCAGTACCGGGTGACTGTCACCGGCGGCAACACGAGTGTTCGAGATCTGGTCGGTAACCCGCTGGTGACGAGCACCTGGACGTTCACGACCGGAACCCTGCTCTAAGGGATAGCTGATCCGCTCCACCCGGCCGGCGACTGGTTTCCAGTCGCCGGCCGGTCCCCATTGTCAAAGTCAGTACAACGCCGTTGAACAGCACCATCCAACAGCCAAGCCTTGAGGAGAAGTCATGACATCACGCAGAGAAGTCCTGCAGCTGGGGGCCTTCGGCGCGCTCGGCGTTGTTGGGATGAGCGGAGGCGATGACGCGCCGATCGCCACAGCCCCGCTTCTGACGAAAAGCCTGCTCGCACCCGCGAACATGCCGGTGCCCTACGCCGGCGTGTTCCGTCGTCCCCCGGAATTATTGCCATACGAGACAGGCTTCGATGACGGAGACCCGTCGCGCCCCTTTGCCCGTTACGCCCTCACCCAGAAACTCGGTCAGGCCCAGTTCGTTCCCGGACTGTCCACGACGGTCGCCGGCTACAACGGGATTTTCCCCGGCCCGACCATCCGGCTGAGCCAAGGCACCCGGAGCGAAGTGCGCATTCGCAACGCCCTGTCAACCAACGGTCTGCTACACCCGAGTGCGTTCAACACCGTCACCCACCTGCACGGCTCGGCGTCGCTGCCGCAGTACGACGGCTACGCTAACGACTTCACCGCCGTCGGCAAGGTCAAGAACTATCAGTACCCCAACTGGCAGTCGGCGCGCACGCTGTGGTACCACGACCACAACATGCATCAGACCGCGCAGAATGTGTACGCGGGGTTGGCTGGCATCTATGCCCTGCACGACCCGTTCGAACAGGCGCAGCTGCCCCAGGGCGAATTCGACGTGCCGCTCATGATCTCGGATGCCATGTTCAAAGCCGACGGCTCGCTCGGCTACAACGACAACGACCACAAGGGAGTGTGGGGTGACATCATCATGGTCAACGGTGTGCCGTGGCCCACGATGAAGGTCAAGCCCCGCATTTACCGGTTTCGAGTGCTGATCGCCTCAGTCGGACGCTCCTACCGGCCGACCCTCTCGACCGGTGAGCCGATTTACATCGTCGGCACCGACGGCGGCATGATGCCCACCGTTCAAGCGGTGAGATCGTGGCGTCAGGGCACGGCCGAACGCTACGAGATTCTGATCGACTTCCGCCGGTACAAGCCGGGGCAAACGGTCGAGATGCGCAACCTCAGCAACAAGAACAACGTGGACTTCGCCGATACCGGCAAGATCATGAAATTCGAGGTCGTAGCCGACTCCGGTTCGAACACCGGTTCCATCTCGGCCATCCCCACCTCCCTCGACGATGGCGGCGCGATCCATTCCGCTTTGGGCGGCCTGACCACCATGAGCCTCACCCCCGACATGGCCAAGGTGAAGCGGAGAATGGTGGTGGAGCGTGGGAACGGCCTGTGGAAAATCAACGGCACGACCTGGGCCGACGTGGAGCAGTCGAATTTCACCAAGCTGTTCGGCAATCCTCAGCCCTACGACGTGGAGCAGTGGACCATCACCAACTCCTCGGGCGGCTGGTTCCACCCGGTGCACGTCCACCTGGTGGACGGCAAGATCATCGGCCGCAATATCAACGGAGGCAAACCGTTTGCCTGGGAAAAGGGGCCCAAGGACGTCTTCTATGTCGGTGAGAATGAATCCGTCACGGTGCTGATGCAGTTCGATACCGGGAAGGAGGCCGGCGGCCGCTACATGATTCACTGTCACAATCTCTCGCACGAGGACCATGACATGATGATCCAGTTTGCCGTGGGCGATTACCGGGTGAACGATCCGATCACCTCGGACGTTCCCGTGGTTGACACCACAGCGATGGGTTCCTTCCCGCCGGTCTATCGCCCGGGATTCCCGGCGGGCACGTAGAGCTTCAGGTGAATCGATTCGGTGCGGGGCTGTTTCGGCAGCCGAGGTGACCGAGCTGCCTGTTACCGCGTCCAAGCGGGAGCTTGTCGATCCAGAGTGACCATGACGGAGGTGCCACCGCCCATCCAGGAACGTACCTCGAGTGAACCACCGGCGACCTGGATGGTGTCGCGCATGATGCGCAGGCCCAGGTGGGTGTCTGGTGCGTCGGCGGACAGGTCGAAGCCGCATCCGTTGTCGTGGATGAGCAGGATGGTACGGTCGTCGTCCTGCATGAGAGTCAGTTCCAGGATGCCGGCGTGGGCATGCTTCACGGTGTTGGCGAGCACCTCTCGGGCCACCCGGTAGAACATGGCAGCTCGATCGCGGTCGAGGTCACAGTTTGCCGGTATCTGAAGCTTGACTTCGATTCCGTGCTCGAGCACGCGCGCGGCAAGCTGGGCGAGTGCTTCGGGCAGGCCCAGCTCATCAAGGTCGGGCGGATACAGTTCAGAGGACATGGAGCGCAGGGTGCTCACGTTCTTTTGCAGGATTGCCTTGGCCTGCGCGAAGAGCGGGCGATTCTCGGGCGTCGAGTGCATCTCCTCGGCCTCGAGGGCATACGACAAGCCAGCGAGATCCTGGATGACCTCGTCGTGCAGGTCGCGGGCGATGCGCTGGCGTTCCAGATCGGAGGCGTCGATGGCGTGTTGCAGCAGCTTGCGGCGGATCGATTGGTGGCCCTGTATTCGACGGGCCAGCTGAATGGCCGGAATGAGCTGGGCCAGCTGCAAGGCGCCCAGCGACAACAGGAAAGTGGGGATCAAGCCGAGCAGGACGGAGCTCTGATCCGCGCGCACATCCGCGTCATCGAAATACGCCTCCACGACCAAAGCCTGACCATCGACGGCGATCGTGCGAACGTAGACCTCCACCAGATCACCGGTACCAGATTCAAATTGATTTTCAACTTCGTTTTGGGCCTCCAGGCTGGCCCGCCCCTGGCCGCCAGCCAGCAGGTCGGGAGCCCAACTTGGCAGGTCGAAACGTCGACCGACCAGCATCGGTAGGTCCGAGTAGATCACTCGCCCGGAGGCGTCCCAAACCTTAATGCGCACGAGGGCACCGTCGGCCAGACGGGGTTCCAGCCGCTCATTGAGCTGGCGGTCAGCACCGGCGACGCCGTCGAGCACCGCCTCGGTCAGTAGCGGGCCGAGCGAGAAGTCGGCCAGGCGTTGCGTTAACAACACGGCGTTATTCAAAGCGTTGGCTGCGGCCTGCGCGCGCACCCAGAGCCCCACGGGAACGGCGACGACCACCAGGGCGATGAGTCCGGTCAGGAGAAAACGCTGCACCGCTGCTCGTACCTCTGAGCGCTCGGCAGCCTGATTCTCTTCCCGCCGGGAAAGCCTCGGAGGTCGCTTAGACATGTTGGGCCGGCACCAGACCAAGTCGGGTCGCAATCACGACGGCCTCAAGCTGAGAATGCGCGCCCAGCTTGCCGAGGATGGATTTTACGTAGCCGCGGCAGGTATTTTCGGAAATTCCCAGGGTCTTGGCGTTGGCCCGCACGTCGGAACCCTCGCCCATGAGTCGGAGCACGGCGAGCTCACGTTTGGTCAGGTCGGGAAACGGAATCTCCGCACTGTGCTGCCGACGCCGAGCACTCAGCAGGCTGACGAGGGACGGATGCACGATGAAACCGCCGATGCGCGCGTGTCGCAGGGTCTCAAGCACCGTCGCGAGGGAGCCGTCTTTGGGCAGGAACGCGCAAACACCGATCGCGGCGGCCTGCTCGAGGGCTTCCAGTGCCGGGTCGCCGGTGAGAATGACAATGCGGGTGTGTGGCGCGCGGGCGAGGATCGCGGTGGCCGCGACGAGGCCGCTGCCGTCGGGAAGGTGGTAGTCCATGACGACGACGTCAGGGGCAAGCGCAAGGCACGCGGCGATGCCGCTAGCCACGCTGTTGGCCGCGCCGACACTGCACAGGTCGGGTTCACGATTGAGGGAACCGGTGAGCAATTCGGCGAAGGTGGTGTGGTCGTCCACGATGAGAATGCGAATTTGCTCTGTGGTGGCGAATCCCGTTAGGGAGGCGGTCGCGGTTGTCCCATGCACAACGGGTTCACTCGGGAACATCTGCGAGGTCATTTCCGGCGACCTCTCTGCCCGTTTTCGAGCCTCGTTGCTGGCGGAGAGCAGTGCACTATTCCGGTCGGCGACACCATTATGCGCAAAACACGAGCATCTGTCGAGTCCCGTCCCTCGATTCCCCCATGTGGTGGGGCGACGGGTACACGGGCTGCCAGCTCAGGCGTGAGTGACAGCGCGCCGCAGAAATGACGTGACAACATCGGTGGCCTCCCGGATCGACTCCGCAACCGGCTGTGGTCGCGCAAGAATAGAGGCCGCCCTCGCGTTAGGACGGATATTCGGCCCGCTGGCCGGCGATAGGCGGAGTCGGTCGTGCAGCATGAGCAGGGCGGAGAGCACGTCCGCCAGGTCGCCGTCACCGTCTGCTGTCGCGTTCAGCAGCCGAAGCTGGGCAGCGCGCAGAATCGGCCCGGGAGCGCAGCCCAACTCGTTTCGCATGGCGTGGCGACAGCGGTCGTACGCCTGCAGGCCCTCGGTATGGCGCCCGCTCGTCTCCAGTCCGAGGATGAGAGCCGTCCAGGCTCGTTCATTGAATGGCTCGTCGGCCAGTGCCCGGTTCGCGAACTCGAGCGCCTCATCGATTCGGTGCAGAGCCGCGGCGGTCTCTGAGGCGAGAATGCGGGCGCCGGTGAGTCGGGCGGCGTGCAGGTCGCGGGCTTCCGCTGCCCAGGCTGGTACGAGTTCGTCGCCGAGAAGGGGTGCTTTGGCGAGGTTGAGAGCCCGCAGCAGCAGGGGGTAGGCCAGGCTCGGAACAGTCTTCTGGGCTCGTTGCAGCAAAACGTCAAACTGGTCGAGGTCGACGTCGACCAGGTCCCGGTCGAGCACGTAGCCGCCGGTCGTGGTCTGCAGCGGACCGAATTTTCCTGCGCCGGGCTGCAGATGGCGGCGCAAGACACTCACGTAACTTTCGAGGGTCGGTAGGGCTTCGACCGGGGCGTTCGAACCCCAGAGTAATTCGATCAGGCGGTCCTTCGAGACGGGCAGTCCGAGGTGCACGAGCAAAATCTCCAGAATCTGGCGCGGCTTCGGGCCACCCAGTTGGTGGGAGTGCAGTACGACCGATCCGCGACGAACGGTCAGGTTTCCGAATACGTGCACGTTCAGATGGGCTATGGCTGTCGTGGTGGGCTGTGCTCGAGTCTCGAATACGGTTGTCATGGCGACCTCCACTGTTGGAATGTGCCCATGGTGCCCGGTCGCTGTTGAGGGGGGAAGCCGCGTGTGGACTAGTCGATTACCCCTAATTTCGGGGGTCGGTTCAGGGTGTGCTGTGGTGCCCGGTACCGAGCGAAAACCGTGACCCCTGCGGCTATCGAAAACCACGTCGACAGCCTGATGTGGAACGTCGAAAACCACAGCGACAGCCTGATGTGGAACGTCGAAAACCACGGCGATGACCTCATGTGGAACGTTAAAAACCAGGGTCGTGAGAATGGACATGCCAGCCGACGCCGCCTGCTGGGTCGAGCAAACCCGGAGCGCGGTGCGGCGCTGCTGGAAATGGGTGAGTGCGTGTCGCGTCCGCGCTCGACGGGTGGTCCCTGGATGCTTCCCACCGTTGTCAGGACGAACCAAGGGGAGCGTCGCGTCTGCGAAAGTCATGGCGGAATCTTTGTGTCAGCACCGAGGGAACACCCTGCAACCCGGGACGGTTTCGCGGGCGTTCAGAGCGCCGGTCGGGAGCAATTCATCGACTCGGGGTCGACTTTGCCGGATCGGAGTCGGCACTGAAAGACGCGTGGGTTTGACACCATTTCTTGCGGGAAACGTTTCATACTCACGAATCGGCGAACGGATGCGCGCGCCCGCGCGCTCAGTGTTACTCCGCCGAGACCACGCGCAGCGGTAGATAGACCGAGCTGCCAAGGCGAGTGAACTCCGCCGACTTTTCGGCCATGCCAGCCTCGATCGCCTCGAGGCTGGTGAGGCCGTTCTCTTCGGCGTAGACCCGAACATCCGCTGAAATGCGCATGGAACAGAACTTGGGCCCGCACATGGAACAAAAGTGGGCGGCCTTGGCCGGGCCGGCCGGAAGCGTTTCGTCGTGGAAGCTCTGCGCGGTGTCGGGGTCGAGAGAGAGCGCGAACTGGTCGGTCCAACGAAACTCGAACCGGGCCCGGCTGAGGGCGTCATCGCGTTCCTGGGCGCGCGGATGCTGTTTGGCCAGGTCGGCGGAGTGGGCGGCGATCTTGTAGGTGATCACGCCGGTCTTCACGTCGTCGCGGTTGGGCAGCCCGAGGTGCTCTTTGGGGGTGACGTAGCACAGCATGGCGGTGCCGGCCTGGGCGATGATGGCCGCGCCGATCGCGCTCGTGATGTGGTCGTAGGCTGGCGCGATGTCGGTGGCAAGCGGGCCGAGCGTATAAAACGGGGCCTCCTCGCACAGTTCCTCCTCCAGGCGCACATTTTCGACGATCTTGTGCATCGGGACGTGACCCGGCCCCTCGATCATCACCTGCACGCCGTAGGATTTCGCGATTTTGGTCAGTTCCCCAAGGGTACGCAATTCGGCGAATTGGGCCTCGTCGTTGGCGTCGGCGATCGAGCCGGGGCGCAGGCCGTCGCCGAGCGAGAAGGTCACGTCGTAGCGGCGCAGAATTTCGCACAGCTCCACGAAGTGGGTGTACAGAAAGCTCTCTTCGTGGTGCGCGAGGCACCACGCGGCCATGATCGAGCCGCCGCGCGAGACGATGCCGGTGACGCGGTTGGCGGTGAGTGGCACGTAGCGCAGCAACACGCCGGCGTGCACGGTCATGTAGTCGACGCCCTGCTCGCACTGCTCGATCACTGTGTCGCGGTAGATCTCCCAGGTGAGCAGTGCCGGGTCGCCGTTGACCTTCTCGACGGCCTGGTAAAGCGGAACGGTGCCCACCGGAATGGGCGAGTTGCGCATGATCCACTCCCGGGTGAGGTGAATGTCTTTGCCGGTGGAGAGATCCATCAGGGTATCGGCGCCCCAGCGGGCGGCCCAGACCATCTTCTCCACCTCTTCGGCGATTGACGAGGTGACGGCCGAGTTGCCGATGTTCGCGTTGATCTTCACGGTGAAGGCCTTGCCGATGATCATCGGCTCACTCTCGGGGTGCTTGCGGTTGGCTGGAATGACCGCCCGGCCGCGCGCCACTTCGTCGCGCACGAGGTCGACCGAGACGCCTTCGCGGGCGGCGATGTAGGCCATTTCCGGTGTGACGATACCCGCCCGAGCCCAGACCAGCTGGGTGGAGGCACCGTCGATGGGCAGCGGATGTTCCCACCCGGCTCTCATCTGCGGAAGCCCCTTCTGGAGATCGATGGTAGCCGTAGCGTCGGTGTACGGGCCGGACGTGTCATACAGATCGAAGTGTTCGCCGTTGCTGAGGTGCACCCGGCGCACTGGGATTTGAAGCCCGGGCCACGTGGGAACCGGTTCGTATCGTTTGCTGCTGCCCTTGATCGGGCCGGTGGTGACGGTTTCTGACATGGCTATTTCGTCAGGTGTGCGCATTGCGTGGAGCTCCCTACGCCGGCATTACCCGGACAGGTTCAACGGTCGACGGCCCTGGCCGTCCTCTCAGCTCGCTGGTGCGCGCTCCCGTGGTTGGTGTGTGTCTTCTGACGCTTTCACCTTAGCGGTCAGCGGGCGAGGGAGGCCAGTTCGGCGCGGGTCGATGCGCCAACCTTGCGGAGCAGGTTGGCCACGTGAAACTTCACCGTGTTCTCGCTGATGGTCAATGTCTCGGCGATTGCCTTGTTGCGGGCGCCCGAGGCCACGAGTTCGAGCACACCGCGTTCGCGCGGGCTGAGCCCCCAGGTCGCGGCGGCCGTGACGGATGCTGTCGGCGCGTCCAGCGGAAGCGACACCGCCATCTCGGATCCCCACCCCGCCGTTGCCTCCACGTTGAGGGTGCCGCTGAGCGCGACGACGCGGGCGGCCAGTTGGCGCACGCTCGCCACCTCGGCGTCGAGGTCACCCGGGCCGTCGTCGCGAATGTGAATGAGCAGGTTGCTGCCGTCGCAGTCCCACTGCACCCGCACCCGGGCGACACCGGTCTGCTCGACCAGAGCGAGCACGGCGCCGCGCACGATGGCCCTGGCTTCGTGGGCGACCTCGCCGGGCAGCGCACGCCCGTTCACCGGTGGCTCGATGAACTGTACGTCGAGGTCGCCGAAACGCACGAGCGGGCGCAGGTCATCGCGCAGCCGTTCGAAGGCACGCGCAACGGGTTCCTCGGTGAGGCTGCGGTCGAGGTCGCTCACCGCGCGCAGCGCGACCATTGCGGCGGCGGCGAGCTCGGTCGCCCTCTGGCGGGCAGCGGTGTCACTCGTTCTGCTCGAGCGCAGTACGGCAAGCAATGATTCCAGTGTGGTCGCGTGCGCATCGGTCAAGTCGGCGATGAGTTTGGAGCGCTCGGCGGCCGCGGTGCGCGAGTTTTGCGCGGGCTGGATGGGCGGGGAAAGCGTCATGCGGTCATCCTATCCGAACCACCCTGATAGCCAACTCGGAGCCATTCGTTTGGATAGTAAAACCGCCCATTTGGCGGGCTGCACTCCCGCTCAGCGGAATGGATGATTGTTCTATGAACGAAACGACAACCACCCAAACGCGACTTGCAGTAGCGGATGCCATCGGTATCATTACTGCAGAGAACGGTCGCGTTGTCGACGCGCTCCGAGCGGCATCCGATTCGTCGCTGGACGATGCAGGGGCCCTGCTCGCGTCGGCTCCACGGGTCTTCGTGCTCGGTGCCGGCCGTTCGGGCCTGGCTCTGAAGATGACCGCGATGCGGCTCATGCACCTCGGCCTCGACGTGCACGTGGTGGGCGAGGTGACGAGCCCGGCGATCACGGCGGGCGACGTGCTGCTCGTTGCCAGCGGTTCCGGAACGACGGGAGCCATCGTGCGCGCCGCCGAGACGGCGCACGGCGTCGGCGCGAGCATTCTCGCGCTCACCACGGCGCCCGAGTCGCCGCTCGGGCGGCTGGCCGCGGTGACCGTGGTCATTCCCGCGGCCGCCAAGCAGGACCATGCCGGCCAGGTATCAGCCCAGTATTCGGGCGGCCTGTTCGAGCAGTCCGTTCTGCTCGTGGGCGACGCAATTTTTCATGCGCTGTGGCAGGCGAGCGGGGCCACGGCCGAGCAGCTCTGGCCACGCCATGCGAACCTCGAATAAGGCGCGCAACTCTACACAAACCTTCCACCCTTACTCACGAACAGAAAGTAGAACCCCATGAAGCTTCAGGTAGCAATGGACGTACTGACCACCGACGCCGCACTCGCGCTCGCCGCCCAGGTCGCCCCGCACGTCGACATCATCGAGCTCGGCACCCCGCTGATCAAGGCTGAAGGCCTGCGCGCCGTCACCGCGATCAAGGCCGCGCACCCCGACAAGATTGTTTTCGCCGACCTCAAGACGATGGATGCCGGCGAGCTCGAAGCCGACATCGCCTTCGCCGCTGGTGCCGACCTTGTCACCGTGCTCGGCACGGCCGGGGACAGCACTATCATCGGTGCTGTCGCCGCCGCGACCAAGCACGGCAAGGGCATCGTCGTTGACCTCATCGGCGTCGCCGACAAGGTCACCCGCGCCCGCGAGGTCACCGCGCTTGGCGCCCAGTTCGTGGAGATGCACGCCGGACTCGACGAGCAGGCTGAGCCCGGCTTCTCGCTCGCGAAGCTGCTCAACCAGGGCGAGACCGCCAAGGTTCCGTTCTCCCTCGCCGGTGGTGTGAGCCTCGCGACCATCGCCGCGGTGCAGCGCGCCGGAGCAACGGTTGCCGTTGCCGGCGGAGCGATCTATGGCGCCGAGGACCCGGCCGCTGCCGCCGCCGCCCTGCGCGCCGCAATCATCTAGTCTCAACGCTTACCCTGGTGCCGTCCCGCTTACGCGGGGCGGCACTTTTGTGCGTGTGGGACGTCCGGCACGGGGCGGCCAGCGCGCGAAGCGCATCAAGAACGGATTCCAGCACTGTCGTCGAGCGCCGCTAGGCTGGGGGCGCCCAAGACCAGTCAGCGGCATCGTTGCCGTGAGAGGACGCGCCCGCCGTGAGTAACCGCCTGACCAGTACCATCTTCGATCGAGACCGGCCAGCGGCATCCGTCGTCGCCGCCTCGCTCGCCGGCACGCGGCAGGGTTCTTTCTGGCTCGATGACCTCGGGCCGCGCGCGCACTATCCCCGGCTCTCGGGCGACCTCACCTGCGACCTCGCCATCGTCGGCGGCGGCTACCTCGGCCTGTGGAGCGCGGTCTTGGCCAAGCAACAGAATCCCGCTGCCCGGGTGGTGCTGCTGGAGGCGCGCACGGTTGGATGGGCGGCATCCGGTCGCAATGGTGGCTTCTGTGAAGCGAGCCTGACCCACGGCGAAGAAAACGGGCGCAGTCGGTGGCCCCAGGAGATCGATCGTCTGACCGAACTCGGTCAGGAGAACCTCGATGAAATTGAGCGGGCGGTGGCCGCCCTTGGCCTCGACTGCGATTTCGAGCGCACCGGGGCCATCGACCTGGCCACCGAGGAGCATCAGATCGACTGGCTGCGCGAGGTGACGCCCGATGAGCACACCCTGTTTCTCGATGCGGCGGCCGTGCAGGCCGAGATTGCGTCACCGACCTATTTGGCGGGGGTCTGGCACCGGCGCAGCAATGCCCTTGTGCATCCGGGCAAGCTCGCCGCCGAGCTGGCGCGGGTGGCCACCGAGCTCGGCGTGGAGATCTTCGAGCGTTCGCTCGTGCAGAACCTCGACACGACCGCGCTCACCGTCGCCCAGGGCACCCGGGTCATGACCGCGGGCGGCACCGTGACGGCCCGGAGGACAGCGCTCGCCACCAATGTCTTTCCGTCCCTGCTCAAGCGCAACAGGCTCGCCACCGTGCCGGTCTACGACTACGTGCTGATGACCGAACCGCTCAGCGCGAGCCAGCTGGCCGCGATCGGCTGGCAGAACCGGCAGGGCCTCAGCGACCTCGCCAACCAGTTCCACTACTACCGGTTGAGCGCCGACAACCGCATTCTGTTCGGCGGCTACGACGCTGTGTATCACTACGGACGCAGAGTGCGCAGCTGCTACGAGAACCGTTCGGAGACCTTCGAGAAGCTCGCGAGTCACTTCTTCACGACGTTCCCGCAGCTGGCCGGAGTGCGCTTCAGCCACAAGTGGGCCGGCGCCATCGACACCTCCACGCAGTTCTGTGCCTTCTTCGGCCAGGCCCGCGCCGGGCGGATCAGCTATGCGGCCGGATTCACCGGGCTCGGCGTGGGCGCCACACACTTCGCGGCCCAGGTCATGCTCGACCAGCTGGCCGGCCGCACCACGGAACGCACTGAACTGGCCATGGTGCGGGGACGGCCGCTTTCGTTTCCACCGGAGCCGATGGCATCCGCTGGAATTCAGGCGACGCGCTGGGCGCTCAATCGCGCCGACCACAACCGGGGTCGCCGCAACGCACTGCTCAAAACCCTCGATGCCCTGGGGCTCGGCTTCGATTCCTAGCAACCAAGGACTTCTGGCCACCAGGGTACGGGCAACCCCGCCCCTCGCGGCCAGGGACTCAACCGAGCAGTAGCTTGGCGAGCTGGTCGGTGGAGTGCACGACGGCGGTCGCCGCGGCGGCCTCGGCGGGTGAGCCGTAGCCCCACTCCACCAGAATGGCCGGAATGCCATTGGCTTGGGCGCCGACAGCGTCGTAGCTGCGGTCACCGACCATGACGGCGGCGCTCGTGTCGACCCCGGTCACAGCCAGGCGGGCCAGTGCTTCGGCGACGATGTCGGTCTTCTTGCTGCGGGTCTCGTCGGCGGAAGCACCGACGGTTGCAGTGAAATACTTGGCGAGATCGAAGTGGGTCAGGATGGCGATCGCGCTGAGCTCTGGCTTGCTGGTGGCCAGTGCCAGGGGAATTCCGGCCGCATGGATGCGCTCGAGCAGACCGGCGATCCCGGGATAGACAGCCGTATCGAGTGAGGCGGCACCGTGGTACTCGGCGCGGTAGACCGCGATGGCCTCCACGGCCTCGTCGGGGGTCATTCCAGCGTATTCCTGGAAGGCCTCGAGCATCGGCGGACCGACATACGAGAGAAGCTCGGAATCGGAGGGAACGGGGCGGCCGAGCAACGTGAAGGTGCGGGCCAAAGAGCTGGTGATGGCCGGGGCGGAATCGGTGATGGTTCCGTCGAGGTCAAAAAGGATAGCGCTCCAGGTGCGCGTCAATGTTGGATTCACTCAACAAGCCTAATCGCTGAGCCGTGAAATCTCCCATTTGCCCATGTTGATCAGCTTTCCCGCGGTTGCGTCTGTGCGACCCGACGCCGTAAACCTGCGCTAGAACAGTTTCGAGGCCGTGTCGTCGAGGCCGCGCATGGCGTCGTAATCGAGCAGCAGACAGCGGATGCCGCGATCCTCGGCCAGCTTGCGGGCCTGCGGTTTGATGGTCTGGGCGGCAAAAACCCCATTGACCGGCGCGAGGTGCGGGTCGCGGTTCATCAGCTCGAGGTAGCGCGTGAGCTGTTCGACTCCGTCGATGTCGCCGTTGCGCTTGAGTTCGACCGCGACGGACCGGCCGGCGGCATCCTGCGCGAGAATATCGACGGGCCCGATCGCCGTCATGTATTCGCGGCGTACAAAGGTGAATCCCTCACCAAGCAAGTGGATGTGCTCGGCGAGGAGTTTCTGCAGGTGAGACTCGGCGCCGTCCTTGATGAGGCCGGGGTCGATGCCGAGATCGTGCGCGGAGTCGTGCTGCACCTCGTAGACGCTGACCACGAGTTGGTCGGCGGTCTTGGCGTGGGTGACCGTCCAGAGGGCGGTGATGCCGGCATCCGTCTGATCGCTGTCCGGCTCGGAGATGGTGACCGAGCAGGGCGGGCTCATCCAGTTGAGCGGTTTGTAGGAGCCGCCGTCGGAGTGCACGAGCACGCTGCCGTCGGACTTGATCATCAGAAGCCGGGTGGCGAGCGGCAGGTGCGCGCTGAGCCTTCCGGCATAGTCAACGGAACATTTCGCAATTACAAGGCGCACTGGTCGAGCTTACGGCTTCTCGTGGTTCGTGGGTGCGAGCACCTCGCCGATCGCCGTGCTCACGTGCGAGACGAGGTTGCCCCCGCCAACGTACCGGCCATGTTCGTTGGCGGGCATTCGCGCCGGCGGGGAACTCGGCGGCCGCGGTTACGGCCCCGCGTCGGGCGGGTCAGAAAACGCGCATGGCGATCTCCGCCGGGGCGGCCAGGAGCATTTCGATCTCGTCGTCGAGTCGCACGAGCGTGATCGAAGCTCCGGCCATGTCCAGGGACGTACAGTACTCACCCACGTAATTGCGACCGATCGTCATGCCGAGCTCGGTGAGGCGTTTGTGGATGATCCCGTACAGGATGTACAGCTCGCTGATGGGAGTGCCGCCCAGACCGTTCACCATCACGGCGACCCGGTCTCCACTGACGAACGGCAGATCGGGAACGATCGCGCCGAGCAACTCGTCCACGATCTCGTTGGCGGGCATCCACAACGCGCGGCGCCGTCCGGGTTCGCCGTGAATTCCGACACCGATCTCGATCTCGTCGTCGCCGAGTTCGAACAGGGGCGCCCCACGGGCGGGCGGGGTGCACGCCGTCAGCGCCACGCCCATGGTCCGTGTGACCGAATTTACCTTCTCGCCGATGCGCACCAGTTCGTCGAGGTCGGCCCCGGTCTCCGCGGCGGCCCCGACTGCTTTCATCACGAAGAAGTTGCCAGCCACCCCTCGGCGGCCGACGGTGTACGTGGAGTCCTGCACCGAGACGTCATCATCGATGAACAGCGTGCGCACCGTGATGCCGTCGGCACTGGATGCTTCCTCCGCCATCTCGAACGCCATCCGGTCGCCGGTGTAGTTGTTGACCAAAAGCAGTACGCCCTTGTTGGAGGCGAGGAGCTTGGTCGACCCGATGATGTAGTCGATCGGCGGCGCGGCGAAGACGTCCCCGGGGCACGCGCCATCGAGCATTCCTCGGCCGACCGTCATGACGTGGGCGGGTTCATGGCCGGAGCCGGAGCCCTGGATGATGGTGACCTTGTCATGGTTGGGGGCGTCGGCGCGATGGATGAGGTGGTATTCGGGTACGTAGCGCAGCGTGTCGGGGTTCGCGAGGGCGATGCCCTCGAGCATCTCGGGGACGAACTGCTTGGGGTCGTTGATGAACTTCTTCATGCTGTCTCCACGTCGTTGTCGGGATCGGATGGCTGATGGGGTACTAGGTGGGCCAGGTACGGGCGAGGTGCTCGGCCAGCACGGCGATGGCGATCGCGCCCGCGTCGGGCGAACCGATGCTGCGTTCACCGGTGTAGCTCGCGCGACCGCGGCGAGCCTGGAGGAGACTGGTGGCGTCTGCGGCTTGCCGGGCGGACGTCGCCATCTTTCCGAGCGCCGTCTTCGCGTCGTCCCCGGCTTGAAATGCATTCTCGAGTGCGTCGACAGCGGGAACGAGGGCGTCGAGGAGGGTCTTGTCGCCGACATCGGACTTGCCACGATGTTTGATCCCCTCGATCGCCGCGCGCAGGGCGGCGATCGAGTTCGCTGGCGTGACCTCGTTGAGGCCCGTGAGTTGTGTGCCGGCGCGAAGGAAGGCTGTACCCCAGAGGGGCCCGGAGGTGCCGCCGATGGTGCTGGTGATGATGATGGCGATCTTGCTCAGGAAAATGCCGGGGTCGCTTCGGTCAACGCCATCCCAGCCCGAGAGCACGACTTCGAACCCGCGCGCGAGGGAGTATCCGAAGTCCCCGTCGCCCACGACCGAGTCGAGTTCACCGAAATACTTCTCGTTGGCCAGCGCTTCCTCGGCGATGGACCGCACCACGAATTCCGTTGTGTCCTGAGAGCTGGTCATGATTCTTCCTCGGGGTCGGGGGAGCGCAGTACGGACAGGACGTCGTCCAGCGTTACAAACCCGCGCGGCACCACGCCGGCGGGGGAACGAAGCACGGACGTGGTCACGCCGTGCGGCTCGCCGAGCGAGGTGACGACGAGGGCGGCACCGGCGAAGTCCTCGTCGGCCGTGTAGCTGCTCACCGTGACGACGGTGCGCAGCCTGGCCGCGCGGGCCGCGCGCAGGCCGTTGCTGCTGTCCTCGATCACGACCGCCTCGTCAGTGGTCACGCCGAGGTGCTCGAGCGCATAGGTGTAGATGTCGGGTGCTGGCTTCTTGGCGGCCACGATGTCCCCGGCGAAAACCTGGAACCGTGCGGCCAGCATCTCGCCCACGGTGTAGAGCAGCACCGCACGCACGGAGGCTTCGGCCGAGGTCGAGGCGACGGCCAGCAGCCAACCGTCAGCGGCAGCATCAGCGACGATCCGGGCGATTCCCGGGCGGGCAGGCAGGGCTCCGGAGGCGACCAGGTCGGTGTAGATCTGCGTCTTGCGCCGGTGCCAGGAGGCGACCGCCTCCTGTTGGCTGGCTGGGTCGACGGGCAATCCCGCCGCCTGAACGAACTCCGGGGTGAGCAGGCTCGTGAGGCGTTCCTTGCCGCCGCCGATCAGCAGCTTCCCGGCGTAGTCCTCCTCGCTCCAGTGCACGGGCAGACCAAATTCGGCGAAGGTGGCGTTGAAGGCGGGCAGGTGTCCGTCACGTTCCGTGTCGGCGAGCACACCATCGCAGTCGAAGATGAGCGCCGGCATCACTCACCACGCCTTGCCGGCAGAACCGAATGTACGGGCCAAGCCGCGGGTCAGGTCGACGACATCGCCGCTCACGGCGCGAAAAAGCGTCGGCGGGTCCCACTTGTCGGCCTGCTCGGCGAGCCGCAGGTTGGCCAGTGTGGACTGGAGGTAGGTCATCTTGAGCGCGGTGGAGATGTTGACCTTGGAACAGCCGCGCTGGATCAAATCGTGAAATTGCGCATCCGTCATTCCGCTGCCGCCGTGCAGGGCGATGGGGAGCGGATGCGCCGCTACCAGGTCGCTGACCCGGTCGAAGTCCAGTGTTGGTTTCGACGTGTACACGCCGTGGGCGTTGCCGATCGACGGCGCGAAGACGTCGACACCGGTCGCCTCGATGAATGCGAGCGAGACGTCCAGCGTCTGCCGCGCCGCCGTCTGGTCGGAGCCGACGCCGTCCTCGACGCCGGTGATGGATTCAATCTCACCCTCGACATGGGCGCCGTAACCCCGAGCCTCCTTGACGACCTCGATGGTCTGGCGCTGGTTCTCAGCGACCGGCAGCGCAGACGCGTCGAACAGCACCGAGTTCCAGCCGATGGCGAGGCATTCGCTGATCACGTCGCGGTCGGGGCAATGGTCCAGGTGCAGGGCCACCGGCACCTCGATGTCGGCGGTCATGGACTGCCACATCGAGAACAGTACCTTCGTGCCGATCGACCGAACGGTCTTGACCGAGGTTTGCACGATGATGGGCGACCGCACCTCGACCGCCGCATCCAGCACACCCTGCATGGTGAGGTCGTTGAACACATTGACGGCCGGTACGCCGTAGCGTTCCTGGAACGCGCGATCGACGATTTCCTTCAACGAAACGATTGGCACGACTGCCCCCTTTGGCTTTGTGTCACGATATCCCCGCACCCGGATCGTTCGCTATCGGGGAGTCCCCCCATCCGTCTGGGGGAAGTCCCTGCTCTTCGCGGTCGGTGGCATCCGCTCAGGAAGGCCGTGGATGAGCCAGCCCGGCCAGCATTGTGCGGTTGGCCGCCCCGGTCTTCCGGAGGATTGTTCCGACGTGCTTCTCGACGGTCTTCACCGAGATGCCGAGCTCGGCACCGATCTGCTTGTCTCGGAGCCCGCTCTCCACGAGGCGACGCACCTCTCGCTCGCGAGACGTCAGGCGGGCAGGACCGGCCGGTTCGCCCCATTGTTCCAGCAGGGAGCCCGAGACAACGGCGTCCCCGGCAACGGCCGAGTCAACCGCCCGGACGAGTGACTGCCCGTCGGCGGAACGGTTCAGGAACCCCCGGGCGCCGGAGCGAGCCGCCTGTCGGATCCGTTCATCGTGCGGGTCTCCGACCAGGAGCACCACGGCCGTTCCCGGACAGGTGCGGGCCAGCGACCCCAACAGGTCGGCGCCTGGCCGGTCGACCAGATTGATGTCGGTGACGACGACGTCGGGCTGGAGGTGCCGTGCCCCAGACAGTGCGCCGGCCGCGTCGCCGTACTCGGCGACCACCTCGATCCCCGTCCCCTCCTGAGCCAGCAGGTGCACCAGGCCGGCGCGGATCACCGGTTGTTCGTGCAGGACGAGCACCCGATGGGGGCGTGTCCCGCTCAGGCGCCCGGGGGACACTCGGGCCGGCCCGGCCCGTCCATCGCCGCCCGGCCGGCCGAACCCCTGCGCCAGCGCCGCGCGCTCGGTCTTGTGCAATTCGGCCAGGCTGATGCTGACCTCAATGGCGACGGTGTGCAGCCGGAAGTCGGCGATGGCGCTGGCCGCCTGGGCGGCGAAGAGTTCGAGCATCCGGGCATCCTGGCTGGTGAAGAGACGCTCGGAGGTGTTTGCAAAGACGACGCAGGCGCCGATGACACCCGACGGGAGCCTGATCGGCACGCCAATGACCGGCCGTTGGTAGCGGGCGTCGTCTTGGCCGAGGTGACCGCCAGGTACTTGGGAGTACTCGTTGAACACGACGGATCCGCCGGCGCGCACGACGGCGCCGGTCACGCCTTCGTCCAGCGGGAAGACCTGGCCCGCCCGGCACTCGGCGCCGAGGTCGACCTCCTTGCGGTAGACCTGAGCGGTCTCATCGATGGTGCAGATCGAGCCCATGCCGCACCCGAGCAGCTGGGCGGCGCTCAGCAGGATCCGTTCCAGCAGCGGTCCGAGCCCCGCATCGCCGGTCAGGCCTTCAGCGAGGAACACCGCCACTTTGTCGCCGGGCCGGTCGGCCTGCGGTCGGGCATCGATCAGGATGTCGCTCGGGGCCGGTACGGCAGGCGAGGTCTGGGCCATAGTTTTCTCGTCTCTGAGTGTGAAAGCACGACCGAGTTCCGGGAACAGCACTTCACCCTATGGGCCGGGCCCCCGTGGCGCTACCGGCTGGTGCTTCGATGTGGCTGGGAACCACCCGCTGTCACCACGCACGGCGAGCCCGACCAGCACCATCAGCACAAAAACCAGATAGAGCGCGTTGAGGATGCCAAAGGCTTTGCCGGGCCGACATGCACGAGCGGGGTGGTCGACGCGAGAACGAAGAGCACTGCCGTCGGACTTGATCATCAGCCGCCGGGTGGCGAACGGCAGGTGCGCGCTGAGCCTTTCGGCGCAGTCAACGGAGCATTTCGCAAGTAAGGCGTATTGGACCGGTTTGAGCGATGCCGCGTCGCGCACCCGCCGCCGCAGAACGTGCCTCAGGCTCTCAGACTCGAGGCGCATGTTAAAAGTAACGAGCCCGGAACGGGGCGAACCCTCCTGCCGTAAGAGGCCCGCGATGCAATAAAAGGAGAAAGTCCGTGAAGGCACTGGTTTATAACGGTCCCGGCGACAAGTCCGGGACCGACGTTCCAAATCCCGAGATCATCAACCCGATCGACGTGATCGTGCGGGTTGAGACGACCACCATTTGTGGCTCGGATCTGCATATTCTCAGGGGTGATGTGCCCGCCATCACGAAGGGCCGAATTCTCGGCCATGAGGGTGTGGCACCATTACCGAAATCGGTTCATCTGTGAGCACGCTGACCGTCGGAGATCGGGTCATCATTTCGTGCGTCAAGTCCTGCGGACACTGCGCCAACTGTAAGACCGGACTGTACTCGCACTGCCTCGATGACGAGGAACGAGCGGCATCGGCTGGATCTTCGGTCATTTGATCGACGGCACCCAAGCAGCATTCGTGCGCGTGCCCAACGCCGAGAACTCGCTCTACAAAGTGCCGAATGGCGTCACCGAAGATCAGGCCGTCAAGCTGTCTGACATCCTGCCGACCGGTTTTGAAATCGGCGTGCAGAACGGTCAGGTCAAGCCCGGTGACGTGGTCGCCGGATCGGAGCCGGGCCGGTTGGCCTGTCGGCGATGGCGACGGCTGGCCTCTATGGCGCCGCGACGATTATCGCCATCGACCTAGACGCCAACCGTCTCGAGCAGGCCAAGGAATTCGGCGCGACGAGCACGGTCGTGTCCTCTGCCGCCGACTGCTCCCCGCCGAAAAATTCGTGACCCACCACTTCAGCTTCGATCAGATGCTGGAAGCGTATGACATCTTCGGTCGTGCGGCCGAAACCAAGGCCCTGAAGGTTGTCATCAGCCGATAGATCGTATTCCCGGCCTGGCGGTCACTGCGCGTTCACGCGCGGCGGTCGCCAGGCTTTTGTGCCGTTTTATCGGCGAACGGATGCCGCCGGCCGGGCGGACGGGCCGCCAGCCCGGCGAGCGATCACCTAGATGCTGCGGTGGTCCCTGACCGCGGCTTCCAAATCGGCGAGCCCGGGGGCCATCGCGGCGTCGATGGCCATGGGGTCTGAAGTGTTGAGCTCCTGCATGCCACGCCCACCTTCGGGGGAGGTGTTGATTTCGTGGTCGCCAGCCTCAAGCCCGGCCAGCAGGTCAGTGATGACGTCGTCGAGGGGTCGGCGCTCCCAGCCCGGTGAGGCGGCGGCGTTCTGCGACGTCATCATGTCCGTATCCGTCGCGCCGGGATAAACGGTCGCGACGTGCACTCCGGTTCCGGTCAGTTCGCGCCGCAGGGACTCTCCGAAACGAGCGAGGCCGGCCTTGGTGGCGGCGTATACAGAATAGAACGGTATGCCGAGGAGGGCGATTCCGCTGGAAATGTTCAGGACGATGCTGTCTCGGTCCGCACCGGCCCGAAGACGCGGCAGCAGTGCCCGGGTCAGAAGCAGGGGGGCAACGAGGTTGAGATCGATCATCGATCGAATGTCTGCCTCGCTGGTGTTTTCGAGCCGCCCGGCACGAACGTTGCCGGCATTATTCACGAGCAGGTCGACGGTAGCCCATGACCCGACGGCCTCGGCCACGCGGTCAATACTGCCCTGCAGGGTGAGATCCTGCGCCAGGACCTCGGCCGTGCCTCCGGCGGCTTCGACCAGTTGGGCTGTTGCGGTGAGCGTGGACTCTTTGCGGCCCACCAAAAGCAGGTGTGCGCCGCGAGAGCCGAATTCGACCGCCAGGGCCCGCCCGATACCTTGCCCTGCTCCGGTGATGATGCCGTGTCGGTTGTTGAGATCCAAAATAATCATTCCTTCGATTCGGGCGAGACGGGCCGCGAATGCGACCTGAACCGCGGTGCTCAGGTAAATTAACCGACCGCTGACGCGGGCTATTCCCCGCACGCCGATTGCCGAACATCGCGCGTGTCAGACGACGGGGTGCGCAGCCGTGGCGGCGGCACACGATTCGCCCTCCCCGCCGTGTTAGCGTAGCCTTACCTTATAAATCGTTCGCCTTGTCCCTGGAGTCCCATGCGCATCCCCCTCACCATCGCCGGACTCGTCGCCGGCGCCATCGTTCTCGCCCTGGCCGGCTGCACGCAGGCTGCCCAACCCGCAACGACCGCCGAAGCTACCAGTGATGGCGCCTTCACGCTCTACTCGGGTCGCGATGAAGCGCTCGTGCAGCCGCTCATCGACCAGTTCGAAGAGCAGAGCGGAATCACGGTCGAGGTGCGGTACGGAAACACCGCCGAGCTCGGTGCTCTGCTGCTCGAAGAGGGCGACGCCACCCCCGCCCAGGTCTTCCTCGCTCAGGACGCGGGGGCCCTCGGCGCTCTGAGCAACGCCGACCTGTTCGCGACGCTCCCCGCCCAGACGACCGATGCGGTCCCCGCCGGATTCACCTCGACCGACGACACCTGGGTCGGCGTCACCGGCCGCGCCCGCGTGATCGCCTACGACAGTGAGGCCATGGTGGCGGCCGACGTGCCGACATCCGTCGACGCCTTCACCGACCCGGCCTGGGCTGGAAAATTCGGCATTGCGCCGACCAATGCGAGCTTTCAGGCCTTTGTCACCGCTTACCGGGTGCTCAACGGCGAAGAAGCCGCCGACGCGTGGGTGAAGGCCGTCGCCGCCAACAACCCGGTCATCTTCGACAGCAACCGCGCCATCCTCGCCGCGGTCAACGACGGGGTCATCGAGGCCGGACTCATCAACCACTACTACTGGTTTGCCATGGCCGCCGAGACCGGCGAGGCCAACATGCGCGCCCAACTCTCCTATCCGGAGGCTGGCGACGCTGGATCCATTGTGAACGTGGCTGGTGCTGGCCTGCTGGCCCAAGCGGCGGGAGATGCTGACGCGCTCGAATTCATCGACTATCTCGTAGGCGCCGAGGCGCAGCAGTACTTCGTCGACAAAACGTTCGAGTATCCGCTGATTGCCGGCATCGACGCCCCCGCCGGCCTGCCAACGCTCGACTCGCTCGTCAACCCGGATCTCGACCTCGCCGATCTCGAGACCCTTGCCGACACCCAGGCCCTGCTCGGCAAGCACGGCCTGATCTAACATTGAAGTAGTGAAGGCGCGGTTGCAGGCTCAGATCGACAGCCGCGCCCTACCCTTCGTCGGTGGCCTCTCGTGACCGAACTGCTTAGTCCACCGCTGGAGACGGATGCACCGCCACCAGCGCGCGTGACCGGCCGGTATCGAGCCGGCGTCCCAGCCTGGCTGCTGCTGCTCGCCGCGCTCTGCGCCGCAACGGCCGCTATTCCGCTGGTCTACCTCGTGGTGCGCACAACCGAGGCGGGGATCACTGAGCTTCTCGACACCCTGCTGCGCCCGCGGGTGCTGCAGCTCACGGTCAACACGGTGCTGCTCGCCGCGGCCGTCACCCTGTCGTGCCTCGTGCTCGGCACGATCTGCGCCTGGATCCTCACCCGTATCCGCCTGCCATTCCAGCGCACGTTGCTGCTGGTCTCGGCGCTGCCGCTCGCGGTGCCGAGTTATCTTGCCGCCTACGGCTGGCTGGTCTGGTTTCCCAGCCTCAACGGATTCTGGGCCAGCTGGTTGGTCATGACCATGGTCTGCACGCCGTACGTGACGCTGCCGGTTGCGGCGGCGCTGCGCGGGGCATCCGCTGATCTCGAGTCGGTGGCCCGCACACTCGGTCGTGGACCGTTGCGCGCCTTCGCGGCGGCGACCTGGCCGCAGATCCGCCCGGCCGCGATCGCCGGGGCGCTGCTGGTCTGCCTCTACTCCCTCAGTGACTTCGGGCTCGTCTCGATGCTGCGTTTTCAGACGCTCACCTGGGGGATCAACGCCGCATACGGCGCGAGCTTCGACCGTAACCAGGCGGCCCTGCTCGCACTCGTGCTCGTCGTGCTCGCCCTCGTGGTCGTGGCCGGCGAACGCCGCAGCCGGCGCCAGGTCGACCGTGTGCCCGGTCGCAGTACCATGCCGGCTCGCGCGCCCGGCAAAGCGAGTCTCCTGTATGTGGGGCTGCTCATTGCTGCGCCGCTGGGCGGGGTCGTGGTTCCGGTGGTCGGGCTGCTCAGCCGCCTCCTCGAGGCGGAAACCCTGCGGGCCATCGACGTGCCCCGACTGATCGAGGCGATCGGCGCGACACTGGGCCTCGCGCTCGCCGCCGCCGTGGTCGCCGTGCTGGTTGCGCTGCCGATTGCCGCGCTCGCCGCCCGCTACCGCGGCCGGCTGGTCGCCGCGATCGAGGCCGTGGGGTTTCTCGGCCACGCCCTGCCCGGCATCGTCGTGGGACTCGCCCTCGTGTTTTTTGCGCTCGCCGCGGTGCCGATGTTCTACCAAACATCGGTTGTGCTCGTCTTCGCTTATGTCGTCTTGTTCATGCCGCGCGCCATCGGCAGCGTGCGCAGCAGCATTGCTGCGGTGCCGCAGAGCCTCGGCGATGTCTCGCGCATGCTCGGCCTGTCACCGTTTCAAACCTGGTTTCGGGTCACCGCGCGCCTGGCCTTGCCCGGCATCGCGATCGGCGCGCTGCTCGTAGCCATCTCGGCCATGAAAGAATTACCAGCGACGCTGCTGCTGCGGCCAACGGGCGTGTCCACGCTCGCGACCGAGTTATGGAGTCGCACGGCCCTGTTCGAGTTCGGCGCTGCGGCGCCCTACGCGGCGGCGCTCGTGCTCGTGGCAATGGTGCCCGCGGTGCTGCTCTCCGGCATCCGCGGCACAGCAAGGGAGAACTAGTGGGCTGGGTAACAATCGAGGCGCTGAGCGTCTCCTATGGTGACACGCGGGTGCTCGATGACGTCAGTCTTCGCATTCCGCGTGGCTCCCTCGTGGCCGTTCTCGGCCCGAGCGGATGCGGCAAGACCACCCTCCTGCGCGCGGTCGCGGGGCTATTGCCGGTCACCGCCGGTACCATCACGGTCGGCGGACGCCTCGTCACCGGCCCCGGTGTGCAACGGGCGCCCGAAAAGCGCGGAATGGGCTGGGTCCCGCAGGACGCCTCGCTGTTTCCGCACCTCACGGTCGGCGAGAACATCGGCTTCGGGCTGCCCCGCACGAAGCAGAGCGACGATCTCTATTGCGAACCTGGCGAAGCTCCCGGGGGAGTGGCCGGCCTGCTGGAGGGCCTCACCCCGAGTGGTCGCATGGCCCGCACCCGACGCGCCCTCGTGCGATCGAATGCTCCGCTGCACGCCAGTCCCCTCGCGCCGGCGCCCATCAGCCCCGACCGGAGCCGCCAGAACAACCGTGCGGGCCGCATCGCGGAGCTCGCCGTTCTGGTTGGCCTGGCCGAACTTGTCGACCGCGCACCCTCCCAGCTCTCCGGCGGCCAGGCCCAACGTGTTTCGTTGGCCCGCGCGCTTGCTCCGCGGCCCGACCTCTTGCTGCTCGACGAACCGTTCGCCGCCCTGGATCCGCTGCTGCGTTCGGCCCTGCGTACCGAGGTCGCAGCCCTGCTGCATGGTCAGCACAATACGAGCCTGCTCGTGACGCACGATCAGGAAGAAGCGCTCTCCCTCGCCGACTACGTCGCCGTCATGCGCGGCGGCGAGATTTTGCAATTCGGCACCCCCGCGGATGTCTACGAGCGCCCGGTGAACCCCTGGGTCGCCGGGTTCGTCGGCGACACCGTTGAGCTCGACGGCCAGTGGAAAGACGGCAGGGTGGAGTGCGCCTTCGGGGTCTTGGCGGCGGACTGGATGGGCGCCGAAATGGTCCCTCGCGACGGTACGCGCGTGCGCGTTTTGCTGCGACCCGAATGGTTGACCCTGGGCGCGCGGGGTTCGACCCATCCGCCAGTGGATGCCGTCGCCACGGCCATCGCCTACGCTGGCCACGATGCCCTGGTCAGCTTCGCCCTCGCTGACCCGGAGAAGACGTTGGTGCGCGCGCGTATCGCAGCGCCCGACCTGCCCCGCGTCGGCGACCGGGTGACGCTCGGGATTTGCCAGAACGCTTTGGCCTATCCTCTGGCCGAGGCGCGTGCTGCGAATATTCCAGAATAAGAATATAGCTCGGCCGGCGCCCGGGCTTCCCTGTTCTCACCGGGCAGAACGAGCGATTCTGCGACGGATCAGCGCGCGCCGACGACCATCCAGGCGAGCGTGCGGGCGCGCAGGCTCAGGGTCACGGCACGGGCGCCGAGGTAGCCGAAGGCAAACGCGGCCATGAGCAGCGCGAGCCCGGTCGCGCCGGTCGGTGCCCAGAACAGCACCGCGGCAGCCAGCGGCACGAACACGGCGAGGTTGACCAGCCCGGTCAGTGCGAGATAGCGAGCGTCGCCGGCTCCGATGAGCACGCCGTCGAGTACGAACACGACCGCGCCGAGGGGAACGGATGCCCCCAGCACGATCAAAGTCAGCGGCAGTAGCTGCGTCACCGCGTCGGCATTGGTGAACGCATGCCCGAGTACTCCGCTCGTGCCGATCACGACGACCGCGAGGATGAGGCCGGCGAGCAGGCCCCATTCCAGGCAGCGGCGCAGGACGGCACGCACCCCGGCCACATCCCCGGCGCCGAGGCCGAGACCGACGAGGGCTTGGGCGGCGATCGCGAGAGCGTCGAGGGCGAACGCGAGCGTCGCGAACAGGGTCATCGCGATCTGGAAGGCGGCGAGCTCGGGGGAGCCAAGCTGGGCGGCGACGAAGACGGCGAGCAGCATGGCGGCGCGCAGGCTCAGCGTGCGCAGGAACAGCCAGCCTCCGCTGCGGGCACCGAGCAGCATTCCGGCCCGGTGCGGGCGCAGCGGGGCACTGTGGCGCCTGGCATGCGTGGCGACGACCACGAGGTAGACCAGGGCCATTCCCCACTGCGCCACGACCGTGCCGATGGCCGATCCGGAAATGCCCCAGCCCAGCAGATAGATGAAGACATAGTTGAGCGCGATGTTCGCGCCGAAGCCGATCCCGGCGACGTAGAGCGGGGTGCGGGTGTCCTGCAGGCCGCGCAGCAGTCCGGTGGCGGCGAACACCAGCAGCATGGCGGGCAGGCCGACCATGGAGATGCCGAGGTAGGTGGCGGCATCCGCTGTCACGGCGGACCCGGCGCCGAACGCGCCGACGAGCACCGGGGTGGCGAGCAGGCCGCCGGCCGCCAGAACGAGGCCGAGGCCGAGGGCGAGCCACAGCCCGTCAATGCCCACCGACACCGCCCGTCTCGTGTCGCCGGCGCCGAGCCAGCGGGCCACGGCCGGGGTCGTGCTGTAGGCGAGAAAGACCATGAGGCCGATGATGGTCTGCAGCACGGCGCTCGCGAGGCCGAGTCCGGCAAGCGGGGTGGTGCCGAGGTGCCCGACCATTGCCGAATCGGCCAGCAGAAACAGCGGTTCGGCCACGAGGGCGCCGAGCGCGGGCACGGCGAGCCGCAGGATGTCACGGTCGATAGGCTGTGCCCGCAGAATATTGATGATTCGACTCTACGGCGGGCCCGCGCGCCCCGTGGCGGGGCCGGCAACCGGTCGCCGCGCCAACTGTGGGTCGCCGCGCCCGCTCTGGTGGGCGCAACCACCGGTACCTGGCTCGCCCGCGAGGCGTTGCAGACACGAGCGGCGAATAGTCTGTCGAGCAGCGGACGCGACCCGGCCGATCGACAACCTGTCACCCTCCCCGGATAGGCTGAAGACATGACTGAGCTGGCGACTGCATCCGGAATCAACCAGAACGAACTTGACCCGGAGGTGCGCCCGCAAGACGATCTCTTTCGGCACGTGAACGGAAAGTGGATCGCGCGCAGCGAGATTCCCGCCGACAAGGCCCGCTGGGGCTCGTTCATGATGCTGGCCGAAGACGCCGAAAAGGCCGTGCGCGAGATCATCGTCGAGGCGCAGACCGCGCCTGCGGGCAGCCTGGAGCGCAAATTCGGCGACCTCTATACGAGCTTTCTCGACGAAGAACGCATCGAAGCGCTCGGCGCCACCCCGCTGCGCGACGACCTTGCCGCTGTCGACGCGGTCACCACCATCTCCGAACTCCTCTCGACCCTGGGCCGCCTCGAACGTGGCGGCGTCGCCGGTGCCTTCCACCTCTACGTCGACAACGACCCGGGCAACCCCGAGCGCTATCTTGTCTTCATCGCGCAGGGCGGCATCGGCCTGCCAGACGAGAGCTACTACCGCGAAGAAAAGTTCGCCGAGATCCGCACCAAGTATCAGGAATTCCTCGAGCGGATGTTCACCCTCGCCGGTTTCGCCGACGCCGCCGAACGCGCCGGGCGCGTATTCGACCTCGAGACCGAACTCGCCTCGCACCACTGGGACAAGGTCTCCACCCGCGACAGCGAGAAGACCTACAACCTCCGCACCTGGGGTCAGGTCTCCGCGCTTGCTGCCGGCGCCAACGTGGACCTCTGGCTGGAAGGCCTCGACGCCCCGGCTGGTGCCTTCGAAGAGGTCGTCGTACGGGAACCCAGCTACATCTCCGGGCTCGCTACCGCCCTCTCCGACGACCGGCTCGAAACGTGGCAGGACTGGCTGCGCTGGCAGGTCATCCGCTCGAGTGCGGCGTATCTGTCGGGTGAATTCGTCGAAGCGAACTTTGACTTCTACGGCCGCACCCTGAGTGGTACCCCGCAGCTGCGCGACCGCTGGAAGCGCGGCGTCTCGCTCGTGGAGGGCGCCCTGGGCGAGGCCGTCGGCCGCATCTACGTGGAGCGCCACTTCAAGCCGAGCGCCAAGGTGAGCATGGACGTGCTCGTGGCCAACCTCGTCGCGGCCTACCAGAACAGCATCAGCACGCTCGACTGGATGACCGAGGAGACACGCACACGAGCCCTCGAAAAACTCAGCAAGTTCACGCCGAAAATTGGCTACCCGGTGAAATGGCGCGACTATTCGAGCCTCGAGATCGCCGCCGGCGACCTCATCAGCAACGTCAAGGCTGCGGGGGAGTTCGAGTTTCAGCGCGAGCTCGGCAAGATCGGCAAGCCGCTCGACCGCGACGAATGGTTCATGACCCCGCAGACCATCAACGCCTACTACAACCCGGGATTCAACGAAATCGTCTTCCCCGCCGCCATCTTGCAGTTTCCGTTCTTCGACGATGCGCGCGACCCGGCCGCCAACTACGGTGCGATCGGCGCGGTCATCGGCCACGAGATCGGTCATGGCTTCGACGACCAGGGCTCCAAGTACGATGGCGACGGCCGGCTCACCGACTGGTGGACCGCCGACGACAAGGCAGCGTTCGAGCTGCGCACGACCGCGCTCATCGCGCAATTCGAGGGTCTCGCCCCACAGGCCATCCCGGGCCATACGGTGAACGGTGCGCTGACGATCGGCGAGAACATCGGTGACCTCGGCGGGCTCTCCATCGCCTGGAAGGCCTACCTGCTCTCACTGAATGGCGAAGAGAGCCCGGTCATCGACGGACTCACCGGTGCCGAACGGTTCTTTCTCTCCTGGGCCCAAGCGTGGCAAATGAAGCTGCGCGACGCCGAGGCGATCCGTTTGCTGGCCATCGACCCGCACTCGCCGAACGAGTTTCGCTGCAACCAGATCGTCAGCAACATTCCCGCGTTCTACGAGGCCTTCGATGTGACCCAAGCGGATGCCCTCTGGCTGGCCCCCGAGAATCGCGTCACCATCTGGTAACGCGCCTGTCCCCCGTCGGGACTAGTGTGTAACAGGCGCTTCTGAGCCGGGGATGAGGCCGGCGCAGGTCGTCGCCGCAGAAAGGATCGAATCACCAGTGGTCTTTTCCAGTCGAGACGCCGACGGTGCGAGTGATCGGCTGAATGCCGCGTCCGGTTCAGCGGAAGCCGGCGACCCCGGTCGTTCCCGCCACGCCGCTCCGCCCACCGGCAAACACCGCACAACGGATACCCCCGACGACTTCGCCCGCGGCTTTGTGGCCCTGGGCGAGCTCGCCATCAACGGCGTGCAGGTCTCGGCTCGGGCGACCGACCTCTCGACCGGTCGGGTGCTGTTCTCGGTCGATGACCACGTGTCGATGCCCACGGCGAGCATCGGCAAGGTGCTGCTGCTGATCGAGGTGGCAGCGCGCCTGAACGACGCCGAATTCGGCCCGGCCACAATGTTTGAGCGCACGCCCCTGGACGCCGTGAGTGATTCGGGCGTCTGGCAGCACCTGCAGATTTCCCGGCTCGGCGTCGCCGACCTTGCCGCGCTGGTCGGCGCGTCGAGTGACAACCTCGCGACGAACGTTCTCATTCGCGCTGTCGGGCTGCACTCGGTACGCACCCGCACCGAGCAACTGGGCCTCAGCCGTACCGCGCTGCTCGACCTGGTGCGCGACAAACGCGGACCCGATGACGCGCCACATCTCTCGGTGGGCAGCGCCAAGGAACTCGCCTGGCTGTTCACCGCGCTCGCCCGCGGCGAGATCGTCGACGCTGAGACGAGCGCGCGGGTGATTGGCTGGCTGTCGCTCAACACCGACCTGTCCCTTGTGGCCAGTGCCTTCGGCCTGGATCCGCTCGCGCACCGGGAGAGCGACCACGGTCTGCTCATGGTCAACAAGACGGGAACGACCACCGGCGTACGCAGCGAGGTGGGTATTCTGCGCGGTCCGCGTGCCGGCGTGACCTACGCCGTCTCGATGCTGTTCGACGATACGCAGCTGATGACCCGGCTCGCGGTGCTCGACGGCATGCGCGCGGTCGGGGCTGACCTGCTCGAATACGTGCACTAGCCGCCGACAAGTTGTGCCATCGTGGTGGTGACGGGCATAGACGCCCGTCATCGACGCGAAGGAGCTGGGCCATGGCGGTCATCGGATGGATTGGACTCGGCCACATGGGTGGCCCGATGACGGCAAACCTGGTGAAGGCGGGGCATAGCGTGCGCGGCTTCGACCTGAGCGTCGAAGCCCTCGACCTGGCGGTGGCCGCCGGCGTCACCCGTGCCACCAGCATTGCCGATGCCGTGGCCGGCGCCGACGTCGTCTTCACCATCCTGCCCAAGGGCGAGCACGCCCGTGCGGTGTATTTCGGCGACTCCGGCGTGCTGGCCCACGCCGACACGAGAACCCTCCTGGTGGAGTCGTCCACGATCGACATCGAATCGTCCCGGGCCCTGCACGATGCCGCAGCGGCGGCGGGCTTTCGTTTCGTCGACGCCCCGGTCTCGGGCGGCATCACCGGCGCCGAGAAGGGCACGCTCACTTTCATGATCGGCGGTGCGGCGGATGCTGTCGCCGACGCGACCGCCTATATGCAGCCAATGGCCGCGAACATCATCCCGACCGGGGGAGCGACGACCGGCCAGGCCGCGAAGATCTGCAACAACCTGATGCTGTTCATCAACCTGGCCGCAACGTCGGAGGGTGCCGTTTTGGCCGATCGGCTGGGACTGGACCCGCAGGTGTTCTGGGATATCGCATCCGTTTCATCGGGCGACAGCTGGCCGCTGCGCACCTGGTATCCAATTGCGGGCGTGGTGCCATCGGCGGCCGTGAACCGCGACTTCGCGCCGACCTTCACCGCCGAGCTTGCCAATAAGGACATTGGCCTGGCGATCGCGGCCGCTGCGGCCACCGACACACCGCTGGAGATCGGCCAGCACGTGCAGCAGCTGTTCCAGCGCCTGATCGACCAGGGCCAGGGCGGCAAGGACTGCTCGATGATCGTCAAGCTCGTCGACGGCACCCTGGCCGCCGATCGAGCGGAGTGAAGACTTATTTCTCGGCCGCAACCTCCACGTAGCGCGGGCTCTTCGGGTTCATGACGGAGTTCCGCCGACCGTAGGCGAAGTAGATGACCAGGCCGATCACCAGCCAGATGGCGAACCTCAGCCACGTTTCCCAGTGCAGCTGGGTGATTAAGAAGAAGGATGCCAGCACACCGAACGCGGGAACGATCGGCATGAACGGCAGCCTGAACGTGCGTGGCACATCGGGGCGGGTGCGGCGCAGCACGATGACGGCGACGCAGACCACAACGAAGGCAGCCAGGATGCCGATGTTGGTCAGGTCGGCGATCAGACGAATCGGGAAGACCCCAGCCAGAACGGCAGAGGCGATGCCCGCAATCCAGGTGACGCGTTGCGGAGTGCCCTTTTTGTCGGTGCCCGAGAACCACTTGGGCAGCAGGCCGTCACGGCTCATTGAGAACCAGACCCGGCTGACGCCGAGCAAGAAGGTGAGCATCACGGTGAGGATGGAGACAACGGCAAAAGCCGAGATGATGGTGGCGATCACCGGCAGACCGACCGATTGGAAGGCCACGGCGAACGCGGCCGTCGGGTCGATCTCCTGCCAGTTCTGCATGCCGGTCAGTACCAGGGTAGCCAGCACATAGAGCACCATCGCAATGGCCAGGGAAAGCAGAATCGCCTTCGGCATATGCTTCTTGCCGTCCTTGGCCTCTTCGGCCGCGGTGCTCATGGCGTCGTAACCGAACACCGCGAAGAACACCGTGGCCGCGCCCGTGAAGACGGCACCGAATCCATTGGGCAGGAACGGGACGTAATTCTGGGTCTTGATGTAGAAAAAGCCGAGCACGATGATGGCGAGAATCAGCAGCACCTTCAGGCCGACCGCGACGAGTTCGAAGCGGCCGAAAGTCTGGGTGCCGCGGCTGAGGATGAATGTGACGAGCAGACAGACGATGATCGCCGGCAGGTTGATCACTCCGCCGTCGAGGGTGTCGGCCGTCCCCTGCATCCAGGTTGGCACCTGCACGCCAATACCGGACATGAATTCGGTGAAGTAGCCGGAGATGCCGATGGCCACCACGGCCACGATGGCAATGTATTCCAACAGGAGGTCCCAGCCGATGAACCAGCCCACGATCTCGCCGAGGGCGACATAGCCGTACGTGTAGGCCGACCCGGCACGCGGGATCATTCCGGCGAACTCGGCATAGGACAGGGCGGCGGCAGCGCTGGCCAGACCGGCGATGAGGAAGGAGATGACTACGGCGGGGCCGGCGCCCTTGCCGTCGGGGCCGCCGTTGGCGACAAGGCCGGCCAGGGTGAAAATGCCGATGCCGATGATTCCACCGACGCCGATCGCGGTGAGTTGCCACAGCCCGAGGCTCTTGAACAGACCATTCTTCTTGGATTCATCGCCGACATCATCGATGGGCTTCCGCCGCAAGACAGAGTTGGGATTCTGAATGGACATGACGCCTCCATTGGCTAAATGCTGTCTACCTCAGTGCGAGGGGCACGTAGAAACCCTATACCGTCTGATTTTCCTGATTGCAAAAACAGATCGGTCGACTTTTGGCGCGGATCGTGGCGAAGCGACCCGCCGCCGACCGCCACTCAGACGATCGCCACTCAGACGACCGCGACTCAGACGATCGCCACTCAGACGACCGCGACTCAGGCGATCGCGACTCAGGCGATCGCGAGCTCCGGCCCGGCGGCGCTCAGTTTGCGAGCCTGACGCGGATCGATGCCATCGTCGGTGATGATGAGATCGAATTCGTTGGCGTCGGCGACGTGGCAGAACGAGTTCTGGCCGATCTTGCTCGAGGTGAGCGCGAGCACCCGCCGCCGCCCTGACAGCATCATGGCGCGCTTCACCTCGGCCTCGTCAGGAATGGTCGTGGTGAGCCCGGCCTCGGCGGTCAGCCCGTTACCACCGACGAACGCGACATCGACATTGAGCTGGCTGATGCGTGCCCGAGTCCACTCATCGACGGCGCCCTGCGAGACACTCCGCACCCGACCGGGCAGGGCGAGCACCGTGAGCAAGGGCTTGCGCGAGAGCAGCCGCACGGCGGGCAGATTGTTGGTCACGACGATCAGTCGCCGGTCCTCCGGAAAAACGGATGCGATCACGAGCGTGAGCGCGCCGGAATCCAGCAGGACGACCCCGTCGTCCGGCAGCTCCTGCAGCACCCTCTGGGCGATCCGATGCTTTTGGGGGGCGTTCTCGAGCCGTCTCTGGGCGAGCGCAATCTCGAACGGGGTGCTCTGCACGAGGCGGGCGCCGCCGTGCTGGCGGCGAATGAGGCCCTGGCGTTCTAGTACGACAAGATCGCGGCGAATGGTCTCCGCGGAGACCCCGAGCGCAACAGTGGCCGCGGCCACCGAAATCTCCCCTGTGCCCCCCTGGGCGAGCGCGATGATCGCGGCCTGTCGTTCCGCTGGGTACATGACTGCCTCCGTGCAGGTGCCCGGCACCGGTCGTTTCTCGTGGACTCAGACTAGCAAGCAGGGAGCGCGGGCGACGGGCGACGTCATCCGTTTTTGTTGGTATCGCATCGGTACATATGTAGATTCGGGCATTTTATCTTCGCAAAACGTCACTAAACCACAAATTTGGTTGCTTTTTCCACTCAATCGGGCCAAAGTAGCTACATACCAGTCCACAAGGACGTGTCGACGATGAAGAGGTTTGAGATGACGAAGTCTTATTCCATGAAGAAAAGGCTTGTGCTCAGCGCAGTCGCCTTCTCTTCGGTGGGTGTGCTTTTGGCCGGATGCAGCGGAGCCGGAGGCGGTGCTCAGCAGGCTGATGGCCCCGTCACCCTGACCCTCGCTACGGTGAACAACCCGCAGATGAAGGACATGGAGGAGCTCAAGGGCGCCTTCGAAGATTCCCACCCCGACATCACGGTGGACTTCGTCGCCATGGAGGAAAACGACCTGCGTGACGCCGTCACGAAGGACGTCGCCACCCAGGGCGGCCAATACGACATTGTCACCGTCGGCAGCTACGAGGTCCCGATCTGGGGCCAGAACGACTGGCTCGTCGACCTCGGCCCGCTCGCCGAAGCAGACCCCGCCTACAACGTCGACGACCTGCTGCCGCCCGTGCGCGCAGCCCTCACCGTTGACGACAGCCTCTTCGCCGTACCGTTCTACGGTGAGTCTTCTTTCCTCATGTACAACAAGGACATGTTCGCCGCCGCCGGCCTCACCATGCCGACCAACCCCACCTGGGACGAGGTTGCCGGTTTTGCCCGCACCCTCAAAACCGACGACGTGGCCGGCATCTGCCTGCGCGGCAAGCCCGGCTGGGGCGAGCTGTTCGCCCCGCTGACCACCGTCGTGCAGACCTTCGGTGGCAGCTGGTTCGATGAGGGCTGGAATGCCGAAGTCAACTCCCCGGAGTTCGCCGAAGCCGTGCAGTTCTACACCGACCTGGTGAAGGATGCTGGTGAGGCCGACCCCGTTTCGACCGGCTTCACGGAGTGCCTCAACCTGTTCTCCCAGGGCAACGCGGCCATGTGGTACGACGCCACGAGCGCCGCTGGCCCCCTCGAGAGTGAGACCTCCGCCGTCGCCGGCAAGGTCGGCTACGTGCACGCTCCGGTCAAGGAGACCAAGGAGTCCGGCTGGCTCTGGGCGTGGAACCTCGCTATCCCGAACACCAGCAAGAGCCAGGATGCTGCCTGGGAATTCGTGAGCTGGGCCACCAGCACCGAGTACATCGACCTCGTCGGCACGACTCTCGGCTGGGAGCGCGTTCCCCCGGGATCGCGCACCTCGACCTACGAGAACGAGAACTACCTCGCTGCCGCTGAGGCTTTCGCGCCGATCACCAAGGACATCATGCTCGCGGTCAACCCGACGCAGCCCGGTGTGAACCCGCAGCCGTGGGTGGGCATCCAGTACGTCACCGTGCCGGAGTTCCAGGACCTGGGCAACCAGGTGTCGCAGGACATCGCCGACGTGTTTGCCGGTCGGGACACGGTCAAGAACGTTCTCGACAAGGGCCAGGAGCTTGCGCAGCAAGCCGGGGACGCCCAGAAGTAGGCAGTAGAGCGCGGGCGGCGCCGACCAGGTCGGCGCCGCCCGCGACGCCCTCGTCTTTCGTTGCCGAGAAGCACCGCCAAGAAGCACTGCCGAGAGAGTGAAGCCAGACATGACCGCGCCAGACTTGATCAGGACTGTGGCTGAGCCCGGGCACGGCCCGGCACACGCCGCGCCGCCCACTTCGGTACGTCGCCCCGCGAAAACTCCCCTGACTGGAGGCCAGAAGAAGGCCCTTCGCCTGGCTCGCACCCTGGTCTGGCCGGCCATCGTCGTCGCTATCCTGGTGACGCAGATTCCCTTCCTGGTCACCATCTACTACTCGTTCCAGAACTGGAACCTGATGCGCCCCGGCTCGCGCGGCTTCGCCGGGTTCGACAACTACGTGACCGTCTTCACCGGCGGCGCGTTCATGCAGTCGCTCTCGGCGACGGTGGTCATCACCGGCTCGTCGATCGTGCTCTCCGTACTGTTCGGCCTCGGCATCGCCCTGCTGCTCAACCGCAAGTTCTTCGGCCAGGGCCTGGCCCGCACCCTCGTCATCACGCCGTTTCTGATGATGCCGGCCGCCGCAGCACTGATCTTCAAATGGTCCATGCTCGACGCGAATGTCGGCATGGTCAACTGGGGCCTCTCGACGCTCGGCGTCGACCCCGTGCAGTGGAACACCGATTTTCCGGCGCTGACCGTCATTATGGTGCTCACCTGGCAGTACACCCCGTTCATGATGCTCATTCTGCTCGCCGGGCTGCAGAGCCAGAGCAAGGAGACGCTGGAGGCGGCATCCGTCGACGGGGCCGGCCCCATTCGCAGTTTTCTGCACATGACACTGCCGCACCTGCGCCAGTACATCGAGCTGGCCGTGCTGCTCGGCGGCATCATGCTGCTGCAGGTCTTCGACCCGATCGCCATCATGACCCGCGGCACCGGCGGCACCAAGACCCTGTCGTACCTGCTCTACGAACGCGCCTTCGTCGGACTCGAAATCGGCGAGGCGGCCGCCTACGGCGTGATCACCGTGCTGCTGACCATCATCGTGGCGAGCGTCGCGCTGCGCCTGCTATTCAAGATCTTCTCCAATGAAGGGGCCAAGCCATGAGTACCGCCACCCCGGTCAGCACCGCTCATCGCGCAAACGCCCCGACCCCGCCGCGCCGGCATACCAAGCGCATGCGTCACCGCGCCACGAGCACGGCCCTGACCCTCTTCACCTGGGTCGTCACGCTCGGGTTCTTTTTTCCGGTGGCCTGGATGGTGTTCACGGCCTTCAAGACCGAAGCCGCAGCGGCGACGAGAACCCCGACCATTTTCACGTCGCTCTCGTTCGACCGCTTCGCCGAGGTGCTCGACCGCGGGTTCGGCGTCTACCTGCTCAACTCCCTCACCGCGAGCGTCCTGAGTACCGTCATCGTGCTGCTGCTCGCCATCCCCGCCGCCTACGGCCTGTCGATTCGTCCGATCATCAAGTCGACCGACGCCCTGTTCTTCTTCATCTCCACCCGGTTCATGCCGATCGCTGCCGCGATCATTCCGATCTACCTGCTGCTGCAGGGCTTTGGAATGCTCGACAATATCTCGGCCCTGAGCATTCTCTACGTCGGCATGAATCTGCCGCTCGCGGTCTGGATGATGCGTTCGTTCTTCAGCGAGGTACCGCTCGAGATCGTCGAGGCCGCCCAGATCGATGGCGCGAACTTCTTCACCGAACTCGTGCGGGTGGTCATGCCCATCGTCGCGCCGGGTATCGCCGCGGCCGCGCTGATCTGCTTCATCTTCGCCTGGAACGAATATTTTCTCGCGAGTCTGCTCACCTCGACCATGGCGCGCACCACACCGCCGTTCCTTGGCAGCTTCGTCGACGGGCGCGGCCAGTTTCTCGCGGTACTCTCGGCAGCATCGACCCTCGCGGTCTTGCCGGTCGTCCTGGCCGGCTGGCTGGCGCAGAAGCGTCTCGTGACCGGTCTGGCCATGGGCGCGATCAAGTAGCCGGCTGTTTCACACACGAACACCCAGGGGAACCCAGATGAAACCGGATCCAGCGGGCACGACCCGCAGCGCCGACGACCGTCGCACCAGCATTCTGACGGCGCTCGCCGGCGCGGGCCGGGTCGAGGTGAACGAACTCGCCGACTCACTCGCCGTGTCCGAAGAGACGATTCGACGCGACCTGCGCACCCTCGAGGACGACGGATTGCTGCGTCGGGCACACGGCGGGGCGATCAGCGTGGCCGACCCGGTGACCGACCTCGACCGCGTGACGGCGCCGGAACCGGCGGCGCACCCGGTCGCGACGCTCGCGGCGACCCTGTTGCCGGCCAGCGGCATCCTCTTTATCGATGCCGGGCCGATCGCCGAGGCACTGTCGGTGTGCGTGCCAGACTCGGCCGCCCTGCAGGTCGTCACGACGTCGATTCCGGTGGCGCTCGTGGCGAGCCGCAACGCCGAACTCTCGGTCTACAACCTCGGCGGCGCCGTCGACCCCGCCGACGACTCGCAATCCGGTCAGTGGACGCGCCAGTCGCTCGAACACATCCGCCTCGACACGGCGTTCATCAGCGTGTGCGGGCTCACTGCGGGCGGCCAGCTGCTCGCCGCCAGTCCGCAGGCGGCCGTCATCAAGCGCGCCGCAATGGATGCCGCCAGCACCGTCGTGCTCATCGCCGACCATGACCAGCTGGCCGAACACGGGCTGGTGAAGTTCGCCCAGCTCCACGAGGTTGACCATCTCGTGGTCGATGCCGGTGTGAGCGACGCGGTGCTCGCCCTGGCCGCCGAGGCCGGCGTGCCCGTTTTACGCGCGGTGCCGCTGGAAGTAGAGGTCGCGCAGTGAGCAGCACGGGGCTGGAGCATCACACCGGCAGCTATCCGGTCGACGGCCTGCTGTTCGACTGCGACGGCGTGCTCGTCAACTCCGACGAGGCGGCCGCCGTCGCCTGGAATGAGTGGGCAGCGCTGTACGCGCCCGGCTTCGACTTCGACCGCGACATTATTCACGGGCGACCCGCACGGGAGACGATCGCCGAACTCGTGCCGGCCGCCGACGTGGACCGCGCCGACCGCGCGCTGATGCAGAAGGAGATCGAGACGGCCCCGCTCGTGCGCGCCCTGCCCGGCGCCCGCGACCTACTCCTGGCCCTGCCGACCGGCTGCTTCACCATCGTGACCAGCGCCGTGTCCCTCGTGGCCCGCGCCCGCCTGCAAGCTGCCGGGTTGCCGTGCCCGGCCGACCTGGTCACCTTCGACGACGTCGCCCGCGGCAAACCCGCCCCCGATCCGTACCGGCTCGGTGCGAAGCGGCTGGGCATCGATCCGCGCCACGCCGTGGTGTTCGAAGACGCCGACGCCGGTGTGGTTTCGGCTCAGGCCGCGCAGATCGGCCTCACCGTCGGCATCGGCCAGCGGGGGCTCGACACCCGGGCCAATCTCGTGCTGGCCGACCTGACCGGCATCCGCTTTGACGGCACCCGATTGCACCTCGGCGACGCGCTGCAGTTGCGCCCCGACCCCGACCATGAACTGACTACACAATGAATGAGGAACGCATGAGCGACACCACGACCCCCGCGCTGGTCCAACTGAGCGCGGCGACGCTCTCGTCGCTGTCGACTGCCGTGCATGTGCCGAGCTACGACCGCACCGGTCTCACGGCCGGCATCGTGCACTTCGGTGTCGGCGGGTTTCACCGCGCCCACCAGGCCCTCATGATCGACGATCTGCTCGAGCAGGGCCTCGCTCGCGACTTCGCCATCTGCGGTGTCGGCGTCATGCCCTCCGATGCCCGCATGCGCGACGCGCTGCTCGCGCAGGACGGCCTGTACACGCTGGTGGTCAAGCACCCCGATGGCAGCCTCGACGCCCGCGTGATCGGGTCGATCATCGACTACCTGTTCGCCCCCGACGATGAGGAAGCCGTGATCGAACGGCTCGCCAGCCCCGAGGTGAAAATCGTCTCACTCACCGTCACAGAGGGCGGCTACAACATTCACCCGGTCACCGGCAGTTTCGACCTGACGAACCCGCAGGTCGCCGCTGATCTGCACGCGGATGCCGTTCCAGCGACCGTCTTCGGCCTCGTGGTCGAAGCCCTGCGCCGCCGTCGCGACCGCGCGATCAAGCCGTTCACCGTCATGTCCTGCGACAACCTGCAAGACAACGGTCGCGTCGCACGCCGCTCATTCGTGGCATTCGCCACGGCCCAGGACGCCGACCTCGGCGCCTGGATCGACGCCGAGGTTCGTTTTCCGAACTCCATGGTCGACCGCATCACGCCGGTCACGACCGACGACGACCGAGCCCAGATCGCCGAGACGTTTGGGCTCGCCGACCGCTGGCCCGTCGTCTGCGAGCCGTTTCTGCAGTGGGTGCTCGAAGACGCATTCACCGATGGGCGCCCGCCGTACGAGAAATCGGCCGCCCAGCTCGTGAGCGACGTCGAGCCGTACGAACTCATGAAGCTGCGCCTGCTCAACGCCAGCCATCAGGGCCTGGCATATTTCGCGCACCTGTGCGGCTACCGCCTCGTGCACGACGCCGCGGCCGACCCGCTGATCGCCACGTTCTTGCGCGCCTACATGGACCGCGAGGGCTCACCCACCCTCAAGCCGGTACCCGGAATCGACCTGGAAGAGTACAAGACGCAGCTGATCGAGCGTTTCAGCAACCCGGGAGTGCGAGACACCGTGGCCCGTCTGGCCGCCGAGTCGAGCGACCGCATTCCCAAGTGGCTACTGCCGGTGATTCGGGAACAGTCGGCTCATGGTGGCCCACTCGCACTCTCGGCCGCGATCGTGGCGAGTTGGGCGCGATACGCCGAGGGCACCGACGAGCAGGGCGAACCGATCGACGTGGTGGATCGGATCAAGGACGCCGTCATGCAAAGCGCCGCCGGCAACATGACCGACCCGCACTCGTTCCTGCGCGACCGAAACCTGTTTGGTGATCTGATCGACGACGCCGCGTTCGTGGCGGCGTATGACCGCGCGCTCGGCCTGCTGCACACGGTGGGCGCCCGTCGCACTCTCGAGCAGCTCATGGAATCGAACTAACCCGCTCGATTAGGCTGTCCCAGGAACCGGTACAAAGGAGATGTCGTTGGCACTGAATCGTCGTGTGGTGGTGGGAGTCGACTCATCGACCCAGAGTTGCAAGGTCGTGAGTGTCGACGCCGACACCGGAGAGCTGTTGCAGTTGCGCAGCGCGCCACACCCCGACGGCACGAGCATCGACCCCCAGCGCTGGTGGGAGGCCTTCGAGGCCGCCGGAGGCGCCGAAGCCGCCTCCGGCGCCGATAACGTTCTCGCCCTCGGCGTGAGCGCCCAGCAGCACGGAATGGTCGCCCTCGACGCTGCCGGCACGCCGGTGCACGACGCCCTGCTCTGGAACGACGTGCGCAGCGCCCCGCAGGCGGCAGCGCTCACCGAACAATATGGTGCGTCGATGTGGGCCGAGGAGGTCGGCGTCGTACCGGTCGCCTCGTTCACCATCACGAAACTGGCCTGGCTGCGTGATTCCCGCCCCGAACTGGCCGCGCAGGTGGAGCAGGTGCTGTTGCCGCACGACTGGCTCACCTGGAACATTCTCGGGCGGCCCGACGAGCCAACGACCGACCGCAGTGACGCCTCGGGCACCGGATATTTTTCGGTGCACAGCAACGACTACCGCCTCGACTTGCTCGAGGCGGCCCTCGGCCGTGCCGCCCGGGTACCACGCGTGCTCGGGCCGTCAGCGCGCGCTGGCCGGACTCTCGGCGGCGTGATCGTGTCGGCCGGCGCCGGTGACAACGCCGCGGCCGCGCTCGGTCTCGGCGCCGACGAGGGCGACGTGGTCGTCTCGATCGGCACGAGCGGCACCGTGTTCGCGAGTACCGCGGCCCGCATCACGGATGCCTCCGGCTCGGTCGCCGGGTTCGCCGACGCGGCCGGCGGCCAGCTTCCCCTCATCGCCACCATCAACGGCGCCCGCACCCTCGTGGCCACGGCCCGCATGCTCGACGTCGACATCGAGCGCTTCGGTGCCCTCGCCCTCGCCGCCCCGATCGACGCCGACGGGCTGCTGATGCTGCCCTACCTCGACGGTGAACGCACTCCGAACCTGCCGGGTGCCACCGGCTCGCTCATCGGCATGCGCCGGGCCAATATGCTCCCCGAAAACCTGGCCCAGGCATCCGTTTTGGGACTGGTCTGCAGCCTCGCCGATGCGCTCGACTCGCTGCGCAGCCAGGGCGTGCCGGTGCGTCAGGTCATTCTGATCGGTGGCGGCTCGCAGTCGCCCGCCGTACAGAAGATTGTGGCGGATGTCTTCGGCGTGCCGGTCATGCTGCCCGCACCCGGCGAGTACGTTGCCCTCGGCGCTGCCCGGCAGGCGGCCTGGGCCCTCGATGGTGGCTTTCCGCACTGGAAGCGAGAGATCGCCACCGAACTCGAGCCCTCGGCCACCCGGGACTGGGCCGTCGACGTGCGCGCGCGCTACGCCGAGCAGCGCGGCACGATCTACGGGGTCTGAGCGACTAGCAGCAGCGCCCCTGCGGGTTCTGGTCCTGACGGTCGGTCTGGTCACGCCAGAATTCGCGCTCTGTCATGAGCGGATGCGGTGCCCCTTCATCGGCGCCGTCGACATCAGCACCGGCCGCGTGCAGCGCCGCGTGGTGCGCCAGATACTTCTCGTAGGCATCCTCGCCGAGGAGGCCCTTGAGATACCAGAGCACGCCGCGGGCGCCCGTGCGGACGCCCGCCCACAGAATCATTAGTGACCCTTGATCATTAGTGACCCTTGACCCTGGTTTTCTTCTCGACCGGCAGGGCATCCCACTCCGCCTGCAGCACCTTCTCGGGCGGCGTCATGACGAACCCGGCCGGCGCGTAAATTTGCGACTGTACGGCGTCATCCTCGCTCGTGGCGCTGGAGTGGTTGCGGTAGGCGCGCACGGTAGCCTGAATGGCCGTAAGGATCACGATGATGGCCAGCACGACGAACACGATCGACAGCACACCCTGCACCATCGTGTTGCGCACGACGGCCTGCATGGCCAGAACGCTCGGCGCGGTGCCGAAACTGGTCTCGCCCGCGGCGAGAGCCTCGGAGAACGCGCGGTTCTGCGCGAAATAGCCGATGCCCGGAGTGGCCGAGAAGATCTTCAGGAACGAGGCCGAGATGGTGACCACGGCGGCGAACCCGAGTGGCAGCGCCACCACCCAGAGGTACTTGAACAGACCGCGCTTGGCGACAATGGCCATGCACACGGCCAGGGCAATCGCTGCGAGCAGCTGATTGGCGATGCCGAACAGCGGGAACAGCGTGTTGATGCCCCCGAGCGGATCGGTCACTCCCATCAGGAGCACGGCTCCCCAGGCGGCGACCATGATGGCCGTGGCGGCCCAGGCTCCGGGGCGCCAGGAGGTGTTCTTGAACTTCGGGAAGAAGTTGCCGAGGCTGTCCTGCAGCATGAACCGGGCGACGCGGGTGCCGGCATCCACCGCGGTGAGAATGAAGAGGGCCTCGAACATGATGGCGAAGTGGTACCAGAAGCTCATCATCGACGTGCCGCCGACGAGCTGCTGCATGATGTGCGAGAGCCCGACGGCGAGTGTGGGAGCGCCGCCGGTGCGGGAGACGATCGACTCTTCGCCGACGTTGGTGGCCATGTCGGTCAGCATGCTGGGGGTGAGGTTGACGCCGGTCAGGCCGAGGCCGTTCACGAACGCGACCGCGCCCTGCACGGTGCCGCCGGTGAGGGCGGGCGAGGCGTTCATGGCGAAGTAGATGCCACGGTCGATCGACAGCGCGGCGACGAGGGCCATGATCGCCACCAGCGACTCCATGAGCATGCCGCCATAGCCGATGAACCGGGTCTGGCGTTCCTTCTGAATGAGCTTGGGAGTGGTGCCAGAGGCGATGAGGGCGTGGAAGCCGCTGAGGGCGCCGCAGGCGATCGTGACGAACAGGAACGGAAACAGCGTTCCGGCCACGACGGGGCCGGTGCCGGTGGTGGCGAAACTGCTGACCGCCGGCACGTTGATCTCGGGGCGGATGATGACGATCGCCACGGCGAGCATGCCGATCGTGCCGATCTTCATGAAGGTCGAGAGGTAGTCGCGCGGGGCGAGCAGTAGCCAGACCGGCAGGATTGCGGCGATGAAACCGTAGATGATGATGCCCCAGGCGATGGTGACCTTGTCGAGCAGGAGGTAGGTCTGGCCCCAGTCGGTGCCGGCGACCATGCCGCCACCGACGATGGCGGCGATCAGTAGTACGAAGCCGATGATGGAGATCTCGGTGATCTTGCCCGGGCGGAAGAAGCGCAGGTAGCAGCCCATGAACAGCGCGATCGGAATGGTCATTCCGACCGAGAACACGCCCCACGGGCTTTCGGCGAGGGCGTTGGTGACGACGAGGGCGAGAATGGCCACGATGATGACCATGATCACGAGGGTCGCGATGAGGGCGGCGGTGCCGCCGATCACGCCGAGTTCGTCGCGGGCCATCTGGCCGAGCGAACGGCCCCCACGTCGCATGGAGAAGTGCAGAATGAGGTAGTCCTGCACCGCGCCGGCGAGAACGACGCCGACGATGATCCAGATCGTGCCCGGCAGGTAGCCCATCTGCGCGGCCAGCACGGGGCCGACCAGCGGCCCGGCGCCGGCGATCGCGGCGAAGTGATGGCCGAACAAGACGCGGCGATCGGTCGCGGCAAAGTCTTTACCATCGGCCTTGTACTCGGCCGGCGTGGCCCGACGATCGTCGGGGCGAACGATGTGCTTCTCGATGAACTTCGAGTAGAAGCGGTAGCCGATCAGATAGGTGCAGATCGCGGCGAAGACGAACCAGATGGCGTTGACCGTCTCGCCGCGCACCACGGCGAGCATGACCCAGCTGAGGCCACCGAGCAGCGAAATTGCCGACCAGATGATAATTTTGAGGGGAGTCCACTGGCGATCGTGGGCGTCAAGCTCCTCGGGATTCAGCGCGACGGCCAGGTCGCGCGGAACCCGTTTCAGAGCGGTCGGTTCTTTGGTTGTGCTGGACGTGACGCCCATTTCTCCTCCTTGAGCCAGGGCAAATCTTGCGAATCCGCCTCTTTACGTTACCTCGACGCGAGAATGGCTCAGAACCGGGGCGGGAACTTGGGGTAGATCGAGCGCGTAAAATGGTCAGTCGGGCACTCGCCCAAATTCTGCGCCTTCGACCATTGGAGCCACCGTGGCGACGCCCACTCATCTTGATTCCGTCATTGCTCTCGCCCGCCACCGCGGCTTTGTGTTTCAGGCCGGTGAGATCTACGGCGGCTCCCGCTCCGCCTGGGACTACGGCCCCCTCGGCGTCGAGCTCAAAGAGAACATCAAGAAGCAGTGGTGGCGTTCCATGGTCACGAGCCGGGACGACGTCGTCGGCCTCGACTCCTCCGTGATTCTGCCCCGCCAGGTCTGGGAGGCATCCGGTCACGTCGAGGTCTTCAGTGACCCGCTGATCGAGTGCACGAGCTGCCACAAGCGTTTTCGCGCCGATCACCTCGAAGAGCAATATGAGGAGAAGAAGGGCCGCCCACCCGAGAACGGGCTCGATGACATCGCATGCCCCAACTGTGGCAACCGCCACATCTGGACCGAGCCGCGCGCCTTCTCCGGCCTGCTCAAGACCTACCTCGGCCCGGTCGATGACGAGGCCGGCATGCACTACCTGCGCCCCGAAACCGCGCAGGGCATCTTCGTCAACTTCGCCAATGTGCTGCAGGCGTCGCGCTCGAAGCCCCCGTTCGGCATCGGCCAGATCGGCAAGAGCTTTCGCAATGAGATCACACCGGGCAACTTCATCTTTCGCACCCGCGAGTTCGAGCAGATGGAGATGGAATTCTTCGTCGAGCCCGGCACCGACGAAACCTGGCACCAGTACTGGATCGACACCCGCCTGAAGTGGTACACCGACCTCGGTATCAACCCGGAGAACCTGCGCCTGTTCGAGCACCCGCAAGAAAAGCTCTCACACTACTCCAAGCGCACCGTCGACATCGAGTACCGATTCGGTTTCACCGGCACCGAGTTCGGTGAACTCGAAGGCGTGGCGAACCGCGGCGACTTCGACCTGTCGACCCACGCCAAGGCATCCGGTAAAGACCTCTCCTACTTCGACCAGACCAAGAACGAGCGCTGGACGCCCTGGGTGATCGAGCCCGCCGCCGGCCTGACCCGCTCGCTCATGGCCTTCCTGGTCGACGCGTATGTCGAAGAAGAGGTTCCAAACGCCAAGGGCGGCGTCGACAAGCGCACCGTGCTCAAGCTCGATCCGCGCCTGTCGCCGGTGAAGGCCGCGATTCTGCCCCTTTCGCGCAACGAGAAGCTGTCCCCGATGGCACGCGAGCTCGCCGCGACCCTGCGCCAGCTCTGGAACGTCGACTTTGACGACGCCGGAGCCATCGGCCGTCGCTACCGCCGCCAGGATGAAATCGGTACCCCGTTCTGCATCACGGTTGACTTCGACTCACTCGATGATCAGGCTGTCACCGTGCGCGACCGCGACACGATGGCGCAGGAGCGCGTGCCGCTTGCCGACCTCGAGGCCTACCTCGCGGTGCGCTTGCGCGGCGCCTAACGCCTCAAAAGCGGATGCCAGGGCCTGGCGTCGTGCAGACTGTGAGCATGCAAGCGGTCTATTTCGAAGAGTTCGGTGTTCTCCCGGTGCTGCGCGAGGTGCCCGAGCCGCGGTTGAGCGCGTCCGGTGTGATCGTGCGGGTGGAGGCGACCGGCCTCTGCCGCAGCGACTGGCACGGTTGGGAGGGCCATGACACCGACATCGCCCTGCCACACGTTCCCGGCCACGAACTGGTCGGCGTGATCGATGCGGTCGGGCCGCTCGTGCGTCGGTTTCGGGTGGGGCAGCGAGTGACCGTGCCGTTTGTCTGCGCCTGCGGCGACTGCCCGGAATGCGACGCCGGCAACGGGCAGGTCTGCCGCAACCAGACCCAGCCCGGTTTCACCCACTGGGGCTCCTACGCGCAACGGGTCGCGCTGCACAACGCGGACGTGAACCTCATCGCCATTCCGGGCGACCTCGACGCGGGAGCTGCGGCCCTGCTCGGCTGCCGCTTCGCCACCTCGTATCGCGGGCTCGTGCACCAGGCGGGCCTCCAAAGCGGGGAAACCCTCGTGGTCGTCGGCTGTGGCGGAGTGGGCCTCAGCGCGGTGATGATCGGGCAGGCGCTCGGCGCCACCGTCATCGCGGTCGATATCAGCACCGACGCGCTCGACGCCGCGACCCGGGTCGGGGCCGCGCACGTGGTCAACTCCTCCGGGTTGGGCGACGCCGACGTGGTTCAGCGCATCAGGGCGCTCACTCCCGACGGTTCCGGTGCCCAGGTAAGTCTCGAGGCTCTCGGCCGGGAGCACACCGTGGCGATCGGCATCCGTTCGCTGGCCACGCGGGGAAGGCACGTGCAGATCGGCCTGCTGGCCGACGACCCGCGGATGCCGCTCGGCACGGTGATCGCGCGGGAACTGACCGTGCTCGGCAGCCACGGTATGCCGGCCCACGACTACCCGGCACTGCTTGAGCTCGTAGTGAGCGGCCGGTTGCGCCCCCACGACCTGATCAGCCGCCGCATCACGCTGGCCGAAGCGCCCGCCGCTCTCGCTGCGATGTCCACTCCCGGCGCACCCGCCGGGGTCACCCTGATCGAACTGGACTAGGAGCGTGGGTCAATAGCGCCCGTACGTCGTAGATGCCACGAAGTGCGGGTCAACGTCCACGGGCGGGGCTGGCCGCAGCTTTCTCCGGATCGCCCGAGTCGTGAATTATCCGCAGCAGCATCGCCATCTTCGGATCCGGGGCTGTGGGCCTGTCCGGCCTTCTCGCCGCCGTGCTTGCCGACGCCACGACGATCATCGCCATCGACAAGCTCGTCAAGAAATATGATTTCGCCGACATCAACGAGGCTTTTGCGGATAGCGAGAGCGGCGTGACGCTCAAGCCAGTAGTCATTTTCTAGACCAGGGCGCAGTGCTCGACCGTTGTGGCTGCCGCTGCCGAGCACTGTTAAGACCCACTCATCTAGGAGGCGAGGGAAGAAGTGCTGGCGGCATCGGCTGCGCCCGCGGCGGGCAGCGTGACATCGATGCCGAAGAGGGCGTCGAGCCCGGTGAGATAGGCATCTTGCTCGCCGGCGCGGGCCAGTTCCCGGGCGCGCACCATGGGGGCGTGCAGCAGCACACCGGCCAGGTGGCGCAGGGCGGCCTCGGTCGCTTCGCTGGAGTCACCGCGGCTGCGAGCCCGGGCGATCTCAGCGTCGCGCAACTCGAACACGTAGCTGCGCAGGGCGACGACGGCCGGGGTGAGGCTCTGTTCCTCGGCGACGTCGGAGAATTTACGGGCCGCCTTGCCAACGATTTCGCGGGCGTCGGTCGTGGCGTTGAGCTCTTCGAGCGGGGCGTGGATGCTGATCGTTTCCAGGTCGAGCAGTTCAACCCCGGGGACCAGCGCCACGTCGGGCGCCACATTGCGGGGCAGGCCGAGGTCGATGATGAGCTGCGGCGGCGCCTCGGGGCCGGTATCGGCCGGGCAGAGGCGGGCCGGCGCGTCGGCGGTGGCACCGATGATCGCGAACGGGTCCACCCCGATCTCGACGCGTCCGCGGGTGATGAGCGCTGCGTCGATCACGTGGTCGTCGCGCAGAGTGCAAGTCACCACGACGTCGGCGCGCGCGACCTCGGCGGCGAAATCCGCGTCCGGAACAGCTTCGATGTCGTGCGACGCGGCAAAGCCGACGGCGCGACCGGACGGCGAGTAGACGCGCACGTTTTCTGCTCCGCGATCGCGCAGGGCGGCGAGCGAGGCCCCGGCGTAGCGGCCGGTGCCAACGAGGAGCACGCGGGCGCTCGACCAGTCGCTGACCCGGCTCTCGGCGAGTTCGAGCGCGAGGCGCACAATGGAGCGACCGGCTGAACCGATGCCGGTGCGGTTCTTGACGCCGCGCGAGGTCTGGGATGCCCTCTGGAAGAGTCGCTCGAGCTCGGGGCTCGTGGTGCCGTCGGCACGAGCCTGCTCGAGCGCGCGGCGCACCTGGCCGGCGATTTCGACCTCGCCGACGACGACGGATTCGAGGCCGCTCGTCACGGCGAACAGGTGCTCGGCGACGCCATTGCCGTGCACGAGGGTGAGATTGTCGCGCAGGGTGTCTGCGTCGAGGCCACTGCTGGCACTCACGGCCTCGATGGCGGCGTAGACGGCGGGAAGCGGCGACACGCCGTAGGGCTCATTCAGGTCGAGGTAGGCCTCGAATCGGTTGCAGGTCGCGACGACGACGGCACCGCTGAGCGGCCCGTGCTGCTCCACCATGCGGGTGGCCGCAGTGCCCCCGCCCACAGACAATTTCTCCAGCACATCGAAGGTGGAGTTTTTATGACTGGCGGACAAAAGAATAAGCACTACGCAATTCTACGACTCAATGCTGTACGCTTTCGGCGCGCGCCGCCAGGGATGTTTGAGAGAATGAACGAGATGATCCTCGACGCGCAGCATCCACTCTCCTCCGGTCTCACCGCCGACTCCCGCCTGATCCAGGCCTATCAGGGCACCCGGCCCGCCGTGACGCCGGTGTGGTTCATGCGCCAGGCGGGGCGATCGCTGCCCGAATACCGCGAGTTGCGCGTCGGAACGCGCATGCTCGACGTGTGCCTCGACCCCGCATTGGCGAGCGAGATTTCTCTGCAGCCGGTGCGTCGCCACAATGTCGATGCCGGAATCTTCTTCAGCGACATCGTTGTGCCGCTGAAGCTCGTCGGGGTCGACGTGTCGATCGTTGCGGGCAAGGGTCCCGTTCTCGGCAAGGCCGTGCGCACCCGAGCGGATGTCGACGAACTCACCGCACTCGACCCCGCCCTGCTCGATACGGCCCTCGCCCCGATCAGCGCGGCCGTATCCCTGGCGGTGTCCCAGCTCGGGTCGACCCCGCTCATCGGCTTCGCCGGTGCCCCGTTCACGCTCGCCGCGTATCTGGTCGAGGGTGGTCCGTCGAAGGATCACATCCACGCCCGCGCGCTCATGCACGTCGAACCGGACGCCTGGGCGAAGCTCATGGCCTGGACCGCCGAGGTCACCGGTCGATTCCTGCGCGCGCAGGTGCTCGCCGGTGCCAGCGCCGCCCAGCTCTTCGACTCGTGGGCCGGAGCCCTGTCGCTGGCTGACTATGCGGCATCCGTTGCTCCCGCCTCGGCGGCAGCGATCGCCCACGTGCGCGACCTGACCTACACCGTGCCGGGCGCAGCAGACGGCGCGGAGCCCGCCGAGTCGGTCGAAACCTGGCGCAACGTTCCGATCGTGCACTTTGGCGTGGGAACCGGCGAACTGCTCAAAGAAATGCACAACATCGGCGCCGACGTCGTGGGCGTCGACTACCGGGTGCCCCTCGACGAAGCCAACCGCCGGCTCGGCGGCGCCGTTCCGGTGCAGGGCAACGTTGACCCGGCCCTGCTCGCCGCGCCGTGGCCCGTGCTCGAAGCGCACGTGCGCGACGTGCTCGAACGCGGACGTACCGCACCCTCGCACGTACTCAACCTCGGCCACGGTGTTCCCCCCGACACCGATCCCGACGTACTCACCCGCCTCGTCAACCTCGTGCATGACGTGAGCGCGGCCGAGTAGGAGCAGCAACATGAACACACCGATCGACGTTCTCGTCATTGGCGGGGGAGTTGCCGGCCTGGTCGCCGCCCGCGAATGCGCCCAGGTAGGCCTGAAAGTCACGATCATCGAGACCACGGATGCCGTCGGCGGCCCGGTCGCCGGTCACATCCTCGACGGGCTCACTCTCGACAGCGGCACCGAGAGCTTCGCGGTGCGCGGCGGCACCGTCGCTGCCTTCGTGGAAGATCTCGGCCTGACCGACCAGATCGTCGCCCCCAACGTGGCCGGCGCCTGGTTGCACCTGCCCGCCCTCAAGTCGGGTTCCCCAGTCCAGTCCCGTACGCCTGGGGATGCCTCGGTAAGCGTTCCGCTGCCCAAGGCCGGTGTTCTCGGAATTCCCGGATCACCGCTCGCCGACGACGTGCGCCGCGTCATCGGCTGGAGCGGCTCGCTGCGCGCCTACCTCGACCGGCTCATGCCGGTACTCACCATCGGCCGCGAGCACAGCCTCGGCGACCTGGTGAAGAAGCGCATGGGAGCGCGCGTGCTCGACCGCCTGGTCGAACCGGTCGCCTCCGGCGTCTACACGACGAGCGCCGTCGACCTCGAAATCGACGTCGTCGCACCCGGACTCAACCGCGCCCTCACCACGGCCGGCTCGCTCTCCGGTGCCGTGTCGGCCCTGCGCGCCGGCGCGCCGGCCGGCTCCAACGTTGGCGGACTGCTCGGCGGCATGGCCAGCCTGCCCGCCGCCATCGTGGCCGCCCTCGAACACCACAACGTGACCATTCTGACCGGCACCACGGCCCAGAGCCTGGCTCATTCCGGCACCGACGACGCGCCGACCTGGGCTGTCACCGTCACCCGCCGGGAAAATGCCGACCCCGCTGCAGAGATCGACCTCGCTGCAGAGACCGAGCCCACCGACACCCTCACAGCCCGCTACGTCATCGTCGCGACCCAGGGCGCGCAGGCCCTGCGGCTGGTCAACCCCCTGGGTGGAGCGTTCGACGCGCTCGCCGAACTCGACTGGCCAGCCCCGACCGCCGTCACGCTCACCTCGCTCGTGCTCGACGCGCCCGACCTCGACGCGCACCCGCGCGGCACCGGCGTGCTCGTTTCTGTCGACGCCCCCGACGTCACGGCGAAGGCGCTCACCCACGTCACCGCGAAGTGGGCCTGGGTCGCCGCAGCGGCCGGTCCCGGCCGTCACGTCGTGCGGTTGTCCTACGGTCGGGCCGGCCAGCCCAACCCGACCGACGACCTGACCGACGACGAACTGCAGGCGCTCGCCCTGCATGACGCGTCCGTCCTGCTCGGCGTGCCGTTGCCGGCCCGATCCGTGCGCGCCTTCGCCCGCACCGAGTGGCGCGACGCCCTGTCGCCCGCCACGCTCGGTGCGCCGGCGCGCGCACAGCAGGTGCGCGACGCCGTCGCCGCGACGCCCGGGCTGGAGATCACCGGCGCCTGGCTGGCCGGAACCGGCCTCGCCTCGGTCATCCCGCACGCTCTCTCGGCCGGCGACCGCATTCGGCACGCCGCCCTCGGCCTCACCATCACCGCGCCAGACCTCTAGCCGTAACTGTGCACTTCCTGTATTGATACGAACGCAGCCAGACATACCCACACCGCCCGAGTCCAAAACGGCGAAGCGGGCTACTCTGGGGAGACCTTAGGAAAGTGGAGACTCAATGCGCGGAAAGCTTCTGTTCATCACGGGCGGACTCGTCGGCTATGTGCTCGGTGCACGTGCCGGCCGCAAACGCTACGACCAGATCGCTACCGCTGCCAATGACTTCTGGAACGCCAAACCGGTGCAGCGCCGGGTGACCGAGGTGCGCGATGCCGCCCTCGAACTGGTCGGTGACGTTCCCGCCACCCTGTACAAGGCCGGCAAGAAAGCCGTCACGCAGGCCGTGGCCAAAAAGAAGCAGACAGCCTCGCCGTTTCCCGCCACCGCGGCCGCGAAAGCGAGCACCACCACGAGCCGCACGGCCGCCGCTAAGCCGAAGACCACGCCCAAACCTGCCACCGACGACTCGGCCGAGTCGTAGCTCGTAGCGTCATAGCTCATAGTATGAGGACCGGCAGCACACCTCGACCAGACCCGAAGACAGGGAAGGCAATCCGTGACTAGCAGTGGATTCAACCCGAAGAGCAAACGCCCGTTGCTCGCACTGATCGGGGAGCTGCCCGGCCAGATCAGCGCCCTCGTGAAGGCCGAATTGGACGCCTTCAAGGCTGAGTTCGCCACGAAGGCCAAGAACTTCGGGGTCGGTGCCGCCCTCCTCGTTCTGGCCGGTGTCATCCTCTTCTTCGTGCTCGGGGTGTTCATCGCCCTCGCCGTGATTGCGCTGGCACTCGTGCTGCCACTGTGGCTCGCCACACTCATCGTGGCGGTAGCGTTGCTGCTCATCGCCATCATCCTCGTACTCATCGGCGTGAACCGGGTGAAGGCGGCGACGAAACCCGATCCGGAGGGCGTGCACGCGAGCATCCGTCACGACGTTGATGCATTCAAGGGAGTTGGCGAATATGAGCACAAGTAACCCTGAGCTCGCCGAGGCTGGCAGCGACAAGCGCGGCATCAGCGATTTGCGCGCCGAAGCCCGGAACGCGCGTGCCGAGCTCGCGTCGACGTTCGATGCGATCGAGTACAAGCTCGATCTGTCCAAGCAGCTGCGCATCAATCGGCGTCGACTGACCCACGCCCTGCGTCAGCTCGGCGAAGACAGCCCGGCCGCTCTCGTGGGCATTGCGCTCGGTGCGGCAACCGTGGTGGGTGTCATCGTCTGGTTCGGTGCCTCCGCGGTGACCAGGAACCGTTAGCTGCTCGGTCGGTTCACAGGAACCGAAGCGCTCATTTTGGTGCCGGGCCCAATAAAGAGCAAACTAGAGGTATGACTCACCCGGCTGCCGGAGAGGCAGTAAACAGCGTTCAGCCAATCACCCCCGCCGACTCCGAAGTACCCGCGGCTTCGCCGCAGGGCTTCACCCTCTTTGCCGTGCTGCGAAAAGACCCAGGCAACCCAGATGACCTCGACGGTCGGGACGTTCCCCACGCGGTCAATGAGCTCGACGACGTGGTGGCCCTGATCGAAGCCGAGGGCGTCACGGTGCGCGGCTTCTACGACGTGTCCGGACTCAGGGCCGATGCCGACGTCATGATCTGGACCCACGCCGACGAGGCTGAGACGCTGCAGTGGGCCAATCGGGAGCTGCGTCGCAGTCGCCTGCTCAAAAGCCTGCTGCCGACCTGGAACGCCATGGGTGTGCACCGCGACGCCGAGTTCAACAAGAGCCACGTGCCCGGCTTTCTGCGCGGTGTGGAACCCAAGGCCTGGCTCACGATCTACCCCTTCGTGCGCAGCTTTGAGTGGTATCTGCTGCCCGACGAGGAGCGCAGCAAGATGCTCGCCGACCACGGCCGCAAGGGTGCCGCCTTCCGCGGAGCCCTGGCCAACACGGTTTCGGCTTTCGCCCTCGGCGACTACGAGTGGCTGCTGCCGATCGAAAGCGACGAACTCACCGAGCTCGTCGATCTCATGCGCGGACTGCGTGAAACCGAAGCCCGCCGCCACGTGCGCGAGGAGATCCCGTTCTTCACCGGACGACGTATCTCCACCGCCGAAATTGTAGAGGTGCTGCAGTAATGACTGAATACGACGCGGTTCTGTTGGCCGGTTTCGGCGGCCCCGAAGGCCAGGACGACGTGATCCCGTTCCTGCGCAACGTCACCGGTGGTCGTGGCATTCCAGAGGAACGACTCGAGGTCGTCGCCAAGCACTACCGTCATTACGGTGGCGTCAGCCCGATCAACGACCAGAATCGCGTGCTGAAAGCCGCACTGCAAATGGAACTCACCCGTCGCGGCATCGATCTGCCCGTGATCTGGGGCAACCGCAACTGGGCACCATACTTGCGAGACACGATCTCCGACGCCCATTCCAAGGGCCAGAACCGCCTGCTCGCGATCGCGACGAGCGCCTACAGTTCCTACAGCGGATGCCGCCAGTACCGCGAAGATTTCGCCGCAGCCCTGACCGACACGGGACTGAACGACAAGGTCCACATCGACAAAATCCGCCAGTTCTTCGACCACCCCGGCTTCGTCACGCCCTTCATAACCGGCGTGGCCCAGGGACTGCGGGATGTCATTCAAGCGGTCCCCGGCATCGACGTTGACACCGAGGTCGAGATTCTGTTCTCGACCCACTCGATCCCGATGACGGATGCCAACAAGAGCGGCCCGGCCGATCGGGGCTTCGGTGAGGGAGGCGCATACGAAGCGCAGCACCGCGCCGTCGCCCAGGTCATCATGGACTCTCTCGCGGAACCCGCTGACAGCACGACGACGCTCAAGACGCAATGGCAGCTTGTCTACCAGTCCCGCAGCGGCCCGCCCAGCATGCCGTGGCTTGAACCCGACATCAACGATGCGATCGCCCTGCTGCCGGCCCGCGGTATCCGGGCCGTGGTCATCGTGCCGCTGGGCTTTTTGAGCGACCACATGGAGGTCATGTGGGACCTTGACAACGAGGCAATGGAAACGAGCGAGAAGTTCGGAATCCATGCCGTGCGCGTACCCACCCCGGGTGTCTCTCCCGACTTCGTGAGCGGCCTCGTCGACCTGATCGAGGAACGCCTCAACGACACTCCCGATGCCGACCGCCCGGCCCAAACCGACCTCGGCCCCTGGTATGACGTGTGCCGTCCCGGCTGCTGCGAAAACGTGCGCCTCGGCTTCAAGCCGGCCGTTGCGGGAATGGCACCGTGACCGTGATTCGCGTGGGGACACGCGCGAGCGCGCTCGCGCTTGCGCAAACCCAGACCATCGTCAATCGCATCGCGGCGTCGGCCGGCGTCGAGGTTGAAATCGTGCGCGTCACCACGCACGGCGACACCTCGACCGAATCGCTGTCGACCCTCGGTGGGACCGGCGTGTTCGCGAGCGCCCTGCGTGAAGCCCTGTTGAACGACGAGTGCGACGTCATTGTGCACTCGTTCAAGGACCTGCCGACGCAGGCCCACCCGGGCTTGCGCATCGGCGCGATACCCAAGAGAGCGGATGCCCGCGACGTGCTCTGCGCGCGCGCCGGCTTCACCCTGGACACCCTGCCGGAGGGGGCTCGCGTCGGGACCGGCTCGCCCCGCCGGGTGGCCCAGCTGCTCGAGCGTCGCCCGGACCTGACCATCGTTGACATTCGCGGCAACATCGACACCCGCGTGGGGCGCGTCGCCGAGGGTGACCTCGACGCCGTCGTGCTCGCCGCCGCTGGCCTCGGTCGGCTTGGCCGCCTGGATGCCGTCGTGACCGACTTTCTCGATCTGACGGCCTGGCCGACCGCACCCGGGCAGGGCGCGCTCGCGATCGAGGTGCGCGATGGCAAGCCGGAGCGCCTGCTCGGCGTAGCACTGGCTGCCATGAACCATTCATCCACCCGTGCCACGACCACCGCCGAACGCACGGTGCTGGCGCGCCTCGAGGCCGGTTGCGCCGCACCGATCGGTGCGACCGCGGTCATCGATGATGGTCTGCTCTTTCTCACCGCGACGGTATACAGCCCGGATGGCTCCCGGAAAATCACCAGTTCGCACGCGGCAACACCCGACTCCCACTCCGCACCCCATCTCGAGGAGGCCGCGCTCGACGTGGCCGAACGAGTGTCCATAGATCTCCTGGCCGGTGGCGCGGCTGAGTTCGCTCCCTTGAAAGTGACTGTGTGACCACGTGACCAATCGACTGACCAAGCCCCTCGCGGGCTGGCGGGTTCTCGTTCCGCGCGGCGGACCCTGGGGTGACCAGGTCGCAGCGAATTTGCGGGCCAAGGGTGCGCACCCGATCGTCGCTCCGATGATCAACTTCGCCGCCACCGATGACGCCCCGGCCCTCGACGCGGCGTTGACTCGTCTCGCCGCCGGCGACTTCGACTGGATGACCATCACGAGCGCCACCACCGTGGACGTACTGTCGTCGCACCGCGCGGTCGTCGCGCCCGGAACGCGCATCGCCGCGGTCGGTGAAACCACCGCGGCCGCGCTCGTGGCGGCCGGTTACCACGTGGACATCGTTCCCTCCGAAGATAATTCTGCGCGCGGCCTGCTGGAGGAGTGGGAAGCCGCCACTGCCGGCGCCATCCCCCTGCGCGTGCTCACGCTGCGCAGTGAGATCGCCAAGCCGTTGCTCTCCGAGGGGCTGCGCCGTGTCGGCCACGACGTGGAATCGGTTGTCGCCTACCGCACGATCGGCGTACCGGTCAGTGACCAGGTCGTCACCGACGTCAAAGCCGGCCTGGTGCACGCCGTGCTCGTCACCAGCGGCAGCGTGGCACGTCAGGTACGCGAGCAGTTCGGTGACATTCCCGAGCGCACCCTCGTGGCGTGTATCGGCCCACAGACCGCGAAGGATTCCCGTGCCCTCGGCCTGCGCGTCGATGTGATCGCCGAGGAACGCAGCGCCGAGTCGCTCATTGATGCGATCGTTGAAGCGGCGCTGGCCGGGGCCACACCGGCGCGCTGACCCGCAGCACGGGCGCGGGGACATCCGCTGGTCTGTTCGGGCAGATCACGACCGGATAACGAAACGCACAGCCTGGCGGCGTAGGGTATAAGGGTGATCAACCCCGTTATCCGCCCACGACGTTTGCGCACCAGCAGCGCGCTCCGTCGCCTGGCCAGTGAAATTCGTGTCCACCCGGGCGAGCTTGTGCTCCCCATGTTTGTGCGCGAAGGCAACGACGCCCGCCCGATCACGTCGATGCCCGGTGTCGTGCAGCACAGCATCGACAGCGCCCGCCGGGCCGTCGCACAGGCGGCCGAAGCCGGCATCGGCGGCATCATGCTGTTCGGGGTACCCGAGGTGCGCGACGCGACCGGAACCGGTGCGACCGACCCCAATGGCATCCTCAACCTGGCCACGCGCGCGCTCGTCGATGAGGTTGGCGACGCGCTCGTCGTGCAGACTGATCTGTGCCTGGACGAATTCACCGACCACGGCCACTGCGGCGTACTCGCGGCCGACGGCCACGTCGACAACGATGCAACCCTCGAACGCTACCGCGACATGGCCCTCGCTCAGGCCAGTGCCGGCTCCGCCCTGCTCGGCCTCTCCGGAATGATGGACGGCCAGGTCGCCGCCGTACGCGAGACCCTCGACGCCAACGGTTTCGAAGACACTGCCGTGCTGGCCTACTCGGCCAAGTACGCCTCCGCTTTCTACGGTCCGTTCCGCGAGGCCGTCGCCTCGACCCTGGTCGGCGACCGCCGAACCTATCAGCTTGATCCCGCCAACCGCCGTGAGGGTTTGCGCGAAGCGCAGCTCGACATCGAACAGGGCGCCGACATCGTCATGGTCAAACCGGCCGGCGGCTACCTCGACGTGCTCGCCGCAGTTGCTGCCATGAGCGATATTCCGGTTTGGGCATATCAGGTCTCCGGCGAATACGCCATGGTCGAAGCCGCCGCCGCGCAGGGCTGGATCGACCGTCGCCGCGCAATCGAAGAGTCGGTCTTGAGCATCCGTCGGGCCGGCGCCGACGCCGTGCTCACCTACTGGGCCGTTGAACTGGCCACCTGGCTCAAGGAGGAGTAAGCATGACCGACACGATGATTCCCACAGTGAACCACCCGACCAGTCACAACGACGAACTGTTCGGCCGCGCCCGCCGCGTCATACCCGGTGGGGTCAACTCGCCGGTGCGCGCATTCGGCTCGGTCGGCGGCACACCGCTGTTCCTCGTGAAGGCCGCGGGTGCGTACGTAACGGACTCCGACGGCCGCGAATATGTCGACCTCGTCAACTCATGGGGCCCGGCGATTCTGGGCCACGCGCACCCCGAGGTCATCAAGGCCGTGCAGGATGCCGCGGCGCTCGGGCTGTCCTTTGGCGCCTCGACGCCCGCCGAGACCGAACTGGCCGAACTGGTCGCCGAACGGGTCGGCGCGACCCCGAAGCTGCGCCTGGTCTCCACCGGCACCGAAGCGACCATGACCGCCATCCGCCTCGCGCGCGGTTTCACCGGTCGTGACCTGTTGGTCAAATTCGCCGGGCACTATCATGGCCACTCCGACGGTCTGCTCGCCCAGGCCGGCTCCGGGCTCGCGACGCTCGCGCTACCCGGCTCGGCCGGCGTCACCGCGGCGACCGCCGCGGAGACGCTCGTGCTGCCCTACAACGACCTCGATGCTGTGCGGGCCGCGTTCGAGGCGCATCCGGGCCGCATTGCCGCCGTTATCACCGAGGCCGCCGCGGCCAACATGGGTGTTGTCGCCCCCGATCCCGGCTTCAACGCGGCACTGTCCGCTATCGCGCACTCGAATGGCGCCCTGCTCATTCTCGACGAGGTGCTCACCGGCTTTCGGGTGAGCCGTTCCGGCTTCTGGGGCCTCGAGACCAGCGGCCTCGAGCCGGCCGGCGAAAAGTATTACATGCCCGACCTGGTCACCTTCGGCAAGATCATCGGCGGAGGCCTGCCCGTTGCCGCCCTCGGCGGCCGGGCCGACGTGATGGACTTTCTCGCACCGATCGGCCCGGTCTATCAGGCCGGCACGCTCTCGGGCAACCCGGTCGCTGTCGCGGCCGGCATCGCGACCCTCAATCTGCTCGATGAGAGTGTGTACAACCGGCTCAATGCGACCGCCACCATCCTCTCGGAAGCGGTCTCCGCCTCACTCGCCGCCGAGGGGGTCGCCCACCGGGTGCAGCGGGCCGGCAACCTGTTCAGCTTCGTGTTCGGCGAGGACGCGCAGGGTTCGGCCCCGCGCACCTACGCCGACGTGCAGCGGCAGGAGGCATTTCGTTATGCACCGTTCTTTCACGCCATGCTCGATGGCGGCGTGTCATTGCCGCCGAGCGTGTTCGAGGCCTGGTTCGTCTCCGATGCGCACGATCAGAGCGCCATCGGGCGCATCTTCGAGGCACTGCCGGCCGCGGCCAAGGCTGCGGCCGCGGCGACCCCGCAGGGCTGATCGCGGCATTTGGAGGGATCCTGCGCTCGGACGTTACTGCTTTTGTTCGCGTCGAACAACGGCTTTTCGGGCGGAACCGGGCAGACTGGAACAATGGCTTCCCTGAGCGTGCATTCCGACCGGCTCGAGATCCACTTGACGCGCACGGAAAGAACCCTCGCCCTGCGACGGGACTCGATCGTGGTGCAGCGGGAGAGTATCCGCTCGGTGATCATCACCGAGGATCCGTGGATCTGGCTGCGTGGAATTCGCTCGCTCGGCTCGATTATTCCGCTCATCGTGGCCGCCGGGACCTGGAAATTTCACGGCGGCAAGGACTTCGTGTCGATCAAACGTCACCGCCCGGCCGTAGTGATCGACCTCGTCGATGAGGAATTCGCCCGGGTCATTCTCACCAGCCAGCACGCGGCCGATTTCATCGACTCGCTTAAGCTGCCAGCCCCGCCGACCGGCCCGACTACGTGACGTCCTTCTTCCAGCTCACGAAGTAACCGATGATGGTGGCGATCAGGGCGTAACCGAGCAGTACAAGACCGCCCTGCCACCAGTCCAGCGGGGCGGCTCCGGCCGGGCTGGCCACGGTGAAGATGCTCGCGCCGACGAGGGCATCGGAGGCCGCTCCGGGCAGAAAATTGCCGATCTTCGCCGTGACTTCGAGGAAAGAGGCGGCCAGCCGCAGCAGCGGTTCGATGAATTGGGTGAAGGCGAGCACGATCACGATCGAGGCCACCTGATTGGGCACGAGCACGCCGAGACCGACGCCGATCGCCGCCCAGAGGCCCATGGCGAGCAGCGTGCGCGCCACGAGCAGCCAGGTTCCGGAGCCCTGCAGCAGCGCATCGACACCAAACGCGCTCAACACCCCGCCGCCGATACCAACGGATGCCGCCAGCGCGACGAGCCCGAGGCCCGCACCGATCAGAATCAGCGTCACCGTCTTGGCCCCCAGCACGACGCCGCGTCGAGGGGTCGCCAGAAACGTCGGCGTCAATGTCTGGTGGCGAAACTCGCCGGTCGACGCGAGAGCACCGAGCAGCACCGGAAAGACGTACCCGACCGAGGAGGCGAAGCTGTAGATGAGGGGTGGGAGGGTTCCGAAGGTGATCGCTGCGCCGCCGGTGTTGACGGTATCCGGGCTGATCACACCGGTCTGGACACCGCCGAACAGTGCCGCGAGGCCACCGGCCAGCAGGCCGATGTAGCAAAAGAGCACGATAGCGAGAATCCACCACAGGCGAGTGGTGAAAATCTTGGCGAATTCGGCCGAGACAGAACGCAGGAACGAAATCACAGCGAGTGGCCCCCGCCGACGAGGGCGAGGAACGAATCTTCGAGGCCGGCTTTCTGCCGATGCAGTACGCTCAGTTCAACCCCGGCGGTGAAGGCGAGATGTCCGAGCAGGCCCGGATCGGGCGTCGCGGCGAGCAGGCCGGTGCGGCCGATCGAGAATGTGATGCCGGCGGCCGTGAGCGCGGCGGCGAGGGCGTCGCGGTCGGGCGAATCGACGATCGTCTGCGGGGCGGCATCTGTGTCGAGGCTGGACAGCGGCCCCAGGTGCACGAGTTGGCCCCTGGCGATGATGACGACGTCGTCGACGCTCTGCTGCACCTCGGAGAGCAGGTGGGAGCTGACCAGAACGGTGCGGCCCTCGGCGGCCATGTCGCGCAGAAACCCGCGAATCCAGCGGATGCCTTCCGGGTCCAGGCCGTTGATCGGCTCGTCGAGCACGAGCACGCCCGGATCGCCCAGCAGGGCGTAAGCCAGGCCGAGTCGTTGGCGCATGCCGAGCGAGTAGCCGCCGACCCGCTGGGCGGCGTGAGCGGCGAGCCCCACTTGGGTGAGTACTTCGAGCACTCGGGTGCGCGGGAGTCCGGCCGCGATCGTGTACACGGCGAGGTGGTCGCGGGCGCTGCGGCCCGGGTGAAAGCTCGCGGCTTCGAGGGCGGCGCCCACCATGGCCAGCGGATGCGGCAGGTCGCGGTAGCGCACGCCGCCGAACGTGGCCGTGCCGCTGCTGGCAGCGACCAGCCCGAGCAGAATGCGCAGGCTCGTGGTCTTGCCGGCACCGTTCGGGCCAAGGAACCCGGTGACCCGGCCGGGTTCAACCGTGAACGAGAGATCGTTGACCGCGGCAACACCGCCAAAGCGTTTGCTGATGTTGTGAAATTCGATGACAGCGCCGGCAGGCATCCGACTCCTCTCTGTGGTGAGACCAGCCTAGGGCCGGCAGAGCCCGGCTTCCGCTGCAAAAGCGGGCCTTCCGGCACAATCGCTACGGCCGGAGAAAGTCGTCGAGTGCGTCGAGTATCCGCTCGACTTCGTGCGCGGTGGTGTACGGGGCGAGGCCGATGCGCAGTCCGCCGACATCGCCCAGACCGAGGTGCCGACTCGCCTCTCGGGCATAGAACGAACCGGCCGGGGCCAGGATCCCCCGCTGGATGAGAAACGCGGAGGCGGCAGCGGCCGAATGGTTGGCGAAGGTCACCAGAACGGTGGGGGTGCGCGCGGCGGCACGGGAATGCACGAGCACACCGGGCAGCGCGGCGAGCCCCGCTTCAAGCTGGGCACGCAACATCGCTTCGTACGTTTCGAGTGCGTGTGACGACGCCACGAGGCGTTCCCGTCGCGTTGGGGCAGCGGCGCCAACGGTGGTCGAGCCCGGCACGAGCGCGGCCAGAAAATCGATGGCCGCCGTTACGCCGGCAAGCTGTTCGTAGGGGAGGGTGCCGAATTCGAATCGCTCGGGCACACGATCGCTCGACGTTGCGAGCTTGTCGGGCCGGATGCCTTCCAAGAGTTCCGGCGCGGCGGCGAGCACGCCGCAATGCGGGCCGAGGAACTTATACGGGGAGCACACGAAAAAATCGGCGCCGAGCGCCTTGACGTCGACGAGGGCGTGCGGTGTGTAGTGCACACCGTCAACGTAGAGCAGCGCGCCGGCCGCATGCGCCACGTCGGCGATCGCCGCGATCGGTGGGCGGGTACCAATCAGGTTCGATGCGGCTGTGACGGCGACGAGGCGCGTCCCTGGACCAACGACGGCGGCGAACGCGTCGGCGGACAATTCGCCGGTCGACGGGTCGAAGTCGACCCAGCGTACGGTTGCGCCCGTGCGGTCGGCCGCCTGCACCCACGGCCGGATGTTCGAGTCATGGTCCAGGCGGGAGACCACGACCTCGTCGCCGGGACCCCACGCGCGGGAGAGATGATGGGAGAAATCGTAGGTGAGTGCGGTCGCGCTGCGCCCGTAGACGATGCCATCGGGCTCTGCGCCGAGCAGATCTGCTGCGGCGGTGCGAAACCCGGTCACCGCGTCGTCCGCGTTGCGCTCGGGCAGGCTGCCCGTGCCGCGGTTCGAGAGCGGGCGCGTGAGGGTCAGTGCGATCGCCGCGCCGACCTGCCGCGGGGTCTGCGTGCCGCCCGGTCCATCGAAATGAGCGATGCCGGTGGAGAGGGCGGGAAAATGGGTGCGAACAGCCAGCGCGTCGTAGGTCACACCATGATCCAATCACGGCGCGTGCCAGCACCGGAACTCTCTAGCGGCGTTTCGGTGCTGATCGTGCCTCAGCCGGCCGCTCAGGTTGCGCGCGCCGACGCCTCGTTCGCTCGCGACGCATGGGTGGCGCAGGCCGGAGCCGTGGCGGCCACGCATGTAGCGCACACGACCAGCTGTTCCCGGCAGGAGGCGTCGCGGCAGTTGAGCATGTTCGTGGTGGGTGCGGCGCAGAGCTGGCAAGTGCCGAGCACGGCAGCATCCGGGGCAAAATCGATGGACATCCGCTGGTCGAAGACATAGAGCGAACCCGACCACAGGCCCTCGTTGCCGAAGGCCTCGCCGTAACGCACAATTCCGCCGTCGAGTTGATACACCTCACCGAATCCGCGCGACTTCATGAGACCGCTCAGTACCTCACAGCGGATGCCGCCGGTGCAATAGGTCACCACCGGCTTGCCCTTGAGGTGGTCGTATTTGCCGCTGTCGAGTTCGGCCACGAAATCGCGCGTAGTAGCAACGTCGGGAACGACAGCGTTTCGAAAATGGCCGATCTCGGCCTCGAACTTATTGCGTCCATCGAAGAAGACAACGTCATCGCCACGCTCGGCGACGAGGGCATTGAGCTCGGCGGGTGCCAGCTTGGTGCCACCATCGATAACCCCCTCGGCGCCGACACGCAACTCTCCCGGAGCGCCGAAGCTCACGATCTCATCGCGCACCTTGACCACGAGCCGGGGAAAGTCGAGGCTCTGCCCTTTCTCGTCGAGACCGGTGCCCTCGCTCCACTTGAAATCGATGTGCCGGAACGGCGCATAGTCGCGGGTCTTACGAATGTATTTCTTGACGGCGGGCAAGTCGCCGCCGACCGTGCCGTTGAGGCCGTCCTTGGAGATCAGGATGCGACCGCGCAGGCCGAGCCCGGCGCACAGGTCACGCTGCCAGAGCCGTATCGCGTCTGGATCGGCCAGTGGCGTGAAGATGTAAAAGAGCAGGATCTTCGGAATGGCCATGGAGCTATTTTATGAGGGACGCGTAGGCTGGATGAACTGACTGTGCTGCAACACCGTAGCTAATGCTCAACGAGGAGGCCATCGTGACGCTCGACCCACTCGCCCGTTTCGGCGCGGTGCCCCAGTTCTCGCTCACCAGCACCGACCTGACCGACGGCGGCCCGTTGCGGCCGGCGCAGTATGCCGCCGGTGCCGGGGGAGCGGACGTCTCGCCGCAGCTGTCTTGGAGCGGTTTCCCTCCCGAAACCGCGAGCTTCGCCCTCACCGTGTACGACCCAGACGCTCCGACCGGCTCCGGGTTCTGGCACTGGGCCGTGGCCAACCTCCCGCTATCCGTCACCGACCTGCCGGTTGACGCGGGCGTCGCGGGCGGGGCTCTGCCTGGATCGTCCCTGACCTTGCCCAACGAGCTGCGGTTGACCTCTTTTGTCGGCGCCGAACCGCCCCCTGGCACCGGCACGCACCGGTATCAATTCATCCTTCATGCCGTTGACGTGCCGATGATCGACCTGGACTCGCACTCGACGCCGGGCGTTCTCGGCTTCAACCTGCACTTTCACACGCTTGCGCGCGCGGTGCTGGAAGGGACCGGGGTGGCGGGCGGGGCGTCCGCTGCGTGAACGTACGGCACGAACTGCCACCTGAAGCCGGGAGTTACCCCCAAAGGGGGTACTTCCCAGCGGGCATTCGGGAAGGTCAACTTAGCCTCGACCAGTGAGTATCACCAGCATCCAGTTCGACACTGTTCGTGCCACGCCCCTCCCCGCAGCGCCCCCGGCCTCGTCCGATCCCGCCCGGGTCGAGCATTCGGCACGGGCCTGGCTGCACGGTATCCGTTTGCACGCCGACGGCGTCACAGTTGACCGGTCGGCGCATCGCGAGACCGGTATTCGTCGTCTGCCGGTCTGGGCCTGGCGCGCTCTCATGCTGCGACGCGCGACGCCGATACACAAGTTCAACCTGAACCCGATCGACACCGTGGAATACGACCTCGACGTCGACTACATCGGCGATGGCCAGAAGATTCACCGGCTCGACGTCATCGCACCCAAGGACAGCGATGCCGCGGCACCGCCACTGCCCGTCTATGTGTACTTCCACGGTGGTGGTTGGACCTCGGGTGACAAAGACCCGCTCACCAAATATTGTGCGAGCCAGGCCGCCGAGGGCATGATCGTGGTCAATGCCAACTACCGCATGGCCACGCGGTTCCAGCTGAAGCACATGATGCAGGACGGCAACGCGGTACTCGACTGGGTCGCCCGGAACATAGCCGCCTACGGGGGAGACCCCACCCGCATCGTGCTCGGCGGTGATTCAGCCGGCGGACACATCGCGGCGCTGCTCACCGCGTCGACCTATGAGCCCGCGCTTGCCGCGCACTACGACATTCATCCGCCGATCGCCGCCCGCAACCTGCGCGGCCTGGTGCAGCACTGCAGCATCGCCGACTTTTCGGTGTTGTTCGAACGCGGTTTCGTACTCAGCCTCAACTTCGTGCGCATGCTGCTGCCCGAGCGGGGCCGGGGGCTGCACTTGCGCACGGCCGCCCGTTTCATGTCGCCGATCGAATGGCTGGATCGGGGTTTTCCGCCGGTGTTCGTGACGACCTCGGAGCGGGATTATTTCTATCGAGCCAACCTCAATTTCATCGAGGCGTTGCGCGCGCGTGCTATTCGGGTCGACACCCTGATCTACGGTCGGCGCAGCGTCAACACCAAGCACACCTGGCAACAGGACGACACGCATCCCGAATCGCAGGAGGTCTACCGCCGCCTCGGCGCCTTCGTGCGTGCGGTTGCGCCGCGTGCGGTCGCTCTGGCTTGAGCTTCCTGCGGGTGCGCACTGCGCCGAGGCTGAGATACCGGGTCGGAATGCCCCATCAGCTCGCGTCTGTGGCACATCGTGCACCCCACGAGCTGAATGTCGACGGATGCTGGTGCTCACCGACAACGGATACCGCGCGCCTGCCTCGTTTCGTTAGCATCGTGACGTGCATATGTTCCTCAGAACCCTCCTCCATGCTCTGCTGTCGAAGTTCGGACCGCGGCTCGGTCACTTCGATGTCGCACGCACCAACTTTCTGACGCTGCCGACCGACCAGGATATTTTGCGGCACATGAACAATGGCGTCTACCTGTCGATCATGGACGTGGCCCGCTTCGACCTGCTGCACCGCACCGGTGTCTGGGCGATCTTCAAGGCGCGCGGCTGGTATCCCGTCGTGGTCTCTGAGACGATCAGCTTTCGCAAATCTCTCCGGCTCGGCCAGAAATTCACGGTCGAGTCGCGCATCCTCGGATTCGATGAGAAGGCCGTGTACGTGGAGCAACGCTTTGTGCGACCGGATGCCGACGGTGACCTGGAGATCTACGCCCACGGATACATTCGCGGCCGTTTCCTCAAGCGCGCCGGTGGTGTCGTCACGATCACCGAGCTGCTCGAGGCGATCGGCGTCGCTCCCGACGACGTGACGGTGCCGGAGTGGCTGCTCGAGTGGAGCCGGGCTGCGGCCGCCCCCGCCACCCGCGCGTCCGCCCCCAGTATCTGGCGCTAGTCACCCGCGCGTCCGCCCCCAGTATCTGGCGCTAGTCACCCGCGCGTCCGCCCCCAGTATCTGGCGCTAGCCACCTCGCGGGTCGTGCTGGCCGCGGATCAAGCGGTGCGCACCGGAACAATCAGGTCCTTGTAGAACTGGGCGTGCGCGGGATAGTAGTGTTCCCACTCCGGCAGCGGCAGGCCCGCGCGCGAGGCGACCAGACGATCGAGGTAATAGTCCCAACCGGGGCCGACCGTGGCGACCTCGGAGGGGGACCGCAAGCGCTGCCCGAAGGTCAGGTTCGTCATGCCGTCGCCCTCGACGAGATGGAACAGTGCGCGCCAGGAATCCTCACCCTCGCCGAAATCGCCCTTGAAACGGTGCGGAGCCTGGCACTCGCGAATACTCACGTATTCCCACCTGGCATCGGGCTCCGCCGCCATCCTGAACTTGACCGCGCCGGTGGCCGATGAGCCGGTATACGTTCCGATCCACCTCTCGAGTTCAGAGGGGCGCGTCATGCTCGCCCACACCTGTTCGATCGGCGCGTTGAACAGCCGATTGAGCATGAGATACAGGCCATCCTCGCGGTGAACGAGGCGTCCGGTGGGCTTGGCTGACATGGTGACCTCCACTGTGAGTGAAACGCGAGTCTTCCCTCAGGCTAGGCCACTTTCCGTCGCTCGGCCACAGCGTTGAATCATCAGTTTCCGGCGACGGCATCGAACACTCCGACTACCAGTGCAGGGTGCACTGCGGGCAAATGCAGTGTGCTGCGGCCTGTCGAAGTGCAGATTCCGGCGGCGACTCGCAGGGGGCGTCGCCGACGGCAGCCGCCCCGGCTGCTGGATCGAGGCGGTCGGCTATACCGGGGCCAGCGGCTCGAACGGGCGCGGCGGCTCGAGCGGGTCGGATTCGGTGGGCTTGGCCACCTTGCTCACCGCCCGGTCGAGTGCGCCGCGCACCGCGACCACGCCTGGGCGCTGCGCGCTCGATCGGCGAGCGGCCGAGAACAGGGTGCGGTGCGGGGTGCCGGGCAGATCGTGCAGCTGCACGGCCGGCATGCGACCGGCCCAGACCAGGTCAGGCAGAATACCCACCGCATTGCCCGATTCAATCAAGCGGATATGCGCGATCAGGTCGGCGGTTTCAAACCGCACGTCGGGTTCGAAACCGGCCGAACGGCAGAGCTGCGTGGCCCACTGGCGGGACGCGGTGCCCACCGGCTCCATCACCCAGGGCAGCTCGGCGGTTTCCTCGAGTGTTGCCGCATGCACGCGTGTGGATTTCTCGGGTGGTACCGCGAGGCGCAGGGCATCCGTGGCCAGATTGACCCGGTCGAGGTCGGGCCAATGGGCGCGGGTGTGACCGGGATACTGCTCGGCGAGCACGAGGTCGAAGTCACGCGCGGCCACCTCGAACAGGCCACGCTCGGGCTCCCGCTCGGTCACCTCGACCCGCAGCGCCGGAAAGTCATCGGCGAGAAAGGTGAGGGCGCGCGGAATCACGGCGAGGGCCGCGGACTGGAACACGGCCACCCGCACGGTGCCGGACACCGTCGTGGTGCTCGCCCGCAGGTCGGCCTCGGCGAGCTCGAGGCGCTCGAGCAGGTGGGTGGTGTGCTCGACCAGAATCTCCGCCTGCGGGGTGAGCTGCACCCGCCGACCCACCTTCTTGAGCAGCACGACGCCGGCCTCTTTTTCGAGCAGCGCGAGCTGCTGCGACACCGCGGAGGGACTGTAAGCGAGGGCCTCGGCGACCCCGGCGAGGGTGCCGCGAATCTTCAGCTCACGTAGCAGCCGTAACCGTCTGACATCCAGCATTCGCCGTCCCCAACACCCATCACCCTACGCAAACCAAATCATTAGAAATTCTAATGAATATTATGCATAAACAATTGCTTTTACTAAATATAGGGTGGATCCAGACTTGAAGAACCAGAGCACCCCATCCGCGAACGAAAGACTAGTCTCGTGACCATGACCAACGCCTCCACCCGCCCGGCCAACGAGGATTTCAGTACGGAGGTCGTCGCGCTCGTGAAAAAATGGCTCGACGAAAGCGCCACGATTCCAGCGGATGCCGCGGCCGAGCGGCTCGCCGGCGTGCTCAAGGACCCGAACGGCCTGGACTTCACGGTCGGCTTCGTTGATGGCGTCATGCGCCCGGAAGACAAGATGGTCGCCGGTTACAGTCTGCAAAAGGTCGCGAGGAAGGCGCCCGGCTTTCTGCCACCGCACATGCGCGCGGCTATCGGCCTGGGCGGAATCCTCGGACCGGTACTGCCCTGGGTCGTCATTCCTGCGGCCCGCACCGTGCTGCGCCAAATGGTCGGTCACCTCGTCGTCGACGCCACCCCCGACAAGCTCGGGCCCGCTCTGGTGCACTTGAAGGAGGGCGGCAACCGCCTCAACATCAACCTGCTCGGCGAATCAGTGCTCGGCGAGAAGGAAGCGCTCGAACGCCTCGAGGGCACCAAACGCATCCTCGAACGTCCCGACGTGGACTACGTCTCGATCAAGGTGTCGTCGATCGCCAGCCAATTGTCGATGTGGGCCTTCGACGAGACCGTCGCCCGGGTGATTGAGCGATTGACGCCGCTGTATGAGTTCGCTGCGGCATCCGCTACTCCGAAGTTCATCAACCTTGACATGGAAGAGTACCGCGACCTCGACCTCACCATCGCGGTCTTCGAGGGACTGCTCGATCACCCAAAGCTCGCCCAGCTCGAAGCCGGCATCGTGCTGCAGGCCTACCTGCCGGACGCCCTGAGCGCCATCCAAGGCCTCACGCACTGGGCCCAGAAACGCCGCGCGGCCGGGGGAGCCCCGATCAAGGTACGTCTGGTCAAGGGCGCTAACCTCGCCATGGAGCACGTCGACGCGGCCGTGCACGACTGGCCGCTCGCAACCTTCGATACGAAGCAGGACAGCGATACCAACTACAAACGGGTGCTCGACTGGGCGCTCACCCCGCAGAACACCGACGCCGTCAAGCTCGGCATCGCCGGCCACAACCTGTTCGACGTGGCGTGGGCGCACCTGCTCAGTGTCGCCCGTGGCGTGGGTGACCGGGTTGAGTTCGAAATGCTGCTCGGCATGGCCACCGGCCAGGCCCAGGCTGTGCGCCGGGACGTCGGGCAGCTGCTGCTCTACACGCCCGTCGTCGACCCCTCCCAGTTCGACGTGGCCATCAGCTACCTCATTCGCCGGCTCGAAGAGAATGCGAGCCAGGAAAACTTCATGTCGGCCGTGTTCGAGCTGACCAGCAACCCCGAGTTGTTCAACCGGGAGAAGGCCCGTTTTCAGGCCTCCCTGGACGCGCTCGATGACCGGGTGCCCACCCCCAACCGCGTGCAGGACCGCTCCAGCAGCTACGACAGGGACCGGCTCGCCGCAGCCCAGCCGGATGCCCACAGCCAAGCGTCCGAGACCGCCACCGACGCCGACCCGCAACTGACCAGCGCCCTGCTCGGCATCACGCGCGGCTCTGTGCCCAACCACTCCGCGTTCCACAACGAGCCGGACACCGACCCGTCGCTGCCCGCCAACCGGGCCTGGGGCCGCAGGATACTGGCACGGGCCGACGCGTCAACGCTCGGCACGGACACCACCCTCGCCGCCGTCGTGCCCGACGAGGCAGTACTGAACACGATCATCGACGGCGTGTTGACCGCCGGCGCCGCCTGGGGGCAGAAAACCGGCGCCGAACGCGCTGCCGTGCTGCACCGCGCCGGGCTCGCGCTCGCCGCCAACCGCGACCGTCTGATCGAGGTCATGGTGAGCGAGTGTGGCAAGACCATCACCGAGGGTGACGCCGAGGTGAGTGAGGCCGTGGACTTCGCCCACTACTACGCCGAGCGTGCCAAGGACCTCGATCGCGTGCAGGGCGCCATCTTTGTGCCGTCGAAGCTCATCGTGGTCACCCCGCCGTGGAACTTCCCGACCGCCATCCCGGCCGGTGGCGTACTAGCAGCCCTCGCCTCCGGCGCCGGTGTGGTCATCAAGCCCGCTGCGCTTGCCCAGCGCACCGGTGCCGTTGTCGTGGAAGCCCTCTGGGAAGCCGGTATTCCGCGCGAACTGCTCGCGCTGGTCACCTTGCCTGGCCGTGACCTCGGGGCCAAGCTCGTCGCGCACCCCGCCGTCAACCGGGTCATTCTCACCGGCGGCTACGAAACGGCCGAGCTGTTCCGTTCGTTCCGCCACGACCTGCCGCTGCTCGCCGAAACGAGCGGCAAGAACGCCATCATCGTCACGCCCTCTGCCGACTTCGACCTGGCAGCCGCCGACGTCATCAAGAGCGCCTTCGGGCACGCCGGCCAGAAATGCTCGGCCGCCAGCCTCGTTATCCTGGTCGGCTCGGTCGCGAAGTCCGAGCGGTTCCTCGGACAGCTCGTCGACGCCGCGACGTCGATCAAGGTGGGTCCGGCGAGTGACCCGGTCACGCAGATGGGCCCGATCATGTCGCCGGCCGACGGCAAGCTGTTGCACGCGCTGACCACCCTGGGCGCCGAAGAGGAATGGTTGGTCGAGCCCAAACAGCTCGACGAGTCCGGCAAGCTCTGGTCCCCCGGCATTCGCACCGGCGTCACTCCCGGATCCTATTTTCACCTCACCGAGTTCTTCGGACCGGTGCTCGGTGTGATGCACGCGCGCAATCTGGAAGAAGCCATCCGCTTTCAGAACGCCGTCGACTATGGCCTGACGACCGGGCTGCACTCGCTCGACGCCGACGAACTGGCACTCTGGGTCGACTCTGTTGAAGCGGGCAACCTCTACGTCAACCGTGGCATCACCGGTGCCATCGTGCAGCGCCAACCGTTTGGCGGGTGGAAGCGCTCTGCCGTGGGTGCCGGCACCAAGGCTGGCGGACCGAACTACCTCCTCGGCCTCGGCAGCTGGGTCAACGAACCGGGTCGCAACAGCTCGACGCTGCACCTACGTGGGCTCGAAGAGCGGGTCACCGACATCATCGAGGCCAGCCAGCCTTTTCTCGACTACGCCGACTTCGACGTGCTGCGCCGCTCGGCCGTGAGCGATGCCCTCGCCTGGCGCGAGGAATTCAACGTCGTGCGTGATGCGACCGGTCTCGGTGTGGAGCGCAACCTGTTCCGCTACCGCGCGCTGCCGGTCACGGTGCGCCTGACCGAAACGGGCACGCTCGCCCAGCTGCTGCGCGTGATCGCCGCCGCAACCCTGTCGACATCGCGCTACGACGTGTCGAGCACCCTTCCGGTGCCGCCCGCCGTGCGCAACATCCTCGCCGAGCGCGAGATCGTGGTGGTGGTCGAGAGCGACGAGGAGTGGCTTGCCCGGGCCCGCTCCGGTGGCATCACCGCCAGCCGCGTTCGTCTCATCGGCAGCGACCCGGTGCTGGGAGCGCGGGAGGCGGCATCCGCTCTCGCCAAGGCGCTGGCCGGCAGCCCGGACATCGCCGTGTATTCCAACGCGGTCACCCAGGCCGGTCGCATCGAGGTGCTGCCGTTCCTGCGCGAACAGGCCATCTCGATCACCGCGCACCGGTTCGGCAACCCGAGCACGCTCTCCGAGGGTGTGGTCTGAGCCGTTCGGCCTGTGTGCCCCAAGGGGCGCACAGGCCACGTGCGGTTTACATACAGTTTCGTGGGGCAAACTCAGAGGGGACGTATGATTACCGCTGTCCACACTTCGACAGGGGCCCACGCGTGAACGGAAATGCGACGACGACGCACCGAAACGTGGCTTTGTTGTCGGTCAGCAGCCTCATGGCACCCCTCATTACGACGTCCGAAGAAATCGACCGCCGTCTCGAGCCCGTGCTGACGCGCCTCAAACTGCCCACCGGCTTGCTGCAGCGGGTGGCCGGCGTCTACGAGCGCCGCAACTGGGGCCCGCACGAGACCTTCGATGACGCCGCCGTCAAGGCCGGCAAGATCGCCCTGCGCGAGGCTGGTATTCGGCCCAGCGACGTGGGCCTGCTCATCAACACCTCGGTGACCCGCAAACACCTCGAACCCTCGGTGGCTGTGCGTATTCATCACGGCCTCGGCCTGCCCTCGTCGGCGATCAACTTCGACATCGCGAACGCCTGCCTGGGCTTCGTGAACGGCATGACCCTTGCTGCCCAGCTCATCGACTCCGGGCAGATCAAGTACGCGGTGATCATCGACGGTGAAGACGCCGACGAGATTCAGTCCAACACGATCGAGCGCCTCGGCCGCCCGGGCATCAAACGCAAAGACTTCATGAGCGAGTTCGCGAGCCTCACCCTCGGCTCCGGCGCTGCCGCGGCCGTGCTCGGCCCGGCGGATGCCCACCCGGGTGGACACCGCATCCTCGGCGGCGTCACCCGCGCGGCAACCCAGTTCAACGACCTGTGCGTCGGCAGTGTCGACGGCATGTTCACCGACGCGAAAGCACTGCTCAAGGGCGGTATGGAACTCGTCGTTTCGGCCTGGACCGAAGCCAAACGGGACTGGAGCTGGTCCAACATGGATCGTTATATCCTGCACCAGGTCTCGAGCGTGCACACCAACGCCATCGTCAAAGCCACGGGCATGGACAAGACCAAGATTCCGCTGACCTTTCCCACCCTCGGCAACGTCGGCCCGGCGTCGATTCCGATCACACTCGCCCGGGAGGCGTCGACGCTGCAACCGGGCAACCGGGTGCTGCTCATGGGCGTCGGGTCCGGCCTGAACACTGCCATGATGGAACTCGTTTGGTGATGGTGGGACCCCGTCGCCTGCCCATCGCCACCGCGGCCCCGGCCGTGCTGCCGCCGACGGGCCTGTCTGGGCTGAACCCTGGGTGGTCGCGTCTGATCGACGTCGCGGAGAGCGGTACGGCCGGCGGCGTGACCCACGGTTGGCACCTGCTCGACAACGGCCCACAGCTCGACGCGCTCGGCGTGCTTCCGGTCGGCACAATTCTGTGTGTGCACGGCAACCCCACCTGGTCCTACCTCTGGCGCGGTCTGCTTGCCTCGGCTACGGAGGCCGCGGCGTCGGGCGCGCCGGCCTGGCGCGTGATCGCCGTCGACCAGCTCGACATGGGCTTCTCGGCCCGAACCGATTCCATTGCCGCGACCGGCCGCCGCGCCGCGCGCCCGCTCGCTCGCCGCGTGCACGACCTCGGCGACCTCACCGACGCGCTCGAACTGGCCGGCCCGGTCATCACGCTCGGCCACGATTGGGGCGGCGTGGTCTCGCTCGGCTGGGCCGTCGACCATCCCGAGATGCTGGCCGGAGTCATGCTCCTCAACACGGCGGTGCACCAGAGCCCGGGAGATTCGATTCCCGCGCCGCTTCGGCTCGCGCTCGGGCGCGGCATCCTCGGCCCGGCGACCGTGGCCACGCCCGCTTTCCTCGCCACAACGCTCGCGCTCGCGCATCCGCCCCTGTCGGCCGAAGTGAAACGCGGCTACCGCGCACCCTACTTGACGAGCGCCCGCCGCGGAGGGATCGGCGGCTTCGTCGCCGACATCCCGGTTGCGCTCGCCCACGAGAGCCGGTTCGAACTCGACCGCATCGCCGAGGCAGTGCGCGCCCTTGCGGTGCCGACGCTGCTGCTCTGGGGTCCGCGCGATCCCATCTTCAGCGATCGATACCTCGACGACCTGGTCGAACGGATGCCGCACGCCCGCGTGCACCGGTTCGAGGGCGCGGGACACCTGCTCACCGAAGACGCGGACTACGCCGCTGCCGCGCTGCTCTGGCTGGGCGACATCGTCCCGGCCGAAAATTCCGACGCCGACGCCGACGCCCCGGAGTCGGCCGTGCAGTCCGCGATTCCTGAGCGCGCCCAGGGCTCCATGTCGGGTTCGGAGGCCGCGTGGGGTGTCGATGGGACGCATCCGCTCTGGCACTACCTCGACGAGCTGCGCGACTCGGACGAGACCGCCCTCGTCGACATGCAGCCGGCCCCCCGCACCGTGAGCTGGCGGCTGCTGTCACGGCGCGTGCGGCAGATCGCGGCCGGACTCGGGCACATCGGTGTTCGGCACGGCGACCGGGTGTCGCTTCTCGTACCGCCGAGCGCCGACCTCACCGCGGTGCTCTACGCCTGCGTGCGCATCGGTGCGATCGTCGTCGTAGCGGATGCCGGCCTCGGCTTGGCCGGCCTCACTCGCGCGGTGCGCGGCGCCCGCCCCGACTTCATCATCGGCGCCGCTCCCGGGCTCATGGCCGCCCGAGCGCTCGGCTGGCCGGGGCGCACGATCTCCACCGCCCGCTACCCGGCCCCGATGGCGCGGCTGCTCGGCGTCGAACACACCCTCGCGGAACTGATCCGGTTGGGCCAGGCCCGACTCGCCGCCGGCGACGAGCTCCCGCCCGAGCCCGCTCCGAGCGACACGGCCGCCGTGTTGTTCACTTCCGGGTCGACCGGCCCGGCCAAGGGCGTCGTCTACACGCACGGCCAGCTGTCGGCCGTGAGCCGTGCCCTCTTTCTGCAGTACGGCGTTGGTGTCGGCACCGGCCTCGTCGCCGGTTTCGCCCCCTTCGCGCTGCTCGGCCCGGCCCTCGGCGCCCGCTCGGTCACCCCCGACATGGACGTCACCGCCCCCAAAACCCTCACCGCCACCGCGGTCGCGGCCGCCGTCGTCGCCATCGACGCAACGGTCGTCTTTCTCTCACCGGCCGCCCTCGTGAACGTCGTCGCGACGGCAGGGGCGCTCACGCTCGCCGACCACACGGCCCTGGCCGGGGTGCGGCGTTTCCTCTCGGCCGGCGCGCCCATCTCCGCGACGCTGCTCGGTCAGGCCGCGGCACTCATGCCCGCTGCCACCGCGCACACGCCGTACGGCATGACCGAGGGCCTGCTCATGGCCGACATCACGCTCGAGGGCATCCGGGCCGCGGCAGCGAGCGTTGCCACGCCGCCGACAGCGGATACCGGCACGCAGATTCCCGCAGCGTCACCGCCGCGTGCGGCCGCAACCATGAACCCGGCCGGGGGCGTCTGTGTCGGGGGGGCGACCGCGACCACCCGCATCCGCATCAGCGCGCTCGACCCGAGCGGGGCATCCGTTGGTGAACTATCGGAGGAGCCCGACGTGACCGGCGAGATCGTCGTATCAGCGCCGCACGTCAAGGATCACTACGACCGGCTCTGGCTCACCGAGCGGGCCTCGCGGCGTGGCGCCGTGCCGGGCGAACGCTGGCACCGCACCGGCGACGTCGGGCACCTCGACCGCGCCGGGCGCCTCTGGGTGGAGGGTCGCCTGCCGCACGTCATCGTGACGGCCGACGGCGTGGTCACCCCGGTCGGCCCGGAGCAGCGCATCGAAACGCTGCCCGGCGTCGCCCGCGCCGCTTTCGTCGGCGTCGGCCCGCTCGGTACCCAGCAGCAGGTCGCCGTGATTGAAACTGTGCCGCCAGCCCGCCGGATGCACCGCGCTCCCGAGCGGCTCGCCACCGCCGTGCGCGTCGCGGTCGGGTCTCCGGTCGCCGCCGTTTTCGTGGTGCCGGGCCTTCCGACCGATATCCGGCACAATTCCAAGATCGACCGCCGCCGGTTGTCGCGCTGGGCCACCGGCATCCTCTCGGGCGGTCGCTGGGTCAAGCCATGAGAACACAATCATGAGGGTGCTGGTCACGGGCGCCAGCGGATTCCTCGGCCGTGCCGTCGCTGCCCGCCTCAGCGCGGGCGGGCACACGGTGCGCACCTTTCAGCGGCGGCCATCGGGTGTGCCCGGCGTCGAAGACGTGCATGGCTCGATCACGACGCCCGCCGACACCCCCTATGCCGGCCTCGCCTACGCCGTGAGCGGTATGCACGCGGTCGTGCACCTCGCGGCGAAAGTGTCGCTCACCGGCGACCCAGCCGCGTTCGAGGCGGTCAACGTCGGGGGCACCCGCACCGTTCTGCAAGCTTCCCAGGATGCCCGCGTCGCCCGTTTCGTCTACGTCTCCTCGCCGTCGGTGGCCCACGCCGGCAGCTCGATCATGGGCGCGGACGCGCTGCCAGCGTCGCCGGATCACGCCCGCGGCGACTATGCCCGCAGCAAGGCTCGGGCCGAACTGCTCGCGCTCGCCGCGGATGCTCCCGAGTTCAGCGTGGTCGCCGTGCGTCCGCACCTGGTCTGGGGCCCCGGCGATACCCAGCTCATCGATCGCATTGTTGACCGCGCCCGCTCGGGACGGCTGCCGCTGCTCGGCCACGGCGCGGCGCTGATCGACACGACCTACGTGGACAATGCGGCCTCTGCCATTCACGCGGCGCTCGACGCGGCCGACCGGGTTCACGGGCAGTCCTACGTGATCACCAACGGTGAACCGCGCCCGGTCGCTGAACTGCTGGCCGGAATCTGCGGTGCAGCCAACGTGGCCGCTCCGGCCTGGCGGGTGCCGGCACCCGTTGCCCGCGGGGCTGGCGCGCTCATCGAGGCAATCTGGCGGCGTCGCCCGGGAGCGGATGAGCCGCCGATGACCCGGTTTTTGGCCGAGCAGCTCTCGACCGCCCACTGGTTCGACCAGCGGCGCACCCGCGCCGACCTGAACTGGACCCCCGCGGTGTCCCTCGACGAGGGCTTCGAGCGCCTCGCCGCCCACTACAGCCCCGCACCGTAGCCCCAATGTGGTCGGGGCCCGGGCCCCGAACGGTGCGTGCCCCGTGCACACGAGGTCCGGGACTCGCCCGCCTCCTTGTCGCTACGAACGGATGCCGAGGGCAGCGCGCGCAAACGCGAGCGCTTCCTCGGGCAACACGCCGAGCTGTCGCGCCTTGCCGGCGAATGCGACGGCGGCAGCCTGCACCTGTTGCTGGGCGGCATTTCCGCTCGCTGCGATGAAGGATCCGTTGCGGCCGCGCGTTTCGATGACCTCGTCACGCTCGAGCTCGCGATAGGCGCGGGCGACAGTGTTGGCGGCGAGCCCCAAATCTTCGGCGAGCTTGCGCACCGTTGGCAGCTTGTCACCGGGGGCCAGATCGCCCGAGCGCACCGCGGCGAGCACCTGCACCCGTAGCTGTTCGTACGGCGGGGTCGCCGAGCGCGGATCGACCAGCAGCATCATGCCGGAGTCTTCGTTCGGTCGCCCTGATTGGGCTGATCGCCGCGCTGATCGCCGCGCTGGTCGCCGCGCTGGTCGCCGGGCTGATCGTTCCCGGCGGCGGCACCGCTTGCGCGGCGACGATCGAGTTCGACGGCCGTCTCGGGCCACAGCCTGCGCAGAAAGTGCGTCCTGCTGCGATTGCGCGTGCACGTAAGGCTCCAGCTGGCCAGCACGACGATGAGCACCGGGCCCATGATCGTGAACGACCCGCCCAGAATCGCGCCGATCGAGCCGGGCACCGGCAGGTTGATGGCCTCGCTCAAGGAGAGGAACAGCACGCAGGAGCTCACGGCGGCGATGATCCCGGGGATCGCGACGAGGCTGCGCAGGGTGGTGCTGCGAAAAGCGTCACTCCAGGCAAGTTGCATGTACGTGCTGGCCGGTTGGCCGCGCCCTAGCAGAGCGTTCGCCGCCGCCCAGGTCACCAGGCTCGCAGCGGTTGCCAGCGCCAGCACCAGTCCAGACGGCCAGAGAATCGTGCGCACCAGGACATCATCGAACACCCGATCCGGGTTGATGGCGATGATCCCAAGCACGGCGATGTAGCTCAGGGTGGCGAGGGCCAGCAGACCCAGTGAGAACGTGCGGTGCAGAGGGGTGACGTAGTCGGCCAGCCCGGGAGAGTCGCTGCGCGCTAGTCGCGGCGCTTCGGCCACAGGGGCGAACGCCGAGCGGGAATCGTTGCCGATGAGGGCGACCGTCGACCCGACCGTCATCGCGACAACGACCAGAAGCCCGTTCCACGGGTTCTGGCTGCCGTCCGTCACGACGAGCGCCGCCACGCTCAGAACGAGCCCCACCATCGACCCGACGACCCCCGAGCGTTCGCGGCGATAGATCCGGCCAGACAGCTCGGGAACGATCTCAGGAACCAACGCGAGCCCGACCTGCCGGGAGTAGGCCTGCAGCATCCGCCTGCGCGGTTCGGCACGTGCGTTATGGATCAACCGGATGCCGAGACCCGCCAGGACTAGCGCTGCCAGGATCAGTACGACCGTATCCACAAAACCTCCCTTTGTATATATTTTGTACCAGAGTAGCAATACAAAATCCGCGGCGCAAGGCCGATGGTCAGGCGTCGTAACGGCGGTCCAGGGCGTCGGTAACGAGGGCGAGCGCCGCGGCCGGGCTCACGCCGAGTTGCTCGATGCGCAATGCGAAGGCATCGGCTGCCGCCTGCGCATTGCGATCGGCCGCATCGCCGTTGGGAGCGATGAATGATCCGAACCGCCCACGCGTTTCTATCACGCTGTCCCGTTCCAGCTCGCGATAAGCGCGCGCGACCGTGTTCGTGGCCAGGCCCAGCTCGGCGGCCAGGGCCCGCACGGTCGGCAAGCGGGCGTCGTGGGCCAACTCGCCGGAGCGTACGGCCGCAATCACCTGGCTGCGCAACTGCTCGAACGGCGGCGTAGCCGACTCGGGATCAATGGCAAGAAATGAAGCGGGCACGGGACCCTCCGTTCAACGTTATGGGTAATTTTGCCTCGCCACAACGGATGCTGCAACCTCGTACCAACGGTACGTTCCCGGGGTATCTTATTGCGGGCCGGCGTCGGGCGCGCTTGCGTGCGGTCGCTGGGTAGGCTCGAGCCATGACCTTTCCGGCCGACCTCCCCGACGAGCTGGCCGATCTGCTTCCCACCCTGGTCGGGGTCGTGCTGCTGCTGGCGGTCGTCGTGACGGTGTTGCGCCTCTATCAAACCCAGCATCCGTTCGCCCCTGCGCTCGCCCTGTTGCGCGGAACCCTGCAGCTGGCCGCGATCAGCCTTGTTCTCAGTGGGATCATCAACGATCCGCTCTGGGTCGGCGTCGGGCTGCTCGTCATGTTCTCGGCAGCTGTCGGCACTGTCACTCGCCGGATCGGCTTCACTCGTGCGCACCTGGTTCGCGTGGCTGCGGCGATGGGGCTCGGCGTCGTGGTCACGCTCACCATTGTTTTCGCGACCGGGGCGATCGAATTCTCACCGCGCTACGTGCTCGCCATCGGCGGCATCGTCATCGGCAATGCCATGTCGATCGCGACGCTCAGCGGCCGCCGGTTCTCCGAGGCCGTCGGCGACCACTGGGATGAGGTCGAGGGCTGGCTCGCGCTCGGGGCCACACCGCGGCAGTCCACCCGCGAACTAGCACGACGGGCCGTCTATTTCGCCATCATTCCGTCGACAGACCAGACCAAGACCACGGGGCTGGTCACGCTGCCTGGCGCGTTCGTGGGCGCGATCTTCGGCGGAGCTTCGCCGCTGGAGGCCGGCCGGTTTCAGATCGTCGTGCTCGCAGGACTTCTCTGCGCCGGGTCGATCGCCGCGGTCACCCTGCTACACCTGGTCTCCCCGGTACGCCAAAAGCCGCTGGCCGAGTAGGACACCGCGCTACTGGATCGAGCGGTGGATCAGGCGGGAGAGCACGATCGCACTGCGGGTGTGATCGACGTTGGGGGCGAGGCGCACCTTTTCGAGCGCCGCCTCCAGACCCGGAATGTCGCGGGCGCGAATGTGCACCATGGCGTCGGCGCTGCCGGTGACGGTTCCCGCATCGACGACCTCGGGCACGCCCGCGAGAATGCGCAGCAATTCGTCGGGCGCCACGGTGCCCCGGCAGAACAGCTCGACATAGGCTTCCGTGCTCATGCCGTCAACGGCCGGATCAACCTGGATGGTGAAGCTGCGAATGACCTTGTCGGCCACCAGCCGATCAACGCGACGCTTGACCGCGGATGCCGACAGCCCCACTATCGAACCGATGTCGCCATAGCCGGCGCGCGCATTCTGTCGCAGCAGATCGAGAATGCTGTGGTCGAGGTTGTCCATGGGCCGAGTCTAGGGGGATGCCCTACACAAAATTGCGTTCAACCCGAGAATCTCGAAGATTTCTTGCGCAGATCAGCGTAAAACATTGATTCATGCTGTGTGAGACTGAGAGAGGCGTCTCGGACCGATCACAACTCGATCGTTCCGGGCTCTCGTGAGCGACCTGGTCCGCCACCCACCCAGAGTTCCGTCGGTTGAAGGCCTGCGGATCCCCGAAGGAGCCCCATGTCGATCGACCAAGCCACCCCCGTTCTCGCCGAAGAACCGGCCATCCCCGTGCGCACCGCCACCAAGCGCACCGTTCTCATGTGCAGGCCGCAGTTTTTCACCGTGGTCTACCGCATCAACCCCTGGATGGACCCGGCCCTGCCCACCGACACCTCGCTCGCCGTCAAGCAGTGGCAGACTCTGCACGACACCTACGTCGGCCTCGGCTTCGACGTACACCTGATCGACCCCATCGACGGCCTGCCCGACATGGTCTACGCGGCCAACGGTGGCTTCGTGATCGACAACCAGGCCTACGGCGCTAAATTCACCCATGTCGAGCGCCAGCCCGAGGGCCCCGCTTACATGGACTGGTTTGGCGCCAACGGCTTCGACGTGCGCGTACCGGTCGAGACCAACGAGGGCGAGGGCGACTTTCTGCTGGTCGGCGACGTCATCCTGGCCGGCACCGGCTTTCGCAGCGACTCAAACAGCCACGCCGAACTCTCGAACATCGCCGGCCGCCCGGTGATCACGCTGCGCCTGGTCAACCCGAGCTTCTACCACCTCGACACCGCCGTCGCCGTGCTCGACGACACCAACATCGCCTACCTGCCGAGCGCCTTCGACGCTCCAAGCCTGGCCATTTTGCAGGAACGTTACCCCGACGCGGTCATCGTCACCGAGGAAGACGCCGCCATTTTGGGCCTCAACTCCTACTCCGACGGCTACAACGTCGTCATCGCGGCCCGCGCCAAGGACTTCGAACGCCAGCTGCGCGCCCGCGGCTACAACCCGATCGGCGTCGACCTGTCCGAGCTGCTGTTGGGTGGCGGCGGCGTCAAGTGCTGCACGCTCGAGCTGCGCCGATGACACCGCGACTGTCAACACCGCGACGGTCAACACCGCGAACATTGATCTCAAGGAGCACGCAATGACCACGAACCTGACCGACGCGCAGGCCGTAGCCGCCGCAACCGTTTCGCCGGCGGCCGCTGCCCTGATCATGCAGGAAAGCGCGCACGCCGCGCACAACTACCACCCGCTCGAGGTCGTCGTTGCCTCCGGTGACGGCGCCTGGGTCACGGATGTCGCCGGTCACCGCTACCTGGACTGCCTCGCCGCGTACTCCGCCGTGAACTTCGGGCACTCCAACCCGGTACTGCTGGCCGCTGCCCGCGCGCAGCTGGGCCGTATCACCCTGACCAGTCGGGCCTTCTACAACGACCAGCTCGGTCCGTTCGTGACCGCGCTCGCCGAACTCGCCGGAAAAGACATGGTGCTGCCGATGAACACCGGCGCCGAAGCGGTGGAATCCGGCATCAAGGTCGCCCGCGCCTGGGGTTACCGGGTCAAGGGCGTCGCGCCCGACCTGGCCAACATCATCGTCGCCGCCGGCAACTTCCACGGCCGCACCACCACCATCATCAGCTTCTCCGACGACGAATCGGCCCGGGCCGACTTCGGCCCGTTCACGCCCGGTTTTCGCACCGTGCCCTACGGCGATGCTGCAGCGCTCGAAGCTGCAATCGACGAGAACACCGTTGCCGTGCTGCTTGAGCCCATCCAGGGCGAGGCCGGCATTGTCGTTCCACCGCCGTCGTACCTGCCCGCGGTGCGCGAGATCAGCACGCGGCACAACGTCTTATTCATCGCCGACGAGATTCAGTCGGGCCTCGGCCGCACCGGCTCGACCTTCGCCTGCGACCTCGTGGGCGTCGTGCCCGACCTCTACCTGCTCGGTAAAGCGCTCGGCGGCGGCATTGTTCCCGTCTCGGCCGTGGTCGGCAACACCGACATTCTCGGCGTGCTGCACCCGGGCGAGCACGGCTCGACCTTCGGCGGCAACCCGCTCGCCGCGGCCGTCGGCCTGGCCGTTGTGAATATGCTGGCCACCGGCGAATACCAGCAGCGCGCGACCGAGCTGGGCGCGCGCTTGCACGCGGGGCTCTCCGCGCTGATCGGCCACGGAGTGATCGCCGTGCGCGGTGTGGGGCTCTGGGCCGGAATCGACATCGACCCGTCGCTCGCCCCAGGCCGGGTGGTCTGTGAGGCACTTCTCGCCCGCGGCGTGCTCGCCAAGGACACGCACGGCTCGACCATTCGCCTCGCGCCGCCGATCGTGGTCTCTGCGGAGGACGTGGACTGGGCCGTCGATCAGCTGCGCCTCGCGCTCATCGACCTCGCCGCAGTGAAGTAAGCTACCGCCCCGCACCGGCTGCTGCCTGACCACGCGGCGGGGCTGCCGAAAGAGAATGTCGGTGCGTGACGCCCGGCCGGGCCGCGGCGGCCGGGCGCTCTAGGCTGGCAGTCATGTACACCGACCTGCCCGAAGCCGAACTCCGCACCTATCGCAGCGGTCAAGTCGACCCCGCCGATTTCGACGCGTTCTGGGCAGACACACTCGCCGAGGCCGACAGATATCCGCTCAATGTCATCGCCACGCGGGTCGACTCCGGGCTGAGCACGCTCGACGTGTTCGACGTGACGTTCGCGGGGTTCGCCGGGCAGCCGATCAAGGCGTGGTTGCGCGTTCCCCGTGGCGCAGGCGCTCCGTTGCCGACCGTCGTGCAGTTCCACGGTTATGGCCGGGGGCGCGGGCAGGCGTTCGAGAACCTGCTGTGGGCATCCGCCGGGTACGCTCACTTCGACATGGACCTGCGTGGTCAGGGATTCAGCGGGAGCACCGGAGACACGGGCGACGATGCGGGCAGCGGACCCCAGGTGCCCGGATTTCTGACTCGCGGCATCGATTCCCGCGAAACCTACTACTACCGTCGGCTGTTCACCGATGCGGTGCGCGCCGTCGCTGCAGCCCGCAGCCTCGAATATGTCGACTCTGCGCGAGTGGGCGTCGTGGGCATCAGCCAGGGTGGCGGGATCGCGCTTGCCGTGGCTGGGCTCGTGCCCGATCTGGCCGCCGTGGTTGCGCTCGTGCCGTTTCTCTGCGACTTTCCGAGGGCATCCGTCATCACCGACGCGTTGCCGTACCGTGAGATCGCCCAGTACCTCGCAACCAATCGGCTGAGGGTGGCACAGGTGCACGACGTACTGGCCTACTTCGACGCCGTCAACTTTGCCAAGCGCGCCACCGCGCCGGTGACCATGACGGCGGCGCTGATGGATCCGATCTGCCCGCCGTCAACCGTGTTCGCGGCCTATAACAATTACGCCGGACCGAAGCAGATCACGGTCTGGCCGTACAACGGGCACGAGGGCGGAGCCTGGGAAGACGACGCACTCGCCCTGCGCGCCTTTCGCGAGCGCGTCGCCTGAACAGCCCACGGGCCCCTTGTCGCAATGCATGAGGAGCGATACCTTTTTGTATGGCCATCAACGTGCGCATCCCGGAGGAACTCGACCGCCAGCTTGAGGCACTCGCGACGGCGCAGCATGTGTCGAAGCACGCATTGCTGCTCCAGGGCGCAACATTGATTGTCGACCACTACTGGCGGCGCACCGAGATCGAATCCGGCCTGCAATTCGTGCTGAGCCACGACGCCGGGTTGCTGCAGCGCCTCGAGGACGCGTGACCCAGTACCTGGAGGTCGCTGACGCACTGCAGGTCACCGGGCGGTACGGATTCCATGCACGAGATGCCGGCCTGCTGGTGTCCGCACTCGCGCGACCGTCCGCGTCCACGTTCGGAACGGATGCCTACGCGAGCTTCGATCGCAAGGCTGCGGCCCTGCTTGAATCGCTCGTGCATAATCATCCGCTGAGGGACGGCAACAAGCGCACCGGCTGGACCCTCATGGTGCTTTTTCTCTGGATCAACGGTTTCGCCCACGATTTCACCGTCGCTGAGGGTTTCGATTTCGTGATCGGCGTCGCCGGGGGACTCATCGACCTCGATGAATCGGAACGACTCATCGCTGCGCACCGGGTCAAACGACCGTAACCGGGTGGCGGCGCAACTCAGAACCGTCGGCGCCGCCGTCTCGCCTACTTTGCCGGAGCCGCCTTCTTCGGCGCACGCTTCACCGGCGTGCTCGTGACAACAGCAGATGCGCTGACCGTCTGCTTCGGCGCAGCAGCTTTGCGCACCGGAGCCCTGCGCACCGGAACCGCCTCGGCGGCGGTGGCCAGGGGCGCGGCGACCGGCACCAGCCGGGCTAGCTGGGTCACGTGGCCGGGGTTCAGTTCCTCGAGCGCGTTCACACCGAGCAGCCGCATGGTGCGGGCTACCTGCTCCGACAGAATCGCAATCGTGCGGTCGACCCCGGCCTCGCCGCCGGCCATGAGGCCGTAGAGGTAGGCGCGGCCGATCATGGTGAAGCGGGCGCCGAGGGCGATCGACGCGACGATATCGGCCCCCGACATGATGCCCGTGTCGAGGTGCACCTCGGTGTGTGCTCCGACCTCGCGGGCGACCCGCGGCAGCAGGTGGAACGGGATCGGCGCGCGGTCGAGCTGACGACCGCCGTGGTTCGAGAGGGTGATGCCATCAACGCCGAGGTCGACGAGGCGCTTGGCGTCCTCGATGTTCTGCACACCCTTGACGACGACCTTGCCTGGCCACTGCGCCTTGATCCAGGCGAGGTCCTCAAAGTCGACGGTCGGGTCGAACATCGTATCGAGCAGGTCGGCGACGGTGCCGCTCCAGCGGTCGAGGCTCGCGAACGAGAGCGGCTCGGTGGTCAGAAAGTTGATCCACCATTCCGGGCGCGGCAGGGCGTTGACGACGGTACCGAGGGTGAGCGCCGGCGGAATCGAGAAGCCGTTGCGCTTGTCACGCAGGCGGGCGCCGGCGACGGGCACGTCGACGGTCACGAGCAGTGTGTCGTACCCGGCCTTCGCGGCCCGGTCGACGAGCGCCATCGAGCGGTCGCGGTCCTTCCACATGTACAGCTGAAACCAGTTGCGGCCGTTCGGGTTGGCGGCCTTGACGTCTTCGATCGAGGTCGTACCCATGGTGGAGAGCGCGAACGGAATGCCGGCCCTGGCTGCGGCGTGCGCCCCGGCAATCTCACCCTCGGTCTGCATCATGCGGGTGAAACCGGTGGGCGCGATGCCGAAAGGCTGCGAAACCTGGGCACCGAGCACATTCCAGCCGGTCGATACGGTCGACACGTCGCGCAAAATGGAGGGGTGGAACTCGATGTCTTCGAAAGCCTGGCGGGCCCGGTCGATTGAGATCTCGGCCTCGGCGGCCCCCTCGGTGTAGTCAAACGCGGCCTTCGGCGTGCGCTTCCTGGCGATGACGCGCAGGTCGTTGATCGTGAGCGCCGCAGCGAGGCGGCGCTTCTTCGCGTTGAGCTCCGGGGTCTTGAATTTGAGGAGCGGGGCCAGGTCTTTGATCTGGGGGATGCGTCGTTGAACCATGGGCGTCCTTGTCTAGTGGTCCTGCAGATGGGTCTCGGCGTAGTACCCCGAGATGTGGGCGTGCACGGCGAGGCAGGCGGCATCCGCTTCGCCGGCCACGATGGCGGCGAGAATGCCGCGATGTTCGAGCATGAGGCGCGCGGATGTCGCCGGCCAGCTCGCGAGACCCGCCGCGCCCGCCCGCGCGTACCCCTCGATCGCACTGCGGAGACCGGCCATGGTCGCCATGATCACCTGGTTGCCGTTCGCTTCGGCGAGCGAGAGGTGGAACTGGGCGTCGAGGGCGAGGAATTCGGCTTCGGTGCGGGTCTGGCCTTCCATCGCGGTGAGGATCTGCTCGCAGCCCGCCAGGTTGGGGGAGCCGGCGCGGCACGCCTCGGCCAACTCGGCGACGATCGCCCCCTCCAATACGAGGCGGGTCTTGACCACATCGGTTACCGCAAAGCCCTGCGCCGCGACCTGCAGGCGCATGAGCGCCGACATGCCGCCGCCGGGTCGCGCGACGATGATCGCGCCGGCGGAGGGCCCGGAACCAACGGCGGTACGAATGAGCCCGAGCACCTCGAGCACGCGCAACGCTTCGCGCACGCTCGACCGGCCAACGCCTATGTCGGCCGCGAGGGTGCGCTCGGGCGGCAAATGATCGCCGGGGCTGAGCCGGCCCTCGAGCAGGTCGAGCTCGACGGCGTCGAGCACGACCTGCCAGGCGCGCGGGTTGTTCGCGGTCACGGTGTCCTCTCGATCAGGCTGGCTGTGGTCTGACCACAGGCTACCGGACTTTGCGTGGTTTGCGGGATACAGTTTCAGCTAATCCGGGAGAAAGCATGACCTTCGCACCTCAGCTCATCGACCTGAAATTGCCCGACGGACCGGGCGGCAGTGCCGGTCTGAAGGCGATCCTCGCGATCCCGGCCGGCGACGGCCCATGGCCCGGCGTCGTGCTCGTGCACGAGGCGTTCGGGCTCACGGACGTCATGCGTCGCCAGGTCACCAGGATGGCCGAGGCCGGCTATCTGGCGCTCATGCCCGACCTCTTCACCGAGGGCGGAACCCGCAAATGCCTCGTCGCCACCTTTCGCACACTGTCGGCCGGCGCCGGCCGGGCCTTCGTCGACATCGAATCAGCTCGCTCGTTCCTGAGCCAACGCAGCGACTGCACCGGTCGCATCGGTGTGCTCGGGTTCTGCATGGGCGGCGGCTTTGCGCTCGCCACGGCCACCCGCGGTTTCGACGCTTCCTCGGTCAACTACGGTCGGCTGCCCAAGAATCTCGACGACCACCTGCTCGGTGCCTGCCCGATCGTCGGCAGCTTCGGCGGTGCCGACCGCTCCCTCATCGGCGCCGCGGCTGCCCTCGACTCCTCCCTCGATCGGTTGAAGATCGCGCACGACGTGAAGGAGTACCCGCTGGCCGGGCACGCCTTTCTCAATGATGCCGAGACCGGGCCGCGGGTGTTGCGTCCCGTGCTGGCACGCATTCTCGGCGCCGGTCCCGACCCGGTCGCCGCCGCCGACGCCTGGACGCGCATCGAGGCGTTCTTCGGCGAGCATCTCGGGGCGCCACGGTAACCAGGCCCGGCACCCGCGCAAGCCGCCGCGAACACGGCCGTCGCCGGCTGAGCGGAATGGCGCAGCGACTAACTCGTCAACACCACGTTGAGCGGGGTCTCGCCGCGCAGCATCCGCTCTATCTGCTCACGCACGAGCCGGGCCATGCGCGGCAGCATGGCGCTCGAGGCGCCGCCGACGTGCGGTGAGATGAGTACATTGGGCAGCGCGAAGAGCGGATGCCCGGCCGGCAGCGGCTCTGGCTCTGTCACGTCGAGTGCGAGCCGGAGGCGGCCGTCGGTTGCGTGCCGGAGCAAGGCATCGGTGGCGGCGACCGGGCCTCTGGCGATGTTCACGAGCAGGCTTCCGTCACGCATGCGGCACAGGAATGCGTCGTCGACGAGGTGGGTCGTCTCGGAGGTGAGCGGTACACCGACGACCACGATGTCGGCCTGTGGCAGCAGCTCGGGCAGGGACTCGAGGCCGTAGATCACGCCGTGCTCATCGCTGCGTGCCGTGCGGGCCACCCGGATGACCGTGGTTTCGAAGGCGAGCAGCCGGCTTTCGATCGCCCGGCCGACGCCGCCGTAGCCGAGCAGCAGCACGGTGCGATCGGCGAGGCTGGCGTGCTGCTCTGGCGCCCATTCGCCCCGGTCCGCAGCGCGCACGAAATCGGGAATACCGCGCTGGGAGGCGAGGATCAGCGCGAGGGTGAGTTCAGCGGTCGAAGTCTCGTGCACGCTCGCCGCATTGGCGAAAACGTGCCCCCGTGGGAGTACCTGGCCGACGCCATCGAAGCCGATGGACTGGCTCTGCACCATCCGGGCGTCGACGCCGGCGAGGTGCGCGAGCCGATCAGTTGCCCCCATATATGGCGTGACGACGATGTCAAACCGCGGCCGCGGAGCCGGGCCGTCGAGCGCCCACAGGACGACCTCGACGCCGGCGGGCAGTTCGCCGACCGCCTCGCGCAGCACGGAGTCGGGCAGGCTAACCAGCAATGAGCTCATGCCCCGAGCCTACTTCGCCAGCGCGCGTGCAGTCCCGTTCGCCTCGGTTGGCAATCGAGGACGTTGTGCCCCGTTTCGGGGTGCTTGCTACCATTGGGTGATGAGCAAAGTCGTCGACCACGCTGCTGTCCACGAGGATCGGGGCTTCTTCGGGCAGCCGCGGTCACTCGCCAACATCTTCGGCGTTGAGATGTGGGAGCGCTTTTCGTTCTACGGCATGCAGGGCATCCTGCTGTTGTACCTGTACTTCTCGGTGGCCGACGGCGGACTCGGGATTCCCCAGACCACGGCGGCCGGCATCGTCGGCGCGTACGGTGGTGGTGTCTACCTGTCGACCATTCTCGGCGCGTGGGTCGCCGATCGTCTTCTCGGTTCCGAGCGGGTGCTGTTCTACAGCGCCATCGTCATCATGATCGGCCATATCGCCCTGGCCGTCGTGCCGGGGGTCGGCGGCCTCACCGCCGGCCTCATCCTGGTCGCCGTCGGCAGCGGCGGGCTCAAGGCCAACGCGACGTCCGTCGTCGGCTCGCTCTACGCTCCGGACGACCCCCGGCGCGACGCCGGATTCTCGTTGTTCTACCTCGGCATCAACCTCGGCGCATTCGCTGGGCCAATCCTCACCGGTCTGCTGCAGAGCACGATCGGTTTTCACTATGGCTTCGGTCTCGCCGCGGTGGGCATGGCGATCGGTCTGACCCAATACTCGCTCGGGCGCAAGCGGCTGCCGGATACCGCCCGACAGGTGCCGGACCCCCTCCCGCGATCTCGCTGGCCCGGTTTTGCCCTCGGGACGATACTCGCGCTCGCTGCCATCGTTGTTCTCGTAGTGACCGGTGTGATCACCGCGAGCAATCTGGTCACCATCGTGATCGCGCTGACGGTCGCCTCCGCGGTCGCTTACTTCGTGGTGATTCTCACGAACCGACAGATCACCCCGGTAGAGCGCAAGCGTGTCTACGCCTTCATCCCGCTCTTCGTGGCCAGCGCCGCGTTCTGGTCGCTGTATCAGCAGCAGTTCACGGTCGTCACGATCTATTCCGACGAGCGGCTCAACCGTGACCTGTTCGGCTGGGAGATGCCGGTGTCCTGGGTGCAGTCGATCAACCCCGTCTTCATCATCGTGCTCTCCGGCATCTTCGCCGCCTTATGGACCAAGTGGGGATCGAAGCAGCCGTCTACGCCGATGAAGTTCGCGGTCGGAACCGCGGTCATGGGCGTTGCCTTCCTGTTGTTCCTGCCGTTTGCCGGCGGAGCGGTCAATTCAACGCCACTGCTGGCGATGATCGGTATTCTGCTGGTCTTCACGGTCGCGGAACTGCTGCTCTCGCCGGTCGGACTCTCCGTCGCCACCAAGCTCGCACCCGCGGTGTTCAAAACCCAAATGGTCGCGCTGTTCTTCCTCTCGGTCGCGCTCGGCTCTGCTGTGTCGGGGGTGCTCGCCACCTGGTACGCGACGGCGCCCGAGCGACTCTATTTCGGAGTGCTCGGCGGCATCGCGATCGTGCTGGGGCTCATGCTCGCCCTGATCGCCCGCCCGGTGCTGCGCCTGATGGGCGGGGTGCGCTAAACCCTTCCCGAATCCGGAGCGCTGGCGCTACCGATACTGTTACCGCGGAACAGCAGCCTCGACGATCGCGATCTCACGCGTGACAGTCTCGCGGTTGCGCTCGGCCAGGCTCTCGCGCTCCAGAGCGCGATCCCGATCGAACTCGTTCTCTTGTGCAGACCCATCCGGCTCAGGCACGTTCGTCCGGGACCGGCGACTCGGACTAACGGCGGCCTCCTCGTGCCCGTCACCGGCGTGCAGCACACGCACCCGCGGTGACGAGAACGGATGCAGCTGCACCCGTAGTCGGCGATAGCGCACCATCCAGAACAGCACGACGGACGCGGCCAGCAGGCCAGACATCGCCGCGAGGCCGAGCGCCCAGCGCGGGCCGAAGGCATCCGCTACCCAGCCGACGAGGGGTGCGCCGAGGGGGGTGCCGCCGACGAAGATGGCCATGTAGAGCGCCATGACCCGGCCGCGCATCTCGGGCCGGGTGGTGGTCTGCACGTAGGCGTTCGCGGTCGTCATGAGGGTCAGCGCGGACAGGCCGACGAGTACGAGAGATATGGCGAAACTGGCATATGACGGCATGATCGCCGACAGCGCGCAGGCCACGCCGAAGAGGGCGGCGCCGAGCACGACCAGGCGCAGCCGCGCACGGCTGCGCCTGGCGGCGAGCAGTGCTCCGACAACGGCACCGACAGCCATGATCGAGCTGAGCAGGCCGAACTCCGCGGCCCCGCGACCGAATTCGATCGTGGCCATGGTCGAGGTGAAGATGGCGAAGTTGAGGCCGAAGGTGCCGATCAAGAAGACCGCGATCATGACGACGACGATGTCGCTTCTTCCCCGCACGTAACGAAAGCCAGCCACGAGCTGCCCCCGCTCGCGGGACACCTTCGGCTGGCGTCGCAACTGGCTGGTGCGCAGCAGGGCCATCGCGACGACCGTCGCGGCAAAGGTGACCGCATTGATCATGAACACCCAACCGGCGCCGACGGCAACCGTGAGCAGGCCGGCCGCGGCCGGCCCGATCAGACGCGCTCCGTGGAACGAGGCCGAGTTGAGTGCGACCGCGTTGGACAGATTGTCTTCGGCGACGAGCTCGGAGACAAAAGTCTGGCGAGCAGGCGCATCGATCGCGGCGACGACACCGAGGCCGAAAGCGAACAGGTAGACGTGCCAGAGCTGGGCCACCTCAAGCACGGTCAGGATGCCGAGGCCGAGGGCCAGCAGCCCCATCAGTGTCTGGGTGAGAATGAGCAGCTTGCGCCGGTTGAACCGGTCGGCGATCAGACCGGACCAGGGCATGAGCAGCAGCATCGGTCCGAGTTGCAACGCCATGGTGATGCCGACCGCGGTCGCGTTGTAGTCAGTGAGCTGGGTCAGCACGATCCAGTCCTGCGCGGTGCGCTGCATCCAGGTGCCGATATTGGACACCAGGGCTCCAGCGAACCAGATGCGATAATTGACGACGCTCAGTGAGCGAAACATGGCACTCAACTGTCGGCAAGCTCCTTCATGATGACGGTCGCGTCGGCGAGGGTGCTGCGTTGTTCGGGGCTGAGTTGGGCGACGCGGAGCACCAGCCAAGCGTCTCGACGCTTGCGGGTTTCGGTCATGATCTCGGCGGCGGCATCGGTCGTGCTGAGCACAATCTTGCGGCCGTCCAGGGTGGAATCGGTGCGGGTCACCAGGCCCGCATCGACGAGACATTTCACCGTGCGGGTCATCGATGGCGGGGTGACCCGCTCAAACTCGCTGAGTTCGGTGAGCGTCAGCGGGCCGTGCAGGTAGAGCACGCCGAGCGCCGAGAACTGGCCGCTGCCCAATTCGTTCTCGGCCTTCTCCTGCCGCAGGCGGCGAGCCAAGCGGCCATTGGCCAGCCGAAATTCGTGGCTGACGTCGCTCACGTCGCGGTCGCGCCCGGCTTCTACTGCGATCGGGGGCTGCGCCCTGATGACGTTGAGCGTGGCGGGTGTCGGAGGCGTTCGAGATTCCATATATGCTTAGCATAGCAAATTAGTCTAGCTAAGTACATTGCAGAGCGTCCTGTTCGTAAACAGGGCAGACTGGCTTCGTGCCCACATATACGGATGCCTCCGGCCTGGTTGTCAGCTACTACGTCTGGCCGGCCGCTGCCCCGCGGGCCGTTGTGCAGGTCGCCCACGGCGTCGGAGAACACGCCCAGCGTTATGCGGCGCTCGCGGCCGACCTGAACCGGGCCGGGTACACGGTGTATGCCGACGATCACCTCGGCCACGGCCAGACCGGACTGGCCCAGCACGGTGGCGATCACACCAAGCTGGGCCGACTCGGCGCCGGCGGGCTGCGCGCGGCCGTAGCCGGCGTGCATCAGCTGAGCGGGATCATCCGCTCACACCACCCGACCCTGCCCCTCGTGCTGCTCGGGCACAGCTGGGGATCGTTCATGGTGCAGATGATCGTGAACGAGCACGCGGCCGAGTACGACGCCATCGTGCTCTCGGGTACGGCGTATCGCTGGCCAGGCTACCTCGACGGCGGCGATCTCAACCGTAAGCACCAGACGCTCGGCACCACCGGGGTCGAGTGGCTCAGCCGGGACCCGGCCGTCGCGGCGGCCTTTGTGGCCGACCCGTTGACCACGGCGACGCCGCTCGCGAAGCTCTTCGGCATTCGCGAGGCCGCCCGCCTGTTCGGTCGCCCAGCCCGCGACCTGCCCGGTCACCTGCCGATGCTCGTGCTCGTTGGCGGGGACGATACCGTCGGGGGGGAGCGCAGCGCGCTCAAACTGGTGAACGCCTATGTCCAGCGCTCCGGACTGCGGGACGTACGCCTGATTGTCTATCCGGGCGCTCGACACGAAGTTTTCAACGAGACCAACCGCGACGAAATCATCGGCGACCTCGTGGACTGGCTCGACGAGCGATTGCCACCCACGCCGTAGGCTGGTTTCATGCATGGTGAATATAAGGTTCCGGGCGGCAAACTGGTCGTCGTTGATCTCGATGTCATCGACGACGTCATTGCCAATTTTCATCTGGCCGGGGACTTCTTCCTCGAACCCGATGATGCCCTCGAAGATATTGATGCCGCCGTGACCGGCCTTCCCGCTGGCAGCTCGGCGTCCGCGATCGCCGCTGCCGTGCGCGGCGCACTGCCGAGCGGCGCCATTCTGCTCGGATTCTCGCCGGAGGCCGTCGGCGTCGCCGTGCGCCGTTCGCTCGCCCAAGCGAGCACCTGGCGCGACTACGACTGGCAGATCATCCACTCGAAAACGCCCGTCGCTCCCGTGATGCAGATGGCGCTCGATGAGGTGCTCGCGACCGAGGTTGGTGAGGGGCGCCGCCCCCCTACCCTGCGGATTTGGGAGTGGAACGAGCCGGCCGTCGTCATCGGCAGTTTTCAATCACTCAAGAACGAGGTCGACCCGGAGAACGCCGCCAAGTACGGCTTCACCGTGGTGCGGCGCATCAGCGGCGGCGGCGCCATGTTTATGGAGGCCGGCTCGGTCATCACCTATTCGATCTACGCACCGACCGACCTCGTGCAGGGCATGAGCTTCGCTGACTCGTACGCCTTTCTCGACGAGTGGGTCATCACCGCGCTCAAGTCCCTCGGCATCGACGCGTTCTACCAGCCGCTCAACGACATCACGAGCCCGACTGGCAAGATCGGCGGGGCCGCCCAGAAGCGCCTCGGCAGCGGCGCTGTGCTGCACCACGTCACCATGAGCTACGACATGGACGGCGAGAAGATGGTGCAGGTGCTGCGCATCGGCCGGGAGAAGCTCAGCGACAAGGGCATCACGAGCGCCGCCAAGCGGGTCGACCCGCTGCGCAGCCAGACCGGCCTCAGCCGCGCTGCCATCATCGACCGCATGACCGAGACCTTCACCGGCCTCTACGGCGCCACCAAGGGCGACGTCACGGCCGAGGAATACGCGAAAGCCACCGAGCTGGTGGCCAACAAGTTCAGCACCGAAGCCTGGCTGACCCGGGTGCCCTGAAGAACGACGAGCGGATGCCCGGGCCCAGCCGCTACTGTCCGCGGGTGAGCAGGTCCTGGTATGCGGCGTGGGTGTCGATCCAGTGCGCCACGTAGGAGCACTCCGGCACGACGGCGAGGTCGGTGTGCACCCGCACGTCGTCGAGCGCCTGCTCGACCATAATGCTTGCGAGGCCATGGGCGCGCTGCGCCGGATTGACCTCGGTGTGGGTGAAGTGCACGGCCGACGAGGTTGTGGTGTAGTCGGCCAATCCCACGCTCTCATTGTCGAGCCAGACCGTGTAGCGGCTCTGCCCCGGGTCGTGGCGCACGTCGACAGTCCCGCCATCGGCCAGGTTCTGCGAGTGGATGGTCGTCGATTCTGCAGTCATCCCGACAGACTAGGCCGATCAGAGTCGCCCAGGCTGAAAGAATAGACAAATGCCAAACGCGTGGACACCGACCAGCCCGAGCCGTGTCGTGCACGCCAACAACCTCGACGTGCTGCCGAGGCTGCCCGATGGCGCCTTCACCCTGATCTACCTCGACCCGCCGTTCAACACCGGCCGATCGCAGAAACGCCAGAGCACCACCTCGGTGCGCTCGGTTGCCACCGACGGATCCCACGCGGTCGGCACGATCACCGGGTTCAAGGGGCAGCGCTACGAACGGATCAAGGGCGACCTGCTCGGCTACGACGACCAGTTCGAGGACTATTGGGCCTTTCTGGAGCCGCGTCTGATCGAGGCCTGGCGGCTGCTGGCCGATGACGGCACGCTGTACCTGCACCTCGACTACCGCGAAGCGCACTACGCCAAGGTGCTGCTCGACGCCCTGTTCGGCCGCGAGTGTTTTCTCAACGAGCTCATCTGGGCCTACGACTACGGCGCGAAATCCAAGAACAAGTGGCCCACCAAGCACGACACGATTCTGGTCTACGTAAAAAACCCGGCGAGGTACTACTTCGACTCCACCACCGTCGATCGCGAGCCGTATATGGCGCCCGGCCTCGTCACGCCCGAAAAAGTGGCCAAGGGCAAGCTGCCCACGGATGTCTGGTGGCACACGATCGTCTCGCCCACCGGCAAGGAGAAAACGGGCTACCCCACCCAGAAACCGATCGGGATTCTGCGCCGCATCATTCAGGCGTCGAGCCGGGAAGGAGACTGGGTGCTTGATTTCTTCGCTGGCAGTGGCACGACCGGCGCGGTTGCGGCCGCGCTCGGCCGACGCTTCGTGCTCATCGATCAAAACCCCGAGGCGGTCGCCGTCATGCGGGCCCGCTTCGGGCCGGTGCCGGGCGTCGACTTTCTTGAAACTGGACGGCCCGAGGATCTTCTTCGGAGCCGGCCTCGTACTCGCGGCACTCGTTGAGGAAGCGGGCACCCCTGGGAACAGGTGCCGACGTCCGTAACGGGTGCCGCGAGACCTCGTCGCGCGCGGCTCAGCTCGCGTGTGCCGCCAGAATGTGTGCCGCGAACATGCGCCCGCTGTCTTTCACCGTGCGCTCGAGTGTGTCGTAGTCCACTCGCACGATGCCGAACCGTTTTTCATAGCCGTACGACCACTCGAAGTTGTCGAGCAGCGACCACACGAAGTATCCGCGCACATCGGCGCCGGCCGCGACCGCCTCGCCCACCTTGTTGATGTGCGCCACGATGTAGTCGGTGCGTTGGGCGTCATGCACAGCGCCGTCGGCACCCACCGTGTCGTCGTAGGCTGCGCCATTCTCGGTCACATAGAGCGGTGGCAGCCGGTCGTACTCCTGGCCGAGCCGTACGAGCAGCAGGCGCAGCCCGTCGGGGTTGACCTCCCAGTCCATCGCGGTGCGCGGCAGCCCTCGGCTCGGAAAAGTGATGTACTCCGACCCGATCCACGGCGACGCGACCGGTCGGGTGGCGCCGCCGGCGTGGGAGTCGCTCGCCGCGGCATCCGCATGCCCACTCACGAGGTCATCGTGATAGTGATTGACGCCGAGAAAATCCAGCGGCGCGCCGATGATCGCCAGGTCGTCCGAGTGGATGACCTCGGCCAGCCCGAACGGCTCCAGGTCACGCAGGGTGTCTTCGGGGTAGGAGCCGCGCAAAAGCGGGTCGAGGAAGATGCGGTTCGCGAGCGAATCGAGGCGCCGGGCCGCCTCAACATCGACCGGGTCGGCGGCATCGCGCGGCACGGCATTGGTGAGATTGAGCGTGATCCCGAGGTGTTGGGCGCCGGCCGAACGCAGCGCGTTGACCGCGAGCCCGTGCGCGAGATGCTGGTGGTGAACGGCGGCGACCGCCGCCCGGCCATCCTGCCGGCCCGGAGCGTGCACGCCCGATCCGTAGCCGAGCAGCGAGGAGCAAAACGGTTCGTTGAAGGTGGTCCAGTGGGTGACCCGATCGCCGAGCGCAGAGTAGACATCACTCGCATAGTCGACGAACCGGTAAGCAGTGTCGCGGTTGGCCCAGCCTCCCTTCTCTTCGAGCGCCTGCGGCAGGTCCCAGTGATACAGCGTGAGCCAGGGCAGAATGCCGGCGCCGAGCAACTCGTCGACCAGCCGGGAGTAGAAGTCCAGCCCCTGCCGGTTCAGGGCGCGGTCGCCCGGTCGCACCCGTGCCCAGCTGGTTGAGAACCGGTAGGAGTCGAGGCCGAGTGAGGCCATGAGCTGCACGTCCGCCGGCATCCGGTGGTAGTGATCCACGGCCGTGTCGAGGTCGTCGCCGCCCGCGATAGCGCCCGGAACCCGCGCGAACTCATCCCAGATCGAATCCTCCTTGCCGCCCTCGTGGCCGGCACCCTCGATCTGCGCGGCGGCCGTCGCCGACCCCCAGAGAAATCCGTGCGGCCAGGTGAACGGTGCGGGCTCGGTCTGCGACATAAAAACACGGTACCGTGCGGCAGCGCGTGCAGCCAGTATTTGGCGCGGATGTTGTCCGGCACCCGCCGGAGCGAATTCAGGACTCTGATATTCGTCGCCGCTAAGCTCGAACCATGCTGCAGAACAACGAACCCACCGAGGCGGATCAACGACGTCTCCGCCGCCGGTTTCTGATCGGCGTCATCATCGTCGGAGTGCTCGTCGCCCTCGCGGCGATCGCGCTCTACCTCAGCGCCGCCGTCAGCGTCTAAGCCGTCACAGGCAGGCTCCCAAACGAAGTGAGAACATTGTGCAGCTAACCCGGTGGCAGCGACTCGGCCTGACCACGGCAGTCGGAGCCGTGCTCGCGGTCGGCGCGACCGCGCTCGTCGTGCAAGCCCTCGCGGGCTCCGCCGACTCCGCCAAGACCGCGCAGACAACGGATGCCGTCGCCGCAACGGATGACCCGGCTCGCGTCACCCCTACCGCCTCCGCCGCCCCGGTCGCGGTTGAACCGCCAGCGGAACCAGAGCCGACCGTCAGCGCCCCCGTCAGCGCGCAACTGGACTACGTCGCGGCGCACTGGAAGCTGGGAAACTACAACTCCGCCGAGTGGGGCATTCTCGGCGAGAATGACTGCGTCAACTTTGCCAGCCAGGCCATGATCGCGCGCGGCTGGGTCATGGACAGCATCTGGTCGAGCGCGAAGAACGGCAACGCCTACGACTCCTCAGCGGCGTGGCGCAGCTCCACCGCATTCATGGAATACATCGGGCAGACCGGCAGGGCCACGGCCCTGACCGATCAGCAGCGCGACCAGGTGAAGGTCGGCGACATCGCGCAGTTCGACTGGGACAACACCGGCGACCGCGACCACACCGGCATTGTCACCAAGGTGGAGCGCGTGGGTGACGCCATCTCGATCTTCTTCGCCGGGCACACCCTCGATTCCGATTTCCGCTCGGTCGACACGGCGATCACGGTGGACCACCCGGGGGCCACGGCGTACTACTGGAGCGTTCCCTAGGAACTCATTGTCACGTGGGCCGCGTTGGGGACGGACCATCCGCTCCTCGGCTCAACCTTGAACTCGACATCCCGCGAATAACCCGTCCCCAGCGCTCCGTCTGCGGCGGGGGAGAGCTCTAGGCGATCGCGGTGTCGACGATGGCCTTGGCCTCGGCCTGCACCCGAGCCAGATGTTCGTCGCCGAGAAAGGACTCGGCGTAAATCTTATAGACGTCCTCGGTGCCGCTGGGCCGGGCCGCGAACCAGGCGTTCTCGGTGGTCACCTTGACGCCGCCGATCGCTGCCCCATTGCCGGGGGCAACGCTGAACGCGCCGGTGATCTTCTCGCCGGCAAGTTCGGTGGCTGTGATCATCGAGCCGTCGAGCTTGGCCAGTGCAGCCTTCTGCGCGGGCGTGGCTGCGGCATCCACTCGGGCGTATGACGGAGCGCCGAAGTGCGCGGCTAGTTCCGCATAGCGCTGGCTCGGGGTCTTGCCGGTCACCGCGAGAATCTCGGAGGCGAGCAGGGCGAGCAGGATACCGTCCTTGTCGGTGGTCCAGACGGTGCCGTCGAAGCGCACGAAACTGGCGCCGGCGCTCTCTTCACCGCCGAAAGCGACGGACCCGTCGATGAGGCCGGGGACGAACCATTTGAAGCCAACGGGCACCTCCCAGAGGTCGCGGCCGAGAAAGCCGGTCACCCGGTCGATCATCGTCGACGAGACGAGGGTCTTACCGACCGCAGCGTCGGGCTTCCATCCTTCGCGGTGACTGTACAGGTAGTCGATGGCGACGGCCAGAAAGTGGTTCGGGTTCATGAGGCCGCCGTCGGGCGTGACGATGCCGTGCCGGTCGGCGTCGGCGTCGTTGCCGGTGAGGATGTCGTACTCATCCTTGTGGGCAACGACGGATGCCATTACCGAGGCACTCGACGGATCCATGCGGATCTTCTCGTCCCAGTCCAGGGTCATGAATCGCCAGGTGGGGTCGACTTTCGGATTGACCACGACGAGGTCGATTTCATAGCGGTCGCGGATGGCGCCCCAGTAGCCAACGCTCGCGCCGCCGAGCGGGTCGGCCCCGATGCGAATCCCGCTGGTGCGGATGGCCTGCATGTCGATGATGTTCTCGAGGTCGTTCACGTAGTTGCCGCGAAAATCATAGGTTTCAACGGCGCTCGGCTCGCTCCGTCGCACGCCGGCCAGGCCCCCGGCAATGAGGTCGTTGGCCCGGTTGGCAATCCACGAGGTGGCATCGCTGTCGGCCGGACCGCCGTGCGGCGGGTTGTACTTGAAGCCACCGTCCATTGGCGGGTTGTGGCTCGGCGTGACGACGATGCCGTCGGCCAGGTCGCCGTGCCCGGCCCGGTTGTAGGCCAGAATTGCGTGGGACAGCGACGGGGTGGGCACGTAGTCATCGAACTCGTCGACGAGCACGCGCACGCCGTTGGCGACGAGCACCTCGAGGGCGGTCGTGTATGCCGGGCCGCTCAGGGCGTGCGGGTCGGTGCCGATGAAGAGCGGGCCCGTGATGCCCTGCCCGGCGCGGTACTCGACGATCGCCTGAGTCGTCGCACTGATGTGATCCTCATTGAACGCAGTGTTCAGCGAACTGCCGCGGTGCCCGGACGTGCCGAAGACGACGCGTTGGGCCGGCACCCGGACATCCGGTTTCAGGTCGTAATAGGCCTTGACCAGTTCATCAACGTCGATCAGGTCAGATTCCAGGGCTCGGGTGCCCGCACGTTCGCTCATGAGCACAGTCTGGCATCCCCAGTAGGCTGAGAGCCATGCCCGACGCGCCGAATCCGACCCCGACCCAGACTTACAGCTATCTCGGCCCGGCCGGCACCTTCACCGAAGCGGCGCTCGCCCAGGTGCCAGGCGCTCGCGGGCAGATCTGGCGTCCGGTCAACAATGTGGGTGAGGCCTTCGCCGATGTCGCGAGCGGCCGCAGCATGGCGGCAATGATCGCCATCGAGAACTCGGTCGACGGTGGTGTCACGGCCACGCAAGATGCCCTCGCAAGCGTGCCGAACCTGCGCATCATCGGCGAATACCTGGTACCGGTGAACTTCGTGCTCGTAGCCCGCCCCGGCACAACGTTGGACGACGTGCGCGTCATCAACGCGCATCCGGTCGCCTATGGGCAGTGCCGCAACTGGCTCGAACGCACCCTGCCGAGCCACGGGCACATTCCCGCGTCGAGCAACGTAGCCGCCGCGTCTGCCTTGTTAGAAACTGATCAAGCGGATGCCGCGATCGCCCCGCCCGGTATCGACAAGCACCACGACCTCGTCGTTCTGGCGTCTGAAATCGGTGACAACCCGAACGCGGTTACCCGGTTCGTGCTTGTCGCCCGCACCGCCGAGCTCATTGCGCCGACCGGCGCCGACAAGACCAGCCTCATCATCGAGCTGCCGAGCGACCGCTCCGGCGCCCTGCTCGACATGCTCGAGCAGTTCGCCACCCGTGGCGTGAACCTCAGCCTGATTCAGTCCCGGCCGATCGGTGATTCCCTCGGCCGCTACCGCTTCGTCGTCGACGCCGACGGTCACATTCTTGACGAGCGCGTCGCCGACGCCCTGCTCGGACTGCGCCGCTTCAGCCCGAAAGTGATCTTTCTCGGCTCCTACCCGCGGGCGGACAAACGCCGAATCGAGTTCACCTCGCGCTACGACGATGGCATCTTCATCGAGGCGCGCGACTGGCTGCGCGGCCTGATAGCAGGGGAGCCCACCGAATGATCGAGCCGCGCTTTGACCCGGAGCACGATGCCCGTTATCAGCGTGGCTATGAGCCCGGTAACTTTGCGGATGCCGCTGCGCCGGACTTATCGGCGTTTCTGTCGCCCGCCGCAAACAATCAGCCGGCAGACTTTGATGGACCAACCGATGTCGGTTCGGTGCTCACACCCGACGCCGACGAGCCTCCCGACCAATTCGAGCCACGTAATCCGTTCATCATTGCCCTGTGGATTATTGGGCCAGCCCTCATCATCGGCGGGCTGATCCTGCAGGTCCGCATGATTCTTGGCACGTATTTCAGCTCGGGCTTCCCTGGATCCTCGAGCGCCGAGGTGCCCGTCGACATGGTGATGCAGCAGGTGATCTACACTCTCTCGCCCGCACTGATCGCAACCGGCCTGGCCACTGTCGTCGGACTTCTATTTTTCCACGCCCTGCGCTGGCGCTCCCGGTCGACCCACCAGTAGGGCGCGTGCGGGGCCGCAAAACGACCTGAACCGGCGGTGGCAGGTCGATTCACGACCCCTCCCAACAGAAACGACACGCTACTCGGCCGGCACGCGCACGATGAGCGCGCCCGCGTCGGCGTGCAGCCTCACCTTGCGCACCAGACCGAACTCGTCGCCGTCGAGTTCGAAATCTTGGGGGTGCTCGAGCGCGATGCGAATGTCGGGCCCCCGCAGGGTCGTCATCACCCGTTCATTCGATGATTCCGTCGCCTGAATCATGCGGCGACCCACCGCTGAGCGGCGCAGCACCCCGTTCTCCCAGGTCACCCGCCGCCAGATGGTCAGCCAGCCGAGCACGCCCTTGGGCTGCAGCACGGCAATGTCGAGAATGCCGTCGTCGAGGCGCGCATCGGGCAGAAACTGCAGGTTGCCTGGCAGCAGCCCACAGTTGGCGACGAGAATGGCGCTCACCTGCGCCGGCCGGTCGACCCGCCCGGCAACGCTGTAACGGATGCGAAATGGCCGCGCTTTCGGCAGCGCCCGCGCCACCCCGTCGACGTAGGCGAGCCAGCCCACCTGCTTCTTCAGGTCGTCGCGTGTGTGGGCGATCATCTGCGCGTCGAGGCCGAGCCCGGCCATGACCAGAAAAACGTGTTCCTCCATCGCGCCGGCCTCGGTGGTCACGCTGGCGACGCCAAGGTCGATGGGCTTGTCGACACCGCTGAACGCGATTGATGCTGCGGTGTCAATGCTGCCGAGCGGCAGGAGCAGGTTGCGGGCGAGCAGGTTGCCGGTGCCCGAGGGCACGATAGCCATGGGCACTCCCGACTCGCGCAACGCCTCGGCTACGGCCCGCACCGTGCCGTCACCGCCGGCCGAGAGCACCATGGCGGCGCCGGCATTGAGGGCCCGTTTGGTGGCTGCCTGACCGACATCGTCGACGGACGTTTCAAACCATTGCGTCGCACCCCAGCCGGCGGCCCGCTCCGCTGCGGCCACGCTCGCCCGCAACCTGGCAAGGTCGACCTTGACAGGATTGTAGACGACGGCGGCGTGCTGGGCGAGGTTTTCGGAGGCGCTCACGAGGCCTACGCTACTGGGTTGCCCCCGCGATTGCCCGACGGCAGTCGCTTGTAGACTGGCCGGGTGATTGATCCGGTGCTGTTACGCGAAAACCCTGACCTCTTCAAGCGTTCGCAGGAGGCCCGTGGCGACTCCGTGGAAGCGGTGGATGCCGCGCTGGCCGCAGATGCGGAACGGCGGTCGACGATCACCGCGTTCGAAGACCTGCGGGCTGCACAGAACCTGTTCGGCAAGCGCGTGGCTGCCGCGCCCGGCGCCGAGAAGAAAGCCCTCGTTGCCGAGGCGCAAAGCCTCGCCGTCGAGGTGAAAGCTGCTGGAGTCATCGCCGGCGAGGCAGATGCCCGCTTCACCGCGATCGTCAAGACCATCGCGAACCCGATCCTCGACGGTGTTCCGTGCGGCGCCGAAGAAAACTTCGCGACCTTGCGCACCCACGGCGAGGCCCCGGTGTTCGACTTCGAGCCGCGCGACCACCTCGAACTCGGCGAACTGCTCGGTGCCATCGATATGGCGCGCGGCGCCAAGGTCTCCGGTACCCGCTTCTACTTCCTGAAGGGCATCGGTGCCCGCCTCGAGATCGCTCTCATGAACATGGCGCTGGACCGTGCGCTCGAAGCCGGCTTCGTGCCGCTCATCACCCCCACCCTGGTGCGCCCCGAAATCATGGACGGCACCGGTTTTCTCGGTGAACACAACGACGAGGTCTACTACCTGCCCGCCGATGACCTCTACCTCACCGGCACGAGCGAGGTCGCGCTCGCCGGGTACCACAAAGATGAGATCCTCGACCTGTCCGAGGAACCCCTGCGTTACGCCGGCTGGTCCACCTGCTACCGCCGTGAGGCTGGCTCGGGCGGAAAAGACACCCGCGGCATCATTCGCGTGCACCAGTTCAACAAGCTCGAAATGTTCACCTACGTGCTGCCCGAAAATGCCGATGCCGAGCACGAGCGCCTCGTAGCCCTGCAGGAAGGCATGCTGCAGTCCCTGGGCCTCAGCTACCGGGTGATCGATGTGGCCGCCGGCGACCTCGGGTCGAGCGCCGCCCGCAAGTTCGACATCGAGGCCTGGGTTCCCACCCAGAACGCCTACCGCGAGTTGACCAGCACGAGTAACTGCACCACCTATCAGGCGCGCCGGTTGGATATCCGCTATCGCACCGAATCGGGCAAAACCACGCCGGTCGCCACCCTGAACGGCACGCTCGCGACCACCCGCTGGATCGTGGCCATTCTCGAAACACACCAGCAAGCGGATGGGTCAGTGCTCGTTCCCGAGGCGCTGCGGCCCTACCTCGGCGGCCTCGAGGTGCTGACGCCGCTCCGCGTGAAGGGATCGAAATGACCACAGTGCTCACGACCACGCCGTGGCTCGTCGCCCTCGACATCGACGGCACCACGATGCACGTAGACGGCTCGATCAGCCAGGCCGTGATCGACGAGGTCGCCCGCCTCGCCGCTGCTGGACACGAGGTCATGTTGGCCACCGGGCGTTCCGCGGCCGCTGCCCTGCCAGTGCTCGACCGGCTCGGCATCTCACCGCGTTACGTGGTCTGCTCCAACGGTGCCATCACCATGCACCGTGACGCCTCCGCGCCCATGGGATACCGGCGGGAATGGGTCGAAACCTTTGACCCGAGCGACGTGCTCACCTCGATTCGCGCGCACCTCGGCTCGGCCAGGTTCGCGGTTGAAGACGAGCACGGCTTCTACCGCTACACCGAGCCGATTCCCGATGCCACGATCGGTATGGACAGCGAACGGGTCGATTTCGATGAGCTCCTCAAACACCAGGCGACCCGGGTAGTTGTCATCTCGCCCGACCACGACATGGAGGATTTCCTCCACGTCGTCGAACGGATGGGGCTGAACGGGGTGAGCTACGCCATCGGGTGGACCGCCTGGCTCGATATCGCCCCCGATGGCGTCAACAAGGCAACGGCGATGGAGCGGGTGCGCGTGTCGCTTGGTGTTCCCCGCGACCGGGTCATGGCCGTCGGTGATGGTCGCAATGACATCGACATGCTGCAGTGGGCCGGTGAATTCGGTCGCGGTGTCGCCATGGGCGAGTCGCCCCACGACGTCCTCGCCGCCGGTTCGGAGATCACCGGCAATGTCTCAATCGACGGCCTCGCCACGGTACTGCGCACGCTCTGACCGGTATCCAGCCGGTTGTCAGGCCGCTCTGTCAGTGTGTGAGGTCTGTCATCGGCTAGAATCGGGCCAGTTCGCCTAATTCATCCCGCGCAGTATTTTGCACGGAAAATGGGCAACCGGGAGGGCTGTCCGAGCGGCCGATGGAGCCAGTCTTGAAAACTGGTGGGCAGAAATGTCTCGTGGGTTCGAATCCCACGCCCTCCGCAGCACGATTTCACGCTCCACCGCACGGCAGCTTCACTGAACCGAACAAGACCGGCGCACAACCATTGGCGCCGCAGGCCGATCAGGCCGACCACCCGATGAGAGGACATGAGTGAGCGACCAGCTTCGCCCCCGCCGGGCCGGCTCCAAGAACCTCAAAACCGTTGCGCGTCATGGCCGGCTCAAAAAGTCGAACGCTGCCGTGACCGTGGCGAAGTTCATTGCGGGCAGCGTGGCCGTCGTTCTGGTCAGCGGATTCTCCGTGGCCGCCATCGCGACCTACGACGTCGCCGTGAGCGTGCAGCCCGGCGTGCACCTCGCCAATGAGAGCGACGGCCCGGTCCCGTCGATCGGCGCCATAGACGGCGGCGTCAACATGCTCATCGTCGGAAGCGACAGTCGAGTCGGCCAGGACGCAGCGTTCGGCCCGAAGGACTCCACCGGCGACCTCAACGATGTGACGATGCTGCTGCACATCTCGGAAGACCACAGCAACGCCTCGGTCATCAGCTTCCCCCGTGACATGTTCGTCTCCATCCCCTCCTGCCCCAACCCCGAAGGCGGCTCGTTCAACGCGATGAGCAGCCAGAAGATCAACACCACGCTCAGCTACGGCGGGCTCGCCTGCACCGTGCTGACCGTTGAGAAGCTCACCGGACTCTCCATTCCATTTGCAGCCGAGGCGCAGTTCAGCGGCGTCATGTCCATGTCCTCCGCCGTCGGCGGCGTGCCGGTCTGCGTCGCGGAGCGCATCGAAGACGAATACACCGGAACCTTCCTCGACCCGGGCGAGCACCTGCTCGAGGGCTATGAGGCGTTGCAATTTCTGCGCACCCGCCACGGCCTCGGCGACGGCAGCGACCTGACCCGCATCAACAACCAGCAGTTGTTCATGTCGTCGCTCGTGCGCACGATCCAGAGCGCCGACACCCTCTCCGACCCGACCAAGGTATACGCCCTGGCCAAGGCAGTGACAGCCAACATGCGCCTATCGGAGAGCCTCAACAGCGTGACGACCCTCGCATCGATCGCCGTCGCGCTGAAGGATATCAATCTCAACCAGGTCGTCTTCGCCCAGGTGCCCACCGGCAACGTGACGGGCGGTGTCAAAGCCATTCAGCCGGCATTCGACGACCTGTTCGCGGCGGTCGCTGCCGATGAACCGCTGACTCTGAGCGGAACCACCGGCCGTGGCACTGTCGCCGACCCGAATGCTCCGGTTGAAGCCGCTCCCGTTCCGGCCGCGACCGACGTTCCGGTGGCTACCGAGGCGCCCGCCACGGAGGCTCCCGGAGTTGTCCTGTCGGATTCGGTGACCGGTCAAACGGCCGGCGATTACACCTGCACGGCCGGTCGAACCCTGCGCGAGCAAGGGTAGCCGGGCGCCGGTATCCTTTTCTCCGGCCGTGGTTTTCATGGTCAGAGCGGATGCCCCCGGTACGGCTAAGATAAGGGAGTGTGTTTGCGCAAGCAGGCACCGAGGAGACGTCGCATAGTTCGGCTTAGTGCACCACCCTGCTAAGGTGGAGTACCCTTTACGGGGTACCGTGGGTTCAAATCCCACCGTCTCCGCAGCCATTTGAACCCCTGAATCCCATATGAACACTGGGAGTCAGGGGTTTTCCTTTGCCCCAAAATTCTGTTTTGGCAACATTTTGGCAACATTTGAAAAAATAGCGGCCTGATTCAAACGGTCTGCAACGGCGTCCAGGTCGTCATCGAAGAGGTCCGCGTAGGTGTCGAGGGTCATCGCTGCGGAGGCATGACCGAGCATCCGTTGCACCGCTTTGACGTTTGCGCCGACGCTCACTGCGAGACTTGCGGCCGTGTGGCGGAGGTCGTGAATTGTCATCCGTGGTAGGCCTGCCGTCGTAAGTGCCGTCAGAAACCAGCTCCGCGTGCCCAGGCTTACCCGGGTGCGTTTGAGGTGGTTTCCGAATCGATCGGCGAAGACGAGTGCCGTTGCCGGCTTGTCTCGACATTCGTCACTCAGTCCGGGGAGTAGGAACGCGGGGAAGGGCACCGAGCGCACTTTGTAGGACTTCGGAGTTCCGACCTCTATCTGCGAACCGACCTCAACAGCGTTGCGATTGACGTTGATTCTGCGCTTGAGAAAGTCGATGTCCTTGACCTGAAGCCCGATGGCTTCGCCCCAGCGGAGGCCGCAATACGCCATTATGAGAACGAGAGTTGCACGGTCGCCGGAGGCGGTCGCCAGCGCTGCGACCTGTCTGTGTGACAGGTAGGTGTGCTCCTTGGCAATCTTGCGAGGCAGGTTCACGCCGCGCGCCGGATTCGAGGTGATTCGCTTGTCCTTGACGGCAACGTCGAGGGTCGAAGCGAGGACGCCGTAGGCGCGGAGGACAGTCGTCGCGCCCTTTACCGCGGTAAGTTCAGTCACCCACGACTGAACGTCACTGTGACGAATTTCGCCCACAGTTCGGGTGCCCCAAGCTGGCTTCACGTAGAGGCGCCACGCGATTTCAACCGGGCGCAGGCTGGAGGGCTTGAGATGTGACTGGTGGTGGAGCCATTGAGCACCCAATGTCGCAATGGTCAATCGACCAGCTGAGGCCTCGATGAAATCGCCGTTCGCCTTGGTGACTTCGACCGTTGAGAGAAAGAGCGCGGCATCCCGTTTCGTCGTAAAGCCGCGTTTCTGTGCTTGATCGTGGTCCGGCTTGCGATAGACGACTCGGTAGCGCTTACCGGCCTTCGTTAGATACGAGTAGATGCTGCCCATGATCTCACCTCGGGATCGTCAGTGATTGTGCTGGATCCACTCTCCTCTCGCCCACCGACATTGGGCTGGGCGAAGTCAGTAAGACCATCCCTCTGTTTCTCAGCCAGCCGCGGCCAGATATCTAGTGAGTTGTTTGATACGCCGGCTGAATTTAGGGAGGCGCACTTCGGTGGTGTCGAATGCAGTAGTCGCAGCGATTTTGTCAGCGGACTCTACGAATCGCTCGCCCTCGACTTTTACAGCCAAACGACTTCGCTCGCGGAGCTGCGTGTGGAGCTCCGGCGTCGCCAAGAGCTGGGCGCGTTCGGAGTGTTCGTCGTTGGTGGCCCAGTGGTAAGCGCCGTCGACCGCGCTCAAGATCCAGGCATCGAACTGGACCACGGTCATGTTATCGAAGCTCGAGCTGAGGTTGGCGATGTCGAACCGGGCCGAGGGTGTGGCGACGGGGGCGAGGAGGAAGATTGGCGAGACGCGTAGGGCCTTGGCGATGTTGAGCAGTTGGCTGACGAGAAGGTCGTCCTTGCCGCCAGCCTCGATATTCTGCACGATCGATTCGGTGACATTGTCGCCTAGGATGAGATCGGCGCGGGCGCTAGCCGAACGGATGGCGTGCTGCTTGCGAATCGCTTGAATGCGGTCGCCGATCCCAGCCTGCGCCAGGAAATTCATCACGCGCACAGAGTGCAACTCAAGGGCGATACCTCGACCGCTCACACGCGGACGATAGTTATTCGGCCCGGGCTCAGCGGTCTACTTGACCCATCCTTCGAGGTCCCAGCCCGCGTCGGTGAGATAGCTGCTGAGTTGTTCGATGCGCCGGTTTGCCTCGGCAAGTCGTTCCTGCGTGGTATCCCAGATCGCGGGGTCCGTGTTGACCTCACCCGGCGGCGTGAGTTCCGCTTCGATGGCCGCGTTGGTGGTGAGACGGCGGCGCTCGCGCAGGCTGGCAATGAGCTGGCGCATGGCCTCGAGCTGCGAGCGTTCCGTGCGCTCGGTGAGGTCACGCCACCGGTAGGTGCCATTCGTTTCCCCGGAGATCCAGGCATCGAATTCAGCGACGGTCATTCCCTCGAAGGTATTGCTGAGGTTTACCAGGTCGAGCGCGTCATGCGGGCGCCCGATTGGTGCAAGGAGAAAAACCGGTGGAACGCGCAGCGCGTGGGAGATGTTCAGGAGTTGGCTGACCGAGAGGTCCTGCTTGCGGCCGGCTTCAAGGTTTTGCAGGATCGCCTCGGTGACATTGCCGCCGGGCATGAGGTCGGCGAGGTCCTTGGCGGAGCGGATGCCGTGCCGTTTCCGGATGGCTTGAATCCGCTCGCCAATTCCGGACTGCCTCACAAAACCTGTCATGCCGACACCGTACAGCTATTGGTCCTTGTCAAACAGCGAAAAGCGTTTTATTGTGATCGCAACACGAAGCAATGAGTGTCTCGTGTCACCGAAGGGACGTAATCATGACCGAAGAATTCATCCTCCCCGTCGTCGTCGCCGAACTCACCGGACTGACCGTCGGCGGGCTGGCCCACCTGCGCTACTTGGGTCGGGGACCGCGCTTCTACAAGCCGACGCCGAAGAAAGTCTTGTACAAGCGGGCCGAAGTGATCGCCTGGGTCGAGGCGAGCGCACAGACGCAGACGGGCAAACGCGCCCTCGTGACGCGGTGAGGCCGCGCCTCCTGTTGCAGGCGACCAAATCGTCGGCTCGCGGCAGGCCAAAGATAAAGCCCCGGGTTGCACCCCGGGGCAAGGATCGAACACCCGCAAAGGATCTGATCTATGTCCAGAATACTGAAATTTTGCCATCTCGCAACGCCTCGCACCCGATCCGGTGGGTGAGAGCACTGTGGGCCTATATGCGGCTAAGGGCGCGGTTCTCGCAGCTGCACGCCTGGGCCTGGGGCACGCGGCAACCCGGCTGCTCGTGCACATGGCCTTGGAAACCTGGGACGACAACGACAACCCCGGTAATCAACCGCCGCGACGGTACTTCGCATCCCGAGAATCCTCGGCGATCGCCCTGGGCTATCTGGCTCCGGACAACGGATCAGAGTCGGCGTATCACTCGGTCAAGCGGGCGATCGCGGAACTCGTCGCCAGCGGCGCTATCGAGCGAGTCAGTGCTGGCCACCGTGGCCACAATGCCGAGTTCAATCTGCTCGTCGACAGCACGAGACCGGGCGGTCACCGACGGTACGAGACCAACGTCATTCCGATGCTTCGACGCGGAGGTTTGGGGGCCGGTGAGCGGCCTCCGTAGGGGGCCGTTTAGCGTACCGATAGGGGGCCAGATCTGGCCCTATAGGGGGCCACTGATCGGCCCCCCTAACAGTACTAACAGGACAAACAAAAAATTAACAGTACGCGCGCGCGAAAAACACCTGTGGATAACTTGCCAGCAACGTCGGGCAAAGGCCCCTTGATCGCGGCCGCAATCGGCGCGCATCCCCACCGCGTGAAACGCAATTTGTGACCTGTCCGGCCGATCACCGTAGCTCGCTACGCGCCTCCCGTTCCCAGATTCTCAGACGCGGTCGCTGGCTCCCTTATCTCGCCTGAAATTCGGGGCACTCCCAGCGCTCCCGCTCGCTATCGATTCTTCTCGCCGGACGGCACAAAAAATAGTTGGTCGAAGAACCCAAAGCCAACGACTCCCCACCGCAATTCAACGCACCACCCATCGAAGGAGAAGCACTCATGTCCACACGCACCATCATCGGCAACCTGGCTCTGGACCCCGAGGTCGTCACAGCCGGCAGCATTCAGATCACCAAGCTGCGAGTCATCGAGAACACAGGCGAGTACCGCGGCGGCAAATGGCTCGCCCACGACGCCGCAACCACGCATTTCGTGGAAGCTAAGTTCGAGCTCGGCCAAAACGTCGCCGCCACCTTGCATAAGGGCGACCCCGTCATCGTCGTCGGCCGCGAACACACTGACAGCTGGGGCGACGAGCAGACACGCCAATACGGCCGCGTCATCGACGCCGACAACGTCGGACCCGACCTCAACCGCGCCGTCGCCACCGTTCGCCGCAACTCCAAGCCTGACACCGAATAGCTATTCAGGGTGGGCCGCACGCGCGGCCCACCCTGAATACCTCATGAAAGGAGCACCACCATGAACGACCACGACAGCGAATTGATCAGCCGGGCGAACGAGCTGGCCGACATCGCACGCAGCCTGGCGCACGCGACTCGTGCGATCGAACGGCCCTACGACTCGTACCTGCTGCTCGGGTGTCTGACCGCCACCCAGCGCTCCCTCGGCCAGGTGTACGACCAGCTCGCCAACTGGCACAGCACCGTCGTCGACGGCGTCGAGTGCAACGGCGAAGACGGCTGCGGCGCCGGCTGCGCGCCCGGAGTCGCTCGGGCTGAACTCGGCCTTCGCGATGCCGCCCAATTCGCCGGCATCGTCGAAGATGCCCTCATGCAAGCCCACAACGCCAACAGCGTCGTCCGCTGGTTCGACAGCGTGGAACGATTCCGGCGCTTGTCGTAACGAGCTGATTCCGGTGACGGAACGGCCCGTGATCGCACATCGAGTTGTTCATGCCTCGACGGCTGAAACGACATAGAGCCGACAAGATTTGGCCGCTCGCGTCGACGCTTCCGCGGGTCCAGCGTCACAGGACGCCATCAATATCCGGGCCCCCATTTCGGCTTCGCCCGGCGGAGCAGGTCCAGTGCGGGCGACTGCTAGATGCGCAGCAGAGGGGCCAAAGATCGGTCGCAGGCACCACGTCGTCCGTCACGAATTTGACGCACGAAGAGCGCCACAAGCCTGCGCGGGTATTCGTCCACCTATTCACTGGCAGCGAATAGGTAAACGAATGGGTAGGGGGTCTCTTTCCCTGTCCCACCGCCGCCCCCTCGCTGCGCTCGCTTCCCAACCTCTCACACCCATCGTTCCTCAGTGTGTAGGAGGTTGGGAAGTAAAGGGGTGGTGGTGGGACAGGGAAAGAGAAGAAAAAGGTAGAAGAAAAAAACAGAAGTACAAAAACAAAAAAGAAAAAACTGAAAAGAAAAAAATAGGGAGAACAAGAAGAGAAGACAGAGAAGAAGTGAAAAAAGTGACGAGAAAAGCTAGGTAAAGCCGGCAGAAAATGTGGGAGCTGACGGCAGAGAGTAGGAAGCAATCGGATAAGAAAAACGACGAGCAGAAGCGGTGAGGTCGATGAGTTGAAGTGGACGATGTGCGGTGTGGCATGCGGGGCTGTGTCGGTGGCTGGGTGCAGAATCGTGGTGGAAAGCTGAAACGTTGTCAGTTTGGAGCTGGGTGATGGTGCAGGTGACGGAGCGCGACGAGGCACTTCTGGCATGGTTGGACGTTGTTCGGTTGGCGGATATGGACGCCGTGCGGTGGGCGTTGGGCGCCCTGTCTGGTGTTGGTGAGCCGGTGTCGTTGCGCCGGGCGCAGCAGTGGGCTGCGCGGATGATCGGGACTGGATTGCTGGGCCGGGGCCGGGTTGCGTATCGGGACGGGTCGATAGTGTGGGCCACGTATCTGGCGATTGGGAAGCCGGCGCCGAATCTGTTTCGGCAGACGACGCGGCATGAGGTAGCGGTTGCGACGGTGTCGGCGCGCTATCTGGCGCAGGGGTTCACGTGGCGGCGGGACCGCAAACCGAACAGCGTGCGCGAGCATCAGGCTGATGGGGTGGCCGAGCGTGACGGGGTTGTCGAGTTGGTGGAGGTGGAGTTGACGCCGAAGACGTGGCAGCGGTATCAGTCGATTTGTCAGAGCCACGCGTATCGCTTGGCGCATGAGGGGATTGATCGGGTGGTGTATTTCTGCACGGCGGACGCTGATCGGGCGGTAACACGGGAGGCGGACAAGCACCTGGTCCGCACCGACCGACCCCGTTTCGTTTCCCAACACTCCCTCGACGCACGCGGGTACTGGACCGGCGCCGAGCTGGGCGCCGGCGCCTACGCGACCGCACACGGACGAGCCGCCCACGTGGTGGAGCTCGAGAGCAGCAGCGGGTGGGGCGAGTCGACGCAGGTCCGCGCATGAGCGAGACGGCCGTTCCGGTAGAGACGGACGCCACCAGCGACACGATCGCGCGGCTGCTCGGCGCCGCGTTCGCGGTCGTCATGGTCTTGATTGCGTTGCCGCTGGTCGTGCCGGTCGTGGTGAGCCGGCTTGCCGGCGACGTTATCGCGACGAAGACCCGGTTCTGGGTGGTGTGGCGGTGGCAGTGGACGGTTAATACGGTCGGCATCCTCCTCGTAGCCGCGCTCCTCACTTGGGAGGCAATCCTGCTGGCGGACTGGATCCGCTCGGGGGCCGCGACCGAGTTCTTTGACGACGCTGAGTGGTGGGCGCAGCTCTGGTCGATGTTTGGTCCGTGGGTGGTGGCGAATTTCTTTGCCGGGGTGCTGTTGCTGCCGGCCGCGTGGTCGTTGCGGCGGCGGAAAATCGCCGAGCAGGTTCGGTCCCGGCGAGTATCGAACGTGGTGCGGCAGGAGAAGATTGAGACCGCACGCAAGCGTGCCGCCGACAGCAGCGTGGCCCGCCGCATCGGCGTGCGCCTCGAGGCCGAGACAGGCCGCATCGTCGGCACCACCCGCCAAGCGGTCACCGTGCCGCTGGCCGTGGGAGATCAGCGGCAGGCATTCGGGGTGACGAGCCGGGTGACGATTCGAACCCTCGCTGACCGCTTCTATGACATGCGCCGCGTGCGCGACTGGGTCGATGCAACCGGAAAATACCTGGTACTGCCGCCGACGGCATCGTCGGTGCGGGCACTGATCATCGCGGAGTCCGGCAGCGGCAAAACCGTCCTGATCAACGGACTCGTACTGTGTGCATTGGAATACGGGTGGCCCGTGTTCGTCATAGACGCGAAAGGCGACCCGGCTGACGCCGAGAACCTGGTCGCCGTGGCGCAGACCTATGGTCGCACCGCGACAACCGGCGGTACGTGGAACCTTTTTAACGGCACCGGCGACCAGATCACGGCGAAGCTGATGCGGCTGATGCCCGTACCTGACGGCGCGAACCAGCATTATCTCGATGAGATTCGTGGGGTGCTGCAAATGGTGCAAGGCAGGTCTCCGCTGAGCAGCATCGATGACCTGCGCGAGCGGTTGACCTACCCAGCCCGGTTCGTCGACGACACCGACGACCTGCCGCTGATCAACAAGCGCGTGGAGCGAGACGGGTCGACCGCGGGAGCACGGGCGTTGCAGAGCCTACTGGTGGCGCTGCGGCCGATGCAACGCTGGATCGGCCAGGACGGCTGGTCCTACAACGCGCCGAAAGCTGACGTGACGGTCATTCCGCTGTCGCCGGTCGACGATGCTCAGGCGCGGCTGGGTGATCTGCTCCTGCTGGACTTGCGGAACTTTCTCGCCACCCGGTTGGAGCGTCGCGACAAGTCCCCGGTGGTCGTCATCGTTGACGAATTCCCCCAGCTGGTGACAGGGTCGCAGGACCCGGGTGATACTGCGGGGAGCCTGTTTGAGACGGCGCGCAGCGCCGGCGTCGGCTTAGTCCTCGCGACGCAGAGCCCGGCGGGCCTATCTAACGATGAGGTCCGCCGTCGCCGTGCACTCACGAGTGGCGCTGCGCTGATCTTTGGCCGATCCAAAGACCCGGAAGATGTGGTGAAGTATGCCGGGACGGTGATGCGGATGGAATCCGCCGGCCGCGCCACCGGCGAGGAACTCGGCAGCGCCCGCGCCCAACACACCTACGTCATCCCACCGCAAGATGTGCGGGAAGCGGCGGACGGAGCGTTCTGGATCGTGCAGGGCGGCGCGATCGCTCCGTTCCGAGCACTGCCCAACCGGCAACTGCAGACACCACCATCCGCGCCGCTTACACCGGTGCCGGCGCCGGCGCCGGCTGACGTCGAGCGTGGTCGTGACGCGGAGGTCGTGCGGCTCGACGTCGTCGAGACGGATGAATCCGGGAGCGCCGCCTGACCGATGCGGGCGGCGCTCTCGCCAGGGTCAGAGTCGGTCGGCGTCGTCAATGGTGGCGACAAGTTGGGCGCCGTACTGACGGATGAGCCGGTCGCATCCCGCATTGGCCACGGTCGCAGCCAACCCGCGCACGGCACCGCACGGCCGGCCCAGTTCCATGGCGGTCACCGCGGTGTGCAGGTCCCCGGACTCGTATTCCGCTTCGACGATGACGGTCTTGGTTGCGAGCGCAGCGAGGAGTCGGTTGCCGCCTTGGAACTGCCACGCCGAGGGCGTGCGTCCCGGTGGGATTTCACTCACGATGACACCGCGCGTCGCGACTGCGTCGACCAGCTCCGCGTTTTCCGCAGGGCAAGTGTCGTCCATGCCCGTGGGGAGAACAACCACGTTGCGGCCGGCGAATGCCCGACCGGTGGCGAGGGCGGCGGTGTCGATGCCGCGAGCGGCGCCGGAGGCAATCGCCCAGCCGCGCTCGATTAGACCGGAGGCCAGGTCCACGCAAAGGTGCCTGCCGTACGGGGTCGCGAACTGCGTGCCCGTCAACGCCACGCTCGGCGCGCTCAGAAGCAAAGCGTCCCCGCGCACCCAGAGAGCAAACGGTCCTGCCTCTCCGAGGTCGGCAACGGATGCCGGCCAGTTCGAATGTGATGGCGTGAGCAGCTCGTACCCGCCTGCGACGGTGAGACGGATCGCGTCGACGACCCGGTTGACCGAGTACCGAGGCAGGCTGGTCGATCGCAGCTGCGCGATGGTCCCGTCTCTGCCACTGGCTGTATCGGGGTCGAGGCTGAGGAGGGCGTTCAGGGCTGCTTCGGCCCCATACCCTGCGATGAGTGCGCAAACGTGGGGGTCGCCCGGTTCGGCGATGGTGGCCCAGGCGGTGCGGGCGATGGTGTCGTGGCTGATGGGACTGCTTACGGTGGTGTCGGTGCTGATGGTGTCGATAACCGCAGCGATGGTCATGATGGTGGCTCCCTCTCCTGGACCGAATATTTTGTTTGCCTTCCGGCGAGAGAAATCGATAGCGAGCGGGAGAGCTGTAGTGCCCAGAATCTCAGGCGAAATAAGGGAGCGTGCGACCGCGTCTGAGAATCTGGGAACGCAGGCGCGAAGCGAGCTACGATGACCGGCCGGAAAGGTCAAACAAGCCCGTGAAAACAGGTCGCGAACGCGGCTCATTATTTGAGGTTCGCAGCGGCGTAGCCGCTTCCGCACAGGTCCTTGCGCTTGCGAACTGGCGAGCACTTGCCAAGGCGTGGGCGACTGCTCGGTCACGGGACCGCTGTTGTGGCCGGGACTTTTTGAGGGCATTTCGTGTCTTCTTGGCGGTGTGTCGCATTCAATGTCGGAGGTGAGCATTACTCTCGACTTAGACGGCAACGACGCCGCACAGAAAGGGAATCGTGACGGTGCACACCCGGTCCGCTCGAACGGATACGACAGCATGGCTGGCAGGAATATGCCCGGCTGTTGCCACAATCCGCCGACGCTCGGCCAACCTGCTGACCGATTCCGTGTCTTGTGTCGTTGTGGTGATTGTCGAGCACCGTATGGAGTCCTAGAGAGGGAGATTTGCTTGTGTCCAGTCAGAATCAGGCAACATCACAGACCACGAACCAGCACACTGACCCACCCGCGAGTACCGTGTTTCGCGGTGCGTCACGTGCCCAGGGCTACATCGAAGCGGATGCCCCCACTCCCGAACGTCCGGTTGTCCCGCTTCCGGAACGCCAAGCTGTCGACGAGAGTGGTGCACCGGCCAGCGCGATGCCGCAGCGGCCGGTAGGAATCCCGTCTGAGCCGGCTCTGGCCGATCTGTTTGGCGGTTCCGATCACGACCTCGGACTGCTCTCCACCGCGCCGCAGGCGCAGGGTGCGCAGCGCGGCCTGCGCGGTGTGCTCTCCCGCCTCGGGCTGCCGATGACGCCCGGACCGGCAGAGCTGGCCGAGCGCGAACAGACGGAAGCCTTGCGGCGGGATGAGGAAACGATCCGGCAGGCAACATGGACTCGCGCGGTGAGCGTGTTGGTCGCCAACCAGAAGGGCGGCGTCGGGAAGACGCCGTCGGCGATCATCGCCGGTGGAGTCCTTGCCGCCGCCCGCGGCGGATCGGTGTGCATCCTCGAGGTATCCGACGACCCCGGCGCATTGTCGTTCCGGGCGGAGGGAAACCCAGCCCGCGGCATGGGAGAACTCGTCCGCGACGTCGACACCATCACCAGCGCCGGGCAGCTCGCCGGCTACACCGCGCCTCAAACCTCGTTCGCGTCCGTGATCGGCACCGTGCGTCGCCGGCCGCGCCTGACCCATGACGATGTGACTGCGGTCGCGGCGGTCGTCGATCAGTACTTCGGCATCCGCATTATGGACAGCGGCAACCAGCCCTCCTCCTCAGCGTTCCAGGGCGCCGTCGATACCGCCGACGCGTTGGTGATTCCGGTGTTCAACGCCGGGGATGCGGTGTTGGAGGCGGTCGCGCTGCTCGATGTACTGCGGTCGGCCGGCGGGAAGGCGGCGAGCTTGGCCGAGCACGCGACGATCCTGCGGCTGACGGATGGGCGGCCGGAGAACCGGCAGGTCGTCGACCGGGTCGATCAGATTATCGCTGACGCGGGTGTCGAGCAGGTGTTCACTATCCCGTATGACCCGCACATTGCCGAGCGCGGGCAGATCACCCTCGGGCATCTCGCCCCGCAGACGCGACGGGCGTTCACCGCAGCGGCGGCGGGCGTCGTGCGTACCCTGCAAGCCACCGTCCGATAGCAGCGAAAGGCGAACCGTCATGCTCACAGAATCCCTGCAGACCCTCGTGGGCACCGTGGTGCGAACGATCGACAATCCGCTCGACGGCATCCTGCCGGACTTCACCATCTTCGGGGCGGAATTCACCCTGCTCTGGCAGAAGCTCCTCGCCGGGGTATGGGGGATCGGCATCATCCTGGCGATCGTGTTCCTAATCATCGGCATCATCAAAATGGCCAGCGCCTCCAGCGGTGGCAACCCCAACGAATACAAAACCGCCCGCAACCAAGCCATGTGGGCTGGTATCTCCCTCGGGGTGCTCGCCGCCCTCGCCGTGATCGTCGGCGCCATCCTCGCCGTCTTCGGATAGGAGCGCTCGTGCACGCGACCGCACCACCCACCCGCCGCACCTGGCCCTGGATCGTTAGCACCGCCATCCTCATCGGCGCACTCATCATCGCCGGCGCCGTCTACTTCGGCAGCCAAGCTGGCACTGTCACACCCACACCCGAGCCGACAACGCCGAGAGCGAGCAGCACGCCGTCGCCGAGCACCGCACCGGTCGACACGGAGCCGACCGGATGCCTCGGCGGTGAAACGCGAGACGCAGCCATGGTCCTCGCTGCGCAACAAGCTGCACCGCACACAAGCACAGGGGCAGTGGAGTACGCCGCGGCCTTCGTACGGTGGCTACACCAGTACCCCTACCCGTCGTCGGACGATGCAGACACTGTCGCGACTAGCGCTCTCGCTGCAGATATTCCGACCAAGGATTTGCGAAAGTTTTTTGCAAACAATCCCAACGTCTCGGGCGGGCTCGTGCCGGACACGACGGAATACTATCTGTCGACCATTCCCGGCGTGTGGCACATCGAATCGGCGTCGAACGATGAAGTCGTCGCCACGATCGGCACGGGGCTCGTCCAACAGGGGGCCATGAGCCCGACGTTGAAAGGATCAATTACCGTGACCGTCCGCTGGGAAAACGGCGAGTGGAAATTTGCGAAGTCTGAAGGGACTCGCACGACAGAGGACTTGTTCTCCATCGGTGCACCCTTTACGAGCGGGTGCTGACAATGCTGGGCATGGCGACCAAGCCCGGCGATGACCCAGGATTTTTCGGGGATCTCGTGGGCGGCATCGGTAATGCCATCAATGGTGCAGCGGGTGTGGTGTCGTATTGGTCGGACCCGTGGGGAAATACCTTCAAGATGCTCCGCGATACGGCGGAGGGGATGAGTCGGGACATCATGCCGGCGTTGACCAGTGCGACGCTTCCGGATCTGACGGCGGACTGGTTCATCAGCGCCTACAAGATTAGCTTTGCTACGGCGATCTTCGTCGCCGTGCTGCTGCTGATCCCGCAGGCCGTGCGAACGGCGCGCGGCGCCCAAGCGGGCCGCGACCTGGTCGAGTCTGTCGGACTGTACTTTGGAACATTTCTAGTCGGGGCCATGTTCGGCCCAATGTTCGGGATCATGCTGATCAACTTCTTCCACTCCCTGACGGACGTCTTCGTCGCCGCCGGCCTGACTGGCACGGCGACGACCGTCACCGTGCAGTTCAGCTCCATGATTGAGCAGGCCGACCCAGTCGGCATCACCGGCGGAATCGTCATGGGCGTCATCCTGATGATCTGCATGATCCTTGCACTCTTCCTGGTGCTGCTCATGTTGTTGGTGCAGCTGGTGACGCTTTACTTCACCGGGGTACTGCTACCGCTCGGGCTGGTGTGGATCATCGATAAGAACAAGCGCTCCTTCGGCTTGAAGATCGCCGCGCTCTGGATTGGGATTCTCGCGGCTCACCCGCTGCTGTTCCTGTTGCTGGGCCTGGCCTTTTCGATGACGGCAAATCAGATCAGCGCGTTTGGCAACAACTTCGGTCTGCAATCGATGGTGTCGCTGATGGTGGCCATCATCGGTCTGCTGATGGCCGCGCTCTCGCCGCTGCTACTGATGAAGTTCGCGCCGATCATTCCCATGGCTTTCGGCGGCACCACCGGTCCGTCCGTGGACGTCGGGAAGCACATCGGCGCCCAGAACATGACCGAAGCCACCGAACGCTACGGCCAACCCTCCACCGCAGAACGGGCCACCTCGACAACGACAAAGGAGTCCACGGATTCCACGACCGAGCGCGTCTCGGAATCCTCGACAGCTCCGGGGAGCCTGTCGGAGGTCATCGGCAACCGCGCCGCTGCGCCAGCCGGCACCGGTGCAGCCGGTGATGGCGTGACGCTCGGTGCCAGCCGGGCAGCGACCGCCACCGCGGGAGCCGCGGGCGCCAGTGCGGCTGCCGGAGCCGGCGCAGGCGCGGCCGCGGCTGAGACCGGGCTCGCCGCCGCTGGGACGGCGGAATCAGCGACCGGCGCGGGCGCGGTCGTCGGCGTCCCGACGCTGATCGCGGCGGCGGGGATCGCCGCCGCGCACAAGAGCATCGAGGCCGTCGGGAAAGGCATGGACATGGTCCAGACCGCCGGAGAGCAGGCGACGGAGTCAATGGATGACACCCCAACCCTGGGAGGAGATCACCCATGATGACGGACCTACGCAATCGTACGGTCATCCGCTATCTAGGCGGGGAGAGCGGGCACCGCTCCTTCTTCGGCGGCACGCACTCCCGCGCCCGCATTATCTTCCTCGCGGGGTCGCTCGTGTTCGGGATGGTGTTCACCCCACTGATCGGCTGGCCCGCCCTCGCAGCGGCAGCAGTCAGTTGCGGGGTGACGTTTCTCGTCACAGCGAAAACACACCGCGGGTCAATCGTCGACCGGCGGCGCAAGCGAGCCCGGTGGAAAAAGCGCACCCGGGCCGGCACGACCCGGTTCGTGCCCTACGAGGTCGGCGCGTGGGACCAGCTCCAGCAAGCCCTCACCGACGCCCGCACCACCAAGGACATGGTAGCCCGGGAGACTGCCGTGGAGGCGGCCAAGGCGGTGGTGGCGATGCGGGCCAATCCGGACGGGTCGGACGGGCTCGGCTGGCTGCAATACGGCAGGGGCGAGCCCGGCATCGCCTGGCACGCCCCGGTCGGGGAGCAAAGCTACCTGTCTGTAACGTTCACCGTCAGTGGTCAGCTCCGGGGGATCGAATCGGCCAGCGTCATGGCGCGCGCCGCCCACGGCTGGGGCGCGTTCCTCGCCGCCCGCGCCGTCCCCTCCGTCCTCGTCCAAGACGTGCAGATCACCACCCGGGTGCTGCCGGCCGATACCGCGTTGCAAGAATTCTGGGTGCTCAACAACCTCGACCCGGCGGCGCCGGTCGACGCGGTCGCCTCCTACGAGGAGGTACTGCGGCTGACTGGGAATGACGCGATGGTGCAACGCCACTTCGTCACCGTGAACTGGCCCCTCACCCCCGTATTCTTCGACGCCGCTCGCAAATACGGCGACGGCCGAGATGGATGGCGGGCGTTGATGCGGCAGGAAATCGCCTCAACCAAACGTGGTTTGACGGAGTCAAAAATCGGCCGGGTGGAGGTGCTGACGGCGCGGCAGGTGGCGGCGGTACTGCGGCATCAGCAAAATCCGTCGCGGCCGATCGACTTCGTCGCTGACGTGCACCCGAACCGGGTCGGCGAACCCGCCGAGGAGGAGTTCTCCGCGCACATCGTTGACAGCATCGACCCGCTCACCGGCCTGCCGGTGCGGTGGTGGCATCGCACTGCCGCGATCCGCGCCGAAGCGCTCGCGACCGCGGCCCGCACGCAGCTGTGGGTGTTGGATCTGCTGATCGGGAAGGACATCCAGTTCATCCGGTCAGTCAGCTTTCACCTTCACCTGGTTCCGGCGTCGGAGGCGAAAGTCGCCGCTCGGCAAGACCTGGTCCGTGACACCGCCGAAGCCCTCTCCCGCAGGGAGGCCGGGCAGCTGGACACGGACGATACCGACGTGCACATGACGGCCGCCCGACGTCGCCGGCAAGATCTCGTGTCCGGGTCGCAGCACCACGGCGCCGTCTGGATCGGGTTCGTGACCATCTCCGTCCGCTCCCGGGAAGAGCTGGCGCGGGCGTCGCGGCAGCTCGAGGAGACCTGCTCCACTGGCCTGGGCATTGAAAGTCTGGACTGGCTCGATTCGTATCAGGCCGCCGCGTCGGGCACGACGTGGCCGATTGGACGCGGCCTGGTCGCGTCGGCGCCGTCGTTCTCCGCCCGCGTCTACAGCCGCCTGGCCGGCAAATCCGACAAGGAGGCCCTCACATGACCACACCCAACGACACCAGCGTATCCCGCTCGAGATTGTGGGCGCTGCCGGTGCTGCGCCGCTTTGCGCCGCCCGCTGAGATTCCCGCTGACGAGGCCGGGGGGATCGACACGGCTGGTAGCCACGGTGCGGCAGAGATTGTGCCGTGGGCGCTGCCGGGCACGGCGTTGCGCACGCAAGCGGCGGCCGCGCGTCGCGGCTTCTACGCTCCGGTGCTGGCTGGCGCACCCACGACGACGCGGCAAGCGGAGATCCTCAACACCGCACTGATCGGGCCGCCGACCGGCACCCGCGGTGTCGTGAACGGGCGGGACGTGTTGTCGCGGACGACGATCTCCCACGACCCCGTCACGGCCTACAACTCTGAGCCGCGGGAGGTGTCGAGTCCGAACGTGATCGTGATGGGCGACGTCGGCGCGGGCAAAAGCTCGCACACTAAATGCAACTACGTCGTCCGCCCGCTCCTGCTGCAGGGGCGGCGTGGGGTGGTGTTTGACAAGAAGGATCAGAACGGGGAGGGCGAGTACTCCAACGTGGTGCGGCATTACGGGTTTGAACCGATCCGGTTCACCACGGACGGCACCGGCACCACCTTGAACCTGCTCGATCCGATGATCGCCCGCGGCACCGGCGTCAAAGGACAGACACGGCTGCTGAACATCGTCACTCGCATCGCCCGCGGCGATCAGCCCCTCAATGAATGGGAAGAGGAGGCCCTCCGTGCGGCGCTGCGCCGCACCGTCGGCCAGGCCCACGGGCGGGTGCCGGTGCTCGCCGACGTGCTGCCGAACCTTGGCCTGGTCGTCGACGATGACGACTACCGCACCCTGTCGGTCACCGCCCGCGACGACCTGCACAAGGCCGGCCTATCCGTGAAGTGGACGTTGAACGGGCTGCTCGACGAATACGCGGGCCTCCTCGACGGCGAAACGTCCGCAGCGGTGGACCTGAGCGGCAAGCTGACATCGTTTGATATTTCCCAGCTGCCCGATGACGGCCCGGCGGTACCGGTAATCATGGCGATTGGGAACATGTGGATGCTGGGCCGGCTGCGCAGCGAACGCACCTCCGCGACGACCGTCGTTTATGAAGAGGGTTGGCACATGATCGGCGGGCCGTCGGCGCAGCTGATCAAAGCCAACCAAAAACTCTCCCGGGGCCTAGGTATCTCGAACGTGTTCGTCATGCACAAAGGCACCGACATCCCCAAGGACTCACCCGGCATGGCAATCATCCAGGAAGCACAAACCGTGGTCGTCTACCGGCAGTCCCGCCCCGAAGACGCCCTCTGGTGCCAGCAAACGTTCGGCTTCGCACCGGAGACGGCGCGCACCATCGAGACGCTGGCAGATGGGCACTACATCTTCAAGTTCGGGTCGCACCCGGAAACGCACGTGGAGCACATCCGCTCCGAGTGGGAGCGGCAGCTGACCAACACCGACGAGGGCCTATCCGTCGGCACCATCTTCTAACATCATGGGCCTGGTCAAACTCCTCGCCGCCAGCCTCACCGGCCTGCTCCTGACCGTCGGCGGCACCGTCGCCCTCTCCTCCGGCACCGGCACCACCTGCGGCCTGACCGCCGTCAACAGAGCGGATGCCTCCGAGCACGCGGCTGTCGTCGGGTATAGCGGCGACCAGCTCGCCAACGCCGCCGACATCATCAACGCCGCCGCCCAGCTCGGCCTCACTGCGCAGGCGCAAACTCTCGGGGTGATGACGGCGATTGGGGAGTCGAGCCTGGTCAACCTCGACCACGGCAACACCGCCGGGCCCGACAGCCGCGGCCTGTTCCAACAACGGGCCACCTGGGGATCCCTCGCGGAGCGGATGGACCCCGCCACCGCGGCACGGCTGTTCTTCCAACGCCTAGTGGCGCTATCGGGGTGGGAGACAATGACGCCGTCGGCGGCAGCATCCGCCGTGCAAATCAACGCCGACCCGGAACACTACGCACCGTTCTTCGCGCCGGCGACCGACGTCGTCACCGCGCTCACCGCCAGTGCCGGCGGCGCCTGTGGTGTCGGTGGAGGGGATGCGGTCGGGCTGGCGCAGCAGCTCGTCACCGCCGCCGACAACGGGCAGCTGCGCGGCCTCGTCCCGGACCACCTGAAGGAGATCCGGTGGATCGCCACCGGGCAAACTGTCCCGGACTGCGGGATCGACACCCGCATCCTGCAGGTGATGGTCCTGGCCGTCAACCAGTTTCACCAGGTCGGCGTCAGCGACATCAACCGCAAATGCACCGGGCAACTCCTCGGCGCCGGCACCCAGTCCTCACACTGGATCAACGGCGGAGGCGGAGCCGTCGACTTCTATTCCCTCGGCGGCCGCAGCCTCACCGGCGCCGACGGCCAGTCCCTCCGCCTAATCGGACTCCTCGACCCAATCATGCCGCCCGGGGCACGGATCGGGCAGGCAGACTGCCGGCGGGAGGCCGGCATCAACTTGGCGCTGTTGCACTTCACCCCGTTCGACGACACCTGCAATCACCTGCATCTCGACGTCGCGTTCACGGCTGATCCGATGACCGTTGGCTAACCGCGCAGCTCTACTCGCGTCAGGGGCGGTGTCTCTTCGTTCGAGGAGCCTGCTGGCCCGGGCGGGCGCTGACCAACGTGCGCACGAAGTGCCGACCGGTGGAACAACTGGGCTCGGCGTTCCCTCCGGTCGCTTATTTCCTCACCCACTGGCCCCACCATCCGGTCCCGCACTTGTGGTCGCTTCCTCCCGGGCACAGCGAACCTCCGCTACCGAACAGCACCACTCCGACAGTGTGAGTGAAAGGAGCCCCGCGATGAACGAAACAGTCGGCATCATTGTCTACACGAAACCGAACTGCCAGCCCTGCAGGATGACCAAACTCAACCTCGACAAGCAGGGCATCAGCTACACCGTCGTCGACCTCACCGAAACACCCGCCGCCCTCACCTACGTGCAAGACGAACTCGGATACAGCAGCGCTCCCATCGTCGTCATCGACGACCACAACCACTGGGCCGGCTTCCGCCCCGACCTCATCGCCAAAATCGGCCACTAACCCCGCGGGCCGATCGACGAGGCCCGCGGCAACAGGGCCACGCGTCTGGCGGTGAAGCGACCAGGAGCGCGCCGCAGAGAGCGACCAGCAGGGTGAGCACCGCTCGGCGCGGGAGCTCGTCAACCTCGGCGTGCTCAACCTCGTGAATCAGCGGTCGCACCTCGGCGACACCGGCTAACACCAGACGCAACCCCGTAAGCACCGGGGAGACCCTGCGGGTGCTCGGACCGCTGCGCGGCCGTCTTTTTCGTTTTTTTGTCTGTCTGGCCGGTCATCGTAGTTCGCTTCCGTGCCTACGTGCCCACCTGCTCGGGCGCGGTCGCAGGCTCCCTTATTTCCCCCGACCAGCCGTGCACTTCGGCACTCCCGCTCTCTATCGATTCTCTTGCCAGCCAGGCAAAAAAATCAGTTGAGCGGAGAGAATCATGCCCCAGTTCCCCATCACCACCCGTCCCGAACGCACCAGCGATGACATAGCAGCCGACCGTAAAGCAGCCAACGCATTCTTCGCCCGATACACGACCACCGACAGCCCCAGAACTCAGCGCGACCGAGACGCCCTCCTCCGGTTCTACAGCTACGACTGGAACCTCATTTGCTGCGTCATCGAAGCCACCGAATGGGCCCGAATCCACGCAGACGATAGCGCCGCGCACCGCGCCGCACGACGAGCTGAACGCGCCGCCGAAGCAGCCCTGAACGACATTCCTGCACGCGTCGATTCCCGCCTACGCCCCTACGTGCACGCCGCAACCATGAAGCGGATGCCGACCCCCGGGGTGACGCGCCGCCCGGTGAGCGAACGCCTCACGGCCCGAGGCCAAGCCGACCGCTTCTGGGCCCTGTGCCAGAATCCCACCGCCAAGTTTCGAGCCGCCGTCCTCAACGACGCCGACCAGCCCTTCAGTCAGTGGCTGCTCCTGCACCCCGGCTATGGGCCCCTGCAGGACGCGCCCGACGGATACGCAGGGACCCTTCGACTGCCCAAGTCGCAACGATTCGTGCCCGGCTCAGTCCGACCCGCAGGAATCAGCTACGACCGTGCACTAGAAATCGCCCTCGCCGCCCTCGACAACACCAGCCACTAACGCCCGGTGAGGCCGCCGCCAGGCGGCGGTCTCACCCGGTGAGGGGGAACATCCCCCTCACACTCCCCGCACAGCGCGACCTTATCCACAGATCGCCCTGATCGCCGGCGGCCGCCGCTTCCCGCGAATTAGCGTCAAGGCCTACCCGTCGCGAAAGGGCCATCATGCGTTTTCTCAAACTTGCCGTCACCACCTACGGACACGACCGCTCCCGGCCGATCATCGGCGCCGACGACGTCTGGATTAACCTCGACCAGGTCGTCTCGATCGAGGAACAGCTCGACAGCAACACCTTCGCAGACGCTGTGCGAGAGGGAATCGCGCCCGAAGAGCACTACCCCTGCGTGGAGCTGACCACCTCGAACGGGAGCACACACCTCGTGTCGCTCGGCGTGTACCCAGATCAGTCCAGCGGCTTCGCCACCCTGACCCGATTCGTGCCCCTGCTCCTTGGTGACAGCGACGATGACGCCCGGCTCGCAGAAATCTTGGACTGCACGCCCTCGGTCAGGGCGCACCGCCTCTAGGTGAGGGTGCCTGCGAATTCATCGAATTCGACGCTAGTCATGCCAGCCGACGCGCGGAGATCTGACGCTATGAATTCATCTGGTGGAGTTTGTCGAAACCTGGACCGAGACCGGTCCGGATTCGCGAATGTTCACGGTTCGACGCCGACCAACGACGACTGAGAATCTAGCAGGGCGCACCAGCGAGGTTCCAGGCAGGACGTGCCGGAGTCAGGAGAAGCTACCTTGGGTCACTCCCAGCGTTTCAAGTGAATGGGGTGGTAACCGCGACCGGCGCCGATCCGGTTACCTTTCGATTAAGAGTATGGCTCTATCAGGGGTTTCTGCGGACTACCGGCATCTTCGATCTTCCTTGATCAAGGGTGCTTTTTGCTGTCATCTGTTTTCGTTGGTTGTCGCTGAATCTGCGGAATAGATGCGGGGTTCGACGGCAGTCTCAGGTGGGCGCGCTCGGCCCTATTCTGATCCCAGAACCCATCGTTTCGGTCAGTTAGATACCCACTGAGCACGACTTCTGACAACGTTCGGCGCCGCTACAGTTCGCTAGGCTCGACGCCATGCTGCTCGATGACGACACGATTACGCCCACAGCTCTCGCCGAGGACCTCAGAGTGGATCCGCGTCAGGTGCGTGGGTGGCTTCGCGCAAACGGAATCCGCTCAGAGGTAGAACGGTGGCAGCGTTGGAGCCTGACCCCCGATCAGGCTGACCTCGTCCGCAAACACTTCGGCAACGCAGGGGCCGTCGAGGCAGAATCGCGACCGGCCTTCATCGGGGAGGGCTGGACCGTCGGACAGCTGCTTGGCACATATGCCTCAATACTCGAGGAACTGCGCAAGCGCGGTCTTGTTCGGACGAACAACGCTCCCGTCGGTGACCTGGCGGAGTATGCGGCAGGGATTGTGTACGGAGGTGTGCTGGCACCGAATTCTGAGAAGGCCTACGATCTGATCGCATCAGACGGCCGACGCATCCAGGTCAAGGTTCGTAACATTCGTCCTGAGACGAGCCCGTCGGCTGTCTTTTCCGTGATCCGCTCATTTGGATTCGACGCGTGCATTTTCGTGCTCATCGACACTCTGAATGATCGGGTGCAGGGCGCCTTTGAGTGGACTGCTGCTGAGGTTCAGGAATTCGGAGTCCACCGCGAGCACACCAATGGAATCGCGATCCGTGTCGGCCAGGCTCGCCGGCACGGTATCGATCTCACGGATCAGGTCGACGAAGCATGGCGGGAGATGCTGGCATCGGTGTGAACCTACTCGTGGGCCTCAACTGTGACGGAAGTCCGGAGGATGCTCACGAGGGGCAGTGCAGTTAGCGGGAAGTTCGACCGGCCGATGGCGATCCAGCCATGCGCACGGCCAGCCTCACCACGGCTATTTCCCTGACTTCCAAAATTTCCGACGTCGTAGTGTCAAACTTTCAAGATGACAGCCGATGCCGAATCGATCCCACTCCTCGTTACTCTTGGTCACTCCGGTGACGGTATGTTCAACCTTCGCTTCCCACCGGAGTATAGGGACGAGATTCTGTCCCTCCTCGATGACAACGGCATCGAACACGGCACCATCATGGAGTTCTCCGCGGGTACAGACCTGGCAATCGAGGCCGTGAAGTTTCTCGGTGCGGGCGGAGGGCTGGTGGCCATCTCATTGATGATCAAGACGTTCGTGCAACGGCACAATGGCAAGCGAGTCATCCTCAAGCGCGGCGAGTTTGAAATAGAGGTTGCCGGCTTCTCGGAGAAGAAAACAGAGCAGTTCCTTCAGACGATGGCGACTGAGCAAGCTCAGCGGGACGCTGAGTGGCGCCGGGTGGTCGGAAAGATGCCAGTGGACGAAAACGACTGACCGGTCACCGTATGAGCCACGGCGACTGGTGTTCCTGATCCTGGAAGCAGGTGATTCCGCAAGGGGTCCGATGCCTTGGACGCTGGCCCGGCCGCGACGCCCAGAAACGACCGATTGCGGGCTGAAGTAATGCGCCTCACGTCTGGGATAGCGGGGGCGCGTTCGTAGTCCTCGCGAAGGAGGTCAGTATGCCAGACTTCGAGCGTGATCTCAGATTCCGTGCCGTGGCGAGAAGAGCTGCTTAAGGTAGCTATCGCGCTGGAACGACGGGCTGAACTGAAGCGGTGGACAACAAGGACTGGGTTCCTCGTCGAGCGTGACCTCATGGTCGGCATGTTCACCATCCGGCGCCTGATCGAGTCCGCGAAAACGTCGTCACTGCTGCCACGCGAACGACTGTCCTTCGGGATGCATCCTCTGACGGGTCGTGTTCCCGGGATCTATGACCGGTGGGCGTACTGGGAGTACTACGACATGGATTCGAAGCGCCAGACCGAGTTAACCGTTCAGGAGCTGGTCAGCTTGTTCATTCACTCCTTCGTTCTCGAGTTCTATCCTCAATCGGAGCATGGACCAGCGACGATCTGGGTCGTGTCTGACCATGATCGGCATAAATGGCTCTACTCGATCTCGTTCGCGAGGGTCGCCGCGCTCTTCCGGAGAGTTGGCAACGAGGACGTTATTACCAGTACGCCACCGACGCGCAGAACGGCGACGTCGACCACGCTGCCCCTACCCAGAGCATCACCATCACACTGTCTTTTCCCGACCGAGCTGCACACGGCATCAACGCAGCCGCGCTGATTCGCAGCATGATCGACGCCGGACTAGGCCACTTCTGGGAAGGCGACCAAGACGACGTAACCGCCACATCAACCGCCACGCCCTAACCGCAGGGCCGACCCCTCACGGGCTCGGCCGCGAGGGGGATGAAACCCCAGCCCCTTGTGCGCTGGCAGGTGGGGCACTTACGATTGCGCCATGGACTACTTGATTGTGTTGGCAGTCACGTTCCTGGTCGTCGCGGTGGTCCTCGTCTGGGGTGGGATCCATTGGCGCCGGACACGGAGGACCTCGCGTGATGACCTTGTCCGCGCCGGCGGCGATGCGCATGTGAGTTCGTATCGGGCGTCTCGCCGAGCCGAGGGCGACGCGGCCTGGACTCGAATCGGCGGCGGCGGCGGCGGAGTTTGATCGTGCCCGGTTGACTCGATGGACGAACTGAACTGCGACAGCTGCCAGTAAATCAGCTTCGCATAACGGTAATAGAGACCTGTCGAGCCCCTCGAGCTGCCTGCCGTCCCTGTCCGCGTTGATCGCCCGTAGATGGCGGGGAAGCGCAATGTTCCGGTTCCGCGACCGATCAAGGGCACCGAGTGCGAGATCTTCTTCGGCAATATCGCGCCCGAACGTGGGTGGACTGATTTCGCCGTTGCCAGCGGAAGCCGCCAGAACGTGACCGGGCGGGGCTGCTGCTATTAGCCGTCTTGTTAAGAGCAGGGCACCAAGTCGGGTGCCCGGCCGCTGCGCAAGCGTAGTGATGTGCCATCGCCCGAAGCCTTTTGGCGTCGTCTTACAAATGGGGCTTAACGTCCGGGTCCCACTCGCGAAGATGACCGCACCTGCGACTAGCCACAGCACCGCGGAGCCCATGATAATCAGTCCCAGCGGTACTGAGGCCAAAAATGCGACAGCGGCTACGATCCCGATCACCACGTAGGTCAGGATAACGATGACGCACGCGGCGAGGATATCGGCGAGAGGGCTCCACCTTACGAGGATGACCATCCCATTGCGGTCCGTCGACCCATAGACCCCCGCGGCGCAGCATGCCGGTGAGGATCGTCATCAGGGCCAATGGGAAAGCGACGATCGCCACGGTGCGGATGTGACTAAGCCGCGATCCGCCGCCCTCTACAGGTCGGCCGGTGGATCGAGGCTTATTTCCGGCCGACCTGTGATCGGTGCGCATGGCACTGGATCAAGCACCCAACGAAGCTGGCCTGCGACCCTATGCACGACGCCTTAACCAGAATACTTCAGCACAGTATCCTGAGCGACGCGGTACCTTTTGGGGTGCCGACACGTTCGCCACCGTGCATAGAGCACGCCTCCGCCACGGCGCAGCACTTCACGCCCGACGAGGTTGATGAGGGTCGGCGCACCATCTGGGACGGGACACTTGACGTCAGGCGAGAACTGTTGGAGCAGACCACAGCCGATTACCACGTTGGCAAAGCTGCCCGAGAACCGGTGGTGACCCGAACTGAGACGGACGCGATCTCTGCGGAATCGCGCAGCTCGTACTCCAAATTTGGCTCCGAACACGCGATCCAGACCTGCCGCTCGACGAGGCTGTCGCCGCCGTGCCCGCCTGCATCGACATGGCCATGGTCAGTCGTGACAATCACAATCCACTCGTCGCTGTCCAGTCGTGCGTCAATGGCATTGAGGAGCTTGCCGAGATGTGCATCGCAGCGACGGATCGCAGTCTCATACTCACCGCCCACCCCGAACTCATGGCAGGCCTCGTCGGCCTCACCAAAGTAGACGAACGCGGCGCGGACTGGCTCGTCGGCGAGGCGACGGACGGAATATTCCGCGACCGCCGCATCCGCACGGATGTAATCTTCGACCGTCTCAGGGCCGCACTCGGCCACGAAACATTCGACCGTTTCAGGATTAACGAGTGGGCCGCATCCGACCCGGCTCGCCAGAGGAGCCCAGGACACAGCGGCGAAGAGCTCCGAGGTGGGCCGCCGCCGGAGGATGCGCGACAGGAAATCTGGCGCATGGATGCCGTCGCCGGGCGGCCTCTCATTGCACACCACACCGTGTTCGTCGCTCCATAGGCCACTCAAGACGGTGGCCCACATTGGTCCGGAGACCGTGATGTTGCGTGGGTCCACCAGCGGCGTGGCAAGGAAACCGCTCGCAATGACGCGATCGAGAGCCGGAGTGGGAATGCGCGTAAGCATGTCGAGCCGCACACCGTCGATGCCAACGAGGAGCAGCCTGTGAGGAGATTGTGTCGGCGTCTCAGACACGGCTGACCGCCAGAAGTGGCGCCGCCCTGTCCATTAGAGTGCCGTCCACGAAAACTGTGATGTCCTCAGGTCTCACCAGAACGATAACCGTGTCACCCTCAACGAGTCTGCGTGCTACCTTCGCGGGCACCTGTGCCACGACCTGGCGAACTTCGAGTGAGTCCGCTTGCCCGCAGAGCGTCAGCTGAAGCGTGCTCGTCGCCCCGAGGAAGATCATCACGTCGACGCGCGCCGCCACCCCGCTTGCGTCTTTCCCCGGCAACTGGACGAAGACGTCCTCACTGCGAAAAGTGCACTCTACCCTGGTGCCATCCACCACTGGCGAATCGATCTCAAATAGTCCGTGCCATTCGAGCAGTCCCGCGTTCGCCTCGACCTTCACGACCGAGCGCGAGCCGATGAACTTCGCTGCATGCTTCGTGCGCGGCTTCAAGTAAATCCCCTCTGGCGTGTCGACTTGCTCGATCTCGCCCTGCCGCATCAGCACAACCTTGTCCGAAATGGCGAGTGCCTCCGACTGGTCATGAGTCACGAAAATGGTCGTGATCCCGACCGCGCGCTGGATGGCCCGCAATTGGTCGCGAAGCCGGGTGCGCACGAGTGCGTCGAGGGCACTCAGAGGTTCGTCGAGCAGCAGTACCCGAGGTTGCGGGGCAAGCGCACGGGCGAGCGCGACACGCTGCTGCTGGCCGCCCGACAGCTGATTCGGCCGCTTGTGCTCATGCTTCTTGAGGTCGATAAGTTCGACCATCTCGTCAACTCGGGACTCGATCTGCGCGCGCGGAATACGCATGACGGTGAGAGGAAAGGCAATATTCTGTCGCACACTCATATTGGGAAACAGGGAGTACTGCTGGAAGACCATTCCAATTGGGCGTTGTTGAGGGGTTAGTGCCGTCACATCGGCGCCATCGATGAGGATGCGACCACTCTCGATGCCGTGCAGCCCGGCGACCGCCCGCAGCAGGGTGGTCTTGCCGCAGCCGGAAGGGCCGAGCAGCGACACGAATTCCCCGTCTTCGATGTTGAGCGATACGTCATTCAATACGACGTTGCCGGCATACGACTTTGTCACGTGATCAAGTGAAACTGTTCCCACAGCTACTTTCCTTTCGTTGCGGGCACGAGGTCGAATGCCCCGGCCGCATTAGTGATTGATCGTGGCGTGTCGATGCGAGTGATCAGCAGCGACAGCACGAACATCGCAATGAACGTCGTGAACGTGATGGCGGCCAGTTCTCCTCCAGCCCCCGGGTTGCGGCCAGAGAACATGCGCAGAGCCCAGAGTGGCAGGGTCTCGTAGGCTGCGCCCGCGAGCGTCATCGTGATGGCGAATTCGCCAAATGCGGAGGCTGCCACCAGCAGAGTTCCTGACATGATGCCCGTTCTGATCGACGGGATGATCACGCGAACTGTGGTCTGGAGTGCGCCGGCCCCGTTCACCGCTGCCGCCTCCGAGAGTTCCTTCGCGCGATTGGTTAGTAATGCATTCTCGACCGCCCAATACAGGTAGGGGAAGGTGGCCGCTGCGATCGTGGCGGTGAGCAACCCGAAACTGCCGAAGAGGTTTGGCGCGATTTCCGCGGTGGTGAATTGCATTCCGGCAGCAATGACAAGCCACGGCAGGGCGAACGGCACGACGGCGAGTGCATGGATGATGGGGCGAACCCGCGGAGAGGTGACGACCGCCACGTAGGCAGCCGGAATGACGAGCACCAGGTCGATGACCACAACACAGACGGTGAGGAGCAACGAGCGGCCCGCCGCCGCGAGCACTTCCGTACTCGACAGGGACGTGATCCACCTGGCGAGGGTAAAGTCGGTCGGCAGGATCGTGCCCACCCATCCGTCTGCAAGGCTAAAGAGCAGGAGAACGACGAGGGGCAGACCGAAGAAGACGGCCACAGCTCCGAGCAGAATGCGCTGCGACTTGCCCGTTTCAGTCATCGCGCGGCTCATAGGATTTTCGCTCCTTGCTTCTGGATGGTGCGGTAAAGCCACATAGTTCCAATTGCCAGCACCATTAAAAGAACGGCGAACGTTGCCGCCCGCTCCAAGCCGAACACGGCACTTTGCAGGTCGCGTCCGATTTCCACTGTGATCAGTGCCACGGATTGGGGTGATGCGGTGACGACGTAGGGCAAGGCGTAGGACCCCATGGACCAGGTAAAGATCTGCAGGGTATGGGCCGCGATGAACGGCGCGATCACCGGGAAACCGACACGTCGCCAATAGCGAAAGCGCGATGACCGTGACACCTGCGCGGCTTCCCACCACTCGGCACGGAGCATCCCAAAGGACGGCATAGAGAGAATGACGTACAGGGGCAGGTGAATGTAGAGGGAGAGGAGGTTCAGGCCGAACATCGAACCGAGCGATGGGAACGGATTGCCGCCGAAAAGCTGCGCCCACAGCATGGTGATTGCCCCGCTGGTGCCGATAAGGAGTAGAAAGGCAAAGGCCAGGCCTGGTCCGCCGAAACTGCTGGCGACATTCATGAGCGGCAGCCACCAACGCCGTCCACGCTGCCCGAGCCGGAGCATGGCTAGTGCGAGCGGGGTGCCAATGACAGCGCACAACAGCGCCTGTATGGCGGCGAACTGAAGCGACCCGAGGATCGCCTGCCGGTCGACGCTGGAGCTGAGCACGGCAACGAAGTTGTCGAATCCGATCCCGCCAGCGCGCAGTTCCAGCGAGCTCTTTACGAGCGCGAGCAGGGGGAGTACGAGGCACGCGATCCCAAACAGGATGAGGGGAATCGCCGGCAGGGCCGCGACAACTCGCGAACGCCGGCCCGCACGGAGGGACTCCGCCGATAGCGGCCGGGCAGGGGCCCGACCGCTATCGGCGTTCCTGGAGCGCGTTAGGCTCACTAGGCCTTGGCCTTCTTGTTGTACTCACTGATCAGGACCTCGGGATCGATGTCACCCAGGTCGATTACCTGGGTGTTCGTGAACATCTCGTCCGGCAGCCAGCGTGACTTGCGTTCCTCCGGAATCTCGAGGTCGCCATTGACGTACCGAATCGGACGTGCGCCGAAGTCGGCGAACAGCAACTGACCTTCATCGCTGATCATGAAATCCATGAAGCCCTTGATGAAGTCCATGTGCTCGGTGTTGTAGCCGTTGGCGAGCAACGACGATGGCATGTAGATGGAGCCATCCTCCGGCACAACGTAGACGAGTTCCACCCCCTGCGCGGCGGCTTCCTCGATTGCCGCGATGGCATTGAAGTCGTATTGCAGATAGATGGCGTACTCACCGCGGATGAGCGAGTCGAGGCTCGATGGGGCGGACGAGATGTTGTCTGTGGCGTAGAGCTCGCTGAGGTAGTCCCATGCGGCGTCGAGGTTTCCGACATCACCGCCGCGGGCAAGAGCGATCGAGAGGATCGCCGCCTGCTCAGAACCGCCGTTAGGTCCCATGAGAGCGCTGGACGCGATCTTGCCACCCGCATAGTCGTCGCTGAGCAGGTCATCCCAAGTCTTTGGAACCGGGGCTACGGCGGGGTTGACGAGGTAGCCCATTACGCCAGTGAAACTGTTGACCCAGCCGCCAGTCTCGGCATACTGACCAGGTTCCAGCTCACTGACCAACTTCGGCAGGTAGCCCGATGTCACGCCGATATCTTCAGCGACCGGCCCCCAGAGCCCGCCAATGTCGTTGAAGAATCCGACCGGATTGCCTTTCTCCGCGTTGTAGCGTTGGATGGCCTCGCTCGAGGCCATATCGGTGTCAGCGTGCGTGCAGTCCGCGCCGTGCTGCTCGCAGAACGTGGCGAGGAGCTCTCCATAATTGGCCCACGAGTCGGGAAGGCCGTAAGTGGTGATGGCACCAGCCTGCTCGGCGATCTTCGAAGCGTCTGGCGGAGTGGTCCAATCGGCATCCGTTCCGCTGGCCACGCCTGACGGTGAGCTGCAGCCCGCCGTTATGAGCACAAGCGCCGAAGCGGTCGCGATGGTAAGCATTCGACGAATCATGGTGGGGTTCCCGTTCTTGTTCGTTGGGTATCGAGCGAGGTTCACGGTCGGCTGGGCAATCTGGCTGCGTCAATCGGCTGCTGCAGCGGTGTGCTGATGAGTTGGGAAATGGTGTTGGCGGCGAAGCCGAAGGCCGTGGTCATGCCAATGCCACTCGCCACGGTCGCCACCCAGACACCCGGGATCGGCTGCTCCTGCACGAAGACGTCACTGCGACCGGCCGCGTACACTCCTCGCCAACGTCGCCGCACGGTCACGCTGTCGACCCCGAACAGGTGTCGCGTCTCTTCAAGCAGCAGTTCGTCGCTCGCCTCGTCTTCGAACGGCGTCTCGGTTGCCGAGAGGTGGTGGGTATCGCCAACAATGAGTCGACCATCCGGACGCTGGGTAAACATCAGGTTGACCTGCTGCTCGAGTAGTTGCGGTCGCAGCCGCTCGAAGTCCGACCGCACCGCCGCGGCGCTCGGCTGCGCAGCAAGGCCGTCGTAGCGGAGCAGCCCCAGGCCCGTGAGGATGGCGGGGCCGATCCGGATACCACGCGGAGTGTCGATTTCGAGCATCCGCAACCTGCACCGGTCAATCTGCCACCTGGCAGCCAACTGCGGGAATAGTCGATCGAGGTCGTGCCCAACCGCAATCACGATGGCAGCAGCCCGCATGGGACCGCGGGAGGTCTGAAGTATCCCCTCCTGAATCGAGCCAACGTTGGTGGCGTAACTGAACGTGACGCCGAGCGTCTGCAGGTACGAAGCAAGCGCCGGAATGGCGTGGGGCGGATCCACCCGCAGGTCGAGGGCGAGATGAGCTCCTCCGACGGCGCCGGGCGCGTCGAATCCAAGGAGCTGCGCGGTCTCGTCGGCAGTTAGCAATACCGCCTGATCGCCGCGCTCTTCCCGAAATTCCTCGAGCACAGCAAGCTCCGCAACAGTGCGCGCAATCACCACGGTGCCCGCTTGGGTTACCGGGGTCCCGGCGGCTTGCGCAACCTGCAACCAATCCTCGCGTGCAGCGAGCGCGAATTCCAGGGCGCGCCCGGACTGTGCCGTGGTGCCGATGTGGCCGAAGTTGCGAATCGATGCTCCGACGGCGAATCCGTCTCTCTCGACGATGTGTACTCGCAAACCGGCCTTGACCGCATGCCACGCATGCGCCAAGCCGACAATACCTGCGCCGACAATTACTAGGTCGTAGACGGCGCCGGTCAGGGATTGAGTGGTGCCGCTTGCTGCCATTTCGTTGCTCATGAAGAAAGCACACCACAACTTGGGCATACAAGTAGGAGAAATGGAAAATGGCCAAGAACTGTTCATTTGCAGTTCACTTGCAAAACACTTGATGAAATCGGGGACATAGGCGGCTGGACCCCAACCCACTTGTATATACTGATCGAATGACGGCAGACTCCATCGCTCTTTTCGCAAAACATGGCCGTATTGCCGCACAGCTACGTGGACAGATTGAATCCGGTTCGCTTGCGGTCGGCGATGACCTACCCTCCGAATCGGACCTGCAGTCCCGGTTTGGGGTCTCGCGCGGTCCGATTCGGCAGGCTCTGGCAACTCTTCGAAGCGAAGGTTTGATCGAAACCACACAGGGTCGTCCACCGCGGGTACGAGCTCAACCATTGGCCCAGTCCATCGACGATTTCTTTTCGTTCTCGTCCTGGGTGCGTGCACAAGGGAAGGTGCCCGGTCAACGGACCTTTGAGATCGCGCGCCGCCGCGCCGCCCCTGCGCTCGTGGCGCGAATGGGACTGGCCGACGGCGAATTTGTCGTCGAGATCGTGCGCTTGCGGCTGATCGACGGCATCCCGACCATGATTGAACGCTCGGCCTTCCATGACTCAATCGGTAAAGCGCTACTCACCTTCGACACAGACAGTGGCTCGATCTACGAGTACCTCATCGATAACGGCGCGGAACTTGACGAGGGCACCCACGTCGTGGATGCCGTTCCCGCGGCGCCGCTCGATGCAGAACTTCTGGGCGTGGAGACCGGCGCCCCTCTTTTGCGCGTGCGCCGCGTCACGCGTTCGCGTCGAGGGCTGATTCTGGAGACCTCCGACGATCGCTACCGGTCCGATCATGCGTCCCTCCTGATCTATAACTCAAGAAATGAGAATCGTCCGACCCCAATCGTCGCCCGCACCACCCATACAGTGGCCAACGCTTAAATCCGTCTGCACCCCAACCAGAAAGCTTCACATGACATTTCAACTTGCGTCTCTCGACATGGCCGGCACCACCATTAATGAGGGCGGAATCGTTTATCGAGTGATGCGCGAGCAACTCGAATCTGCAATTGGCCGTGCGATTGACGATTCCGTAATTTCACGCTGGAACGGAACGTCGAAGCGCACCGCAATCGTCGGCGTGCTCGACGAACTTGGCATTGACGGCGTAGATGCAGACGCCCTATACGCCCATTTCCTGGTGGCGCTGGCCGCCCGATACGAGTCCGAACCTCCGACGCTTTTCCCCGGTGTGCGTGAGTCTGTCGCTGAACTGCGATCCCGCGGTGTGAAGGTCGCCCTCCAGACCGGCTATACACGAGACATCGCCGAATCTCTCATGCGTTCCGCGAGATGGGAACTCGATGCAGTGGATGCGCTGGTGACCGCCGACGACGTCGCCGAATCGCGTCCAGCTCCATACATGATCTTCCGCACAATGGAGGCCACCGGGGTAACCGATGTCCGACGGGTGCTTGTTGCCGGCGACACCGTCAACGACCTGCGCGCTGGAACGAATGCCGGCGCCGGTTACGTCGTGGGCGTACTGACGGGGGCGCATGATGTCACGCGACTCGGCGAGGAGGAGCACACTCACCTGTTGCCGAGTCTCGCCACCATGGCCGAGCTCCGTTGATCACACTCCGAGTAGAACGACTCAATTCACTCGGAAACTGAAGATGAATAAGGAAGCGGTTTACGCGCGATGCTAAGCAATCGCGAAGCCCGTGTTCGGTCAGGTCCACACACGCTAAGGAAGATTCGTGCTTCTGCGCGGGTTGAAGCGAGCCGCCCACGAGTGACACTTGGCCGCCGCTTGCCACAATCTGATGAAGCTGCACGTCATTCAAACCGAGTCGTTCGTTCCCGCGCAATCCTCGCTGACGGCCCGACCAGTGTGCTAGAAGACAGGGCAAGGCCCACCTCACGGCCGGTCTCTACCCTGCGTGAGGCCGTCATGTTGCTCGCCCTGTTTTCGGCCTGAACTAGACCGACGAGACGCCGAGGACCGTTTCGATGGACGCAGCGTTGGACCGCACGTTGTGGAATCAATATCGAATAGGGATCACTGCCCCACGCGCCGATGCGATGCGATCCGATCCGATCCGGCAAGATCGTCCTGGCCTCAAGTGGAGACACACGTACATTGACATCTCGATTGGACGACCTTGTGAGGGAAACGCAGTTATCGCTGCAAAAAGAATGACAATCATTCTTGCCGACGGGCTACAGGTCGGGTCAAGACGAACCTCCGCCATCGGTACCAGGAGGCCCTCGCTGACGGGTCCTGGCTAGCGACGATCATCCCGACCTCCGGCACGCGGCGGCAGTCGACGACACCGGTGACGGTTCGGGTCGTGGACTACACGATCGACGACGGACGCGACAATCCTGATCCCTACCGGCTACTGACCACGATCCTGGATCCGGCTGAGGCCTCGGCCGAGGAACTCGCGACCGTGTACTCCGAACGGTGGGAGATTGAGACGGTGTTTGACGAGTTGAAAACCTACCAACGCGGCCTGCACATGGTGCTGCGGTCCAAATCCCCGGCCCCAGTCAAGCAGGAAATCTGGGGCCAAACAGTGTCGGGGAGCAGGGTGCCTAGCTGGGGTGTACCTCAACTGGACGTCAGATGGCGGTACCTTATACTGTCAGGCTAGGGTCAATTTTTGCTTAGTTGACACCTCGCATGGTTGGGTCTAAGAGTTCAACCTGACACACAAACAGGAGAGCACCGTGGCAGGTCAGCGCGTTGGATATGTGCGCGTCAGCACTCTCGATCAGAACACCGTCCGCCAGCTTGATGGCGTCGAAGTCGACCGGATGTTCGAGGACAAGGCGTCGGGGAAGGACCTGAACCGGCCGGAGCTCGAGGAGATGATCAAGTTCGTCCGAGACGGCGACACCGTTCTCGTGCACTCCATGGACCGCCTCGCCCGCAATCTGGATGACCTCCGCTCGATCGTGCGTCGGCTCACGGCGAAAAAGGTCCGAGTCGAGTTCGTGAAAGAGCAACTTACTTTCACCGGCGACGACAACGCGATGGCGAACTTGCTTTTAAGCGTAATGGGGGCCTTTGCGGAATTCGAGCGATCACTGATCCGTGAACGTCAACGTGAGGGTATTGCTCTGGCAAAGACTCGCGGGGTCTATCGAGGCCGTACTCAATCCCTCGACGAGGCGCGAGCTGCGGAGCTGTGTGACAAGGCCGCTGCCGGCGTTCCGAAGGCGGCTCTCGCACGAGAGTTTGGGATCAGCCGCGAAACTGTCTACGCATACCTCCGCGCCGAGGTCGGAAGAGCTTTTCGTTGAGGCAAACTCCATCCCTTCAGCTGGGGGTGAGGCGAAAGTTAAAAGACGAGCAAGCTCAGAGAGACCACAGGCACTGGCCGAGCATGGCTATGCTTCCGGTTCTAAATTGGAAGCCGACTCTTTCCGTCTGGCGTCAACCACGGCGTAATGAAGCACCTTGCCGACGCGGTTCGCGGCGGCCTTAACAACCGTTGGCAATTCGCGAAGGCGAATATCGGACGGACGGTTCGAACGGAATCGAAGGACGACATACCATCCTTCGTCGCAGTCATCGGAGATCAAATAGCTCGGAAGTTGCGCTTCCAGACCATTCCAAAACTTCCCATTGTCTTCTTTCTTCACTTCGATGAGTGCTCGGATAGAAGTGCCCGACGATGCTTTGAAATCGACCGGGCCACGCCCGAGTTCAACCTCGCGGTCCATTTCGACATTAAAAAGACGCAGATAGTGCTGTGCCATCCCGAGAAACACCAGCTGAGCCGCGAGCTCGTTCTTCACGGTGTGATCTTCGTTGTGAAGCAAGCTCCAACCGCGCTGGTCCTCGATGAAATGCCGATACTGCTCCACGATTCTGAATATGAGTTCTCGCAGCTGACCCTGAGAATTGACGGGCGCGATCTCGAGGGGATGATCCTTCGCCCAGTCGACGGGCTCCCCGTCCCACTGAACAACTCCCCGCGGATCGGCCCCGAAGTCATAGCCGAATAGGTCCTCGCGCGAGGTCTGATCTCGCGCCCAAGCACGGACTCGCTCAGGATGACGACGAGCCCAGGCCACGATGTCGGATTTCCGTACGCGGGCTCCTACCGTGAGGTTGAGCTGGCCCCGAATATCGCTGTTGAGATTGGAGTCAAACCAATCATCGGCGTTGAGAGTTGGCAGCTCGTTCAGTATCCGTCGTGGAACCAGAATGACAGGCTTTCCAGTAACTGGATTGGTCGGCAATAGAACTACTTCATTCACCCACCGACCCATGCCAGGGACGACGCGCGCGTTACGGACCTCGTGTGGGTCAAGTTGCACTCCGTGAAGGTTGGCGGCTTGCTGGGTGTACACGATGAAGCGCGCCTTCAGTACATTCGCGGTGGCGTCGGAAATGCGATCGGCACCGATACCTTCGTTGAGGATTCCAATCTCTTCAATGTGCTCAGGCTCAGTCAGGCCAGCCGCGATCGCCACAGCGATGCCATCCGCCATTCTTCTGGCGAACTGGGAACCGCCTCCAGAACCGTTCGTGCCCTCCGCAGTGAAGCCCAGACCAATCTCGCCTGGCTCCGGAAAGGTAAGGAGACGCCTTGCCGTGACCGCCGAAACCGAGTCGGGACCGATGGCCCGTGCGACGAGTTCGTAGCAGCGAACGAAATGTGCGATTAGCTCGTCGTGCGCTTGCGGCCAGTCGCCGCCAGCCTCGAGGAGGAGCAGTGGGTCAATGAACAGCCTTGTGTCGATCGTGAGATGCGGATCGAACCAGTCGTCCGCTTCCCCTCGTGTGATGCCGAAGGCTTCAGAGAAGCGCATAGAGAGGATTTACGTCGAGTTGGCTCATGCCCTGATTGTGGCAGAACCATCGTCTTTGTAAGCACGGACGTGTTCGCTTATCGCCTATGACTGCGTCACATTGGATTGTTCCTGCATCCCTTGCGATAGGGAGATTGGATGACTGGATACGTGACAGTTTCTGTCTCTCCTAGAGGGTGAGAGCACTCGGTCGCCTAATCGAACGTATAAATGACACAGGTCGAGCATGGGTTTGAGTGCCCGCTAGCCGAACCCCCTACGGGACAGTGAGGCTGTGCAGTGCGACAGGGTTGGCAGTGTTCGCGTAACTCTGGCCGATTAGTGGGTTGAAACCAGCGCCTGGCCGACGATGCGGGTCCGTTGGTACACACCGGGTTTGGATTCGGAATGGTTGAGGCTCCGGATCGAGCCTGGGAGAACTCTGCGGCGGGTTCGGAATTTCCCGGCAGCCCTTACCGTCACGTGTCTCCAACGGCGAGTCCGCGGCTGACAGCACGCGCGTCCTGAATCGATCCGGAGCCCCTGACGCCACAGGAAAAATATTCACCGCGTCAATGTCTAGCGCTCACGTAGTTACTGTGTAAATATTTACCCAGTAATCACTGGAGGTTGACATGTCCATCCGCCTAAGTCTTCTCGCGATCCTCGACCAGGGACCCTGCTACGCCTATCAGCTGCGCGTCGAATTCGACCGACGCACCGGCTCGACGTGGCCGGTCAATGTCGGCCAGATCTACACCACTATCGAACGTCTCGAGCGCGACGGCTTCATCGAGCGGACGGGCGCCGAGGACCACGAGCAGGTGCATTACCGGATCACTCCAGAGGGACATGTGGAGGTTCAGCACTGGCTCGGCTCGCCCGTTGTGCGATCCGGCGCGGCCCGCGACGAGCTTGCTATCAAATTGGCGATCGCCGTCACGCTGCCAGGTGTCGATATAGCCGCGATTATCCAGACGCAGCGCGCGTCGACTCTGCGCACGTTGCAGGACCTCACCCGAACCAAGCGCACTACGAACAACCCGGAATCGTCGGAGGACATGGCTTGGCTTCTCGTCGTTGACTCCTTGATTTTCGCGGCCGAGGCAGAAATTCGATGGCTCGATCACTCGGAGGCTCGTCTAGAGCGGGCCGCAGTGCAGGGCGTCGCGAAGCCGGTGCCGTTGAGTGACGAGCCGATACGGCGTGGCCGGCCGGCAAAGGCGGTGAAACTGTGAACGGTGAAGACTTGCTGCGACTTGATGGCGTTTCTATGCAGTACGGCACCGGGGAAACAGCCGTGACCGCTCTTAGCGGCATCGACCTCACCGTGGGTCGTGGAGAACTGGTGGCCGTCATGGGCGCGTCCGGATCGGGAAAGTCGACCCTCCTCACCGTTGCCGGTGGGCTCACGCAACCAACCAGCGGTGAAGTCATTGTGGAAGGCGAATGGTTGAGTACTCTCGCCCCCAAGAGGTTGGCAGCGCTGCGACGCCGTAGCCTGGGATTTATCTTCCAGGATTTCAACCTCATCCCGTCCCTGACCGCGTTGGAAAACGTCAGCCTGCCCCTCGAGTTGGACGGTGTTTCCTCGCGCCGCGCGCACCGCCCCGCCCTGGACGCCCTCCAAGTTGTCGGTTTGGGCGATCGGGCAGACCGCTACCCGGCCGACCTGTCGGGTGGGCAGCAGCAACGCGTCGCGATCGCCCGCGCCGTCGTCGGCGGACGCTCCCTGATCCTGGCGGACGAGCCCACGGGCGCGCTGGACAGCACGACCGGGGAATCGGTTTTGCGGATGCTTCGTGAACGAATCGACGCGGGAGCCGGCGGGATCTTGGTCACCCACGATGCCCGCCACGCGGCCTGGGCAGACCGGATTGTGTTCCTCAAAGACGGCCGGGTGCTCGAGGACGCCCCCCGGATGCCGCTGTCCGACCTCCTAGGTGAGACCATCCGATGAATGTGGCAACCGGCGCCGGCCGGAACCGCGCCAGCGTCCTCGTCGCGTTCCGTCTGGCGCGGCGGATGGCCGTGCAAAACATCGGCCGGAGCGTCCTCGTTGTCGCTCTAATCGCCATTCCCGTCCTCGGGATGACCGGCATCGCCACCCTTGAGGCCAGCAATAACGCCACCCCCGCTGAACAGGTGCGCTTCCGTCTCGGCCAGACGGTCGCCGAAATCACCGCCTACTCACCGCCAGACAAGACCCTGACCCAAGATCCGACCGATCCAAGCCAAACCGCGTCATCCACGGACAACACCGGCACACCCACGGGCTACGAGGCGGGCGCTGCGCTGCTTGATCCAACGACGTATGCCCCATCGGGCGACAAACTGCTGACCATCCAGCACACAACAGTCACGGCAACGACCGCCCACGGAGTCGGCTATATTCCCGCTGTCCAAGGTGAACCTTGGAACCCAGCCTTCACGGGTAAGTGGGACATCGTCGATGGACGCGCACCCCAGAACGACAGGGAGGTGATGGTGTCGCCGGGCGCCCTGACTCGCCTTGGCGAGAACATCGGCGGGCAGCTGCTCATCACCGCGCCTGAAACGAAAACATTCACCATCGTCGGCACCCTCCAGAGCGCTGCTCTCACCACTGACGCGGACGCCGTCTATGGAATGTCCTCCGTGTTCAACGGCGTCACCCCGACCGTAGATCTCAGCGGAACCGAGTTTTATATCCCCACCGGCACCGTCGACCTGACCACCATGGAGGAGATCAACCAAAAGGGCGGCGTCGTGTACTCTCGCGACCTGGTGCTGAATCCGCCAGCCACAGCCGACTCATCCCCCTGGGCCACGTCGGCTACACCGAACTACCTCATCTACACGATGCTCGCCCTGCTGGGCTGCTTCGCCCTCTTCGAGGTGTGCCTTCTGGCCGGTGCGGCCTTCGCCGTCAACGCGAGCCAGCAGCAAGTCGCGTTAGCTGTCTTGGCCAGTGTCGGAGCCGACCGAAAAACCATCTTCCGAGTCATGACTTTCGGCGGCGTCGGACTCGGCCTGATCGGCAGCCTTGTCGGCGTCGGAGCCGGCCTGGGCGTCACAGCGATCGCGCTCCGTGTCGTCGCAGCAGGACAGGCCACCCGATTCCCTGGCTTCCACGTCGACCTGGCTGCACTCATCGGCATAGTCGTTCTTGCGACCTTCGCCGGCTGGGCGGCCGCAGCCGTTCCCGCACGGTCCGCCTCGCGGCCCGACGTCGTACGCGCTCTCCGCGGGGCTCGCCGCCCTGTCATCCCCACGCACCGACGCCCGCTGCTGGGCGGGGTACTGATCGCCGTAGGCGCAGTCGTGTCGATCGTGGGCGGGGTGATGACCGTGACCGGCGCGACACCCGTGCACGGGCTGCAGAACATCACCCTTCTGCAAGCCGGAATCGCTTTGGTCGTTGTCGGCCCCGTTACGATGCAGATCGGCGCGATTCTGATCGCGCCGTTACTCCTGCGGATGAGCGCTCGTCTCGTCAGCCGTTTCGGCGCCGGAGCGCGCCTCGGCTCCCGCGACGCTGCTCGCAACACCGCCCGTTCCGTCCCGACCGTGTCAGCAATCATGTCCACCGTGTTCATCGCCGCGTTCGCCATGTCTCTGCTTGGCGGTGCTCAACAGCTCACGACTTCCACATACGGCTACAGCCTTCCGGTGGATTCTGCGCGGGTCACGCTCTACGGCGGCTCCTCCACCACCTCTGCATACGTGCTGGAGAACGTTGCGCCAGCCGTCAAAGACGCCATGCGATCCAGCTTCGGGACGTCGAACGTCGTCACTCTCTCGTCATCGGAGAGCCCCCTGCGCCTGAACAACAGCGGTTCAGAGGCCACCATCACGCTGCCCACGCCACGGGTGCTCGCCTCGACGGCGTGCACTCAAGACCCGACCTGCTACTCGTCCGCCCTCGAAACGGTTGGCGGCTACGCGGGCGACAAGATCTGGGTTGGCTCCGAATCCGATCTTTCCGCAATCCTCGGGCAGCCGGTCAACGCGGCAGCCGCGGCTTCGCTCCGGTCCGGCGGTGCCGTGGCTCTCTACTCATCCCTTGTTCAAAACGGTCACGCCACGTTCGACTGGTCCACGAACGACACATCGAACGTGACCAAGACCATCCAGGTGCCCGCCGTTGTCCAATCGACAAAGCATCCAGTTGACTTCCCCATCTTCATTACACCGTCGACCGCGACATCGCTCGGGATCACCTTCCGCCCCACGGCCGTCTTCGCGCAGTTCCAGTCCGCGCCCACCACCAATCAGAAAGATGCGCTCCAGCAGGCCCTTCAAGGCATTGGCAGCGGCCAGCTCGTCGCCCAAATTGAGACGGGCCCGCCGGTCTTCGCTGGCGCTGCCGGCTGGGCCCTCGTCGCTGCAGCCGGCGTGCTTGCCTTGGGTGCCTCCGCGATCGCGATCAGCCTGGCGCGTGCCGAGGGGCGCCGTGACGATGATGTTCTCACCTCCATGGGCGCTCCACCACGGCTGCGACGGCTGTTCGCCTTTTGGCACGGCATCCTCCTTGCCGGCACCGGCTCGATCATCGGGGTCGTCTTCGGTGTTGTGCCCGCCGCCGCCCTCTCTCTCGAGACCTCCCAAGCTGCTGCTGTCGTGCCCTTCGCCCCGCCGTGGGCGCAGCTTGCACTCACCGCCGTAGGTATTCCTCTGTTCATCGCTACGGGCGCATTCATCACAACACGAAGCCACTCGCGCGGCGGACGGCGCCCCACCGTGCTCTGACGGATCCGCTGCCACGACAACGACTTGCCGCATAGACGGGTGTGAAGCTCCGTGCAAACGACCTCGAGAGCCGACACCAGTAGGGGAACCCCCTATGGACAGTGCGGGTGGATCGCCAGGAGTCGTTTCTGGGGCGAGCCATTCTCGCTGCCATACTCGATGGTGAGGCAGGGCGCCTCGTCAGGCGATCGTGGGGAGCGGTTATCAGGCCCACGAATAACCTCGACGCGCTGCGCCTGTTGTCCGCCCTGGCCGTGATTGTCGGCCATTCTTTCACCCTGACTGGCCTCGGCGCGGCCCCCCGGGTCCTCGGGATTCCCATCCATAGTCTGGGCCTGTACGCGTTCTTCGCAATCAGTGGTTACCTGATCGCGACCAGTTGGGCACACAATCCAGCCCTCGTGCCGTTCTTGGTGAACCGGACTCTACGGATCTTCCCCGCACTCGTGATCGTGGTCATGGTCACCGTCGTGCTGATCGGCCCGGTTGTCAGCTCGTTGGCCCCGGCGCAGTATTTCCGGGACGAAATGGTCTACCAGTACCTGCTCAACCTGGTGCTGACGGCCCAGTACGAGCTGCCCGGGGTCTTCGATGCCGGGCACCGGTCGACTGCGGTAAACGGGGTGCTTTGGACGCTCGGGCTCGAGTTCGTCTGCTACCTAGTCGTGGCCGTCATCGGCCTCCTTCTTCGCACCCGGTCCTCCTGGGGCTACCTCGTCTTCGGCCTGATCGCGCTCACGTTCGCCCTCGTTCCCGTCGCAAGTCCCGCTCTGGCGTGGGCGGGACCGGCCGGGACCACGTGGGTGTTCTTCGCCGTCGGCGCTCTCCTGAGCCGCGCCCCGGCGAGATCGCTCAATCTCAGGCTGGCGATCGGGGTCGTGACGCTGTGGGTCGCGATCACGCTTCTCGCCCCCACCGTGTCCCTCGCGGCGGCCTGGCTTGCGCTGCCGTATGTTCTCGTTGTGGCCGGACGGGCGTCGACTCCGGGGGTTCGCCGGGCCGCCCGATTCGGGGACCTCTCCTACGGCCTCTACCTGTGGGGGTTCCTCGTCCAGCAACTCGTCATCGACTGGTTCGGCATTCTGCCCTGGTCGATGAACATAGCCATCGTGACGGCGACGACCGCGGCCATCGCCGCACTGTCGTGGCACTTGGTGGAGAAGCGTGCTCTTTCCCACAAGATCCACCGGGTCACGACGCGACCCCCGGGAGATCCCCGAACGGTGTCAGCCGTCCCCGTCTGAGATCGGCGGGAGCTCGTACAGGGCAATGACTGAGCGGTTGGTCTGGTGAGGTTGCTGCTCGACATATCCCAGAGGGAGCAGCAGGTCGTTGGTTTCGACCATCGAGGTACCGGCCTGAACCACCCAGATGCGGTCCACGTCTGCCAGGTGCGAGCGGATGTCGGGCCAGGCGACTGTCACATCGGAGAAGGTCCCAGTCGTTGTGAACGGGGCAATGAAGGCGATGTCCTGCACGTGCGCGAACTGGTCTGGATACGCATACAGGGCCTGCCGTGGCCGGAGCGTGACACTGCCGGTGTCCTGCAGGTAGATGGCGTCGCCGGGCAGTGCCTGAGTGTCGATGTAGTCGGCGATCTGGGCCAGGTCGCTGCCCCCGTTCTTTCCGACCGGCCCGCGCTGAGCAAGATAGGTCGGAAGACCGGCCAGCGCGACCGCGCCGACGAGGATCCACGTCACCCCGGTACGGGGTGTGCGGGTGAACGCGACCGCGAGAAGGATCGCCATCCCCGGGACCGTGAACGACAGATACCTCGCCGTGTAGAGCGGACCGATGACCGCATCCGCGACCAAGAGCAGCACCAACGGGACAACAACCCAGACGGCGGCCAAGCGCAGCAGGCCCCCGTCTCGGCTGGCCAGGACCCGGCGACCGCGCACCGCCAGGACGAAGATCGTGACCCATGCGATCGCCGCGACCAGCCAGGAACTGTCGAAGGCGGGCTCAACCAGAATCGTCCACACATTCACCACGGGCTGATCCGAGAGCCACGCGATCTGCTCCTTCTGCCCCACACTGACGACCAGCAGCGGAACACACGCGACGACCACCACGAGCGCTGCGACTGCCCACCTGGTCATCACCATGCGGGTGCGATGATCCAGCAGAAGCACGACCGCGTGCACGGCCAGAAGCAGCACCGAGTACAGGAACAGGTACGTTCCGGTGACGACGGCCAGCGCGTAGAAGGTCCACCACGGCCAGGACGGTCGCCGGGCCGCGATCAGCAGAATGAGGGTGGCCCAGACGGCAACCGCCGCACTCAACGCAAAAGACCGCGCCTCGATACCCATGTAGGTAGTGCGAGGCAGGATCGCGAAGAGAACCCAGGCCACCACGCCCACACGGGGGCCCTCGACAGAGGCGACCAACAGGACGATACCGGCCGCCGCGGCGCCGACCGCGAGGGCGGACAGCGACCTCGTCGAAAACTCCGACTCCCCGAACACCCCCACCCACACCTTCATGACCGAGTAGTACCCGGTGTGGACCGCGTCCTTCTGCCCAAGAAAGGCGAACAACTCCGCCCAGCTCAACCGCGCCGCACGGAGAGTGGCGACCTCGTCGCTCCAATACGACGGCACCGCCGACGCGAGCAGAGAGACGAGGGCGGCAAATACGCCGACCAGGCCGGCCGAACGTCTCCCCCGATGCGGCTGGTCACGCGCATCGTCTACATGGAACGGTTCTAGAATCGCGCGCACACATCCCCCGGCTCAATACCCGAGCCTAGCTCGACCTCTCAGCCAGACCCTCAAACATCCGCATGACCACAACTACCTCGATCGGCGGTCAGCGAACATCACTAACGCTGTCCGTAAGGGGGACGGCGACCGGGGCACCGTCGCATCACCGTCGTAGATTCGGTTCCCTACAGTGCCGAGAGAGCGATTGTCCCGTAAGACCCGTCTGAGAAAATGCCCGGTGAAGGGACGCGATACGGGGCACGTTCGGACGCCTCCGATAACTCACCGGCGAGGTCCAAGGCCCGCGATCGGCGATAGAAAGTTGCTCGAGACATTCCGAGATCGCGGGCAACTGTTGTTGCGGTCTCTCCGCCGTCGATGAGTCGGCGGGCGTTGCGGATTTGGCTGTCGGTGATGAGGCGCGGGCGGCCGCCAAGATCTTTGCCGGCTTCGCGGCGTTTGTTGATGGAGTCGACAACACGCTCTCGTTTGATGTCGTGTTCCATCTGCCCGAGCGCCGCCATGATCGTGAACAGCATGGACCCCATCGGTGTCGCCGTGTCGACGTCGCCGCCGCCGAGGTTCAGCACGCGAAGGCCGGCACCGCGGCCGCGAAGCTCTTCAGCAAAAGCGAGCATGTTCTGCGTTGACCGGCCCAGCCGGTCGAGGGTCGTGATGACGAGAGTGTCACCGTCTTCGAGAGCATCGAGGGCCTGGTCGAAGTGTGGTCGTGATGCTCGAGCGCCGGAGATCCCGTGGTCGACGTACAGGTCGTCGCGCCGCACGCCGGCGGCCAAGATATCCACTTGTTGCCGGTCGGTGGATTGTTGGCGCGTGGATACGCGCGCGTAGCCGATCAGCTTCGTCACATTTCTCCTGAGGTGTCTCGTAACTAACGGTGTGGACTGCAATTACAACAGGAGGTTGTGCGACGTAGTTATAAGACTCGCCGTGTCGCCACATTCCGGCGATCTGCAAGGGCGAAAATGGGGGGTCGTGAGACGTCTTATATCCCTAGGGTTTCGAGACAGCCGTTTCGTGGAATGGCGGAGTTTTCCAGGGCAGGGCAGTTGTCGCGACCGCAGTTGATGCCACGGTCGCGTTTACGCCGGCACGACAGTGTGCTTATGGGCCGAGAAATATTTCCGTCGTGAGGGGGGTGTTCGATTAACTGGCTGCGGCCGGTGGCCACTATGCGATCGCGGACATCGCAGGATCGAATAGGCCGCTTTTTGGCCTCCGGGCGAGGCACATCAAGGGCGACTTCTTGGCAGGTTCCTCTGACGAGTCAGACTACGGTGCTGACCAACGGGTGATAGCGGCAGCTAGCATAATTCTGCCGCATCACCCGTTGGTCAGCATCCGCAGCCTGACAGGTGTTGTTCGTATCGGGCTAGATGAAGCTGTGTCGCGCGAGGCAGTCGAGGTAGTAGACGAAGGCTTCGTCGTTTACGTCGCCAGTTTTCATCGAGTAGTAATTTTGGTCAGTTTCTGTTCCAGTCTCTCTGTATCCGGTCAGCGCGGTCATGTACGTCGTTAGGTGGTCAGACATCCCATAAACCTTGGCACCAGTGACGAGGCCGTCTTCTTGCTCGAGCACGATGGAGGTGCGTTGGCCCACCAAATGTTGAGTGTTTAGAAGGTTGTATGCCAGCCAAGACGCGTCTCCAAGAGGCGCCGTTCCAAGATCGTCAGTGTCACTGTCCGAAGTTTCTTGAAGGAAGAGTCCCCGCCAGCTTTCATCGTACGTATCAGGACCAACATCTTTCATTTCCTTCTCTTCTGCGCTGTACAGGCGGGATAGGACGTCCGGATGAGTGATCGTGTAGAGCGAGTAGATCAAGTCCTCGCGGACTTCTCCATCGTTCGAATAGTCAGTGCGTGTAATGGCCTCGAGCGGGATTTCATATGCACAAAAACCCTGTTTCAAGTGTTCTTCAACGGCGTCCGTTGTCCATCGCTGAGGATTGGTCTTCTTCCACCGTGCCAGGAGGTCTGAACGGTCGTCAGCTTCGTGATTGTCCATCAATTGGGTAGTCCGAAAAAGGCGTGCATTGCGGGGGTGCGGTTGCTCGGGTGGAAGTGTGCGAATTTTCCGCGACCGCCCGAATCGCGCTCAGGTCCGACTACGGCCAGGCCGTTTTTGATTCCTTTCGCAACTGCGAGCGCGCCGGCCTCGCTGCGAGACCACGTGTCTTTCCCCCCGCGGCCCCATGTGATGGCCGCGGAAAGCGACATACCATTTGCAAGCACGAGTTTGCCGTTTAGAATCATTGCGCGGAAATGTTGGTAGCTTGATCCCTTTTTATTGAGGGCATCGATTGCGTTAGTGGCTGCGATCCACGTAACACCAGCGACGATGACAACTGCAGATGCCACCAGGAGTGTTTTCAAGATCTCTAGAGCGATAGGTATTCCCAGAACCAGTACTGGCACGAAGGCGGCATAGCCCACGTCATCGGCATATGATTCTGTCTCACCAGTGGCCAGGTCTGTCATGGTGAACGAGGTGGCTTCGTCGTTCAACTCTTGTATCTGGATGGAGTAGTTGGCGTTGTAGTCGGTGTCGATGCTCCCTAGAGAAAAAAGAGCGCTACTGTCCTCAAACGACAACGTTGTCAGCGCCGTGACAGGTTCGCCAGATCCCAAATCCGATGTCGTCTCGACTGAGATTTTAGTGAGCGAGGCGTCCACGTCTTCCAGTGTCAATCCTGCGTCGTTGAAAGCGGATTCAAGCTTTTCCTCGTCAACCATCCCGCTGCCTGAAGCTTCTACCGGGGCAGAGCTGGTCTCTGCGAACGCGGGCGAGTAAGCGAATCCAGAGAGCAGCAGCGCCGCTACGACTCCGATGGCGATCTTTTTCATTGATTGTCTTCCTTTGATTGGTGAGCGATCAGTGCGGACAGGGTGGAATCGGGTTTAGCTACGCCGAGCAAGCTTTTCAAGATTTGATTCGAGGTCATTGCTGCAGCCGCTGACGTCCCGGTGACAAGCTGCCGGGCCCCCGTGCGGTCGACCGCGGGAATGTCTTCACCGGGTGCGAAGTAATTCACATGGTCAATAGCCGAGAAGCTTGATGGATGGCCCGCGGCATCTAATGAGCCGACGGAAATAACTCCCGGGTATCGGGCGGGGTAGCCCGCCCCCATCCCTTAGTTGTTTCCAGCAGCCGCGACCACCACGATTCCCGATTCAACGGCGCGTTTCACCGAGTCACGTAAGGCCCGGGTGTCCGTCCCGATCGCGATGCTGACGTTAATGACGTCCACCTGGTCCCGGATAGCTTGCTCTATAGCGTCCGCAACGTCCTCCGCCGACGCGGTTCCTGCAGTGAAGACGGAGTAACTAATCCAAGTGACTCGATGGGCCCACGCAGGACAGCTATCCTCATCGATTCCTGCTGCGATCGATGCGACTAAAGTGCCGTGCCCTTGGTCGTCGGCGTCAGTATCGAAAACATGAAAACAGCTAAAGTCGACGTTTTCATCGTTGAGGCCGCTATCGACGAGAGCGATCGCGACTGTGTCTCGAACCGCCGGCGTGATCGATGCCGATGAGCAACCTATCAACAGAAGGGCTGTGACGACAATGATTGACGTCGAAAGGAACGCGGGGCGTCTGCGGGGACCCCCTCGGAGAGAGGTCAAAACATGCGTTGCGTTGACTTCACGCGCGGAACAATTACCCCGGGCAGCGGTTCATTAAATGGCTGGTCTCGCAGGCGATACGATCCACCCGCCCATTTTCGAAACATCATTTTCCCCCCGATGCTCACGAACCAGATGTCGTGTGAAACTCAGATTGGCGGAGATAACTCGCGGCGTCAACTCCATCCGGAAATAGTCAACGGAATTTTCATGTGGGCGACGATTAAGCGGCTATTTGAGTTCCGTCCTCGCCCAGCATGGGCATCTCTCTTTTTTCGATGTCGGTGAGTACTGAGTATTTGAGGACTTGAGCACCCACTCAATCGTGCGGTTCAGCACCTACCGGTATCAGTCCCTCGACCGTGCGCGACAGTCTGTCATTTACAGCCATGCCGACTTCTACAGATCCGACCATCTCGTCATTCAGTGGGCGAAACCCTGACGCCCGACGAGCGGGTCCAACTACTCCAAATCGTCAAAGGGACGGGGACGAGCAGCTCCGACTGAGAAGGTTCCACTGCGCGCTTGTGGGCACGCCGAGGGGCGCCGTCCCTTGGTTCGTCAGCTCGCGGAGGATCTCGATGTCGCTCCTGGCACCGTCGCTAAGGCGTACAAAGTGCTTGAATCCGAGGGCTACCTCACTGCCCGCACTGGCGGAGTAACCCGGGTCAGCCGGAGCACAACGACGTCGCTCCCAGTGCTGGAAGCCCCTCGCCAACTTGCCAAGACCAGCACCCGTGCAGGCACTAGCCTGGACGGCACCATCCGCATCCTCCGTGCGATCTCGCACGAAGAATACTCCGAACCGGGACTGACCTGATGCGCTCTCAAGGCTGCCCGCACCCATGGAGATCCCCTCTACTCTCGAGTCTTCCACACATAGAAATGCCTGTTCCAGGTCGACCAGGCTGCCCCAGTTCTCACGACTGTGGTGTCTCATAACTGACCTGTTTCGTATCGCACGAGATACAAGACCCTGACTGCCCTTTGACGCAACGCAGAGAACCGGGTCGATGCGCCAAACAGCGATCACAGAACGCCGCCACTAAGCGCTAACACTCAATCAATTCCCAGATTAATCTCGACACATCCTTGACATTCATTCTTGTGGGCGTGACCCTGCTGGCGATTGGTTAGGGCTATGCCGGGTGCGTAGAGGCGATAGATTCCATTCGGAAGGACAATCCGAACGATGGAACGCACGAGTTGCCTCCCACGCGTGTCTCACTCTCATGCCTGATGTCGGTGCTATTTCGGAGGTGATTAGCATCGCTGGTCGCCGCGCTGCTTCATGTTGCGCCTTGACCAGTCCGCTTTTGCGGAGTCGGCCCAAATCCGGCAGGCTCAGCCTTGGCACTTGAATGTCAAGTTGTTGTCGAGGGGGACAAATGCGCATTGTGGGTATTGAGCTAGAGGGTTTTCGCGGATATCTGACATCGAGTTACGTGTCGATCGATACGTTGACTGTGTTTGCCGGCAAGAATGACGCTGGAAAGAGCAGCATCCTGGAAGCTATGAGGCTGTTCCTGGACAAGGGAAAGCCGGACGTCTCTGACTATTCGGTTCATGGGCATGGAACGATTCGCATCACGTGCACATTCGCTGACCTTCCCCCTGAGCTGGTCATCGACCAGACTGCGGTGACGACCCTCCAGGATGAGAAACTCCTCGACGCTAACGGCCACTTGGTGATTAGCAAGACCTGGACCAGGGGGCGAGCCAACCCCGAGATTTTGGCGCATGCTCTACACCCGGTCGTCGATGGCGGCCCAACGCTTATCGGCCTGAAGCACGCGCAACTCAAATCCCTCGCCTCGACTCTTGATGTTGTCGCGGAGCTGGAGGATCGACGCGTGAACCTGAACTATAGGCAGGCGATCTGGCGCGCCTGGGAAGCCAAGGGGCTCTCGTCGCTGCAACCGACGATCATCCCGTTGAACTCAGAGGACGGGAAGCACGTTGCCAGCGCTCTGGAGAGTGTCTTTCCCCTGTTCCACCTCTTTCAAGCTGACCGGCTGGGGGCGGAGTCCGATGAGGTTGCCCAAGACCCAGCCAAGCTCATAGTCAAGGCCGTGCTCGATCGCCATACGGCTGAACTCACGAAGCTTACGAGCGATGTTAAGGCTGAGATTTCAGAACTTCTCCTGGAAGTCGTTGGGAAATTGGAGGAATTCGCACCAAATCTTGCGGCCAAGCTGATTCCGGCCAACCTAGACCCCGTATGGCAGAAGGCATTCTCGTCCCTACAATTTGTCGACGAGAACGATGTTCCCCTTGCGAAGCGTGGCAGCGGGACACGCAGACTGGTTCTCTTGAGCTTCTTTCGGGCGGAAGTTGAGCGAGGATATGAAGAAACGGATGAGTGGCGACGGGGCGTCATCATCGCAGTGGAGGAGCCCGAGACGGCTCTCCACCCGGATCTTCAGCGCGAAACTGTTTCCGCTCTAATTGAAGTTGCGGGGCTCGCAAACAGGCAGGTTTTGATGACGACGCACAGCTCGAACTTGGTGAGGAACATACCGATCGCAGCCGTGCGTTTCGTCGAGGAGCAGCAGGGGAAGCGCGTGTGGAGTTCCAGTGACACATCCAGCGAGCGGTTCGTTCTCCAGCAATTGAACAAGGCGATGGGGACTTTCGCGGATCACAATGTGCGTTGCTTCTTCATCGTTGAGGGCAAGAACGATATCGGCGGTCTACTGGCACTGAGCGATGCGCTACAAGCCGCCCGTCCCACTGAATATCCAGATCTTCGCCAAATGGAAACTGACGGTGAGCTTTGCTTCATACCTATCGGCGGCTGCGGCGCCGCTGCTCTTTGGGAGAGCCGCCTGTCGCCGTTTAGTAGGCCTGAGGTTCACCTTCTTGATTCCGATCGCTTGGTTGAAGGGTCGGCTCTGAAACCCGAGATATCCAAGTACCTAGCGCGCTACAACACCGACGATCACCTGTCGTCACACATGTTTGTTCTGACCCGGCGAGAGATGGAAAACTACCTCACTATTGAGGCGATCGAAGATGCTTTCAAGGGTGCAAACCCAATGTTCCCGAAACTATTCCGGGAAGCTGTCGAAGGCCACGACTGGGGATATGTCGACGTGCCGGAGACCGTCGCAAGAGTGCTTCACTCTCTCAATTCGGAGGTCGAATGGTCACTCGCTTCTGACAAGAAGCGCAGCGAGAAGGAGTCTGACGTGAAGAGGAAACTAGTCCCATGTTTCGGGCACCCGTCTGTGGCGGAGGCTCTTTTGGCCCTCGGTGCCGAGCGAGATCTTCTTTTGGCCGTTGCGACGGTGGCGGATGTGGCAGCGTGAATCCGGGGGCTTCGGCCACTACCCGCAACCAACAACTCCTTCTTGTAGCCAATGGATTCTTTGGAGCTCTTGCAGCGGAGGGCGTTGTCGAGTTCAACCCATCGATCATGGACTTTGAATTTGCGTTCGGGAAAGCCTGGCGAGCCTGGCGTTGCGCGAGCGTCTCGGAATTCCCGACGTTCGCACTGGGGAAGAATCGGTTTCGCGACGTTTTGTTCCGCGTCAGTCGATCCAGTTCTCCTTTTGCCACCTATCGTGACGGTATCGAAATGACGCCGAGTGGGCTCACGCCCCGCGAATACCTCGCAATCTGGGCGCCTGAAGTTACACCAGAAGACTGGATCGCGTTGGCCCAGCTGTATCTGTCAGGACGAGAAAGCAACAGGTGAATCTCAGCTTGATTTTGGGGCTGAGAGATGCTTTCGCCGTGAGGGAGAGCTCGGCCGACCAGGCAGGTTCGACCCAACTGTGAGGAAATCAAGAACTTGACATAATCGACATTATCAGCGCGTGTCTATTAGACAGGCTATCCATCAAGCGAACGACCCCGCACAAAGGTGTGATGTCGGGTTAGTCCGGGATGCGGAAGGCGCGAGCGTGAGGCGCGCCGGCTAGAG
>NZ_SOHL01000008.1 GCF_004403985.1 Cryobacterium gelidum | reverse complement strand
GTAACGTGAGAGATGAGGGCCTCCGTGGCATCGAGTGAGTGTGGTAACCCAATCGATACAGGAGGTCCTCACCTTTTTACAACTCGCCACGCACACAACCACCGTGGGAAGAACACCTAAGACGCTGCTCGGGGGGACACATGGCAGGACGGAGATGACGCCCGCGCCGTAGACCATGTCCCCCATGAGCTCGCTCGCTGAGCATCCTGGCGGTCCACCGTCGGCGGCGGAACCAACCGCTACGACGTCGAAGGTGATCCTCCCCTGATCGGACATCGCTTGGGCCAAGCGAAGGCTCCGACCTACTGACCGGTTGCCCAGGTGAAGCACCACAAGCCATAGCCAGCACGCGGCTGATCAATCCAGCCGCGTGCGTCCTCCTGGGGGAATCCAACGGCTTGATGTTCTCGAGCTCGGTGAGCGTGCCAAGTGATCGTGTGTGCCGAACCAGGAAGAAATCGCCTCCCCTGGTTGTCATGATGCAGCCTGGCAACGGACGAGTCCTAACGTAGACGTTCGAGCCAGGCGGTCTCGAGATCTGGATTAGACCCCGTCGTCGCGGTCATTCGCCACTTGTCGAGGTCGGCAATTGGGGTAGCTAGTAGCAAGCTTCGGGACTGTCGCTGGTGACCGATCCGTCACTCCTATCGACAACTCCAAATCAGTGAGATCGCCTCATCTCCAGCCGGTTTCGGATGTTGCGCATAGAAACCCCATGGACACCACACATTTCTCTGCCCCACTGCACCTCGACCTCGACGCCTACATGGACTTCCTGGTCTCTGAGGCGCCGCAGCTGACGACCACTCAGGCCTCAAGTTTGGCTGCCCTACTGCTCCCCATGGCAGGTGCAGTCACACAGAGCCCCGCCAGCTAGGGGGATTTGACGGCCAACGGGTCCCGTTTCGAGACCTCGAGTGAGGTAGCGCCGTGTCGCCCGCGGGATGGACTTATCGCCCGCGGAAACGAAAATGTGCCGCATGTCTACGGGGTGGGGACCGACACCGGGCCCCGGTCAGCGGCGTTCTGCACGACTACCGAGGGCTCGAACCCTGGTTTTGTCAACCCAATCTCACACCGACCCCGAAATTATTACCGATGATTCTGCAGGGAATCACTACTATCTGGAGGCACCCCATTCTGAAAGAAGCCCGCCGGCAACCACTGGCGCCGCGCCCGAGCGCCCCGGGAGTCGTCACTCGCCATCGGGACCGCAATTCCTTGGTCTTGGAAGGTGCGGTGCCGCTGATTCCCACAGCGAGCTTGGAGCGCATCAACCACTTTCAGCGAGAGTCGCTGGCACCCAACACTCGGCGGGCGGTTCGCGGGCAATGGGACACCTTCACCGGGTGGTGCGCGGTGCAGGGTTTTGATCCGCTTCCAGCGAGTCCTCTCATCGTCGCGGCATATCTGACATACGCTGCTGACCTTCTGGACAGCAATGGAGCGTGGTTCTATGCGCCTTCCACAATCAGACATTGGCTCTCCTCGATCAACAAGATGCATTCTTTGGCGGGACTGTCGAAACCGGGAGAACACAGGGACGTCGCGAACACGATCGAGGGCATCTGTCGTGAGAGGGCCCGACCGATCGCGCGCAAGGCGCCTCTGCTCTTGGACGGGCTGCGTAAGACTCTGGTTGGAATTGATCGCACGTCATGGCCCCACGGGGTGATCGGCCATCGAGATGCGGCGATCCTGACTATCGGATTCGGCGGAGCATTCCGCCGGTCAGAGCTTGCAGCGCTCGAACTCCAGGACATCAGCATTCACCCAGAGAATGGACTACACATCCGCGTTCGACGCTCCAAGACCGATCAAAAAGGGAATGGTTTTCTGAAGGCTATTCCTTTCGGAGGCAGCCCGCTCACTTGTGCACCGTGCGCATACATTCGATGGCTGATTGCCCTGTCCGCGGGAGCAAAGAGTAGCTCCGACCTTGAAAACGCAGTTCGAAGTGCCTCGATGACGGAGCATGCTTGCCGAGAGAACGTACCCTTACTCGATGGACGACAGCCATTCCTCCGCCCTGTGATGAAGAATGGGGCGATCAAAGCGCGTCACATCACCGGCAATGTCGTCAATGACGTCGTCAAGAGACGGGTGGCACATATCGACTTGAACCCTGCGGATTACGGGGCCCACTCGCTTCGAGCCGGCTTCGTTACCGAGGCGTTCCGGGCTGGCGCTACTCACCACGAGATCATGCGGCAAACCGGTCACCGCAGCCCAGACACTGTTGAGATCTACTCACGGGAGGTCAATCCCCTCGACAACAATGCTGTAGTCAGGCTCGGCCTCTGACCTGTTGACGGATCTCGGATTCACCGTTCAGGGTCTATGCGTTCCTCCCAGGCGAAGGCCAGCCCGAAACTGAATGCTTGCAAGGGTGCCTCTTCCGCGACACAGGAAGGCAGGTAAAACGAAATGCAATCACGCCCGGAAACGGACCCGAGTTCCCCGCCCAGTCGTGACTTGCCGGCCCCGTAACGAGTGCCTCCGGCTCCGGACGGAAACCTCGTGAGTCCAATACCCGGCTACCGGCACGCTCGGGCTGATTCATCGACAAGCACATGACTTAGCCTTCTCAGGTTCCACATCACACCCAGGCCGCGGTCATCCAAGTACACCGGCACAGACAGTCGACTATGCCGCGAACAACTGTGGAATTACGGGACAAAGTTCGAGGCACGCGCCCTGAAGAGACAGATCCGCCGTCTCTAAAAACCCGGTGGTGCAAGTGCGCAGGTGCGCTGAGCACGGCAGGACTGCCCGCTTAAGCCCAGGCAGGTGGCCGAACGGAGCGTCTGACCCCTCTCAGCGGCTACAGAATGGCTTCTAACGGCCTTAAAGGCATTTCTCTCGCTCACGGTGGCATAGACTTCACAACTCGTAAGAGAGGCGTACAGCGCTCTGAGCTACCTTTGTTGGCCTCCGCCGACTAGCTCATTATTGGTACACCGAGCCGCCAACACTTACTTGCATCATCGGACTACAAACGATCGCCGCTTCACGGACGACCGGTTCTAGGTTTCACGGAGACAAACAGGTGTTTCAACGCGTTTTCGGGAACATTACCCAGATTACCCAGGTTACCCAACATTACCCAAGCCGGGTAATGTTTCGATGCCAGTAAAACACTGGCATCCAAGCCCATATATATAGAAGATTACCAGATTACCAGACATAGATACATACACAGGAGGCTAGGGAGACATCGTTATCAATGTCTATGTCTCTCTTACCTATATATATACACCCCGCATCTGGGTAATCTGGTAATGTACCCGTGAAAAGCCGCGCTGATCAGGGCTTTAGGCGTTACCCAGCCTTGGTAATGTGCTGGTAATCGGGTAATCTGGGCCTGTTTGCGGCCTAAAACGATGCTTTTTCGTCAACTCTCACCGCCCGATCAACGGCAACTGAGCAAAGCTCAGAAAAGTTGAGGGTTTCGTTGCACCCCAAAAGCTCTGCAGACGCTCGGTAATTCGAGGTCGCCGCAGATCGGAAACCGACGACAAATCGGTTTTGTGCCTCGCGCGCGCATGCTCGTCGCGATAAAAGCACTCATTCACGGCTGCAAGACCCTCGATTTTGCCCTCTAACAAGAGACGTTTACAGTGGGGCACCCGTCGGATTCCGATCAAGAGAAAGAGATCCGTGCTCAAACTCCGCCTGTATCGGGGCGACAGCATCGATGCCACTTCCTTAAGGCTCCTGAAGGATGGACACTTCTATCCACGCATCTTCTTCTAGGACAACGCCGGTCATGGTAACGGGCTCGTTTGCTGCCTCGACAAACTTGGTTTCGAGGTCAGCGTGAAGTAGCTGTCGTCGCCGTAAGTGACGTTTTCACCGCACCTGAGAGCGGCCGTAGTGACGTCAGTTGTCACCTCGGCGACCGCGGCATCGAGGTTATCGTTGGTCGCGGACTGGTCCTCGACCAACCCAACTGTTATGGTCACAGCCTCGCCGGGCACTACTTCAATGGATTGTGTCGCGCTCGGCACAGACTTGGCCAGCTCCGCCGCCATCGCCGCGGTCCCGCCAAACACTGCCAGCACGCCGCCGATCGCTAGCTTCGCTACGGCCCGTGCAACCCGCATAATTTGGCTCTCGCCATTTTTATGGTCTGAACGGCGCCGAAGACTCGTTCTGCGTGATTTTTTAGCAGACGCTTCGCCTTCTTGCGAGCCGCATTGTCACAGGGCGATATGACGCAGCTCTCTTTTACTCTGTCTTTGGAGGGCTGGGGATCTGTGCAGTGATATTGATGGCGTTTCAATTCGTACTGATACATCAGTTGAGGGCCCTGAAGAATCGTCCGGAGCCACCCGGCAAATAGCTCAACTGCCCCAAGATGCAGAGAGTTGTACTTGTCCCCGACCACCTGCTCCGCGTCAAAAGCAAACTCGCCGTCAGCTACAGGCCCCACCACAAGGGGAACGCTCAGAGGGAGAGTGACGTCATCAGTTCGTCCAGTGTGAGAAGCGCGTTGTCTGAAGATTTGGTGATCAAATGGAAAGCGCGCGACCTGTCGGTGTCAGTTCGCGTTCCGGCGAGATATCGCTCAATATCGTCGCGTGAAGCGAAGTTGAAAGGCTTCAGTCTCAGTGCGGCCAGGGGTGCATGAATCTGGAAGGCAATTCGTGGAGCATCCTCTTGATGTAGGCCGATGGCCTCCTCGAGGAGCTCTGCCGAAATATCTCGGTGGAGGTCGTAGGTGAGGTGTCGAACCGTCATCTCAGCATCGCCGACCAGCACGGCGAGTTGCGCATGTCCTTGAGCGTCCCGGGCCCTTCGTTTCAGCCCGCCAAGAAACGCGGCGTATACGTCAGGGAGAACAATCCCAGCACGAGCCATGCCCTACTCGACTCCCGCCCGAGTACACAGAACGGCCACCGGGCTTCCGGCTAGAAACGAGTCGTTGGCGTGCGTCGACCTAAGCGCGAGCCGCCGCCATCACATCTTTGGACCGCCCATCCGAGAACGCCTCGGCCGGTGAAGCATCATCGAGCTGTGGGTTCAGGCCCTTGAACCAAGCTCGGTGACAGTATCCATTCTCCGCGGTCAAGGCCACTTATTCAACGTTGATAATGAGGGGTAGCCGCCCCCTCCGCCAGCGGTCGATGCTCATGCATCGGCCGACCCGTAAGGCCCTTCACAGAAGGAAGCAGTGGCTCAATCCGGGCGCACATCTCATCGCTAAGCACACTGACTCGCGTCATAACCACAGCATCCGGGCAAACCACCTCTCACATTGAAGACACGCCCTCTAGCCATGTTTGGGGGACAGGCCTACTGTGCTGAATGCCACCCCCCATAAGGGAGCCGAAACTAGCTCACGGAAAAGCCTGGGGAGAGACGACCCCGGCCACGGGCGAAGGGGCACTGCCTCGCGAACGCCCACAGCAACAATCGAAACGAGGGAGTACGACTATGAAATCAAGGCTAGTTTCAGGCACGCTAACGATTGCGCTGGCGGCATCGATGTTGGTCCTGGGAACGGGACCAGCCAACGCCGCTACCACCACTGCGGACCTCACCGGTCCACTGGCCCCGCTCGAACTGGCACAGGCGCTGGCCGGTGAGGGCGTGTCCGTCAGCAACGTCACCTACACCGGAGACGAGCGGGCGGCGGGAACCTTCGCCGAGACCGATCCCACCGTCTTCGGCTTCAACTCGGGTGTCATCCTGTCATCGGGCGAGGTAGCATCCATCGTTGGCCCGAACAACGCAGACAGCACCACCACCGCCTTCGGGGGACCGGGAGACACTGACCTCACGACGCTGTCCGGATTCCAGACGAACGACGCCTCGGTGCTGAGCTTCGACTTCGTCCCCAATGCGGCGACGGTATACGTGAGTTACGTCTTCGCCTCCGAGGAGTTCAACGAATACTCGAACAGTTTGTTCAACGACACCTTCGCTTTTTTCGTCAACGGCCAGAACTGCGCGACGGTAGATAACGTCCCGGTGTCGATCAACACGATCAATGGCGGCAACCCGCTGGGCACCAACTCAGTGCGCCCCCAGCTGTACCGAAACAACGATCTGAGCGATGGAACGCCGACGATCGACACGCAGGCCGACGGGCTCACCGTTGGGCTGGTATGCGAGTCTGCCGTCAACAACGGCGAGACCAACACAATGAAGCTGGCCATCGCGGACGGAAGCGACTCTTCCCTCGACAGCTGGGTCCTGCTCAGCGCCAGCGGGATCTCGACCACGAAGCCGGAGATCTGCAACGACGCGGTTGACAACGACGGAGATGGCCTGGTTGACGGTACCGACCCGGACTGCGTGGTCTCCGGGCCAGCGACAACCACCACCGCCTACACCGGGTCCACGACAGTCCAGTACTCCGACTCAATCGGACTGTCCGGCGTCTTGACCGACACAATGGCCGATCCCGATGCCCCCGTGAGCGGCAAGGACCTGACGTTCACCCTGGGGACGCAGTCGACCACGGGCTCAACCGGCGCCGCCGGAACGGCCAGCGGTTCGATTACCATGTCGCAGTCCCCCGGGGCCTACCAGGTGACAACCTCGTTCGCAGGCGACGCAGGATTCGCAGCCTCATCCGACACCGACTCCGTGACGGTGGCGAAGGAGGACTCCACCTTGACCTACAGCGGCGAGACGATGGTTGCCCCGATGGCCAGCACGACGTTGTCCGCCACTCTGGGTGAGCTTGACTCGACTCTCGGTGACCTGTCGAACAAGACGGTCGTCTTTACCGTGACCGACTCGAACATGGTGACGCAGACGTTCTCCGCGACGACCAACGCCAATGGAGTGGCCAGCATCACCGTGCCGCTCGCCTCAGGCGTGTACGCGGTCAAGGCCGAATTCACCGGCGACAACTACTACCTCGGATCTGCGACTGCTGCCGACACGCTGTTCACCGTCCAGGCCGCCGGGGCCAAGGTGACCGGTGGCGGTTGGACATCCATCTCGACGGGCCGTACGTCATTCGGGTTCAACGTGATCCCCGAAGCCACCGGCTTCAAGGGACAGTTCCAGTTGCACGCCAAAGCCGACAAAGCTAAGTTCCACGGCAACACCGCGACCAGCCTGGTCGTATCAGGAAACACGGCGACGTGGACCGGCAGCGGGAAGTGGAACGGCACCGCCGGCTACACCTTCCAGGTGTCAGTCGTGGACAACGGGTCCTCAGGTGGAAAGAAGGGCGACACGATCAAGATCGTGATCAAGAACCCCTCCGGAACCGTGGTCTTCACCACGGGTTCGACGCCGGTGGCCCTCAAGGGCGGCAACATCACCATCCACTGAACCGAGGAGGTCATGCGGCCAGCTGAGTGCTGGCCGCACTACCTCCTCGTGGGTCACGGCAACGGCGCTGACCGCAGGGTCAACGCGGCCAGCGCCGCGGAACATGGGCGGTTCTGCGCCGACACCGCCTGACCAAAGCGTATAGACGGGTGACCTGCACGGGAAGCGCGCGCAGGGCCACGGAGGTGGAGCAATGATCGTTGACTAATCGTGGCGGGCCCCCGCGGGACCAGCAACACCACTCGCGGGGACGCAACCGTTTCTGTTGACGCATTCGGCCGATTGAGCCAGTTCCCAAGAGTGTTTAGACTGGCTCATCGAGCGTCCATGTGAGGTTCCGGCAATGGTCTGTTCTTGTAGAGCGGATCCTTGTTTTGGATAGGCACTGCTTAGCAGCTCGAGCGCTCAAGGACTGACGATGAGGGCGACCGAGCGAGCAACGATGACTGAGAGCAATTGCACCTGCCTGGGCTGGTATTTCCACGATAGTCAACAGTTGTGTACTGTGGTTAACACTTGTTGACTCTCCAATTGAGTAGTGTCGATCCCCAAGAAGAGCCTTACGCCCGTACCCAATCTTCATGCCAAGGTGGAATTTGAACCAAATTTCGATGCTCTGCGCAATGCTCTTGGAAGACGGCGGGCTGAATTAGGACTCACCTATGAAGCCCTCGCTGAACGTTCAGGGCTCAGCCGCACGGGGGTCATCAACCTTGAAGTGGGCAACCGTATCGGAACACTTGCGACGTGGTTCGCAATTGCGCGCGCAATCGATGTTCCGTTCGGGCAACTCATGGAGCAGCTCAACGAGCCAAATAGCAGCTAGATTTTCGAGCTTGTCTTCAAGCGTTAATTCGAATGGACATTACTAACCTATGAACTCGGCATCATGAGCAAAAGAGGCTTCACCCTGGAGGTGCCTCCGGGCGGTTTCCATCCCATGCCTTTCCCGAAGAACCTCCGTTCATCGTCCTCCCCTACCGGTGTTGAGGATCGTGTCTCGCTTGAGGACGCTGATCTCATCGGCGTCATGGGCGACATCCATGGTGACTTGATACACGCGCTTCAGGTCTTACGAATCTTTGCAGATCGTGGAATCAGAGCCGTGATTCAGCTTGGGGACTTCGGGGTAATTTGGCCCGGCGAGAATTGGCAAGTGTCTTTGCGAGACTTGTCGCGGGCCCTCACGCGGAACCGGCAGACACTTTATTTCGTCGATGGCAACCACGATTACCATCCTCGAATTCTTGGCTATCCGATAGACGAGAACGGCTACCGATGGGTGAGTTGGAATGTCGCTCACTTGCCTCGCGGGTTTCGAAGTCAAGTAGGGAAAAGCCACGTTCTTGCCGCGCTCGGCGGCGCGAACAGCACAGACCGCGACCTCCGAAGCGAAAATGTCGGTTGGTGGCCGACCGAGCAAATCAGCGAAGACGACCTCACCGCACTCGGCACGAAGCCCGTCGATGTTCTCGTCGGCCACGAATCGCCAATCCTGTACGTCCGGGATCCTGACCCACGAGTGCCCCCAGAAATCATGGAATACGCGAGGCAAAGCAACGAGATGTTCCGCCGGGCGGTTGTTCAGACTCGGCCCCAAATCACCTTCGGTGGTCACTACCACGTGCACAGAGACCAAATCGAGGAGTTCCCAACGCCAACTCCTCTGCGCGTGCGTTCAGTCGTCCTTGACATGAATGGAAATGACAGAGTCAGCCAGGCGATCCTCGACCCGAAAACACTGGAGATAGAGTTCTTACTTCGCAATGGCACGCCAGTTCCATAGCGACGAACATGAAAAGCATGGCCGCTCTTTTCCCTGAGGTGTGCCCAGCGGGTTCGAATACGGCTCACCGCGGACTCATTCGAACGGCGCGGACCCTCAGCCTAGGGATAACACCTCGCCGGAAACCTCTGCGAGCTTCGCTCGTAAGATGTCCGCCGCTTCGCTAACACGATGACGGCAGCCAGACCGGTTGACTTTCACCGTAACGGACACGATGCCAATGACGTGTGCGGCTTACCGAGGCCTCCGATTGGCGGTGAGCCTTTCGCGCCGGCAGTTGACAGGTGTCCATGAGATTTATATGAAAAGCGCAGATAGAAATTTGAGAGGTGCAGGAAAGAATGAGTGAAGCAAACTGGCGCGATGGCTGGCCCGTGTTTCGTGTGAGCCTTGTCGACGAGACAGCTCGGTGCCTGGCGGATCAGCAGGCGGCTGCTACTGGCGGGCGGCGGCCACGTTGGGATGCGCTCACCAGCGCCCAACAAAGCAATTTGGCGGAGAACATCGCTGGTATTTTCCTCGCTCAAGACCAGGCCATGGACAACTTAACCATGCGGGGTCTCGCTTCCTGACAGTCCACAAGTCCGACAACTCGAGCCGAAGCATTGCGGGCTCCAGCAACGGATGGAACCTTTCGCGGACAATCAGGCAATGAACCGCTCTCGCGGCAGGCGCCGGCGGCGATACGCCAGGCGCTGTTTGGCCGCCCACGCCGCTAGGGGGCGTTCCCGGTCGTAACCATCAAGCGCTCCGAGTCGTCCATGGTGCAGCAGTGCCCGCGCCCCAATAAGCCATATGAAGACCGGCGGTGGTTTTTGGACATGCGCAGTTGGTGTCGCTACCGGCATCTCATTCTTGGGACACATCGTTAGGGTGCAGCAGGCGAGAACCGTGCGTCGTCTGTGACGCGCTTGGTCATGACCCGTCACGCCATCCGTCCCCGGCCATCCGAACCCTTTTCACGAGGCGCCATGGCTGCAGGGCGGATGAATACCCCAGATGGTAAACAGTGGCTACGCATCTGCCATGCTGTGACCTATGGATGTCCTTCCCGAAAATCCAACTTGGCTCGGGGACGACCCGATCCTCGATACTGAGGACTCTCCCGATCGCCTAGGACGCGCAGACTACGCGGATGACGGTGCCCGGCTGCTCAATAATCTGAGTGTCAGCGGCAAGTCTTCGGTCGTGGCGCTCATTGGCGCTTGGGGATCGGGCAAGTCGAGCATGCTAAACATGATCCGTTCTCGGCTCGACTCTCACAAATCTGGAGAGCGGGCGCCCTGGATTATCGTCGATTTCAATCCTTGGTATTACTCGGATCTACCTTCTCTTCAAGTAGGTTTCTTTCGTGAACTGACCGCAGCCTTACCACCCGAGAAGTCGTGGGACAGCGTTCGCGGCAAGATATCCAGCATCGGTCAGGCAACGGCCCCGTTGGCGAGTGTCTTTGCCGGTCTTGGGCTTGACCCAAGCCAAGCGCTGTCTGCAATATCCAAAATGATCGGCGGCGACCAGTCTCTTTCAGCAATCCAACGCTCGACCGACGACGCTCTCAGAAAGGCGAACAGGCCGGTACTGATGGTCCTGGACGACCTAGATCGGTTGTCCCCTGACGAACTTCTTCTTGTCTTCAAACTGCTTCGACTGACGGGCCGACTGCACAATGTCCACTACCTCATCTCTTATGACGAGGACACTCTTCTCGACGCGCTGACGCGTACGGGCCTTGTAGGGGAAAACGACCAGAGGCGAGCGGTCGAGTACTTGGAGAAAATGGTGCAGATCAGACTCGATCTCCCGCCTCTCCGCGACCGGCAAATCGAGGCATGGCTAAATGCTGCAATCGACAAGTTGGCCGCCCGTATTGGTCTCGACACCGTTTCCCACCCATTGCAGAGATTCAGCTCGGCGTACTACTCGGTATTACGGCGTCGCCTCGATACGCCGAGGTCGATCGGTCGCTTTGTGTCGCAGGCGGAAGCATTCCTGCCCAAGGACGCGAGAGACTTCGATCTTGAAGACTATTTGATTCTCACCTGGATTCGAACGGCGGAACCGCTGCTTTACGCCATGCTTCGGGCAGAACGAGACTCACTTATCGGCAGTCGCGAGGCGTCCGTGGGCGCCATTCTGAGGGGGATGCACTCGAAAGTCTCGAAGGAACCGTGGGTTCGTCGGCTGAGTGCCGCGCATATTGCCGTCGAGCATCATGCTGATGTGGCCGACGTACTCTCAGACCTCTTTCCAAAATTCAATCAAGAATGGAACGAGACCAACCGAACGTCCGGCACACGCGATGCGACTGCACCGCGGATCGGAAATCCCGACTACTTCGACCGCTACTTTCATTTCGGCGTCCCAAACGACGACCTCTCGGACGGAGTTGTCTTCGCGGCGTACGCACAAATCTCGAATGGAACACTCGGTCACGAGCTCGACTTGATCCTCTCCGAATTCCCCGCCAAGGCTGGGCTAATCATTCCCAAGCTCGAGACCGCGAACGAAGCCAATCCCTCCGGCAGCCTCGCACTCTTGAGTTGGCTTGCCGTCCAGGATCCTGTCGTGCCGAAAAGCACCGACACCTTCAACGATCACCGGCGCCTGCGCGGCCTCGGTGCGCGTGTGTTCCTCGGTTTGCCTCCGTCGGACGTCTTGGTGGCAGTGGAGAGGGTTGCGGGAAAATTCGGCGGGCTCCCAATCCTGTCGGACTGGCTCCACCACGCCGGCGATGCAAAGGCCCACTACCGACTCACGGCTGAGCAAAAGTCCGCTTTTTCAAAGGCCGACGTGAGCTTCATTGCACACGTGGAAGAGCTTTTCGAATCACAGCGTGCTACATCCCCTCTTGAAATTAACCCGGGAATTTGGGATCTGATTTGGGATTGGTATCGCATAGACGTAGACGGCGCCCGCATCTGGATCGCGGCGGTCTTCTTGTCGGGTGACTGGCTCCCCCTAGACGTCGTGGCCCGGCTCGTGACATCGAGTAGAACCGTGGGAGTTCCCGATGCGCCGTGGTCGCTCAGTGGCCTCGACTTCGAGGCTTTGGACAATCTCGTCGGATTAGAATTTCTTTACTCCGCACTGGACCAGGACATTTTGACTGCATCAGCTCCGCCGCTGCGAGATCGTTCTGTGGAGGTCACGCCGGAGAGCCGCCGACAGTACGCACTTCAACTGCTGCGGCAGAAGAAGGGCGACGACGACGATCCACAGTAGTCCGACCATAAGCGGGCACAGATGGATACCGTCTTCGACCATGCCGGCGACGAGCCCGTACTTGCGGTGCCCTTCTTGCGATCTGGTGCTCTTGGTCACCGCCGTGGTTCAAGAGAGAAAATTACAACTGCCGTCTGCCGTCGCAGCGCAGTATGGCGGCGTTCCTGAAGGTGTTGTGCGGGCAGGGTATAGGTGTGGTCCACTTGGAGAGTGGACGCAACGCGTGTGAAATTCATGAGGGAGTCTGACCGACCAGCTCTGTGTCGGATGCTGGCGGATTCGGAAGACTTCCCTCCCCAGCTGCTATATCTCTACCGACGCCCGCGTAGTCAGCAACCAACATTTGTTGCCTGGCGTGGCGAGACTCTTGTCGGGATGCTGAACGGTTCGACGGTGCCGCGCTGCCGAGGCGAGCACGCCCCTGGCTCAAGTGGAGGGCCTGGTGGGCTGACGGGCCGCCACCGGGAATCCAGCGCATGCTAGGAGAAGGTTCCCTGCGCGATTCGCTCAGTGAAAGAACGGATCTCCGCCACCTGTGCGATATGCAGCCCTTGCTCCGGTTGCGTCTCGATAAATAAGTTCTGACCCCCGCCCACGACCTCTATGCTCCGCCGCTGTGGGCTCAGGAACCCGCTCGCGTGGCTGGTCAGCAAGTCGTCAACCATGACGATGGGAGCATTTTGGAGTCCGTTCTCTAGAAGCCACCGGCCTACGGCCAGGGCCTTCACCCAGATACCTGCAGCCATCTGGCCCCCGTACCGAGTCCCGATCTCGGCAACGTCGTACGGCGCCTCGAGCAGACCGACGGCCGGCACAAGCAGCCGATTCGCCGCGTGATCCCATGTGCTCGCCCAAATTAGTTGGACAAGCCCCTCATTGACGAGCTTGTTGAGGCCCGCCACCACCTCAGGGTCGAACCAGATTCTGGTTGGGTACGACAGGTCATCGGGGAAATCCAAGTCAAGCCGGCCGGTTCGAAGCCGAGGATCGGCTTCGCCCGTGTCTGTCGGACAGGCGAGGAGCGAACCGTCGACGTCCATGAACAGGGGTACCGGGCGGCGGACAACACGCGGCATGACTGAATCCTTCCGAAAATCTGTGGGGACTTGGCAGAGGAGAATTCCATCTCATCTCAGACCGACCGAGGACAGCAATTTTTCATGGCAGCAAATGCCAGCGCGTGGTCTTCGCCATCTAGTGGCCAGCGGTGTGAGTCTCCGTGATCGTGTACATATGCCGGCCAATCATGCCACTCCAGAAGCGGAGCCCGTCCGTCGTCTCGCCCTCGGATCGAGTCACCCGACTATCGGCGGCGTCACAACCGAGCATATCGGCGAGAAACCAGTCGACCTGAGCATCAAAACCAAGGCCACCCGGAACTTGGACCCGGTGAGCGAGATCAGTGTCGTCTTCGTGGACCTCGAGGACGGCCATGGCCCGTCCCCTCCGCTCCGCTGCTAAACGCTCAGCCAACTGGTCGCCCTCGTCGCCCAGTTCGAACACCCGCAAGGCAGGGCCGACACCGACTGGCTCGAGGTGGGCCCATTCCTTGAGATCCAGTCGGGCACGGCTGGCCCAGGCCGCACATTCTTCCCACGAGCCGACGAGGATGAAACGGGTGGACGGGCGCACATTGCGTGTCATCTCACCACGGTATCGCGGGCCACCGACACCGACGCCAGGCACACTGTCTTCCTGGACCTTGAGTTCGAGCAATGGCTGACTGTCCCGAACTAGGAACGCTTCCGCCCGGCTCGAAAGACGCTGTGCTGCGTCGCGAGACGGGCTCGACTGGAGCCCTGTCTGCGGGCTAGTCTGACTCTGAACTTGCGCCATCTGAGGGAAGAATCGCATGGTCAGTCCACGTCACTCCGCTGATTCGAGTACCCCCGCCGCGCCCGTCGAGACGCCCCTCACGCCGCAACTCGCCCGGAGCCTCGATGCCTGCCCTACCGATCCCTGCACTTGGTTTTACTATTCAGGAACGTGCAGCAAAGCAGAGCACGGCTGCCCGCACGGCCACTGCGGCAGTGATCACATCCATGCTCGAACTCGGAACGCCCAAGGTCAAGGTCGCCGACCGACTTGGACTCGCGCTCCGCGATATCAAGAAGTCTCCCATCGCCTGAACTTCGTGAGCTCTCAACGGGTGCGCCTCCGGTGTCGGGCACGATTGTCTTCGGTGTAGTGCCTGGGTCCAGTCGGTCCCGCCAGAGTGCCGCTGAGAAGTGCTGATCGGCACAACTACAGCCCTCGCTGCATCGCATCTATTCTCGAACTCAGCACGCTTCGTGGTGAGGTCGCCGACCGTTTGGGCATGTACACCCGTGACCGAGAACGTGACTGACGAACGTCACTCTCGTTCGAAGGCCCAACAACGTAGGCGGCCAGGTTGATGCGTTTCCGACCGGCCCAGAGCCTGACAAGCGCTGGCTCTCCACGAGACTGGTCGTCGATGGGTACGCGCGCTGACATCATCAAGGGATGACCCAATCTCGCTGGCAGCGCCTTTCTGAATGGCCGCTGACGGCCGCCGCAGTGATATTTCTCGTCGCCTACACATGGGCAGTCATCGGCGACCTCCGTGGCCCTGCTGACCGCGTTGCCGAAACCGTAATCACCGCCACTTGGGTGATGTTTGCCCTGGACTACCTGGCTAACCTCACTCTTGCACCCAGACGGTGGAAGTGGTTCTACACGCACGTCTTCGACCTTCTGATCGTTGCTCTCCCCCTCTTCCGGCCACTTCGACTACTTCGCCTGGTCACCCTGCTGGCTGTGCTCCAACGCACCGCCGGTGCCGCCTTCCGAGGCCGCGTCGTCATCTACGTCGCCGGCGCAGCGGCCCTGCTGGTATTCGTCGCCGCACTCGCTGTTCTCGATACCGAACGGGCCGCCCCAGATCCGACCATCACAAATTTTGGTGACGCTCTCTGGTGGGCATTCGTCACCGTGACAACGGTCGGATACGGCGATTTTGCTCCTGTGACAACACAAGGACGCCTGATAGCCGGCGCGCTTATGCTCGGTGGTGTGGCACTTCTCGGCGTCGTGACAGCGACCCTCGCCTCGTGGATCGTCGAGCGCGTTTCACAACAGGAAGAGGATGAGCAAGCGGCGACACGCGGTGAGATCCGAGCTCTGGGAGAACAACTTGCGCAGCTCCAGCACACGTTGAATCAGCGCTCAAACACCGCGGAATTATCCGTAAACGATCACTGAGCGCCGCCACGGTCAGCCTGCTCGGTACCTGCGTCCCGGGCTGCCTGCCTCAGCCATTTCTAAAACTGTGCGTTGGTCAAGCGGTTCGTTCAGCATCCACCGTCCTCATCCTTGACTCACACGTCTTTGGCGAGGACGGTGACAGCAATTTTTCCGACGACCGTCGTCAGTACATAGTTGGTCGAACCGCTGAACACGACTCCAACCCCAGCGGGTATGGCCTTTGCGGCGGTTTTCTGTAGGAAGGTCACGCCGACTTTCTTGAACAGCTCCTTGATCGTCACGAGAGCTGGGCCCCTGATGTACTGGAACACGAGCTTCTGGGCCACCTTCTCGACGGCCACCTTGCCGGTATTCGTTGCAAGCCCCTCGAGGGAACCCGCTAGCGCGAGGACGAAAGCGAGGTGCTTCTTGTCCTCACTACTCATTTCCTCCGTGAAGACGTCCACCAAGCACATACACATATCGATCTGGATCTTGAGACTGGCGGCAATGTCAGCTGCACCGCCCCCGATAACTGCGACCGCAGTTCCAACTCCGGGAATTACGCCGGGCAATGCGGCCGCCGCCCCCGTCGCAGCCGCGAATTTCGAGTAACGATCGATCACCTTCGAGGCGATCCGACGCTTGTCTGCAGGGGTCTCGGGCTCTCGCTCGAACTTCTTCCGGAAGGACCGGCGATACCCGTCTACTAGCTTCGCGGCATCCTTCGGCGAGATAGCAATCGCTTCGACGGCCTTCTGAAGTCGAGAAGGTCCAAGCTCACTGGTCGTGTCAGTCATAGCGTCCCCCAGAGTTCCAGTACCGACCTATCGGCGTCCTGCACCACTCACATCTTTGCATAGGAAAAATTGCGGATTTGAAGACGAGGACCATAAATTTGCTGCCTCGGTCGCTTGGCCCATGCTGAGCAGACTCAGCAGCAGCCAGGCCGTCGCGTCGTCGTCACCGAAACCTAGCGGTGATGATGCCCCTGGAAGCCGCTGAGTTTGACGGCGAGTTTACGATCAGCCGTGCCCGAAGTCTCGGCTCCCGCTGGGAGGGACGCGGCTTTGAAGAGAAAGCATGGTTCACGCGCGGGTACGCCAACGACTACATCGGCATCGGCATCGGCATCGGCATCGGCATCGGCATCGGCATCGGCATCGGCATCGAGCTTAAGACCACACCGGATGCCGCGGACGCGCTAGAACAGCTCTACAGCGCATTCCAGGTGTTCGGGACAAACGCTCTCTCGAACTGACTCGCAATCCCATTTTCAAAACGAAATGGGCCAGAAACCGGCCCACGTGCTTCGCACCAATGTGACGGACCGCACCTTCGTCCGAAAGTAAATGGCGCTCCTACCTGACGTCAACGAAGTCCTCATCGACATCCGACAGCGACTGTCGAGCCATCCTCAGAACCGAGGCTGGGAAGAAAAGTGGCCCGATGCCAAGGACTACTCAACTTAGGAGCGACCTCGGAAGAGAGCCTAAGAACGGGGATCAGCCAGCCGGACCCTGCTCATGTTTGCTGCTCGCCCCCTCCACAGACGCCGCGCTCGAAATGCGGCGAACATTGCTGATCGGATCGGAGGGCTCTGGACGGCCGCTCGAACTGCCTTGTCGCCCACGGGGGCGGCGAGTATGTTGTCCGCAACGAGCTGGAGGACGCAATGCATGGTGACGGTGTCGGCCGCGTAAGAGTAACCCTAGTTTGTGCGCTAGTTCTGACCGTGTGCACCGCTTGTAGCGGTACCACTCAGGTAGCGAAGTTGGCCCTGGGACGGGCGAATCAGGTGATTGATGCAGCGGTGCCAAAGATCGATGACGTGGTGGAAGCCCGAAACTCCTTGAAGGGAATTGCCGACGAGCAGTTATCTCCGGACGATTTGAAGCTGCGTAATCGTCTGCTCACGTCGACTGAAACGATGCTCGCGGACAATGACATCGCGACGCTGCGGTTGGCTGCGGATGTCGTTGACGCTCGCTACGCGAGTTATAGCCCGCAGCTGCAAGCTGGCGCCGATGGCGTGGTGGAGGCGACCCTAACACCCAGCGTGTACTCGGGCTCTTCGAAGTTCCGGGAGGATTTCGAAGAGGTTACCGCGGAACTGGTAGTCGATGCCGCGTGCCAAGGGATTTTCAACGTGATAGTACCGGACGAGCGACCAGAGGAGCCCGGGCGCGGATCCGAATGGACAAATGCCGGTACGCAGGCTGTCGCCAAGCTCGTCGCTCGCCAGTGGACTTCGAATACATTCGTCACCGTCGTCAACTGGGCGTATTACGCTCAGTCGATCGGCGAGCAGGGTGAGCAACTCGCTGCCAGCACCCGCGATGCCCCCGATTCGAACGCCGTGCAGCTGCTGGCACGCCCGCCGGTTGCTAAGGCACTGATCCAGTACTCGAGGCTGTGCTATAGCCCCCCGAGAACGGTGAATTGAACTGAGCGTAGCGGAAAGGACGCTGCCTGTCGTGCAGCCGGCGTCGTGCCTGCCCGTCGTTCGCACGCACCAACTCGTGGGGCTGGCGGTTTCTGCGACAAGTGCTACGCCGACCGAGCAAGAATTTGCAATTAATCGATTCGATTTACCGTAACCGAACACGCTGACCGGGTCGGCGAGGGCCGGAAACGACAAGCCCTCACCGTTGGTGACTGGCCTTTTCGAGTTCGATCCGAATAACGCGATCAACCACGCGATGATGGGCGCGGAAATGAGAACACCCAACCACGCAGCGACCCGAACGACGAACTTTTGCTTGTACCAGCGCTCTGCGCCCACCGGCGATGACCAGCACGGCGCTCGGCGTGCTCTGAAAGAACTTCACCATGACGCTCTTCAGCCCCTCGGTAGACACGTGCGACGGATTCGTGATCGTGACCATGATGCGGCGCTGGCCTGCCCATAGGTACACAGTAGAACGAGTTCTGGCGTCCGACCGGACCGACAATCAATAGAACGAATACTTATAGCTGAGGCTTAGATCGTCGAGGACCGCCCGCGCTTCGGAAGGCGTCTTCCGGTTGATCGTCACGCTGTCGTCTGACGCTTTGAGATGCACGGACTCCGCCTTAAACTCGCCAAGGTCGGCGGCGGCGGTGAGCAAGATCGCGCCAGCCTGCTCGTAGAGAACCCACAGGTCGACGGGGCCAGGGACTTTGCCGTCGACTACGGCATCGAAGTAGTCGGCTAAGGTTCGTTCCTTACTTCTGGCCAGAGGTTGCTTGAAAGCGGAACTCCACCACGTCGCCGTCTTGCATGACGTATTCCTTGCCCTCGATGCGCGCCTTGCCTTTGGAACGGGCCTCGGCAATCGAACCGGCTGCCATGAGGTCCTCGAAGGAGAAGATCTCCGCCTTGATGAAACCCTTCTGGAAGTCGGTGTGGATGACTCCAGCGGCCTGCGGCGCGGTCCAACCCTTGTGAATGGTCCAGGCGCGGCACTCTTTGGGGCCGGCCGTGAGATAGGTCTGCAGGCCGAGGGTGTCGAAGCCGATGCGCGCGAGCTGGTCGAGTCCACTCTCGGCCTGACCGGTCGAGGCGAGCATCTCGGCGGCGTCTTCGGCGTTGAGTTCGCTCAGCTCGGACTCAAGCTTCGCGTCGAGGAACACGGCGTTCGCCGGAGCGACGAGCGCGGCGAGGGTGTCGAGCCTGGCCTGGTCCTGCAACACGGCCTCATCGACGTTGAAGACATAGATGAAGGGCTTGGCGGTAAGCAGGCCGAGTTCGCGGATCGGCTCGATGTCGAGCGTGGCCGAGGACAGCGGCTGGCCGCCGTCGAGAATGGCCTGCGCCTTGAGCGCGGTCTCCAGCACGATGGCGGGCAGCTTGCGGCCCTTGACCTCTTTTTCGAAGCGCAGCACGGCCTTCTCGAGGGTCTGCAGGTCGGCGAGAATCAGCTCGGTGTTGATGGTTTCCATGTCGCCAGCCGGGTTGACCTTGCCGTCGACGTGGACGACGTCGGGGTCGTCGAAGCCGCGGATGACCTGGGCGATGGCATCCGCTTCGCGAATGTTGGCGAGGAACTTGTTGCCGAGCCCCTCCCCCTCGCTCGCGCCACGCACGATGCCGGCGATGTCGACGAACGACACCGGTGCCGGCAGCAGGGCCTTGCTGCCGTAAATGGTTGCCAGGTCGGCCAGGCGCGAGTCGGGAAGGTTCACGATTCCAACGTTGGGCTCGATCGTCGCGAACGGGTAGTTCGCTGCGAGCACGTTGTTCTTGGTCAGGGCGTTGAAGAGGGTGGACTTGCCAACATTGGGCAGTCCGACGATTGCAATAGTAAGAGCCACGAGAGATCATTCTACCGGCAGCTCGAGACGCGGGCTCTGTCGGTGGCCCGTGAGAACATAGGGGGTGCTGAATTTCACCGCGATCGATTTCGAAACCGCCAACTCCTCGAGCGCCTCGGCGTGCTCGGTCGGGATGGTCAAAGTGCGTGACGGCATAGTCGTCGATTCGGCCTACTGGCTCATTCAGCCGCCGCCCGGTCACGACGCTTTCTCCGAGTGGAACACCCGCATTCACGGCATTACGGCGGCGAATGTCGTGGGTGCAGCCACCTGGAGCGAGCAACTGGAGCGCCTGGTCGCCTTCGTCGACGGCGACGACCTTGTGGCCCACAATGCCGGGTTCGACCTCGGCGTGATCAAGACGGCGTCGCTCGTGACCGGTCAGCCGGTGCCCGACATTCGCTATGTCTGCAGCCTGCAGGTGGCCCGCCGCACCTATCATCTGGAGTCGTATCGGCTGCCGGTTGCGGCCATGGCGGCCGGTTTTGAGGACTTTTCGCACCATAACGCTCTCGCCGACGCCGAGGCGTGCGCGGCCATCATCATTCACGCGGCCAAACGCCACGAGGTGGACACGCTTGAGCAGCTCGCCCACGTGACCCGGGTCAAGGTCGGCGTCATCGGGCCGGTAGCCACCAGGGAACACGCACAGACGCACGGTCCGATGGCGCTCAGCTAGTCAGGCTGCGTCAGCAATTCGCTTGATCCGAGTGTCATTTCGGCGATGTCGGTGGGCGCTGGCAGACTTCAAGCATGGATCCACTACTGAGTTTGATTGTCGGTCTCGTCATCGGCGCTGCCCTGGGCGCCCTGCTGACTCTGGTACTGGTGCAACGTCGCCGCTCGGGCGCTGCCGGCGACGACCCGGTCGTGGACGACCCCGCCGTTCTTGAGGCACGCCATCAGGTGGCCCTCGCCGAGGCCCGGGCCGGCGAGGCAGCCGTTCGCGCCGCCCTGCAGAGTGAGTTATCGGCCGCGCTCGCGACGGTCGACGGTCTCACCGCGCAGATCGACCATGACCGTGCGCGGGCGCGCGAGACCGTCGAACGGCAACGCTCTGACCAGCAGTTGCAGTCCGAGCGGGAGAAGCGCGAACACCTCGTGCTGGAGGCCCTCAGCCCCGTGCGTGAGACCTTGCGCACCATGCAGGAGAAGGTCACCGAGCTGGAAACCCAGCGCAGCGCACAGTACGGTTCGCTCTCGGAGCAGCTCAAGCAGGCCCAAATTTCTGACCAGCAGCTACGGGTGACAACCGAATCACTCGCGAGCGCGCTGCGTTCCAACAGCACCCGCGGCGTCTGGGGTGAAACCCAGCTGCGGCGCGTTGTCGAAGCCGCCGGCCTCGCCCAGTATGTGGATTTCACTACGCAGACCAACATCAGCACGGATGCCGGGCTCGGCCGCCCGGACATGGTCGTGCGCCTGCCCGGCAACAAGTCAATCGCGATCGACGCCAAGGTTCCGCTCGAGCACTACATCGAGGCGAGCACCATTCCCTATACGGCCACCGGCGAGGAAGGCGCACGTCGCAAGGTACTGATCGACAAGCACGTCAAGGCCGTGCGCGCTCACATCGATGCCCTGGCCAAGAAGACCTACTGGGAAGGGTTCGATGCCAGCCCGGAGTTCGTGATCGCGTTCATTCCGAGCGAATCCCTGCTGTCGGCAGCGCTCGAGGCTGACCCATCGATTCTGGATTACTCGTTCAGTAAGCGGGTGGCTCTGGCGTCGCCGGTGAACCTGTGGGCGGTACTCAAGACGGTGGCCTTCACCTGGCAGCAGCAGGCGGTGACCGATGAGGCGCAGAAACTCTTCGACCTCGGCAACGCCTTGTACCAGCGACTCGGTGCGCTGTCGGGCCATGCCGAGTCGCTGCGCAAAGCGCTGGAGCGCACGGTGGACAGCTACAACAAGTTCGCCAACTCGCTGGAGTCCCGGGTGCTCGTGACCGCCCGGCAGTTTCCGGGGATTGACCAGACCAAGATCGGGCTGCTCACCGAACCGGCCATCATTCACGATTCACCGCGCAAACTGACCGCGCCCGAATTGGAGGCACCGGTATCCGGTGTGGACGCGGCAGAGCTGGACACCGCCGAACTGGACACCGCCGAGCCGGACCCGGATGGACTCGCTGTCAGTGAACTCGCTGTCGATGAACTTGATGTTGATGTTGATGTTGATGAAGTCGATGCCGTCGAACTGGACCTGACCGACTTCACCGACACCGACGTACGTGTGTAGTTCGAAGCACGATGCAGAAGTTTGAATCGAAAAACTGCACGTCTCGGGTTTGAACGAACAGACTCGAGGCGTGCAGTTTCGGTGACGAACCAGCGTTCGATCGGGGCGCTTACAGCCACTTCTCGGCGAGGTGCTCCGCGATGACACGACGGGACGTGCCCGAACGTGAGCGCAGCACGATGCTTTCGGTGCGAATCATCGGGCCCTTGCGACGCACACCGTCGACGAGTCCGCCATCGGTCACACCCGTCGCCACGAAGAACGTGTTGTCTCCGCTGACCATGTCGTCGATCTCGAGCAGCTTGTCGATGTCGAGCCCGGCCGCGACGCCTCTGGCGCGTTCTGCGTCGTCCTTCGGGGCGAGGCGTCCCTGCATGTAGCCGCCAAGCGCCTTGAGCGCGCAGGCCGTGGTGATGCCCTCCGGGCTTCCGCCAACGCCGACGCACATGTCAATGCGGGTCTCGTAGCGGGCAGCATTGATGCCGCCGGCAACGTCGCCGTCGAGCATCAGACGGGTACCGGCACCGGCGCTGCGAATCGCGTCGATCAGGCCGGCGTGGCGGGGGCGGTCGAGTACAGCGATGGTGATTTCCCCCACCGGCTTCTTCATGGCCTGGGCCAGGTCACGGATGTTGTCGGCAATCGGCTGGTCGAGGCTGACGACGCCGCGCCCGGCCGCACCGGTGACTATCTTGTCCATGTAGAAGATCGAGGAAGCGTCGAGCATAGTGCCGCGGTCCGAGACAGCGATGACGGAGATGGCGTTCTGACGGCCGGCGGCCGTGAGACTCGTGCCGTCGATGGGATCGACGGCGATGTCGCAGGCGGGGCCGCGGCCATTGCCGACGTGCTCGCCGTTGAAAAGCATGGGGGCATCATCTTTTTCACCCTCACCGATCACGATGAGTCCGTCAAAGTTGACGGTGCCGAGGAAGACTCGCATGGCGTCGACGGCGGCCTTGTCGGCAGCGTTCTTGTCGCCGCGGCCGATGAAGGGAACAGCCCGGATAGCGGCGGCCTCGGTGGCACGCACGAGCTCCATGGCGAGGTTGCGGTCGGGATGTTGAAAAAGGGTGGCGGTCTCAGTGCTGTTCATAAGGTCCTCCCGGACGTAAGTTCGACTTCGATTACGACGGATGCGCGGCGGATCGCGCGGATTGTCCGCCCAAGTCACCCTATCGCGGCGGACTACGCGGAGGCGGGCGTGGTTAGACTCGGGTCACACCCCCGCACATTTTTCGAGGAGAAGCAATGCCCATCGCAACCCCCGACCAGTACGCCGCAATGCTCGACAAAGCGAAGACAGGCGGGTTCGCCTACCCGGCCTTCAACGTGTCGTCGTCGCAGAGTATCAACGCCGTTCTCCAGGGCCTGACCGAAGCCGGCTCCGATGGCATCATTCAGGTCACCACCGGCGGTGCCGACTACTTCGCCGGGCACACCGTGAAGAACAGGGCCTCCGGCGCGCTCGCCTTCGCCCGCTTCGCTCACGCGGTCGCCGACAATTACCCGATCACCATCGCGCTGCACACCGATCACTGCCCAGAGGGCGCACTGGGCGACTTCGTCATTCCGCTCATCGAAGCCTCGGAGTCGGCGGTGGCCGACGGCGGCCACCCCATCTTCCAGTCGCACATGTGGGACGGTTCGGCCATCGCGCTCGACAAGAACCTTGAGATCGCCACAGACATTCTGAAGCGCACCCGCGCGATCAACGCCATTCTCGAGGTCGAGATCGGTGCCGTCGGTGGTGAAGAAGACGGCGTTCAGGCTGACGTGAACGAGAACCTGTACACGACCCTCGATGACGCGATCAGAATGGTTGAGGCCCTCGGCCTCGGTGAGCAGGGCCGCTATATGGCTGCCCTCACCTTCGGCAACGTGCACGGCGTCTACAAGCCCGGCAATGTCAGGCTGCGCCCGGAACTGCTCAAGGAGATCCAGACCGGCCTCTCCGCCAAGTTCGGACTCGAAGCGCTGCCGCTCGACCTGGTCTTTCACGGCGGCTCCGGCTCGACCGATGCTGAAATCGCCGAAGCCGTCGCCAACGGCGTCGTCAAGATGAACATAGACACCGACACCCAGTATGCCTTCACCCGCTCGATCGCCGATTACATGCTCAAGAACTACGACAGTGTGATCAAGGTCGACAGCGAAGTTGGTAATAAGAAGGTCTACGACCCGCGTGCGTGGGGCAAGGTAGCCGAGTCGGCCATGGCCGCGCGCGTTGTCGAATCCACCCGCCAGCTCGGCTCCGCCGGGCATTCAAACAGTTAGAGCAATGTCAGAGAACCCGGACTCCGTTCCACCCCCAGCAGCAGACCCCCGCCCCCGCCCCCAATACGGCGAACTTGCCCCCGAGGGCTGGACGTGGCGACCTCCGCAGGAAGAAGACCGGGTTGAATCCGCTCCCGCCCCCATTGTCGGGGCGGGAGCGGGCACGCCATTGCGCGCAGAACAGTCGATTGCTCCGGTGGCACCGCAACGGCCTCACCAGCCGGTTCGGCGCATCGTGCCCGGTTGGGACCGGCCGCTGACCATCGGGCTGCTGGCCTTCGGGCTCCTGGGCACCCTCTATGGCGCGTTTTCGCTCGGCGCACTCCCCGACGCGATGCAGCTGATCTATACCCAGCAGGGCCTGGGAACCTACACGCCAGCCGCCGGTCTTGGGCCTCTGACCTCGGTCGGAGCTATCGCGCTGGTGTTCGTCTGGCTGGCCGCCTCGGCGGTGTCGGTGCGTCTGCTGCTCCAACGCCGCCGAGCGTTCTATATCCCGATTATCGGCGGTGCTGTGTCGATCGTGGCACTGTTTGCGTTCATCCTCGCCGCGATGCTCAGCGACCCGACCCTCATTGAGTTTCTCAGCCGTCAGTAGCTGACTCGGTTACCCGGTCGACTATTCAGCTGCTGCGACGCGTCCACCGAAGGCGCGGGCATCCGTTTCGCCGGAGAGGTCCTTGCGCAGCTCCTTGGGCAGCGAGAAGATGAGGTCTTCTTCGGCGGTCTTGACCTGTTCCACGTCGTTATATCCGGCGTCGGCGAGCGCCTCAAGCAATTCGTCGACGAGTTCCTCGGGAACGGATGCCCCGCTCGTCACCCCGACGGTCGCCGCGTTGTCCAGCCACTCCTGTTTGACCTCGCTCGCGAAGTCGACGCGATACGCGGCCTTGGCGCCGTATTCCAGGGCCACCTCGACCAGGCGCACCGAGTTGGACGAGTTAGCGGAGCCGACCACAATCACCAGGTCGGAGTCGCGGGCCACCTTCTTGATGGCGACCTGACGGTTCTGGGTGGCGTAGCAGATGTCGTCGCTCGGCGGATCCTGCAGGTTGGGAAAGCGCGCCCGCAACCGGCGCACGGTTTCCATGGTCTCGTCGACGCTCAGCGTGGTCTGCGAGAGCCAGACCACCCGATCGGGGTCGCGCACGACGACCGTGTCGGCTTCGTCGGGGCTGCCGACGAGGGTGGTGTGCTCGGGGGCCTCACCGGCGGTGCCCTCGACCTCTTCGTGACCTTCGTGGCCGATCAGCAGAATCTGAAAATCGTCGCGGGCGAAGCGCACGGCTTCGCGGTGCACCTTGGTGACGAGCGGGCAGGTGGCGTCGATGGCTTGCAGGCCGCGCTCGGCGGCGGCATTGACCACGGCCGGGGAGACGCCGTGGGCGCTGAAGACGATGTGCGCGCCGTGCGGAACTTCGTCGACCTCGTCGACGAAGATGGCACCCAAATGCTCGAGCTCGGAGACCACATGGATGTTGTGCACGATCTGCTTGCGCACGTACACCGGGGCGCCGTAGTGTTCGAGCGCCTTCTCGACCGCGATGACCGCACGGTCGACTCCGGCGCAGTAACCGCGAGGCGCAGCGAGCAGCACCCGCTTGTGTCCGACCACCGGGGTATCCTTAAGCCTGTTGCGGGCGCTCGGGATGCGTGGCATGCCCAAGCCGATAACGGGCGAGGTGCTCTTGGCTTGCGCTGTGTTCGTTTGCGCTGTGCTTGTTTCAATCGCGGTCTTCACCGCCTCAGTCTACGCACGCACGACCGAAAAACTCTGGGAGGACCAGCCTGTGCCCCAAGCCAGCCCAACACCAAGGACCACGGCATGACGGATGCCCCCGCCACCGTCGAGACACCGTGGCCGGTCGCCCTGCTCTCGGGCAAGATTCGCGGCTATATCGAACGTCTCGGCATGGTCTGGGTGGAAGGTGAGATCACCCAGTGGGGGGCCAGCGGCGGCAACGTCTACGGCAAGCTCAAGGACCTCTCCGAAGATGCCACGGTGAGTTTCACGATCTGGTCGTCGGTGCGCGCCAAACTCACCGCCGACTTCAAGGCGGGTGACCGCGTCGTCGCGCTGGTCAAGCCCAACTTCTGGGTCAAGGGCGGCACGCTCACCATGCAGGCCTTCGAAATGCGCCACGTCGGGCTCGGCGACCTGCTGGAACGGCTCGAACGGCTGCGCAAGCAACTCGCGAGCGAGGGTCTGTTCGACGCCTCCCGCAAGAAGCGCCTGCCGTTTCTGCCGCACTGCATCGGCCTGGTGACCGGAAAAGATTCCGACGCCGAGAAAGACGTCATTCGTAACGCCCAGCTGCGCTGGCCGGCCGTCAACTTTCGGGTCGCTCACGCCGCCGTGCAGGGTGATCGCGCCGTCGGCGAGGTCACCAGTGCCATCGCGCGTCTCGACGCTGATCCCGAGGTCGACGTGATCATCGTCGCCCGCGGCGGCGGCGATTTTCAAAACCTGCTCACCTTCAGCGATGAAAGCCTCGTGCGCACGGCAGCAGCCTGTGTGACGCCGCTGGTCAGCGCGATCGGGCACGAGGCCGACCGTCCGCTGCTCGACGAGGTGGCCGACCTGCGCGCGTCCACCCCGACGGATGCCGCCAAGCGCGTCGTTCCCGACGTCAGCGACGAACTGAACCGGGTGCAGCAGGCCAGGGCGCGTCTCAGCAGCCGGCTCACCGGCATCCTCTCGTCGGAAATCGATCGAATCTCGCAGTTGCGCAGCCGCCCGGTGCTCGTCGACCCGCGCTGGATCATCGATTCTCGCAGCGAAGACCTCACCCGCTACGTTGCGCGCGGTGCCGAACTGACCGGGCGCATTCTTGAGCGCGCCGAGGCCGCCGTGCTGGAGTTGCGCTCTCAGCTGCGCGCCCTGTCCCCCCAGGGCACCCTTGACCGCGGTTATGCGATCGCCCAGCTGCCCGACGGCCGCGTGCTGCGCCGCGTCGGAGATTCCCCGGCCGGTACCGAGCTCCTGCTCACCTTGGCCAGCGGCACGGTACCCGCCACCGCGAACGCCGCCGTGCTCGCCACCGTGTCGAGATAATTAGAATGGATGTCATGACCTCGCCTGCCCCCGCCATCAATGATCTCAGCTACGAACAGGCCCGCGATGACCTTATTCGCGTCGTGAACGAGCTCGAGCAGGGTTCGAGCACCCTGGAGCAGTCGCTCGCGCTGTGGGAACGAGGCGAAGCCCTCGCTCGCCGCTGCGAAGAATGGCTGATCGGCGCCAAGGCCCGACTCGATGCCGCCCGCCTGGCTGCCACGGCGCCCGCCGCCGACACAACCACCGTCGACACAGACACCGACGGCACGCCCAGCAGATGAGCCGCGCCCCGAAGCCGCCGCGCGTCGTCGCTGAACTGGGCCGGCCGGAGACTCCCCAGGAGACCGCCGACCGGCTCGCCGAGAATTCGCGCAAGTACCGGTCGCACAAGACCGTCAACAATCTCGTGCTCTCGCTGCTCGTGACGGTGGGCGCCGTGCTCGTGCTCGTACTTCTGGTGCCGCGCAACGACAATCCGGTCATTCGCGACGTCGACTATGCGAGCATCGCCGCCCAGGTGCAGCCGGTCGTTGATCACACCCTTGCTAGCCCCGAGCTGCCGGGCGGCTGGAGCGCCAACGACGCCGAGTGGCGGGCCGGCAGCAACGGTCAGGTACCGTCCTGGTACATCGGGTTGCTCACGCCCGGCAATCAGTACATCGGCTTCAACCAGGCCTTCGACGCCAACCCCACCTGGCTCGCCCAGAAACTGCCCGATGTGCCCGTCGTTGACACCGTCAGCATCGCCGGCGTGACCTGGGACGTGTACCGCAACAGCGCGGCGGCCGCCGATCGGGGCAATTTCGACTATGCCCTCGTGACGACCGCCGGCGCGAGCACCTACGTGCTCATCGGTACGGCACCCACCGGCGACTTCGAAATCCTCGCTACAGCGCTGGCCGCCAACGTGGCCCAGAACGCCGCCGAATGAACCGGGCATCGACGGCGATCCCGTCTCCAGCCGAGGCCTGGGAAGAAATGCGTGAGGGCAACGGACGCTTCGTCGCCGGCACCCCGCGCCACCGCCAGGACGTCGATCGGCGGGCCGAGCTCGTCGGCCAGCAGACTCCGCACGCCGCCCTGTTCGGTTGCAGCGACTCCCGCCTCGCAGCCGAGATCATCTTCGACCAGGGCCTGGGTGATCTGTTCGTCGTGCGCAACGCTGGACAGGTCATCTCGGAATCCGTGCTCGGCTCGCTCGAATATGCCGTCGCCGTGCTGCACGTGCCGCTGATCCTCGTGCTCGCCCACGACGAGTGCGGCGCGGTGCGCGCCGCCATCGACTCTCAAGCAGAGGATGCCCCGGCCCTGCCAACCCACATCACGCACCTTATCGAGAAGATCGTTCCGGCGGTGCGTCGAGTGAGCGGGCCGGCGGTATCCGCTTTCGTGGACCCAGCGCTGGTCGATGCCGGCCACGTCGGCCGGGAACATCTCAAAGACACGGTCACCGAGATGCTCAAACGGTCCGAGGTGATCAGCTCGGCCGTCGCAGAAGGTACATTGGCTATCGTCGGCGCGAACTACGTTCTTCGCGAAGGGCACGCCGACCCCAATATCGTGGTGGGCGTCATTTAGACCCGCCAGGAATGATCGCGCAGCCGTTGCGCACAGCACGACTCTCCTACAGCACCGAAAGGGATGCACATAGTGGTGGACACCTCCGCAAACGCCGGCTACCGGATCGAACACGACACGATGGGTGAGGTCCGGGTACCGACGGACGCATTGTACGGTGCCCAGACGCAGCGAGCCGTGGAGAACTTCCCGATCTCAGGCTCCACCCTCGAGTCCGCGCAGATCGCGGCCCTGGCCCGCATCAAGAAGTCGGCAGCCCTCGCCAACGCCCAGCTCGGCGTGCTCGATGCGGACATCGCCGATGCGATCGCCGCGGCCGCCGACGAGGTCATCACCGGCCAGTACGACAGCGAGTTTCCGATCGATGTCTACCAGACCGGCAGCGGCACCTCCTCGAACATGAACATGAACGAGGTTCTCGCGACCCTCGCGACCCGCGCCCTCGGCCGCCCGGTGCACCCGAACGACCACGTCAACGCGAGCCAGTCCTCGAATGATGTGTTCCCCACGTCGGTGCACATCGCCGTCACAAGCGCCCTGATCGACGAGCTCATCCCCTCGCTCGACCACCTCGCCGTCTCGTTTGAGGCCAAGGCGGAACTGTGGAAAGAGGCCGTCAAGGCCGGCCGCACCCACTTGATGGATGCCACCCCGGTCACCCTCGGACAGGAGTTCGGCGGCTACGCCCGGCAGATGCGCCTGGGCATCGAGCGCATTCGCACGGCGCTTCCCCGCATCGCCGAGGTTCCGCTCGGCGGCACCGCGGTCGGTACCGGCATCAACACCCCGTCTGGCTTTCCGCAGCTCGTCATCGAACTTCTCGTTACCGAGACCGAACTGCCGATCACCGAAGCGCGCGACCACTTCGAAGCCCAGGCCAACCGCGACGGCCTCGTCGACGCCTCCGGATCACTGCGCACCATCGCCGTCTCGCTGACCAAGATCTGCAACGACCTGCGCTGGATGGGCTCCGGCCCCAACACCGGGCTCGGCGAGATCAGCATCCCCGACCTGCAGCCCGGCTCGTCGATCATGCCCGGCAAGGTCAACCCGGTCATTCCGGAGGCCGTGCTCATGGTTTGCTCGCGCGTCATCGGCAACGATGCCACCATCGCCTGGTCGGGTGCCTCGGGCTCGTTCGAGCTCAACGTCAGTATCCCGGTCATGGGAACCGCCCTGCTCGAGTCGATCCGCCTGCTGTCCAACGCGACCCGCGTACTCGCCGACAAGACCGTCGACGGCCTCGTCGCCAACCTCGAGCACGCTCGTGCGCTGGCTGAGAAGTCGCCATCGATCGTCACCCCGCTCAATCGCGTCATCGGCTACGAAGCCGCCGCCAAGGTTGCCAAGAAGGCCGTCGCCGAGGGCCTCACCGTGCGTGAATCCGTCATCGCGCTCGGCCACGTCGAACGCGGCGACCTCACGCTCGCCGAACTCGACACGGCCCTCGACGTGCTGAGCATGACGCGTCCCCCGCAGAAGAAATAGTCAACACCACCACCCATTCGGCTCCACGACAAAGGCGCCAATAACCGGATGCGCGATGGTCGCGATCCAGCTGCGGCGGCAGGTTATCTGCGGGGTGTCGAGTGTCGGCGATTATCAGGGTAGCTCCGAGTGTTTTTCTCGGAGCTACCCTGGGCATCGTCGATGTTTGAGCTGAGGAGCAGGTGACCTGTCGCCGGGGCGACCCACCAGCATCCGCTCGACAGCTCAGCTACATAACCTCGTTCCCCTCCAACATCTCCGTCACGAGCGCTGCGATCGCGCTGCGCTCCGAACGGGTCAGTGTCATGTGCGCGAACAGCGGATGCCCCTTCAACGTTTCGATCACGCTGGCGACGCCGTCGAAGCGGCCGACCCGCAGATTATCGCGCTGGGCGACATCGTGGGTGAGCACCACGCGCGAGTTCTGACCGATGCGACTCAGCACGGTCAGCAGCACGTTGCGTTCCAGCGACTGCGCCTCGTCGACGATCACGAAGGCGTCATGCAGGGACCGGCCGCGAATGTGAGTGAGCGGAAGCACTTCGAGGATGCCGCGCTCCATCACCTCCTCGACCACATTTTCCGACACGATCGCGCCGAGCGTGTCGAACACCGCCTGCGCCCACGGCCCCATTTTCTCGCCCTGGTCACCGGGCAGGAAGCCGAGGTCCTGGCCGCCGACCGCGTAGAGCGGACGGAAGACCATGATCTTGCGATACTGCTGGCGTTCCAGCACGGCTTCCAGGCCCGCGCAGAGGGCCAGCGCCGACTTACCGGTTCCAGCCCGCCCGCCGAGCGAGAGAATACCGATCTCAGGGTCGAGGAGCAGGTCAATGGCCAGGCGTTGCTCGGCCGAGCGACCGTGCAGTCCAAAGACGTCACGGTCCCCGCGCACGAGCTTGAGCGTTCCACGGCTGGTCACCCGGCCGAGGGCCGACCCGCGGTCGGAGTGAATGACGAGGCCCGTGTTGATCGGCATGTCCTGCACCGTGCGGGAGTCCAGCGTTTCTTTGTCATAGAGCACGCTCATCTGCTCAGCGCTGAGGGTAATCTCGTCCATGCCCGTCCAGCCGGAATCAACGGCGAGCTCGTGCCGGTATTCATCGGCAGCGAGGCCGAGCGATGCGGCCTTCACCCGCAGCGGCAGATCCTTGGAGACGACGGTCACGGTCATGCCATCGTTGGCCAGATTGAGAGCAACGGCGAGGATGCGCGAGTCGTTGTCGCCCAGTTGCAGGCCCGATGGCAGCACCGACATGTTGGAGTGGTTGAGCTCCACACGCAGACTACCGCCCTCGCCGACCGGAATCGGAAAGTCGAGGCGCTCATGCTTGAGCCGCAGCTCGTCAAGATTGCGCAGCGCCTGCCGGGCGAAATATCCGATCTCCGGGTCGTTGCGCTTGGACTCCAGTTCGCTGATCACCACCACGGGCAACACGACGGCATGCTCGGCAAAGCGAAAGATTGCCTTCGGATCTGACAGAAGCACCGAGGTGTCCAACACGAAGGTGCGCTCGGTTTGCGAAGTGGATGTCTCCACCCGGTCAGTCGCGCTGGCGTCGGTTCGTTTAGCGGTCACAGCCACTCCCACCCTGCGTCACGAGGACGCGGATCACATCGGCGAGCTGGCCATGAAGCGATTCTCGAGCCGTACTTATATGGCCGTCTCGATCAGGTGTCGTACCTGATGACTGTGACGCTACGACGTACGGGAACAAAAAGAAACCCGACACGCCCACCAAAATCTGACGTTCACCTTACGTTGACGCCGGCTCCGGGTTCCGAGCCGAAGGCGCAGCCGGACGCATCGCCGGGTCTAGTAGGTCGCGGCCAGCGTGTAGGCGGTGAGGGCAGCCCTCAGCATGGTCACCGTGTCGGGGTCGAGAACAGCGTGGACGCAGAGCCGCACCGTTCCGCCGCGCGTCGTCGCGGTGAGACCGTGGTTATGCAGGCTCGCCACGAGGGTGGTCAGCAGTTCCGCCGGCGGCTCGAGCACAACGATTCCGGCCCGCTCCCTGGCATCGCGGGGTGAGACGATCTCGATGACGAATTCGTCGACGAGTTCGATGATGCGGGAGACGTTGTCATTCATGGCGGCCTGAATGACGTCGACGCCGACATCAGCGGTCTGCTCCAGGGCTGCGGCGAACCGGGCCTGGGCTATGGAGTCGCCATTGGTGACCCGAAAGGCGCGGGCGCCGTGGCTGGGCGCGGTGACCTCGTCCCACGGGTCGTCGGTGTCAGTGCCGACATAGCCGGAGCACACCGGCACGAGGCGTTCCAGTGCACGCTCGCTCAGGGCGAGAAAACCAGTGCCCCAGCCGGCCCTTGTCCATTTCTGACCACCGGAGGCGACGACATCCGCTGCCTCATAGGCGGCATCGACGACGCCGAATCCCTGGATGGCGTCGACGATGAGCAGGCGATCGCCGATGACCTGACGGATACCGTCGAGGTCGGTGCGGTACCCGGTGCGGGAATCGACCAGGCAGACGGCGACGGCAGCGACGGCCGGGGTGAGCTGGTCACGGATCTCGCCGGGGGTGACGCGGCCTCGCACGGTCTCCAACCAGAGCGGGGTGACCGCGTGCAGGGCCTCAGCGGCCCGCACCGCCGCGAATGGCACGCTCGGAAAGTCTCCAGCGGACAGCAGCACGGAACCGGTCAAACCGAACATGGCCTGCATGAGGCCCGAACTGGTGTTGGGCTGGAGCACAATCTGATCGGCCGCGAATCCGGTGAGTTCGGATACCGCGGTGCGGGCTCGCAGATCTTGTTCGTCCAAATGGTCGAGGCTGCCGTGCCGGGCGCGGGAAAGCACCTCGGTCTGACCGAGGCTCTCGGCCATGACGGCCGCGGAGAGCGGGCCTACCCGGCCGAAGTCGAGATAGCCGGGCTCGTCACGAAAGCCGTCGGCAAAGGTCTGGAGTGAATTCATGCGCGGGTCCAATCGGTTGTCAAACACAAACTCCCCCTGCCACCCCACCCAGTCTCACTCCACGAACGGGTCTAGCTTCCGTAGCGACGCTGCCGGCGGGAAAAGTCACGCAGGGCGCGCAGAAAATCGATCTGTCGCAGGTCAGGCCCGAGGGCTTCGACAAAGTAGAACTCACTGTGCGCGCTCTGCCACAACATGAAGTCGCTCAGCCGCTGCTCGCCCGAGGTGCGAATAACCAGGTCGGGGTCTGGCTGGCCGCCGGTGTACAGGTGCTGGCCGATCAGTTCGGGCGTGAGGGTCTCTGCGAGGTCCTCCAGCGAACCGCCGTGCGCGTGGTGGGTAGCGACAATGCTGCGCATCGCGTCGGTGATCTCGGTGCGCCCGCCGTAGCCGACGGCGAGATTGATGTGCAGTCCCGTATGGGCGCTGGTGCGGGCATCCGCTGCATCGAGCGCTGCCACGAGCGGCAGGGGCAGGCCGGCCTTCGACCCCACTTGCTGCACCCGCCAGTCACGATAGTGCGACAATTCTTCGGCAAGATCGGCGATGATCTCGATCAGATCGGCGAGTTCATCACTCGGGCGTTGGGTGAGGTTGTCGGAGGAAAGCAGGTAGAGGGTGACCACCGAAATTCCGAGATCGTCACACCATTCCAAAAATTCTCGCATCTTGGCGGCGCCGGCGCGGTGACCGTGGGCCGCGGTCTGAAACCCCAGCTGCCGGGCCCAGCGCCGGTTGCCATCGATGATCATGGCAACGTGCCGGGGCAGGTGCGCCGGTGTGAGTCCGCGCCTCAGGCGGCGCTGATACAGCCTGTAAAGGAGGCCGCGCGCTAAGGGGACTTGGGGTTTCTGCACACAATTACGCTAGTCCACTCCGACGAGCGTTCGGGGCAGACTGGGTGCGCCCTGTCGTATCCTTGCAGCATGGCCGCCGAGCATTCCAGTCCCAATTTGCCACTGATCGAGGCGGCAGACGCCCATCCGGAGGACGTCAAGCCGACCTGGCGCGGCTGGATCCACGCCGGCACTTTTCCCGTGACGATCGCGGCCGGCCTCGTGCTGCTCGTGCTCGCCGAAGGGCCGGCTGCCAAGATCAGCTCGGCGGTGTTCGTGCTCAGCTCGATGCTGTTGTTTGGTAATTCGGCGCTGTACCACCGCTTCAACTGGCAGCCGCGCACCCGCATCATTCTCAAGCGCATCGATCACGCCAACATCTTCTTGCTGATCGCCGGGTCATACACGCCGATCACCGTGCTCGCTCTGCCACCGGATAAATCCACGCTGCTGCTCTGGCTGGTCTGGGGCGGAGCCGGGCTCGGGATTCTCTTTCGCGTCTTCTGGATTCACGCCCCACGCTGGCTCTATGTGCCGCTCTACCTGCTCCTCGGCTACGGCGCGCTTTTGTTTATCGTGGACTTTTTCCAAGCCAACGCCGCCATGATGACACTGATTCTGGTTGGCGGGCTCTGCTACACGGTCGGTGCGGTGGTCTACGGGCTGAAGAAGCCCAACCCGATTCCAGGCGTGTTTGGCTTTCACGAGATCTTCCACACCCTCACGGTTGTGGCGTTCCTGTGTCATTTCGCGGCGATTCTGCTGATCGCCACGCATCCGCTCTACCCGTAACGGAGAGCGCGCTTATTCGGGCTTGTCACCCGGCGTGCGGGGTGCGTTCGGGTCGTTGTCCCGCTCCGCTAGTTCGGCGTCGAGCCGCGCTTTGATTTCGGCTCGGTAGGTGGTGCGACGGATGCGACGAACCACGTCGAGGCACAGCAGCACGGTCGCCGCCGCCACAAAGAAGATAGCCACGAAGCCGACGACACCCGGCGTGACGGTGTTCGGGTCGAAGTTGGGGTCCGGCGTCGCGGCCAGCACGACGGTGATCAACGCGTCGCTAATGAGCGCCGTCATTCGTCGTCCTGGATTCCGGCAAAGAGATCGGATTCGGGCATAGCGGTGTCTACTTTCGATTCAACGAGTTGGAAATCTTCATACGGCCAAGCCTCGCGCACCAGATCATTGGGCCAGAAAAAGAAGCTGCTGTCGGGAGCAACCTGGCTCGCGTGCGAGCGCAGGGCCGCATCGCGCACCTCGAGAAATGCGCCGGCCGGAACATGGGTGGTAGCGAGCTGAGGATAGTTCTCCATGCGCTCCCGCGCCGCCTCGAGGGGTTCGAGAAGCGGAGAATCCGGCTCTGCCACGCTGAGGGCGAGGTACATCGCGTCGATGCGCTCCAGATTGAAGATCCGGTCGTAGTAGAGCTTGTCGATCTGCCACGGAACACCGGAGTTCGGGTACCGATCCGGGTCCGCGGCCGCGCGGAAAGCTTCCAGAGAGACTTCGTGGCAGCGGATGTGGTCGGGGTGCGGGTAGCCGCCGTTTTCGTCGTAGGTGATCAAAACCTGCGGACGAAACTGGCGCACCATGGTGACGAGCGGTTCGGCTGAATATTCCAGCGGAATATCAGCGAAGGAGTTCGGCGGCACCGTGTTGTCGTCGTCCATGCCGGAATCTTCGAATCCGAGCCAGCGGTGTTGCACTCCCAGGGCCTGTTGTGCGGCCTGCATCTCGAGGCGCCGCAGGCCCGAAATATCGCGTTCGGCCATTGCGTGGCCGACGACAGCGGGATTGAGAATACTGCCGCGCTCGCCACCGGTGCAACTCACGATGAGCACCTCAGCCCCGAGGCTGCGGTAGTAGGCGTACGTTGCCGCGCCCTTGCTCGATTCGTCGTCGGGATGGGCATGCACGGCCATCAGTCGCAGCGTCACCATACTCCTCAGGAATGCCGGATAACCTTAGGCCAGATAACCTAGTTACTAGCCTAATCGCTCCGTCGAAAGTGTGAAATCGCCAGTGCCCCTCAACAGCACGCCCACCGGAGTTCAACCGAGCCGTGAGCCCTACCGCCTCGACGAATCTGAAGTCGCGGCTGTGCCGGCAACGCGCGAAAGTGTCTCCATCCAATCGAGGTACGGGCGCACGCCCACCCGAAAACGGCGCGACCGGCGAATGCTGTGGGGGCTGGGCGGTATTTTCGTGTTGGTGCTGGGAGCGTGGGTACTGTGGACCGGGCTGGACGGAGCATCCACTCAGATCGAGGCTCGCGATATCGGTCACACGATCATCGATGAACACAGCGTGAGCGTCACGTTCGAGGTGTCCCTCCCGGTGAACCGCACGGCGAGTTGCGCGGTGCAGGCCCTCAACGAGAGCTATTCCGTCGTCGGCTGGAAGATCATCGATCTGCCGCCATCCACGCTCTACAACCGGTCGTTCACAGAGATTCTGCGCACCACCGACCTCAGCAACACCGGTTTGATTTACCAGTGCTGGCTGACCTAAACTGACGTATTCGTCTCGGCAATCGTCGGGGCGTCGACGATATCCGCGCGGCCTCAACGGGTCTTTCTGCGCTCGGGCGTTATAAAAGGAGATCACTCGTGACAACCGACACAACGGTCACCTGGCTAACTCAGGAGGCCCATGACCGCCTCGCAGCGGAATTGGCGACACTGAGTAATTTCGGCCGGGGCGACATCGCGAAGAAGATCGAATCCGCGCGCGAAGAAGGCGACCTCAAGGAGAACGCCGGCTATCACGCGGCGAAAGAGGAGCAAGGCAAGATGGAGGCGCGCATCCGCACCCTCACCGTGCTGCTGCGCACTGCCGAAGTCGGCCACGCTCCCGAAAGCAACGGCATCGTCGTTCCCGGCACCGTCATCACCGCCACGATCGCCGGTGACGAGAGTCGCTTTCTTATCGGCAGCCGCGAGATCGGCGCCAACAGCGACCTCGACGTGTTCAGCGAGCAGAGCCCGCTCGGTGCGGCGATCATCGGACTCAGGGTCGGCGCGAAGACGAGCTACACCACGCCCAACGGCAAGGAAATAAGCGTGCACGTCTCCAACGTGGAAACCTTCACCGGAGCCTGACCCCGACGGCATCGGCCCTGTCCGTCGGCGGCTAGTCGATCTGGGGGTCGTAGCCGGCGGCCCGCAGGGTGTCGACGACATGCTGACGGTGCTCCGGCCCCCGAGTCTCGACGCTGACGTCGAGTTCGACCTCGCTGATCCGCAGGCCGGCGCCGTGCCGGGTGTGCAGCACCTCGATGACGTTCGCGGTCGCCTCGGCGAGCAGTTCGGAGATGCGGGCCAACTGGCCAGGGCGGTCCGGCAGCATGATGCGCAGGGTGAGGTACCGTCCCGACGCCGCAAGGCCGTGGCTGATCACGCGCTGCATGAGCAGCGGGTCGATGTTGCCGCCCGAGAGGATGGCCACTGTCGGCCCGGTTGGGGTGATTTTGCCAGCCAGGATGGCGGCGACGGCCACGGCGCCGGCCGGTTCGACCACGAGTTTGGCGCGTTCCAGCAACACGAGCAACGCGCGGGCGGTGTCGTCTTCAGTGACGGTGACGATCTCGTCGACGGCGTCGCGCACGATCTCAAAGTTCAGCAGCCCCGGCTTGGCGACCGCGATGCCATCGGCGATGGTCGGCAGAATACTGATCATCACGGCCTCCCCCGCTTCGAGGGAGGGCGGATAGGCGGCCGCGTTCTCTGCCTGTACCCCGATGACTCTGATGCGGCGGCCGTCGCGGGCTGCGCGCTGCTTGAGCGCACTGGCAACACCGGAGATGAGCCCACCGCCGCCGATGGGCACGATGACCGTTTCAAGTTCGGGAACCTGGTCGAGAATTTCAAGACCCAGCGTGCCCTGCCCGGTGACGACATCCACGTGGTCAAAGGGCGGAATGAGGATCGCCCCGGTCTCCCGGGCATATTCGGCTGCGGCCAGCAACGGTTCGGTCACGGTCGTGCCACGCAGAATGACCTCGGCACCGTAGTCGCGCGTCGCCGACAGCTTGGGCAGCGCAACCCCGACCGGCATGAAGATGGTCGCTTTGATGCCCAGCTCGCGCGCGGCGAACGCCACGCCCTGAGCGTGGTTGCCAGCCGAGGCCGCAACGACGCCGCGGGATTTCTCCTCCTCGGTCAACTTCGACAGCCGATTGTAGGCCCCACGAATCTTGTATGAGCCGGTGCGTTGCAGGTTTTCGCACTTGAGGTAGACCGGTGCCCCCAAGACGTCGGCCAGGTACCGCGAGCTCTCCATCGGGGTCACATCCGCGACCTCGGCGACAACCGCGCGCGCGGCCTCGAATTCAGCGAGGGTGGGTGCGAGAAGGATAGTCTCTGGCATGTCTTAGTTCTCCGAATTGTCGTGCGGGACGCCGGGGGCGCTGGAATCTGAGGGCGTGCTGCGGGCGGATCCGTCACGGGTGGTACGGATGCTCCGCGGCCGTACCACCCGTGCCGTGCGGGCCAGCGCAGCGACGGAGCGGTAGCCCGGTCGGCTTTGCGGCACGGTCTGCCACAGCACCGAACCACTCGTCGGCATCACCGCCGGTGGACTCGAGCGCCAGGTGCCGCCAGCGATGTAGGTGATCATCGCGTTCAACACGGCGGCCACCGGCACGGCGAACAGGGCGCCGGGAATTCCGGCGAGCAGGGCTCCGGATGCGACCACGAGCACGACGGCCAGCGGATGCACCTTGACGGCTGTTCCCATGATGAGCGGCTGGAGAACGTGTCCTTCGACCTGCTGCACGAGCAGAACGACGCCAAGCATGGCAAGGGCAACGGCCCAGTTGTTGAAGATCAGGGCGATGATAACGGCAACGGAACCGGTGGCCACAGCACCGATAATGGGAACGAACGAGCCCAGAAACACCAAAATGCCGATCGGTATCGCCATCGGCACCCCGAGCAGGGCTGCACCGACACCAATGCCGACCGCGTCGATGGAGGCGACCAGAATCTGCACTCGAGCGAAGTTGCCGAGCGTGGTCCAGCCGGCGATGCCGGCACCGTCGACGGCGGCGCGGGCGCGCAGCGGGAAGAACCGCACGATCCACGCCCAGATCGCTTTGCCGTCGATGAGGATGAACAGCAGGCTGAACAGGGCGAGCAGCAGCCCGGTGAGTAGGTGTCCGAGGGTGGTTCCCACCGAGAGGGCACCGCTGATGAACACGGCGCTGTCATTCTGGATCGCGGTCCAGCCCTGCTGCAGATAGTTGGTGATCTCGGTATCCGACAACTGCAGCGGAGATGCCGCGAGCACCGATTTGAGACTGTCAAAACTCGCGGTGAGGCGCTCGCTCAAACCGACGGTACCCTCGGCAATCTGCGTGGAGGCCAGCGTGACCAGCCCGGCGACGAGCACCAGTGTGCCCACCATGGCGACGGCGACGGCGAGCCCCTTCGGCCACCGATGCCGGACCAGAAAGGCCACGAAGGGAATCAGCAGGGCCGACACGAGGACGGCGACCAGCAGCGGAATGACGATGAGGCGCAGCTGGATGACCAGAAAAATCAAGATGGCGATGGCCGCGGCGATCACAATCAGCCGCCAGGACCAGGCTCCGGCCAAGCGGATGCCCGCCGGAAGATTCTCGTCCACACCGCCGGGGGCAGGCGTCGGCGCCACCGCCTCGACCGGCGCGGCACCGAGCTCGGATCCGGTCCGACCGGCGCGCTCGCGCGCTCGAATCGTCACGCCTCGGCGACGCAGCCGCAACAGCGCACGCGTGCCTGGATTGCCCGTGGATTCGCTCACCCTCTCAGTCTAGAACGGCCCGGCATACCACACAGGTCTTGCACGGGTTCGGCTCCCGTCCGACCCGGCCGTCGGCATCCGTCAGCGCTCGTCACTCGGGAGCCCATATGCGTTCCCGGGGTCGCTTCGATGGCCCGGGGGTTGCGGCAACAGTGGCGCGAGGCAGAAGAGAAGCGGGGCGTTTCACCGTCACCGCTAGGATCAGGGCAATGCCAGAGACAATCTCCCCCGCTTTGGCGCGCCGCATCGCCCTGGCCGCGCAGGGGTTCAGCTCGGGCACCGGCACGGCAATCGGCATCCGTCAGCTCACCGGCCTCGTGAACCGGATTGAACTGTTGCAGATCGACTCGGTGAACGTCTTCGAACGCAGCCACTACATGCCAGCATTCAGTCGGCTCGGCGCCTACGACAAGGCACAGCTCGACCGCTTGACCACCGGGCGCGAAGCCCGTTTCACAGAGTATTGGGCGCACGAGGCATCGTTTCTGCCGATCGAGGTCTGGCCGCTGTTCCACTGGCGGATGCAGCACTTCCGCGACCGCTCGGCCCAAAACACCGACGATTGGTCGCACGCCAACCGTCCGATGCTCGCTTGGCTTCTGGCCGAGCTTGCCGCCAACGGGCCGATGCCCGCGAGCGCGATCGAACACGACGCCAACAGACGCAGGGGGCCCTGGTGGGGCTGGTCCGAAGTGAAGACCGGGTTGGAGACGCTGTTCCGCTGGGGTGACGTGGTCAGCGCCGGACGCATCCGCTTCGAACGGGTCTACGCCCTGCCCGAACAGGTCTTCCCGCCCGAGCTGCTCGGGCAGGGTATTTCGAGTGCGGATGCCCACCGTGAGCTGGTCAGCCGAGCTGCCCGGGCCCACGGCATCGGCACGGCGAAAGACTTCGCCGATTACTTTCGACTGAAGACGACACCGGCCCTGGTGGCGATCCGGGATCTCGAAGAGGCCGGCGACCTCATCCCGGTCGAAGTGGCCGGCTGGGAAACGAGGGGCACTCCGGGAGCTGCCTGGCTGCACCGCGACGCGCGGCTGCCACGCAGCATAAACGCCCAGACGGTATTGTCACCGTTCGACCCTGTGGTCTGGGAACGGGCCCGCGCCCTGCGCCTGTTCAATTTTCATTACCGCATCGAGATCTACACGCCGGAGCTCAAGCGGGTGTTCGGCTACTACTCCTTGCCGATTCTGCTCGGTGACATGGTCGTCGGCCGGGTCGATCTCAAAAACGATCGGCAGGCCGGCGTGCTGCGGGTGCAGTCAGCCTGGGCCGAACCAACGGCGCCAACGGATGCCGCTGCTCGGCTCGCACTCGTGCTGCGGGAGGCTGCCGCCTGGCAGGGGCTCGACGACATCGTCGTGATGAAGCGCGGCAACCTCGCGGCGGGGCTCGCTGCGGAACTGGGCTAGGTCCGCTTCCGTCCACGTGGTGCCTGGCCGGATTCGTTTTCTGCCCCCCGATACCGTGCCGTCGACCAGCCCGGATCAGCCAGCGAAGCTGGCGACCGCTGGGCCCTCTCTGTTATTCTGGTCAGCAATCGAAGGAGCATCCTGTGGCAGTCATTTCTCGTGGCTTCACCGGCCGCGGTGGCGAAGCGAACCCTGAGCTTCCGCCCGGGCAGTACCTCACCGCGGACTTCCCGGTGCTATCGGCCGGGCCCACCCCCCACATCGCCACCGCGGACTGGCAGTTCAGCATTCGCACGGACGCAGACACCCTGCAGACGTGGAGCTGGGACGAATTGCACGCGTTGCCCATTGAAAATATCGATACCGACATCCACTGCGTCACGCGCTGGTCGAAGCTCGGGACGAGTTGGCGAGGCGTCTCCCTCGATACCCTGTTCGCGACCGTCGAGACGACCGATGCGTACGTGATGGCGCATTCCTACGGCGGCTACACGACAAACGTTCCGCTCGCCGACCTGCTGGGCGGCAAGGCCTGGATTGCGTTGGAGTTCGACGGTGTCAACCTCGATCCGGAGCATGGTGGTCCGGCGAGACTGCTCATCCCCCACCTGTATTTCTGGAAGAGCGCCAAGTGGATTCGCGGCCTCGAGATGCAGAGTACTGATGAACCCGGGTTCTGGGAGCAGAACGGCTACAACATGTATGGCGATCCCTGGCTCGAACAGCGCTATTGGTGAACTGGAAGGTGGGCGTCGTGGCCTCGACCCGACGGGAGACCGCGTCCGGGCGCAGCATCGTACTGGACGTTCCGGGCTGGGGCGGAAACATCGCCGGTCAGCACACCGACGTGCGGCTGACCGCCCCGAACGGTTACACCGCGGTGCGGTCGTATTCTGTCGCGTCGGCCGGTGTTGGTGACCGGATCGAGCTCGCGGTCGACCGCCTGCCCACCGGTGAGGTCTCGCCGTACCTGGTCGACACGCTCCGCGAGGGCGACGAGATCGAGCTGCGCGGCCCCCTGGGCGGCTGGTTCGTTTGGACGCCGCAACAGACCGAGAGCGTGCAACTGATCGGCGGCGGTTCGGGGATCGTGCCTCTGATGGCGATGATCCGCTCGCACGAGGCAGCCGGCAGTACGGCGCCGTTTCGCCTCCTCTACTCGGTACGCACGCCGCTGGACGCATTCTTCCGCGCGGAACTCGAATCCCCGTCTGCCCACCTCGAGGTGACCTGGATTTTCACCCGCCACGCTCCGAGCGGATGGTCTCGGCCCGCCGGACGTATCACCGCCGCAGACGTGGAGGCGCACGGTTTTCCGGCCGCGGTCTCACCGACGGTGTTCGTATGCGGGCCGACCGGATTCGTCGAGACCGTCGCCACCGCGCTCGTCGCCCTCGGACACGAACCGCAACGCGTCAAGACCGAACGGTTCGGAGGCGCGTAATGGGCGAGCACCTCGACGGGAACGCCCTCGCGGGCCCACTATCCGATCTGTTCACGTTCGACCCGACCACCGCATCCGCTCGTTGTGGCGGATGCGGGGACATCTCGGTTCTAGCGCGTGCGATGGTCTACGGCGAACCCGATACTTTCATCGTTCGCTGCGCGAACTGCGACGACGTGCTCATGACCATCGTGCAGGCACCCGACCGGTTCTGCATCGAACTGCGTGGCATGACCTGGCTGAAAATCCCCCGCTAGCGCCGTGCGCCAGACCGCACGTACTCACGCGGCGATGTTGACCGCTGCGAACCGGGTCAGAACTTACGGCCCATGGCCGTGAGACGCTCGATGCGCTCTTCGATCGGTGGGTGCGTCGCGAACAGCTTGCCCATGGCACCCTTCTTCAGCGGGTCGGAGATCCAGAGGTGCGCCATCGAGCTGTTCTGCTTCTGCATCGGGCGACCGTACTGGCCAAGTTTGGCCAGCGCCGAGGCGAGGGCGTCCGGGTGTCGCGTCGTCAACGCGCTCGTCGCATCCGCCAGGTATTCGCGCTGGCGGGAGATGGCGAGCTGCACCACAGTGGCGATGAGCGGAGCTACGATCATGGCGACGAGGCCGAACACCATGACGACGGGGTTGCCGTTGCTGTTGTTGTTGCGGCCGAAGAACGCCATGCGCAGGAACATATCGGAGATGAACCCAATCGCCACGACGAGTCCGAACACGACCATCGACACTCGAATGTCGTAGTTGCGCACATGGCCGATCTCGTGGGCCATGACGCCCTCAAGCTCGGAATCGTCCATGATGTCGAGTAGTCCGGTGGTGGCGGCGACGATCGCGTGTTTCGGGTCGCGGCCGGTGGCGAACGCGTTCGGTGCCGGGTCGTTGATGATATAGACCTCGGGCATCGGAGTGCCGGTCGTGATCGACAGGTTCTCGACGATACGCCACAGCCTGGGATGATCGGACTGGCTGTTGACCCTGATGCCGCCGCTCATGGAGATGGCCTGGCGACCCGCCGCGTAGTACTGAATGATGACGTACAGGGCGGTGATGACGACCGTGGCGATGAGAATGCCGTAGCCGCCCCGGCCGTAGACAGCATTGGCCAGCCAGCCGAGCCCTGCGATGATCACGAAGAAGAGGATCATAATAAAAACAGTGTTGCGTTTGTTTTTAGCTATCGCGCTGTACATCGACGCGCTCCCTTAGAACTGCACGCGGGGCGGCTCCGCGATCGCTGCGGAATCGGCCACCTCGAAGAATTCACGCTCGGTGAACCCGAGGTTTACGGCGAACAGGTGGTTGGGGAATACCTTGATCTTGGTGTTCATTTCGCGCACGCCACCGTTGTAGAACCGGCGAGCGGCCTGGATCTTGTCCTCCGTGTCGACGATGGCGCCCTGCAATTGCAGGTAGTTCTGGCTGGCTTGCAACTGCGGGTACGCCTCGGCCACGGCGAAGATGCTCTTCAGCGCGGTCTGCATGTGGTTTTCTGCAGCGGATGCGTCGGCCGGGCCTTGCGCCGACAGCGTCTCAGCCCGAGCACGGGTCACGTTCTCAAACACGCTCTTCTCGTGCGCTGCGTAGCCCTTGACCGTTTCGATCAGGTTGGGCAGCAGGTCGGCACGACGCTTGAGCATCACGGTGATGTCGCTCCACGCTTCGTCGACGCGCACGTTGAGCGTTACGAGAGAGTTGTAGGTCGACCACAGGTAGATACCCACGATGGCGACCAGTACGACAACGATCAAAACCGGGATGAGCCATTCCATGGCAGCGTCTCCTTGCAAATTGGCACGATGTGTACGTTGACACGGAGACATGAACTGGACCAGAACGACCCCCGTGCGTACCTTTTCATACTAACTGCGACCCCGAAGGCCCCCACCCGCTTCTCATCACACTCCAAGCAAGCTCAAGGCGCACAGGGATCCCGCGGCGGCAGGGCAAGCGCTGATCAGCCGGGCTCTTCGAGATCGAACAGTACCTCGTTGCGGCGCAGAAACCACGGCTTGATCGGCGGATCGAATCGTGCGAATCTCGGTGACCCCAAAGTGCTCAACCCGGCGGCGGCGAGCGCCCCGCGCAACTGGTCAAGATGTTGTTCATAACGAGTCTGACTCCAGCGCCCGCTGAAGCGGAGTACACCGGCCAGGCTTGCAGGTACCGTGCGCAGGTGCACGGTGGGGTCCGTGGGTTGCGGCGCCGTTTCGGCCGTCAGGCCTTCGGGGAGCACGAAAGCGACCCGGAATCGTTCACCGGCTGCGGCGCCAGACCCATCTTCCACGCCCTGCTGTAGCACTGGCGCGGTCATCGCGATCTTTTCTGCGGCATCCGTTTGCACAACCGGCGCCGTCATGGCGACTTTCTCGCGTGATCGGTTGGCTCCGGTGATGTACGCGAACAAATATCGGAAGGCCCGATTACCAGCGTCTTCGAACGGGCCCTCGATGATAACCTCGGCCACCAGATGCGCTGGGTATCGGCGCAATTCGAAATCGTCGTAACTCTTGACGACGTGGTAGGGCTGCTGCTCGGTCATGCACCGAAGCTAGTGCAGGTGGCTGGGTGCCCGCTCCCAGCTGTGGCCGAACCGCTCGGCAGACTATCGGGATGACGGGCGTCGGCCCACCGAGGCCTGGAAACGGATCAGGTATCCATCCGGGTCCTGCACGAGAAATTGAGCGACGCCAGACTCGACATCGCCCGTTCGGTACCATTTCGTCTCTGGCTCCATGAAGAGCGGCCAGCTGGCCCCACGCAAGGCACGCACCAGCGGATCGATCGATGCCACGGAGATCTGGAAGTTGATACCACGGCCGAAGGGAAGCTCCAGCGCCCCCGGAAGCCAGTTGCGGCCCGCGCCCCGCTGCTCGATCATCACATGGGCCGAGCCTCGCGCGATGTAGGCAAACCCGTCGTCGGAGCGGTCGTACTGCACCTCGAAACCACCGAGGCTGCACCAGAACTCCAAACTCTTTTCGAGCGATGTGACCAGAAGCTCGGGCACGAGACCAGGTTCCGGAAAGCTGTGCGAGGGAGTCATGAGTTCAGCGCAATTCTTTGCGAAACCAGTGATTTGCGTACGGGTCGGTGTTGTGCGCTTCACCCTCGATGAAACCGAGCGAGGCATAGAGGCTGCGCGCCTCGATGAGGTCGCTTCGCGTGTCCAACCGCAGTGCCGTGAGCCCCAGCGCGCGCGATTCACTTTCCAGATTCTGCAAGAGGAGCCGGCCCACGCCCTGACCGCGGGCAGCTGGTTCGACAAAGACCCTGGTCACCTCACCGATATCGCCGGGGCGAATCCGCATTCCGGCACAGCCGAGCACGGCGCTCCCCTGGCGGGCCAGCAACAGCAACCCGTTCGGCGCAACGAGGTCATTGATCGGGTAACCAGCCTGGGCCGCCAGAATCTCCTGGCGCAACGCGGGTCGCCCGTGATAGCGACTCACGATGTCCTCGTAGTAGCGAAGCGACACCTTCTCCGCTTCAGCGGATGCCGACACTGCCGCAGACACAAGGATCGGCAGCGCAAGTGTCATAGCCTCCACCCTAGTTGGGGATCAGTTTTGATCGCCTAGATCGCCGCGCACGAGCGTTCGCGTGGCAGCAAAATCACCCATTGTCGACTTGACAAGGCGGGCACCGCGGCGAAGAGTTCGGTCATGGTGAACAAGTCCGCCCCCGCGGTCGACGCGACCGATCTGCATGTGCGGCGCGGCAAGCATCCCGTCCTGCACGGGTTGTCGGTGAGCATTCCCCGCGGAGTCGTGGTGGGGCTGCTCGGTCCGAGCGGATGCGGTAAAACCACGCTCCTGAGAACGATCGTCGGCGTGCAGGTGGTGCAGTCCGGCACCGTGATGGTGCTCGGCCGGGAGGCCGGATCGGAATCGCTGCGCCACCGGGTGGGTTATGTGACGCAGGATGCCAGCGTGTACGACGACCTCACCGTGCGGCAGAACCTACAGTATTTTCGTGCCGTGCTGGGTGCCCCGCGCAGCGACGTCGATCGGGTACTGGCGCTTACGGACCTCACGAGTCAGGCTGGTCAGGTAGTGGGGTCGCTGTCCGGCGGACAGCGCAGCCGGGTGTCGCTGGCTGGTGCTCTGCTCGGCTCCCCCGACCTGCTCGTGCTCGACGAACCGACCGTAGGCCTCGACCCGCTGTTGCGGGTCGAGCTGTGGACCTTGTTTCATCAGCTCGCCGTCTCGGGAACGAGCCTGCTCGTCTCCAGCCACGTGATGGATGAAGCCAGCCGCTGCGACCGCCTCCTGCTCATGCGGGACGGTGAGATTCTGGCCGATGACACCCCCGCCGGGTTGTTGGCTTCAACCGGAGCCAGCGATACCGAGGGGGCGTTTCTGGCGCTGATTGCGCGGCATCCGGTCAGGGACGCGACCAACGGAAGCGCCTCGTGAACCCGCAACGCACTCTCGCGACCGCCGGCCGGGTGCTCAGCCAGGTGCGGCACGACCCGCGCACGATCGTGCTGCTCCTCGTGGTGCCGAGCCTTTTGATCGGGCTGCTGGCCTGGATCTTCTCCGACACGCCCGCGTTCTCCACGATCGGGCCGGGCATGATCGCGCTCTTTCCGTTCATCGTGATGTTTCTCGTGACGAGCATCACGACCCTGCGTGAGCGTCGCACCGGCACGCTCGAGCGCCTGCTGTCGATGCCGCTCGGCAAGGGTGATCTCATTCTCGGTTACACGCTCGCGTTCGGGCTGCTCGCGGTGGCGCAATCGGCTGTCGCTGTGGGGTTCGCGGTGTGGCTGTGCGGGCTTACGATCAGCGGATCGATCTGGCTGTTACTCGCCGTCGCCGTCGCCGACGCCGTGCTCGGCACGACGCTCGGGCTGCTCGCGAGCGCGTTCGCCCGCACGGAGTTTCAGGTCGTGCAGTTCATGCCGGCCCTGGTGTTTCCGCAGATTCTGCTCGGTGGCATTTTTCTGCCGCGCGAACAGCTGCCCGATGTACTGCGCGCGGTCAGTGATTGGCTGCCGTTGTCGCACGCAATCGACGCGTTGCAGGCGGTCGCGACAGACTCGCAGGACGCCGCTTATGTCGGCGGGGAGCTGCTCATCATTGGAGCGTGGATTGTGGGAGCCGTCGTGCTGGGGTCGGTGACTCTACGCCGGCGCACGCCTTAGCGGTTTGCCAGGGCGTGCTGCAGCCAGCGATAGCTCTGCTTGGGGGTGCGGGTGCGGCGGTCGTCGCTGAAGTCGACGTGCACGAGGCCGGTCGGCTGGGTGTAGCCGGCGTTCCACTCGAAGGCATCGAGCAGGGACCAGAAGGTGACGCCGCGCAGATCGATTGACCCAGCAGCATCGAGGGCGGCCACGAGGTGTTCGGCGAGGTAGTCGATGCGGGCGGGATCGTGCACCGAATTGCGGGCATCCGCGTGGTCGAGGAATGCGCCGCCGGCCAGCGACAGGTATACCGGCGGCAGGGCCGGGTAGCGTTCGGCCAGTTCGGCGAGCGCCACAGCGACGTACTCGGGGGCGTTGACGGCCCCGGTCGAGGTGGTGGGGTGTTCCCGAAAGTGCTCGAGGTGGAACGGCCAGGACGTGATCGGGATCGGCTGGCCGTCGGGGCCGGTGAGAGTGGCGGGGTCGGCGGCGACGCGGGCGGGCTCGGTGTAGCTCACGCCGTAGAAGTCGAGCGGCTGGTGGATTGTGCGCAGATCGTCGGGATCGGCCTCGAGCAGGGTGCGTAATTCGAGCGCGAACGGTTCGAGCGGGTCGGGGTAGTGGCCGAGCAGCACCGGGTCGGCGAACAGGCGGTTCGTCAGCAGGTCGTAGAGTGCCGCGTAGGAGCGGTCCTGATCACGGTCAGTGGCGGGCTCTACCGGGGTGTGGGAGTTGACAAGGCCGATGCGGCCGCGCACGTCGGCGGCGCGCAGGGCCTGCACGCCGAGTCCATGCGCGAGCAGTTGGTGGTGTCCAGCGGGCAACGCGTCGAACAGCAGGGTGCGGCCGGGCGCGTGCGTGCCGAGCGCGTACCCATTCGCGGTGACCGTGGCCGGTTCGGCGAGAGTGACCCAGGCGTCGATGCGGTCGCCGAACGCCTCCCCCACGGCGTGGGCGTAGTCGGCGAAGCGGCCGGCAGTGTCGCGGTTCAGCCAGCCGCCGCGCAGGGCCGCGGGCAGATCCCAGTGCGAGAGAGTGGCGGTCGAACGGATGCCGTCGGCCAGCAAAGCATCGAGCAAGCGATCGTAGAAGGCGAGTCCATTGCGGTTCAGCGCCCCGCGACCCTCCGACTGTAGTCGGGTCCAGCCGAGCGAGAAGTGGTAGGAATCAACGCCGAGGTCGCGCAGCAGGGCGGCATCCGCCGCGTAGTTCTTCACGTGGTCGGTCGAGACGGAAGCGTTCGACCCGTCGCGGATGCGCCCGGGCGCCTGACTGAAGGTGTCCCACACACTGTCACCGCGGCCACCATCGCGCGCAGCCCCCTCGATCTGAAAGGCGGAGGTGGCCACGGACACCTCGAACCCGGTCGGCAGACGATCGCCGAGCTCGCCGGCGCGGTGTTCCCAGTCCCGGGCTGCGACAGCGCGAGTCGAGGGTGATCCGTGAGTGCGGGGCGTGGGATTCATAACAGTAGGACTCTTTTCGGCGGGGGTGACGCGGGGCATCCGCTGCGCATCAAGGGTGGCACGTTTGCGGCCGCTCCACAGCAGCCCGGGAGGTGCCGAGAAGAATTCTTCTGGTTTGTTACTTTCTCGGTGTGTGGGAGGTTGACTTTACCGCCAGATAGCCCTGAACTAGGGTCAGGGGGTAGCTGTGTCCGAATCGGCTCGTGTCGCGGTCTGGGGCGCCCAGGCGCGCGCCCGACACGTCCGCAGCCGTGCAGCGGTCGCCGCTCTGCTGTTGAGCTGTGCGATTGCCCTCGCGGCACCCGTACTGTCCACGGCCAGGGCCGAAGAGGCCCCGGCGACTCCTGCGCCCCAATCAACGGTGGACTCGACGGTGGACTCGACGGTGGACTCGACGGTGGACTCGACCGCGCCGCCCACCGGCGAGCCCATCCCGAAGGCGACGACTTCGCCAGCCCCCAGTCCGCAGATCGACAACCCGGGCGACGCGCAATTCATCAGCAGTAATCGCACCACGGTAACGGGGTCAAAGGCTGCTGACCAGGAAATTCAATTGCTGTCGCCGCGGGGCGGTGACCCGTTGTGCATCGTCAATGACTCGTCGACCGCGTGGAGCTGCGCCAATGTCTACCTGCAGAACGGCCCCACGATCAAGCTGCGGGTGGTGGTGACCGGGGAAGCGACTCTGAGCGACGAGATTGCGGTCGCGGTCCTCGGCGCCCCCACGGTGCTCGGCGGCTTGACCGGGTCGGAATCCAACGGTTGGGTGCGCGGAACCGGGCATCCCCAGGCCATAGTGACGGCATTTCTGCCGAACGGTGAAAGTTGCTCCGGCACCGTGGACGGTTCCGGCACCTGGGCTTGCCTGTTCGAGGGCCTCCTCACGAACGGCAGCCGGGAAGTGACGGCAAACCAGATTTCTTCGTTCAGCAGCCCCTCATCGTCGAACTCCAGCACACCGGTCACGATCGTGTTCGACGTGACCGCACCGGGGGCGCCGGTCGTGACTACTCCGAGTGGTAGCGCGCAGGTTTCCGTTGCCGGTGCTCAGTACACCGGCACCGGGGAAACCGGCGCCACCGTGACGGTGTTCGCCGGCGCCTACTCGGTTTGCTCCGCCCCGGTGGTCGGCGGAACCTGGAGCTGCTCGGCTGGCGGAGTGGCCGCCGGATCGTATCCGGTGAGCGCCGTGCAGCAGGATGCCGCCGGTAATGTCAGCCCGGGCAGCACGCCCGTGTCGGTCAGCTACGTTTCCGACACCTCCCCGACTGCGACACCTTCTGAGTCCGCCCCTGTAACGCCATCGGGCACGGCGGCTCCGGGCGGAGCGGCCGCGCCGTCACCGGAGGGTTCGGCGGCCGTGCCCGGCGCGACGGCCACGCCGTCGCCGAGCCCGGAGCCAAGTACCGGCGCGCCCGCCCCGGAAGCTAAGGAGCCGAGAGCTGCGGGCCCGAAAGTGGCGGAGGGGACATCCGCTCTGCCCGGCCAGTGGGATGACCCGACCAGGTTTGCCGCGGCCATCGGCCCGAGCGGCAGCGGCTCGCCGTTTCCCTGGTTTCAAGCCGGCCTGCTCGCTCTCGGCGCGCTACTGCTGATCGCGGTGCCCTCGCGCATGCTCGCGGGCACCATTTCGCGCACGCGTGACGGCCGTCCACGCCGGGTGCTGCCGCTACTGGCGGGTCGCAACCGGGTGCGCGAAGAATTTGAGGTCGCACCGACGCTGCGGCTCAACAGGTGGGTGCGTGCCGGCGCGGCCCTGCTGGCTGCGGCAACATTCGTCATGCTGTCCGGGCCGATCGTGGACCAGCCGGCGTACCTGCGTCTGCTGGTCGCCGTAATCATCGGGCTCACGCTGGTCAACGCGGTGGCCAGCCTTGTCCCGTTGTGGTGGAGCTCGCGCGTGCTGCGCCTGCGCGGAACGGTGACGTTTCTACCGCGGTACCTGCTGCTCATCGCGGCCGCAGCGATCGCGTCCCGGGTGTTCGACGTGCATCCGGCCCTGTTGTTCGGGCTGCTCGGCAGTGTCACCCTGTCAGCCACAACGGATGCTGCGGGCCTGGCTGGCGCGCAGCCCACGAGTGCGCAGCGCGGCCAGCTCGCCGCGGTGCGGGTGGGGGCTCTCACGGTGCTGGCCGTTCTCGCCTGGTCGCTCGCGTCGCTGCTGCCCGGCGCGAATGATTTCGTCACCTCGCTCGCCGCGGAGACGGGCAATACGATCGTGCTCGCCGCCATCGGCTCGGCTGTCCTGATCATGGTGCCCATCGGCCACACCAGCGGGCACCGCATTCTGGCCTGGTCGCCGCTGGTGTGGACCGGCCTGACCGTTGTCGCCTACGGAATCTTGTTCGCGGCGCTTGCCCCGCTGGTCGAGCAAGTCCAGAGCGACGGCACCGGGACGGCGCTCTGGATCGTCGCCGCAACCTTCGCCGCGGTCTGCGCGAGCGCCTGGACCTGGCAGCGGTTCGTCGAACCGCTTCGGCGTTAGCACGCTGCAGGCTGTAGCGTACACATGTGCGCCTAGGAGTTCTCGACGTCGGTTCGAATACCGTCCACCTGCTGGTTGTCGACGCGCACGAGGGCGCCCCGCCCGTGCCGATGGCCGCCGACAAGAGCGTATTGCGCCTCATGCGCTACATCACCCCCGAGGGCGCCATCAATGACGAGGGTGTCGCGGCGGTCCTTTCCGCCGTGCACCACGCAGCGGATGTCGCCCAGCAGCACGACGTTGACGAACTGTTGCCGTTCGCCACCTCGGCGCTGCGCGACGCGACCAACGGCCCGGAGCTGCTCGACCGGATCGAACGCGAGACCGGTGTCGCCCTGCAGGTCTTGTCGGGCGAGGACGAGGCCCGTCTGACCTTTTTGGCCGTCCGGCGCTGGTACGGCTGGTCGGCCGGCAATATTCTGCTCTTCGACATCGGTGGCGGGTCGTTGGAGATCGCCGCCGGCGGCAGCGAATTTCCCGACGTGGCCCTGTCGCTCCCGCTCGGTGCCGGGCGCAGCACGATCGGCTTTCTGCACCACGATCCTCCGCTGCCGGAGGAAGTGTCTGCATTGCGCAAGCACGCGGCATCCGTTCTGCGCGATGCGGTCGGCGCGTTCGCGCACTTGCCACCTCCGCACCACATCGTCGGCTCGTCGAAGGCGATCCGTTCGCTCGCCCGCCTGGCTGGTACCACCTCGGATGGCGTAGGCGCCGCCGACCGGCTGCGCCTCGGCCGCACCGAACTCGAGGACTGGGTACCGCGCCTAGCCCGCATTCCGGCTGAAGCCCGCCCGGCGCTGCCCGGAATCACCGCGGACCGCACCTTTCAGATCGTGGCCGGCGGCATCGTGCTTGGTGCGGCGATGGCCGCATTCGGGGCCGCGGAACTCGAGGTGTCGCCCTGGGCGCTGCGGGAGGGTGTCATTCTGCGCTACCTCGACCGTTTGCGCTGATCGGTACGCGCGTTTCAGGTCACACCGACCTTTTGGAACCTCTGATGCGGAAACTGATCGCCGGCCTGTGGTGCACCGTCGTGAAAACCCACGCTCAGGATTCACCGCTGGGCGTGCGGTACGCTAACCGGGTTGAGGTTGGCAGGCCATCCTCGAGCTGAAGGCAAAGAGGTAGGTGACATGACGTTGGATCGCGCGGTACGTCGGACAGGCGCATCCGGCTCTCTATCGCCTTTCATCTCGTTACTCGCTCTTGCTGCGCTGCTTTTCGCAGTTTTCGCCTTCCATTCCGAGGCCACCGGGCATGCCATGCACACACCGGTCCCCGCCGCGTCAGCACTTGCCGGCCAACAGGCAGACGTTATGGTCATGGCGGCTGTCCTGGCCGCACCGGTGCTGGCTTCGATGTCTTCCGACAGCTTTGATGGATCGCTTGGGTGCGCGTTGTTCGCGATGACCTGCGTACTGCTGCTCACCCTCGTCGTCATGGTTTCCCTGACTCGACCCCCGGCCAGGTATCGGCGCCCGCTCGATTTCGGTGGCGCCGCTCTGGGAATATGGCGCATCATTGCCGTACCGCTCCCCCGTCCCAGCCTTACCCTTCTGTCCATCAGCCGCGTTTAGACCTGCCGCAGTTCCGAGCCAGTACGTGAATCGGAACTCTGCCGAACCTCGGCCACTCGGGTTTCAAATGCTTGACGACGAATGGATGAATGATGCTCAAACCGCGAACTTTTTTCTACGCTGCTGTGTCCCTGGCGGCAGCTCTCACCCTCAGCTCGTGCGCTGGCGGCAATTCCGCCACGGCGCCTGCGAGCCCTACCGGCAGCCAAACGACAGCCGCGTTCAATGCCGCCGATGTGACGTTTGCACAGGGGATGATCCCCCACCACGAACAAGCCGTTGCAATGAGCGACGACTTGCTCGCGAAAGACGGTCTCGATCAAAACGTCACCGCCCTTGCGACCGCGATCAAGGCCGCTCAGAAACCGGAGATCGCCCAGTTGAAAGACTGGTTGACGGCGTGGGGCGAAGACGAGAACGGCATGTCCGGCATGTCGGGCATGTCGGGCATGGGTGAGGGCTCCAACGGAATGATGTCCGACGATGACATGATGACGCTCCGCGACGCCTCCGGAACAGAGGCCAGGACCGTGTTTCTGCAACAGATGACTGCGCACCATCGGGGTGCTGTGGCGATGGCGCAGCTCGAAATCGATAACGGCGAAAATGCGGATGCGCGGGCGATGGCCGCCAACATCGTCAAGACTCAGACGGCTGAACTCGCCGTCATGGCCACGCTCCTGGCCGCGCCCTAAACCGGCTTGTTCCAGGCGGGGGCTTCCGCTGGAAGCCCCCGCTATCGAGATCATTTCCCGTTTTCTGAATCACCTGCAAGGACTTATTTATGCATTGCCGTCAATTTCCTCGACTGACGCGTGTTCCCGAGGCGGTGCTCCGTGGATAACACCGGTCACGTCGCCACGGCGCCGCAAGCCTCCGGAGCGCTGCCACCACTGTCGCGCCGCGACATGCGCACATTGGAGAACCAGCTCCGCGCGCGCCGATCCGGCCCAACTGAATCAGCCGCACCGCCGGCGCGAGCAGTTCGCCGGCCCGTCCCACAGCGTCAACGTGCTGCGGCCGTCAGCGCCATGGCGATGATCGCTCTCTTCGCGATCAGCACGTCTCTGCCCGCGCTTGCGGTCGACCCGCACACACCGCAAGCCGCAACGCCTGCCGCGGCCGAGGCAGGCGATCTCCAAAGCGTCAGTGCTGGCGGCACCACAACGGCACCCATCCAGCGCGACGGGTACACCATTACGGAAGCACCCGAACCCGCGTCGTACACCGAAGTCGCCAGCAACGGGGAATGGGCCAGCCTGAGTCCGGGGCAGCTCAGCGATCAGGGCTGGGCGTTACCCGTTTTGGGCCGACTATCGAGTCCGTTTGGTTCGCGCCCGAACAAGCCCGTTGACGGTGTGGGCGACTTCCACAATGGCACCGATATTGCCGCTCCCTGCGGCCAGCCGGTGTTCGCCGCGAATGGCGGAAAAGTTGTCGACTCCGGTTATCAAGGCTCTTACGGCAACTGGGTTCTCATCGACCACGGCAACGGCATCGAGACCGGATATGCCCACAACAGTCAGCTCCTCGTCGACGTCGGACAGCTCGTCGTGGCCGGTGAAATCATTGCCCTGGTGGGATCGACGGGTGCGTCCAGCGGCTGCCACGTGCATTTTGAAACCCGCAGCGACGGTGACGGTATCGATGCCGTGCCCTTCATGAGCGCCCGAGGAGTCACTCTTGGCTAGATTTCGCCGGTCACGACTCCGAATTTGTGCACTGGCCCTACCCCTTGTGGGCATCATTGCCCTCACGGGGTGCGCTGCCACTGCCCCCGGTTCGATCGCGGTTGCGCCGGACACCGACCCGGTTGAGAATGCTTTTGAGCATGTGCACGGTTTGGGCGCCGATCCCCTGACCGGTCATACCTATGCGGCCACCCACCAGGGCGTATGGCTCATCCCGACCAGTGTTCTGCCCGACACCTATCTGGCCGGGGCGCCACGAGCCGACACGATCCAGCCCGTGCAGATCGCCGGCCGCGCCCAGGACACGATGGGATTCACCGTGGCAGCGCCCGGCCAGTTGTTGGCGTCTGGCCACCCTGACCCGGCTGAGCAGACCGACCTGGACCTCCCCAATCTGGGACTCATTTCCAGTACAGACGGTGCGTCGTCCTGGACGGCACTGTCGCGGGAGGGCCTGACCGACTTTCACGATCTGGATGCCGTCCCGCTCGACGACGGCTCCCTGCGCGTCTACGGTTATGACGCCGCCGCTGGGGAGATCTCGGTCAGTGACGACTCCGGCCTCACCTGGTCGTCGCGAGCGGTGCTCGAACTCCGCGACCTGAGCGCGGATCCGTCACAGGCCGATCATCTCTATGCCACAACGGCTTCGGGGCTCATGATGAGCATCGATGCGGGCCGATCGTTCAGCCCACTGGCTGGAGCTCCGGCGCTTCTCCTGGTGGATACTGTCAGCGCCGATGCTGGCGGAGGATTGGTCGGTCTGGACCCCAGTGGCGGGATTTGGCGACAGGACGCCGAGACGTGGACGCAGACCGGAACGACCGGTCGTACTCCCGAAGCGTTCACCGCCGTCGGCGGCTCCTCTTTGTGGATCCTCGTCGCGGACGCCACCGGGATTGCCGCCAGCGACGACTACGGGGTCACCTGGACCGCCGTGGTATCGCTGTCCAGTTAAGGGGTGCCGGTCGATCGCCGCCCCCAGTCATATTTGCTTCGCCCGCGGAAATGTAAGCCCGATCTCCGTGCCCGCGGCGGAACTGTCCACCACGTCCACAGATCCGCCGTAGCGCACCGCGATCTCCCGCACGAGGGACAGGCCGATACCAAACCCGGTGCGGGCATTACCACCGCCGTCCACCGGAGCACCGGAGTGTGCGAACCGATCAAAAACACGGGCCGGGTCGATACCTTGAATACCGGGGCCGTGGTCACGCACCGTGACCGACACCGTCTTCTTAGTCACGGCCACGTGCACGGTGATGACAGATCCACTCGGCGCGAACCGCACCGCGTTGTCCAGCAGGGCCACGACGCACCGGGTCATACTGGATGCTGGCATGCGCGCAGACCCGGGATCCGGAGCATCCAATGCAATGGTGATGTGTTTCTTGACAGCGATGAGCGCCATCGACTGCACGGCGACATCAACCGCAGCGAGCACATCGACGATGCCAGTGTCCTGCATCGCCGCACCACCGATTTCCGCCGATTCGAGAAGCTCGTTGACGATGTGGATGAGGTCCTTCGCATCGCTGCGCAACTCCGCGACGACCGCGGTTGATGGGTCGCCTGAAGGCAGGGCGCGTTGCAGAATTTGCAGGCGGGCATCCAGCACCGCGAGCGGGGTTCGCAGTTCGTGACTCGCGTCGGCGACAAAGGCGCGCTGGATGCGCAGCACCTCGCCGAGGGGTTGCACGGCTCGCCGGGTGACCAGCCAACTCATCACGCCAGCCAGCAGGATCAGGGCCACGCCCAAAATCATGGCCGCGCGCAGAAGCTTGACGGCGCTGACCTGCAGGTTGTCGGTGTCCGGCACCCGTTCAAACAGCTCACTGGGCGAAATTTCGGACAGGATGTAGACGAACACGGCAAGGATGACGACCGCGACAACGGCCGCGCAGACGGCCGCGATGCGAGTACCGACGATACGTGAGGCCCGACGGATGGCAAGGATGTCACTGTCAGCGACGGGGAGTCTTCTGCTACGGGTCATGGTTGTCCTAAGCGGTAGCCCTGACCACGCACGGTGAGAACAATGTTGGTGTCTGTCTTGCGCCGGAGGTAGTGCACGTAGGTATCCACCGTTCCGGTGGTGTCTGTAGTGCTGAAGACGGCGTGCAGGATCTGCTGGCGGGAGAATGTGCGCTTCGGGGCTTCAGCCAGGAGTTTGAGTACTTCGTTCTCCTTGATTGTCAGCAGGATGCGTCCGTCATATGGGGAATAGATCGTACGACTGTCCGGATAGTACTCCCACCCACCCACGAGCAAGGTGCGACCCTCCCCGGTGAAGACCCGACGGATGGCTCGCAACCGGGCAAAAAGCTCTTCGAACTCGAATGGCTTGACGAGGTAGTCGTTGGCGCCGATATCGAGCCCGGCCACTTTGTCGCCGGTGGTCCCCAGCGCCGTGAGGAGCAGGATGGGGGTGGTGATCAGCTTGCGGCGGAGGGCTTTCACGACTCCCAGACCGTCCAGCGCGGGCAGGCGCCGGTCGATGACCATCACCTCGAACTCGCCGGCAAGGCCGACGGCGAGACCTTCCGCACCGTCGGCGACCAGTGTGACATCGTAAATCTCCGTGAGCACGTCCTTGATCATGGGCCCGAGCTTTGCATCGTCTTCGATCAGCAACAGTCGAGCGCGAGTCATGATCTCACCGGGCATGCGAGATTCCTCCATAGGGGCGTCCAGCGCGGAGGCCGGATCGACGTTCGCTCAAGTGTGCCATCAACAGCATCAATGCAGCATTCACCAACGACGCCGCGGCGATCGAATCGACGATCGACATCGCCACGTCGGACGGGTGATGCACCCCCAGATACACCGGGGAGGCTGCGGTGCCGAGCACCACAGCCGTACCCGCTCCCACCAGGAACGGCCGCCAGCCGTGGCCGGTCGCGACGATGATAATGCCCACGAGTCCCTCTTTTCGTCGCAGGACCTTCCAAGAAATGGACTCTGCCGCTGCCGCAGCTCGGAGCGGATTGATGTGGCCGGGCCCTCAACGTGACGTCGGCCAATATTTCTGATGGTGCCGGAACTGCGACTTGAACCCAATTGCGGGGCCAATCACCGCCCGGCGAACGGGCAACTTCCCCGTAAGATCAACGTTCTTTGATCACTTGGGCAGTGCCACAATCACGTCATTTTCTTACGTTTGTGGGTAAAGTGTGAGCAAAGTGTGGGCAACCCCGAGGGCACGTTGCGGCCAGTTCACTGGTCAATAGGTAGGGTCGCTGCTGCAGTGAGGTGCACCTAGGCCTGCGCAAGGTGACGTTCGGCGAAGTCGCGGTTGGCGGCGACCCGCATGAGGCGGCCTGGTTTGAGAAGCTGCTCGACCTCGGCTCTCCCATGGTCCCAACGGTTGATCATGGCTGATCCTCCCGAAGTTCAAGACTCACGAACGGACGTTCGGTCAGCGTGCGCAAGAACGGGTCCGTGCTGGCAGCTTCCCACGCGGCCGCGCTTACGATTCGCACGTTCACCTCACGTCCAAGACTGGCGCCCGCGAGGCGTGCCGCCTCGTTGCATGCGCCACGGGGCGGGTTCCCGACGATGAGCACGTCGATGTCTGCCGGAACGTCACCCGGCTCCCCGGCGCGGCGGGCGGCCCAGGACCGTAGATGAAGGCCTGATCGATTCCGGATATCCCCGTCAGATGCTGGGGAATCACGACGGCCGGCCCATACGTCAGAGCGAGCAACTCAGCGAGGCGCCGGGAGGCGGGTGCATCCGCGCGCACTCGCATCTCGACAAACTGACCGCGCTTCTCCGTGCTGGCAAGTCCCATTTGGATGATGCGAGAGACTTCTCGGTGAGCGCTCGCATATGGTGCTTTGGCGGCGCGAGCGAGTTCGGCGATCGTGAATGACCGATCGGCATTCAGGAACAGCCGTGCGAGAATCTCTCCCTGGGCGCGTTCCTCAAGGGCAACCTTGAACGGCATGCCAGAGGTTCCCGGCCGTCAGGAGGCAATCGCACTAAGCAGGGATGGCGGGTTGATGCTCCGCTACCCCAGAACACATCGCTGCAGGGCCTTCCCATAACGAGCCGATATATCTACAGTTTTTTTGTTTTCATAGTTGACGAAAGATGATTTTCAGAATAGACACTAGTAGTTGAACCGATACGACTCGGTTTTCTGTGGAACGGCCCGCTTGATTATGAGCGGCCGCAAGTCACCCTGGATTCATAGTGAGAGCGCGTCGACACGATTTCTCCGAGCCCGAAAGACGGAACACACATGGCTATCAGCCTCACCGATCTCGAACTCTCGACCCTCGACAGCCTCATCACCCCTGTCGACCCCAATGACGACTGGATCGTCACGGACGGCGGTTCTGCTATCCGTTGCGACATAGAGGGTATGAGCGAAGAGCTTGCAGAAGTTCCTGTAGAGCACCGATCGGCACAGACGTTGGAGGCCCTTCGGGCCTACCAAGCGGACACAAGTGCCGCCCGATCGAAATGACCAGAACTCTGCTGCGTATTCTCAAATCATCAACAGCCGCCTGCTACCAGAATCGGTAAACGATCCCGCCACGAGTTCGTTCGTCAAGTCGCTTCCGTTACAAACCGTTCGCCGACCGATTCGATCTGAGGAAGGTCACATGATAATTGATATTGCAAGCTCCGTATTCGGCGTTATTGGAATCGTTGTTTTCTCTGTCTGGTTTTTACTGACGATCGCTTTTCAGAAAAATAATCGGCTCAGCCGGCTAACTACACGGTTTGACCGGTTCACACTCATACCAAAATGGTCATTTTTTACGCCAGATCCCGGTGCGAGTAACTATCACTTTGTTTATCGCAGTCGCGACGATGAAACGAGCGTCAGTCCATGGTTGGAGTTGAATTTATCCCCGAGAGGAATTCTCTTTCCCCTTTGGAACCCTCGAAAACGCTACCGAGAGGGCATGATCGAATTGTTTCAGCTGCTGGCGCTTTCCAGTATCAACTGCTCTACAGAGCGGCTTCAGTTCACCGCGCCATACATAATCTTGCTTGACGTTGCGCGCAAGCGACTCGGAGGTTCATTGTCGTCGCAGGCGTTCTACCAGTTTGCTTTGGTTGAAACACGCGGTCCAAGCGGAGCCTCTGTGCCACGCGTTCGTTTTTATTCGCTGACTCACCCGGTGTCATAAGCCATGTTGACAATCGAAAGCGCCGCACGAATTACCGCCGTAATCGTGGGAATAGGCATTCTTCAAGGTTCTTTGCAATTGCTTTTGAGTTTGAAAGAATTCGGCTCGAGCGGGCTGTTTGACTGGAATAGCAGACAGATCCTCGCTAGGTCACACGGTGCGTCAAGTGGATGGATGGTCGGGCACAGCGGCTCAGTGTGGCTACGTATTGTTGTGATTGCTCGAATCGTCTGTTCCATAGCGCTAATCATTCCGTTTCAAAGCAACCTGCTCTACGCCAGTTACGCAACGATCATTTTGCTATCAAGCATTTTCCTGGCCTATCAAATTCGCTATGGCAAAGATGGCTCCAATCAAATATCGTTCATCATCCTTGCGGGCTTGGCATTCACCTTCCTGCTCCCAACGTCGAGTCCTTTTCAAGCCGTGGGTTTGTATTTCATCGCGGCTCAGGCTTTGTTGGCATATTTCGCTGCGGGAATATCGAAGATATCCAACGCACAGTGGCGTCAAGGATCAGCGCTGCAAAGCATTCTCAACACCGCTACTTATGGACACTCCACGGCCGCAGCCGTACTTCGTAGACGACCTTGGCTTGGAGGCTTCGTCGGATGGTCAGTTATCGTCGTGGAGATCATTTTTCCCGTAGCCGTTGTGGCTCCCCCTGGCGTACTGGTAGCGCTGCTTTTTGCCGGGGCCATGCTCCATCTCGGAACAGCCGTACTGATTGGCCTCGACACTTTCTTTTGGGCCTTCACCGCGACATTTCCGGCGATCATCTTCGTGCACGGGGTTCTCCTCGGCAGATAGAACAGCAGTGAAGTGTTGGAACATTTCATCGCTTTTTTCGATGAAAAGATTCTGTTGGGCGAAGTACTCACCCCGTAGTGGTTTTCGATCAAGGCGTTCGTGGTGGAGATGATGTGCGACGCAGATCGCGGTTCCCGTGTCCTCCGTTCTGAGGTCAGCCGGCCGGCTCACAGGAGGGACCCTCAGCGGGGCAACTCATCAGTCAGGTCGAAGTTCATTTGAATACGCCGGCCGTACCCGAGTTCTCGCTTTTGCTCCGCCAATAACTGATCTCGAAGAAAATCAGAATCGGGATCATGCTCGAGAAAACCCCAGCTCGAGTAGAAAGGGGCGTTCCGTGGAACGTCCGCGAAGGTTCGCAGGGTGACGCGTTTGCATCCGCGCAGTCGTGATTCCCTCTTGACTGCTTCGACGAGTGCGCGCCCATGCCCGCGGTGCGCCGCTGACGGCCTGACCGATAGCTGCTCAAGACGATTGCTGCCAGGGACTTCGAGGACGTGGGCAAACCCGATCGGGTTCGATCCCGGATCGTCGCAGGCTACGAGGATGAAGCCACCCTGCTGTGATGGCTCGACATATGAACGAGCAGTCCGCCAGCCGACTATCGAGAACACGGTCGCGAACAGCGCGTCAGCTTCATTCTCGATCGTTTCAAGAAGTTCCAGATTGTCGGCCGTCGCCTGTCGAACAAATGTCTTCCACATGACTCCGAACGTAGCGTGACGAAGGGTGCCGTAATGGGGACGGCGGATTCAGCCGGTCGTCGCAACAGCGTCCAGCCCGGCTATTCAGACTGCATGGCCAGCAGCACGGTAACCGGCGAGGTCTGGTGGATGGCTGGGCGGGATCTAAGGCGACTCGAGAATGGTGTCGAACGGTTGTCCCCAAGTGGGCGTCTCCCTCGATATTAAGCCCCTTCAGCAGTGTGATGGCCTCTCTCGATGGTTTAGTAAATCTGTGAGCGGAGTCGCGGCTCACAGATACACGACGGCGGGCAGTGGTTGCACCATGCGGCCAATCCTCCCACCTGCCTTGCACAACATCCCGGAGGACGATCGCTTCACGAGCTCCTCCCGCAGCCTTGCACCACCTCGCGAATACTTGCGTTCCGCAAGGATTTCGGCTTACGGAAATTGAGGCGAGTTCGTCGGTGGCCGGAGGGAGCTGTGCAGACGACTTCGAAAAATGACACCCTCGATCGTGCCCGAATGATTACAAATGTGGGCGAACAGGGCACCTGAGGCACCCGTTGCCGAGTTAAAACCACGATCAACAAAGAAATATTTGTGGTGCCCCCACTGGGACTTGAACCCAGACTGTGACGATTTTAAGTCGTCTGCCTCTGCCAATTGGGCTATGGGGGCGTGCCCGATAACGGGCGGTGAGAACGTGGGTACTGTCGGTCGAGGGTATCGCCCGGCAGCACCCACCGAAAACGTTACTTCGAAGCGGATGCCTCGGCTGCCGCCTTTTCCGCAAGCGGAGTCTTCGCGGCGGGCGCCGCAGCATTCGCGGCAGGAGCCTTGACCGTGGGCTTGCGCGGCGCGCGGGGTGCACGCGGAGCTACCGGGGCCTTGGCGGCGGGCGCAGCAGCGGGGGCTTCGGCCGGGGCCGGCGGCTTCGGACGCGAAGCGAACTCTTCGAACACGGCGCGCGGGTTCGCGGTGGCACTCAGCGATACGACATCGCGACCGAGCACCACGTTGTTGACCCAGCCCCCGACGACCCGCAGCTTGCGTTCCCAGCTCGGCATAGCCAGTCCGTGGTAGCCGCGGTGAGCAAACCAGGCCGGCAGACCCGTGATGGCGAGGTTGCCGGACTGGAACACACCGACTCCGACGCCGAGGCCGGCTACTGCGCCGAGGTTTTTGTGGAAATACTGCACCGGGGTTTCGTCCCGCAACACGGCGACGATGTTCTTGGCCAGCAGCTTGCCCTGGCGCACGGCGTGCTGGGCGTTGGGCACGCAGTTTCCGCCAACGCCGCCACCGCTGAGGTCGGGAACGCAGCTCACATCGCCGGCGCCCCAGGCGTCAGCGATGATGTCGTCTTCGGTTCCGACGCGCAGGTCGGCGCGAACCTGCAGGCGACCACGCTCTTCGATGGGCAGGTCGGTGTGACGAACGATCGTCGGGTTCGCCATGACGCCGGCGGTCCAGACGATGAGGTCGGTCTCGAAGGTCTCCCCACTGGAGAGCTCGATCTTGCCGTCGGCCGCGCTGGTCAGCTGCGTGTCGAGGTGAATCTGGGCACCGCGACCGGCCAGGTTGTCGATGACCCACAGGCTCGTCTTGAGCGAGACCTCGGGCATGATGCGGCCCATGGCCTCGATGAGGTGAAAGTTGGTCTCTTCGAAGCTGATCTCCGGGTAGAGAGTGAGCAGCGACGTGGCGAAGGAACGCAACTCGGCGAAGACCTCGATGCCGGCGAAACCGCCACCGACCACGACGAAGGTAAGTAAACGGTCGCGCTCAGGGCCAGCCGGAAGAGCGGCGGCCTTGTCGAAGTTAGTGAGTACCCGGTCGCGGATGGCGACCGCCTCTTCAATGGTCTTGAGGCCGATGGCTTGGTCGGCGACGCCCGGGATCGGGAACGTGCGCGACACAGCACCGGCGGTGACCACGACGATGTCGTACTTGAACTCGTACGGCTCGCCGATCGGCGGTGTGATCGTGGCGGTCTTCTCGGCGTGGTTCACGTGCGTGACCTTGGCGGAGACAATGTTGGTCTTCTTCAGGTGACGACGGTGCGACACGACCGCGTGACGCGGCTCGATGGACCCGGCAGCGACCTCCGGCAGGAAGGGCTGGTACGTCATGTACGGCAGCGGGTCAACAATGGTGACCTCGGCTTCGCCGGATCGCAGCCACTTCTCAAGCTTCCACGCCGTGTAAAAACCGGCGTAGCCGCCACCAACAATGAGAATTTTGGGCACGATGAGAAGGCCTCCTACATGATTATGACGGTGCGAAATCTTTGGGGTTGCGCCGAATTCGCTTGAGATACCGAACGGCCCCAATGCCGAACAACGTTACTAGGATACCAAACCCCACGAGGACAGCGAGCGGAAGACTGATATAGGTCAAGGTCAGTTGGCTCGGAAGCCAGGCAGTGAGCACGTTTTGGGCCGGCAGCGCGGGGTCTTCCGCGGCAGCGGCCGGCGCTTCAGCGACGGGAACCTCGGTGGGAACGACCTCGATCTCAGCGCGGCGGTGCAGCGTGATCCATTCCGTCAGCAGCTCCGTGGGGGTGGCCCCGGTTGCTGGGGCGACGTAGCGGGTCACGGCGGCGGCGGCATCGATCAGCCCGTTGCCGTAGATCGGGCTCGGCACAGTCTGCCCGTTCGCGTTCGCCGTGGCGATGACGCGGTTTATGACGCCCGCCGCATCCAGGTTGGGATACGCGGACCGCACCAGGGCAACCAGCCCGGACACGATCGGCGCGGCCGCACTCGTGCCATCCCACTGCACGTAGGTCGAATCGGGCATGACCCCGACGAGTTTCTCACTCGGCGCTGAAACGGCAATCGTGATGCCCTGTGAGGAGGCGTCGAAACTCGCCGTCTTGTTGCGATCCACCCCGCCGACAGCCAGCACGCCGGGGATCGTTGCGGGGGCGCCCACCTCGGTGGTGCCACTCCCCCGGTTGCCGGCGGCGGCCACGACGACAACATCGTTCTCAAAGGCGTAGAGAAAGGCGTCGTCCCAGCTCTTCGGCCAGTACAGCGTGTTGCGGGTCAGCGACATATTGATGACGTCGGCACCGTTGTCGACGGCCCAGCGGATGCCCTGCGCAATCTGGTCATCGTTACTCACGGCGGAACGGGTGCTGCCGAACGCAACCGAGACCGCCAGAATGGAGGCTTCAGGGGCAACCCCGATGAGACCGGTGCCGTCCCCGGTGCCTCGACCGGCCAGCAGCGAGCCCACGAGAGTGCCGTGTTCGCCGTCGTCATCGTCACCGGCGACCGGAGTCTGGCCATTGGCAGAGCCGAGGCCGGAGACATCCGTTCCCCCGGTCACGACGCCGTTCAGCTCGACGACGCTGCCGTTGACCCCGGAGTCGATGACGGCAACGGTGACGCCGGCACCCCGGGTGGTCTTCCAGGCCTCGGAGAACCCATAGTCGGTGAGCCAGTATTGCAGGTCGCGAATCTGGTCGGCGCGGGCGGCAGGCGCGTCGAGCATGACGGAGCCGCCGACGGTACCGCTAAACAGGGCCGTGGCCAGGACCAGGCCGACGCCGGTGCTAACCCGTTGGGAGATCACGGTCACGCCCGAGCCGGCCCGGGCTCGACTGTCGGCGGAGCGGCAGAGTAGTCCAGACAGACACAGACCTCCGGCGACCAGGGAGCGCGCTCAAGCGCGAGGTCGCCAATCGGGTTCACGCCGGGCCCAGCAGCCAGGGAGTGTGCGGCCAGGGCGTGCAGGCATTTGACCCGGCTCGGCATGCCGCCGGATGAGATTCCGGCGATCTCAGGCACGCTGCCCAGCTGGTCGCGGTCGAATAGAAAACTCGCGTGCGCGCGCTCATAGGCGGCGCGCACATCGTCATCGTCGGCGAGCAGGTCATTATATTCGTTCATGACCTGGGTGGCCTCGAGCGAGGAGATCGCTGCGGTCGCAGCCGGGTGGCAGAGGTAGTACAGGGTGGGAAACGGGGTGCCGTCGGCCAGACGCGGCGCGGTAGCGACCACGGTCGGCGCGCCACAGACGCAGCGGGCAGCAATGCCGACGACGTTGCGCGCCGGGCGACCGAGCTGGGCCGAGACGAGGTCGATGTCGGCCGAGGAGAACGGGTCGAACGGAGGCCGGGTCACGGTGCTACCGGCCCGGGGATATCCGTCGTTGGTACTGCGGCTTGCGGAGCGAGCCCGGCAGTCATGGTGGAGGCGAACAAGGAACCCAGCCAATCAATTGTGGTGCTTTGAATATTGGTGCTGACCGGTGCCGCCTCCGCTTCGAGCGGGGCGACGGCCGGCAGATCGTTGATGACGAGAAAGCTGATATCGCCCGGCAGCACGTACGACAGTCGTTCGCGCGCCTGCGTCGTGACGTAGGTGCGATCGTTCCACCTTTCGCGCTGACTCGTCAGCTGATCGACCTCGGCCTTCTGGTCGGCGACGGTCGCGCTGAGCTGGCTGATCTGCTGCCGCTGTTCGGCGTAGGTGCGCAGGCTCGGCGCGAGCACCACGACGGCGAGCACGAGAACGACCATCATCACCAGTGAAAAACCGGAGAAACGGATGCTGCGCAGCCAGCCACCGGCGGGAGTTTCGGCATGTGCGACAGCGGGTTGCCGCGGTGCAGACTTCTGCGAGGCGGACCCCGGTCGTTTCGGCTCCACGGCAACTCCTCTCACTGTTTTCGGTGCGGTCCTGTTCGAAAATGGTACCGAGTGACGCTGTGGGCCCCTGACCAGCCCACAGTCCGGTGGTCGGGGCCCGCTCGTGCGTGTTGGGCCAGGTTTACGCGGTGAACCGCGGGAACGCCGCGCGGCCGGCGTAGACCGCGCCCTCGCCCAGTTCTTCTTCGATGCGCAGCAGCTGGTTGTACTTAGCGACGCGCTCGCTGCGTGCCGGGGCGCCGGTTTTGATCTGACCGGCATCCGTTGCCACGGCGAGGTCGGCGATGAAGGTGTCTTCGGTCTCGCCTGAGCGGTGCGAGATGATCGCGGTGTAGCCGGCGCGCTGCGCCAGGGACACGGCGTCCATTGTCTCGGTCAGGGTGCCGATCTGGTTGACCTTGACGAGGATGGAGTTCGCAGCCTTGAGCGTAAGGCCCTTGGCCAGGCGCACCGGGTTGGTCACAAACAGGTCGTCGCCGACGATCTGCACCTTGTCGCCGAGCGACGCGGTGAGGTGCACGTAGCCATCCCAGTCGTCTTCTTCGAGCGGGTCTTCGAGGGAGACCAGCGGGTAGTCGGTGACGAGTTCGGCGTAGTACGCGCTCATCTCTTCGGCCGAGAACTTCTTGCCCTCGAAGTTGTAGCTGCCGTCCTTGAAGAATTCGCTCGCGGCGACGTCGAGGGCGAGGGCGATGTCCTTGCCGGGAACGTAACCGGCGATCTTGATGGCTTCGACGATGAGGTCGAGCGCGGCCCGGTTGCTCGGCAGGTTGGGGGCGAAGCCGCCCTCGTCGCCGAGGCCGGTGGACAGGCCCTTGGACTGCAGCAGCGCCTTGAGGGAGAGGTAGACCTCCACGCCCCAGCGCAGGGCCTCGCTGAACGACTCCGCACCGAGCGGGACGATCATGAATTCCTGGATGTCGACGTCGTTGTCGGCGTGCGAGCCGCCGTTGATGATGTTCATCAGGGGCACCGGCAGGGTGTGCGCGTTCGGGCCGCCAAGGTAGCGGAATAGCGGCAGACCGGCTGAGCTGGCTGCGGCCTTCGCCACGGCCAGGCTGACGCCGAGGATGGCGTTGGCGCCGAGGCGTTCCTTGTTGTCGGTGCCATCGGCTTCGATGAGCACGAGGTCGACGATGCGCTGGTCGGTCGCGTCAATGTCTTCGACCGCCGGGCCGAGTTCGTCGATGACGGCTTCGACGGCTTTCAACACGCCCTTGCCCTGATAGCGGGCCTTGTCGCCGTCGCGCAGCTCATAGGCCTCGAAGACGCCGGTGGACGCGCCAGACGGCACAGCGGCACGGCTGACCGTTCCGTCGCCGAGCAAAACCTCGACCTCGATGGTCGGATTGCCGCGCGAGTCGAGAATTTCGCGTGCGTCTACTGCCTCAATTAGGGCCACAACTGTCTCCTGATTTGTCGGGGTGGCGTCTGGGTAGGCGCCGGGGTACTGGTCGGATTGAAAGTAGGGGTGTGCCGGATGATCCAGGCGCTTTTAGTCTAACCAAACCCGTCGGCCGATCCGCTGGGCCGGCCGCCCGGGCCTGGTCAGGCGCCGAGCGGCTTGAAGTCGAGGTCGCCAGCAGCCTGGGTGTCGGCCGTCACGAACGCGAATCGGCCATAGCCGGCCTCACCAGCCCGGTCGAGCAGGGCCTTGAGGTTCTTGGTGCGGCGCTCGAGCCGTACGCGCAGGCCACCGGCGACGAGGTCACGCTTCAGGGCGACCAGGCCGGCCGGATCGGCGTCTTTCTCGTGCACGAGCACGACCGCCTGCTGAGCGGATGCGGCATCCGCTTGCAGCAGGTCGACGATGCGTTCGAAGCCGATCGAGAAGCCACAGGCCGGCACGTCGGTGCCGAGGAACCGGCCGATCATGCCGTCGTACCGGCCGCCGCCACCGAGGGAATAGCCGAGGTCCGGGTGGGAGATCTCGAAGATGGTTCCCGTGTAGTAGCCCATGCCGCGCACCAGGGTGGGGTCGAACGCGAGGTCGACGCCGGGAAGGGCGGCGCGCAGGGCAGTCAGGTCGGCGAACGCCTCCGGGTCGAGCCAGTCCGGCGCGCTGTCGCCGAGGGCCCAGCCGCCGGTCCCGAGCTCGGTGAGCAGGGCGGCCAGGTCGGGGGCGTCGATGCCGAGGGCGCCGAGCTCGGTTGCGACACCGTCAACACCGATCTTGTCGAGCTTGTCGATCACGATCAGCGCCCGCTCGGTCAGTTCTGACGGGACGCCCCAGTGGGCGAGCAGGGCGGAGAGGATGCGGCGGTCGTTGATGCGGATGGAGCAGCCCGTGAGGCCGAGCTGGTCGAGGGTCGCGGCCGTTGCGGTGATCAGTTCGATCTCGGCGAGCGCGCCGGCCTCTCCGATGATGTCGATGTCGCACTGCATGAATTGGCGGTAGCGGCCCTTCTGCGGGCGTTCGGCCCGCCAGACCGGGGCGATCTGAATGGACCGGAACACCGTCGGCAGCGCGGCCCGGTGGGTCGCGTAGAAGCGGGCGAGCGGCACGGTCAGGTCGAATCTCAGTCCGAGGTCGGCCAGGGACAGCAGGTCGTCCTGCTCGACTGCGGCTGCGACATCCGCTGCGCTGAGTCCTCGCTTGAGTACCGCGAAGGCAAGTTTCTCGTTGTCGCCGCCGAGCCCGGAGTGCAGGCGGGCGGAATCTTCCATGACCGGGGTTTCGATCTCGTCAAAGCCGTGCGCCCGAAAACTCTCGCGAATGATGCCGAGGGAACGTTCGCGTACGGCCTTGTCGGCGGGGAGGAAATCGCGCATACCGCGCGGCGGGGTCACTGCAATAGCCATGGGGCAAGTCTCGCAGGTTCTTTACGAGCGGCCATCCGACCCATACAATGCCTGCGGCCTAGACTCGAGAAGAACAAGTGGGGGTGCGCATTCTAGTCACGACATTGTCAGACTCAGCGGCCGTGACGCCGAGTGGTATCGCGGTGACCGGGGTCAGCCGATCGTTTGGCAGTGTGCTCGCGCTGCTCGACGCCACGCTGACCGTTCCGGCCGGGTCGGTCACGGCCCTGATCGGGCCGAACGGCTCGGGTAAGACCACGCTGCTACTCATGCTCGCAACGTTGCTCACCCCCGATACCGGCACCATTCGCATCAACGGTCACGACCCGGTCACCGAGCCGGAACGGGTGCGCGCCGTCATGGGCTGGATGCCGGACACGCTCGGTTCCTGGCCGAGCCTGAGTGCCCGAGCGGCCCTGCAGACCACCGGCCGCATGTACCGCATGACCGGCGCGCAGTCCGCAGTGCGCGCCACCGAACTGATCGCGCTGACCGACCTCGGTGACTTCGCCGACCGGCCATCACGGGTGCTGTCGCGCGGCCAGAAACAACGCCTGAGCCTGGCCCGGGCGCTCGTGCACTCCCCCGGAGTCCTGCTGCTCGACGAGCCGGCCTCCGGCCTTGACCCCGCGGCGCGAGCTTCGCTGCGCCAGCTGCTGCGCCGCCTGGCCGGCGAGGGCACCGCCGTCCTCGTTTCCAGTCACGTTCTCGCCGAACTCGACGAAATGGCGGATGCCGCGGTGTACCTCGCCGACGGGCGCACGGCCAGCCCGGAACAGGTGGCCGCGGCGGGCGCGAGTGCCAGAGCGTGGCGCATCCGCTCACTCGATGAGTCAGCGCTGGAGCGTGCGCTGGCTACGCCCGGCGTGGTCGGTGCGCTCGTGCAGGTTCTCGGCGTGGACCAGCTCGGCACCCTCGTACAGGTGGAAAATGAAGCCTCCGCAGCCGCTCTACTACACAACTTGGTCCTGAGCGGGGTACCGGTGTGCGATTTCGGACCGGCCGTCGGCAACCTCGAACACACTTTTCTCGACCTCACACGGGACAGACCGGCGCGACATAGTTCTGTCGTCGTCAACCCGGAGGTAACGCCATGAACGACCGCAACCGCCTGTTCCTGACCGGACTCTGGTTGATCGTCACGCTGGAACTGCGCCAGCGGGTGCGCGGCGTCTCCTGGTACGTACTGCTGGGTGTCTTCATGCTGCTCGTGGGCATCGTCACGTTTCTGCTTTGGCTGGCCACCTCGGCTTGGCTATCCGGCGGTGGCGGTGTGTTCTCGACCATCATTTTCTTCGTGCTGCTGCTGGGAACCCTGGTGTCGCCGGCGCTGTCGGGCAACGCCATCAACGGCGACCGGGATGCCGGCACCCTCGCCACGACGCAGGTCACGCTCATCAGCACCGGGCAGCTTGTTCTCGGTAAGTTTCTGGCCGCCTGGATCACCGCGCTCGCCTTTCTGGCGGCGGCGCTGCCGTTTCTCATGTTCGCAGTCGTTCTCGGCGAAGTTTCGCTCGGCACGATCAGCGTGTCGGTGCTGGTGCTCGCGGCCGAGTTGGGCGTGATCGCGGCGGTCGGAGTGGGGTTGTCGGGCATCCTGAACCGGCCACTGTTTTCGATCGTGCTGACCTACCTCCTGGTCGCGGCACTCAGCCTCGGCACGCTCATCGCGTTCGCCCTGCTCGGCACCGCCACGCAGCAGGAAGCGACAAGCGTGAACTATCAGGTCGTGGAGTCAACCTACGACGAGCAGACCGGCAAGCAGTCAGACATCGTATGCTCCACCGCCCAGACCTCGACCTACAACGTGCCGCGCTTCGACTATTTCTGGTGGATCCTGGCGGCAAACCCGTACGTGGTGGTGGCGGATGCCGCTCCCGGCAGCTTCGACGAGGGCGGCCGCCCCACCGACCTGTTCGGTCAGATCGCCGTCGGCGTGCGAAGCGCGCAGGCCGCGCCAGAGCTGTACACCGAGTACGACGGATGCGAGGAGGCCGCCAATGGGTACGCCGACCAGCAATTCGACGGTCCAACACCGCAGGAGACCTACGACGGCGCGGTGCCCAGCTGGTTCATCGGCTTCTTCATTCATCTGCTGCTCGGCGCGGGCGCCCTAACCTGGGCCTGGCGCCGCACCCGCACCCCCGCGACGCACCTCCCCGCCGGCAGTCGCATCGCGTAGCCAGCGGGAGGTTAGGTCGGCAGTGCGATGATACCGGCATCGAAGGCATCGGCGGCGGGATGCTCGGCGCCGCGAATCTCAGACTGCAGATCGCGAACGGCGACTCGCAGCGCTCGTTCGGCGTCGAGGCCCTGGGCCCGGGCGGATGCCACGATGGCCAATAGCAGCGGTCCGAGATCAGCCTCGGACTCGATCGGGAGGGGAAAACCGGCATCCGCTTCAAGCAGGCCGATCTTCTCGGCCCGGCCGAGCACCTTGTCGGCCAGGGCGAGCGCCGGCATGCCGGTCGGAATGCCGTCGAGCACGCTCGTACGGCCCGGTTTCTCCGCGGCCTTGAAACTGTCCCAGGCGGCAGCGACTTCCTCAGCACTGTGCAGGGTGACATTGCCGAAGACGTGCGGGTGGCGCCCGATCATTTTCTCGGTCAGGCGGGCAGCGACATCCTGAATGTCGAAGTTCTCCTCCGGCGTGTGGGCTGCCAGGTCGGCGTGAAAGAGCACCTGGTAGAGCACATCACCCAGCTCTTCGAGCAGGTCGTCCCGGCTGCCGTCTTCGATCGCCTCGATCAGTTCGTGGGTCTCCTCGACCAGGTGGCGCACGAGCGAGGCGTGGGTCTGGTCGGCGTCCCACGGGCATCCGCCGGGTGCGCGCAGTCGCGCGACGGTAACGATGAGGGTCTCCAAGGGGGTCGGGCCAGCTGGCCCCACCCCTGCCGGAAGAGGGGACCCCAGATCCGCGACGGTGTCTGCGGCTCGCGGCACTGTCGGGGCCGGATTCTCCTGCGGTCGCGTTGCGTCGGTACGGGCCGATGAAAACAGCGGATTCGTCATGGTTGTGCACTCCTCAGATCGGTTCCATCGTAAACGGCCTCTTCGGCTCAATCGGGTGCCTCGTGTATTCTGAACAGAGGTGAGCCGGGAAGTCTGGTCGGCACATTATGTGTGTACCCAAAAAACCAGAGGATTTCTTATGACCGACCCTTCCCGCGTGCCCACACCGCAGACGTCCCCATCGACCGCGACCATTTTGCGTCGTGGCAGCCACAACGAAGTCGTGCGCATCTCCGCCATTCTGCGCAAGGAGACCGTCGGCGGAGCGATTCTGCTCGCCGCGACCGTGGCCGCGCTGATCATGGCCAACTCTGGCTTCTCCGACGCGTACTACGCATTGCGCGACTACAGAATCGGTTACGAACCGTGGCACCTGGAACTGAGCCTCGGCGCGTGGGCGGCCGACGGCCTGCTGGCGATCTTCTTCTTTCTCGCTGGCCTCGAGCTGAAACGTGAATTCGTCGCGGGCGACCTGCGCAGTGTGAGCCGTGCCATCGTTCCTGTAGCCGCCGCGGTTGGTGGCGTGATCATCCCGGCCCTCATCTACGTACTTATCAACCTCGAGTCGGGCGCCGAAACACTGCGCGGCTGGGCGATTCCCACCGCGACCGACATTGCGTTTGCCGTTGCCGTTCTCGCCGTCATCGGGTCGAAGCTTCCGCCGGCGCTGCGCATCTTTCTGCTGACTCTCGCAGTGGTCGACGATTTGCTCGCCATCACCATCATCGCCTTCTTCTACACGAACGACATCGCCGTTCTGCCACTCGTGCTGGCCCTGGTCCTGATCGCACTGTTCTGGCTGTTGACCCACAAATTCTCCTACTTCTTCGGCACCAGAGGCTGGGCGGCGTGGCTGGTGCTGCTGCCTCTCGGCTTCATTGTCTGGGCGCTCGTGCACGGTTCTGGCGTGCACGCGACCGTAGCCGGCGTACTTCTCGGCTTTGCCGTGCCGGTGCTGCGCAGCAAGCGCGGCGGCGGGCCCAATGCAGGGCCCGGCCTGGCCGAAACGCTGGAACATCGCGTCCGTCCGCTGTCCAGCGGAGTCGCGATACCGGTGTTCGCCTTCTTCTCCGCCGGCGTCACCATCGGCGGCGCCGACGGCCTATACCGGGCGCTCACCGATCCGGTCGCGGTCGGCATCGTTGTTGCTCTTGTCGTTGGCAAGCCGATCGGTGTGTTGCTCGCGACCTTCATTGTGACCAAGACCACGAAGGCGGCGCTCGACCCCGATCTGTCGTGGATCGACGTCACCGGCGTCGCCGTGCTGGCCGGTGTCGGTTTCACCGTGTCACTACTGATCAGCGAGCTTGCTTTCGGCCAGGGCAGCCCGCACGACGACCACGCCAAGGTAGCCATTTTGGTCGGTTCGCTCGTAGCCGCACTCCTGGCCACGGTGATCCTGCGTTTGCGCAACCGCCACTATGGGCGCATCGCCGAGAAGGAGGCCATCGACAGTGACAACGATGGCATCCCGGATGTCTACCAGCCGGAACAGACCTCGAACAACTGAACACCCGCGTGTGATGCCCGGCAGCACCGTCGTTGATCCAACCACGGTGCTGCCGTATTCAACTCCCAGCCGGGAGCGCGCTCGGCACGGCCGGGGGGAAGATCGCCGCCAGCAGCGTCTTGGTCCACTCGATCAGGGCATTGTCATCGAGCGGCTCGCCGTTCGGCCGCGGCATCGGTACGCTGAGCGCGCCGGTGGCGGACACATACCGCGAGCCGGGATACATCCGCTGCAGGCGCACCTGAATCGAATCGGCCAGGTCGGCCGGCGCCACCCGGAGGTTCGAGCCCATGGCCACGACCTCGCTGAGGTTCGCCTGCTGGGCCTGCCAGCGCAGCCGCGACACGGCCACGAGGTTCTGCACCGGTACGGGCGGTTCGCCGTAGCGGTCGGTGAGCTCGTCGAGCACGAGGTCGATCTGGTCATCGGTCGCCGTCGGTGAGCTCGCACTGGAGAGCTTCTGGTAGGCCTCGAGGCGCAACCGTTCACTGTCGACGAAGTCGTGCGGAATGTGCGCGTCGACCGGCAGCTCGAGTCGCAGCTCGGTCTGCCCCTCAGCGACATCGCCGCGGAAGGTGCTCACGGCCTCACCGATCATGCGCAGGTACAGGTCGAAGCCCACACCGGCGATATGGCCGGCCTGCTCGCCGCCGAGCAGGTTGCCGGCGCCGCGAATCTCGAGGTCCTTGAGGGCCACCTGCATGCCGGCGCCGAGTTCGTTGTTGGCGGCGATGGTGGCGAGCCGGTCGTGGGCGGTCTCCGACAGCGGCTTGTTCTCGTCGTACAGAAAGTAGGCGTAGGCCCGTTCGCGCCCACGCCCCACCCGGCCGCGCAGCTGGTGCAGCTGACTCAGGCCGAACTTGTCGGCCCGGTCGATGATGATGGTGTTGGCGTTATTGATGTCGAGGCCGGTCTCGATGATCGTGGTGCAGACCAGAATGTCGAACTTGCGCTCCCAGAAATCACCGACCACCTGCTCCAGCTGCGCCTCCGGCAACTGCCCGTGCGCGATCGCAATGCGCGCCTCCGGCACCAGTTCGGCAAGCTGCGTGGCGATGCGGTTTATGGTCGTGACCCGGTTGTGCACGAAAAAGATCTGGCCCTCGCGCAGCAGTTCCCGACGGATGGCGGCGGCCACTTGCCGCTGCGAGTACGGTCCCACAAAGGTCAGGATCGGGTGCCGGTCTTCGGGTGGGGTAGCAAGGGTCGACATTTCACGGATGCCGGTGACCGCCATCTCGAGCGACCGTGGGATGGGTGTTGCGCTCATCGCGAGAATATCGACGTTGGTCTTGAGCTTCTTCAGGGCGTCTTTGTGCTCGACGCCGAAACGCTGCTCCTCGTCGATGATGACGAGGCCGAGGTCTTTGAAGATGATCGACGGTGACAGCAGCCGATGGGTGCCGATGACGACGTCGACGGTGCCGTCGAGCATGCCGGCGATGGTTTCGCGCGATTCCTTGTCGGTTTGGAACCGTGACAGGGCGCGCAGGTGAATCGGGAATCCGGCGAAGCGTTCCTTGAAGGTCTCCATGTGCTGGCTGACCAGCAAGGTGGTCGGCACGAGCATGGCGACCTGCTTGCCGTCCTGCACGGCCTTGAAGGCGGCACGAATGGCGACCTCGGTCTTGCCGAAGCCGACGTCGCCGCTGAGCAGCCGGTCCATTGGAATGGGCCGTTCCATGTCGGCCTTGACCTCGTCGATGGTGGTGAGCTGGTCGGGGGTCTCCACGAAGGGGAATGCCTCTTCGAGCTCACGCTGCCAGGGGGTATCCGGCCCGAAGGCGTGCCCCCTGCTGGCCATGCGGGCCGAATACAACTTGACGAGCTCAACGGCAATGTCGCGTACCGCTCGGCGCGCCTTGGTCTTGGCGCTCGACCAGTCACTGCCGCCCATCTTGCTCAGGGCCGGTGCCTCGCCGCCGACATAGCGGGTGACGAGGTCGAGCTGGTCGGTCGGCACGTACAGCCGGTCGCCGGCGTGCCCGCGCTTCGACGGTGCGTATTCCAGCACGAGGTATTCGCGGGTGGTCTTGACCGGGTTGCGGCCGCCGCTTGACACCTCACGCTGCGTCAATTCGAGAAAACGGCCGATGCCGTGCGTCTGGTGCACGACGTGGTCGCCGGCCACGAGCTGCAGCGGATCGACGACGTTCTTGCGCCGGCTGGCGAGCTTCTTGATCTGCCGCTCCGAGTACCCGACAGTGCGCCCGTAGAACTCCGACTCGCTGATCAGCGCGAGCTTGCTCTGCGGCAGCTCAAAACCGTGGTCGACGGATGCCTTCAGCAGGTAGGCGATACCCGGTTCCGGTTCCACCGGCCATGCCTCTACCACCCGCGCCGGCAGCTCGCGCTCGGCGAGCACCTGGGCGGCCCGTTCGACCAGGCCGGCGCCCTGGGCCACTATGCCAACGACCCAGCCGTCGTGCAGCCGGGAGGCGACGTGACCCACGGCTCCGTCGACGCTGCCGGCGAAGGTGGGAACGGCATCCGCTTCGATGCGAATGGTGAGCAGCTCGTCCATCTCGAGGTGTTCGGGTAAAACCGGCGCATCGGTCGGTGCGGCCTGGAACGTGCTCAGGGTCCACCAGTTGTGACCGGAGGCCGGCGCGCCAGGGGCCGAGTACTTCACGCTGTCGCGCAGGCGCCCCAGGGTGAGAAAGTCGCCCGATTCGAGGTCGATCGGGGCGTCGGCACCGGCCGTCGCCGCGCTCCAGGCGGCGCCGAGAAACTCACGGTTGGTCTCGGCGAGGCTGATCGCCCGGCTCGCGACCCGTTCCGGCGAGAGGACGGCAACGGCGGCGTTGGTCGGCAGGTAGTGGGTGACGGGCACCAGCCGGTCGACCAGGGCCGGTGCGAGGCTTTCCATGCCCTCGACTGGAATCCCCTCGGCGACCTTCGCGAGCAGACCGGCCAGGCTCGGGAATTCATGCTGCATCTCGCGGGCGCGTTGCCGCACAGCAGGGCTGAGCAGCAGTTCCCGGCTGGGCGGCAGGCTGACCGTGTCGACGACCTCGGGCAGGGATCGCTGGTCGGCGACGCTGAACAGGCGGATCTGCTCGACCTCGTCACCGAAGAACTCGACCCGGTACGGGTGCACGGCGACCGGCGGAAAGACGTCGAGGATGCCACCGCGCACGGCGAACTCGCCGCGCCGGGTGACCATGTCGACTCGGGCGTAAGCGAGGTTGACCAGCTGCAGCACGATCGCCGCGAGGTCGTGGCCGCGGGCGCCGACGGTGAGCTCGATCGGTTCGTAGTCGGTGAGATTGTCGGCGACCGGCTGCAATGCGGCCCGTACCGAGGCGACGACGATGAGCGGATGCCGCGTGGCCGGCTCGGCCTCCTGCCATTCGCGCATGCGGCGCAGGGCGTGCAGGCGCTTGCCGACGATCTCGGCGCTCGGACTCAGGCGTTCGTGCGGCAGGGTTTCCCAGGCCGGAAAGTCGATGATTTCGGCGCTCGTGGCGAAGCAGCCGAGGTTTTCGCGGATCGCCTCCGACTCGCGGCCGGTCGCCGTGATGACGAACAGGGCCTGGGCATCATCGCGGCGGAGATTGAGCAGCGCGGCGAGCAGTGCGGCGCGTAGACCTTCGGTCAGCGAGAAATCAGCATCCCGGCTGGCGTAGGCGAGGGCGTTGTCGAACGTGGAGGCGCGCGCGAGCGCTGCGATTAAGCCCTGAAGGATCACTGAATGAGTCTACGCACTGGTACCGACAGCGCCGAACTGGCCTCAGGACGGCGAGTGGAACTTCTGTTGGGCGGCCACAACGCCGTCGGTGGCGATCAGTTCGATCGCGTCGGAGGCATCCGCTATCAGATTGGGCAGGACGCCGCGCTCGGCGGCAGCGAAGTCATGCAGCACGAAGTCGGCCGGATTCTGGCGGCCGGGCGGGCGCCCGATGCCCATGCGAATGCGAATGAAGTCGTTGGTTCCGGCGGCAGCGATGATGTCGCGCAGGCCGTTGTGGCCGCCGTGACCGCCGCCGACCTTGATCTTGAGCGTGTCAAAGGGCAGGTCGAGATCATCGTGCACGACGATGAGCCGGGACACGGGCAGCGAGTAGAAGCGCAGCAGCGCGGCGACCGGGCTCCCGGAGACGTTCATGAACGTGGTGGGCTTGGCCAGCACCAGTTTGGGTCCGGCGGGCGCGAGGCGCCCTTCGGCCACGAGGGCGGCCGTTTTGTGACGCTTGAAATTTGACGAGAGGCGGTCGGCGAGCTGCGCCGTCACCATCTGACCGACATTGTGCCGGTTGCCGGCGTAGTCGGGCCCGGGGTTGCCGAGCCCGACTACGAGCCACAGGTTCGTATCCAGGGAAGTCCTCCGTGTGCGGGGGTGAAAGCCCAGACGGAACCAGTTGATGAGTGCTATTACTACGCGGCGGGCGTAGCGGCCGGGGTTCCGGCCGTGATGACCTCGGTCTCGGCCTCTTCTTCATCTTCACCGCGCGGGGTGTGGATGTAGACGACGAGGGCGTCTTCGTCGGAGATCAGCGTGGCGCCGGAGGGCAGCGGAACGTCCTTGGCGTGAACCTGGGCGCCGTCTTCGAGGCCTTCGATCGACACGGTGACGTTCTCGGGGATGTCGGTCGCTTCGACCTCGAGCAGCAGCGTCTTGGTATCGAAGTCGGCGATCGTGCCAGCGAAGGACTCGCCCGACATGTGCACCTGAACTTCAACCTGGACCTTTTCGCCCTTGCGCACGACGACGAGGTCGATGTGCTCGATGATGGCCTTCACCGGGTCCTTCTGCACGTCCTTGACCAGCACGAGCTGCTTGGCGCCGGCGATGTCAAGCTCGAGGAGCATGTTGGCGCGACGCAGCAACAGGGCGATGCGGTGGGCGGGCAGCGACACGTGCACCGGCTCGGTGCCGTGGCCGTAGATGACGGCAGGGATCTTGCCGAGCACGCGCAGCTTGCGGGCCGCGCCCTTGCCAAAGCTTTCGCGCAGTTCAGCGACGACGGCGGTAACTTCTCTAGCCATGGTATTTCTCCTTGCGGGGCGTGGGCCCAGGTCGTGGTTCGCGGGCCGAAGCCCGTGAAAGAGGGGTACTGATTCAACTCGAACGCATGTCAGCGTGAGGAAAAGCCCGAGGCCTCGTCCGCCGCGTCGATAACGGATGCCGCCGGTCCAAGTCTGGCCCGGCAGGATCCCTCGCCGAAGTTCGTCTTCAAGCCTACACAGTTCGGGACGGTATTGCACCCCGGGCGTGTCGTGCGGGCGTGCTCACCAGTCGTGGACGGTACCGTCGGCCAGCCGGTTGAAGGGCAGATACGCCGTCTGGTAGGGGTACTTGCCGGCCTCGTCGACGTTGAGTTCGACTCCCAGACCAGGCTTGTTGCCGGGGTGCAGGTAGCCGTCGGAGAAGCTGAACGACTGTTCGAAGACAGTGTTGGTGGCGTCGCCGTGCTGCATATACTCCTGGATTCCGAAGTTGTGGATGGCCAGGTCGAGGTGCAACGCCGCTGCCATACCCACCGGCGAGATATCGGTCGGTCCGTGGATACCGGACTTGATCTGGTATTGCGCGGCGTAGTCAAGGATTTTCTTCAGGGGCGAGATACCGCCGGTGTGGGTGACCGCCGACCGCACGTAGTCGATGAGCTGGTCTTTGATCAGGGTCTGGTAGTCCCAAACCGTGTTGAAGACCTCGCCGATCGCGAGCGGGGTAACGGTGTGCGAACGCACCAGGCGCAGGGCATCCTGGTTTTCGGCCGGTGTGCAGTCTTCGAGCCAGAACAGGTCGAAGGGTTCGAGCGACTTGCCGAGCTTCGCCGCCTGGATCGGTGTCATCCGGTGATGCCCGTCGTGCAGCAGGGGCAGTTCGGGGCCGAATTCAGCGCGCACTCCCTCAAATACGGTCGGCAGGTGCCGCAGGTAGGCGCGGGTGTCCCAGTCTTCTTCGGCGGGCCTCGCCGCGCGCTGGGCCGGTTCGTAGTCGTAGCGCTTGCCACTGGTCTGGGTCTGCGCGGCGACGCCGTAGATGGCTCTGAGGCCGGGAATGGCGGTCTGCACCCGAATCGCCCGGTAACCGAGGTCCTGGTGCTTGCGAATGGAATCGAACAGTTCCGGCAGATCACGTCCGGAGGCGTGGCCGTAGGCGAGAATTCTATCCCGGCTGGCCCCGCCGAGGAGCTGGTATAGCGGCAGGCCGGCGGCCTTCGCCTTGAGGTCCCACAGTGCGACGTCGACGGCGGCAATTGCGGCCATGGTGACCGGGCCTCGACGCCAATAGGCACTGCGATAGAGAAACTGCCAGGTGTCTTCGATGCGGTGCGCGTCGGAGCCCAGCAGCAGCGGAACGACGTGCTCCTGCAGGTAGGCAACGACGGCCAGTTCGCGGCCGTTCAGGGTGGCGTCACCGAGCCCGACGAGCCCGTCGTCGGTCGTGAGGCGCAGGGTCACGAAATTACGATCCGGGCTGGTGACGATGACTTCTGCTCTGTCGATCTTCATGGCGTTCTCCTCGGTCGTGCGGGTGATGAAAAAGCAGGGCAAGCGGATGCCGGGTCAGCGCAGGGTGGTCCCGGCCGGTGCGGCGAGCAGGGTGAGTTCGGCCCGGTTCGGCGCACCCTCCCAGTCGCCAATGGCGGCGACCGCGAAGGCACCGGTGACGGTGCCGCGGTGCAGCGCTTCCCCGGGGGTGAGGGCGTCGAGCATGCCGGACAGGTAGCCGGCGGTGAAAGCATCGCCAGCGCCGATCGTGTCCAGCACCGTCACCGGGATCGCCGATGCGTGCACGACCTCGCCGTCGGTGTAGACGCTGGCGCCCAGCGCACCACGCTTGATGACGAGCGCTCTCACGCCGCAGGCCGAGAGCTCGGCCGCTGCCCGCTCTTCTGCTTCGGGGGTACCAGCACCGGCCACAATGAGCCCGAGCTCGTCGTCGGAGGCGATGACAATATCCGCACTGCGGGCCAGAGCCGACAAGGTCGTGCGGGCCGCGGTCGTGCTCCAGAGTTTGGCGCGATAGTTCACGTCGACGCTCACCAGGGCGCCGGCCGCGCGCGCAAGCCGCACAGCCTCGGTCACGGCCTCCGCGGCCGAACTCGACAGAGCCGGGGTGATACCTGTCACGTGCAGAAGGCGAGGTGGTGCAGTCAGGCAGGCAGCGGCATCCGCTGCACTGAGCGCCGAGCCGGCGGAATCGCTGCGGTAGTAGGTCACCCGGGACAGGTCATTGATGCGACGTTCAGCGAGCATGAGCCCGGTGGCTCGGTCGGCATCGATCGCGACGGTGTCCACGAGCACCGACTCCGCGCGCAGAGTCCGCAGCAGGAACGCACCGACCTCGTCGTCGCCGACGCGGCCGCCCCAGCGCACCGTATGGCCTAGTCGGGCGAGGCCGATGGCCACATTCGATTCGGCACCGGCCACGTTCATCTGCAGGGCACCGCCGAGGCGCAGCGGGCTGCCGGTGCGCAGGCTGACCATGGTTTCGCCGAGGGTGACGACGTCGGGCCCGGTCATGCGCGCGCAGCCGCCAGCCGATTGACGTCGTCGCGCACGGCGAGGAAGGCAGCCGCTCGCCCCCTAAGGGCGTCGAGGTCGCCGCCGCGTGCTGCATCCCCGAGCAGGGGGCCGCCGATGCCCACGGCGAGAGCTCCGGCCGCGAAGTATTCAGCGGCCAGCGCGGCATCGACGCCGCCGACGGGCACGAACGGCACGTCGGGTAGCGGGTCGCGCAGCGCCTTGAGGTAGGCGGGGCCGCCGAACGATCCGGGAAACAGCTTGACCACGGTGGCGCCCGCGCGGCCGGCCGCAACGACCTCGGTCGGAGTGAGCGCACCCGCGCAGACCGGCAGACCGAGCCGGGCCGACTCGGCGATGGCTTCGGTCACGGCCGGGGTCACCATGAAGCTTGCGCCGGCTGCGGCGCTGCGGTGCACATCGTCGGTGGTCAGCACCGTTCCCGCCCCGACCAGGCAATCACTCGGAGCCAGCCGGGCGAGTTCCGCAATGATTCCGAGCGCGTCGGTCGTCACGAGAGATACTTCAAGAAAGCGGATGCCGCTGGCAAAGAGTGCGAGTGACGCGGCTATCGCAGCGTCCGGGTCGGTTGCGCGGATAATGGCGAGCAGGCGTTCACGCTGCAGCCCGGCGAGAAAATCATCCGGGGTCCACGAGACGCTCATGGCCGTCACCACTCGGCCAATGCGCCGTCGGCGTGCCGCCAGATCGGCGAGCGCCAGGTATGTCCCCGCGCGTCGGCGGCCCGCACGGCCACCTCATCGATTTCGATGCCGAGGCCCGAGCCGGTCAACAGCTCAATGTTGCCGTTGACGAATTTCAACGGTTGCTTGTCGAGCACATAATCCAGCACTTCGGCGCCCTGATTGTAGTGGATGCCGATGCTCTGCTCCTGGATGAGGTAATTGGGTGTGGCGAAGCCCACCTGCAGGCAGGCCGCCAGCGCGATCGGGCCGAGCGGACAGTGCGGAGCCAGCTGCACGTCGTACACCTCGGCCATCGCCGCAATGCGGCGCACCTCGGAGATACCGCCGGCGTGGGAAAGGTCGGGCTGCGCCACAGCGATGCCGGCCTGGAGTACCGGGAGGAAATCCTGCCGGGTGTAGAGCCGTTCCCCGGTCGCGATGGGAATCGCGGTGGCCTGGGCCAGTTGTCCGATCAGGTGGGAGTTCTCCGGAACCACCGGCTCTTCGATGAAGAATGGGTGCAACGGCTCCAGAAGCGGGGCGATCCGGCGGGCATTGGCGAGCGTGAACCGGCCGTGAAAGTCCACGGCTACATCGCGGTCGGGGCCGAGCACTGCGCGCGCAGCTGCAACCCGTTCGAGAACGCCGTCGATTTCGGCGACCGTGCCGACCCTGCTCATGATGCCGGAAGCGTTCATCTTGACGGCGGTCAACCCCACGGCCAGCTGCGCTGCGATCGCGTCGGTGATGCCGCTCGGATCGTCGCCGCCGACCCAGCCGTACATGCGGATGCGATCCCGCACCGCTCCGCCGAGCAGCTGGTAGACCGGCACCCCGAGAGACTTCCCTTTGAGATCCCACAAGGCCTGGTCGATGCCGGAGACGGCGCTGCCGAACACCGGTCCGCCGCGGTAGAAGCCACTCTTGGTCAGTACCTGCCAGTGGTCTTCAATGCGGTCAGGGTCAGCGCCGATGAGATATTCAGCGAACTGGTCGACAACGGTGCGCACGGCATCCGCATGGCCTTCCAGACTGGCCTCGCCCCAACCGATGACGTCGTCGCTGGTCTCGATCCGCACGAACAACCAACGAGGCGCGACCAGAAAGGTTTCAACGCGCGTGATCTGCGACACGGTCGACCTCACCACCTTCCGTTTCGACGGCGAGAGCCGCGACGATCCGTTCGACGATGGCGCCGGGCGGTTCGACAATGTCCACGGTCATGCCGCGTTCATCGTCTGTTCGTACCTCGAGCGTGTCGAGCTGCGATTGCAGCAGCGCTGGAGGCATGAATTCGTGGGTGCGTGCGCGGAGCCGGGCGGCGATCAGGTCGATCGATCCTTCCGGATCAACGACGAACAGGTCGCGGACGTGACCGCGCAGTAGGTCTCGATAGCTACGTTTGAGGGCCGAGCAGGCGATGACGATACCGTTCGGATAATCTCCGGCGAGGCATCGCCCCACCTCGTGCAGCCAGGGCAGCCGGTGCTCGTCCTGCAACGCATGACCGGCGGCCATGACTGCCTTGTTGATGGCGGGATGCAGGGTGTCGCCGTCGAGAAACTGGGCACCGAGGCGCTTGGCGAGAAGTTCACCAATGGTCGACTTGCCTGAACCTTGCACACCCATGACGACGATCGGAGGGAGGCTCACCCTCAGCCCTTGGTCGCACCGGCGGTCAGGCCGGACACGATGTATTTCTGGGTGAAGAGCGCGATCACCATGATCGGAACGGTGACGACGACGGCTGCCGCCATCAGGCTCCCCCAGTCGATGCTGGCATACGAGACGAAGTTGAAGATCGCCACCGGAAGGGTTTTGGTATTGGCTCCGGAGAGTACGAGCGCGAACATGAAGTTGTTCCACGAAAAGATAAAGGAGAGGATGCCGGCGGTTGCAAGACCGGGAACCGACAACGGCAGTGTGATCCGCAGGAATGCGCCGATGTGGGTGAGGCCGTCCACCTGCGCCTGCTCCTCCAACTCGAGCGGGGTCGAGTCGAAGTAGCTGATCATGATGTAGACGATGAGCGGCAGGGCGACGAACATGTGCGACAGGATCAATACACCGAAGCCGCCGACCATGCGCATGTTGGCGAAGATGAAGTACCACGGCACGAGCAGGCTGACGCCGGGGATGATGCGCGCCATGAGCACGACCAGCGCGGACCGGTGCATCGCAAAGCGACTCATCGCATAGGCGGCCGGAACTCCGATAAGCAGGGAGAAGAGGGTAGACAGCAGCGCCACCCAAAAGCTGTTGAAGATGAATCCGAAATAGTTGTTGCGACTGAGCACATTGTCGTAGTTGCTGAGGGTCGGTGTGAAGAACACGGTCTTGCTGGCGTCGTAGATGTCGACATTGGTCTTGAGCGACGCGACGAACATCCATACCAGCGGAGCGATGAACAGCAGTACCGTGAGGGTCAGGGCTACGACACGAAAGATCTTGTACGCTCGCGGTTTGCGACGCCGTGGTGCGATCGCGACCGGGCGCGGTGTCTCGATGACGGGACGGGCTGGCAGGGTCGTGGTCATGACCGGTTCGCCTTTCTGCGGTACGTGAGCACCCACATGATCGCGATGATGAGCAGGAAGAACAGGATCAGCACGGTGGAGGCGATGCCGTAGTCGTTGTAGTCGAAGCTCAGGCCGAAGGCGTAGATGTTGAGCGTCTCTACCTCGTGGAATGACCCGCCGCCCTTGCCCTTGGTGGCATAGAGGATGTCAAAGGTTTTCAGGGCGTCGATTCCCCGCAGCACGATAGTGACGATGACGGTGGCGCGCAGCAGCGGCAGTGTGACGAACCAGAAGCGCTGCCAGGAGTTGGCGCCGTCGATGCGTGCCGCTTCGTCGGGTTCGTCGGAGAGTGAGGTGAGACCGGCCAGCAGCATCAGTACGACCATCGGCGTCCACTGCCAGATGTCGACGAACATGAGCGTCGGCAGCGCCGTGTATTGACCGGATAGCCACGGCTGGGCGGGAATGCCGATCCAGCTGAGCACCTGGTTGGCGAAGCCGATGTTCGGGTCGAAGATGAGGCGCCACATCATGCCCACGGCGACCGGGGTGGCCACCAGCGGCAGCAGGATCGCGACGCGAACCCATTTCTCGCCGCGGAACGGACGCCAGAGCAGCAGGGCGATACACATTCCCAGCACAAGCTCGATGGCGAGCGCTCCGCCGGTGAAGACGAACGTGCGCATCACGGCGGGCCAGAACCGTTCGGTGTCGGTGAGAACCTCGAGGTAGTTGCTGAGCCCGACCAGGTTGGATGCAGCGCGAACCGAACCTTCGGAGTCGGTCACGCTGAGATACAGGGTCCAGCCCAGCGGCACCGCGATGAGCAGTCCGACGAAGATCATTGCTGGAGAGGCGAAGAGCCACTTGCGATGACGGTTTGCCCAGGTGGAATAGTTCTTCCACATTGAGGGCTTAGTGGTGACCATTGTGGTCATCGTTCACCTCACACTTGGTGTTGCACGTACAGGATGACGGGGGCTGGCAGGGCGGATGACCGCGCTCGATCATCCGCCCCGGCTCAGTGGTGCGGGCTATTCGTCGTCGAGGATGCCCTGGAAAGCATCGCTCGCGGCATCCGCTGCTGCATCGGAGTCGCCGCCGGTGATGGCGATAACGATCGGATCTCCCACGATCTCCCGAGCTTCGGGCACCTTGATGACGCGGGGGCGGTCATGACCGACGCCATTCTTCGTGCTCGTGGCGATCGCAGCGGCGAGGTCAGCCGGGTAGGTCGATGTGCCCTCGGGGTCTTCCCAAACCGACTGGCGCGCACCGGGAACGCCGTCCTGCTGCACCTCCAGGGTCAGTTTCGCACTCGTCGCCCATTCGATGAACGACCAGGCTTCGGCTGAGTAGGCAGATTCGGCGTTGACGCCGAGTGCCCAGGACGGCACGTTGTAGGCGACGGAGCCGCCGGGGCCAGCCGGCATCGGCGCGAAGCCGACCGTGTCGGACACCTTGGACGTCGCGGGGTCGGTCGCGTTCTTGTAGAGGCTGTCGGCCTCGGTGTACAGTCCGGCCTGGCCCTGGGTGAAGATGGCCATGGCTTCCGGCCAGCTCATGTCGGTGCTGACATTCTCGGGACCGTAGTCGCGGATTAGTCCGCCATAGAACGCATAGGCTTCCTTGGCTTCCGGGCTATTGATAGCTGAATTTCCGTCTTCGTCGATGAAGTCACCGCCGAAGCTGTAGAGAAAGCTGGAGAACTGGGTGACGGCGGCGGATTTGCCGGTGCGGGCAACGAAACCGGCCACGCCGGGGTTCTGTTCCTTGATCGCCTGAGCCGCAGCTTCGAGTTCGTCCATCGTGGTCGGTACCTCGAGTCCGGCCTTGGCGAGGAGGTCCTTGCGGTAGTAGAGCACTTCCTGCTCGGTGATGATCGGTACCCCGACGACGTTGCCGTCATAGGTGGTCGACTCGACCGGTCCGGACTGGAAGTCGCTCCAGTTCCAGTCAGCGTTCGACTCCACGTCGTCGCTCAGATCGGCGAGATAGCCGTTCTTCGCGAACAGCTTGCCTTCCTGAAGCGGGCGATACATCATGACGTCGATCTCGTCGGTGCCCGCATTGAGCTTCACGTTGTACTGATCGGAGAGCTGATCTTCGCCGTATTGGCTGAGCTCGACCTTCAGGCCCGTTGCCGCCTCGAACTCGGGCAGTTTGCTCTTGATCGTGTCGGTCCAGACATGGTTGGCGAGGGTGACCCGAAGAGTCTTCGCGCCCCCGTCGTCACCGGCACCGGCACTGCATGCGGTGAGTGTGCCCGCCGCGAGGAATGTCGCTGCGACGATGGCCGCAACGCGAACAACTGAATGACGCTTCACTGTGTCTCCCATTCGCAGAACCGGCGCTTTGAGCCACGGTTCCCAACAAAATGCATCTTTACATCTGTCTCGAAAGAAAACTTTACCAAATAAAGCATACTTATACAAGTTTTTAGCGGTAACGATATGATCAAGCGCATGACGCACAATGTGACGACCGGGCCCGGCGCCGACTCGCTCGTCGATTCGCCCCCGAGCCTTGACGACGGCACCCCCTCGACCAGCCTGCACGCGCGCGTGGTCGATCTGCTCGGCCTGGCCATCTGCGCCGGAGAACTGGCGAGCAAGTCGGTCTTCCGCATCGAAGAGCTCGAGGAACGATACGGCGTCTCGCGATCGGTGGTTCGCGAAGCCATCCGCGTGCTCGCCTCCATGGGCATGCTCGCCTCCCGCCGCCGCGTCGGCGTACAAATTCTGCCAGCGTCAGCGTGGAACCTGTATGACCCACAGGTCATCCGCTGGAGGCTTGCCTCGCCGGCCCGAATCGCCCAGTTGCGCTCACTGACCGAGCTGCGCACCGCTATTGAACCGCAGGCCGCCCGGCTCGCCGCCATCCGCGCTCCACTAGCGGATGCCAGCGAGCTGATGGGGCTGGCCGGCAAGCTGTGGGCCGCCGGCCAGGCCGACGACCCCGAAGCCTTTCTCGTGCTCGACATCGAGTTTCACCGCCTGGTGCTGGCCAGCTCGGGCAATGAGATGTTCGCCAAACTCAACACCCTGGTTGCCGAGGTACTGACCGGTCGAACGAACTACGGGCTGATGCCGCGGCATCCACACAACGAAGCGCTGCAACTTCACGTCGATGTCGCCAGCGCCATTCAGCGAGGCAATCCCGAGGCAGCCTACGAAGCCATGCTCGGCATTATGGAACGCGCCTTCAACGAGATGAGTAGCATCTGGGACGGCAATCCGACGCACTGAGCCCGATCACGCGCGTGCTAATCCATGAATGTGCGACCGCATGGCCACGTGGAGTACCCTTGAAAATGGTCTGTTGATCTCAGCCCCAAAGGAGAAAACGTGTCAGAGTCCGGTTCAGCACAGGCAAATATCGGTGTCGTCGGTCTGGCGGTGATGGGCTCCAACCTCGCCCGCAACCTCGCTGGCCGCGAGGGAAACACTGTCGCGGTCTACAACCGCTCCCCCGAGCGCACCCGCCTGCTCACGACCGAGCACCCCGAGGCGAATTTCGTGGCCTCTGAGAACATCGCCGATTTCGTCGCCTCGCTGACCCGCCCGCGCACCGCGATCATCATGGTGCAGGCCGGCCGCGGAACCGACGCCGTCATCTCTCAGCTCTCTGAGCTGTTCGAACCCGGCGACATCATCGTCGACGGCGGCAACGCCGACTTCACCGACACCATCCGTCGTGAAAAGGAGCAAAGCGCCAAGGGCCTCAACTTCGTCGGCGCCGGCATCTCCGGTGGCGAAGAGGGCGCCCTCAACGGCCCGAGCATCATGCCGGGCGGCTCGGTAGAGGCGTACAAGACCCTCGGACCCATTCTCGAATCCATCGCCGCCGTCGTCGACGGCGTGCCGTGCGTCACGCACATCGGCACCGATGGCGCCGGCCACTTCGTCAAGATGATCCACAACGGCATCGAATACGCCGACATGCAGCTCATCGCTGAGGCCTACGACCTGCTGCGCAAGGTCAGCGGGCACTCCCCCGAGGCCATCGCCGACGTCTTCACCGATTGGAACGGCGGGGAGCTCAACAGCTACCTGATCGAAATCACCGCCGAGATTCTGCGCCAGGTCGATGCCAAGACCGGTGAGCCGTTCATCGACGTCGTACTCGACGAGGCCGGCTCCAAGGGAACCGGCGTCTGGACCGTGCAGAACGCCCTCGACCTCGGCGTTCCGGTCGGCGGCATCGCCGAGGCGGTTTTCGCCCGTGCCGTCTCGAGCCACCCGGAGCAGCGCGGACCGGTGCGTGCCAGCATCACTGCCCGACCCGAGCTCGCCGTCGTCGGCCACACCTTTCAGGAAGACGTGCGCCAGGCGCTCTATGCCTCGAAGATCGTCGCCTACGCTCAGGGTTTCGACGCGATCATCGCCGGTGCGGCCAAGTACAAGTGGAACATCGACAAGGGCGCCATCGCTACCATCTGGCGCGGCGGTTGCATCATCCGCGCCCAGTTCCTCAACCGGATCGTGGACGCGTACGCCAACGACCCGTCCATCCCGAGCCTGCTCGTTGACCCGTACTTCGCCGAGGCCGTTGCCGCCGGCGAGGCCGCCTGGCGCCGCGTGGTTTCGACCGCCGCGCTGTCGGGCATCCCGGTTCCCGGTTTCGGTGCCAGCCTGAGCTACTTCGACTCGCTCGCGAGCGAACGTCTGCCAGCCGCCCTGGTGCAGGGACAGCGCGACTTCTTCGGGGCGCACACCTATCACCGCGTCGACATGCCCGGTACCTTCCACACCCTGTGGTCTGGCGACCGCACCGAGATCGTCACTGAGGCGTCTACACACTGACAGCAGCAGCGTGGCCGGCCGGCGGCATCCGCTCCTACCCTAGGGTTTGAGCGGATGCCTCCGGCCAGTTCTTTCTCACCGGCAGCTTCACACCAAGCTCTGAGAGACTGGGGGCTCCATGACTGACAATCACCCTGAACTCTCCGGCTACGAGCCGAACGATAACTACCGCCCCTTGCGCGGCAAGCACTTCGCGACCGTTATGCGGGTCGTCGTCGTGTTCGGGCTCATCGCCCTGGTCGTGCCGGGCGTGCTCACGACCGTGCGGGTCGCCTCCGACACCGCCGCCAACACCTGTGCGACCGCCGTCGTCCAGTACTATCCCTCGGCGGTCGACTTCGACGCCCGCTTCGACCTTGCCGGACCCGGCGGGTTCGGTTGGCAGTGCTATGCCATCGACGACAACGAGCGCGCCACCTTCGTGACGCCGCTCGGGATCATCCCCTCTGCGCCTCGCCAGCTATCTCCCGGCACCCCCACCTAGCGGCCCCGGGGCGCTGCGGCACCATGAGCCGTGAGCTTGGTTGCGTCCACCCCGCTCAGCCGTGACTTTCGGCCCCAAAATCGACTCACACGAGCCGAAACTCACGGCTCGGCGAGGTGAGTTCCACCGGTCGGCACTTTTCAGACCTGAGCACAGCCCAACGCTCGTGGTGGGGCGGCGCGAAAGCGCGAATGTTCGCGATACGGGTAGAAGCAAGCATTCCTGGCGCACCCAGTGTGGCGCGCGGTTAACGAACGAGAGGCGGTGGCCGCAGCCACCGCCTCCCGAAACTAGCCACTCCTGCGGCCGGATGACCGACCGCTACGCGGCGCCGTCGAACATCGAGGTGACCGACCCCTCGTCGAAGACCTCATGAATGGCGCGGGCCAACAGCGGGGCGATCGGCAGCACCGTCAGGGTCGGAAAGCGCTTTTCCGGCGGGATCGGCAGGGTGTCGGTGACGACCACGGCGCTGATGGCCGGGTTCTGCAACATGTCCACAGCCGGGTCGCTGAACACGGCGTGCGTGGCAGCGACGACGACGCCGATGGCGCCAGCCTCGCGCAGGGCTTCGGCCGCCAGGGCGATCGTGCGACCGGTGTCGATCATGTCGTCAACGAGCAGGCAGACGCGGCCCTCGACCTGGCCGACGATTTCGTGCACGGAGACCCGGTTGGGCACGAGCGGGTCGCGGCGCTTATGGATAATCGCCAGCGGCACTCCAAGACGGTCGCTCCAGATGTCGGCGACGCGCACGCGGCCCATGTCGGGCGAGACTACGGTAAGGGTGGCGGGGTCGAGCTTCTCGCGGAAGTGCTCAAGCAGCACCGGCATCGCGAACAGGTGGTCGACGGGACCGTCGAAGAAACCCTGGATCTGGGCAGCATGCAGATCGATCGACATGATGCGATCGGCGCCGGCAACCTTGAACAGGTCGGCGACGAGGCGCGCCGAGATCGGCTCGCGGCCGCGCCCCTTCTTGTCTTGCCTGGCGTAGGGGTAGAACGGGGCGACGACGGTGATGCGCTTGGCCGAAGCGCGCTTGAGCGCGTCCACCATGATGAGCTGTTCCATCAGCCATTCATTGATCGGCGCCGTGTGGGACTGAATGACGAAGGCATCCGACCCGCGCACGCTCTCATCGAATCGGGCGTATAGTTCGCCGTTGGCGAAGGTGCGCGCGTCGGTATGGAGCAATTCAGAACCAAGCTCCGTGGCAATATCGAGCGCGAGTTGCGGGTGCGCTCGCCCCGTAACCAGTACTAAACGTTTTTCGCCGCTGGTCTTGATTTCCGACACTTATTCTCCAGTCTCTGTGGTGCTGCTGCTCGCTGCGGCAGCTGTGGCCGCAGCAGTGCCTGCACGGTTGGTCTCGACCCAGCCATCCATATTGCGCTGGGGAGCCACCGTAATGGCCAGCGCCCCGGCAGGCACATTCTTGCGGACGACCGTACCTGCCCCCGTGTACGCTCCGTCCCCAATTGTAATCGGCGCGACGAACACGTTGTGCGACCCGGTGCGCACGTGCGACCCGATCGTCGAGCGGTGTTTGGCGACGCCGTCGTAGTTGGCGAAGATTGTTCCAGCACCGATATTCGACTGCGCACCGACGGTGGCGTCGCCCACATAACTCAGGTGCGGCACCTTGCTCCCGGCGCCGATCTGGGCGTTCTTAGTCTCGACGAAGGCGCCGATCTTGCCGTCGGGACCGAGCACGGTATTCGGCCGTAGGTACGAAAACGGGCCGACGGATGCCCCGGCCTCGATGACCGCCAGGGTCGCGTCGGTGCGATTCACGCGGGCATCCTCGCCGATTTCGCAGTCGCGCAGGGTGGTATCCGGGCCGATGATCGCGCCGGAAGCCACCACGGTGGCCCCGACAATCTGGGTACCGGGCAGCAGGGTGACGTCCGCCGCGAGCACGGCCTTGAGGTCGATCCAGGTGGTAGCCGGGTCTTGCACGGTCACGCCGGCGAGCTGCCAACCACGTACGATGAGCGCGTTGAGTTTCTGCGCGGTATCGCCGAGCTGGGCCCGATCATTGATGCCGGCCACGATCCAGGCGTCGGCGACGGGAACGGCGCTCACCTCGGAGCCAGCCCGGCGCAGCAGTTCGATCACATCGGTGAGGTATTTCTCGCCCTGCGCGTTGGCCGTCGTGAGCTGGTCGAGCTGCTCGCGCAGCGCGGCCAGGCCGAACAGGTAGACGCCCGCGTTGATCTCGGCCACGGCCAATTCAGCATCCGTCGCATCTTTCTGCTCGACGATGCGATCGAAAGCGCCTTCGACCGAGCGGATGATGCGGCCATAGCCGGTCGCATCGTCCGGGTAGGCGGAGAGCACGGTACCCGCGGCTGCACCCTGACGGTGGGAGGCGATGAACGAAGCGAGCGTGGCGGCGTTCAGCAGCGGCACGTCACCGTTGATGATGAGCACGTCGCCATCGAAATCGGCCGGCAATGCGGCGACGGCCTGCTCGACGGCCCGGCCGGTGCCGGGGATTTCGTCCTGGTCGACGATCGTGCTGCCCGGCAGGTCTTCGGCCACGACGGCGGCCAGCAGGTCGCGTTCGTGCCGCACAACGGTAATGACGTGGGCCGCATCGAGGGCACGCGCGGTGGCCAGCACGTGGCTCACGATGGGAACTCCGGCGAGCGGATGCAGCAGCTTGGGCAAACTGGACTTCATGCGCGTGCCCTGGCCGGCGGCCAACACGATGATGGCGAGGCGGGCGTCTGTCACAGTATTCCTAACGCAGTGATGAGAGAAATTAAGTGCTCCGCCACCAGGATTCGAACCTGGACCGAACAGCTCCAAAGGCTGCCGTGCTGCCGTTACACTATGGCGGACCATGCCGACCGAGACCAGCAACTAGTCAAGTCTGCCAGACTCTCACGCCTCGCGGCGCACACCCGGCCCCCAAACGACCCTCCGGCGAGGAAACCCCCGGACAAGCAGGATAATGGAGAAATGCCTGGCCATGATGAAGTCGATCGGATCGTCGATTCGTGGCTGCGCGAACGCCCGGATCTTGATTTCGCGCCGTTGCAGGTGCTCAGCCGGGTCGCGCGCCTAGCGAAACACCTCGATCGGGCCCGCCGCACCGCGTTCTCCCGCTCGGAACTCGCCTCGTGGGAGTTCGATGTGCTCTCGGCCCTGCGCCGGGCCGGCACACCCTACGAGCTCAGTCCGAAAGCCCTATTGCAGCAGACACTCGTCTCGAGCGGCACCATGACAAACCGCATCGACGGGCTGGTCGACCGCGGGCTGGTGACGCGCCGCTCCGCACCGAACGACGGTCGCGGCATTCTGGTGGGTATGACGCCCGCCGGGCTCAGCCGAGTGGATGCCGCCATCACCCGGCTGGTCGACGCGGAAGCCGACCTGCTCGACACCCTCTCAGCGACCGACCAGGAACGCCTGGCGGCGCTGCTGCGCAAGCTCAGCCTCGACTTCGACTGACCGCGCTCCTGGCTTCGGCGCTCACCACAGGGCCGCTAGCCGAAGCGACCATTGACGTAGTCAGCGGTGCGGCTATCAATCGGGTTACCAAACATGGCGTCGGTGGGACCGTGTTCCACGATGCCACCGGGTGTGCCTTGCGCTGCCAGAAAGAAAGCGCAGTTCTGCGACACGCGCTGCGCCTGCTGCATATTGTGCGTGACGATGACGATCGTGACCTCGTGGGCGAGCTCGAGCATAGTCTCTTCGATTACCCGGGTCGAGGTGGGATCGAGTGCGGAACACGGCTCATCCATGAGCAGAATGCGCGGGGTGACCGCGAGCGATCGGGCAATGCACAGGCGCTGCTGCTGTCCCCCTGAGAGTCCACCGCCAGGAGCGCGCAACCGGTCCTGGACCTCTTTCCACAGTCCTGCCTTAGTCAGGCAGCTCTCAACCAGAAGATCTTTTTCGTCATTGGAAGCACGGCGTCCGGTGAGGGTGAGACCGGCCACGACGTTGTCGTAGATCGACATGGCCGGAAACGGGTTGGGCTTCTGGAAGACCATGCCGATGTGCTTGCGAGCGTCGACGAGCTTGCGCTCGGGGTCGTAAATGTCCTCTCCGTCGAGCAGGACTTCACCGGCCAGGCTCGCCGAGGGTACCAGCTCATGCATGCGGTTGAGAATGCGCAGGAAGGTCGACTTGCCGCACCCGGATGGACCAATTAGGGCGGTAATGATGCCGGCGGGCATCGTCAGATTGACCCGATCCAGCACCTGGCGGTCGCCAAACCACGCCGACACGTTGCGTCCTTCGAGGGTGGCCAGGGGGGCGAGGGTGCGTGCTGGCGGAGAGAAGTTTGCGTCCACGACTTGATCGGGGCCCGGCCAGCGTTTCCCCCACGGCGGGGCCAGGCGCGTACGCCCGCTCGAGAGCGGGGTCCTGGCCGGCAGGCGGAGCTTTCGGTCACGCTGCGCCGGCTGCGGAAGGTACTCCGTAGCGGGCGAGGGCTGCGCGGCGGGAAGCACCTGTGTCATCTCGTCGTCGTACACGTTCTCTTTCATGACTATTCGTTTCGGGTTGCTAGAGCAGATTCGGAAGCAGTCGCACAAGCTGGTCGGCTACGAAGAGTCCACCAACAGTGACCACGGGAACAAACACGGTCCAAGCCTTTCGGAGGCCAACCCGCCGGAATGCCCAGACCGCGGCAAGTTCGACAATAAGAAGGAACTGAAGCGCGAAGACAAGCGCCCAGACCGTCGACGTATCCGTGGCCATTTCCTGGTCGGCCAGCGGCAAGGAGTTATAGGTGGTCTGCCGAGCGCCGGCGGGCTTCGTCTCCGAAACGAGCTCGGCATCGACGCGGGCGATGCCGCTGGGCACAAAGGCCGGCCCACGTGCCGTCACCAGTACCAGTCGGCCTTTACCGGCTGGTAGCGCCGGCGGCGTCGGATCGCCGGCATACCGCAAGCCGAGGACGGCGTAAGTGTGTTCGCCCTGACCGGTGGTTACCGTGAATTTCTGCCCCGGTCGCAATTCTTGAATGCGGGCGAACGGACCGCCGTAGGCCGCTGCCCTGCCCATGATCACGCTGTACCCGGCTTGCCCCGGAAGCATCGTGTCGCGGCGATGGCCGGGCCCCGCCCGTAGCGTGCCAGAGTCAGTGCCCTCAACCACGATCTCGTTCACACCGATCGAGGGGATGGTTAGGAGCGCGACGGGTGTACCCGCGGTGAGTAGAACCTTGTCGACGGTGCCCTCGCTCACCGGGGCGGTACCCTCAGCCAGCTCGAAGCGGAACGCGTTGGTGAGCTGCTGTTGACTTACCAAGTGCTGAAGGTGACCGAGCACGGTGATGGTGCCCAGCAGGCCGAGTATCAGCACCGAGAGTATCGCCAGGGTCGAACGGATGGCCTGGTCCCGCGGCGTGAGGTCGGCTGGCGGTCGTGGCGGCGTCGGCATCCGTCGTGGCGGCGTGGGAATCTTCGGCGGTTTCATCGCCCCGGGAGCTTTCGGCGGCATCTGCCGCGTTGAGCTCAAACCGGATGTCACCCGTCCCAGCAGCCCGGCCACATCGGGGGCCCTCTGTTGACGGGGTGGCTTCACGATGGTCATGATGCCACTCCCGCCATGTTTACCGTTGGGCGAGCCCTGCGGAGAATGCGCGTGGCGCGCAGGACGAGTGCCAGCGCACCACCGGAGGCTAGGACCACGAGCAGGAAGTACGGGGGAATCACGATCAGCGAATCCCTAGATACCGGTTCCAGACCCGTTCCGCGCACCTCGCTCGGCGGGGTCAGCAGCACGTGACCCGTGAACACTGTCCATTGGCCAACACCCTCGAGTGTGGCCGTCACGGTCCGGGTCTCCGCCGGGGCGAGGTCGGTGACCGCAACGTCGTCGATGGCTGCCAGCTGCATACCGAAAACGTTTGTAACCCAGAACTTGAGATGCGACGTGACGGGGGCAGTCGTGACGTTCTTTAGGGTGAAGGCGAGCACGATGTCGCCGCCGCCGGGCCCGAAGTCAGTCACGGGAGCAGCGGTGACCCCGCTGACATAAAAAACACCGTCAATGTCGGTGGGGCTGGTGCCCAGATCGTGCGTGGCCTCAGCGGACCCTGTTGCCGTGGTCTGGGTGATTCCGGGCACGACGGAAGCCTGTCCCGTTGACGATGAACGCGAGGGCACGAAGAGGGATTGCGACGGTGCCGGTGTCGGCGAGGGGCTAGCCGCCGGTCCTAACACAGTCACGTGGAGGTCAACGCCGTGAGAATCATCGGTCGCCGCGGTGAAGGTCGAAGCGAAGGCGCGCGGAACGCCAGGGTTCACAGCGACGCAGGCGACGCCCGTCAGCGCTAGCAGCGCGATGAGGGCCGCTGTGGAAGGCCGACGTTCGGCACGTAATTTAAACACACTCCAGTAAGCACGGCCAAGGTTTCGGCATGCTGACGGTAGGGCTAACGAGAGGTAAACACGGCCGGGCGCGGTATCGCCCGGACGCTTGATCGACCGCAGAATTCGCCCCACGGCTACTGCGACACGAGCGTCAGCGACAGCGTTGACTCGTAGGTGCCCACGGTCTTCTCCGGCGGCGCGACAAAGGTCAGTCCGGCATCGAGGACCGTAAAGCCCACTGCCTGCGCCGGAGAGCCCGAGGCCAGGTTCATCGGATAGCTCACCGATCCGGCGGCCTGGCCGGGAAAGAGTCCGATTCCCTGGGCGTCGGTGCTGACGAGTTGCGGCACGATCCCGAGCTGCGAGCTGCCGATCACGGAGCCGTTGGCGGCATTGACGAAGTCCGCGACGCTCGCCGACAGCGTCCAGCCCTCACGGGTTTGGGTGCGACCGTCAGAGATGACGACGCGGCCGAGCGATCTGCTCGTGGTCGAGCGACCGTTGACGAGGGTGGGGCCACCAAAGGTGGCGACGGCCGTCCCCGACACGACAAGGCCGAGTGCACCGTTGCTGTCGCTCGTAGTGGCCGAATCGATCGTGCCACCTTCGATGATCGCGAACGATGCGACCACCTGGATAAACGCATTACCATCGGCGCTCGTTCCCTCCACGGTGATCGTGTGGCCGCCGATTTCCAGGTTGGCGGGCAGAGTGCCGCTGGCCTCGAAGTAGCCTTCGGCATCAGCTATGCCACTGTCAAACAAGAAAGGCATCGAGTGTACCCACACCTCAACATCGGAAAAGGGCTCGAGGCCATGCACCCGAATGATCACCGGTGCGGAGTCTGCGTGCGCCCCCAGCGGCAGGGTCACTCCGACGTCGACCGGTCCGGTGGGCAGCCCCTCGACGACGGATACGTTCACGTCGATGGCCTCAGCGTCATCCGCCGACGCGCTGACTGCCGCTGAACTCGATCCCAACGCCAGTGCGACGGCCATCGTGACAGCGGGTACGCGAGTACGCGAGTACGCGAGTACGCGAGTACGCGAGTACGCGAGTACGCGAGTACGCGAGTACGCGAGTACGCGAGTACGCGAGTACGCGAGTACGTGCATATTTATGGAACATTGTTCCCCCTGGTTATTTCTGTGCGATGCAACTTCGGTGCCCTGCGCGTGCCTACCCGACGAGAACTTCTTCCTCCCGCGCCTTGCGACGCGCCTCGGCTTCGGTGTAGTCGATCCAAGCCGCGGCCTGCGCGGAGTTGCGCTTTCGACTAGAGCGCGCCGCGAGCCACGTTCCTCCGACGACAAGCACCAGCAGCAGGAACGCCCACGGGACCACGAAAAGGTCGCTGCTGCGCGCGCCCGACGGAAGCACACCGGCGTTCAATGCGTCGTCATCGATGGTCGCGGCGAGGGACACCCGAGGGTTGAGGTAAACCCACGGGCCCACGCCCGGCACGACTATGGTCACGACGCGGGACGTGCCGGGCAACATTTCCGGAATTTGCTGGTCGACGAGTCCGCTGAGGGGAATCCCAAAGAAACCGCGCACCTGCGCGACGGTGTCAGCGCTCAGCGAGACGTTTCCTGTATTCGACAAACTCATCTTCATGGTGGTTTCGCCAGCGAACGGGTTGATGCTCGGCTGGTACGACGACTCAATGCTGCTGATCGTCAGGCCCGGCTGCAAGAGGCCCTTCACACGCACATACAAACGGATGCCCACCCGCCGGTCGACCGAGACCTGCCCGGCTGGCGACAGGGCCGAAACAATCATGCCGCCGGAGTGGTCGCCCGGGCTAGCGTCGATCGGCGTAGTCATGGTGAACGGCAGCACCCGTTGGGAACCCGGGTCGAGGGCAACCTGCATGCTGTTGGTGCCATTGTCAAAGGTGATCCAGTGCCCGGCGTCCACGGCAACCGCGCCCCCCTCAAGCAGGGCAAAACTGCCGTCCTCGGCGTTGAAGGCGTCCGTGGCGTATACGGTGACGGTCTGAACGGTGGTGCCGGTGTTTTGCACGAGGTACTCGTCCTGAAGCGTCTGGCCGGGTTCAACCTGATAGCTGAACCGGCTGCGGGACTGGTCAACGCCCCCGTTGGCCGCAGGAGCACCAGCGATGCCGTCAGAATCTTCTGCCCAAGCTCCCGAGACGCCGAGGCTCACGGTCATTCCTAAGGTGACCAGCACGCCGGCGGTCAGGGCGAGCAGCAGGCGTGCTGCGGGGGGGCGAAGACTCACGATCGACGTTCTCATTTCTAGGGGCTGACTGAAATAGTGCTTGAGTGTTGCGGTGTTGCGGTGTTGCGGTGTTGCGGTGTTGCGGGAATAAGGGGAGGAACGACACGAATGCCCCTCCTCCCCCCTTTCAACTGGTGACGCCTATTACTTCGAGACGACCGTGAGGGTCATCGTCGAGGTGTACGTGCCAGCGGCCTTGTCCTGAGGGGCGACAAAGGTCAGGTCGGCGTTCAAAACGGTGTCACCGACCGTGTTGGCGGCCGAGCCCAAGGCGAAGGCATAGGTGCCCAAAGCGGCACCGGCTACCTGAGCCGCTGCTGCGGTGACGCCGGTGGCGGAGGTTCCAGCAGCAACCAACTTCGGGGCAACACCCAGCTGCGACTTGCTGATGATGTTCGTCGGGTCGGCGTTGTTCTTGAAGTCAGCGACGGTCGCGCTCAGGTTCCAACCTTCACGCGTGACACCCCGGCCGTCATTGACGGTGATGTTGCCGAGGGTACCGATCGTGGTCGACTTGTTGTTCACCAGCGAGGGAGTGCCGAACGACGCCGCAGCGCCGGCCGGAACCGTGAGAGCGAGTACACCGTTGCTGGCAGCGGTCGTGGTTGGAGCGAGAGCAACATCTCCCGACGTGCCTGCCGGAGCCGGGGCCGGAGCCGGGGCTTCCGCCGTCAGTGCCTCGATCGTGTAATTACCGGTACCGGGAGTGATGTTGATCGTGCGGTAAGTCGACTTGACAACGGTCACGCCGCTATTGGTGGTGCAGGCAAAACCGAGGTTGTACTTTCCACCCGCAGCCTTGACCGCAGCCTGGCCCGGCGTTCCGGCCGTCATGTTCTGGGGCGTTAGGTTGACGGCGATAAGTTCCTTGGTTCCCGCGACGGCGGGGTTCGGGTTGAAGAGTGCGACCGACTTGGCCGCGAAGTTCCCGACGGTGCGCTCGTTGCCGACGGTCGCGAGGAACGTCGACGCGCCGGTGGTTCCGGCCGGGCAGTAGCTCGGCGTGTCGTAACCCGCATCGGTGCCAGCACCCAGGTTGTCGCCAGCCCAGGTGAAGACGACCGCCGGGTCCGTGACGAGGGCCACGTTGGCATCGTAGACGTACAGGGGTGCGTCCGAGCCGTTGGCCTGGGCAACGACGGCGTATGAAGAGGAGACGCCAGCACCGGAGACGAGCGCGATCGTGACGGCGCCGATAGCGATGAACTTGGTGTTCTTGCTCAGCATCATGAGTTTTATATTCCTATTCAGAGTCGGTTAGGCGGTGACTAGGCAGTCTTGGCAACGCGGAAGGCGGTGAGACCAGCGGTGGGAGCGAGGAAGCCGAACTTCTTCTTGACAGCGCCGGAGCGGGAGACGATGCCTGACGAGTTGGCTAGCGACTGCGGCTGGGTAGCGTCAACCAGCGCGAACAGGCCGGCGTCGTACTTGGCGTTCGCAGAGTCGACGCGAGCGTTCTCGACGACGAGGTAGGTGTCGCGACCCCAGGTGGTGTCGGCGTAGTACGCGGCGTTCGGAACCATGGTGGTGCCGGTGCCGGTGACGGGCAGGACACCCGAAACGAGGGAACCGAGCGTGCCGGTGCCGCGCTTGTCGTAGGAAGCACCGGTGTTCATGGCGACCCAACGGGACACGGCCATGGGCATGACCGACTCAGCTGTCAATGTCGTCGCGTCATGCTCCTGGCCTTCGACGACGCAGCCGCCCTCGGCGATTGTCTTCATGAGGGTTTCCGTGGAGCCGATCTTGATCAGGAAGTCCTTGCGGGTTCCCGAACCAGCCTGCGGGATGATCGGCGTGAGGGTAACGCCACCGATCTGAAAGCCCGGGGAGCACTCGTAGAGGCTCTTCATCTGCGCGGTCGTCATCGCGTCGATGCCCGTCGCGGTGCCCTTGTACGCGTATGCGATGGCGTCGCGACCGAACGGCACGTAGAGAAGCTCGCCCGCGGCGTTCGCGGTGCCAGCGCTGGAGGAGCGAGCAATGTCCACCTGGTCGGTGATGACGACGTTGACCGGGCTGCCGACCGTGCCGGAGGTATAGGCTGCTCCATCGATGGAGCGGCTGAGGGCTTTCACGCCATCGCCGGATCCGTTGGGACGGCCGAAGCGAACTCCGCCAGACTTAGCGGTGATGTAAGGGGAACCGGTCGCATCGAACGATCCGATTGTGCCACCGTTGACGACCGTGCGAACACCGGAGCCGGTGATCGAGGTGCCATTGGCGAGGGCGTTGACGACGTCTTCGAGCGTGTCAGAGCCCGCAATGCTGTAACTGTTGGAGACGGGGTCGGCCGTGGCCGGTGAAGCAACTGCAAAGCCGGAGAGGACAACGCCAACCGTTGCGCAGAGCGCAAGAGTCTTCTTCGAAATCACTTTGATGCCTTTCGGATGTGGTGCAAGAGACGGGCCCGGTCGGGCACGCCGGTCTTGGGCGATCGTTCTGAGGCGCGAAGCCCCGAGTCGAGTCGTCAAGTGGGGACGCGGCATCAGAATCGTCTCCTGAAGCGCGAAATCATGGGGAAAGCGCCGGCCGAGAGGAGGCCGGCCAGAAGTCCGGCGGGAAGCGCGGCCGAGACCGGGCCCATTGGGGGGTCATCCGGGGTTGGCTTGCCGACGAGCGGTCCCGCCGCGGACCCCGTTGCCACTGGATCGGCCGCGGCCGCGCTGACCGGCCCGGCAGCCGCAGCCACCGCGGCCGTGGCCGATACAATCGCTGCCGCGGCAGTGGTATTGGTGGGCGCTTGCACATCCACGTAGATGGGTGCCGCCCTGGAGCCGGTTGTGGGCACCGGTTGCGCAATCGGGCTAATACCGTCCTTGATCGCCGTCGCCGCAAGCAGCGCTTGATCGATCCAGGACTGCGGCATCGGCGCGTAGCCCGCGGGAAGTTGCCCGAGGGCCGTGCCGGGCACTTGGCCCCGCGAAGCGGCGTAGGTGATGAGGTTGGCGTACTTGGCTCGCAGTGAAGCGTCGGTCTGCAGCGGGTTGAGTGCGGCGTAGACGGGCATCGTCAGGGGATAAGCAGTGGGTGCTGCGATCGCCTTCGATGAGGCTGGGTCGTACTCCAACACCTTGGCCTGAGTGGCCGTCGGTGTCATAGCGCTCGCCGCTGCCAGCATCGAAGAGGACGTCGGCGCGACAAACTTACCCGCTGCGTTTTCCAGCGACGCGGTGACATTCTGATACCGAGCCGCAGACGCCGTCGTGGTAAGGCCGAGCACACCCTGGTCGCCCGCGAGACTGCGCACGGCCTTCTGGTACTTGTGCGGTGTGGCGTTGAGATCCCATTCACCAAGGGCCAGACCGTCGCCGCGCAGGGTCAAATAGGCGCCGCTTTCCCAGTCGGAAGCAAAGGGGCGCCAGGTCACGAGGTTGATCGGACCCGGTGATGATGCAGAGGTTCCCCTGACTGTCTCGACGGGGTCGGCCTTGGGAAAACTGTCTTTGGGCAGGGAAAGACCCGAGCGGGTCGGGTTTACAGTGGCGCTGGTGGAATAGTACGGGTTGACGATCATGCCCGACTCGTCGGGAGTGCCATTCAGGAAGGCGACCGCCTCGGCATCCGCCAGAATGTAGCGCCACACCTGGGTAGCCAGGTCGGAGCGTCCGGAGGGCGCGAGTACGTCAGAGAGCGAAATGCTGTTCAGATCCTGATAGGCCCACTCCGGGTCGTTGATTTTGAGGAACTCCGGATCGCGGGTGATATTGGCGGCGTTCTTGCCCTGATCGGTGAAACTCGCGTAGCCCACGTGGTTGAGGTCGGCGCCGGGCGGCAGGGACCCGACGTACGATGCGGTGAGCAGTTTAGCGAGCAGGCGCGGCGTGAGATTCACCGTCTCAAAGGGTTGAGTCTCGGCGTCGATGTAGGACTGCGGAACAGTGCCCGATGGCGTCACACGTCTATCAATGGCAAAACTCACCGCGATTCCGGCAATGCCCACTGGAGCGTACTGCAGGGGATCTGCGGTGGTGGTGCTGTAGGGCCTTGAGGTGAAGGCAAGTGGTCCCGGGAGCTTCTGCACGGCCGAGGCGAGCGAGTCTGCCTCGCTACCGGTTGACAGCACGAAGGCCGAACCGCTTGCGCCGGCGCACAATTCTGGTTGCCAGGACGACACCGCTCCGGCAATGAGCTCGCTGCCGCTCAATTGCACTTCGGAGCTACCAATCTCACAGCGTATTCCGACGGTCTTGAAATCGAGCTTGACAGCGATGCTGTGCTGCCACGCATCCCAAAACAGGCCTGGGCGGATGATCTGGGTGACGCCAGAATCACCCGTGCCACGGGGGATGATCACGAGCCAGCATGACTGGCCCACAGTGGGCTGGCCAGTGACGATGACCGGTTGGCCACAGCCGAGGCCGGGCGATTGCATCGATGTCTGCATCTCGAACTTGGCCGAACCTGTACCGCTGTCATCAGACCCGGCCCACTTGACTTCATTCGAGGTGAACTGGGTGTAGTACTGGTTCGATGCCAGGTCAACGCCGACGATGCCGCTGGGCAGGGGAACACCTTCGGGCGTCGGGTCCCCGCGGGCGGTCTGCACCTTGCCCGCCTTGTCACTAATGTAATGAGTCAGCACCGAAGAGCCCGGGTTCTTGAAGACCGCGGAGATGAGCTCGCCGCTGGCTGCCTTGAACGGGATGGCAGTGAACGGACTTGCCGACAGTCCGTAGTTTGGGGTGGTGTACTTTTCGTCCTCTGAAGCGATGTTCGGTGCCAGCCCCTTGGCTGCCTCGACCGCATCGGCGTCTTCGGGGTCAATGTTGGGCAGAACTCCGGAGTCGCGGCCAGCATTTGCGAACGCGCCATACTGGCAGGTCGTACGGTCGGGGTGACCCGGATTGTCTTGGTCCTCGCCCCAGCACTGCGCGATCTGCAAAAAGTTCTCGCCGCCCACATTGCCCTGCGGGCGCGTGGACTTCTTGTTGCCCGCACCCGTCCAGCTGACGAGCACTCCCTCTGAAGTAAGGTCCGTCGTCTTCGAGACCGTCACAGCTAGGTCAGGAAACGGAGACCCAGCCGGCGTGATGGCGCTGGATGCATTCACCGTCACGGCGCTCGACGTGTCGGCGGATGCCGCCGACGGGGCGAACGAAGCCAGCACGGACACGCCGATTCCTACGACGAGTCCAACGACGATTCCGCTGGCGCCTGCGCGGGCCCAGATCGAATCCGTGGCGAATATACGGCGCGTCATTTTTTGCCTGCTTTCGCGACGAGCGGTTTCAGCCGCTGCCCGAGCACCGGCGGCAGCACGGCCAAACCGACCAAAAGAATTCCGGCAAAAAGCATGATGGATTGCTGGGCCCCCCAACCGTTGTCGGGGAGCGTGAATGGTGCGGCCACTGCTGTTCCCGCGAAGCTGGAGCCGGCGCCGGCGGCGGTGCCGCCGGAGACCAGGGCACCGTTTTCGTCGTACACGGCGGCTACGGCACCCGCTTCGCTGCCGGGCGCAGCAGCTCCCACGGGTCCGGAAACTGCTTCCCCAGCAGCAGGGCTGCCGCCCGTGGCGGAGCCGCCGGTGCCGGTGCCGGACGTGGGAGTGTCAGCGATCGCGCCAGCGGTGCCGGTCGTGCACTGGCTGGTGCCGACCTTGTCGCACTCGGCCGGTTGTGCGGCTGTCACGGCAAGCTGGTTGCTGGATAGTGAGTCACCGGGTTTGAATGTGGGGTTGTTGCACTTGTTGATATCCACACCCGAGACGTCCGCCCCGGGCACGCGTTTGATCTGATCAAACCCGGCAGCGACGAGGTTCATCGGCAGCGGAGAGTAGCCGAGCGCCTCGGCTTGTTGCTGCCCCTCGCAGAGCATGTAGTTTGCGAAGGCTCCGAGGGTGAGGCCCTTCTTCTCGGTGAAGACACCACCGACCGCTGTTGGCACGATCATGTACGAATAGCTCGACAGCGGGTAGCTGCGGGCGTCGGGGTTGTTGTAGACGCCATCGAGGATCTGGGTCAGGTAGTCGGGGCTGGTGTTGGGGACATCCGTCTTGATCTTCGCCTGCAGCAGGGCGACGGCGACCGAGTCGGCGGTGGGCTCCACGTAGTAGCCTGCCGAGTTGAGAACCTTGGCCACCGGAAAACCGGCTTCGAGGGCGTAAGAGTACTCCACGTAGGTGATGGCTCCTTCGCCATAGTCCTGGCTGACGTAGCCGGCCACGCCGGAAGATCCACTTTGGGCCTTGGCGTTGCCAAAAGTCGGGAATTGCGAGGTCAGCCCGCAGGGCGTTGCCCGGCCCACCGATTTGCAGAAGGCGTTCCACAGGGCGGGATGCTGCTTCGACATCCAGAGGCTGAACTGGGCGGTCGAGCCGGAACCGTCGGAGCGCACCACGGGCACGATTCCTTTGCCGGGCATCGCCAGGCCGGGGTTGTCGGTCTGGATCGCCGGATCGTTCCACTTGGTGATGACACCCGTGAAGATCTTGGTGATGACCTCGCCACTCAGACGCAGGTTCGACACGCGCGTCCCGCCGATCTTGAGGTTGTACATAAACGAGGAGCCACCGGCGACGATCGGCATGTACGCGTAACCCCGAGAGGGAACCTCGGGGGCCGAGTTGTCTTCCGGCTTAATTTGGAACGGAATCTCACTCACGGCGAAGTCGACACTGCCAGCGACGAAGTCTCGTCGGCCGGCCGACGAACCGACCCCCGAATAGTTGACGGTCATCCCATAGTTGGAAGCTACGTTCTTACGCCACTGGTCGAGCGCGTTCTGCGACCAGGTGGAACCGGTGCCGGTGATGGGGTCATAGCTCACGGCCTGGGCTGGCACGGCGCCGAGCACGCTGGTCATCACAATGGTGAGGGCAATAAGGGCGCGGATGGCGGGAATCCGGCGGGAATGGCGCGTCACGAAGACGTCTCCTTCGCGTTGAGGTCTGATGGTGGTAGAGATGGGGGTACATGGAGGCGGGCTCGGCGAACGCCGTTGACGGTGATGCGTTGCAGGTCGCGAGCGGATGCCGCAACAACCCGCTGCTGCTGCCGGCGGCCCAGCTGGCCAGGGCCCTTTCCTCCGATGACCCGCGCGATGGCAAACAGGGCCAGCACCAACAGGATCAAGACGGCCGCTGATCCGAAGCCTCGGGCGATCATGTTGGGTTCCGGGGACTTGATGAAATCGAAAACCTGCAGGGGCAGGGAGATCATTGGACCCTCGAACGGGTTCCAGTTCACGACAGCCGTCACCCCGGAAGTCAGCAGCACCGGGCTGGTCTCGCCGATCCCGCGCGCGGTACCGAGAATCACGGCCGTGGCCAGCCCCGGTCGAGCGGTGGGCAGCACGACGTGCCACACCGTGCGCCACCGGGTCGACCCGAGGGCGTAGGCGGCCTCGCGAAGATTGCCCGCGACGAGTCGAAGCACGATATCGGATGCCCGGATGACAATGGGCAGCATCATCACCGTGATCGCCATAGCCGCGGCGAAACCCGATCGCTGGTGAGTGATCAGCACAATGATCGCGGAGTAGACGAAGAGTCCGGCAACGATGGACGGGAGAGCGGTCATCGCATCCGAAATGGTGCGCACAAAGCGAGCGAACTTGCCACCAACCTCGTTGAGGAAAAGCGCCGTCATGATTCCCAGCGGGATCGTGACGGCGAGGGCCATCGAAATCTGCATGAGCGTTCCCAGAATCGCGTGCACGATACCGCCGACGTCCAGCCCGTCCAGCGGGCCGGCGAGCTCCATGCTCTGGGTGAAGAAGTTCAGGTGGGGCAATGCCTCCTGGCCGCGCACGAGGGTGAACGCGACGACGAAGACAAGCGCGCCGAAGAGCAGCACCCCGGCACTCGCGAGCAGTACCGCCATCACCCGGTCCTTGACCTCCTGCCAATCGCTGGCGAAACTCACCAGCAGGGCATAGAAGCCGATGAAGGTCAGGTACGCCACGAGCAGCCACCCGACTCCGCCGGAAAGCGGAGTGAACCACCCAAAGAGCAGTACCGCGACCGCGATGCCTGCGGCCGCTGCGCCGAGCACGTTGAACCGGTCATCAAGACGTGCGCCGCGCACGCGGCGTCGCGGTCCGACGGGAATGCCCGCTGACGACGGGATCGTCGTGGTGTGGGTTTGGGGGTCGATCGTGTCGCTGGGGTCCGGGCTATCCATGCCAATGGAGTCGAGAAGAATGGTCATCAGTTGCTCTCCGCCCCGGATCGGGATCGCGCCACAATCGACGAGGCCGTGAAGTTGATCACGAGCGTGATCAGGAACAGGACGAGCCCGGCCGCCATCAGCGCCGAAAGGCCAAACGAGCTGGACTCGCCATAACGCAGGGCGATGAGTGCGGAGACGGAGTTCGTGCCGGTCTTCAACACCTCCCAATTGATGGTGAAGATCGGCGAAATGATCATGTAAACCGCGATGGTCTCACCGAGAGCACGGCCGAGGCCAAGCATCGTGCCGCCGATAATACCGCCACGACCAAAGGGCAACACCACGGCCCCGATCATTCCCCAACGAGTGGAGCCGAGAGCGAAGGCCGCTTCACGCTCACCGATTGGGGCCTGTGAGAAAGCCTCCCGCATGACCGAAGTTTGGGTGGGGACGACCATGAGTCCCACGACGATACCGGCGATGAGCGCAGAGGACGTGAAGGCACTGGCTTCGGTGAGAGCGTGGCCGGTCGCGTCCTGAACTCGAAAAAACGGGATCCAGTCGAAGTAGGTGGAGATCCACCGGGCCACCGGGATGACGTTGGCCTGCAAAAAGAAGACACCCCAGAGTCCGAAAACCACGCTGGGCACGGCTGCCATCAAGTCCACCAGCGTGACCAGAGTGGCGCGCAGCCGCCCTTGAGCAACTTCGGAGATGAGCAAGGCGGTCCCGACGGCGAGCGGCACGGCCACGCACATCGCGATCAGGGCGATGGTAATGGTACCAAAAAGCACGGCGGCGATGCCGAAGGTCTGCGACTCCGGAGCCCAATCCTGCTCCGTGAGAAACGAGAGACCGGCGACTCCGAGTGCATCCGAGGCTCTGAAGGAAAGGAAAACTCCCACAGCGAGCATGATGGCGACCGTGATGAGTCCCGCAGTGAATGCCACGGAGCGGAACACCCTGTCCGACACCGACGGTCGGGAAATCAGCGAGCGCCGAGTCTCCGTCTCGACGGGAAGCGTCTCGGCGTCCGGCGCCGAGCGCGAGGACATCGAGGCGAACGTGGTATGTGGCATGAGTTGATCCTTGATACGAGACGGAAAACGAAAGGGCAGAACCGCGGTGACGGCTCACACACCTGTCACATATTTGAGTTGCTAAGTGAATTCGTGGTGTCGATTTGGCGACCAAGGCGTGGACGCGACCTGTCAGCTTGGCGTAAAATCTGGGGTCTACCCCTATTTAGTAGCGGCGGTCGGTGCTGGGGTGGGTTGGGGAGTATCGGTTGGTCCCGGAACAGCCGACGGAGTACTCGTTGGCGGCGCGGCTGCTGCTCCGGCCACAGTGATCGATACGGTCGTGCCGAGGCGCAGCACCGCGGTCTCCCCTGGCAGGCTGGCCAGTACCGTACCCGGCACCGCGGAAGCATCAGCACGAATATCGACGACCACCACGAAGCCCGCGTTTTGCACGGCGGCCACGCCTTCAGCCTGGGTCAGACCCGTCGTCGCGGGAACGCGGTTGGAGCCGGAGGCCACGATCAGGTCAACGGCGTCGCCCGGCGCCAGCCACGACCCGGGACTGGGCTGGAGGGTGAGAACGGTGTCGCCCAGGCGCACCGACTCCAGCGTTGTCAGAGCGCCGAGCCGCAAGCCGATCTTTTCAAGAGCGACCCGGGCCTCGCCGAGGGACATCATGCTGAGCTCGGGTACCAGCACGGCAGTGTCGACAACGTCGACGGGCGTCGGATGCGGTTTGGGCGATTTCGTGCTCGGAGTCGGCACAGGGCTGACCGCGGGCGACGGAGTACTGCGCACGGCGATGGATGACCCGGCGCTCGCGCCAGCGGCGGCCACCCACCCAGCCGCCACGACTCCGACAACCAGTGCTAGCGCCAGCCAGCCGTCTGCCGGACCGGTGCGGGCTCGACGCCTTGCCGGCACGGGCGCCGTGGACACCGTCGGAACGCGGGGAATGAGGGGCAGCATGGTGCTGGGCCGCGCTGCAGCGGGCAGTACGGTGGTGCGGTCATCCGCTTCACCGTCTCCGCTCGGGGCGGTGCGCGCGTCGAACCGGCGCGTGAAATCGTCCCCGAGCAGGGCGCCGGTATCCCACGGTTCGGGTGTTGCATCGAGAAGGAAAATCGCGTCCTGCATCTCGGCGGCGGAAGCAAAGCGATCCTCGCGGTTTTTAAGGAGCGCTCGCACGACGATCCGGTCCACTCCCTTCGGAATTCCCCGCCGTGTGACCGAGGGTACCGGCGGTGGAGTGATCGAATGAGCCCGAGTGACGGCGCCCGCTGAGTCGCGCGGGAACGGCGCGCGGGCTGTCAGCGCGAAGTACAGCACCCCTCCGAGCTGGTATAGGTCTCCTCTCTCATCGACGGGGATCCCGGCCGCTTGTTCCGGCGACATGTAGTTCACGCTCCCGAGCACGCCGGCAGCCTCCCCCGTCCCAGCGGGCTCGCTACGGAGAACATTCGAACCGGTCGCGGCCCGCCCGGCGGTGTCGGCCAGGCCGAAATCCAGAAGGCGCACCCCGGCCACATTCAAAGCGCCATCGGCCGCTACGGCGATCATGATGTTAGCCGGGGACACATCGCGGTGGATCAGGCCGACGTTATGGGTCGCTGCGAGGCCTCGCAGCACGGCGGTGGCCAGGGTGAGGGCGTTCGCTACCGAAAGCGGACCGTGGTGCCCGACATACTCGGCCAGAGTCTCGCCCGGGGCAAGCTCGAGCGCGATCCAGGCGAGTGGCTCCCCCTCTTCGTCGTGCATGCCGACGCCCAACACCGCGACGATGTTCGCATGCCGCACACGTTCGACCGCCCGAGCCTCTCGAAAGAATGCTTCTCGAAGTCGCGGGGAGTGTGACAGTTCAGGGTGAAGTACTTTGAGGGCAACGGCATCACCAGAGCGGATGTCGATGGCTGAGAAGACCGACGCCGATCCCCCGGTTCCGAGCAGCGCGCCCAGCCGGAACCGCGCGGAGATGAGGCCGGCGACCGGGGCGCTCATGGCATCCGCTCGGTGTAGCTGTTTGCCGTGGCAGCCACCAGATCTACGTAGCTGTCGACATGGTTGTAGGAGTAGATGGCTAAACGCCACGATGACGCCGTCGAGAGATCGCCCGTGTCACAAAGATACCGTCCGGCTGCGAGTGCAGCGTCGTCGATCTGTTGGGGGTCGGCAACACCGTCTGCGTTTCCATCGGCACCCCAGATGGCCCAGGTCGCCGGGATGAATTGCAGGGGTCCCACAGCCCGGTCCCACCGCGGGTTGCCGTCCAGTGTCCCCGTGTCGGTGTCGCGGAAGGCTGCGTAGGTCGTGCCGTCGAGGACCGGACCGAAAACTCCCGGCACCGTAGTGCCGCCGGCATCGATCGCGGAGCCCCTGTTCCTGCCGTGATCGGACTCGATCGAGCCGAGCGCCGCCAGGGTGGCCCAGCCGAGCCCGCACCCTGGCTGTTCCCGTGCCAGCCGCAGCTCCGCACCGGCGTACCCGAGCAGCGCGCGGAGCGGTATGCCGGTTGCCGCCGCCGCCGAGGCGGCCCATTCCTTCGAGACCATGGCCGCCGTGGAACTTAGGCCAGCCGTCGCCGAGGGCGGTTCACTTGTCAGAGGCGATCCGGTGGGTGGCGGCGCGGGAAGCACGAGTGCAGGCTGCTCGGCGACCCGGTGGGCCTCCGTCGACGCCCCGGACCGGGTCGACTCCGGTTGAGCAGTGCTGACAGCTTCGCCCGCGAGCCACGCCGCCAGTGCCAGCACCAAGCACAGGGGCACCCACTCCACCCACGCTACCCGTGGCATTACCAGCTACCGGCGAGGTGGGGAGTGCTGCTCGGAAGGCGAGGTCGGCGTGCGCCCGACGGCATCAAACGACGGGCGTCGGCCATCACCAAGGCGTTTCGGAACGCCTCCCGGGCGCCCGCACAGGCATCTTTGGTCGTTGAGGTCGTGCCGTACCATCGGCCACTGGTCATCACCGAAATGTCGTCGACGGACATGACCCAACCGTGGGTGCCCGCTGACGGGCCTGTGACGGTCGTTGCCACCATCCGGTCCACCCGAGTTTGCAAGTCAAGCACGTGAGTTTGCGCCACGGTGAAAGCGCCGTACACAGATGAACTGCGGCCGATCTCACGGCCATTCGGCGCGAGGAGGCGCCAGATGCCCGCTTGGGGAGCGTGGCCGCGATCGTTGGCCGTTTCGCCGCGGGAATCGCGGCTGCTCGGGGAACGCACCACGCGATCGGAAGCGTACTCATTTGCTTGCAGATTGCCTCGGTGCGAGAGCCAACCCTGCAGTCGCGGGTCGGTAGCCGAGATAAAGGCGGAAAAAACGACGCTGGCGCTCGTCGACACGGTACTCCTCGAAACCTTCAGGAATTGGGTTTGAGGACTTTCGCATTTGGCGCGTCAGCGTTCACAACAACCGAAACACCGGCCTCAGCAGAACAGTCGTGGCATGAGGTGTCCGTCAGTGATCTGCCAGGTAAACGAGCGGTATACAAACGCTGAATGGATCGTGAGGATTTACCTCATTTAACGGCGCAGGGCCTTCCGGGCTAGATAATTTCCAAAGAACTGCACGAACTGCACCAGCACGATGATAAGCAGCACGGCCGCCCAGGTCACGATGGGGTTGAACTGACGATAGCCATAGAGCAGCGCGAAATTACCCAGGCCCCCGCCACCGACGTAACCGGCGACGGCCGACATATCCACCAACGCCACGAAAATAAATGTATACCCCAGAATGAGGGGGCCCAGGGCCTCCGGCAACAATACCGTGAAGATGATGCGAATCGGCCCGGCGCCGACGCTTCGGGCGGCGTCGATCACACCGGGCGTCACGGTGAGCAGGTTCTGCTCCACAATGCGGGCCATGGCGAAGGACGCCGCGAGGGCGATCGTGAAGATGATCGCATTGTTGCCGATGCCGCTGCCGGTGACGGCCCGGGCGAGCGGTTGCGCCGCGGCGAGAAAAATGATGAATGGAATCGGGCGTATGAAGTTGACCAGCAGGTTGAGCACGAAAAAAAGCGGCTTGTTCTCAAGGATGCTGCCCGCGCGGGTGAGGTAGAGCCCGAGGCCGACCAGCAGGCCGCCGAGGCCGCCGAAGAACAGGGTGAGCGCGACAATATAGAGAGTCTCGTAGGTGGCCGTCCACAGTTCGGGCAGCAGGTCGATGAGTGCATCCATATCAGCGCACCTCCGTGACGGTCGTGAGCGTTCGAATGTGGGCGAGTACCTGGTCGATGACCGGGTCGGCGCCGGAAAGCGCGAGCGTGAGATGCCCGAACGGGCGCCCCTGGATCTCATTGATGCCGCCGTAAACGACCTCGAACGCCACTCCGGCCCGTGCGAGCTCACCGAAAACGGCCGTCTGGTCAACCGCGCTGTCGCGGAAGGCGAGCGTCACGATGCGGCCCGTGTGCCGCTCGCGCAGCACGGCGAGTTCGGCCGCAGACGGCACCCCCTTGACCACGGTCGAGACGAAGCGAGCGGATGCCGCGGCTTGCGGGTTCGAGAACACGTCAAAGACGGGCCCGCGCTCGATGACCCGGCCTTGGTCCATCACGGCAACCTTGGTCGCGATGGTCTGGATGACGTCCATTTCGTGGGTGATCACGATGATGGTGACTCCGAATTCCGCATTCACCCGTTTCAGCAGAGCGAGTACCTCGTGCGTGGTTTCCGGGTCGAGCGCGCTCGTGGCCTCGTCAGCGAGCAGGATGCTCGGCTGGGTGGCGAGGGCGCGAGCGATACCCACGCGCTGCTTCTGACCGCCGGAAAGCTGGTCGGGGAAGGACCCGGCCTTGTCGGCGAGGCCGACGAAGTCGAGCAGTTCAGCCACCCGGGCGGCGCGCTGCTCCTTGGGATGCCCGGCCACTTCGAGCGGGTAGGCCACGTTGCGCGCTACCGTGCGAGAGCCGAGCAGGTTGAACTGTTGAAAGATCATGCCGATGCCCAGGCGCACCTTGCGCAGCTCGCGCTCCGACAGCACGGCGATATCCTGCCCGTCGACGATGATCTCGCCGCTCGTTGAATGTTCGAGAGCATTCACGAGTCGCACAAGGGTGCTCTTACCGGCACCGGAGTATCCGATGATCCCGTAGATGTCCCCGGCCTCCACGTCGAGACTGACCGAGTCGATCGCCGTGACACTCGGTGCACCCTTGCTCGCGGGCGGGTACACCTTGCTGACATTCCTCAGGCTTACTAGAGCCATCCGTTGTTCCTCAAAAACCTTCTTGTTGCTGATGTGTCGTGATGTCGCACCGGGAACACGAATGAGCAGTCTCGGCTTGTGGCCGTGAATCTCACAAAGAACCGAAACTGCTCACGCGGTAAAGCTGATGCTTACTTCTGAGCCTTGGTGTCGGCCTCGACCGCGACGCGCGACGCTTCAAGCTCGGAAACCGGGGTCGTCAACAGCACTGCCGTGTCGCCGGACGCTTCGCGAACGCCATCCTGAACGGCCTTCGTGGTCTGGTAGATCTCGACGAGCTTCTGGTACGTCGCGTTGTCTTTGTCCTCGGCGCGCGCGGCAAAGACGTTCGCATAGGGCACGGACTTGGGGTCGGCCGGATCGTCCTGGGCGATCGCATCCGAGAAACTGAGCCCGGCCTTTCCAACAAACTCGTTGTTGACGATCGCGGCGGCGACGTCGGGCAGCGAGGTCGTCGTGAGCGACGCGTCGAGAGCCGTCACTTTCACCCGCGAGGCGGCGGAGTCGATGTCGTCGAGTGACGACGAAATCGTGCCGCCGTCGGTGAGCTCGATCAAACCGGCTGACTGGAGTACGACGAGGGCGCGGGCCATGTTGCTCTGGTCATTGGGCACGGCGACCGTGTCGCCCTTCTGAATCTCATCGACGCTGGTGTACTGCGTGGAATAGAGACCCAGCGGGTAGATTGCGGTGGCGCCAATCGCCGAGAGGTCCTGGCTACTCGCCACGTTGTAGTTTGCGAGGTAGACGATGGTCTGGAATTGATTGAGGTCGATTTCGCCGGCGGTCAGGGCAGGGTTCGGCTGCTCGTAGGTGGCGAAGTTGACCAGGTCGACCGTGATCCCTGCGTCGGCTGCGGCTTCCTTGAAGACGCCCCAGTACGGTTCGCTCTCGTCGACGACACCGATCTTCACGACATCTTCACCACCAGCAGCGCCTGCGCACCCGGCCAGCAGTGCCGCAAGCGGCAGAATCGCGAGTGCGGCCAGTGCGGACTTCTTGAAGGAACGTGGCTTTTTCATGGAGGGTCTCTTTCGCTGTGTGAATTCCCCGAGAGCGCCGATGGCGATTATGGGCACAGCGATTATTTGGGCACAGATCAACCCCGGGTATTAGGGGTGGGGGTCTGTGCCGCAGCTCTGCGAGGCACTCAATAACGATACGCGCCGAAACTGCGACGCGTGGCCCTCCCGGACACACTGCGTCACAGTTTCTGCGACGTTAGCTTTCGATCAACTCGGTAAGTTCGACCCAGCGGGTTTCGAGCGTGACGATGGTCTCCTCGAGTTCGGTCAGCTTCACGCCGAGCGCGCCCAAACCGGCAAAGTCGGACTGGTCGTGCACGGCCAGATTCTCGTGCGCCTGCGCGATGCGCTCCTGCAATTTGACCACCTTGCGGTCGATCGACCCGAGCTCCTTCTGCGCGTTACGCAGTTCAGCCCCGCCGAGGGTGGGGATCTTCTTCGCCGAGCCAGAGGCATCCGCGGGTGTTCCGGAGGCCGGGCCGGCGACGGCCTTGCGGCGCACCTCGAGGTACTGGTCGACGCCGCCCGGCAGGTGCCTAAAACCGCCGTCCATGACCGCGTACTGATTATCGGTGACACGCTCGATCAGGTACCGGTCGTGCGAAACGACGAGCAGGGTGCCGGGAAAGGAGTCGAGCAGGTCTTCCATGGCGGCGAGCATGTCAGTGTCGAGGTCGTTGGTGGGCTCGTCGAGGATGAGTACGTTGGGCTCGTCGAGCACGATCAGCAGCAGCTGCAGGCGGCGCTTCTGCCCACCGGAGAGGTCCTTCACCTGGGTGGTGAGCTGGGCGCTCAGAAAGCCCATACGTTCGAGCATCTGGCCCGGTGTGATCTCCTTACCGCCTGCCATGTAGCTCGTCTTCTGGCGGCCGATGACGTCGCTCACGCGATCGTTGCGAATCTCGTCGAGTTCGAACAGCTGCTGGGTGAGCACAGCGACCTTGATGGTCTTGCCGCGCTTCACGTGGCCGGTCGTGGGCTGCAGGGTGCCGGCGACCAGGTTGAGCAGGGTGGACTTGCCTGCACCATTGACGCCCATGATGCCGGTGCGCTCCCCCGGCGCGATGCGCCAGGTGATGTCGTTCAGCACGGTTTTGTCACCGAACTTCACGCCGATGTCGATGAGGTCGACGACGTCCTTGCCGAGGCGCTGCATGGCCATGGACTGCATCGACACGGTATCGCGGGGCGGCGGCTCGTTCTCGATCAGCACGTTCGCAGCATCGATGCGGAACTTGGGCTTCGCCGTGCGGGCCGGGGCGCCGCGGCGCAGCCAGGCCAGTTCCTTCTTCATCAGGTTCTGACGCTTGGATTCGACCACCGAGCTCATGCGATCGCGCTCGACGCGCTGCAGGATGTAGGCGGCGTAGCCCCCCTCGAAAGGTTCGATCAGGCGGTCGTGCACCTCCCAGGTAATGTTGCAGACCTCGTCGAGGAACCATCGGTCGTGGGTGACGACCACGAGTCCGCCGCTCTGCGCGGCCCAGCGGGTCTTGAGGTGACCGGCGAGCCAGGAGATGCCCTCCACGTCGAGGTGGTTGGTGGGCTCATCGAGAAAGATCACGTCGTAGTCGCCGATGAGCACGGCGGCCAGGGCAACCCGGCGGCGCTGCCCACCGGAGAGGTCGTCGACGAGGGCGTCCCAAGGGATATCGCGTACGAGTCCGCCGATGACATCGCGCACCTTGGCATCGCCGGCCCAGACGTGTTCTTCGATGCGGCCGACGATGGTGTGGCCGACCGTCTGGCCGGAGGCGAGGTCGTCGGACTGGTCGAGCATGCCGATGGTGACGCCGCGCCGCCGAGTAACGCGGCCCTCGTCGGGCTCCATACGGCCGGCCAGTAGGCGCATGAGGGTGGACTTGCCGTCGCCGTTCTTGCCGACGACGCCGATGCGGTCGCCCTCGTTGAGGCCGGCGGTGACGCTGTCAAAGATGACGCGGGTGGGAAATTCGAGGTGCAGGGACTCAGCCCCGAGAAGATGTGCCATAGCCTCCCAGTTTACGGCACGCCGGGACGCACGATTCCGGGCTAGATGAGGCGGGCGCCGTGCACCGGTCCAGTGGCGCGCACGACGCGCAGGCGGGAGGCGGAGAGCGCGACCTGCAGTTCGAGCGCGCTGTCGGCATCCGCCACCAGAAAAGCCACGGTCGGGCCGGAACCGGAGAGGATGCCAGCGAGGGCGCCGTTCTCTTCGCCGAGCTGCAGCACCTTGCCGAGGCCGGGCGCGAGGTGCAGGGCGGGTGCCTGCAGGTCGTTGTGCAGCGCGTCGGCGAGCATGTGCGGGTCGCCCGCTCGCAGCGCCTGCAGCACGTTGGCGTCGACGGAGGGCTGATGCTGAGCCGGATAGATGTCCTGTGCATGGCGATCGCGGTGCCGATCAAGCTCCTGGAAGACGCCCGGCGTGGACATGCCGAAGTCGGCGAGGGCGAGTACCCACTGAAATTTGCCCTTGGCCAGGGCTGGGCTGAGCCGATCGCCGCGCCCGGTTCCGATGGCGGTCCCGCCGGTGAAGGAGAACGGCACGTCGGCGCCAAGCTCCGCCGCGATGGCGAGAAGTTCATCTTTGGTAGCGCCGGTAGCCCAGAGGGCGTCGCAGGCGAGGAGGGTGGCCGCGGCATCGGCCGAGCCGCCGCCCATACCGCCGGCGATTGGCACGTTCTTCTCGATCTCGAGGTGAACACCGCCGCGATAGCCGGTCTTGCGGGCCAGGGCCCTGGCCGCTTTGATAGCCAGGTTGCTCCCGTCGGTCGCGAGACCGGAGGTGTCGATGCTGCCGCTGAATTCCACCGAGAAGTCGCTGGCCGGGGTGGCCCGCACTTCCTCGAACAGGGAGACGGCCTGGTAGGCGGTCGCGAGGTCGTGGTAGCCGTCTTCAAGAACGGCGCCAACCTTGAGGAAGACGTTGATTTTGCCGGGTGCCCGCGCGTGCACAACGCTGGTGCCGGCGGACGTCATCATGCTTTTAACTTAGCCCAGCCTGTCGACCCGCACGGACCGCCCCTGCGGCTACGCGGGCATCCAGACGCGCGCGATCGCGAGGAAGTCGTGCACGGTGAGCTGCTCGCCGCGGGTTGTCGGGTCGATTCCGGCCGCCGTCATGACAGTGGATGCCGCCGCCGAGTCTCCGAGAACGACCGACAGCGACTGGCGCAGCATCTTGCGGCGCTGCTGAAAAGCCGCGTCGACGAGCGCGAAAGTCTTGAGTCGTAGTTCTTCGGATTCCAGCGGCGCCGTGCGGCGTTCGAAGGCGATCAGGATCGAGTCGACGTTCGGGACCGGCCAGAAAACCTGGCGGCTCACCTTGCCGGCGGTGCGGAAGTCGCCGTACCAGGCGGCTTTGACACTCGGGCTGCCATAGATCTTGTTGCCGGGCGGGGCGGCAAGGCGCTCGCCGACCTCGGCCTGCACCATGACGACGCCGGCCCGAATGGATGCGAAGTGTTCGAGCAGGTAGAGCAGCACCGGCACCGAGACGTTGTAGGGCAGGTTGGCGACGAGTCGGGTGGGGTCGCCCGGCAGCTCGGTGATTTTCAGGGCGTCGGCGCGGATCACCGTGAGTCGGGCATCCGGCTGCATCAGTTCGACGGTGAGCGGCAGCTGCTCGGCGAGGCGGTCATCGATTTCGACGGCGACGACACGTGCGCCGATTTCGAGCATGCCGAGGGTGAGCGAGCCGAGGCCGGGGCCCACCTCGACGACGGTATCGCCGGCCGCGACGGCGGCGACCTTGACGATGCGCCGCACTGTGTTGGCGTCGATGACGAAGTTCTGGCCGAGCTTCTTGGTCGGATTGACACCGAGCATCTCGGCGAGGTCGCGAATCTCGGCCGGGCCGAGGAGGGTCTTCGTGGACCTGGCCGGGTCCGTCGGCCGTTGCGGCGTCGGTATGGCGATCTCGGCCGGTTCGACCGGCAGGACGGGTGCGTCTTGGGGAGCTGCTTTGGTACTCTCAGCGGCCGTCGCGGCGGGCACGGACGGGGCCTGCGGGATGTGCTCCGGGGAGTGACGGCCGGTCATGCGAGGCCTCCTCGGGGTGTTTGGGTGGCCCGCTGCTCGTCGCCGGGACCGGTACTTGAACCACCAGAAGGGGCAGCGAAGGCGGCGGTGACGGGTTCGGCGTCCCAGCGACCGTAGACCAGTTCGGTGTTGGCGGTGATTTGGGCGGAGAGCAGGGAGACATCCGTCTCGAGGTGAGCGGCCATGCCGCGCAGCGTGTTGGGCAGCAGATAGGGCGCATTCGGCCGGCCGCGGTAGGGCAGCGGGGTGAGGAAGGGAGCATCCGTTTCAACCAGCAGCAGGTTGCGGGGGGCGGCGGACAGGGCAGCCCGCAGGTTGTCGGCGTTTTTGAACGTCACGTTGCCGGCGAACGACATGTACCAGCCTTGGGCGGCGCAGAATCTGGCCATGTCGGAGTCTCCGGAGAAGCAGTGAAAAACGGTGCGTTCGGGGGCGCCGACCCGCAGCAGGGTTTCAATCACGGCCTCGTGGGCGTCGCGGTCGTGAATTTGCAGGGCGAGGTTGTGCTCCTTGGCAATGCGAATGTGCGCCTCGAAGGAGCGAAACTGGGCGGCGCGGCCTTCTTCGGGGGTGCGAAAGAAGTCGAGGCCGGTCTCGCCGATTGCGACCACGCGGGGTTGCCCGGCAAGTTCGTTGATCACCGCGAGAGCGTCGTCGAGGGTTCCAGCCGCTGCCAGCGCGGGCGCCTCATTGGGGTGAATCGCGACGGCGGCGAGCATGCGCGGCTCGATCAGCGCTGCCGCAGCCGACCAGCGCGAGGTTTCGACGTCACCGCCGACCTGGATCACTCCGCGCACGCCAACACTCGAGGCGCGGTCGAGCTGTTCCCGGTAGCCGAGCGGATGTTCCCCGTCGGCTATTTCGAGGTGCGTGTGGTTGTCGTAGACGGGCACCGTGAGCGACTCAGGTAGCGGCGGGTAGCTCAGATCGCGGCCCGTGGTGTTCTCGCGGCGGCGAATAGCACTGCCGTATCCGTCGACGGGCGAGTCACTGACCATCGGTCGGCTCCACGATCGATTCGATGCGTGGGAATAGTGGTTCGAGGGCGGTCACCTGTGCGCCGCCGGTCCATTCCCAGGCCAGGTCGACGCGCTGGTCGACGAGGGCGCCGTCGCCGCCGAGGGCGCTCCACAGCTTGCCGGTCGCGACCGGGATGACCGGGGACAGCAGCACTGCGAGGGTACCGAGGCCGCGCACTGCGGTGTGCAGCACCGTGCCGAGGCGTTCGCGGCTTTCCGGTTTCTTGGCGAGCGCCCACGGTTCCTGCAGGGTGATGTAGCCGTTGAGCTCGTCGACGAGTTCCCACACGGTGGCAAGGGCGTCGTGAATGGCGAGCTGGTCGATGGCGGCCGCCGCGGCATCCGTCACCCGCTTTTCGGTGGCCTGGATCGCGAGATCGTCGGCCGTGAACGCGCCAGCGGCCGGCACGACGCCGTCGCAGTAGCGCACGACCATCGCGATCACGCGGGACGCGAGGTTGCCGAAACCATTGGCCAGTTCGGACTGGTAGCGGGCCGAGAGGTCTTCCCAGCTGAACGAGCCGTCCTGGCCGAAGCTGATGGCTCGCATGAAGTAGTAGCGAAAGGCGTCGGAGCCGAAGGTATCGGTGATTTGGCTCGGGGCGATGCCGGTGAGCTTCGACTTGCTCATCTTCTCGCCGCCGACCAACAGCCAACCATGGCCGAAGACCTGCTTGGGCACCTCGATGCCGGCGGCCATGAGCATGGCCGGCCAGATGACGGCGTGAAAACGCAGAATGTCCTTACCGACGATGTGCGTCGCGGGCCAGCGGCTCGCAAACTCCTCATCGTTCTGGCCGTAACCGGCCGCGGTGATGTAGTTCAGCAGCGCGTCGAACCAGACGTAGACAACGTGCGATTCATCCCACGGCACCTTGATTCCCCAGTCGAAGCTCGACCTGGAGATCGACAGGTCGCTCAGTCCGCGCTTGACGAAGGACATGACCTCGTTGCGGGCCGCTTCCGGCTGCACGAAGTTGGGGTTCTGTTCGTAGAGTGCCAGCAGTCGGTCGGCGAAGGCGCTCATTTTGAAGAAGTAATTCTTCTCGTGCAGCAGTTCGACCGGTTTGGAGTGGATCGCACAGACGAGCTGGCCGGCGTACTCGCCGGCGCCGTCGACGAGGTCGGTGGTCTGCTTGTATTCCTCACAGCCGACGCAGTAGTAGCCCTCGTACTCGCCGGTGTAGATGTGACCTTCGTCGTGCAGGTGTTTCAGAAACTTCTGCGCGTTTACCTCATGGCGTTCGTCGGTGGTGCGGATGAAGTCGTCGTTGGCAATGTTGACGGTCTCCAGTAGCGGCTTCCACGCGGTCTCCACCAGGCGGTCGGCCCATTCCTTCGGCGTGACGCCATTGGCGGTCGCGGTGCGCAGAATCTTCTGGCCGTGTTCGTCGGTCCCGGTGAGCAGCCAGGCGTCATCGCCTGACTGCCGGTGCCAGCGCGCGAGCACGTCGGCGGCCACCTCGGTGTAGGCGTGCCCGATGTGCGGCACATCATTCACGTAGAAAATGGGCGTGGTGATGTAGAAAGAGCCTGCGGACATGCGTTCATCTTATGCGGGCGGGCGGCACCCCACGTTTCGTCACTCGGCGTGGGAGCGATCTGCCGCTGGGCTGGCGACCGGATGTCGGTGTCGATGCCCGATCACCGGCGGAAGTGCCTCGTGGTTGGGTGGAACCGGTGGCCGATTCGGGGCATCCTTCGTGGCCTCACTCGCGCGCAGGTCGATGCCGTGCACCTTTTGGTGCGCATACCTGACCGGCATCATGCAGAGCACGATTTTGCCGTGCGCGTGCCCGGCTTCCAGCTCCCGATACGCGTCCCGTACCCGCGCAAATTCGTAAATCGCGGCCACCGGGATGGCGATCTGGCGGTCGGCGACCAGGCCTGCGATTTTCTGCAGCACGGTGGTGTCGGTCGAGTCGACATTCATCAGCACGTTGTCACCGAGACGATTCAGCTCGGCATCGATGCCCTCGGGTGCGATGCGGCGCAATCTCTCCTCGAATCCTGGGCCGTATTCCACCGGAATCACGCCGATCTGGCGCAGGTAGTCAAAACTGTCCAGGCTGGCGGTGCCGATCACCCGCGATCCGCGTCGTTTGGCCAGCTGCCCTGCGATGACGCCGACACCGCCGTGCGCTGCATGGACCAGCACTGTGCGACCCGGGCCGGGGTTGGCACCTTGGACTGCCTGCCAGGCGGTCGCTGCAGCGACGTAGAGGCTGCCAGCGATCTCCCAAGCCAGGCGCTCGGGCTTGGCGATCACATTCCCCGCCGGGACGGTGACAAAATTTGCCTGCGCACCGCGCACTGTGTGGCCGAGCACGGCGTCGCCTGTTTTCCAACCGGTGACGCCCGCTCCGATACGCGCGATGAAGCCGGCGAAGTCGCTCCCCTGCCCTGCCGGGAAGCGAGCCGGCCACTCCTTGTCCACATGACCTTCCCGAATACTGGACTCGCCCGGGTTCAGGCCGGCAGCCATGACCTCGACGACCACCTCACCAGAACCGGGAACGGGGGTGGTCATCTCGACCATATCAAGTACTTCCGGGCCCCCATAGCGGGAGAATTGCACCGAGTGCCACATATGAACCTCCCGACAGAACCTCGCTATCGCGTCCGCACGATTTGCGCCTATTCGCGTTAACGCTGAGGAAGACTCGGGTATTCCGGTTTTTTCACGGACGCGCCATTCAAACCGGGTCCTGCCTTGGCCTGCAGCGCGTGCTCGTAGAGTTCGCGCTTGCTCAGCCCGCTGGCCGCGGATACGTCGGCCGCCGCGTCTTTCAAACGGATGCCGCCAGCCACCAGGTCGAGAACCTCGGCCACGCCCATGGCCAGGTCCAAAACCCGCACTTCCGCGCCAGCCACGACGATACAGATTTCGCCGCGCACCCCCGCCGCCGCCCACTCGGCCAGTTCGCTCGCCGTGCCGCGCTTGACCTCCTCGAAGAACTTGGTCAATTCGCGGCAGACCACGACCCGGCGGTCAAGGCCGAGCGTCGACGCGAGGTCGAGCAACGAACCGGCGAGGCGGTTGGGCGATTCGAAGAACACCATGGTGCGACGTTCGGCAGCGAGGTCACGCAGCAGTTTGACCCGCTCGCCGTGCTTGCGCGGCAGAAACCCCTCAAAGGTGAACCGGTCCGTCGGAAGCCCCGAGACGGCGAGCGCGGTCAGTACGGCGGACGGGCCGGGCAAAGCCGTGACCTGCACGCCAGCCGCGACCGCGGCATCCACCAAATGAAAGCCGGGGTCGGAAACGGTGGGCATTCCGGCGTCGCTCAACACCAGAATGTCGACATCGCGGGCCAGTTCGACGAGCTCGGCTGCCTTACCGCGTTCGTTGTGGTCGTGCAGGGCGATGAGTCTGGGCCGGTTCTCGATTCCAAGGGCTTTCAGCAGGTGTACGGTGACGCGGGTATCCTCGGCCGCCACGATGGTGATGGTATTCAGGGTCTCGATCAGGCGCCGGGAAGCGTCGCCGAGATTTCCGATCGGGGTGGCAGCAAGAATGATCATGCTGTAATTCTCGCAGCCTGTGCGGTCGACCAGCGCTCTATACGATGGTCAGGTGCTCGCAACTAGTAGATGGGTTCGCTGGGGCGGCTACCTCGCAGTGGTCCTGCTGGCCGCCGCGCTGCGCCTGTGGAACCTCGGGGTGCCCCACGCGCTCGTCTTCGACGAGACCTTTTATGTCAAGGACGCCTGGACGCTCTTCAACAACGGCTACGAGTCCACCTGGCCGGCCGACGCCAATCCCCAGTTCGAGGCCGGGCACACCGATATCTTCACTACTGACCCGTCGTTCGTGGTGCATCCGCCGCTCGGCAAGTGGCTCATCGCCCTGGGCATGAATCTGCTCGGTCCCGGCAATCCGTGGGGCTGGCGCCTGGCGACCGTGGTGGTGGGAGTACTCGCGGTCGTGCTGATCATGCTCATAGCCGGAAAACTGTTTCAATCCCGCCTGCTGGCGGTGATCGCCGGCTTTCTTCTCGCCATTGACGGCCACGCCATCGTCATGAGCCGCGTGGCCCTGCTCGACAACTTCGTTATGTTCTTCGCGCTGCTCGGCTTCGGCGCAATCCTGATGGACCGCCAGTGGCATGCCACGCGACTCGCTACCCGGCTGGCGACCATGGGCGACTGCAGCTGGGGTCCCACTCTGTGGTGGCGCCCCTGGCTGCTCGCCGCGGGACTCGCCTTCGGACTCACCAGTTCGGTCAAGTGGTCGGGGCTGTATTTTCTGGCCGCTTTCGGCATCTACCTCGTCGTTGTCGATGCGCTCGCAAGACGGCGGGGCGGTGTGTCTTTCTGGCTCAGTGCCGCCATCTTGAAGCAGGCGGTGGCTACGTTTCTGCTTCTGGTCCCCGTGGCCGCAGCCACGTTCCTGGTCTCCTGGTCGGGCTGGTTTTTCACCCGCGGCGGGTACTACCGGGACTGGGCCGACGGCGCGGGCGCTGCTTGGACCGGGCCGCTTTCCTGGGTGCCGCACGCGGTGCAGAGTTTCTGGCACTACCAATCGGCCGCGTATACGTATCACGTCGGGCTGGCCACTCCGCATCCCTATCAGGCAAATCCGCTGACCTGGCTGTTCATGACCCGACCGACCAGCATGTACTACCGCGGTTCCAGCCAGGGCGAACTCGGCTGCCAGTTTCAAAACTGCTCGGAGGCCATCACCTCGGTCGGCAACCCGCTGATCTGGTGGGCGGCTACGGGCGCGTTGTTCTACCTGGTCTATCGGCTGGCCCGGTATCGGGAGTGGCGGGTCGGTTTCATCCTGATGGGGATGGTCGCGGGTTACCTACCGTGGCTGATGTATCTCAACCGCACGGTCTTTCAGTTCTACACCATCGCCTTTGAGCCCTACCTGCTGCTCGGCCTCACCTTCGTCATAGGGATGGTCCTCAAGCGGATTCCCGATCAAGCCCGGCCACACCGACGGCGTTCAGCACATTCGCAGGCGTACGAATATGACCCCCAACCGCGCACCGGCGCCCTGGCAGCCGTTACCGCCAGCCTTGGGGTCGCACTTTTGCTCACCGCATTCTTCTTCCCTGTGTGGACCGGGATGCAGACTCCGTTCGCGTTTTGGCAGCTCCACATATGGATGCCAAGTTGGCGATAGACCACTTGTATACATTCCATTTTTGGCATATGATGACTGGGAAACGCATGTGAATTAGGCCCTTGCGTGGGCTCTGCGAACGTAGACTGATGGCTATCTGATCCACGAGCATTCGCTCCCGTCTCGACTGAGAAGTCCCCCGAACCACTAAGGCCTCATGTCGGAAACACTAGCCGCACCCTCGGTCCGCATCATCAGGACCCGGCCGGGTGGAGACACGCAGAACCCCACAACCGAATACTCGGCTCTCTTGCACACCGTGCGCAATCTCGGCCTCCTCGGCCGACGTACCGGCTTCTACTGGATGCTCTTCTCCGTTCTCGTGGTGGCCACCCTCGGCGCCGCGGCCGGGTTCGTTCTGCTCGGTGACACCTGGTATCAGCTGATCGTCGCGGCCGCACTCGGCCTCATCTTCACCCAGTTCGCCTTTCTCGCCCACGAGGCATCGCACCGTGCCGTGTTCACCTCCGGCAAGGCTAATGACCGCGCCGGCCGCATTCTCGCCAACCTTTTCGTCGGCATCAGCTATGCCTGGTGGATGACCAAGCACAGTCGTCACCACGCGCAGCCCAACGTTATTGGCAAGGACCCCGACATTGAGCCCGACTTCATCGTGTTCACCGAGAATGACGCGAAGCAGGTCAACTGGCTCACCTCCTTTGTCACCCGCAAGCAGGGTTACCTGTTCTTCCCGCTCTTGATGCTCGAAGGCATCAACCTGCACATCCAGGGTTTCAAGACTGTCTTCGGCAAGAACAAAGTCAGCGAGCGCTGGGTCGAGATCACCATGCTCGTCACGCGCCTCTCACTCTATTTCGCCGTGATCTTCTACTTTCTTCCGCTCGGCATGGCGTTCGCCTTCGTCGGCGTGCAAATGGCCGTATTCGGGGTGTACATGGGCGCGACGTTCGCACCCAACCACAAGGGAATGCCGCAGCTTCCGGCCGAAAGCCGGGTCGATTTCCTTCGACGCCAGGTGCTAACCAGTCGCAACATTCGCGGTGGCACCTTCATCGACCACTACATGGGCGGTCTCAACTACCAGATCGAGCACCACCTGTTTCCGAACATGGCCCGCCCGCACTTGCGTAAGGCGCAGGTGATCGCCAAAGCGTACTGTCTGTCACACGATGTGAAGTACACGGAAACCGGCGTCTTCGAAAGCTACGGCATCGTGATTGCCTACCTCAACAAGGTGGGCCTGGCCGCTCGCGATCCGTTCGACTGCCCGATGACCGCGCGATTCCGCACGCACTGAGCCAACGTAAGAGTCAACAGGCCGTCTCCCTCGGGGAGACGGCCTGTTTTTTTTGATGGGTATTCGGGTATTGGTACCCACGGCGACGTGAAGTCGGTACTATGAGATTTCATCGACTCGCATGGTAAGTGCCAATAGGTATCACTAGCGTCGAAACCGTCGGCAATCATTGGGGATTTGCGTGGCACGAAGCACCGAGCTCGGTCTGATCGGATTAACGAGTATTGCCCTCGTGGTCGGGCTGGTCGTCGGTCCCTCGCCGTCGGCGCGCGCCGACACCACCTCGGACACGATCAGCTCGACAATTCTCGGCGGAGCACTCTCGGCCGTCGTCTCCGCACCGACCCAGATGTCCCCCGTCATCCTCGATGGCCGCTCCAGCCATGCCTCCATCGGCCGCCCGGCCGTGTGGACGATCACAAACGGTCGCGGTTCTAGTGCCGCCTGGAGCCTGTCCGTGAGCGCCACGGACTTCATCAGCGCACCGGGAACACTCGATACCGTCGAGCGCACCGTCGCCGTCAAAAACCTGACCATCACGCCGGGAATCGTCACCGCCCACACGAGTGAGGGTGCCGATGCCGCACCCACGACCGAGCCGGTCACCGTCTCCGGCCTGCCGCAAGCACTGGTCTGGACTAGCACGCTCGGCAAGGGCACCTTCACCCTGACGCCCGAGTTCAGCCTCAGTGTTCCCCTCAACGCCTACCGGTCCAATTTTTCGGGTGCCATCGACGGATCCGTAGTGAATCCCTTCGTCTCGATTCTGACCTTCACGATCGCCTGACGCGGTCCTGCGCCAACCTTGAGGCAATACTGACTCACTCGCTCGCCACTAGCTTCAGTCCCCGTGTGAGAATAGCGGTATCGCCTCTTTCGGGGGTCACGCCCGAAACCAAAAAAGGTCCACCCCATGCCACACCGCTCCACCACCGAACGTCGCCCAACGAACGCCGATCCGGCCGCATCTTCGTCGAACCTCCGGCCGGCGCGCGCCCGGCTGCTGCTGCGCCTCGCGCTCCTCGCGACCGTCGCAGTGCTCGCCCCGGTTCTGACAACCCTCGTCGTTGCTGCGCCGGCGGTCGCTATCGACGACGGAACCCTCGGCATCCGCCCAGAACTGGAATCAGACTTCTTTCACATCAATCTCGCACCCGGTGCCGCAATCGAGGCCAACGCGATCGTCAGCAACCACACGGATGCCCCAGTCACGCTTCTGAACTACGCGGTCGACGGGCAGAGCACTGAGCAAGGTGCCTTCGCCCTTGCCGCGCAGGCCGACGCGCAGACGGCGGTGGGCAGTTGGGTCACCCTCGGTGCCGATTCGATCACCATCCCGGCGGACTCCGACCTCACCGTGCCGTTTCGGCTAAGCGTTCCCCTGACCGCCACGCCCGGTGACTATGCCGGTGGAATCATCATCCAGAGCCCGCCCATCCAGGGTGATACGACTACGTCCGACGGCGATGCGGCACTGCGATTGGATGTGATCCAGCGTCAAGGCGTGCGGATCTACCTCACCGTGGCCGGTACCGCGATGACCCAGCTCAGCCACGGCGCCCTGAGCTGGGAGCGCTCGGGCGACGCGGTAACGTTCACCCTCCCCATCCAGAACACCGGCAACACCATCCTTTATCCCGCTGCCGGACTGAGCCTGCACAGCGTGATCGGCGCCACGACCGAGCTGCAATTCGGGACGCCAGAGAGCATCCTCCCCGGTTCCACCCTCAACCTCGAGGCGACGCTGCCCCAGGCTGCGTTCATTCAACTCGGCAGTGCCGACGCCCAGCTGGTCTCCGACGCCGGTACCCAGCAGATCAGCGCCTCCTTCAACTACGTGCCGTGGTGGATCATCGTTATCATTCTGCTGCTCGTGCTGGCGATTGCGTTCGCCGTCTGGCGCGTGACCCTGTTCGTAGGACGCGCGCGTCGCGCGCTCGCCCAGGTTGCAAGGGCCGTGCCCGCCGCTTCGAAGGACCTGGGAGACCACGCAGGGAACAACACTGCCGTTCCCGCAGATTCAGACGCCGACGCACCCCTGCGTCGACCACGGCGATGACCGCCGCCCCTTCACTCCGTCGCCGCTCACCACGCGCCGGAGGTCGCCGAACACACCTCATCGCCCTCCCGGCGCTCACGATTCTGCTGCTGCTCTCCGGCTTGCTCGAGTCACAGCCCCCGGCGCAGGCCGCCACAGCATCGATTGACCTCAAAACGGCCGGCAGCTACTCCGTGCTCGCCACCGACGCCATTGCGAGCACCGGCAACACCGCACTGAGCGGCAATGCCGGAACCAGCCCCGGTACAGCGATCACCGGGTTTCCGCCCGGAATCCTAGCCGGCAGCATCCACGCGGGCGACGGCCACGCGATGGCAGCCCAGGTCGACCTCGCCCAGGCCTACTCTGATGCTGCGGGCCGCGGGCCAACCAGCACCCTCTCCGGAGATCTCACCGACCGCACTCTCACCGCTGGCGTCTATAAATCCACCGCCGCCCTCGCCGTGAGTACCACCCTCACCCTCGACGCCCAGAATGACCCCACCGCGGTGTTCATCTTTCAAATCGACGCGGCGTTCGACACTGCGGCGGCCAGCCGCATCGTACTCGCCAACGGCGCCCAGGCTTCGAACGTGTTTTGGCAGGTTGTCGGCGCGGTAACACTCGGCGCGGCCTCCTCGTTCAGCGGAAACATACTCGGATTCGGCGCTATAACCATCGGGGCTGGCACGACCTTCGTCGGCCGAGCATTGACCTCAAACGGTGCCATCACGATGGCCAGAAACATCTTCATGACCGAACCACCGCTCAACCTGCGCACTGCCGGCAGTTATTCGGTGCTGGCCGGGATATCCGTTCTGAATTCCGGAGGAACGACCCTCAGCGGTAACCTCGGAGTGAGCCCGGGCACGGGCGTGACCGGCTTCCCGCCCGGCCTGGTCACCGGTAGCACTCAACGAGGAACGGCCGAGAGCGCCCAAGCCCAGCTCGATCTGCAGTCCGCCATTGACGATGCCAGCGCCCGCCAGCCCACCACCGCGCTGAGCGGCAATCTGAGCGGTCAAACCTACAACGCCGGCGTTTACGCCGCACCTGGCCCTCTGACTCTCAGTTCGTCGGTGACCCTGAACGGGCAGGGCAACCCGAACGCCGTCTTCATCTTCCAGCTCGACAGCACCCTCACCACGAGCGCTGGCAGCAGCGTACGCCTGATCAACGGCGCGCAGCCGTCTCGGGTGTTCTGGCAGGTCGATGGCGTGGTGCGGCTCGGTTCGTCATCGTCGATCTCGGGCATCATTCTCGGCCAGGACGCCATCAACGTGGGCACCAATTCGCGTTTTACCGGCCGAGCCCTCACCCGCAACGGGTCCGTCACGCTTGGCAGCAACACATTCACGACGGATCCGGAGGTCGATCTCGGACGCGCTAGCACCTACGCGATCCTCGCGACCACCTCGATCACCAACACCGGAGAATCGTCGTTCGACGGGGACATCGGCGTAAGCCCGGGAACGTCGGTCACCGGGTTTCCGCCCGACGTAGTCACGGGCACCATCCACGGCGGCGATGCTGCTGCGGCCGCTGCGCAGGTCGACCTCGCTACAGCGTACAAAGATGCCGCGGCGAGGCCAGCGAGCGCCACCCTCGTCGGCGATCTGGCTGGCCGCACACTCACCTCCGGGGTCTATAGGGCTACTGCCGCCCTCGCCATCAGCACCACGCTCACCCTCGATGGACAGGGCAACCCGAACGCCATCTTCATCATTCAGGTGAATGCCGCCTTCAACACGGCTGCCAGCAGCAGCGTCATCCTGACCAACGGGGCACAAGCGTCGCGGGTCTATTGGCAGGTGGCCGGGGCTGTGTCGCTGGGGGCGGCATCCGCGTTTACCGGAACGATCATCGGCATGGCGGCGATCTCGATCGGACTCGGCGTCAGCAACCTCGGACGGGCATTAACCGCTAACGGCGCCGTCAGTGTGGGCACGGTGAGCTTCACCAATCCCGCGCCAACCGTCGGTGACCTCACCGCGACCACCGCGGGCGCGACGCTTTCAGCGGTGACCCTTCTCGGCACCCAACCGCAGGTCGCCACGGGTGTCTCGAGCCTATGGACCATCATCGATGCGCGTGGCACCGGAGCTGCGTGGACCCTCTCGGTGAGCGCCACCACGCCGACCAGCGCCGCCGGCACGGTCGAAACCCAAGACCGAGTCCTTCCCGTGAACAACCTGAGCATCGCCCCGGGCACCATCACTACCGGCCCCAATACCGATGCCGCGACCGATATCACGGCACCGACGCTTGCGCTGTCGACCAGCCCGCAGACCCTGATTGCTACAACCGGCCCACACGAGGGCACCTACCTGCTGACGCCGACGTACAGCCTGATTATTCCCTCCAACGCGTACCGGTCGAACTACTCGGGCGCCATCGAAGACTCGCCAATGAACCCCTACGTGACGGTTCTCACTTTCACCATTTCGTAGAGCCTCGCGGCCTGGGCTAAACCCCCTCCTGGGCATTGCGCCAACCTTGAGCTAACGCTGATTCAACCCTGCGCGACGAACCACCAATTTGCGCGGCCCCCGTGTGAGGATTGTTTTATCGCCGCAGGAACTCGTTTACAACGGATAACGAGTTCGGTTCACACCCTGCGATATCCGTTTCTCCCCCACTTTCGTGGACACGCTACTTGGCGTGCCCGCACCACCAGTAGCAACCCAGAGGACACACCATGCGCACTCTCACCAAGACCGCCGGAATCATCGTCGCCACCGGCATCCTGTTCGGTGTGGCACTCTCCCCGGCCCAGGCCGACACTGACACCGTAAACGCGACCATCAGCGGCGGCAGCCTTACCGCCGACCCGACCGCGCCCGACGCGATGAGCGCCGTCGTTCTCGACGGAGTCAACGCGCAGGCATCCACCGGAACCGCGCCCCTGTGGACCATCACCAACGCCCGCGGCACGAACAGCGCCTGGTCGTTGTCGGCCAGCGCTACCAACTTCGTCAGCGCGGCGGGCACCGTCGACAAGGACGCCCGCACCCTGCCGGCCTCCAACCTCGTCATCACGCCGGGCACCATCACCGCCGGCATCGGTTCCGACGCGGCGCCGACCGTCAAGGCCGTCACCATGAGCAATGTCGCCCAGTCGCTCGTCTACACCACGACTCTCGGCAAGGGCACCTTCACCCTCGCCCCGACCTTTGACTTGAGCGTTCCGGCAAACACCTTCCGCTCCAACTTCTCGGGCGCGGTCGGCACCACCGCCGTCAACCCCTACGTGTCGACCATCACGTTCACGATCGCCTAGCTACCGTTCTCGCCGGATCCGGCTGGACCTCTCGGGTAACGCCTCGAACTTTACGGTTCGGGGCGTTTTTGAGTTCATCCGTGTTGGAATTCCGGACCGCCCCCGTCCACCACGTCTGTGTGCCGGACGAGGAAAACCGTGACAGCGAACGTCTCAGTACGGGACCTGTTTTCCATTCGAATGGGCCCATCGTAGTTTCCGTACGGTAGGCCCGATAATCCGCGCTGCCTGGTCCAGTATCGAAGACGGTTCCGACCTGACCCTGCTCGGGGCGGGCTCAGCCTTCCTGTCCGCAGCAGCGACGCACTTGGAGCCCCGCACGCGCCTGCCTGGGCACCCGATGGCTCACGCTGTCCGTCTAAGCGACCGACAATAGGGCCGATGCCGTCCCCTCCTTCAAGAGACCTTCTATTCGATCGGTGGCTGGTTCATCCACCGGGATACCGAACGCTCGAGCGCCCAGTCGCGCCTCACTCAGCCACTCCCCTACGATTTCAGCGCGCAGCTGCGTGCCATCTGGGATCGCCATCGGTTCGCTGGTGAAGGCCAACGTGTCGATCTCCCGTGCTCGGCGCGGCTGCCAGGCCGCGGTCGGTGCCGCCTGTGCTAGTGCTCGGTGAGAGACCACACCGGGTTCGAAGATGCGGCCGAAATCGTCATGGAGCATCACCTCTGGCTGACCCTAGAGCCGGTCGGCGGCCTGGTTCAGGTACCCTGCAGCGAACGGCACGCCATCGCCTGGTCGACGGCCGCATCGGCGGCCCGGCCTGCTGGCGAATTACCGGGAAACCAGCGAGGGTGGCCTCCCGGTGAACGTGACCGAGCGCCGTAGACAATCCCCGAATGGGGGTAGTTCGGTCTGGTTCACCGGCTCGGTCTCCCCTTAAGCTGGCTGAACGCGTGGGTCTGCCGGGCCGCACCGTCTCTCTTTGAAGGGTTCCACCATTCGCACCGTTTTCGCACGTCGCCCACCGGGCATCACCGTCGCTGCCATCCTGCTCGTTGCTCTGGTCGGCTGCGCCGGTGAACCGGCTCCCGCGGTGACGGTGACCATCACGCCCAGCGTCGCACCGACACCGACACCGACGCCGACGCCCACTCCGACGCCCACGGAGGAAGCGGCCCTGATTCCAAACCCGGAAGTACCCGATCTCGTACCCAACGCTGAACCCGTGCCTCTGCCCCAGGGGCCGGCCGTCGACCTCGGTAGCACCCCCGGTGCGCGCGGCACCACCATGTCAGACGGTAGCGGGGCCTTACTCACCTACACGGTCATCGCGGGCGACGCGTTCTTCGATATCGCCCAACGATTCAACATTCCGGTGCAGTTGCTGCTCACGATGAATCCGTCCGTGCCCGGGCTCGGCGAGAACATCTACATCAAGCAGACCATCAACCTGGACTGGACCGCGACGCTGTAGCTGCAGTACTGGCGGTGGCGGTGGCGGTGACCAGTATGTCGCCGGATGACTCGCACCCGCACCGATTCTGGCCGGTGTCGGTGGCCCCAGCTAGCCTTGAGTCATGAGTTCACCAGCACCATCCTCGCCCGTCGTGTCCGGCCCCGTCGTATCCACGCAATGGCTGGCCGACCACCTCGGTTCCGACAACCTGGTTATTCTCGATGCCACCGTGTTCGCCCTGGCCCCCGTCACCCCGGACGGGCCGCGCTACCTCAGCGGACGCGAGGACTACCTGACCAAGGGGCACATCCCAGGCGCCGTGTTCGCCGACCTGTTTGACATTTTCTCCGACCCGACCAACGAATTCGTTTTCTCCCGGCCGAGCGCCGAACTCTTTGAAGTGGCCGCAGCGTCCGTCGGCATTGACAACGACACGACCGTCATCGTCTACGACGCCGTGGTCGGCCAGTGGGCAGCGCGCATCTGGTGGCTGTTTCGAGCCTTCGGTTACGACGATGTTGCCGTGCTCGACGGCGGACTGACCAAGTGGCACGCCGAAACGCGCCCGTACGCCACCGGTGAAGTGCGCCCGCGGGTCGCCGGCGGCTTCACCGCAACGCCGCGTCCCGAGCTCTGGGTCGACAAAAGCTTCGTCGAATCGGTAGTCGACGGCAAAACGGATGCCGCCCTCGTCTGCTCCCTGCCGCCGGCGGAGTTTGCCGGCACGGCCGGAACACGCCCGTGCGCCGGGCACATTCCCGGCAGCATCAGCCTGCCCGCTGCGACGCTCGTCGACCCCAGCACGAACGCCTTCCTCCGCGGTGACGCGCTCAAGGCGACCCTCGCGCCGACCGTGACCTTGAGCGCTCAACTCGTGACCTACTGCGGCGGCGGTATCGCCGCTGCGGCCAGCGCTCTCGCGCTCATCCGCGCCGGCTACGAGCACGTCTCGATCTACGACGGTTCGCTCAACGAATGGACGGCCGACGCGGCCGCGCCGCTGAGCGCTCCTGGCGCGTAACGACCAAGACGCGGGGACCGGTGAGTGAGTCCGGCGCGTGCGCCCCTCTATCTCCCGGCACCACGCAATACACCAACAGCGGATGATCGCGCCCGATGTGGGCAGCCGCTACGCCGGTTACCGTTGCGGCTACCGAAACCGGGCGCGGACACTCGGCCGCGACCGGTTACAACCGGTTGACGCCGGTCACACGCACGACCGCGGCCCCGAGCTCGTCGGAATCAGCAAGGTTCACGCTCGCGCTGATGCCCCAGTCGTGGTCGCCGGCCGGATCATCGAGAATCTGGCGCACGGTCCACTCCTCGGCGCCCTCGTCGATCAGCAGCAGGTCCGAACTGCGCGCGTCGCCGCCGGTGAGTACCTCATCGTGCTCGGCAAAGTAGCCGTCCATCGCTTCGGCCCAAACATCGGCGGAGTACCCGTGCTCTCGGTCGAGCTCACCGAGCTCGTCGTAGTGCTCCAACGCGGCCAGCTGCACCCGGCGGAATAACTCGTTGCGTACGAGAATGCGAAATGCGCGCACATTGGTGGTGAGCCGGCGCGGCGGCGGCGGCAAAATGGCGTTTGAGCCGGCCTCGTGCGCGGCGAGATCGGGATGCAGCAGTTCTTCCCACTCATCGAGCAGGCTCGAGTCCACCTGGCGCACGAGCTCACCGAGCCACTCGATGAGATCGAGCAGATCGTCGTTCTTGGCTTCGTCGGGAATGGTCTGACGCGCAGCGCGGTAGGCGTCGGACAGGTAGCGCAACACCACGCCCTCGCTGCGGGCGAGTTTGTAGAACGCAATGAACTCGCCAAATGACATTGCCCGCTCGTACATGTCACGCACGACGGCCTTGGGCCTGAGCTCGAAGTCGGCGATCCACGGCTGGGAGGCCTTGTAGGTGTCGAAAGTGTAATTCAGCAGTTCTTCGAGCGGCTTGGGGTGCGTGATCTCCTCGAGCAGCGCCATCCGCTCGTCGTATTCGATGCCCTCCCGTTTCATCGCGTTCACGGCCTCACCGCGTGCTGCGAATTGCTGCCCCATGAGCACCGGCCGCGGGTCGTCGAGGGTCGATTCCAGAATTGAGATCATGTCGAGCGAGTAGGTGGGCGATTCGGGGTCGAGCAGTTCAAAGGCGGCCAGGGCAAACGGTGACAGCGGCTGGTTGAGCGCAAAGTTCGCCTGCAAGTCAACGGTCAAGCGGATGTTGCCGCTCACGCTCTGCTCCACAATGCCGGCTTCGCGCAGGGTCTTGTAGATCCCGAGGGCCCGTCGGGCCAACACCAGCTGGCGCCGCCACGGTTCATGGTTGTCAAAGACGAGCGAGTGCACGTGGCTAAAAGCGTCGCCGCCGCGTCCGATCACGTTGATGAGCATCGCCGCGGTCATCTGCATGGAGGGCGACAGGGTTTCGGGCTCGGCGTCGACCAACCGGCGAAAGCTCGGTTCGCCCCAGGACACGAAGCCGTCCGGCGCCTTCTTACGCACGATTTTACGTTTCTTCTTCGGGTCGTCTCCGGCCTTCTCGATGGCTTTGAGGTTGTCGGTCTCGTGCTCCGGCGCCTGGATCACAACGGTGCCCGCCGTGTCATAACCGGCCCGCCCGGCCCGCCCGGCGATCTGGTGAAACTCGCGCACGTTCACCTGGCGCATTTTCACGCCGTCATATTTGGTGAGGGCGGTGAAGAGCACGGTGCGGATGGGCACGTTGATGCCGACGCCGAGGGTGTCGGTGCCGCAGATCACGCGCAGGTAGCCGCGCTGGGCGAGTTGTTCCACCAGCCGGCGATATTTCGGCAGCATGCCGGCATGGTGCACGCCGATTCCCATGCGAATGAGTCGCGACAGGGTCTTGCCAAAGCTCGTGGTGAATCGGAACTCGCCAATCAGCTCGGCAATCACATCACGCTGTTCGCGGGTGGCCACCTTGGCGCTCGCGAGCGCCTGGGCGCGTTCGAGGGCGGCCGCCTGGGAAAAGTGCACGATATACACCGGCGCTTTGTCGGTGTGCAGCAGCTCTTCGACCGTTTCGTGCACGGGGGTCTGCTCGTAGTAGTAGCTGAGCGGGACCGGTCGTTCCACACCGGTGACGACGGCCGTGGCCCGCCCGGTTCGCCGGCTCAGGTCATCGCTGATGAACTTCACGTCGCCGAGAGTGGCCGACATGAGAATGAACTGCACGCGCGGCAGCAGCAGCAGTGGCACCTGCCAGGCCCAGCCGCGTTCCGGATCGCCGTAGAAGTGAAACTCATCCATCACGACGAGGTCGACCTCGGTATCTTCGCCGTTCCGCAGCGCGAGGTTGGCGAGAATCTCGGCGGTGCAACAGATGATCGGGGCGTCGGCGTTGACGCTCGAGTCGCCGGTCATCATGCCGACGTTCTCGGCGCCGAAAGTTTCGACCAGCGCGAAGAACTTCTCACTCACGAGGGCCTTGATCGGCGCGGTGTAGAAGCTTCGTTTGCCGGCCGAGAGCGCCGCGAAGTGCGCGCCGACGGCCACGAGGGATTTGCCGGTTCCGGTCGGTGTGCTCAGGATGAGGTTGGCACCCGAGACGATCTCGATGACCGCTTCCTCCTGCGCGGGGTAGAGCGTGAGGCCCTGCTCGGTCGCCCAGCTTTCGAAGGCCTCGAAGAGAGCGTCGGGGTCGGTTTCATTTTCGAGGCGCGCAAGCAGAGACATAGTCCATCAAGACTGCACTACCGCGAGGTCAAGATGTGACGGATGTCTGACGAAAACGCCCACACGCCCCCGCAGGGTGCTAATCACAGCCGCTCGTTCTAGGCTGACGGCATGGCCACCCCCGACATATCGAACACTCTGACCCGGCCGCGCGCGTCCATGGCGGAGCGGTTCTGGCGACCGGCGGGCGCCGGCCTCGCTGCTGCCCTGGCCGGCCTGGGCCTGGCCGAGTTGACCGCCGCCTGGCTATTCCCCGGCGCCAGCCCGGTGCTCACTGTCGGCGCGCTGGTCATCGACATTGTTCCGGCCAGCGTCAAGGATCTCGTGATCGGCCTGTTCGGCAGCAATGACAAGTTCGCGCTCATCCTGACCATCGTGCTCGTGCTGATCGTGCTCGCTTCCCTCGCCGGTATCCTCGAGAGCAGGCGCCCGCCGTTCGGCCGCCTGCTCGTCGTGCTCATCGGCGCGATCGCGCTGTTCGCGGCGCTTTCTCGTTCCAGTGCCTCCACTCTCGACGCCGTACCCGCGGTCGTCGCCATGGGCGTCGCCGCCATCGTTCTGACCTTTCTCACCACCCGACTGCCGGCGAGTCGATCGACACCGGCGACCGCTGACACCCTGCCCGGTCCTGACCGGCGCCGCTTCCTCGTCTACACCGGCATAACCGCGGGCATCGGGCTGCTCGCCCTCGCCGGCGGCCAGCTCAGCGCAGCGGCCACCCGCGCAGCGGACGCCGCTCGCGCCCTGTTCACGCTGCCCGCTGCATCCGTTCGGGCCGCCGCGATTCCGGCCGGGGCGAGCCTGGACGTGGCCGGAATCACGCCGCTGATCACCCCGAACGCCGATTTCTACCGCATCGACACCGCCCTGAGCGTTCCGCGCATCGACCCGACCACCTGGCGTCTCAAGATCACCGGCATGGTCGAAACCGAGGTGGAGATCGACTTTGCCGAGCTGCTCGCACTGCCGCTCGAAGAGAGCACGACCACCCTGGCCTGCGTGTCGAACTACGTCGGCGGGGACCTGATCGGTAACGCCACCTGGCTCGGCTACCCGATTCGTGAGCTGCTGGCCCGCGCCAAGCCAACGAACGGTGCCGACATGGTGCTGTCCCGGAGCCACGACGGCTTCACTGCTGGCACGCCGATAGAGGCGCTGACCGACGAGCGTAACGCTATTCTCGCGGTCGGCATGAATGGTGAACCCCTGCCACTCGAGCACGGTTACCCGGTGCGCATGGTCGTGCCCGGGCTGTATGGCTACGTCTCGGCCACCAAATGGGTCGTCGAACTCAAGCTCACCCGCTTCGACCAGGAGCAGGGCTACTGGACCCCCCGCGGCTGGTCCGAACTCGGACCCGTCAAGCTCTCCTCCCGCGTCGACGTACCGCGCGCCGGAACACCGGTATCCGCTGGCTCCATCGTCATCGCCGGCGTCGCTTGGTCCCAGCACGTGGGCGTCAGCGCCGTCGCCGTGCAGATCGATGACGGTCCATGGCATGAGGCGATGCTCGCCGACGCGATCTCGGTCGACACCTGGCGCCAGTGGGCCTACACCTGGACCGACGCAACCGCTGGCGACCACCGAATCAAGGTGCGGGCCACGGATGCTGCTGGCCTCGTGCAAACATCGGCCACCGCCGACGTTGCTCCCAACGGATCAACCGGACTACACGAAATCTCCTTGTCCGTCTCCTAACCAGCCAGGCGGCTACCCGGGTGCAGGTTCCCCAGCTGGGCGCACGTTCAAACCTGAGCCTCGCCACCAAGCCTGCGCCCAGTATTCGAGTGGATGCGCGCTGCTGGATCGCCGCGTGAAGGCGGCTGGGCGCAACTTGGCCCGCCGGGCGCACGATAGAACGTGCGGCCGGCGGGCCAACCTGCGGTCATCTCGTGCGAGCTAGCCGTTGGCTCCGCTGGTGTTGATGACACCGTTCACACCGGCCGGGAAGAACCCGCCCGACTTCACCGGCGCCGCGTTGAGATAGGTGATGTTCAGCACCTGGGCGGCGCTGCGGCTGTAGACCAGGCCGTTGGCGTCGGTCGGCACGAGGTTCGCCTTCGACGCGTTGCCAATGCCCTGATCGAGGTCGGTCGGGCCATCGACGGCGTCTCGTAGGTCGGAGATCTTCTGCGCGGTCACGTACACCGAAGGCAGTGCAATTCCCAGCGCGTACAGCGTGCTGCGGATGACACCAGCGTGGTACGCCTCGACCGCGAGCAGCCCCGCAGCCGCTTCGAGGAAGGTCTTGTTCGTGATCAACGGAGCGGCACCCTTGTACGCGGTGACTCCGACGTCCTCGAAGATGAACGCCCCGAACAGGAAGTTCGCCTCGTTGGCGTACACGTCGAATTTCTGGCCGGGCTTGACCAGACCGGCCGCCTGCGCAGCAGCGGTGAAGCTCGCGTCCAGGTTGATCTTGGGGCGGGACACAGCAACACTGCCCAGGGCGGAACGCAGGAACGCAACGTGCGCCTTCTCGTCAGCGGCAATTTCGTCGGCGTACTTCTTGATGATGGAGGTCTTGAAGTGCACCATGCGACCGCCGGTCACGCCGCCGCGGGTGCCGGTTCCCGTCGTCATGCTCTCGGGTAGTCCGCTGCCGGTCGTGGCACGCAAGTAGAACTCGGCCTCGAGGTACTCGAGGTTGAGGGCGAAGTTCAAAATAGCCGCGTCGCTCGGTGCGCCAGCCGGCGCCGTTTCCGCCTCTGCGGCCAGTGCTGGCCCGCCGGTGGCGAGCATCGCTGCTCCAACACCGAAGCCGGCCACGCCGGCCGCGCGTAGAAAGTTTCGGCGGTCCGATGGATTTTCTGCGCTGCGGTTGATGGCGTTGGTAATGAAACCCTGATCAAACATCCTTGTTCTCCTGACGTATATGAAAGTACCGGGTCCGGTTCAACTAACAACGGAAATGTACCCGCTGAAAGTAATCTCATGAATGACTAGACACGAGACGTAAGCAAACGATAAGAAAATGTCTCACCTTTGGGGCTTTGCGTGTTGCGGCCTGCACGAACTGCACGAACTTTCTCGGCACATCACCAGCCGCACCGGATGAACGCGAGCGACAGCCTTAGATCAGCAGACCGTCGACGCCCACGGGAGCTACCCGGCGGGCAACCCGGCGATCGTGAAGCACGGCGATCCCGTAGGCGGCGAAATAGAGCATCACCATGGGCACGGCGAGCAGGAACATCGACACGACATCGGCCGCCGGCGTCGCAATGGCCGTGAACAGGATGATCACCAAGATAGCCAGGCGCCAGGATTTGATGATCGAACGGGCGCTGATCACCCCGGCAAAGTTCAGCAACACGATGAATACCGGCAGCACGAACGCGATCCCAATGGCGATCATGAGCTTGAGCACGAAGTCGAAATAGTTCTGCGCATTGATGAGAGCGGCATCCTGCTTCGGCGCAAAACTCGTCATGAGTGCAACCACATGGGGCAGCACATACCAGCCGGCCGCGCACCCGATGAGAAACAGGGGTACGGCGGTGAAGAAGAAACCCAAGGAGTACTGCTTCTCCCGGCGGGTCAGCCCTGGCATCAGAAAAGCAAAGATCTGATACAGCCACACCGGACTCGAAACGATCAATCCGACGTAGAACGAGATGCGCAATTTGAGGTCAAAAGCGCTCGTGATATCGGGGTAGTTGATCTGGGCGTTGCGATTCTGGGCACGCACGATTGCGTAGATCGGTTCGCGCAAACCATCCCAGACGAAACTGGAGAGCAGCCAGCCGGCGATGGCGCCAACCAAGATACCCGCTGCGGCGAGAAAAAGCCGCTTACGCAGCTCGCGCAGGTGCTCCCCGAGTGACATCCTGCCCTTGGCGGGCGCGGTACGCACGCCCTCCACCACCACGGTGGCCTAGGCCTTCGGGTTCGGGGTGCCGCTCGGGTCGGTGCGAGCGCTGTCGGTGCGAGCACTGTCGGCGCGAGCACCATCGGCGCGCACACTGTCGGCTGCAGTGTTCGGCGTGACATCGTCGGTGCGTTCCGGCGTGATCTCACTCTTGAAAATTTTCATCGACTGACCAAGGCTGCGGGCGAGCCCCGGCAGCTTCGGCGCGCCGAACAAGAGCAGGACTATGACGAGAATGATAAGAAAATGCCATCCGGTCAGATTATTCAGCATGCGAATTCTCCCTCTGATTGAATCGGTCGTGCAGCAGTGTAACGGTCTCACCACCACTAAAACCGGGTAAATCTCATCATTTACTCCGGCTGTAACATTTTCGCCCAGCCGGAGCGCAGAATTCACGCTGTCAGGGCGTCGGACCATTGTCGAAAAACGTTCGAGAACCTCCCCGATGCGCTGTGTGCAGCCGCCACAGCCGGTGCCCGCTCGGGTGGCCGCGCCGATGCAGGCGACGCTTGTATGACCGGACCCGGCTGAGTCGGCGATGGCGCCCACGGTGACGCCGTTGCACCAGCAGACCGTCGCGGTTGGGTTGAAGGCGCCGCTGGTGGAGGGCTCATAATCCGGTCCGTCGTAGCGCAGCAGTATCGAGCGGTCAGCCGGGAGTTCGCTGCCGCGCTCGAATAGCAAGGTCAGCTCGGCGGCGGTGCGCGGCATACCGACGCACACGAAGCCTTCGAGAATGCCGTCACGGGTGACCATTTTGACGTGGCGGCCGTGTTCCGGATCGCTCCACTGCGACACGCGCAGTGGAGCGGATGGGCATCCGGCCGAGCGATGAGACACGGCAGGATCCTCGGCCGGAAGATCCCACGGTTCGGCTGCGGTGTTACCGACCGACACCACGTCGATGCCCTCGGACTTGAGCATGACCACGGCCGAAGCGGATGCCGCGAGTTCCGCTGTCTCGCCCCGGCCCAGCACCTCGGCGGTGAAGCGCTCGGCGAGCCAGTCGGCCTGGCGCCAGCCCGGCCCGATCAGGCCGCTCGGCCCATCGGCCGGCAGCGTCCTGAGGTCGCTGGCCCGGGGCGCGGGTGCCACATGGGCGCAGTCGCCGATCGCGTAGATGCGCGGGTCGCCCCAGCTCTGCAGGTTCGTGTCGACCAGGATTCCGGTCGACACCGGCAGGCTGGCCAGCTGGGCCAGCTCGGTGCGCGCGCCGACCCCGCAGGAGAGCAACAGCAGGTCGCCGTGAATCTGCTTGTTATCGGCGCAGATGAGGGCGTCGAACCGGTCGACCCCGTCGTCATCCCGGTGAAAGAGCAGACTTTCAGCCCGAGAGTGGTTGACCATGGTGACCCCGGCGCGTCTGGCGCTCTGCGCGAGCACGCTGCAGCCGCCCCGGTCAAGGTTGCGGGCCATCGGGATTTCTCCGTGGTAGACGACGCAGGCGTGGCTTCCGGCGGCGACCGCGGCAAGGGCGATCTCCATGCCGAGCACGCCGGCGCCGAGCACGACGATGCGGGCTCCGGCAGTCACAGCCGCAAGGACCCGTTTCGCGTCGTCGAGGTCGCGCAGCACGGTGACCCCGCGCGGAAGCGGGGCGCCGTTGCTGTCGAGAGTGGCGGCGTCCCTGGCTGGCAGCTGTCGATCGCGGCGCATCCGGGTGACACCGTCGAGCGTGGGAACGTTGGCGCGGGCACCGGTGGCGAGCACGAGCCGGTCGTAGGAAAGCAGCGTGCCGTCGCTGAGTGACACCGCGCGGCGGCTGCGCAGAATGGCCGTGACGCTCACGCCGCGGTGCAGGTGCACGCCGGCCTCGCGGGCGGCGAACGTGTCGGTGATTTCGAGGCTCTCCCGGTCGGTGTTGCCGACGGCGTAGTCGGCGATCAGCACCCGGTTGTAGGCGTCGGCGTTCTCGGCCCCGACCACGGTCAGCGTGGCTGCGCCCTGCCGCACGAGGGGCAGCAACTCCTCGACGAAACGGGCTCCGACCGGGCCGTAGCCGACCAGCACGATTCGCTCCGGGCTGCGCTGTTCAGACATGGGCGCCTGCTTCCACGAGTGCACGCACTCGAACGGTTGTCTTCTTGAATTCGGGCATGCCGCTGATCGGGTCGGTCTCGTCGTCGGTCAGCAGGTTGGCGCGTTGGTCGCCAGCGAAGTGAAACGGCAGGAAGACCGTGTCGAAGCGGATGTCGGTGCTCACCTGGGCCCGGCACCGCACGATGCCCCGGTCGTTGCTGACCTCGACCCAGGCCTCGTCGATGATGCCGAGCCGCTCCGCAGTGGCCGGGTGCAGCTGCAGGCGGGCGTCGGGCTCGGCTTCGGAAAGTTCCCGCACCCGCCGCGTCTGGGTTCCGCTCTGGTAGTGCTCGCGCAGATGCCCGGTGATCAGGGTCAGCGCACCGCTAACCTGGGCCGGTGCGCTGAGGCGCCGCGCCTTGACGGCGATCAGGCGCGCCAGGCCGTCGGGGTGCGCGAACCGCTCCAGAAACAGGCGCGGCGTTCCGGTCGACCCGACCGGGTACGGCCAGAAGGCCGGTTCCTCCGAGTCGAGCAGGGCATAGCTCAGGCCGGAATAGTCGGCCAGTCCGCCCTCCGACGCCCGGCATAGTTCGTCGAACACGTCCGACGGTTCGGCACCGAAGGTGCCGGGTGATTCCAGTCGCCGCGCGATCTCCTGCCAGATCCACAGTTCGCTGCGTACGCCTTCCGGTGCGTCGACGGCGTGGCGGCGCCGGATGACGCGCCCCTCGAGCGAGGTCATGGTGCCTTCCTCCTCGGCCCACTGGGTCACCGGCAGCACGACGTCGGCAAGCACCGCGGTTTCGGAGAAGAAGAAGTCGGCCACGACCAGAAAGTCGAGGGTGGTCAGGGCGGCGCGCACCCGGTCGGCGTTCGGCGCGGAGACGACGATGTTGGAGCCGTGCACCCGGTCGGCGTTCGGCGCGGAGACGACGATGTTGGAGCCGTGCACGAGCAGGCAGCGGATCCCGCCCGGTTCGCCCAGCGCGCTCAGCACCTCGACCGCGGGCAGTCCGACGCCGGGGAGGCTGTCGGGGTCGACGCCCCAGACCCCGGCGACGTGTGCGCGAGCAACGGGATCATTGATCCTGCGGTAGCCGGGCAGCTGGTCGAATTATTGCCCGTGCTCGCGACCGCCCTGTCCGTTGCCCTGGCCGGTGAGGGTGCCGTAGCCGGAGTGAGTGGTGCCGACGAGGCCGAGCACGAGGCTGAGGTTGATCGCGGCGGTGGCCGTGTCGGTGCCGTCGGCGTGCTGTTCCACGCCGCGCCCGGTGAGAATGTAGGTGCCGCTGCCGGTCGCCGCTCCCCGTGCAGCGCCGGCGGCGAGGCGGCGAGCCAGCTCCCGCAGCTGCCAGACCGGAACGCCGGTCTGTTCCTGCACCCGAGTCGGCCACCATTGACTGACGCTACGACGCACATCGTCGAACCCGGTGGTGCGTTTGGCGAGGTAGTCGAGATCGACGAGATTCTCGGCGACGACGATGTGGGTGAGGCCGAGCAGAAGCACGAGGTCGCTGCCAGGAGTGGGCTGCACGTGCAGTCCCGCGCCATCATCGGTGAGCCGCGCGGTGGCGGTGCGCCGGGGGTCGACGACCACGAGGCCGCCGGCGGCTCGGGTTCCCTCCAGGTGCCCGATGAACGGCGGCATGGTCTGCGCCACGTTGGATCCGAGAATCAAAATAGTGTCGGCCTCGTCGAGCTCCTCGACCGGGAACGGCAGCCCCAGGTCGAGGCCGAAGGCCCGATTGCCGGCCGCCGCGGCGCTCGACATGCAGAATCTGCCGTTGTAGTCGATGCGGCTGGAGCGAAGCGCCACCCGGGTGAATTTTCCGAGCTGGTAGGCCTTCTCGTTGGTGAGGCCGCCTCCGCCGAAGACGCCGACCGCGTCGGCTCCGAACTCGGCACGGGTCTCGCGCAGCTTGGCCGCGACCAGGTCGAGTGTGTCACTCCAGGAGGCCGGTTCAAAGGTGCCATCCGCCTGCCGCAGCAGCGGTTGGAGGATGCGGTCGGGCGACACGAGCAGCTCGGCCGCGGTCCAGCCTTTCTTGCACAGGCCGCCACGATTGGTCGGGAATGCTTGGCCGGCCACCAGCAGTGAAGCGGCCGGGGCTGCCGGCGAAGCGGATGCGGCGGCATCCGCTTCGCCGGGGTCAAGGTCATGGCGCACTGCAGGGCACAGTACGGGCAGTGCGTGGCAGCGGCAGGCACTGGTCGCCTAGATCTTCTGGCCGGCGACGGACGAACCGCGGCGCAGGTAGACGAAGGCGGTCACGCACATCATGAAGACGTAGGCGATGGCGAAGGCGTAGATCGCACTGGAGTAGTCGCCGGTGGTGGTCTTGGAGTAGCCGAGTACCTGCGGAATGATGAATCCGCCGTAGGCGCCGACGGCAAAGATGAGGCCGAGGGCAGCGGCCGTTTTGCGCTGCGTGTTGACGTCACCCGAGTTGTGATAGGCGTCTTCCACCCCGCTGCGCGCCGAAAACACACTCGGAATCATGCGGTAGGTCGAACCGTTGCCAATTCCGGTCGCGACGAAGATCAGCAGAAAGCTGCCGAGGAACGCCCAGAAGCTGCCCAGTGGCAGCACGGCGACCACCACGAGCGCCCCCACGGCCATGCTGCCGCAGGCGGCAACGGTGACGGATGCCCCGCCGAAACGGTCGGCCAGGCGTCCGCCGGCCGGTCGGGCCAGCGAACCGACGAAAGCTCCGATGATGGCGAGCGACAGCGATGCGGAAGCGACCTGGATGGTGGAGTAGGCCGGAAACTGGTCGGCGATGAGCTTGGGGAACACGCTGGCGAAACCGATGAAGGAACCGAACGTGCCGATGTAGAGCATAGCGAGGATCCAGAAGTGTGGTTCTTTGACGGCGGCGAGCGAGCCGGCGAAGTCGGCCTTGGCGTTGGCGAGGTTGTCCATGTACTTCCAGGCACCCCACATGGCGATCAGGATCAGCGGCACCCAGAACCAGCCGGCGAATCTGATGTTGAGGGTCCCCACGGCGCCGAGCGTGATCACGATCGGTACGACGAGCTGGGCCATCGCGGCGCCGAGGTTGCCGCCGGCGGCATTGAGGCCGAGCGCGTAGCCCTTCTGGCTCTGCGGGTAGAAATAGGTGATGTTTGACATCGAACTGGCGAAGTTGCCACCGCCGAAGCCAGCGAGGGCCGAGACGAACAGCATGATGCCGAACGGGGTGTCCGGGTTGCCGACGCAGACGCCGAGGGCGATCGAGGGGATCAGCAGCAGGCCGGCCGAGATGATGGTCCAGTTGCGACCGCCGAACTTGGGCACCAGGAAGGTATACGGAAAATGCAGGGTTGCGGCGCCCGGTAGCGACACGACGACGATGCTCCACAGCTGCCAAACCACGAAGCTGAGAAACTCGGCGACGATCGACCATTTCAGGTTGCGGGCGGCGATGAGTTTGCCGCCCTGTTCCCACTGCTGTCTGTTCTCGGGGTTCCAATTGTCGATCCATCGACCGGGACGGTGCACCAGCACCGCGTCTTCGATCAAGGACGTGGTGCTGCCGGGTGCTGATTCAACGGCGCTGAATGTCATTGAAAACTCCCTTGAGTTGTGGAGTGAAGCGGCGGGCAGCGATCTGCAGGCAGCCACGGCGGCCTCCCTGCTCCGACGTTAGCCAGCGCGTGTTTCCGGCAACGATGGCACCCGTTACCTTTCGATCACCAGATAATCACAGGCCCTTCGGTGGGTTGTTGGGGCGCTGTTACCTGACGGACACAATCCGCGCTGGGTCGCCAGCGCTACGGGCAGCGGATGCCGGGGTGACAGACTGGTACGACCTGCGCCCGCGTATCCGCTGTTTGAAAGGCCCGCACATGACTATCACCGCCGCCGCCGACGGTTCTGCCCTCGGAAATCCCGGACCAGCCGGCTGGGCCTGGTACGTGGACGACTCCTGCTGGGCGGCCGGCGGCTGGAAGCACGCGACCAACAACCAGGGCGAGTTGAAGGCCGTGCTCGAGCTGTTTCGCGCGACCGCACACATCGACGACGATCTGCTCGTGCTGTGCGACAGCCAGTACGTGATCAACTCGGTCACCAAGTGGATGAAGGGCTGGAAGGCCAAGGGCTGGCGCAAGGGCGACGGCAAGCCGGTCATGAACCTCGACCTGCTCAAGGAGATCGACGAGGCTATTGCCGGGCGTCGGTACCGATTTGAATGGGTGAAGGGGCACGCCGGGCATCCGCTCAACGAGGCCGCCGACGCGCGCGCGCGCGGCGCCGCCGAAGCCTTCCAGCGTGGGCGGCCAGCGGCGGGCGGGCCTGGTTTTTTCGGGAGTCAGCCAGCAGCTGAACCGGTGGTGCGGGCGCGCACTGTGGCATCCGGTGGGCCGGGAATTGCGCGCTTGCCGACCGCACCGACCCGGACCACGGACCGCGTGGCCGAGCGGGCCGCCGCCTACACGCACGACGAACTGTTCTCGTTCGATGACATCGGCGACATCGGCGACATCGGCGACATCGGCGACATCGGCGACATCGGCGAAGACTATCGCGACCTCACCGATCCGAACGGTCCCGTTGTCATGCGCAGTACCGGCGAGCTGCACCGGGTGACGCTGTCGCTCAGTGACGAAGAACACCAGCGTTTGGTACAGCAGGCCACGGCCCGCGGCGTGACCGTCGAGGAGCACCTGCGCAGCCTGATCTAGCCGGTGCTGCGAGACTCGCTCGAATGAGCGGCTGCCGGGTCCGACCGGGTCAGCGCACTCCGATGAGGGACCGCAGGCCGAATTCGGAGACGATTGGAATGCCGTAGTCGCGAGCTTTAACGGTTTTACCGGTGACCGATGCCGGGTTTGCGGCCACCAGCAGGCGCGTGCGCAGGGTGACCGCCGTTCCCAGGGAGAGCCCTCGCGCGACCAATTCCCGGCCCCAGTCGGAGCGGGCGCGGGCCATGTCACCGGTCAGCACGACGATGTCGCCCTGTTCCAGAAGTACCGTGTCGGTCGAGGTGATCGGTGGGAGCGTCACCGCTGACGGTGCTGTCAGCGCGGCGGCGACGACCTCGGGAGCGACGTCGAGTGTGCGGGCGACCCTGATCAGGTCCGCGGAGTCCGCGATGCTCAGGGCGTCGTTGGTTCCGGATGCGCGCACGAGATCCTCGAAGTACCGCCGATGCAGGGCCGTACAGTCCGTCGCGCTGATGCCGTTCAATTCGGCCAAAATCCGAAGTTCGTGTGTTTCCCGAGGCGACAGCCCGCGATCGAGCAGGCACAGATCGAGCAGGGCGAGATAGTCCAGGTGCTCCTCGGGGCCGGTGTAGTCGGGAAGTTTCACGACCGCCCGGGCCAGAAAGCTCGGTGTCGGCACCGCGTCTGTCGTCGTCGACGGGTCGCGCTGCACCCATTGTGCTTCGGCGTCGCTGGCGATGGTTGGCCAGGTGGACCGTTCGGCGCGATCCAGGGCGTCGATCCACGGTAGCTCGCTGGGAGCCCCCTGCACGTATGCCGCCAGCAAACTGGCGCACGCAACGCCCTGCATCAGGGCGCCGGGGCCGGGCTCGATCTCAATGTCGTACGCCGCGCAGCAATCGATGAGCAGCCGACCGGCGCCCGGCAGGTAGCTGCGAGCCAGCTGCATGGTACAGACCGCCTCGAGTCCCCGCCCCGGGGCATAGCCGATCAGCTCGAACTCGCGCATCAGAAATCCGGTGACGAACTGGGCGTTGTGGGCCACCAACACCCGGCCGCGCAGCAGGTCGACCAGTCTCGGGGCGATCTGCTCAAACGTCGGCGCACGCAGCAGTTCGGCTGTACTGACGCCGTGATTCGTCACGTCAGCCGCATTACTTCCGGGGTTGACGACGGTCTGCCAGTGCGCTGAAATATGGCCACCCTCGTCGAGGTGCACCACGGCGACCTCGACGATCCGATCCCGCTGATACGGGAACAGTCCTGTGGTTTTCAGGCAAATAACGGCGTATCCACGTTCGGGCATGGTCACACTCCACAATCATTGTGGTGTGAAGTTATCTGCAAACCCGACGCGATGCGACGGCCCGTTCGGGGGCTTGTAGGTAACGCCGCATACTGTCTGACATTCCTACTTGTCTGCGGCTGCCTTCTTGGCCGAGTTCTTCGGCGGCAGCAGGGTGTCGGCTTCTTCAAGCGACATGCCGTTCGTTTCGGGGACTTTGCGCAGCACGAACCAGAACGAGAGCCCGGCGAACAGCGCGTAGAGGCCGTAGGTGATCGGCAGGGACGCGCCGGCCATCGGCGGAAAACTGACCGTGATGAGAAAATTCGCGATCCACTGGGCGGCTGCCGCCAGTCCGAGAGCCTTGGCGCGAATCGAGTTGGGGAACATCTCCCCGAGGAGCACCCACACCACCGGTCCCCAGGAGGCACCGAACGAGATCACGAACAGATTTGCGGCGACGAGTGCGATCGGCGCCCACGCGCCGGGCAGGTTCAGGGCGCCGCCCACTGTGACCGACTGGCTGAAGGCGAGCGCCATCGTGGCGAGTGAGACCGTCATACCGATGGAGCCGGCCAACAGTATCGGCCGTCGGCCGATCCGGTCGACCAGGGCGATCGCGACGAGGGTGACCAGAATGTTGGTAACCGACGTGATCACGGAGATGGTCAGCGAGTTGGATTCTTCGAAGCCGACCGCGCTCCAGAGGGTGGTCGAGTAGTAGAAGATCACGTTGATGCCGACGAATTGTTGGAACACCGACAGGATGATGCCGACCCAGACGATCGGCTTGAGCCCGAACGAGCTACCGCGCAGCGACCCCGATTTCTTCGACCGGGCGTCGACCTCGATCGAGCGACGCATGTCGCGAATCTCGCGGTCGACGTCGCCGCTCGGCCAGAGCCGGGTGAACACGGCGCGGGCGTCCGCTTCTTTGTCTTTCAAAATGAGAAAACGAGGGGATTCCGGAAGAAGGAACGCGATGCCGCCGTAGACGATGGCCGGCACGGCGCCGGCGAGGAACATCCAGCGCCAGGCCGCCAAGCCGAACCAGAACTCACCGCCGGCCCCTCCCGCGCTCCCGGCGAACACGGCGTCGGAGAGCAATGCGGTGAAGATGCCGAGGGTGATCGCGAGCTGCTGCAGCGAGCCGAGACGTCCGCGCATCTGCCGCGGTGAAATTTCGGCGATATAGGCCGGCGCCACAACGGATGCGAGGCCGATGCCGAGTCCGCCGACGATCCGCCAGATGATCAGGTCGACGACACCGAACGCCAACCCCGAGCCGATCGAGCTGACCAGAAACACCACTCCGCCGAGAATCATCATGGGGATGCGTCCGTAGCGATCGGCGAAGCGCCCACCGAAGAAAGCGCCGGCCGCAGCGCCGAGCAGTGCACAGGCAACGGCGAACCCGGTGAGGGCGGCGTTCAGGCCGAATTCCTGCTGCACCGCGTTGACGGCTCCGTTGATGACCGAGGAATCAAAGCCGAACAGGAAACCACCGAGGGCCCCGGCGACGGCCAGAGCGATAACTTTTCTGTTGGTGCTCGGCGTGCCGACATTCTTCGGCTTCGCGGACGCGGTCATCGTGCTGTGTCGGTCAATTGCCGCCTCCTGTGTCGATTGTTCAACGTGACCAGCCTACGTCCGGTGTCGGCGCGCCGTCGCCGTTCGCGGCCGGCGCCCAGCGAGGCGGCGCTACGATCCGAGGATGGGCAGATTCATTGACAGCTGGCGCTCGCACCTTCTGGTGACACTTTCGGGCAACAGCGACGGGCGGCCGAAATGGGTTGAACAGATCGCCACGGGAGACGACCCGGGATTTTTCGGCCCGGGAAGCGCCGCGTGGGCCGTGCACGGCGGAATGGCGACCATGGTCGCGGGCATTCGCGCCCTGCTGATGCAGACCCTGCACCCCGGCGCCATGGCCGGCGTGCACGACTGGTCGCGGTACCACGAAGATCCGCTCGGCCGCCTCTCCGGAACGATTCAGTGGCTCGTCACGGTGACCTTCGCCGACACCGTCGTCGCGGAACGCGAGTCTGGTCGGGTAGCCCATTTTCACGATCGGGTGGCCGGCAGCTATATCGATGCCCGTGGGGAGGAACGCTCCTATGCTGCGGGTGATCCCGAGCTGTTGTCCTGGGTGCACGTGGTGTTCACCGATGCTTTTCTGCAATCGCACCTGCTCTGGGACGACGCCATTCCCGGCGGCGCCGACGGCTACGTGCGGGAATGGGCGATCGCCGGAGAACTCATCGGCGTGCAGGATGCCCCGCATTCGGCCGATGAGCTCGCCGCCCAACTTGAGGCGTTTCGCAGCGCCGGAACCCTCAAAAGCGACGCCCGCGTGGCCGACGCGGTGCGCTTCATCCGCTACCCGCCGCTCAGCCGTGGCATGCTGCCCTTTTATAACATCATGTTCGCCGGTGCCGTGGCGTCGATCCCGCGCGAGTATCGCGACATGCTCGGTCTGAAACGATCCCGCCTGCCCGTCATCTGGGGTACCCGGCTCGTTCTCGGCGTCGTGCGCGCCCTGCTCGGCCCCACGTCGACTTCAGAGGATGCCGCCCTCGATCGGATTGCGCGCATCGAACGGGCGCAACAGCTGGGTCACCCCAGCGAGCCGTGACTCCACCGGTCACGCGTTGACAGCGCGGTCTGCCCGCGCTGGGCCCGACGCCGCGCGCCCAGCACCAGAATCACCGTGATGGCACACGCGGCGCTCAGGTACAGCAGGGCGGCGACGATGGTCGTGAGCGTGCTCGGGCGCACGATGGATTCACCGGCCAGCGCTTGCAGGGTGAGCAGGAGAAGAATGCCGCTGTAGAGGGCGGTGACAGTGACCACGATCGCGACGCGGAAGCGTTCGGGCCGGAGGGCAGGCATCCGTTTCATGAGCAGTTCGACTATCAGGGCGGCGAGCGGAATCAGCTGCAGGGCGTGCATGCCGACGAAGTGGGGAATGCGCAGGTCGCCGGCCACCGTGCTCCAGCCAAGAATGGGGATACCCTGGCCGCCGTCGGCCAGGCCGACGGTATGGGCGCCGGCGATGCCCTGGAAATTGTCGAGCTGGGCCGCGGTTGGGCTGGTCATGAGAAAGGCGAGGCCCATTCCGATGACGGCAATCACAATCCCGGAGCGGATGGCGACGGTGCGCGCGCCGTCGCCGAGGGCAGCGCCGCCGCGTCGCCCGCCGAACACGAGCAGAGCGGTGACGACCATCGCCGCGAACCAGACGATGACGATCGAGACCGCCATGATGCCCCAGATCGCGGCATGAAATGCAGTGGAGACATTGAAATGGCTCGTCGTCGCGCCCACGGCGGCGCCGACGATCGCGACCATTTCAACCAGGAGTAGCACGGCGCTGATCGTGCCGGCCCACCAGGCGAAGCGGCGGCCGCGCCGGAGCAGGCCGATCAGCCACGCGAGGGTGACGCTGTAGATCACGATGGACAGCGCGAATTTGAGCGGCTTGGCCCAGAGCGGAAGCCCGGTCACCTCACGGTGATCGACGATCAGGCCGATGCTGCTCACGATCGCGAGAACCGTCATGGCGGCGGCGACCGCGAGCAGCGGGCGATGCCAGGCGATGCGGGCGGGGAGTTCGCCGGACTGCGAGGTTGCGGCGGCGGTAGAAGTGCTGGCGCGGAACATGGTAGCTCCTTCGGTCAGAGGGGTTATGGTGCGGTCGGTCCGGGTTGTGGAGCGCCTCGGTCTCGGGACGGGGCGGTGTTACGGGGTCTGGTGGTCGCGCGCGGGAACGGCGGAATAGCGCAGTGCGGAGACGTGCTCCTGGGCGGCACGGCGCAATGCTGAGAACAGAGCGTCGCCGAGCACGGTTCCCACGACAACGGTCTGGGCCTGGGCGGCTCGGTCGGGGAGGGCTGCGATCTCGTCGATATCGGCTTCGGCGACCAAGAGAGCGGCGTGTGCGTAGCGGGTGAGCCAGCCGCGGGCATCCTGCTGACCGACCTCATCGAGCGACTCGATGACCCGCGCGGCGGCGAGGCGACCCGGATTGTGGGCGGAAACGAGCCATCCGTTGAGAACCGCGTCAACTCGATCGAGCGCGTGGCGGTCGATGCCGGCAGGGTCGATACGTTCCGACACCGTGCGCTGTGCGATCGCGAAAGTGTCTTGCAGTGGCAGGTCGGAGTCGATGGCGGCGAGCACCTCGCGGGTGTCGGCGACCGCCAGGCCGCCAACCTCGATCAGGCTGCGGATCAGACGCAGTCTGGCCACGTGCGCAGGGCCGTAATCCGCCTGGTTGGGCGCGGTGCGCTCCCCCGCCGCGAGCAGGTTTTCGCGTAGATAGAACTTGACGGTGGCGACGCTCACCCCGCTCACCGCGCTCAACTCGGCCATCTTCATATAGATAGTATAACTATCTGATAGTTACGGTGTCTATAAGTGCACGGATTAGACCTCGGGTGCGAAGAAGGCCGCGGTCGCCGCCGCGAGCGCCGGCGGATCATTGACGTGGCACAGTTCCCGCGCGGAATGCATGGACAGCAGCGGCACACCCACGTCTACGACGCGGATGCCGAGCCGCGTCGCGGTCAGTGGCCCGATGGTTGATCCGCAGGGAACCGTGTTGTTCGAGACGAATTCCTGATATTGGACGTTCGCCTGCGCGCAGGTGCGGGCCCAGAGGGCGGCTCCGTGGGCATCCGTCGCATAGCGCTGGTTGGCATTGATTTTCAGTAACGGACCACCGCCGAGAATGGGGGTGTTGGCAAGATCGTGGCGCTCGCGATAGTTCGGGTGCACGGCATGCCCGGCGTCAGCGGAGAGGCACCACGACTCGGCGTAGGACTGCAGCCGGTCCGACCCGGTCGCGCCGAGGCCGTGGCCGATGCGGGTGAGAATGTCGTCCAGGAAGGGGCCGCTCGCGCCGGAGCGGGACTGCGAGCCGAGCTCCTCGTGGTCGAAGGCCGCGAGGACGCTGATCGGGCCGGTGTGCGCGTCGTGCCTGCTGCGTTCGATCAGGGCGCGCAGCCCGGCGTATACCGAGGAGAGGTTGTCGAGGCGGCCGGCGGCGAACAGCTCGTGGCCGAGACCGAAGGTGGCGGGCGCCTGGGTGTCGGCGGTGAGGATGTCGTACCCGGCGACATCCGCTGCCAAAATTCCCGCCAGACCGGCCAGGTGCGCAACCAGGTCAGCCTCGAACGGATCACCGACACCGAAGACGGGCGTGAGGTGGCGTTGCCGGTCTAGGGTTAGACCGTTGTTCACCTCGCGATCGAGGTGCACGGCGAGCTGCGGGATGCGCAGGAACGGCCCGGTGCGCACGAGGCGCTCGGTGCCGTCCCGGGTGACCAGACGGCCGGCGAGTTCGAGTTCGCGGTCCAGCCACGAGTTCTGTAGCGGCCCGCCGTACACCTCGACGCCGGCCTGCAGCCAGCCGTGCGCGCCGATCGTGGGCTTGGGTTTGAGTTTGAAACCCGGGGAGTCGGTGTGGGCACCGAGAATGCGAAACGGTGTGGTTGGCCCGGCGCCGACCGGCTGTGACCAGGCGATGACGGCGCCGTCGCGCACGACGTAGTGGCCGGCGGCAGCGTCGATCCAGTTCTCAGACTCGATCAGCCGGGTGAAGCCGGCAACGTCGAGGCGCCGGGCGACTTCGGCCGCAGCGTGGTACGACGATGGTGACGCTGCGAGAAAGGCGGAGAAATCGGCGATGTAGTCGGGCGTTGCGTCCATTCGTCCATCCAACCACCCGTGCAGGGCAGCGGATGCCGCGGTCAGCCGCCGGTCAACTTCCCGTTGGCTCCGAGACGCTGCCTAATCGGACGACACGTCGTTCGGTGCGTCGGACTGCAGCGCTGCGCGCGCGAAGGCAGCACCACCGACGGTGACCGTGCCGCGGTCGCCGTGCCAAGCCTCGGTCTGTTCGAATACCCCGAGGCGGTCGAGCAGGTTCCATTTCGTGTCGACGAGGTGCCAGACCGACTGCGTCGTCGGTTCCTGGCCGTCGGACTGCACCCAGCCGAGCGAGCCAAGCGAGCGCGACAGGGTCGTGAGGTAGTCCTCGCGGCGAGCCAGGTCGCGGGTCGCGACGAACAACAGCAGCAGGCGGGTGGCGTCGCTCACAGCAGGCGTACGACTGTGGTGAATGGTGCGGGCGAGATGCCACCAGAGTTCACGGGGATCTTGCGCGAGGGCGCGCCCCTTGACGGTGAGCACGAGCGTCCCCTTGCTGACCCGCAGCAGTCCGACAGCGCGCAGGTGCCCACGCAGCTCCTGCAACGGACGCAGGTGCACCTCGCGGTTGACGCTGATCGGCCAGCCCCAGTCGAGCTCGGCGGACGCTTCGACGATGACCGCCGGCGGCAGGTGTCCCGCCTTGGTCAACCGGATGCCGTCGGCCCCGACCCGGTTCAAAATCCATTGCGCCGGAGCGATCATGCGCGCCATGGCCCGCTGCTGCAGCAGGATTGGGTCGCCCACCCTGGCCTGCCCGATAAGTCGACGGAAACCGCCGACGGCCTGTTCCGGCAGTCGCGTTTCGATCTCCTGAATCACGTTCACCCACCGAGCCTACTGAGCGATCCCGTTCGGAGACAATGAATGTCCCGCGACACGCGTGGTGCACCACGCCCCAGCACCACCCTCGTGATCCCCAGACCGGCATGCGATGCGGCGAGGCGGGCAGTGTCGGCGCTATCTGGCACCCTTGAAGGATGACCGACACCCGCGCATCCGCTCTGGCCATTCTGCGCACCCTCGTAGGGCATGAGGACGCCGCCTTTCACGACGGACAATACGAGGCGATCGACACCCTCGTCGACCAGCGCAAGCGCGCCCTCGTCGTGCAGCGCACCGGGTGGGGCAAATCGGCCGTGTACTTCGTCGCGACCCTGTTGCTGCGGCGCCAGGGCGCCGGCCCGACTATTCTGGTGTCGCCGCTCCTGGCCCTGATGCGGGACCAGGTCGCCGCCGCGGCCCGCGCCGGCGTCCGGGCGGTGTCGATCAACTCGTCGAACGCACACGAGTGGACCACGGTGTTGCGCCAGCTCGACGCCGACGAGGTCGATGTGCTGCTGGTCTCGCCCGAACGACTGAACAATCCGTCTTTTCGCGATGAGCAGCTGCCCGCCCTGATCGCCAGGGTCGGCCTGCTCGTGGTCGACGAAGCGCACTGCATCTCCGACTGGGGCCACGATTTTCGCCCGGACTACCGCCGCCTGCGCGACCTGATCGCTCAGATGCCGGCGGGCGTGCCCGTGCTCGCCACGACGGCGACCGCCAACAGCCGCGTCGTACAGGATGTCGCGGAACAGGTGGGCATGGTCGCCGCCGGTTTCGCAAGCGCTGGCACCACCGACAGTGCCGCCGAGGTCGTCACAATCCGCGGCCCGCTCGCCCGATCCTCGCTGCGGCTCGGCGTTCTGCGCCTGCCCGATTCGCGCGCCCGTCTGGCCTGGCTGCTCAGTCACCTTGGCGACCTGCCGGGCAGCGGCATCATCTACACCCTGACCGTGGCGGCCGCCGAGGACACCGCCCGGCTGCTGCGAGAGGCCGGACACGCGGTGCGCGCCTACACCGGGCAGACCGACACGGCCGAACGCGAAGAGTCAGAGGGGCTGCTCAAGACCAACCAGGTCAAGGCGTTGATCGCCACGAGTGCCCTTGGCATGGGATTCGACAAACCCGACCTCGGCTTTGTCCTGCACCTGGGAGCACCGTCCTCCCCCGTTGCGTACTACCAGCAGGTCGGCCGTGCCGGCCGGGCCACTGCCTCGGCCGACGTGCTGCTGCTACCCGGGGCCGAAGACGAAGCGATCTGGCACTATTTCGCAACCGCCTCGATGCCCAATCAAGCGAAGGCCCTGGCCGTGATCGGCGCGCTCGACGCCGCCGGCACGCCCCTGTCGACGCCGGCCCTCGAGGCCAGGGTCGACCTCAGGCGTACCCCGCTCGAGCTGCTGCTCAAGGTGCTCGACGTCGACGGCGCGGTGCACCGGGTGAAGGGGGGCTGGCAGTCCACCGGGCAGCCCTGGGTCTACGACGCTGAGCGCTACGAACGCATCGCCGCGGCGCGGCTGGGCGAGCAACAGGCGATGCTCGAATTTGAAAGCACCGCTGGCTGCCGTATGGAGTTTCTGCAGCGCGCCCTCGATGACGATACCGCCGTGGCCTGCGGCCGCTGCGACAACTGCCGCGGCGTCTGGTATCCGGTCGATCTGGCCGCGGGATCCGACGCCAAGGCTGCGCAATCGCTCGACCGGGTCGGCGTCACCATCGATGTGCGTGCCCAGTGGCCCACCGGCATGAGCAGCCTCGGCGTCGCGGCCAGCGGAAAGATCCCGCTCGCCGAACGCGCCGAGCCCGGACGCGCCCTGGCCCGGCTGACCGACCTCGGCTGGGGCGGCCCCCTGCGTGATCTGTTCGGCACCCAGGCCGCGGATGCCCCGGCCTCGCCGGCCATGCTGGCCGCCTGTGTGCGCGTGCTCGCCGAGTGGGGGTGGGCCGAGAGACCGGCGGCCATCGTCTCGATGCCATCGCGGCGGCATCCGCTGCTCATTGATTCGGCGGCCCGATCGCTGGCCGACGTGGGCCGGCTGCCCTGGCTCGGCGCCCTGGACTGGGCCAACGGCGGTCCCACCGGGGAACCCGGCGGCAACAGCGCCTACCGCCTGCAGGGCGTGTGGGACCGCTTTGCGGTCGGCCCCGCACTCGCCGCTGCGCTCGCCCCGTTCGCCGGTCGCCCCGTCTTACTCATTGACGACCTGGCTGACAGCCGATGGACCGTGACGGTGGCGGCCCGGGTGCTGCGCCAGCACGGTGCCTCTGCGGTGCTGCCGTTCACTCTGGCCCTGCGTTCATAGCGGCAGAAATCATGTCGCTGCGCCATCGGACGTAACCGGAATATTCGCGGCCGGTAGCGACTTGTTACGCTAAGGACGTCGATAACCGCGGCCTCCGCACATTCTGGAGCGGCACCCGCACAACCCGCGCTCGCCCCAACTAGTTCGTTAGGCGTTTCTTTGATGAAGCTCAGATTTATTCCGGCCGCTGTGCTGTCCGTCGTCGCCCTCACCCTCACCGGCTGCTCCGCGTCGAACGGCGACAGCGCAACCGGCACCGACGATTCCCTCAGCAGCGTACTCGACTCCGGCACGCTCGTGATCGGCACCGAGGGCACCTATCGGCCGTTCTCGTTCCACGAAGGCGGTTCGGGCGAGCTCACTGGCTACGATGTCGAGGTGGCGCGAGCTGTCGCCGCCGAGCTCGGCGTCGACGCCGCGTTCGAAGAAACCCAGTGGGACGCCATCTTCGCCGGCCTCACCGCCGGCCGCTGGGACATGATCGCCAACCAAGTGTCGATCACCCCGGAACGCGTGGGCTCGTACGAGTTCTCCACGCCCTATACCTACTCCACCGGCGTCATCGTCGTTCCCGCCGACAATACGTCGATCACGTCGTTCGCCAGCCTCAAGGGCCTCACCACGGCGCAGTCGCTGACCAGCAACTGGAACGCGCTGGCCACCGAGAGCGGTGCAACCGTCGAAGCCGTCGAGGGCTGGGCCCAGTCGGTCACCCTGGTCGAGCAGGGTCGAGTGGATGCCACGGTCAACGACAAACTGACCTTCCTCGACTACCAGAAGTCCACCGGCGCCGACAACCTGAAAATCGCCGCCGAGACGACGGAACGTTCGGAGAGTGCATTCGCCTTCGCGAAAGACGGCACCGCGCTGGCCGAGGCCGTGAACGAGGCGCTCGCGACCCTCACCGCCGACGGAACGCTCGCCGAGCTCTCCGACAAGTACTTCGGCGCCGACGTCAGCCAATAGCTCGACTATTCGATGATTCAGCCTGATTGGGAGTTGTTCGTCAGCTCGCTCTGGCCACTGCTGGACGGCGCGGTGCGCGGCACGATCCCGCTTGCCCTCACGTCGTTCGCGATCGGTCTCGTGCTCGCGCTTGTGCTTGCGCTCATGAGGTTGTCGGCGAAACGTGTCCTCTCCGTCATCGCCCGCGGCTACATCTCAATCGTGCGCGGCACGCCGCTGCTCGTGCAACTGTTCGTGATCTTCTACGGGCTGCCGTCGATCGGCGTCACGATCGAACCGTGGCCAAGCGCTGTAATCGCCTTCTCCATCAACGTCGGCGGTTATGCCGCCGAAGTCATCCGCGCAGCGATTCTTTCCGTGCCGAAGGGCCAGTGGGAAGCCGCCTACATGATCGGCATGTCCCACAGCCGCGCCCTCGCCCGCATCATCCTGCCGCAGGCTGCCCGGGTTTCGGTGCCGCCCCTGTCGAATACGTTCATCAGCCTAGTCAAGGACACCTCACTCGCCTCCCTGATTCTGGTCACCGAACTATTCCGTGAGGCGCAACAGATCACGGCCTTCAGCCAGAAATTCATGCTGCTCTACCTTGAAGCAGCCCTCATCTACTGGGTCATCTGCCTGGTGCTCTCCACCGGCCAGGGGTTTCTCGAAAAGAGATTGGACCGCTATGTCGCCCGCTGATCTGCCGGCCGAGCCGGTTTCCAGGGCGGACGCTGGGGCACCCTCCCTGCTCCGCGTGCGCGGACTGCAGAAGAGTTTTGGCAGCGACCGGGTGCTGGACTCGGTGGATTTGACGGTCGGCCGAGGTCGGGTGCTCGCGCTGATCGGACCGTCCGGCTCGGGCAAGACGACCATCTTGCGCTGCCTGAATGGCTTGGAACTGCCCGAGGGCGGCACGATTGAGGTCGCGGCGGCCCCCACCAATGCCGACAGTGTTGGTACCGGCACTGGCGGCCGCCGGGGGGCCACCTCCGCCGTATCGATGGCCATAGATTTTGCCGCGAGCCCCTCACCGAAAGAGCTCGGTGCCCTGCGCGACCGATCGGCAATGGTGTTTCAGCACTACAACCTGTTTCCACACAAAACCGTGCTGCAGAACGTGATCGAGGGGCCTGTGGTCGTGCAGCGCCGCCCGGTGGCCGAGGTCATGACCGAGGCGCTTGCCCTGCTCGAGCGGGTCGGCCTCACCGACAAGCGCGACAGCTATCCGTTTGAACTGTCCGGCGGCCAACAGCAGCGGGTCGGCATCGTGCGGGCGCTCGCCCTGCGGCCGCAACTGCTCCTGTTCGACGAGCCGACATCCGCTCTCGATCCCGAGCTGGTCGGCGACGTACTGCGCCTGATCAAGGAACTCGCCGATGAGGGCTGGAGCATGGTGATCGTCACCCACGAACTCGAATTCGCTCGCGAGGTCGCGCATGAAATCGCCTTTGTCGATGGCGGTACCATCGTCGAGCACGGCAACGCGAAACAGCTTCTGCGGCATCCGCAGCAGGAACGTACCCGTCAGTTTCTGCACCGGCTGCTCAATCCGTTCTAGGATTTGGCAGCTGGCACCAAAATCGTTACCCGTGCGGCGTGATACTGACAACAGTGATGCGGTCGAGACCAGGGCCGTAGTGCCAGTAGATGCGCCCGGCCGTGGGCGTCTGGTTCTCGATATAGGAGTCCCAGACGGTCTCGCCCTTCTTGCCAGCCAGGGACACGTACTTGTGCGAGCGTAATGCGGGGTCGTCAGGATTCAGCTGCAGGCGACCGAGCGCAGTGCGAACCCGTTGGAGGCGACCGATCAACTGTGGTTTCTTTTCGAGAAGTGACAGCCCCGACGTCGCTTCCCGCGTGAGGAGCAGGGTGAAGCTCATGGCTTCGGCGCGTCGAACGCTGCTGTCTCCTCCGGCTCCTCGTCGGCGTACCGGGTGAAGTCGCCGCCCTCGCTCGTCTCGTCGTTGCTACTCTGCTCGAGGCCACGCACCAGGGCGGCGCGGATAACTTCGTCGTCCCACACCAAGAGCTCGCGACGGGGAATGGATACCAGTGGAGTCAGAAGAATTTCACCCTCAGCGTTCACGGCGACGGCGTAACGATCGTCGCGGTGCACGCCAGCTTTACCAAAAGCCATTCTGGAGCGCTCATCCGCACTGACTTCACCCATCGGAACGAAGTCCGATTTCAGTTCTGTCATCTTCTTCAGTTCCACCATCGTCTTCACCCAATCGTCTGGTGGCGCGGAGCGGTCGAGGTAAATCACCGCGTCCGACGAGCGCCTGCCTGAAAGTGAGATTACCCCAGATTTACAGGTGGGTAAACCCCTACTCAGGACATTTAAACGATGTCTTATCGGCCGTCCGAGTCAGCAAGGCAGCGCCGCCGAGTCCTGCCGAGCAGATCGGTGCAGCGACCGAGGTGCACGCGCTGGGCACGGTGCGCTGTCGGCTCGTTCCAGCAGGTAGCGGGTCACCGTATTCCAGTCGGGAAACATCGGGGTCATGAACTTGATCAACTCGCCCTCGAACCGGTCAGCACCAATGGCTGACCCATCGTCGACGAGAAAATCACCCCGGTTGAGATGCTTGTGGTGCGAGATGATCAGCCGTTTGTAGGCCGGTCCGCCGGTATCAGCTCCGAGATGTTCCTGCACCCACTCGAGCTTGTGCTGCCAGGCGCTCGCATTACCCCAGGGAGCCATGGAGAGAATATAGGTGTCGAAGGACTGGGCGAGCGTGTGAAAGGCGTCGATGGCACCGCTGATCGGTTCCATCCGGGCGAAAATGCCAGGCACTTCGTCGAGCCGCTTCTCATAACGGATGTACTCGGCGTTGGTGAGTCGGTCGATTCCCGACTGCACGTTGACGAGGGTGTTGTCGAGGTCGATGTAGAGGATCTTCTTCATTCGGGCTCCCTGGCGCGGCGCGCTTCGTTGCAGCAACGCATCGATCGTGACAGGGTCGCAGCGGAACGGCAAGACCTGCGGCCAACCCCGTCACGACTGGCCGCCGCCACCGGGGTCACTCGGCGGCTGGTCAGCCTCGATTCGGCTGTAGCCCGCGTCGGTGACCGTGATACGCAGCGCCGCCGGAATCTGTTCCTTCATGGAATCGACGTGGCTGATCAGGCCGATCGTACGTCCGCCGGCGCGTAGGGTATCGAGTGTACTCATGGCCGTCTCGAGGGTTTCACTGTCGAGCGAGCCGAAGCCCTCGTCGACGAACAGCGTATCGAGCGTGATGCCGCCGGCTTGCCCGGTCACGACCTCGGCCAGTCCGAGAGCGAGGGCGAGGGATGCGAGGAACGTTTCGCCGCCCGAGAGGGAGTGGGTCGCGCGGGCGCGACCGGTGTATTCATCGCGAATGGCGAGTCCCAGCCCTGACCGTGCCCCGCCGAAGGCGAGCGAATCGTCGTGCTCGAGGGAGTAGCGGTCACTGGTCATGGTGCGTAGGCGCGTGTTGGCGGCCGCCACTATTTCTTCGAGCTGGGCCGCCAGTACATAGTTCTCCAGTCGCATCCGCTTGGTATTGGGTTCGTCACCGTGCACAGCATCGGCCAACTCGCGCACCTGCTGGTAATCGGATTGCAGCGCACCAGACACCGCAAGCGCAGCGGCGGCTCGGCCCACGATGGCCGCGAGGGCGCGCGTGCGATCGAGCAGGGAACCGTGCGTCGTCAACGCGGCGTCGCGGGCCGTGCTCGAGGCGACGACAGCGAGCCTGGACGGTTCGAGGAGGACCGTTTCGTCGGGCAGGTCGGCTAGGTCGGGATGGGCGAGGGTCGCGCGGGCCGCCGCCAGAGCGTCATCGTGCACGCGCAGGGCATTCGTACGCCGCTCAATCTCGGTCTGGTCGAGCTTGGCGGCCTGCGCTGCTTCGGCAGTGAGGAAGCCTTCGTCAACGAGTTGCGCAAACAGGTGTGTCTCGGCGGCATCCCGGTGCGCACGGCGCTGGTCGACCAGCATCAACGCTGCCGCCAAGGTTCGTGCGATGACCAGGTGAGCGCGCAGGTACCCGACCTGCCCCTGAACACTCTCGAACTCGCCGCGCTGCTCGGTGAGTCGGTCGACGACGGTCGTTCGCTGACTGACCCGGGCGGCATGCGCCGTGACGGCGCGGTCGCGGCCTTCCCGAATCGACTCAAGGCTCGAGGCCGCCCGGGTCATGGCGGCATGCAAATCAGAGAGTTGGGCGTGCATCGCGGGCAGCCGCGTGGCGGCCCGGCCAGCCAGCTCGTGCGCTGTGGTTGCCGCGTCGTGCTCGGCCTTGAGGGCACGGACCTCGCCGCCACGGGTCAGGGCGCGGGCTTCGGCGAGGCGAAGGTCGACCGATTGCACGACGCTCTGGGCGATCACGAGTTGACCTTGCCGGTCAGCAACGGCGGTGCGGGCAGCCTCCAAATCGTGCGGCCCGACCGACTCTTGCTCGAGACGTGCTGGTTGCGGGTGCGCGGTCGACCCACAGACCGCGCAGGCGTCGCCGGTGACCAGCCGGGTGGCCAGCTCGGCGGCAAAACCCGAGAAACGACGTGCGAGCACGCCCTCGTAGTGCGCGGCCGCAGCAGCGTTGTCGCCGCTCGCGGTCAATTCCTCCTGCTGCGCGGTGAGCAGGGTGGCGCTGAGCTGGTCGACGGCCTGCGCGGCCTCAAGGGTCAGCAGTGCGCTCTCCAGCGCGATCGTCGTGTCATGACGGCGCGCGGCCAGCAGCAGAGTCGCCGAGTGCTCGGCCGTGAGCGTGGCAATCTGCTCGGGCAGGGCCTCCAACTCCGCCCGCGCCGCATCGAGCGCACGAGAATGCTCCTGCTGTGTCGCGAGCAGGTCAGCGATCTCGACGTCGAGCCCGGGGATGGCGCGCTCATCGGCCACGGCGTTGTCGAGAGCGCCGAGGCGGCCGAGCAGCACGTCAATCACCGATTGGATCTGCTCGAGCGATTCGGGCGGCAGAGCTTGCGGGTGGTCATTACCGCTACCGGACGGATGCAGGCCGGCAGTACCGGCAGTACCGGCAGTACCGGCATCTTCGGCCAGAGGCGCTGCCGTTCGATTCTTCCGGCGCTCGGCCCGCGCCGTCGCCAGTGCCGCCTCTGCCACCTCACAGGCGAGCGCAGCATCGCGGCGCGCACGAATCTGCGGCCACACCCGGGCCGCGCGCTCTGCGGACTGCAGGTCGGCGCGATCTCGGGTGGTGTCGACGTGTCTGGCTTGCAGCGCGGTCAGCTCGGTCATCGCGCTGGATCGCCGCAGCTGACGCTCATGGGTGTGCACGAGAGACTCGTGCCGGCCCGTGGCCGCAGCCAGGTGGTCGTTGCTGCGTGTGACCAGCACGGTCGCCGCGTCGCGCTGGGTCACGAGGTCGTGTTGGGCGGTGGTGAACCACTGCGCGGTGGGGGCGCCGAGTGAACCCTCGCTCTGCAACAGCAGCGCAGCCGCCGCCTGGTTCTCGTCGAGGTCGCGCTGGCCCATCGCGAGCCGTTCCCCGAGACCCTTGCGGCGCAGGATCAGCGCGGCCTCGAGCTGGTCAAACCGACTCGTGTTGAACAGGCTGCGCAGAACCGCACGGCGCTCCTCGGTCTTTGCCAGCAGAAACCGTTGGAACCGGTTCTGCGCGAGCAGGATCACCTGCAGAAACTGATCGACCTTGAGCGGCAGAATGGCATCGAGCTCGTGCCCGACGGTTACGAGCTTGGCCGCGATTCCACGCCAGTCGCCGTCATCCCACACCTGCAAGACCGCGGTGGGAGCGGCCGTGGTGACGCCGGTTCCGCTCTTTTTCGGTCGCTCATAGGCGGGGCTGCGTCGCAGCCGATACCGGGCCTCGTCGACGCTGAAGTCCAGTTCGACGAAGGTGGGGTCGCCAGGCTCGCAATGGTCGCTGCGCAACTTGAGCTCACCGCTGTCAAAGCGCGGCACCGAGTTGTACAGGGCGAAGCAGATTGCGTCGAGAAGACTCGACTTGCCGGCACCGGTCTTGCCCGAGATGAGGAAGATGCCGTCGGCGTCGAATCGTTCGAAGTCGACGATCTGCTCGTTCTTGAAGGGGCCGAACCCGGCGAGTCGTAGGCGCAGAATTTTCATGAGTTGACCGCCTGCGCGGACTGTTCGGTCAACAGTTCGGCCACAAGTGCACTCTCAAAATCGGTCGGCCCGACCCCGTTTCGCACGAACGCGAGAAATCCGGCGATGATCTCGGGGTCACTCGTGGCCGCGCCGATGCGCTCGGAGTAGCTGGTGTCGCCCGGATCAACCCGAATCGCCGGGCGGTGTTCGAGCGCGACCGCGTGCGCAAAACGGGTTTGCAGCGAGCGCATGGCTTCGAGCGGTCGCACCTGGTCGGTGAGAACGGCTTTCACCCAGTCACTCTCGTTCTCGGCGCACGCCGCGCCAGCGAGCAGGTCGACGAGTTCGCCGGTGAGCACCGCGAGCCGGCGTGGCACGGGCAGGTCGACCCACTCGACCGCGCCCAGGCCCGCGGCGTCCAGTTCGACGAGCCAGGCTCCGCGCGGCTTGCCGACCTCGGAGAAGGAGTAGTGCAGAGGCGCTCCGGAGTAACGCACTCGCTCGGTGAGAGTGGCCCGCCCGTGGATATGGCCGAGCGCGACGTAGTCGCAGCCGTCGAACACGCTCAGCGGCACGACGTCGAGCCCGCCGGCGGTGATATCGCGCTCCACATCGCTCGACTCGGTGGCCGGGGCGACGCCGGCCGCAAAACAGTGGGAGAGCACGAGGCTGCGGCCCCCGCGGGCGGCCAAATCGTCGCGAATGCGGGTCATGGCGAAGTTGAGAACCTGCTCGTGGGTTTTCAACAGCACGCCGGGGTGCCGGTGGCGAATGAGCACGGGCTCCAGGTACGGAATGCCGTAGAAATGCACCGGACCGTGTTCGTCGGTGATGGTGATCGGGTCGAGATACTGCTCGGGCCGGGTCACGATGTGAATTCCGGCCAGGGCAGCCCACTCCGACTGAAAGCCGAGCCGGGTGGCCGAATCGTGGTTGCCGCTCGTCATCACGACGGATGCCCCGGCCGCTTTGATCCGCCGCAACACGCGGGTCAGCAGCGCGTAACTCTCTTTTGAGGGCATGGCGGAATCGAATACGTCGCCCGCCACAGCCACGACGTCGACACCACGCTCTTGCACCACCAGCACGAGCGCATCCAGCACGACACCGAGGTGCTCGAGCGTGGAATGGGTGTGGAAGGTGCGCCCGATGTGCCAGTCCGAGGTGTGCAGAATCTTCATGCCATTCACGCTACCGGGGCCCACTGACAGGACCCACCGACCGGGCCGACCGCGCATCCGCGCAACGCTGCTCGCGCCCGGCCGCTCAGCTTTATTCTTTGTTTATCTTCTTTTTTCTTGACAAACAAAAATAAACACAGCTAAAGTCAATGAATCCAACTTTTTGTGACAATGTCACTCACCGTCGAGGAGGCATTCGTGTTCGCCGAAGAACGTCAACTCTTGATCGCCGCACTCGTGGTAACCCAGGGCCGAGTCACCGTGGCCGACCTGGCCACGCGATTCGCCGTCACCGCCGAGACCGTACGCCGCGACCTCGACACCCTCGAAGCCGCCCGCCAGTTGCGCCGAGTGCACGGCGGAGCCGTCGCCATCGACCGCCTGAGCCTGTCGGAACCGAGCCTCGACGAACGCCAGACGCAGCGTCTCGACGAAAAATCACGCATTGCCGACGCGGCCATGCGCATGATTCCCTCGAGCCGCACCGGTTCGATCCTGCTCGACGCCGGAAGCACCACCGAGCGCCTCGCCGACCGCCTGGCCGGCTGGATCCCCACCGTCACCGGTGACCAGCTGCTCGTGATCACCAACGCGGTGCCGATCGCCGGCATGCTCTCCCGCAACGAGACGATCCAGCTGCACATTCTCGGCGGTCGCGTGCGTGGACTGACCAGCGCCATCGTCGGCGCCGGCACCGTCGCGCAGCTCGGTGCGCTCCGACCCGACATCGCCTTCATCGGCGCCAACGGCATCAGCGCCGCGTTCGGGCTCAGTACGCCGGACTCGGTCGAAGCGGCCGTCAAGTCGGCGATCGTCACCTCGGCCCGGCGGGTCGTCGTGCTCGCCGACGCCAGCAAGCTCGACCAGGAAACACTGGTGTGCTTTGCCACCCTCTCGGCGATCGATACCCTGATAACGGATGCTGCGCCATCCGCTGATCTTGCTGCCGCCCTCGCCGCGGCCGAGGTCGACGTGGTGATCGCATGATCGTCACCCTGACCCCCAACCCGAGCCTCGACCGCACCATCGAGCTGGCCGGCCCGCTCGCGCGCGGCGAGGTGCAGCGGGCGGTCGCTGCCCACGGCGAACCCGGCGGCAAAGGCGTCAACATCTGCCGCGCCCTCGAAGCGAGCGGCATCGGAAGCCTCGCCATTCTGCCGGGCGACGCCGACGATCCGGTGCTGCTCGCCCTGACCAGCCACCAGATCCCGCACCTCGGCCTGCCGATCGGCCAGCCGCTGCGCAGCAATGTCGCGATCACCGAACCCGACGGCACCACGACAAAGCTCAACGAACCCGGCCCGGTGCTGAGCCTCACCCAGCAGGACGCCCTCGTCGACCTCGTGCTTCAGCAGTCGGTCGGCGCGAGCTGGCTCGTGCTGGCCGGGTCGGTTCCACCCGGCGTGCCCGACGATTTCTATGCCCGAATCATTCGTGAGCTGCGCTCCCGACTCGGCAGCGACGCACCGAAGGTCGCCGTGGATTCCTCGGGCGGTCCCCTCGCCGCCGCGGCGCTGGCCCATCCCGATCTGCTCAAGCCCAACGGCGAAGAACTCGCCGAGCTCAGTGGACTCTTCGACGGCGACACGCTTGAAGCGAACCCCGACCTCGTGGTCGACGCGGCTCGCGTTCTCATCGCCGGCGGTGTCGGTGCCGTGCTCGCGACCCTCGGAGCGAAGGGTGCCGTACTCGTCACCGCCGAGGGCAGCTGGCTCGCTACCACTCCCCCGATGCGTGCCGTCAGCACCGTCGGCGCCGGCGACTCCGCCCTGGCCGGCTACCTGCTGCAAAGCAATCTCGGCGCGAGTGCCCCCGCCTGCCTGCGCCAAGCCACCGCCCACGGCGCCGCCGCAGCATCCCTACCCGGTTCCACTGTTCCCGCCCTGCACCAAACCAACCCCGGCGCCGTCACCGTGACGGACCTTGCCCCAGTACCGGCCCCCAGGCCGGTACTGGCCACACATCCAAAGGAGGATGACCAGTGAGTGCACTGATTATCCCGGAGCTTGTCGCTCTGGACACCTATCTCGGTTCCGAACCGAAAGACGTCATTCGGCACCTGGCCGAGCTCGTCGTCGCGTCGGGTCGAGCCACGGAAATCGAGGCTCTCTACGCGGATGCCCTCGCCCGCGAGGCGAAGACCGCCACCGGCATCCCGGGGGGCCTCGCTATCCCGCATTGCCGCTCCACCGCCGTGCTGGAGCCCACGCTCGCGCTCGCGCGCCTGTCGACCCCGGTCGATTTCGGCTCGAAAGACGGCCCGGCCGACCTCGTCTTTCTCATTGCAGCACCGGACGGTGCCGATCAGGAGCACCTGAAGATTTTGTCCAAGCTGGCCCGGTCGCTCATGAAGAAGGACTTCACCGCTGCGCTGCGCGATGCATCGAACACGCAGCAGATCGTCGAACTCGTCAACAACGTGGTTGCCCCCGTACCGGTTGCCGCTGGCGCCCACGCTGCCGGTAACAGTGCCAATACCGGTACCGGTCCAGCACGGACCGGCATGAAGCGAATCGTCGCCGTCACCGCCTGCCCGACCGGCATCGCGCACACCTACATGGCCGCCGACTCCCTGGTTGCCGCGGCTAAAGCGGTTGGAGTCGACCTCCAGGTGGAGACGCAGGGGTCGGCCGGCCTCACCCCGCTCGACCCCGCGGTCATCGCTGCGGCCGACGCTGTGATCTTCGCCGTCGATGTTGACGTGCGCGGCCGGGAACGCTTCGCTGGCAAGCCCGTCATCAACGCCCCGGTCAAGCGCGGCATCGACGAACCCGGCCGGTTGATCGAGGAGGCCCTCGCGGCTGCCCTCAACCCGAATGCCCGTCGGGTCAGCGGAACCGTTGACCAGAATGACGCGACGGAGAAGAGCGAGCACCTGGGCCAGAAGCTCAAGCGCGCGCTGCTCACCGGTGTCAGCTACATGATCCCCTTCGTCGCCGGCGGAGGCCTGCTCATCGCCCTCGGCTTTTTGCTCGGCGGCTACGCGATCACGGATGTAGCCGACAAGGTCGTGCTGAACAACAGCCTCTTCGATCTGCCGGACGGCGGGGCGAACGTTCTCGGCGGGTTGGGTGTCTATCTCGGGGCGGTCTTCTTCAAGATCGGCGCCCTGTCGATGGGCTTCCTGGTTCCTGCGCTGGCCGGCTACATCTCCTTCGCCATCGCCGACCGTCCCGGTATAGCACCGGGCTTCGTCGCCGGCTCCGTCGCCGGTTTCATGGGTGCTGGATTCCTCGGCGGTATCGTCGGCGGTCTGCTCGCCGGTGTCGTGGCCGCGAGATTCGCCAAGCTCAACGTTCCGCGTTGGCTGCGCAGCCTGATGCCCGTCGTAATCATTCCCCTCATCGCGTCGATCGTCGCCTCCGGTTTGATGTTCATCGTTCTCGGCGGGCCCATCGCGCTGCTGACCGCCGGTCTCGGTGACTGGCTGAACGGCATGACCGGGGCATCCGCTGTGATTCTCGGTGTCATCCTGGGCCTCATGATGGCCTTCGACCTCGGTGGCCCGGTGAACAAGGTCGCCTACGCGTTCGCCGTCGCCGGCCTCGGCGCGGCAAGCCTGGCCAACCAGGCGCCGTGGCAGATCATGGCCGCGGTCATGGCCGCCGGCATGGTGCCGCCGCTCGCAATGGCCCTCGCCACCGTGCTCGACAAGAAGCTGTTCAGCCTGGTCGAGCGTGAAAACGGCAAGGCGGCCTGGCTGCTTGGTGCCTCGTTCATCTCCGAAGGCGCCATTCCGTTCGCCGCCGCCGACGTCTTCCGGGTGATCCCGGCTGCCATGCTCGGCGCCGCCGTCACGGGCGGGCTGTCGATGGCATGGAATATCACGAGCAAGGCGCCGCACGGTGGAGTATTCGTGTTCTTCGCCATCGACAACTTCCTGCTGTTCCTGCTCGCGATCGTGATCGGTACTGTTGTATCGGCGTTCGCGGTCGTCGGGCTCAAGCGTTACGCGGTGCGGAAGCGCCCGGTTGATGCCCCGGAAGCCGTTCTCGTGAACGCGTGACCCGACAAGCACTAGATACCCGCGCGGAACGACACGCAGTACAGTGACGCCAGCCGCCCGCTGGGGATCAAAGGAATGAGGACGATCGTGCAGACGCTCCCAGGCAGTGCCAGTACAGACAAGTCCGAAACCGGCCGCACCTTCGCTGGAGTCGGAGTCAGCCCCGGACGCATCATCGGCTCCATTTTGTTGATGCCCCAGGCCGTGCGCGAGCCCGCCGTGGGCGATCGTCTGGCCGAGGGAACGTCGCCGGAGGAAGCATCCACTGCCTTGCGTGCCGCTGCGAAAGCCGTGCAGACCAACCTCACCACTCGCTCGGTCGGCGCCTCCGGCGCCGGCCGGGAGGTACTCGAGGCCACGGCTCTGATGGCGAACGACCCCATGCTGATCAAAGCGGCCGTCAAGCTCATCACCACCGGCACCTCGGCGGAACGCGCAATCTGGGACGCCGCCGCCTCGGTCGCCGAGATGCTGCACAACCTCGGCGGCTATATGGCCGAGCGAGCAACCGACGTTCTTGATGTGCGCGGGCGCATCGTCGCCGAGCTGCGCGGCGTTCCGGCCCCTGGAATTCCGTATTCGGACACCCCATTCATTCTGGTCGGCGAGGACCTTGCGCCGGCCGACACCGCCACCCTCGACCCGGCGAAGGTGCTCGCGCTGGTCACCTCGAGCGGTGGACCGCAATCGCACACGGCCATCATCGCGCGGGCCCTCGGGCTGCCGGCCGTGGTCGCCGCCGTGGGGGTCGACGCCCTCGCCGCTGGCATCCTGGTCTTCGTCGACGGGGCCGCCGGCACCATTATGGTCGACCCGGGCGCTGACGAGGTGGCCCTCGCGAATGGGTGGGCGACGACGACCGCCGCCCTCGCCGTGTTCGACGGGACCGGGCGGCTCAAGGACGGCCATCTAGTTCCGCTGCTCTCGAACGTGGGCGGTGCGAAGGACGCGGTCAAGGCCGCGGCGGCCGGCGCACAGGGCGTTGGCCTGCTGCGTACCGAATTCTGTTTTTTGGAACGCGACACCGAACCGTCGCTGGCGGAACAGGTCGAGGCCTACCGTGGCGTGTTCGATGCTTTTCCCGGCAAGAAAGTTGTCGTGCGCACCCTCGACGCCGGCGCCGACAAGCCATTGCCGTTTCTGACCGATGCCTCCGAGCCGAACCCGGCGCTCGGTGTGCGCGGTTACCGCACCGATTTATCGTCTCCCGGGGTGCTCGAGCGTCAGCTTGCAGCCATCGCGCTGGCGGCTGAGGGAACTGAAGCCGAGGTCTGGGTGATGGCCCCGATGATCTCCACCGCCGAGGAGGCCGAGCACTTCGCTGGCCTCTGCCAGGCCGCCGGGCTGCAGACGCCCGGTGTCATGGTCGAAGTTCCTTCGGCCGCGTTGACCGCGGCGAGTATTCTTGGGCACGTCGACTTCGTGAGTCTCGGCACCAACGATCTCACCCAGTACGCTATGGCGGCTGACCGCCAGCTCGGCCCGCTCGCCTCCCTCAACACGCCATGGCAGCCCGCCGTGCTGCAGTTGATTCGGTTGACCGTGGCCGGGTCCCGTGACGAGGGACACGACAAGCCTGTCGGGGTCTGTGGCGAGGCTGCGGCCGACCCCGCCCTGGCGGTCGTGCTGGTCGGACTCGGTGTCTCGACCCTGTCGATGACCGCGCGGGCCCTCTCCGCCGTGGCCGCCGTGCTCGCGAGCGTGACGCTCATTGAGACGCAGGGATTGGCCGCACTGGCTCTGACGGCGCACTCGGCCACGGACGCCCGTCGCATCGTTCGCGAGAAACTGCCCATACTTACTGAGTTGGGTCTCTAACTCAGTCACTCCCCGCTTCACCGCCCACACCTGTCGCCCTACTTTGCACTCGCCGATCCTGGAGGATCCCATGTCTGAACGAACCGCCGTTATCGCCAGCCGCGTCGGCCTGCACGCCAGGCCGGCGGGTATTTTTGTCGCCGCCGTCGGCGAGCTGCCCCTCGAGGTCACCATCGCCATGGCCGGCGAGCCGGCCGACGACGCCATGGACGCCTCGAGTATTCTCTCGATCATGAGCCTCGGCGCCTCCAACGGTGACACCGTCGTGTTGCGAGCTGAAGGGGAGGGTGCCGACGAGGCTCTGGAGTCCCTGGTCAAAATTCTCGAGACCGACCTCGACGCCGAATAGGAACGTGCAGTTCGGTAAAAGCCTTTACCCCGCACAACCACCTAACTATGCTGGGCAAATCGATCGGCATCCAGTTCGGTGCCGATGCGATCGGGGGAATCTTCCTGAAACCCCCGCTTTCACCCTGCGTGCGACGGAGAAGGACTCTACTGTGACCGAACGACAGACTTACCTGGGAAACGTCGAAAAGACCGCCGGAGACGAAGAGCACACCATCAAGGACTGGGCCGATCTCGGTCAGGAAATGTGGTCGTATCTCACCGGCAAGGGTGCAGCCATCAACTACAGCTTCATTGACATGGTCGTCGAGGTCCCGCGCGATATCGGCCCCGATGCACCGCGGGCCGTGTGGAAGCTCAACGGCACCCTGCGGGTGACCACGAGCGAAGAAAAAGCACTCGACTCCGATCCCGCCCGCGGCTAGTCGTGAGCTCGACCACGGGGTCTTCCGTTCGCCTGCACATCGATCTGGCGTTCTCACTGGTGGAACCGCTGGGTGGAGCCGATGACTCTTCAGCCGGTTCAACCGGGGATGCTGCGGGAGCAACGGACACCATGCAGGGCACGATCACCGCTGATGGATCCAACGTCACCATCTACACGAGCAACCCGGAAATCTTCGTTCAGGGACGAGCGCTCAACACGGAGCCGCTGCGAGCGATCGCGGCGGAGCTCGCGGCTCGAAAACTGACCGTCTCTGTCACGGGACCGATTGGTCTGATCGCCCGCTTCGGCGATGTGCATGCATCCGTACCGCAACGCCTGGTGACCAGGTCTCCCCACATCGTGCTTGGTTCACCCTCGGCCCTGGGCCCGCTCGTGCAGGCTCGCCTGCGCGGGCACGCCCGGATGCCGGTGGCTATTCCACTCCCCCCGTCGACGGTTTTTCCGCTGGCACCGACCTTCATCCGGCGCAACCGCCGGCGGGTGACGACGACGCACTACACGCCGGGAAGCGGGCGCCCGCGCCTCATCTTCGTGGTGGGGTCAAAGTATTGGAATGGGCAGATGCCCCGCGAATTCGACCTGTTACCGGGCACCACGACGATCGGCTCTTCCGCAGATGCCGACCTGCAACTACCCGGGCTCAAGCCCCTGCACGCCAAGATTCGTCACGATGACAACGACGAGTACTGTTTGTTTCCGATCGGTGACGTGGGGTCCAGCTCCGTGCCGGCTGATGACGGACGCGCTGTCGGAAACGGCCAGATTCTGCGCACCGGCTCTCGCCTCGAAATGGGTCCGTGGCGGATGGGCTACTTTCGGGAGGAGTTCGCCGACCATGGCCGCCCGTTCGGTGGCCGGGTAGGCGGCGAATTTGCTTACCAGAAGCCGCAGCCGCCCCGGCCCCGCGCCTGAATCCTGCCGGTGCCGCATGCACAGAGCGGCACCGGCGGTACTCGTGGTACCGAATTTTACGAGGTGAAGAGGCCGGTCCAGACCGCCCGCGAGCCCGATTCTCCGATGAGGGCGACGGTTATGACCGAGCCGATGGCAGTCACCAGAACGACCAGGTCCAGAACGATGTTGATCGTGAGGCGCCCCGTGCGGCTCGGCAGAGCGAATGCGAAACGGGCCCCCGGGGCCGCGATGTAGCGATACCAGGCCCACTGCAGTGCGGCCACGATAAAGAGCGCGATCGCCCACGGCAGCAGTGTACGACCGAGCGACGTGTGCGCACCGAGCAGCGGGGTGACATTAACCAGACGTGATTGCAGCCACTCTCCCGCTTGCACCGCCAGTGGAACCAGCACCAGTGCGGCGAAGGCCACGAGCGGCGTCACAATGCCCAGTCGGCGCCGACCAGCCGGCCAGAACGCGGTGAGCACCGCGCACAGAGCGGCTAGCGGCACCACGATCACGACGGCATGCACGATCAGTACGTGCAGCGGCAGCCCGTTGAATTCCCAATCAAAGTTCATCGTGCGTCTCCACGTCGTCGGACCGGCGCCTCGCTGTCAGACCGTGCGGGGTCTGTGACGGGTCGCGCGCGAACTGGTACGCCTGATCATTGCACGATTCGATCCCGCTCGACGCTATTGATCCGGAGTTTCCGGCCGTCGGAATGCGCTCATCGCGTCAGCATTTTTCCAAGGTATTGGTAATGCCGAACCTGTACTTGAGCGCAGCCCGCCGGTGCTCGCCCTGCCCGCACGAGAAGTCATGATGGTTGAGATCGAAGTATCCGTCCGGCCACGTCATCGTGCGCCTGTGCGCCGTCTGCGCAACTGGCCACTCGGCGTCGTCGTGGTTGCGGCGGTCCTGACCATCGCCTTCTTTCTGGCGATGTCGGGCCTACTCGGCTACCACGCCCATACCGACGAGGTGGCCGATGACTACGCCGGACTGGTCGGACCGATGGTGATCACCCGCGCCGGTTGCGCCCGGCCCGACGGAACGCCGATCCACGTCGACCGCGAGCTCTTCGTTCAGTTCACGGTCAGCGACGAGAACGCGAGCCCGTATCTGGCTCGAAACATCGACCGGTTCACGACCGACCCGGCGAGCGTCGATCCGGCCAACGAAGAGTTCGGTGAGAGCAACCTCATGCACACCGTCAATGGGTATGTCTTCGGCAACCAGCCGCTGTCCTCGGTATGCGCACCGACGTGGTCAGCCTGCTGCCGGCCAGTATGATGGTCGCCGACATGGTTTTTGACGACGTGGGCACCTGGCTGTTCCACTGCCACGTGAACGACCACATCACGGCGGGGATGCTGACCCGGTACCGGGTCAGGCCGTAACATTTCCCCTCCAGCACTCGTGCGAGGGTAGACGGGTGACCTATACCGCTCCGAACGTCTTCACCACCCGTCCAACCCTGCAGGGGACGTTCGGCATGACCGCCTCAACGCACTGGCTGGCCACCGCGTGCGCCCAGGCCGTGCTCGAGCGAGACGGCAACGCCTTCGACGCGGCCGTCGCCGGTGCCTTCGTCTTGCACGTCGTTGAACCGCACCTGAACGGGCCGGGCGGCGATATGACCGGCGTGTTCGTCACGGCGAGTGAACCGGATACCCCGCGCGTGTTGATGGGGCAGGGTCCAGCCCCGCAGGCCGCCACCATCGACCACTACCGATCAGAGGGACTCGACCTCGTTCCAGGATCCGGTGCACTCGCCGCGGCCGTTCCCGGCGCCATCGACGCCTGGCTCCTGCTGCTCCGCGACTACGGCACCTGGGAACTGCCCGAGGTGCTCGCCTTCGCCCTCGGGTACGCGCGCGAGGGACATCCGATACTCGGCCGGGTCGTCGCCACGATCGGCTCGGTCGCAGCACTGTTCACCGAGCACTGGCCGACCTCCGCGGCGCAGTGGATGCCGAACGGTCACCTCCCCCACGCCGGCGACCTCGTCACCAATAAGGCCTGGGCGAGCAGCCTTGAGCGCCTGCTCGCGGCGAGCGCGGACTCGGCCGTCGTCACCCGCGAGGGCCGCATCGACGCGGCCCGGTGGGAATGGCGGGAGGGGTTCGTGGCCCGCGCCATCGTCCGCTTCGGGCGCTCGGCGCACCGGCACTCCTCCGGTACCGACCACGCCGGCGTGATGACCCTGGTCGACCTGGCCGGTTTCGAAGCGAGCATCGAGGAGGCCACGAGCGTTGAGTTTCGTGGCCACACGATCGCCAAGACCGGTGCCTGGGGCCAGGGACCTGCCCTGTTGCAAACCCTGATGATTCTCGATGGCTTCGATGACGAGCGGCTCGACCCGTCGACCGCTCTCGGCGCGCACACCATTCTCGAGGCCCAGAAGCTTGCGATCGCCGACCGCGAGGCATACTACGGCGACGCCAGCGTGCCGCTGGACTACTTGCTCTCGGCCGACTACGCGGCTACCCGTCGGGCGCTCATCACGGATCAGGCCTCACAGGAGTTTCGCCCAGGCATCGTTCCCGACCATGCGCCCTACTATCCGGTGCTGCGCACCGAGTACAGCACGGCGGCGCTTTCGGAGCAGGGTGCCGGGGCATCCGTCGGTGTCGGTGAGCCGACGGTCGCCGCACCGACTCGGGCCGCAGCAGAACCCGAGGTGCTCTCAACCGGTGAGATGCGCGGCGACACCTGCCACATCGACGTCGTCGACCGCTGGGGCAACATGGTCGCAGCGACGCCGTCTGGCGGCTGGTTGCAGTCGTCGCCGACCATTCCCGAGCTGGGCTTCTGCCTCGGCTCGCGCCTGCAGATGACCTGGCTCGAGCCCGGTGCGCCCTCGGCCCTGACCGGCGGCAAGCGCCCACGCACCACCCTGACCCCGACCCTCGTGCTGAAGGACGGCCAGGCGGTAACGGCGCTGGGCTCCCCCGGCGGCGACCAGCAGGACCAATGGCAGCTGCTCTACCTGCTGCGCACGATCGTCGGCGGTTACACTCCGCAGCAGGCCATCGATGCGCCCGCCTTTCACAGCACCGCATTCCCGGGCTCGTTCTGGCCCCGCACCTGGGAACCTGGCGGCGCGGTGGTCGAAGACCGACTGGGCGAGGCGGTCATCGAACAGCTGGAGCAGCGCGGCCACCGCGTCACCCGAGCCGGAGGCTGGGCACTCGGCCGCATCTCGGCCGTCACCCGCGACCCGCAGACCGGATTGCTGCAGTCAGCGGCCAATCCGCGTGGAGCCCAGGGGTACGCAGCCGGTCGCTAGCTCTGGGGGAAAATAGCACCGTTTCGCGTTTTTTGCTGTCCCCACGAAGGGGGAGGACATCGACCTGTCTATCCCCAGTACATTGGAGCTATCGAACCGGTTACCAGGGTCGGCGATGGAACGGACAATCGTGAAAATGTTGCAGACAGAGTGCCCAGAATGCCAGCAAATGGTATGGATCACGTCGGATACCCGGTTCGTGACATATCACTTTCAGGTCGACTCCACCAAGGATTGCCCCGGCTCCCGGATGACCGTTCCGGTGCCCCCCAAACAGACTGCTGCGAGCCGCCGACGTGCGCAGGCCGAGCTGCTCGAGTGGGCGCACTCCGCGAACGCGGTGGGCACTGCAAAACACCGGGCCGCCTGACCGCTCCGATCGACCCATGAAACGGCGCCGGCCCGATGCTCGGGGCGGCACCGCGTCCTGGTGTTCAACGCCGGGTGCGGTCACACAGCTCGCGGGTCTCCTCCCGCGCATGGATCAAAAAGTCGGCCAGCACCAGGGCCAGGGAGCGTGCGCCGGCCTCGGCGTCGTCGGGATGCCGTGCGTCGAGCCACAGGTCCACCCGCGAGGCGATCACGTTCGTCGGCCGCGTTTGGTCGCATGGGCGAGAAACCAGTCGCGGAGGGCGAATTCAGCGGCGGAGAAAACCGGTCGCTCGTAACCGCCGCGCTGCGGGTCGCGGCCGATGTGACTGATCTCCACCAGCAGCCCGGCGACCGGATCGGCGGGTGCAGCGAGGACCGGGACGCCGGAGCGATCGATGACATTGCATTGCAACAAATTTATAACAAACCGACCGACCGGGATACGATCCGCGCGCAGCGGGAGTAGGCTATATTTTTCTACTTTTTTCAGCCTCTTCTCAGGCCGCACCCCGTACCGTTGCAGACGGAGTTCCCCCACTCCAACGATTGGCCCCGACATATTTCTCACCTCCCCCCAGGCGAGAAGTGTCGGGGCTTTTTCGTTCTTGGTCAGTGCTGGCAAAGTGCGGCTGGTGACGCTCGCACCCGCGATCACGATCACGATCACGATCACGATCACGGACGACGTTCGACATGGCTGCGCGGCAGCCGGACGCCACGATTACTCGCGCCCGCGTGACGCCGGGCGAGCCTCGGAGCTTCGGACCCTACGCGGCGAGGGCCGCGGCGCCCGGGCGCTCGGCCAGCGCGCGGGCCGCATGCTGCGCGGCCAGGCCGGCCAGGAGCCGAGCCAGCTGATCGGCCGGGGAATCGGGCGCTTCGGGGTGCCACTGCACACCGGTGATCGGTGCGGTCGCGTGTTCGAGGGCTTCGATCAGGCCGTCGGAAGCGTGCGCGGCGGCAACCAGTCCGGCGCCGAGGCGGTCGACGACCTGATGGTGGGCGCTCTGCACCGAGATCTCGACCCGGCCAAGGCTGGCCGCGAGGGTGCTGTCGATGCTCAGGGAGACGTCGTGGGTGGACAGGATTTCATCGATCGGCACGCCGATGTTCTTGTGGATGCCGTCGTCGATGTGCTGGATGAGGGTGCCGCCCAGGGCGACATTGATAATCTGCAGGCCACGGCAGATGCCCAGCAGCGGGGTGCCGAGCGCGAAGGCTCGCTGCACGAGGGCGATCTGGCCCTCGTCCGCGGTGGAGAAGTGCGCCGTCTCTCCCTCATAGCCTGAGCTGCCGCCGTAGAAGTGGGGTGTGACGTCTTCGCCGCCGACGATGACGACGGCATCGGCATCCGCGGTGATGCGCAGTAATTCGTCGGCCGTGACGTCGGCAGCGGCGACCCGTGTGACGACCCATCCGGCCGTTTCGGCGTCGGCGACGACGCGGGAATTGAGCACCTGTACCTTGGCGTGATAGGCGGGACGGTCGGGACGCGCCCCGGTGACCTCGACGACGGCGAGCATGCGGTTCGTGAATTCTTCGTTCATGCCGGGCTCCCGTCGGTATCGATCCTGCTGCGCTGTTTCCATTGTGGGCGGCGCGGGTGCGGCACGCGAACCGCCCTGTAACACTGGGCAATGTCACCTCGTCGCGGATTTTATGAGGTTCCCAGACTCGGGACTGCCGGTCACCCTAAGCTTTGGGCATGCACACACTTTCCTGGCGAATTTCCTGGGCCAGGTCGACTCTCCTGGAAGGGACATCCGAATGACCAAGCAGTCCATCTTCGGCCGTATTTCCCAGCTCGCGAAAGCGAACATCAACGCAATCCTCGACTCGGCGGAAGATCCCGCGAAAATGCTCGACCAGATGGTGCGCGACTTCTCGAGCAGCATCGCCGACGCCGAAAGCGCGATCGCCGAGACCATCGGCAACCTGCGTCTGCTCGAAGACGACTACCGCGAGGACCAGGAAGCCGCCGTGGAGTGGGGCGACAAGGCCCTCGCCGCAAGTCGCAAGGCCGATGAGTTGCGGACGGTCGGCAATGCCGCCGACGCCGACAAGTTCGACAACCTCGCGAAGGTCGCGCTCGGCCGTCAGCTCACCTCCGAGAAGGAGGTCAAGACCGCGGAACCACAGATTCAGGCGCAGACCGCCGTCGTCAACCAGCTCAAGACCGGCCTGAACGCCATGAAAGAGAAGCTGGTACAGCTCACGAACAAGCGCGCCGAACTGATCGCGCGCTCCAAGACCGCCAAGGCGCAGGCGCAGGTGCTGGACGCCGTCAAGAGCATCGACATGATGGACCCGACCAGCGAGGTCAACCGCTTCGAAGACAAGATCCGTCGCGAAGAAGCCCGCGTACGCGGTGCCCAGGAACTTGCCGCGTCGAGCCTCGACGCGCAGTTTGAAAGCCTCGATGACCTCGGCGAGCTCACCGAAGTGGATGCCCGCCTCGCAGCCCTCAAGGCAGGCTCGACCGCCGCGCTGGAGCGCTAACCGGGGCAGGTGACCGGCAGTGTCCGCGGCGGCAGAATTCGCTTCTGGCGAAGCGGATACTGCCGGCCTCGGTCGCTGCGCCATACTGGGGTATGGCTCCCATCTTCGTTGTAGTACCGCAATGGCAGGGTTCGATTTCTCCGCGTGCGATGCGCCTGGTCGACGGAGCCGCGGCTATTCAGGGCGACCTGCCCTTCTCGGCCACGCGCCTGGTCGATGTGCCGGTCGAGGCCGGTGATGCACTCGATACCGGCGTACACCGGTTCTCGGCGATTCAACAGGTGCGCGAGCGCCACACCAGGGTCCTGAACGACACCACCGACTGGGCCCTGTCCATCGGCGGTGACTGCGGGATCGCGCTGGCCGCGGTCGAACACGCGGCACGCACACATCCGGGCGACCTGGCCGTCGTCTGGTTCGACGCCCACCCCGACCTGCACACGCCCGAATCGTCGCCGTCGGGCGGGTTCTGCGGCATGGCCCTGCGCGCGATCAGCGGTGAGGGGCCAACCGAACTCGAGCTGGCACCAGCGAGCAGCGTGCCCCTGCACAACGTCGTGCTGGCCGGCATTCGCGACGTCGACGACGCCGAAGACCTGCTGCTCCAAGAGCTCAGTCTGGTGAGTGTGTCGTGCTCCGAGCTGACCGACCCGGCCGCGCTCGTCGCGGCGGTCGCGCAAACCGGGGCCAAGCACGTTTTCGTACACATCGACCTTGATGTGCTCGACCCGTCGGCGCTCACCGGTCTCAACAATCTCATTCCCTTCGGCCTGAGCGTGGCCGATCTCGGCGGCGCGATTACTGCGCTACGCGCCGAGTTCACCCTCGCCGGCGCGACCATCACCGGGTTCGCACCCGCCTCGCCCGAAGCGGCGACCGACGACCTGCCGAGCATCCTGCGCATCATCGGCGCCCTCACGCGCTAACCGCTCCCTGTCTGCGCATCTCGAGCCAATGGAGACCCCATGACCGACCAGCCCCGCATTCTCACCGAACGCCGCGGCCATGTTCTGCTGATCGGGTTCAACCGGCCCGATAAACGCAATGCCGCCGATTTCTCCCTGCTGCAGCAACTGGCGCTCGCCTACGGTGAGCTCGACCGTGACCCCGGGCTGCGCGTCGGTTTGGTCTACGCGGTCGGCGAGCACTTCACGGCTGGACTCGACCTCGCCGATATCGGCCCCCGGCTTGGCCCGAACGGGCTCGAGATGGTGCCGGAGGGCGGCATCAACCCGTGGCAAGTGGATGGCGAATCCCTCACCAAGCCCGTCGTCGTCGCCGTGCAGGGCACGTGCCTCACCCTCGGCATCGAGCTGATGCTTGCGAGCGACATCGTCGTCGCCGCCGAATCGACCCGGTTCGGCCAGATCGAAGTCACCCGGGGCATTTTGCCGTTCGGCGGCGCGACCATTCGTTTTCCGCGCGCGGCTGGCTGGGGTAACGCCATGCGGTGGCTGCTCACCGGCGAGCTGTTCGATGCCGCCGAGGCGCGCCGCCTGGGCCTCGTGCAAGAAATCGTGCCAGACGGCGCCCAGTTCCACCGAGCCCTCGAACTCGCCGAGAAGATCGCCGCGCAAGCTCCGCTCGCTGTCGCGGCCACCCTCGCCAACGCGCGCCTGGCCGAGCGCGACGGAGCGGCATCCGCTGAGGCAGCGCTGCAGCCCGCGCTGGCCCGCCTCGCCGCGACCGAGGACTCCCGCATCGGTATGCAGGCCTTCGTGACCCGCACCCCCGCCGTCTTCGTCGGCCGCTAGCCCGCCCCGGCCGACAAGTACCTGATCGCGCTCCCGGGATTGGCCGTCACTGAGCGCTGACGATATCGAGGGGATTGCCCGAGATCGGCCAACACCGTCATGACAGTATCGACAACGTGACGCTCAGCCAGGAGCCGAAAATGACCACCGGTCGCCGGCCTCAAACCCACCGGAGCGGGAGCGCGAGGTGAGCGCGCCCATCCGTCGTCTGGCGGCATATACGTAGTCCCGAACCCACCACTGCACATGCACGATCACGCACACGGGCGTGGGCGTGGGAGTCGTCACGAGCTCGGCGGAAGCTTGATGGTCAGGCCGCCCGGGTCCACCCGGACGTGAAATTCCAGAGCTGCCCCGAAACCGTCGCCATCGAGTTCGATCTGCTCCGCGTGTTGCAGCCGGACACCGAGTTCGGTGGCCCTCACGTAGCGCAGCGCGCTGACCTCCCTGGTCATCAGGGCGCGACCGGCCTTCGTTCGTCGAAGGACTCCGTTCTCCCAGATCACCTTGACAAAAATTTGCACCCAGCCCACGATTCCCTCCGGGCGCAGCAGCGCGATATCGAACTCCCCATCGTCGACGGCAGCGTCGGGCAGCAGAACGATGTTCGATGGCAGGAAACCACAATTGGCGACAATGATGGTGTGCGCCCGAGTTGCGCGGGAAGGACCGCGGTCAAGGGCGTAGTGAAACCGCAACTCGTTCTTGTCGCGCAAGGTCAGGGCGAGTGCTGTCACATAGGCCAGCCAGCCGGCCTTTTTCTTCAGGTCGTCGTCGGTGTTCGCCAGCATTTTCGCGTCCAGACCCAGTCCGGCCATGACCAGGAACACGTGATGCGACGTGGCCCTGTCTGCACGAGTGATCTCGATCAGCCCCAGATCGATTTTTCGGTCGACACCGGTAAAGGCGGTGTGCACGGCGAGTTCGATATCGTCCAGGCTGAGGTCGAGATTGCGCGCCAACAGGTTGCCCGTTCCAGACGGCAGCAGCGCCATGGGAATGGATCCGCCTTGAAGGCCCTCGGCGACGGCGCGAACGGTGCCGTCTCCACCGGCAACGATGACGACCGAAGCGCCCGACTCGAGGACCTCCTTCGCGCGACCCTGCCCCGGGTCATCCTCGCTCGTGGGAAGCCACACGGTTTCATCCCACTTATTCGCTTCCTCCTCCTGCGCGACGACGGAGGCAATCGCATCCAGATCAACCTTGATCGGATTGTAAATAACCGCAGCGCGCTGTCGTTTTGCTGTGGACGTTGCGTCTCTCATGATGAGCTCAAAGACTGTTCGACCGAGAAGCCATCCGGTCGAATGCTGAAATGGAGCGCCTCGGGCATCGGATACAGGGCGGGAACTATCACCTGAGCTAGCATGCAGGCACCCTAACCGGCTTTAAACCGCAGGGGGAGAATATGCCGTAGGTTCGAGCTGCCAAGCAAACGTTCATATACTGCGTGAGAACGACGGGGTAGGCTGCTCAGATTCAACATCTCGGCATCCCGACCGCAGTGACCACGCGGCCGGGCAGCAATGGCCGGCACAGCGTGGACCAGCAAATACACCCTCAGTCAGGAGATTCAATGTCGAGTCAGAGCTACGACGTCATCGTGATCGGCGGCGGCGCTGTCGGAGAGAACGTCGCGGACCGCACCGCCCAGGGTGGCCTGCGCACGGTCGTCGTTGAAAACGACCTCGTCGGCGGTGAGTGCTCCTACTGGGCCTGCATGCCGTCGAAGGCTCTGCTGCGAAGCGGCGCCGCCCTCGCCGCGGCCCGTCGGGTACCGGGCGCCGCCGAGGCCGTCACCGGAACCATTGACGTGCGCGCCGCCCTCAACCAACGCGACTCCATTACCAGCCACTGGAAAGATGATGGCCAGGCGAAATGGCTCGAGTCAGCCGGCATTGCTCTAGTACGTGGCCATGCCCGCCTCACCGCTGTGCGCGAAGTCACCGTGACCGGCGACGATGGCACCGTGACCGTACTGACCGCCACGCACGCTGTCGTCGTCAGCACTGGCTCGGCGGCGGTACTGCCCGACATTGACGGCCTGAAAGATGTCGAACCGTGGACCAGCCGTGACGCAACGAGCGCCAAGCAGATTCCGCCACGCCTGGCCGTGATCGGTGGCGGGGTCGTCGCCGCGGAAATGGCCGCGGCCTACGCGTCACTCGGGTCGTCGGTGACCGTGATCGCCCGCAGCGCCCTGCTCGGCGGGCAGGAACCATTCGCCGGTGAACTCGTCACCGCCGCCCTGCGGGAGAACGGTGTGACCGTGCTCGTCGGCCCGTCCACGACCAAGGCACACCGTGACACCGACGGCACGGTCATTCTCTCCCTCGATGACGGCACCACGGTCGCATCCGACACGGTGCTCGTGGCCATTGGACGCCTGCCGCGCACGCACGACCTCGGCCTCGACACGGTCGGCCTCGATGCAGACGACTGGCTCGCCGTCGATGACACGCTCCTCGTGCAGGGCGACTCCCCCGCGCTGGCCGGCGACTGGCTCTATGCCACCGGCGACGTCAACCACCGGGCTCTGCTCACCCACCAGGGCAAGTATCAGGCTCGGGCGGCCGGCGACGCGATCGTGGCCCGCGCGGCCGGATCGCCCGTCGACGATGCACCGTGGGGCGCGCACGTGGCGACCGCCGACCACGCCGCGGTGCCGCAGGTGACCTTCACCGACCCGGAGGTTGCCTCGGTGGGGCTGACCGCCGCGGCCGCTGTGAAAGCGGGGTTTCGTATTCGCATTCTGGATTACGACCTGGGAAACCTGGGCGGCGCCGCCGTGCTGGCGGTCGGCTACGTTGGCAAGGCGCGAGCGGTGATCGACCTGGACCGCGAGGTCATTCTGGGCGCCACCTTCGTCGGGCAGGACGTAGCCGAGCTGCTGCACTCGGCCACGGTCGCCATCGTCGGCGAAGTGCCGATCAACCGGCTGTGGCACGCGGTGCCGAGCTACCCGACCCTGAGCGAAGTCTGGCTGCGACTGCTCGAAGCCTACGGTCGCCCCGGGTTCACCGACGAGGCACGATAGGGCATGCGTCGCTTGCTCTTTGATTCATTCGTGAGCCGGACCGGGTACCTCTACGCGACCGCGGTCGGATTGGTCTGGGGCTCAATCTGGAGCACCGGTCGCGTCGAGAAACGGGCCGGCCTGTTCGTATTTCGCGGCATGCCGTCCTGGACATTCGGTCGCGGCGGCTCGTGCGTGGGCGGCTGCTATCTCACCAATGCCAACGTCACGACGGATGTGCTCGAGCACGAGGCCGTGCACAAACGCCAGTGGAAGCGGTTCGGCGTGGTCTTTCCGCTGCTGTACGCGGTCGCCGGGCGTAATCCGCTCAAAAATCGCTTCGAGATCGAGGCTGGCCTGAAAAAGGGCGGCTACCTCCGGTAGCTCGGTACGCGCGAAACTGCGGTGATTTTCGCCAGATCACGCCGATTCGTCTCCCATCTCGGCGACCCGCGCCAATCTCCGTGGGGTGCACATGACCCGGAACAGACACCGCCCGGCCTGCGTGCAGGCCGGGCGGTGTCTGTGTTCCGTGGTGCGCTGGTGCTACTGCGCGGCGACGTACTCGGCGTCGACCGCGGCGGCCTCGGCGAACACGGCCAGGTTCGCGCGCAGCTTCGCACCGAGGTCGGCGTCAACGCTGGTCCAGTACCAGATTGCCCGCTCGGTTACCTCGGCGCGGGTCACGCCGCTGATGGCACCGGTGATGGTGTCAAGCAGGCGCGCCTTGGCGGCATCGTCGTAGACCTCGCGGTACAACGTTCCGGCCTGGCCGAAATCGCTGTCTTCGCTGCGCAGGGTTGCGGCGGCACGCAGCAGCGTTCCGTCGCCCTCCCACGCGCCCTCGCCGGCAGCGGCCGGGTCGGCGACGGGGCCGCCGAGGGAGTTCGGCGCGTAGTTCGGTTCACTCGGTGCGTTGTAGTGGTGGCGCTGCGCGCCATCCTGCGAATAGTTGTTCACCGGGCTCTTCGGCGCGTTCACCGGCAACTGGGCGAAGTTGGTACCCACGCGGTAGCGCTGCGCGTCGGGGTAGGAGAAGATACGCGCCATGAGCATCTTGTCGGGGCTCGCCGCGATGCCGGGAACGAAGTTGGCCGGCGAGAACGCCGACTGCTCGATCTCCGCGAAGAAGTTCTCCGGGTTGCGGTTGAGAGTGTGGGTGCCAACCGGAATCAACGGGAAGTCGGCGTGCGGCCAGACCTTGGTCACGTCGAACGGGTTGAACCGGTAGGTGTTGCCCTGCTCGTACGGCATGACCTGCACGGACACGTTCCACGACGGGAAGTTGCCGGCGGCGATGGCGTCGGACAGGTCGCGACGGTAGTAGTCGGCATCCGCTCCGGCGAGGAGTTCGGCCTCTGAACCTTCCATCTCGACGTTGCCCTGGTTGGATTCGAAGTGGTACTTCACCCAGAAGCGCTCGCCCGCGGCGTTGATCCACTGGTAGGTGTGCGAACCGAAGCCGGGCATCTCACGCCACGAGCGCGGCAGGCCGCGGTCGCCCATGAGGTACGTGACCTGGTGGGCTGACTCCGGGGACAGAGTCCAGAAGTCCCACTGCATGGTCGCGTCGCGCAGACCGGTACCCGGCAGACGCTTCTGCGAGTGGATGAAGTCGGGGAACTTCATGCCGTCGCGGATGAAGAAGACCGGGGTGTTGTTACCGACGATGTCGTAGTTGCCCTCGGTCGTGTAGAACTTGACCGAGAAACCGCGCACGTCGCGCCAGGTGTCCGGACTGCCCTGCTCGCCGGCAACGCTGGAGAAACGCTGCAGGGTCGGTGTGACCGTGCCCGGCTGGAACACGGCGGCGCGGGTGTACTTCGAGACGTCGCCGGTGACGACGAACTCGCCGTGCGCTCCGCCGCCCTTGGCGTGCACGATGCGCTCCGGAATGCGCTCGCGGTTGAACTGGGCGAGTTTCTCGACCAGGTAGCGGTCGTGCAGCGCGGTGACGCCGTCGGCGCCAACGGTGAGGGAGTGCGCGTCGCTGGCGACGGGAGTTCCCGTCTGGTCGGTAGTGGGCTTGCTAGTCATGGTGCTCCTTGATAGTGCATCAGCAACGCGAAGTGGTCGGAGAGAAAATTAGGGATGGATGGTATCGGTGTGCTCGGCGGGGCGGCTCGTGGTATCGAGCTGGCACTGTGCGCAGAGGCCCCAGTAGATGACCTCGGCGGCCCGCACGTCGAAGCCGAGCACATCCGCTGGGGTGAGGCAGGGGGCGTGGCCGACGGCGCAGTCCACGTCGTGCACCACGCTGCAGCGGGTGCAGACGATGTGGTGGTGGTTGTCGCCGACCCGGCGCTCGAACAGGGCGGGCGAGCCGGCCGGTTCGATCTTGCGTACGAGCCCAGCGGCGGTGAACGAGGCGAGTACGCCGTAGACCGCCTGCAGCGAGGTGCCCGGCAGGTCGGTGCGCACCGCGCCGAACAGGGCGTCGGCGTTGGAGTGCGGCCGATCGGTGAGGGCCCGCAGCACGGCCAGACGCGGCGCGGTCACTTTGAGACCGGCCGAGCGGATGCTGACTTCGAGCAGACCAGCGTCGGCCGCGGCCAGGCGGATTCCTCCGTCGTCGTCGCTCGCATTGGTCAAGGTCATGCTTCGACCCTAACATTTGTTTTGACTAACTCAAAACAAATTGCGCTCTGGCACGGATTATCTGGCTGGTTTGGGTAGCGGACACCAAGGATCTGCTCATTGTCACCGTGCTCGGCACCTTCTTCGCCAGCCGCGGCGCCCCCAACCTGATCTTTCAAAATCTGCTCGGCTTTGCCGCGTTCGATACCAACGTCGTGTTGTTCGCCTTTCTCTTCCTCGTGGCACTCGGTGTGGACCACCACATCTTTCTGACCACTCGCGCCCGCCGGAACTACGCCGCCTCGGGCGGCACCCGGTCCTGCCAGCGGATGCGGCGTTCCAGCTGCGCGCCGAGCGAGAGCAGGGTGGCTTCGCCGCCCGGGCGGCCGATGAGCTGCACGCCCATCGGCAGGCCGTCGTCGGTCTGATGCACCGGCAGCACGATGGCCGGCAGGCCGCTCACATTGATCATCGAGGTGAACGGCGTGTACTGCACCTGCTGCGCAAAGTTCACCTCGGCGTCGTGCGCGTCGTACCAACCGACCGGGCGCGGCGTCAGGGCCATGGCCGGGGTGAGTACGGCATCGAACCTCGACAGCTGGTGGATGAATGAGCGCTCGAACGCGGTCAGCGCGGCGAGCGCCTCGGCGAGGTCGCGCGCGCTGAGGGCACGGCCTCGGGCGAGCAGCCACTGGGTCAACGGCTCGAGCAGGTCGATCTCGGCCTCGGTCTCGGCGGGGATGCTCGCCGCTCCGGCCTGCCAGATCGTGCGGAAAGCCGGCACGTAACTCGGGTCGGGCACGAGCGCCGTCTCTTCGAGACCGTGGTTCAGCGCGGCGAATTCGGCGACGGCACGGGAGAGGGCGTCCTCAGCTTCGGGTGCGAGCGCAATCTCGTAGTCGTTGTCCCAGGCCGAGGTGGTCATAACCCCGAGCTGAAAACGCCCTTCGCCACGCACCGCCGCCGCCAGCAGCGGCGTCTGCTCGCCCGGGGCCCGCAGGGCGTAGTGGTGGTCGGGGTGACCGTCCCTGGGCGCGATCATGGCGTCGAGCAGCAGGGCCGCATCCGCTACCGTGCGGGCCAGCGGACCGCCAACCGGGAGGCCGCCCAGCTTGTCGATTCCGGAGGCGGCCGGAACGCGCCCGCGGCTCGGCTTGAGGCCCACCAGCCCGCAGGCGGCAGCGGGAATACGAATCGACCCGCCGCCGTCGGAGCCGGGCGCGAACGGCAGGAGCCGGGCGGCGACGGCGACGGCGGCGCCGCCGCTGGATCCGCCGGCTCCGAGCGCGAGGTTCCACGGGGTGCGGGCTGGCGGGGCGGCGCGGCTTTCGGTGTACGAGGCGAGCCCGAATTCGGGTGTGTTGGTCTTGCCGAGGCTGACGCCTCCCGCGTCATCGAGCGCCTGTACGAGGTCATCGGATTCGTCGGGCACATAGCCGGCAAACAGACGCGACCCGAACCCGGCCCGCACCCCGGCGCGCAGGTGCAGGTCTTTGTCGGCGAACGGAAGTCCCCAGATCGGCGCGGTACGCGGCATCCGCTCCTCAACGTGTCGAGCCCGCGCCCGGGCGGCATCCGCGGTCACGGTGACGAAGGCACCGAGGGCTGGGTTGAACTTTTCGATGCGGGCGAGGTAGTGCTCTACGAGCTCGCTCGGGCTGATGTCGCTGCGCTGCAGGGCCTGCCATTGTTCCAGGGCGGTCAGTTCGTGTGGGTCAGCCATGTCCCGAGCCTAGTTCGACGAGACCGGGCGGCGAGCCGACTAGGTCATGCGCACTCATGAACGCTAGCCTCGAGCCATGAAGAGCGCTCTGTACAATCCCATCGGTACCACCGCGCTCATCACCGGAGCGTCGAGCGGACTCGGCGTCGGATATGCCCACGAGCTTGCCCAGCGCGGCGCGGACCTCGTGCTCGTCGCCCGCCGGCAGGCGCGGCTGGAGGCGCTCGCGGTCGACCTGGCCGAGCAATACGGCACGGTCTCCACCGTGATTCCGCTTGATCTCAGCAGAGCGGATGCCGTCCCTGAGCTGGTCTCCGACCTGCGCGAGCGGGCGATCACCATCGGCACCCTCGTCAACAACGCCGGCTTTGCTACCTTCGGCACGGTTCTCGACTCCGACCAGGCACGGGAGACGGAGCAGATCGCCCTCAACGTGCACGCCCTGACCGCGCTGACCCATGCCTTCCTGCCCGATCTGGTCGAGACGGCCTCGCTGCATCCGCACACCGCGGCGCTCGTGAATCTGGCGAGCACGGCAGCGTTCCAGCCGGTGCCGCGCATGGCGGTCTACGGGGCGACCAAGGCCTACGTGCTCAGCTACACCGAAGCGGTCAGCTACGAGACCCGCGCGAGCGGCCTCAAGGTCACCGCGATCTGCCCGGGCCCCGCCGACACCGAGTTCTTCGAGATCGCCCAGACCAGCGGCGGCAAGAAGGGCACGCCGCTGACCGTCGACGAGGTCATGCGTGCCTCCTTCGCCGCCCTCGACCGGTCGGTGACGCCGTCGGTCGTGCTGGTCGGCGCGCGCAACGCGCTGCTCGCCCGGATGGCCAGCATCTCCCCCCGGAGCGCCGTGCTCAACGCGGTCGGGCGAATGAACACGCCACACGCCACCAGGTAACGGACTCCATCCCTGGCGAAGGTACCGATCGCTACCCCGGCCCCGGCCGGTCTTCTGCTGCACGGGGCACCGATCACGCGGATGCGCGAGACTGGACGCATGCCCGATCTCACTTTGCATGGCGGCGTCGGCAGCCGTGTTGATGCCGAGATCGAAGTGAAGCGATCCAGATTTCTGTGCCGCCTGGTCAGGACCGAGACAGAGGATGCCGCGCGCGCTGCGATCGACGACGCACGTAAGGCGCACTGGGGCGCTCGCCACCACTGCTCGGCATTCGTGCTCGGGTCATCCGGCGCTCCCGATCAGGTTCGTCGGGCGAATGACGACGGTGAACCGTCAGGAACTGCGGGGCGACCCATGCTCGAAGCGCTGTCCGGGCGCGGTTTCGTCGACTGCGTGGCCGTCGTCACCCGCTACTTCGGTGGCACGCTTCTCGGTGCTGGCGGCCTGGTGCGCGCCTACTCCGAGGCTGTTCTCACCGCGATCGACGCGGCCCAGTCCCTGGGACTGGTGGTGGAGCGCGCACGCCGTGAACTGTTCACGCTTGCCCTGCCCCACGCGGATGCCGGTCGCATCGAGGCCGAGTTGCGCCAGCGCGGAGTGCTCATCCTGGGTACGCATTATGGGCTCGACGCGGTGCTGAAGATTGCTGATGACGACGCGACGCGGCTCGCCGCGATCGTCGCCCGGGTAACAGCCGGAACCGCAGAACTGGAGGCCCTCGGCCACGAATGGGTCGACGTCGAACGGTAATCGACGGCGGAACGTGCTCACGTGCTCCTGTGGCGCCCACGGGCGTTCTTGTGCAGCGTGGGTCGGGGTGCACAGATTGCTGGGCACGCACGCCGGCGCGGCGGCGCTACTTCAGGCTTTTTTGCAGCAGAATCGTGCCGAGCCAGCGCTCGAACTTGAACCCGACCTTGCCCATGCGGCCGATCTCGTCGAAGCCGAAGTCGCGGTGCAGCTTGATCGAGGCATCCGCTCCCTGGTCGGCGATGACGGCGATGATCTCTTTCAGACCAGCGGCCTTGGACCGTTTGATCAGCTCGCCGAGCAGCTCGCGGCCAAGACCTTTACCAGTCGACGCTGCGCCGAGGTAGATCGAATTCTCGACCGTGAATCGGTAGGCCTTCTTCTGCTTCCACGGGCTGACCAGGGCATACCCGAGAATCTGACCGGCCGGCGAGACGGCGACGATGAACGGCATGCCCTGCTTGTTCAGGTAGTAGAACTTGTCGCGCCACTCGGTGAGCGTCATTGCATCTTCGTCAAAGGTGACGGTGCTGTTGGCGACGTAGTAGTTGTAGATCTCGCGAATGTGCGGCAGGTCCGTGGCGCGAACCTCGCGCAACGTGTATTCGAACGGTGCCTCGACCGCGACTTCCGGCCGCAGATGGCGGGGCAGCCGACGACGAGTCTCGTATTCTTCCTCAAGCACCGGGCACTCCCCTTTCTGGTTGGTTCCAGATTACCGGAAGAGCCCACTGCACCGATGCCGCCCCCTGCACGGTGAGCAGCCGGTTGGCGCTGCTGAACGGCCGGGAGCCGAAAAAGCCGCGGCGGGCTGAGAGGGGGCTCGGGTGCGCCGATTCGATGACGGGCGTGTCGCCGAGCAGGGGCCGAAGCGCGCCGGCATCCTTGCCCCACAAAATCGCGACGAGCGGATGCCGCCGCCGCACGAGAGCACGGATCGCCTGATCGGTCACGCTTTCCCAGCCGTGGCGGCGATGCGATCCGGCCGCGCCGGCCCGCACGCTGAGCACCCGGTTGAGCAGCAATACCCCCTGGTCGGACCACGCCGAGAGGTCGCCGTGCTCGGGGCGCGGCAGGCCCAGGTCGGCCCCGAGCTCGGTGTAGATGTTGCCCAGGCTCCGCGGCACCGGCCGCACGTCGGCGTTTACGGCAAAGGCCAAACCGATCGGATGCCCCGGCGTCGGGTACGGGTCCTGTCCGACGATGAGCACCCGCACGGCATCGAACGGTTGCCGAAACGCGCGCAGCAGGTGCTCCGGCGCGGGCAACACGACGTGGCCGGCCGCCCGTTCGCCCGCCAGAAAATCGGCCACTCGGGCCAGGTCATCGGCCACGGGGGCGAGCGCTCGCGCCCAGCCCGGGTCGATCTGCCCGGTCGCCGCGAGCGCATCGAGGTTCACGAGCGGGTCAGGCGCCGATGGTACTCACGAGAACGCCACCGTCGGCCTGACTGACCCGCCAGACGCTGCCGGCTCCGAGCACACCGAGCGCGCCCTCGCCGATCACGAGCACGGTATTCTCGTCGATGGCCAGGCCGCCGTCGATCAGGCCCGCCTCGGTCGCTGCGATCAGTCGCGACAGGCTGCCGGACTGGGCAGCGTGCACATCGACCGTGACGTCGAGCAGGCCGATCCCCTGGGCCAGGGTGATTTCATCGAGGCCCTCCGAGACGTGTTCCGGCGTGACCTCGACGCCGCCGATGCGCCAGCCGCCAATGAGGGCACGTTCGGCCGCGATCATGGCGCCGGCCGAGAAGCCGAGGTAGGGCACACCACTCGACACCTGGCGGCGGATCTCGTCGGCAATCGGCAGCAGAGCGGCGAGGTAGTCGGGCGTCACCCCGCCGCCGATGATGATGCCGTCGACGGTGGAAATCGCCGTGAGGGCGGCGGTATCACCCGGAGCGAGCGTGCTGCGGCGGGTCTGCACGTTATCGCCGAGCGACTGGGCCAGTTCCTCGGCGTGTGCGCTGCCGGGGCCCACGGTGACGATCGCGACAATTGGTTCATCGCGGCCGGCCAGGGAGGCCCGCGACGTCACCTCGGACAGGAACGTTGTGAACACCGCGGCGTCGTGCGCGGGGTCTCCCCCACCGCCGACCAGGTGCACGCTCACGCGGCGACCTCGGCCGTCGCTGCGGCGAGCGCTTGCGGCGCGCTGCTTGCGGGGGCGCCCGCAACCGGCGGCAGCACCGACCACGGAAACACGATCCACTTGTCGGTTTCGCGCCAGGTGAAATCGGGCACGAGTACGGTGCGCGGCTTGGTGTAGAGCGTCGCGGTGCGTACCTCCAGCGCGGTCTCGCCGAGCAGACGCAGCACGAGCGCAAGCGTGTGGCCAGAGTCGGAAACGTCATCGACGAGCAGCACCCGCTTACCGGCGAGGGCCGGAGCGTCGAGCATCGGGGCCGACAGCACGGGCTCGGGCAGACGTTCGTCGATGCCGGTGTAGAACTCCACGTTGATGCTGCCGCAGTTCTTGGTGCCGAGCGCATACGACACGGCGCCGGCCAGCAGCAGGCCGCCACGGGCGATGGCGATCACCACATCGGGGTGAAAGCCACTGCCCCGCACGTGAGTCGCCAGCTCGCGCGACGCCGCGGCGAAGTCGGTCCACTGCAGAATTTCGCGGTCAATCACGAGCGGAGTGGGCGCATCCTGGGCATCTAGTGTCATCCGTCAATGCTAGCTATGTCTGAGCGCGCACGAAGCGGATGCCGCGCTGCCAACGGGCAGCGGGGCATCCGCTTCAAGAAAATGCTACGGAACCTGACGCTGGTCGACGCCGTTGTAGGCCGACAACGGGCGAATGAGGGCGTTGCTCTTCTTCTGCTCCATGATGTGTGCGGTCCAACCGGTGATCCGCGCCGCGACGAAGATCGGCGTGAAGGTGAGGGTATCGAAGCCCATCAGGTGATAGGCGGGGCCCGACGGGTAGTCGAGGTTGGGCAGAATCGCCTTGCGCGTCGTCATCGCCGTTTCGAGGGCTTCGTACAGTTCGAGCAGTTCCGGCTTCTGGTAGTGGTCGACCAGGGTGACAAGCGCGGTACGCATCGTCGGGACGCGCGAGTCGCCGCTCTTGTAGACGCGGTGCCCGAAACCCATGATCTTGCGCTTATCGGCCAGTGCCTGGGCCAGCCACGGTTCGGCCCGCGCGGCCGCACCTTCACCGAGACCGATCTCGGTGAAGGTGTGCATGACGGCCTCGTTGGCGCCGCCGTGCAGGGCTCCCTTGAGCGCCCCGACCGCACCGGTCACGGCCGAATACAAATCGGACAGGGTCGAGGTGATGACCCGCGCGGTGAACGTGGACGCGTTGAACGAGTGCTCAGCGTAGAGAATCATCGACACGTCGAAGGCGTTGACGACGACGAGTTCCGGCACCTCGCCGAAGGTCATGTGCAGAAAGTTCGCCGAGTAGCCGAGGTCGTCGCGCGGTTCGACCAGATCGAGGCCGTGGCGGCGACGCTGGTCGTAGGAGACGATTGCGGGCAGCTGGGCGAACAGGCGAATCGACTTGGCGAGGTCGGATTCCGCCGAAGGGTTCTCGGCGTCCGGATCACTGGCGCCGATGACGCTCACCGCGGTGCGCACGACATCCATCGGGTGCGCGGTGAGCGGCAGCTCGTCGATGATGCGCTTGATCATCGGGCTGAGGTGCCGCACCGACCGCTCGAGCGCCTCGAAGTCGGCGAGCTGCTGTTCATCGGGTAGTTCGCCGTGCCAGAGCAGGTAGGCGACCTCTTCAAAGCTCTTCCTGGCCGCGAGCTCCTGCACCGGATAGCCCCGGTAGAGCAGCGAATTGGTCTCCGGGTTGACCTTGGAGACCGCGGTCGTGTCGACGACGACGCCGGTCAGGCCCTTGTAAATGTGCGGAGTGACGTGTGGCAGTGTTTCGGTGTCAGACATTGTGCTCCTTTAGACCTTGCGCCGAACTGGGCGTCGAAATATGCGGGTTCAGGGTGAAATCGAAGATACCCGAATCGAACCGGCTATACGACGCATAATCGAGCAAATCGTACAGGTCGGCCCGATGCTGCATCTCGGGCAGCATCGTGCTGAGCGAGCCGTGCTGCTCGATCGCGTCGAGTCCGCGCGCGGCCGAGCCCATTGCGAGGCGCAGCAGCGACACCGGAAAAATCACCAGATTCATGCCCACGTCTTCGAGCTGCTGCACGGTGTACAGCTCGCCCTTGCCGAACTCGGTCATGTTGGCCAGGATCGGCACCGACACGGCTGCCCGAATCGTTTCGAATTCGGCCAGGCTCCCCATCGCCTCGGGGAAGATCGCGTCGGCTCCGGCATCCTGCAATTGCTTCGCGCGGGTCACGGCCGCGTCCAACCCGTCAACGGCACGGATATCGGTGCGCGCCATCACGAGAAAGTTCGCGTCCCGGCGCGCATCGGCCGCAGCGCGGATGCGTTTGATCGCGGTGTCGGCATCCACGACCTGCTTGCCGTCGAGATGGCCGCAACGTTTCGGGTTGACCTGGTCCTCGATGTGCATGCCGGCAAGTCCGGCGTCTTCCAGGGTCTGAATCGTGCGCGCCACGTTCATCGGCTCGCCGAAACCGGTATCGGCGTCGACGATCGCCGGCAGATCGGTCATGCGGGCGATCTGCTGCGACCGGCCGGCCACCTCGGTGAGGGTAGTCAGGCCGATGTCGGGCAGGCCGAGGTCGGCCGAGAGCACCGCGCCCGAAATATAGACGCCCTCGAATCCCTTCTGCTGGATGAGCTTGGCTGAGAGCGGGTTGAACGCGCCGGGATAGCGCAGAATCTTTGCGCTCGACAGGCCAGCCCTAAGCGCGATGCGCTTGTCGGCTGCCGTCACGCTGGCGTAGAGCATTAGAAGATTCCGTTCGGGGTGGCAAACGAGGCCAGCAGGCCCGGCTTGGCCACAATGGTCAGGCCGCCGAGGTCGGCGGGCCTCAGCTCCGGCAGGCGCTGCGCCAGGGCGAGGAAGCGTTCAATCTCGGATTCCTCCATCACCGGCACGGCCAGCGTGCGGAACTTGTTGATGTATTCCGCGCGGGCGAAGGGTCGAGCGCCGAGCGGATGCGCATCGGCCACGGCGATCTCGTCGACCAGGCGGGTTCCGTTGCTGAGCTCGATTTCGACGCGACCCCCGAAGGCCTTCTCGGCCGGGTCCAGGGAGTGGTAGCGGCGCGTCCACTCCTCGTCCTCGGTCGTGGTGACGGTGTTCCACAGGGCGATCGTGTCGGGGCGGCCAGCGCGCTCGGGGCGGTAGGAATCGACGTGGTTCCAGGTTCCGTCCTGCAGGGCCACCGTGAAGATATAGGGGATGGAGTGGTCGAGGGTTTCGCGGCTCGCCGCGGGGTCGTATTTCTGCGGGTCGTTGGCGCCGGAGCCGATCACATAGTGCGTGTGATGACTGGTGTGGATGACGATGCTCGTGATCGCGCCGGCCACGAGCAGTTCGGGGTGCTCGTTGTGCAGTCGGCGGGCGAGGTCGATCCAGGCCTGCGCCTGGTATTCGGCCGAATGCTCCTTGGTATAGCTGTCGAGGATCGCACGCTTGATGCTGCCGGCAGCCGGCAGCGAGACGTCGTAGGAACCGTCTGGTCCGTCGAGCAGCCAGGCGATGACGCCGTCTTCGCCCTCGTAGATCGGGGTCGGGCTGGTCTCACCGCGCAGCGCCCGGTCGACGGCTTCGACGGCCATCTTGCCGGCGAATGCCGGGGCGTGGGCCTTCCAGGAGGAGATTTCCCCCTTTCTCGACTGGCGAGTCGCGGTCGTGGTGTGTAGCGCCTGTCCGATGGCGTGAAAGATGATCTCCTTGTCGAGACCGAGCAGGGTTCCGATGCCGGCAGCAACCGACGGGCCGAGGTGGGCCACGTGGTCGATCTTGTGCGCGTGCAGGCTGATCGATTTCACCAGGTCGATCTGGATCTCGTAGCCGGTGGCGATGCCGCGAATCAGGTCACGGCCGGTCAGGCCACGCGACGCTGCGAGGTGCTGGGCGACCGCCGTGATCGGTGGGATGTTGTCGCCCGGGTGCGAGTATTCGGCGGCCAGGAAGGTGTCGTGGTAGTCGAGTTCACGCACGGCGACACCATTCGCCCACGCCGCCCATTCCGGGGAAACCCGACGAGCCGGCGCCAGGCCGAACACGCTCGCACCGTCGCCACCGGTGGAACGCGGGTGCGCGAGTGCCTGCGAGCGGGCGGCGATCACCGGGCGACGGGTCAGGCTGGCCGCGGCCACTGCGGCGTTGTCGATCACCCGGTTGATGACCATCTCGGTCACTTCCTCAGAGACTGCGGCGGGATCCGCGGCGACCTCGGCTATCTTCCAGGCCAGCTGGTCCTGGCGGGCCAGATTCTCGTCGCTTCGGTGAACTCGAACGTGGTGGAGCTGCACGGTTGATCCCTTCGTTAGTCGGCCGCAGTCGTTTATCGACTACCGTGCCGAGTCCTCATCGATCGCCGCGAGGACACTCACAAGGCTTTGGTGAAGATGAATATGGGTGGCGTGGGCCGCTAGCGACGGATCACCGGCGATGATGGCGTCGAGAATCAGCAGGTGCTCGGCCGCTGCGGCACGAAGCCGGGACGGATTTCGACGAGCGAGCCGACGGATGCGGGCCAGGTGGGTGCGAACGGCGCGCAGGGCACCGACCAGAAAGGGATTTTCGACAGCAGCGTCGACGGCGTCATCGAGTTGATCGATCAGTGCGTAGTACTGGTGGACCCCGACATCGCCCAGGTCCAGGAGGTCTGGGGCGGTGACGAAGGCTTCGCGCAGTTCGACGAACAGCGTGGGATCGCGGCGAAGTGCGGCCAGTCGACTGGCCTGCACTTCGAGGGCCTGACGTAATTCGTACAGCTCGGAGATGCTGTCGACAGAGATGTCGGTCACTTCGAAGCCGCGACCGCGACGCCCGACGACGAGCCCGTCGGCGATCAGTCGAGCCACTGCTTCTCTCAGCGGGGTTCGGGAGACACCGATACGGTCGGCCTGTTCGACTTCGAGCAGGCCGGCACCGGGGGCGAGGAGTCCGTTCAAAATCTCCTCACGCAGCTGACGGTATGCCCGCTCACTGGCTCGAAGCGGTGCCTCTGACCCCACCGCTGCGGTTTCTGTATACACAACAGTGATCCTATTCCACAGAGCTGGGTTGTATGCAATACTTCAACCACTCTTTGTATACAGAGGCACTTCGATGGGGAAGGAAACCATGAGCGGCATATCCGGCGGGGGCTACCAGGAGGCCTGGCGACGCAGCATTTCATCGCCGGAGGACTTCTGGTTGGAGGCCGCCGCTGGCATCGACTGGGTCGTGCCGCCGACGAGCGCCCTCGCCGTCGACGGAAAAGCGACCGGCAGCTGGTTTCCAGGGGGAACGCTCAACACGAGCTTCAACGCCCTCGATCGTCACGTTCTGGCCGGTCGGGGTGCCCACACGGCATTGATCTACGACTCGGCCATGACGGGCACCCGGGTTCAGCTGAGCTACCTCGATCTGCTCGGTCGGGTCGCCAAATTCGCCGGCGCCCTGCGCGCCACCGGTGTCGGAACCGGGGACCGGGTCATCATCTACCTGCCCATGATTCCCGAGGCCGTTGTCGCCATGCTGGCCTGTGCGCGCATCGGTGCGGTGCACTCGGTCGTCTTCGGCGGTTTCGCCGCGACAGAACTGGCCGTGCGCATTGATGACGCTCGACCGAGTGTCATTGTCACGGCATCCGGGGGTCTGGAACCGGGCCGCACCGTGGAATACCTGCCGCTGGTCGAGAAAGCACTGACGCTCAGCCAGGGCTCGGTACACACGGTGATCGTGCGCAACCGGGACAGCATCCCGGGGTCGGCGGCAAACTATCAGGACCGTCCTGACACGGATGCGGTCTGGCTGGACTGGGCAGACGAAGAAGCGAAGGCAACACCGGCCGCCCCGGTCGCCCTGCACTCCGACGACCCGCTCTACATCCTGTACACCTCCGGCACGACCGGCAAGCCCAAGGGCATCATTCGCGACAACGGCGGCCACGCCGTCGCCCTCAACTGGTCGATGCGCAACGTCTACAACGTGGGGCCGGGCGATGTCTACTGGGCTGCCTCCGACGTCGGCTGGGTGGTCGGTCACTCCTATATCGTCTATGCCCCGCTGCTGGCCGGGGCGACCACGGTCCTCTACGAGGGCAAACCGATCGGAACCCCGGATGCTGGCGCCTTCTGGCGTGTCGTCGACGACTACAAGGTGAAGGTTCTGTTCACCGCGCCGACCGCCATCCGGGCGATTCGCCGCGTTGATCCGGATCTGCTGGAGCTGGAACAGCACGACGTGTCGAGCCTGACCAGCCTGTTTTTGGCCGGCGAACGCCTCGACCCCGAGACCTTCCACTGGGCTAACAACGGGCTGCACTGCCCGGTCATCGATCATTGGTGGCAGACCGAGACCGGCTGGGCGATCTGCGCCAACCTGCTCGGCATCGAAGAGTTGCCGACCAAACCGGGCTCGGCCACCGTTCCGGTGCCCGGGTATGACGTCGCCATTCTGGATTCGGCGGGCAGGCCGATCGAGAAGATCGGCACAGACGGCAACATCGCCATTCGGCTTCCATTGCCGCCCGGAACCCTCCTCGGGGTCTGGGGCAGTGAGGAACGGTTCGCCAGTTCCTACCTGACCGCTTTTCCCGGCTACTACGCCACCGGAGACTCCGGTCACTTTGATGCCGACGGATACCTGTTCGTGATGGGCCGCACCGACGACGTCATCAACGTGGCCGGGCACCGTCTGTCGACCGGTTCGCTCGAAGAGGTTCTCACCCTGCATCCGGCCGTCGCCGAGTGCGCGGTGCTCGGCGTGCACGACCCGGTTAAGGGTCAGCGTGCCGCTGGTTTCGTCACGCTCAAGGCCGGCAGTCGGGTCGATCACACCGTTCTCACCGCGGAACTCGTCGCCCTGGTGCGCGAGCATGTCGGCCCGGTCGCAGCGTTTCGCGACGTGACTATACTCGACAGACTGCCCAAAACGCGGTCGGGGAAGATTCTTCGTAAAACCATTCGGCAGATCGTCGACGGTGAAGAATATCTGGTCCCTCCCACCATCGAAGACCCCACCGTTCTTGACGATCTGAAACGCGCGCTGTCAGCATCCGTTTCGTAAACGATCGGCTACGACCACCTTCCATTCCCACCGCGCACCCCCCACTTTTCCCGCACCACGTATTTTCCGTTCTCAAGGCAAGGAAGCCCCATGAGTGAATCAGTGAAAGACGCCCCACCGAAGTCCCGCATCGATTACGAGGCGTATGAGAAAACGCCCCAGTTTTTACATTTGAAGAAAACGCGCAACAAGTTCGTGGTCCCGCTGGCCATCTTCTTTCTGGTCTGGTACTTCGCCTACGTACTCGCGGCGGCCTACCTGCCTGAATTCATGGCGACCCCGGTATTGGGTCGCATCAATATCGGCCTGGTACTCGGCCTCGGCCAATTCGTCACCACCTTTGCGATCACCATGGGTTATGTAACCTTCGCCAACCGCAAGATCGACCCCCTGACCGAAGAACTTCGCGGCGAACTCGAGCGGATGGAACAACGATGAACACACTGCACTTTCTGGCCACCGCGGTCAAACCGGTCGAAAACAACCCGGTGCTCAACATCTCGATCTTTCTCGCCTTTGTCGCGGTGACCCTGATCATCGTGATCCGCTCGGGCCGCAACAACAAGACGGCCGCGGACTACTACGCCGGCGGCCGCTCGTTCACCGGGCCGCAGAACGGGTTCGCCATCGCCGGCGATTATCTCTCGGCCGCGTCGTTCCTGGGCATTGTCGGCGCGATCGCCGTCACCGGCTACGACGGCTTCATGTACTCGATCGGATTCCTCGTTGCGTGGCTGGTCGCCCTGCTCCTGGTCGCCGAGCTCATGCGCAACACGGCCAAGTTCACCATGGCCGATGTGCTGTCCTTCCGGCTCAAACAGGGTCCCGTGCGGGTGGCAGCGGCCACCACCACCCTGGCGGTCTGCTTCTTCTACCTGCTGGCCCAGATGGCCGGAGCCGGCGGACTCGTCTCGCTGCTCCTGGGCATCAACGACAAGCTCGGGCAGTCCATCGTCGTTACCATCGTCGGCGGGCTGATGATCGTCTACGTACTGGTCGGCGGCATGAAGGGCACCACCTGGGTGCAGATCGTCAAGGCGTTCCTGCTCATCATCGGTGCGCTCGCCATGAGCGTCTGGGTGATGGCCATCAACGGCTTCAATCTGTCGACACTGCTCGACAGCGCGGTCGCCCTCTCCACCGCGGGCGACGCGATCCTCGCTCCGGGCCTGAAGTACGGCGCCAACCCGCTCGACTTCATCTCGCTCGCCCTCGCCCTGGTTCTCGGAACCGCCGGCCTGCCGCACGTGCTCATGCGTTTCTACACGGTTCCGACCGCGAAAGAAGCTCGTCGTTCGGTCGTCTGGGCTATCTGGCTCATCGGCGCGTTCTACATCTTCACCCTGGTGCTCGGCTTCGGTGCCGCGTCGCTCGTCGGTGCTGACACCGTGCTCGCCGCTCCCGGTGGAGTCAACTCGGCAGCCCCGCTGCTCGCGCTCGCTCTCGGTGGCCCGCTGTTGCTCGGCTTCATCTCGGCCATCGCGTTCGCAACGATCCTGGCGGTGGTGGCCGGAATCACCATCACGGCGGCAACGAGCTTCGCGCACGACATCTACGGATCTGTCATCAAGAAGGGCAAGGGAAACCCCGACGACGAGGTCAAGATCGCCCGTCGCACGGTTGTCGTGATTGGTATTCTCGCCATTGCCGGTGGTATCGGCGTGCAGGGGCAGAACATCGCCTTCCTGGTGGCACTGGCCTTCGCCGTCGCGGCGAGCGCCAACCTGCCCACCATTCTGTACTCCCTGTTCTGGCGTCGTTTCACCACCCGGGGCGCGGTGTGGAGCATGTACGGCGGACTGTCGTCGGCCGTACTGCTGATCATCTTCTCGCCGGTGTTCTCGGGCACCGACACCTCGATGTTCGGTGCCGACGTGAACTTCGCGATCTTCCCGCTCAGCAACCCGGGTATCGTCTCGATCCCGCTCGGATTCTTCCTGGGCTGGCTCGGATCGGTCACCAGCACCACGAAGGAGAGCCCGAAGCTTGCCGCCGAGATGGCCGTGCGCTCACTCACCGGACACGGCGCCGAGAAGGCTGTCGAGCACTAACCGCGCGCAACACCGAACGGGCCGGCCGGGATCTCACGATCCCGTCCGGCCCGTTTCCTGTCCCCCGCGACCCCAGAAGCGGCGACGACTTGGCAGTAGCGACGGCGGGTTGTCCGCGGGGTGGCGAGTTGTGAGCGCGGAGCGGATGACCCGCTGCCGCCGCGGACTGCGGAGAAAGGCCGCGGGCGCTCAGGGCTCGCGAACCTTGAGCTCGCCGCGAGCGATCCGGGTCGTAGCGGCCTGGGCGACCGGCTTGATCACGATCAGGTCGAGGTTCACGTGCGCGGGCCGTTCCACGCTCGCGACGATGGTCTCGGCGATGTCCTCGGCCGAGAGCGGGTCGGGCACGTTGTCGTAGGCCGCGACAGCCTTGTCGGCGTCACCGTCGAAGCGAACCAGACCGAACTCATCCGTTTTGACCATGCCCGGCGCGATCTCGATCACCCGAATCGGCTCCCCCGACAGTTCGAGGCGCAGCACCTCGGTCATGGCGTGCGCGGCGAACTTCGCCGCGTTGTAGCCGCCACCGCCCAGATAGGCGACATGGCCCGCAATCGACGTGACGGTCACGATATCGGCCGACCCCGCCCCGGAGTCGATGCCGGCGCGCAGCAGCGGCAGGATGGCCGTGGTGACCCGCTTGACGGCGAGCACGTTGATCTCGAACATCCAGGCCCAGTCTTCGATGCTGCCCGCCTCGACCGTGTCGAGACCCTTGGCGCCGCCGGCATTGTTGACGAGGGCGTGCACCGGACCGCTGGCGGCGAGGTAGTCGCGCAAGGCGTCGACATCCGCCTGCACCGTGAGATCGGCGGTGAAGACATCCGCTCCGGTTTCGGCTTGCAGGGTTTTGAGACGGTCGGCGCGCCGCGCGACCCCCACCACGTCCCAGCCATGCTCCCGGAACAGGCGTGCCGTCGCTGCTCCAATTCCTGAACTTGCTCCGGTCACAACCACTCGTCGAATACTCATTTATCCATTGTGGCGGGAGAATGGTGTCAATGAGCCAACTGGACACCACCACTCCACCGCAGAAGCGTCGCGTACCCCTCTGGGACAACGCGCGCTGGGTGGCCGTCACCCTCGTGCTGATCGGCCACGCGATTCTCAAACTCATCGGCGAAGCGGATGTCGCCTACACGCTGTATCTGTTCATTTACGCCTTCCACGTACCGGTCTTCGTGGCCGTGAGCGGCTACTTCGCCAAGTCAGGACCACCAGACGCGCGGCAGATGCACCGGCTGCTCACCGACATCATTTTTCCGTACGTCATCTTCGAGACAATCTGGACGGTGCTGCGCTGGATCCTCGGCGGCAAGTTCGTTCTGGACTACTCCACCGCGAGCTGGACGCTGTGGTTTCTGCTCGCCCTGCTGCTCTGGCGGATTGTCCTGCCCTACCTCGTGCTTCTGCGCTACCCCCTCATCATCAGCATTATCATCTCGATCGGGGCCGGCTACCTGCCCAATATCGACGGCACGTTCACCCTGTCCCGCACCCTCGGGCTGCTGCCGTTCTTCGTCTTCGGCTGGAAGCTGCGCCAGTGGCAGCTCACCGATACCTGGCTCGAACTGCGTGACGGCCTGATCTGGCGTTGGCGAACCGCGGCGATGGGGCTGTTCGCCCTGCTGTATCTGCTGATCGGGCTCAACATCGGGACCCTGCGCACCCTCCAGGTTCGCCGATTCCTGCTCTACGACGAGGCGTACGCGATATTCGGGTATTCCGACTTCTGGGCCGGCGGCATCCGTTTGGCCGTCATGCTGCTCGCATTTGCGCTCATCGTGGCGTTCCTCATGCTGATTCCGCGCCGCAAGACCTGGGTGACCGACCTGGGCACGGCGACAATGTACATCTACCTGCTGCACACCTTCGTGCTGTACCCGCTGCGCGAAACGGGTGTGCTCGACGGGCCGCAGCCCGCGTGGGTATTGCCGGGCATGATCGTGCTGAGCGTGGCTACCTCCTTCCTGCTGTCGCTGCCCATCGTTCGACGGCTGGTTCGGCCCCTCGTCGAACCGAAAGCCCGGTGGCTGTTTCGCCCGACCGCGGCGACGCCGACCGGCACGACCGTGTTCCCACATCGCGAGCGCACCTAGCCGTCGCGACAACGTGACGTTGTGTTTCGCCCGCTCTTGCACGGCCATGCGCCGTTTCATATGCTCGGGGCGAAGCCGGACAGTCCGCGCTGAGTGATCCGGAGGCTACTGTGACCGACAATTCTTCATCGTGGAAGTTTGAGACCAAGCAGGTTCACTCCGGCGCCCGGCCCGACCCGGTCACGAACGCGCGCGCCACCCCGATCTACCAGACCACCTCGTATGTCTTCAACAGTGCCGAGCACGCGCAGAACCTGTTCGCGCTGGCCGAGTTCGGCAACATTTACACCCGCATCCAGAACCCCACCCAGGCCGTCGTCGAAGAGCGCGTTGCCGCGCTCGAGGGCGGCACCGCCGCGCTGCTGCTGTCCAGTGGCCAGTCGGCATCCACATTCGCGGTGCTGAACATTGCCCAGGCCGGCGACCACATCGTGTCGTCGAGTTCGATCTACGGCGGCACCTACAACCTGTTCAAGTACACCCTGGCCAAGCTCGGCATCGAGGTCACCTTCGTCGCAGACCAGGATGACGCGGCCGAGTGGCAGCGCGCGGTGCGCCCGAACACCAAGCTCTTCTTCGCGGAGACCATCGGCAACCCGCGCATCAACGTGCTCGACATCAGTTTGGTAGCGGATGTCGCCCACGCGGCCGGCATCCCGCTGATCGTCGACAACACGATCGCCACCCCCTACCTCATTCGCCCGTTCGAGCACGGTGCCGACATCATCGTGCACTCCGCCACCAAATTTCTCGGCGGTCACGGCACCATCATCGGTGGGGTGCTCGTGGACGGCGGCACGTTCGAATGGTCGAAGAATGTCGAGAAATTCCCCGGCCTGACCGAACCCGACCCGTCCTACCACGGGGCCAGCTACACCACCGCGGTCGGTGACGGCATCGCCTACGTCATCAAGGCCCGTGTGCAGCTGCTGCGCGACCTCGGAAGCGCCATCGCCCCGGCGAGCGCCTGGCAGCTCATCCAGGGCATCGAGACGCTCAGCCTGCGCATCGAGCGCCACGTGCAGAACGCTCAGAGCATCGCCGAGTGGCTCGACGACCACGAAGACATCGCCTCGGTGAACTATGCCGGGCTGCCGTCGAGCCCCTGGTATGCCGCCGCCAACAAGTACGCTCCGCTCGGCGTCGGAGCGGTACTCTCGTTTGAGCTCAAGGGCGGTGTCGCGGCCGGCCGCGCCCTCGTCGACAACCTGAGCCTGTTCAGCCACCTCGCCAACATCGGTGATGTGCGCTCCCTGGTCATTCATCCCGCCTCGACCACGCACGCCCAGCTCACCCCGGAGGAGCAGCTCACGGCCGGCGTCACTCCCGGCCTGGTGCGGCTCTCCGTGGGCATCGAGAACGTCGCGGATTTGAAGACCGACCTTGCGGCCGGCCTGGCTGCCGCGCGCGCCGTCGTCGAGCGCGACCGCGCTGACGCCTGACACGCCGGAGACAACCACGCCCACCCGTCAGGCACCACCGGAACGGGCCTGTCCGGGCGCACAACGTAACATACGCCCGGGCAGGTCCTTCGGCGGCCAGAATAGACGTGTATGGAATGGCAATCTTCAGCAGACACGGTCCCGTCGAGCTTCATCACCGAAGCCCAGGCGCGCTCGGTACTCGGCAAGCCTCCGGCGACCGGTGCCTGGCGCGACGGTGACCCGGTTGGCCACCGACAGTTCGCCAACCTGGGCCCGATCACCTTCGAGGCCGGGGGCAGCTTGCCGATGGCCCGCCTCGCCTACGAGACCTGGGGCACCCTCAGCCCGGCCGGCGACAACGCCGTGCTCGTGCTGCATGCCCTCACCGGTGATAGCCACGTGGCCGGAACGCCCGGTCCCGGGCAGGAGACCGGAGGATGGTGGGACGGCATCGTCGGTCCCGGCCTTGCCATCGACACCGAGCGGTGGTTCGTGGTGGCGCCGAACATGCTCGGCGGTTGTCAGGGCAGCACCGGACCGGCCTCGCTGGCGCCCGACGGGCTGGAGTGGGGCATCCGCTTTCCCTATCTGACCATTCGCGACCAGGTGGGCGCCCAGCGGGTGTTCACCGACCAACTCGGCATTGACCGCTGGGCGGCCGTCATCGGCGGTTCCATGGGCGGCATGCACGCTCTCGAATGGGCTATCGACGACCCCGACCGGGTAGAACGCCTGATCATCCTGGCTGCACCGCCCCGCACCACCGCCGACCAGATCGCCCTCAACTCGGTGCAGATCGCGGCCATTCGCACCGACCCGGCTTATCGAGCCGGCGACTACTACGACGAAGCGGATGGCGACGGCCCCACGCGCGGGCTTGCCCTGGCTCGTCGCATGGCCCTGTTGAACTACCGAAGCCCGGCCGAGCTCAACGCCCGCTTCGACCGTGGCTGGCAAAGCGGCATCAGCCCGCTCGGCGCCAACGGCCGCTTCGCCGTGGAATCGTACCTCGACTTTCATGGCAACAAATTCACCCGCCGCTTCGACGCCAACAGCTACATCGTGCTGGTCGAAGCCATGAACTCCCACGATGTCGGTCGCGGTCGCGGCGGCATCGCGGCCGCCCTCGGCCGGGTCACGGCCCGCTCGATCGTCGTAGGAATCGACAGCGATCGATTGTTTCCCGTCGATGGCCAGCGCGCCATCGCTGCGCACCTGCCGAACAATGTCGATGGCTCCACCGCGGTGGTACTGGAATCCGGGTATGGTCACGATGGCTTCCTCATTGAGAACGAAGCAATCGGCGCCCAGATCCGGCGGGTGTTGCACTAGAGCGTATCCGCGTGTGTCCCGCCCGGTATGGTGCTGATAGAACACGTTTATCACCAACCGGACAGGCATCCATGCAACGCATTCTCAAGGAGCGCGACCGTCTCCTGCGAAGAGCGGTGCAGGCGGCCGGGCTGAGCGGTACGGCTACGACGCTGGCCTGCCTGCTGGTACCCGCCGGAATCAACACCGAAACCCGCATCGGTGCCGGCCTGCTCCTGCTCATTCTGGCCGCCGGTCAATTCTTGCTCGGCAATACCGGGGCGCTGCGCTGGGCCTTCGTGACCGTTCTCAGCGGCATCTCCATCATCCTGCTCGTCGGCTTCACCAGCCACCCCGGCCATCCCTTGAACCTGATCGAGGAGAGCGTCATTGGCATGGTCTCCACCGCGCCGGTGTGCGTCGTCGCGGCCATGCTGCTCACCAGTGTGCGCCGGCTGCTGCTGCTGCTGTCGTTCTTCGCGCTGACCGTCACGAGCGTGGCCGTGGCGACGGTTGGCGCGCCCGACCGAACGGTGTTGCTGGCCCTGACCGCGGCCATGTGGCTGTCATTCACCCTCGCTTCCTGGTGGATCGCGCAGAGCGTGCCTCGGGTGATGCACCGCATCGCCGCCATCGGGCGGGCGCACCGTGCCGAGCGGCACGCGAGCGAGCTGGAAGCGCGGCGCCGCCAGGACGCCCGATTGCTGCACGACACGGTGCTAGCCACCCTGACCCTACTCGCCCACTCCGGTGTTGGGGTCAGCCCGATCGCCCTGCAAAAACAGGCAGGCGACGATGCCCGACTACTGCGCCAATTACGCCTCGGCGGCCTGCCGACCCCGCGGAGTTCCGGGGTCTACAGTCTGGAATCGGCGACCGTGCTCACCCTCGGCGACACCCTCGACACTGTTCGCCAGCGGTTTGAACGCCTGGGCCTGACGGTCAACTGGCACGGCAGCGGCCAGGTGCAGCTGCACAGCAACGTGCTGGATTCCTTCCTGTTGGCCCTGTCAGAATGCCTCGAAAACGTGCGCCGTCACTCCGGAGTCGATCACGCAGACGTGACCATCACGGATGACGACACGACCGTTCGCGCGATGGTCACCGATACCGGGGTCGGCTTCGATCTCGGCCAGGTGGGGTCTGAACGGCTCGGCGTCGCCGAATCGGTCATCGCCCGGTTGCGGGACGTCGGTGGCAACGCACGCCTGTTCTCCTCGATCGGTGCCGGAACGACGGTCGTCCTGGAGGTTCCCAAATGACCCCATTCAGCGATACCGCGCCCATTGCCACCCACCCGCGGGCGCGCGGTGTCGGTTCGCGCCTGCTCGGCGGTTCCGCGGAACGCAGCTGGCCGCCGGCAGCCGCTGACCGGAGAACACGAGCCGACCTTCTGCCGTTACGGTTTCCGCGCACGATTCTGCGTGGTCACGGCCGCGTCGCCGTGTTCCGGTCAGACCAGAACGGTTTGGGTGCCCGTCATCTGGGTATCGGCATGAGCATCAGCGGGGCGTTCATCGCGCTGTTTCTGCTCGCGCGGCTGATCATTCAGTGCGACCCGACGCGCATTCCGATGCTGAGCGTTCTGGCCTGGGTGATTCTGCTCGCGACCGCGGTAACCGTGCACTGCGCGGTGCGTAAATTGGCTTCCCGCCTGCCGCTCTGGCTGTTTTTGGCAGCCCTCGGTGCGTGCGCGGTCGTGGTGGCGCTGGATCTGCCCGGCTCCTGGGGAGTGGCGGGCGCGGCGGCCTTTCCCACCGCAGCCCCGGCCGTCGGCGCTTTTCTGCTGTCGATCGTGACGTTGCGGGAGACCGGCGAAATCACCCTGGCTACCGTCGCTCTCGGTCTGACGATGAGCGCAGTGACCCTGTTCGAAGCACGCGAGGACCTACTCACCCTCGGCCCGGACATCCTCTCCACCGCCCTGGCGGTGGCGCCGCCCCTGGTCGGGGCGAGTGTCGTGCAGGCGTTTCGGCGCATGGTGCAGCGGGAACTCGACCTGGTGCTGGTGCAGAGCACCGTGTCGCAGCCGCGGTTCGCGGTCGGCATGCTCGCCTCCGAACAGTTGGCTCGCCTCGATTTCGATGCGGAAACTCTGCTCGACGATGTCGCCCAGGGCCGCACCGCACTGCCGCTGGTGCCCTCGACAGCGACGACGGCCGCCTCCCTGGCCACCCAACTGCGACTGCATCTGATCAAGGGCCGCACCGAAACCTGGCTGCACCATGCCATCACCGAGAGCGAATTTCTCGGTCCCGTCGTCACCCTCAACGATCCAGCCGGTCTGGCCGGTCTACTGTCGCCGCCGCAGCGCGATGGATTGCTGCTAACGATTTGGCTGCTGATCGGGGATACCGCACGGTCAGGGGCATCCGTGTGTTTGCGCCTGGGCCCAATTTCCCCCCCACACGGGGTGGGTGTGCAGCGAAAGGTGCTTTTTCCCATCGAACTGACCACTACTGGGGTATCCAGGCGGCGTGTCGATCCGGAAACCTGGCAGGCAATCAGGGCCATTGGGCCCCATGTGGATTCAAATCCCACCGGTAGTCTCAGGGTAGACATCGAGTGCAGCGTCGACAATCCTGCGGATGCCTAATATGGAGTAGTTTGACGATATGGTGCACACAGTAGGAGACCTAACATGACGACGACAGACCGTCCCATCCGCTTGGCCCTTGTTGACGACCACAGGATGCTCCTGGGGGCACTCACCGAGTGGATCCGAAGCGCTGCCGACGACATCGAGATGGTGGCGGCCGTGACCACGTGGCCCGAACTCCTAACCCATCCCGAATTTCCGGTCGACGTCGTGCTGCTCGACCTCGATCTCAAGGACAACATTCCCGTGTCCCTGAAGATTTCGACGCTCAAAACGACCGGCGTGAAGACCGTGCTCATGAGCACTTATTCCGAGCCGGCCCTCGTGCGCGAAGCACTCGCGGCGGGCGCGCTCGGTTACCTCGTGAAGAGCGAAGAGGCGAACATGATCGTCGACGCCATTCGCGCTGCCTACAACGGCCAGTCGTACATTTCCGCTGAACTCGACTACGCGCTCAACTCGACCGAGAACGCTGAAGGCCCGCGCCTCAGCGCCCAGGAACGCCGGGTCATGGCGCTGTACGGTGCCGGCGAGCCGGTGAAGGCCGTCGCCTACCAGCTCGGCATTTCCGAGGAGACCGCCAAGAGTTACCTCAAGCGCATTCGCGAGAAGTACCGTCTCGCCGGGTACGACGTGGGAACCAAGGTCGCGCTGCGCAAGCGTGCCATCCGCGACGGCATCCTACTCCAGACAGACTAGGACAATGCATTCGCGCAGCTGGCCGGCCAGCTGCGCTAACGCGGGTGGACGACCGGGATGAGCTGGGTCCCATAGGGCACGTGCTGGCCGTGCTGGCGGCGTCGACGGTCGATACTGAAGGTGAGCAGGGTCAGCAGCACACCGAGCGCGCTCAGGCCGACACCGATCCAGACCGGGGCGAGATAGCCGAGCCCCGCCGCGATGGCGACCCCACCGAGGGCCGCGCCCAGGGCGTTTCCGACGTTGAGCGCGGAATGGTTCAGCGCCGCGGCCAGCGACTGGCTTTCGTGGGCGACGTCCATCAGCCGGGCTTGAATGGTCGGCGAGAGAGCGGATGCCGCCGCGCCGATCAGGAACACGCCCACCAGCAGCCCGGCCAGGTACTGCGCCGACAGGCTGAGAGCGACCAGGGCGATGATGAGCACCGCGAAGGCGATGTACATCGTGCGGCGAACGCTCCAGTCGGCCAATGCTCCCCCGGCGAAGTTCCCGGCCGTCATGCCGAGGCCGACGACCACCAGGATGAGCGGTACCGCGGTGGCGGCCAGCCCGGTAATCTCGATCACCAGCGGGGCAACATAGGTGTAAACGGCAAAGAGCCCACCGAAGCCGATCGCGCCGATCGAGAGGGTGATCCAGACCTGCAGCTGGCGAAACGCTCGCAACTCAGCGCGCATGGTGGCTTTCGGGTTGCCGGCCTGGAAGGGCACGAACACGGCCACGGCCACGAAGGTGAACGCGAAAATGGCGGCGACGACGAGGTAGGCCACGCGCCATCCGCTCATCTGGCCGATCCACGTGATCGTCGGCACTCCGATCACGTTGGAGATGGTCAGGCCGCTCAACACGATCGCGATGCCACGAGCCCGCTTACCCGGGCCCATCAGGTGTGCGGCGACGAGCGAGGCGATGCCGAAATAGGCGCCGTGCGGCAGCCCGGCGACAAACCGGGCGGCGAGCACGGTCTCGAAGGTGGGCAGCAAGGCCGACGCGATCGTGCCGAGGGTGAACGCGGTGAGCAACCCGAGCAGCAACTGTTTGCGCGGCCAGCGGGCGGCGGCCGCGGCGATGGTCGGCGCGCCGGCGACCACGCCGAGGGCGTAGGCCGAGATGAGCCAGCCGGCCTGCGCGTTGGCGGCATCCGGTGCGCTGGCGTAGAGGCCCGGCAGCAGGTCGGCGGCGAGGTTGGGCAGCAAGCCCATGGCGACGAATTCGGTCGCACCGATGCCGAACCCGCCCAGGGCGAGGGCGAGCAGGGCAAGACGAATGCGGGTCGACGACAGCTGCGTCGACCCGTCAGCTGTGAGGGGCATGCATAAAGCCTAATCCCCATGGCGCTCTCGTGACCTGCCTGCCCACCGCCCATCAACTGAGCGACCAGCGTGTCGCGGGTAGGGAAGCGTCACTGGTCGAGTTGTCACAAAATTGTGGGTCAGCGTGGCTTCAGTCGGTGAATTCGCCAGTGCAGCGATACGGGCAGCAATGCGGGCAGCGGCGGATGGCAGCTTCGACCGCGGTGGCTACTCACGGTCTATGGATCCAAGCGCTCCGAGAAGCTCACCAATTTTGTGGTGTCGTTCCAGGGGATGCCGGAGAGGAAGCTCGGGGTAGAGCTGATAGCTGTTGCGCCGTCCGTCGCGTTGACGCGTGAGATAGCCATCTGCGACGAGTTCGGCGATGATGCGCTGGGCGGCGCGTTCGGTGATCCCCACCTCGACAGCGATATCGCGCAATCGCATCCCGGGGTCTTGAGAAACGCAGAGCAGAACGTGTGCGTGATTAGTGAGAAAGGTCCATGCGGCCATCGTCTCATCATAGACGACACACGCTCCGCAATGCACGCTAGTGTTAGCGCGTATTGGTCAGCGCGTATTGACGGGTTGGTCACCATGGAGTCGCGCCGCTTCTTCGAACTTCAAGCAGAGTAAATCAGAGAGCCACAATGTGATCGATCCCATCATTCTCTTCTTCCTGCTCGGAGCAGTGGCCGGCCTCCTGCGTTCAGAGTTGCGTCTTCCGGCGGCGATTTACGAGTTCGTCAGTATCGTGCTGTTACTGGCCATTGGCCTCAAAGGCGGCGTGGAACTCTCCAGGCAACCCTTCACCGACCTGTTGCCGCAGATGCTGGCCGTGGTGGCCATGGGTTTTGGCCTCACCCTGCTCGCGTTCCCCGTGCTGCGCTATCTGGGCCGATTCAAGCGAGCGGATGCGGCCTCTATCGCCGCCCACTACGGTTCCGTGAGCGTGGGCACCTACGCCGTGGCCGTCGCCTACCTCGGCAGCCAGCAGATCTCGTTCGAAGAACACATGCCGCTGCTTCTGGTACTGCTGGAAGTGCCGGCAATTCTGGTGGGAATTGTGCTCGCGCGAGGCATCTCGCGCGAGACGCGGTGGAAGTCGATCGCCCATGAGGTGTTCCTGGGGAAAGGCATCGTGCTGCTCCTGGGCGGACTGCTCATCGGCTGGGTAGCTGGCCCGGACGGGTTGTCATCCATCGAACCGCTGTTCGTGGATCTCTTCAAGGGAATTCTCGCTCTTTTTCTGCTGGAGATGGGCTTGATTATGGCGACACAGATGGGAAGCCTGCGCCGACACGGCCCATTTCTGGTGGTCTTTGCAATCGCAATGCCGCTTTTTTCGGCGCTGGTAGGAACGTGGCTGGGGTGGTCTCTGGGCCTCTCCATCGGAGGGACGACCATCCTGGCGACTCTGGCGGCCAGTGCGTCCTACATCGCGGTACCAGCGGCCATGCGCATCTCTGTACCCGAGGCCAACCCCACCCTGTCCCTGGCCGGTGCGCTCGGGATAACATTCCCGTTCAACGTCCTGATCGGGATCCCGCTCTACCACGCGCTCGCCGTGTGGGCTCATACGTTCGCGAAAGGTTGAACCCGATGCTCCGCCATACACGCAAGCTCTTGACCGTCATCACCGAAGCCGCCCTGGAGAGCACTCTCGTCCGGGATATCGATCGGCTTCACGCCCACGGGTACACCATTACCGACGCGCGTGGCAAGGGGAGCCGTGGTACGCGCAACGCCGGCTGGGAAGCGAGTGGGAACATCCGCATCGAGGTGGTGTGCGACACAGCGACGGCTGAAAATATCAGCACCTACTTTCAGGAGAAGTACTACGACGACTACGCCATGATCCTGTTCGTGAGCGATATCGAGGTACTCCGGCCTGAAAAGTTCTGAGACCCACCCAGGGTCCTCCGGCGATCTGCCTGCGGCATCGGCGCCCGTCCGTAAGTCTGCACCGATGCAGGGTGGGCCACTAAAACTCCTGCATCGGTCAGGTTTATTCGTGTTCCAGCTTGAGCGCCCGCTGCCGCACGACCAGGACGGGGGATGTCGCGTGCCGCACGCACTGCTCACTCACGGAACCGAGCAGCATCCCCGCGAGGCCGCCTCGACCGCGGGATCCAACAACGAGAATACGCGCGTTCCGGGAGACGGCGATGAGGCTCTTTGCGGGGCTGGCATGAACCGCCCGGTAACTCACCGAGACGGCGGGATGGTTCTCGACGCTGGTCCGCGCGTCCTGCACCAGTTCATCGTGCACCGCTGAGAAATACTCATCGAACGAAGAAACGTATCCGAACTGCCAGCTTGATGGCCGTGGAGCTGTCGCAATGGACCACGCGCGCACGACAACGACGGGGACGTGCAACTGGTCGGCGAGTTCAAGGGCCATGGCCAATGCGTGATCGGCACAGTCCGAGCCATCATGTCCGACCACGATGCTGTTGCTCGCAGCGGGCAGAAATTCAACGATGTCCATCGCGCCGTCAACGCTCATGGGTAGTCCTCCTTATCGGTAAAAGCACGCCTTCAGATTACTGAATTATGTTTCATACGTCTATCATTAATGGACGAACCGCGGATGCACTCGCTCACGACGACAGGAAGGTCACCGATGCTCGAAGTTACTGCGCTCCGCTGGACGTTGACCATCGGACTCATTCTCGGGTTGCTCGCGCTGGACCTGGGCCTGGCCGCCGCTCGACCGCACGTGGTCAAGTTCCGCGAAGCTGCACTCTCTTCGGTCCTCTACATCGCTGTGGCGATCGTCTTCGGCCTGGTTTTCGCCGCCCAGGTGGGTTGGGCCTTCGGTTCGGAATACTTCGCCGGCTACATCGTCGAGAAGAGTCTGTCCATTGATAACCTCTTCGTTTTTGTGATCATCATGTCAACCTTCGCCGTTCCGGCACAGTATCAGCAGAAGGTTCTGATCTTCGGAATAGCACTGGCCCTGCTCCTGCGAGCGATCTTCATCGCCCTGGGGGCAGCACTTCTCTCGCTGTTCTCTTTCATGTTCCTGATCTTCGGCCTGGTGTTGGTCGTGACGGCCGTGCAGCTCTACCGGCACCGCAACGTCGACCCTGACGTGCACGACAACGTACTGGTCCGTGTGGCCCGTCGCGGCCTGACCGTTACGACGGAATATGACGGCGGTCGACTGTTCACCCGCAGCGCCGGCCGCCGCGCAGTGACGCCACTTTTTATCGTGCTGCTGGCAATCGGCAGTACCGATCTCTTGTTCGCGCTCGACTCGATCCCGGCGATCTTCGGTATCACCGAGGAACCGTACATCGTCTTCACCGCCAACGCCTTCGCCCTGCTCGGGCTGCGTGCGCTTTTCTTTCTCGTCAAGGGACTCCTGGACCGGTTGGTGTACCTCTCCACCGGTCTGGCACTCATCCTCGCTTTCATCGGCGTGAAACTCGTTCTGCACTGGGGACACGGCATCGACGACCGCGTGCCGGAGATCAGCACCAACCTGAGCCTTGTCGTGATCGCTGTCGTCTTGACGGTGACCACGATCGCCAGCCTGATCAAGGTTCATCTGGACCCGACCATACGCGCCCACGCCGGCTCACTGTCTGCCGAGGATCCGCCCGACTCCGAACGGACAAGCTAACCGCCCGGTCGGGACGTGCAGCCCGTGTGGCATTTGGCTCAGTCGGATTCCCCGTGCTTCAGTGCCTTCTCCAGGCGCTCGAGCTTGCCGATCAGCTCCTCAGAGTGACCTGGGCGGATGTCGGCCTTCAGCACGAGGGAAACACGCGGCCCGAAGGCTCCCACCGCCTCGGTCGCCGCCTTAATCACGGCAAAGACTTCGTCCCAGTCGCCCTCGATGGTGGTGAACATGGAATCGGTGTGGTTGGGCAGCCCGGAATCGCGCACGATGCGCACGGCGGCGGCGACCGCATCGTGCACCGACCCCTGCGAGTCGGCGGCGACGGACGGTGCAACGGAAAAAGCTACAAGCATTGTGACTCCTTAGATGTGATGGTCTGAGCTGGGATTGCGCGCACTGCGACTCTGGGCCGGGCCCCGCCGATGGCGGCCCCGCGACCGCACCAGGAACTTACCGATTTCCTCGACCCAGAGCACGGAAGACCCCACCAAGACGGCCAGGCCCCAGTGGGATGCAGTGAGTTCTGTGGTGTCGAAGAGCCCCTGCAGAACATGGAGCTGCACCACACAGATCTGCAGGATGATCACGCCCGCCAGGGCGACCCAGATGCTCCGGTTCGTCAAGGTCTGGATCGAGAATACGGAGTGCGTGTCCGAACGCACGTTGAGCAGATTGAACACCTGGTAGAACACGAACGTGGTAAACGCCAGGGTGCTGGCGAATGCCGCATCATCGGCCCTGTCCGGGAACACGACCGGCGCAAGGGTCAGGACGGCGATGGTGCCAGCGGCCATGACGATCCCCAACCCGAGGATTCGGAGGAGCCGACCTCGGGTCAGCAGCCGTTCCTGTGCCGGGCGAGGCTGTTCCAGCATCGTGCCCGGCTCCGCCGCATCCACGCCGAGGGCGAGCGCGGGCGGGCCGTCCATGATGATGTTGACCCAGAGGATCTGCAGGGCGGTGAACGGCGCACCGCCGGCCAGCCCGGTGACGCCCGCGATCAAAAAGATGAGCACGAACCCCCACGCTGTGGTGAGCTGGAATCTCACGAACTTCAGGATGTTGGCGTAGATGCCGCGGCCTTCTCTGACCGCGGCCACGATGGTGGCGAAGTTGTCGTCGGTGAGGATCATATTCGCTGCGCCTTTGGACACATCCGTCCCGGTGATGCCCATTGCGATGCCGATGTCGGCCTGCTTCAGGGCAGGGGCGTCGTTGACACCGTCCCCGGTCATCGCCACGATATTGCCCCCCTTCTGCAGAGCCTTGACCATTCGAATCTTGTGTGCCGGGGTGACCCGCGCCAACACGCCGTAGCCGGCAGCACGTCGGCCAAGCTCGCCGTCGTCCAGTTCGTCCAGGTCCAGACCGGACGCGGCGTCGCCGGGGATACCCAAATTCTTGGCGATGGCGGAAGCCGTGATCAGGTGATCGCCCGTGATCATGTGCACTTGGATGCCAGCTCTCCGCGCCACGGCGATGGCCTCGGCAGCCTCCGCACGGGCAGGATCGACAATTCCCACGATTGCGTAGATCGTCAATGCGGTGACCATGGCTTGCAACGATTTCTCGTCATCGGGGAGAACGGTGTCCAGCCGCCGCCCGGCGATCATGAGTGTGCGCAGGCCCTCTCCGGCTAGTTTCTGGATGGCATCGTGGATCCGTCGGCGATGTTCCTCGGTGATCGGCCGGATTCCTTGCGCGGTGAGTACCGAATCGGCCAGCTGCATCAGTGCGACCGGGGCACCCTTTGCCAGACACTGGTCGACGGTCAGCGGCGCGGACGGATTCGAATTGGACGTTGTCGACGCCAGCCGGTGGAAGGTGGCCATGTATTTATACTCAGAATCGAACGGGACCTCCGCCACGCGCGGGTGATCTTGCCGGGCCGCCGCAACGTCGAGACCGCCCTTTTCGGCCAACACGACCAACGCACCTTCCGTCGGATCTCCCACCAGCCTGCCGTCACGGATGACGGCATCGTTGCACAGCGCCATCGTCAGTAACGCCTCGGTCAGGTCGGGCACCGGCAGGTCCTCCGGGGTCAGGATTTTCCCGTTTGTCGCATAGCCCTCGCCGGTGACCAGAAAATCGCGTCCATGAATGTGTAGGCGATGTGCCGTCATCTCGTTCATGGTCAGCGTGCCGGTCTTGTCCGTGGCGATATGAGTGACGCTGCCCAGGGTTTCCACCGCCGAGAGCTGCTTGAGAATGGCCCCACGGCCCGCTAGCCGCGCGGCCCCCATCGCCAGAGTGAATGCGACGACCGCCGTGAGTCCCTCTGGAATTGTCGCCACGGCCAGCGACACCGCGGTGATCAGCAGGTCGGACCACGACTGCCCACGCATGAGACCCAGCACGAAGACAACGGCCACCACGAGCAGGGCCACCAGGGTCAGCATCTGCGCCAACTGGTCGATCCTCTTTTGCAGCGGGGTACGTTCGCCCTTCACCTCGCTGATCAAAGCCGCAATTGCACCGACCTCCGTGCGCATACCGGTAGCGGTGACGATCATGGTGGCCCGGCCACGGGTGACCTCGGTGTTCATGAAGACCATATTGTCGCGGTCGCCGGGCGGCAGGCTCGCAACCGTGAGTGCATGCGTCGTCTTTCCGACGGGTTCGGATTCTCCGGTCAGTGTGGCCTCGGCCACCTGCAACCGCGATTCTTCAACGATGCGGCCGTCGGCCGGAATGGAGTCCCCTGCATCCAGCAGAACAATATCTCCGGGCACCAGCGCGGACCGAGGAACCTCCAGCTCGATGCCGTTACGGCGAACCACCGCCGTTCCCGCAGACATGGTTCGCAACGCCTGGAGGCTGTTTTCGGCCCGTCGTTCCTGCAGATAATTCAATGCCGTGTTCAGGATGATCACCGCCAGGATAACGACGGGCGTCTCCCATTCCCGTGAGACGACGGCGCTCACCACCGCGGCGATCACCAGCACGAGCGTCATTTTCTCCGCCAACAGACGGATGATCTTGCGCCAGGCCGGTATCCTTCTGGGCTCGGCCAGGAGATTGGGTCCGTACTCTCCCTGTCGCGCCTCAACCGAACCGTCGTGCAGACCGGCACCGGGATCAACGTCCAACATCGTGGCGACGACCGTGGCAGAGAGGGTGTGCCACGCCACGGGCTTCACTGCGGGCTCAGCACCGGCACCGACGGACGGCGACGGGCGGGATCGAGAACTCACAAGAATGCTCCTGAATACCGGTGGAGGTCGATAGCAGTACCGCGGGTGGGCCATTGAGATCAGCAGCCCCGCAAGCCACACCACGACCGTGGAATCTCACACCGAGTATACGAGCGTCTCGTCAGAGGTCTCTGAGGCTCTCCGCCTGATCGACGCCTGCTCCGGCTTCGAGGGGTGCACCTGGAGTGGGGTGGTCAGGTAGCCCGGATTCGCGCGGGACTCGGCCGATAGAGCGCCCGGAGCGCCCAGCCGAGCAGCACGAATTCGAGCAGGTTGCGCAGGCTCAGCACGAGCACTAAGAGCGGGTTCGCCACGAGCACCCAGTCGTACAGGTATGGGTAGACAAGCTGGGTGAGTACGGCGAGCACGAGAGTGATGCGTGCTGGCGTACGCCACGCGCGGCCGTTCAGGACCAGCCCCAGAATGATCGGTGCGGCCAGCCAGCTGATGAACTGCGGCGATCCGACCTTGTTGAACGCGATCAGGGACACCGTCAACGCGAGCGTCAACGGCGGCAGCAGAGTCAGCCAGCCCACTCCCCGGCGCTGGGCTCGCAGGCCGAGCAGTAATACGGCGATGGCGGCCAGCGCGAGCAGTGGCGTCATCAGGGCACTCATTGCAGTGGCACCCGCACCGGCGACCTGGAACGTGAGAATCTGATGATCGTAATAGATGAGACTGCCCGGCACGCCGAGCGCGGCCTGCCACAGCCAGGGCACGGCGACGGGCGACTCGATCTGGATCCCCCGCCCGGCCTGCTCTGCCACAAAGCTCAGCACGTGAATTCCGCTGCCTTGGCTCAGGCTGAGCATCGCGGCCGCAGCGACGACCGCCGCGGTGACTGCCGAAGCGACTCCGAGCATCCGCCAGCGCAGTCTCGACGCCACGAACAGGGCGGCGAGCGCGGCCACCGGCCAGATCTTGATCCAGGTCGCGATCGTGAGCAGCACCGTGCCCCAAAGCGGGCGCCGGCGCAGCCAGAGCAGGGCGACAATGCAGAGCGGCACCGTCACGGAGTCGATGCGCACGAGCGCGATCGGGCCGAGCATGGCCAGAAAGACCAACCACCACCCGGCTGCGAGCCACTGCGAAGGCCGGCGCAGGAGCACGAAGAACGCCCCCGCGTTCAACCAAGTCACCAGCACAAACCAGGTTCCGAGGTAGGCCGGGCCGCCGAGGACGAGCGCGCTGACAATCGGCACGAGGGCGAGCACCGGGTACACGAAATCCTCGGTGATCCCCGCGATGCTGCCAGCCGTCGCGTTCTCGGCCCAGCGGCGGTACACGACTTCGACGTCGCCGAGCGGATACCCCGGCCCGTACTGGGCTAAAACGATCAGCAGCAGGTGCACGAGCACAAAGGCCGACCACAGCGCGGCGAGCGGATACCGCAGCGCCAGCCGCGTTCCGGGCGCACTGCGGGTCTTATCGTGAATTCGCACGCTTTACCTTGGCACAGCCAACCGCCTTGCCGGGTCCGATCCCGCTCTAGCGCGTCACGTGCGGCCCTGCATCGACACCGTGGTCGAGCAACGCGGCGACGGCTCGCGGCACGGCGTCGGCCACGTCGAGGGCCGCGATCGGACCGCCGGCGGAAGCGAGATTCGCAGCGTGGGCGTGCAGGAGCGCGGCGGTCGCGGCGAGCGGGGCAAGGGAGGAGGCGTCCGCTTCGAGCTGGTCGACGTGGGTGGCGAGGAGCGCCCCCAGAATTCCGCCGAGTACGTCGCCCGACCCGGCGGTGGCCAGCCAGGCCGGCCCGGTCGACACGGTCAGTCGGGCGCCCGACGGCGATGCCACGTGGGTGACGGCGCCCTTGAGCAGCACCGTCACATCAAACAGGCGGGCGGCGCGAATGGCCCACTCGCCCGGATTGGCCGCGATCTGCGAGGCGGAGCCCGACTCGGCCTCATCCTCGAGCATTGCGGCCAGTTCGCCGGCGTGCGGGGTGATCACGGTCGGCCCGATCGCACGCGACACCAGGTCGAGGGCGCCCGCGTCGACGACCGTGGGCAGGCCATCGGTGAGGGCTGCCGCCAGGGCGGTGGTGACGGCATCCGTTCTCGTTGTCGCGTTGATGCCGGAGCCGAGCAGCCAGGCCTGCACCCGGCCGGGCCCGGTGACTATTTCGGGCCGGCGCTGCAGCACGAGGTTGGCCGCGCGGCGCGGACCGAGGTAGCGCACCATGCCGACTCCGGTGCGCACGGCCGCGTCAACGCCGAGCACCGCGGCCCCCGGGTAGTCCTTGGAACCGGTGCGCACTCCGAGGACGCCGCGCGAATACTTGTCGTCGCCGGCCTGGGGCCGGTAGATCCAGTCGCGGGCCTGTTCAGCCTCCCATTCAAGCCAACCGCCGGGATTCACCATGCCTCCACGATAGGTCGTTTCTCAGATTTGCGCAGACGGATGCCGCCACCCGCCCCGCCGGGTCGGCAGCCACCCTGACGGGTAGCAGTTGGCGGACTGCAACCCGTCCCGCTCGCGCCGCGGCAGGTCCTCCACCGGGTTGGTCTCCGACAGGCAGAGGATCTTGCCGTCGGTGTCGTAACCGATCGCGGTGTTCGCCGCGGTGTCGGCATTGTCGGTTTCCTGGATCATGACGGCGGCACCATTCGGGGTGCGGCAGAGCACCCCTTCCACGCGTTCCTCCCCGGGTCCCATCCCGAGCACGTCCCGCTGGAAACGCCGGGCACGGGCCACATCACGCGCGGGCTGCGCGCGGTTGCACCGGCTACTCGCGGCGGGTGGCGTCTTGCACTTCGCCGACGAGTTCCTCGATGATGTCCTCGAGAAAGAGCACCCCGGTGGTCTCGCCCTCGGCCGTGAACGAGCGCGCGAGGTGCGCGCCCGAACGACGCATGGTGGCGAGGGCGTCTTCGAGGTCGGTGTCTTCGAAAATAGAGATCAGGGCCCGGATGCGCTTGGCCGGGATCTGCCCCGCGTAGCTGTCCGGTGCGGCCAGCGTCGCAGCAGAGGCCGAGGCCGAGGCCGACCCAGCATCGAGGTCGAGCACGTCCTTCAGGTGCACATAGCCGGTGAGGTAACCCTCAGAGTCGGCGAGCACATAGCGCGAGAAGCCATGGCGTGTCACGGCCCTCTCCACGTCGGCCGGCGTGGCCGACTCCGGCAGGCTGACCAGTTTGCCGAGGCCGACGGCCACGTCGCGCACCTTGAGGTTGGTGAACTCGAACGCCGCGGTGAGGGCGCCGGTACCGTCGCTCAGCACACCCTCCCGGGTGGACTGCGTGATGATCGTGGCGACCTCGTCGAGGGTATACGCACTCGTCGCCTCGCTTTTGGGCTGCACTCCGAACAAGCGCAACACACCGTTAGCGCAGGCGTTGAGGGTCACGATCAGCGGCTTGAAAACCCGGGCGACAAACACGAGCGGCGGCGCGAGCAGCAGCACGGCCCGGTCCGGCACCGAGAACGACAGGTTCTTCGGAACCATCTCGCCGAATACGACGTGGAGGTAGGAGACCAGCAGCAGCGCGACGATGAAGGCGATGGTGGCGATGTAGGCGTCGGGCAGACCGGTCAGGGCCAGCGGCACCTCCAGCAGGTGGTGGATCGCCGGCTCGGAGACGTTCAGAATGAGCAGCGAGCACACCGTGATGCCCAGCTGGGAGGTCGCGAGCATGAGCGTGGCATGTTCCATCGCCCACAGCGCGGTCTTGGCGCTGCGTTTTCCGGCCTCGGCGAGCGGTTCGATCTGCGAGCGGCGGGCCGAGATAACGGCGAATTCCGCTCCGACGAAGAAAGCGTTGGCGGCCAGAAGCACGACCAACCAGGCAATTCCGGCCCAGTCGCTCATTTGTCGCTCACCTTTTTTCGATCGGTCTTCGTTTCAACTGCCAGTGCGGGTTGCGGCACGGCCGCGGGGGTGAAGCGCAGACGGTCGATGCGGCGCCCCTCGAGGCGTTCCACGGTGAGGGAACCGCCTCGAACCGGCACTCGATCGCCGATCACCGGCAGCCGGCCCAGCTCGCTCATGACAAAACCGGCCACGGTCTCGTACGGGCCCTGCTCCGGTACGACAACGCTCGTGCGTTCGAGTAGTTCGTCGGGGCGGAGCATGCCGGGAAAGGTCAGCGAGTCGGGTGAGCGCACGACGCCGGCCCGCGCCCGGTCGTGCTCGTCGGCCACCTCGCCGACCAGTTCCTCGACCAGGTCTTCCAGCGTGACGACGCCGCCCGTGCCGCCGTACTCGTCGACGACGATCGCCATCTGATAGCCGCGGCCGCGCAGTTCACCGAGCAGGTCGTCGAGCTTCATGGTTTCGGGCACACGGACCGGGTCGGTCTGCAGGGCTGACACCGGAACATCCGCTCGGCGTGCGCGGGGTACGGCTACCGCCTGCTTGACGTGCACGATGCCCACGACGTCGTCGACGCTTTCGTCGACGACGGGAAAACGCGAGTAGCCGGTGGAGCGGGTGAGGTCGATGACGGCCTGCGCCGAATCGGTGCGGTGGATGCTCGCGACGCGTGGACGCGGCGTCATCACATCCGAGGCCGTGTGTCCGGAGAACAACAGCGTGCGGTGCAGCAACGTGGCGGTGTCTTTTTCGAGCAGTCCGGCGCTGGCCGAACGGCGCACGAGCGACGAGAGTTCCTCGGCTGTGCGGGCGCCCGACAGTTCTTCCTTCGGTTCGATGCCGACCAGGCGCAGCAGACCGTTGGCGCTGTTATTGAGCACCAGCACGGCCGGTTTGAACACAGTCGTGAACACGGTCTGGAACGGAATCACCAGGCGGGCAGTCTGAATGGGCAGGGCGAGCGCGAAATTCTTCGGAACCAGCTCACCGATGACCATCGACACGAGGGTCGCCGCCACGATGGCGATCGTGGTGCCGAACACCGGGACCAGGTCGACGGGCAGTCCGGCCGCCGTGAGCGGGCCATACAGCAGCGACGACAGTGCCGGTTCGATCGTGTACCCGGTGAGCAGGGTGGTCAAGGTGATACCCAGCTGCGCGCTCGACAGGTGCGTCGAGGTGATTTTCAGCGCCGCAATGGTGAGGGCGAGGCGGGTCGCCCCGCGCTCCTGCCGCGCTTCGAGGTCGGCGCGGTCGAGATTCACCAGGGCGAACTCACTGGCGACGAAAAGGCCCGTGCCGACGGTCAGGATGAGGCCAAGCCCAAGCATGATTAGCTCAGACAAGGAGTTCACCGCCGGCGACTACGGGCGAGGGTTTATGGGGAGAGGGTTCAGCGGTGGGAGGGTCATCCATTATCTCATCGAGTATACCGGGCGCCCCGTCTGCGCGCCCGGCCCTCGAACCGCCCGACTACCAGGAGACCGGCAGTGCCTTGCCCTCTTCATAGCCCGCGGCAGACTGAATGCCGACGAGAGCCTTTGCGTGAAAGTCGGCGACGGTGGTGGCTCCGGCGTAGGTGAACGAGGAGCGCACGCCCGAGGTGATCATGTCGAGCAGGTCCTCGATCGACGGCCGCAGCGGGTCGAGGTAGATCTTCGAGCTGGAGATTCCCTCGGCGAAGAGGGTCTTGCGGGCGAGGTCGTACGCATCGAGGCGCTCGAAACGGGCCTGAACGGCTTTGGTCGACGCCATTCCCCAGCTTTCCTTGTAGACCCCGCCGCGGGCATCCACATTCAGCGTGCCGGGAGCTTCGGTGGTTCCAGCGAACCAGGAACCGATCATGACGGATGCCGCACCAGCGGCGAGCGCGAGGGCCACGTCCCGCGGGTAGCGCACCCCGCCGTCTGCCCAGACGTGCGCGCCGAGTTCACGTGCGGCGGTCGCCGTTTCGAGCACGGCCGAGAATTGCGGCCGACCCACTGCGGTCATCATGCGGGTGGTGCACATGGCGCCCGGACCGACTCCGACCTTGACGATCGTCGCGCCGGCACCGACCAGGTCGCGCACGGCGTCCTTGGTCACCACGTTGCCCGCCACGATAGGCAGTCCGAGGTTCAGTCCGGCGATAATGCCGAGCGCGCGCAGCATGCCCTCCTGATGGCCGTGCGCGGTATCGATCACGAGAATGTCGACACCGGCCGCGGCAAGCGCGCGAGCCTTCGCGGCGACGTCGCCATTGATGCCGATCGCCGCCGCGACCTTGAGCCGTCCATGCGCGTCGAGCGTGGGCTGGTAGAGGGTGGAGCGCAAAGCGCTCTTGCGACTGAGCGTTCCGACGACGACGCCGTGGTGCAGCACCGGGGCGAAGTCGATGTCGGCCTCGATCATCAGGTCGAACGCACGGCGCGGCCCCTCGACGTCATCGGCGTCGAGCGCGGTCAGTTCACCGTGCAGCAGATCACCGAGGCGAGCATCGGGCAGGGCGGTCGCCAGACGACTGGCGACGATGCAGCCGAGGTAGCCACCATCAGCGGAATGGATAACAATTCCCTGCCCGGGAACGGCCGGAACTTGCCGCAGTGCCGTCTCGACGGTGGCGTCGGGGGCAAACACGAACGGCGTGTCGAAACGAACCGACTGGTTTTTCACCCAGCGGATGGCCGCATCGAGGTCTTGCAAGTGCATGTCCTGCGGCAGCACCCCGAGTCCGCCGCGTCGGGCCAGCGAGGCCGCCAGGCGCGGCCCGGTGACCGAGTTCATATTCGCCGACACGATCGGTATTGTGGCGCCGGTCCCGTCGTTCGGAGCCAGCGAGACATCCAGGCGGCTGGTGACGGCCGACTGGCCGGGCACCAGGAACACGTCGGAGTAGGTCAAATCGTGGCTGGGCGTTGTTCCATAGAACTGCATACCAAGAACGCTAGCCGTTCAGATGGGTGTCCATGGTCGCGTCTGATGGGATTAGGCTGGTTATGCAGACTGACCTGGCGGTCGACATCGTCAGCGACAGGCTCATGAAAGCGCAGATTGACCCGGCGACCGACCTCGCCGAGGGCATCCAAATTCAAAGCAGAGAGTGGGCGATCCCACGGTGTCAGGCCAGGTAACCGGTGGAGCTTCTGACGAAACAACGTCGGGCGAATTCGGAGCAAACGAGTGGCTCGTTGACGAATTGTATGAACGATATTTGATCGACAAGACGTTGGTTGATGAATCGTGGTGGCCGGTGCTCGAGAGCTACCACCAGACCGCGCACACCCCGACGGTCGCCCCGGCGGCCGTATCGGCACCATCCGCTCCCCCGGCACCATCCGCTCCCCTTGCAGCAGCAGCGCCGGCAGCACCGCTGGCACAGGCCGCTCCCGGCGGCGCCGCTCCGGTTCCCGTCACCGAGAACCAGCCGACGGCCCGCACCACCTCGAGTGCGCCGAAGCCGACCCCTGTTCCAGCCGATGCCCCCGTCACGAGCCCGCAGGCTGTCGTCGTCGACACGTCCGCGCCGGTCAGGCAAGACAAGGTCGCGCCGCTGCGCGGAATGGCAAAGTCACTCGCGACCAACATGGTGACGAGCCTGACCGTACCAACCGCCACGAGCGTGCGCACGATTCCGGCCAAGCTGCTCATCGACAACCGCATCGTCATGAACAATCACATGAAGCGAGCTCGTGGCGGCAAGGTCTCCTTCACGCACTTGATCGGGTGGGCGCTGATTCGTGCACTCAAGATGTTCCCCAGCCAGAATGTCTACTACGACGAGGTCGAGGGCAAGCCCTCGGTCGTCGCCCCCGCCCACGTCGGCATGGGACTGGCCATCGACATGCCCAAGCCCGACGGCACCCGCGCCCTGCTGGTTCCGGCAATCAAGCGCGCTGACACGATGACGTTCGGCGAGTACCTCGCCGCCTACGAAGACCTCGTCACCCGGGCACGGCAGAACAAACTCACCGCGGACGACTTCGCCGGCGCAACCCTGTCTTTGACCAACCCGGGCGGTATCGGCACCGTGCATTCGGTGCCGCGCCTCATGAAGGGCCAGGGCTGCATCATCGGTGCCGGCGCCCTCGACTACCCCGCCGAGTTCCAGGGATCGAGCGTCAAGACCCTCACCGGCCTGGCCATCTCGAAGACCATCACCCTCACGAGCACCTACGACCACCGCGTCATCCAGGGAGCCGGTTCGGGCGAGTTCCTCAAGATCGTGCACGAGCTTTTGATCGGCCAGCACAACTTCTACGAAGAGATCTTCTCGGCGCTGCGCATCCCGTACGACCCGATCCACTGGGCACCGGATATCAGCGTCGACCTCGCGAGCGCCGTCGACAAGACCGCTCGCGTACAGGAACTGATCAACTCGTTCCGCGTGCGCGGCCACCTGATGGCCGACATCGACCCGCTCGAGTACTCACAGCGCAGCCACCCCGACCTCGATATCGCCACGCACGGGCTCACCTTCTGGGACCTCGACCGGTCCTTCGTGACCGGCGGTTTCGGAGCGAAGCGCCAGATGCTGCTGCGCGACATCCTGGGTGTGCTGCGCGACTCGTACTGCCGCACCACCGGCATCGAGTACATGCATATTCAGGACCCGGCGCAGCGCAAGTGGGTGCAGGAGAAGATCGAGAAGTCGTACGTCAAGCCCACCCACCACGAGCAGATGCGCATTCTGGCCAAGCTCAACGAGGCCGAAGCCTTCGAGACGTTCCTGCAGACCAAGTACGTGGGGCAGAAGCGCTTCAGCCTCGAAGGCGGCGAGTGCACCATTCCGCTGCTCGACACCATTCTGCAGGGCGCTGCCGAGCAGGGCCTCGACGAGGTCGCGATCGGCATGGCCCACCGCGGCCGCCTGAACGTGCTCACCAATATCGCCGGCAAGACCTACGGTGAGATCTTCCGCGAGTTCGAGGGAACGCAGGACCCGCGCACCGTGCACGGTTCCGGCGACGTGAAGTACCACCTCGGCACGACGGGCATGTTCCGCGGTGAAGACGGTGCCGAGATTCCGGTATCGCTGGCCGCGAACCCATCCCACCTCGAGGCCGGCGACGGCGTGCTCGAGGGCATCGTGCGGGCCAAGCAGGACCGCAAGCCGATCGGCACCTTCTCCACCCTGCCGATCCTCATCCACGGCGACGCCGCGATGGCCGGCCAGGGCGTCGTGCTCGAAACCCTGCAGATGTCCCAGCTGCGCGGCTACCGCACCGGCGGTACCGTGCACATCGTCGTCAACAACCAGCTCGGATTCACGACCCTGCCGCAGGATGCCCGCACCAGCGTCTACGCGACCGACGTCGCCAAGACCATCCAGGCGCCGATCTTCCACGTCAATGGGGATGACCCCGAGGCCGTCGTGCGCGCGGGAGAACTCGCGTTCGCCTACCGCCAGGAGTTCAAGAAAGATGTCGTCGTCGACCTCATCTGCTACCGCCGTCGTGGCCACAACGAGGGTGACGACCCCTCGATGACCCAACCGCTGATGTACAACCTGGTCGAGGCCAAGCGCAGTGTGCGCAAGCTGTACACCGAGGCGCTCGTCGGCCGTGGCGACATCACCGAGGAAGAATACGAAGCCGCCCACCGCGACTTCCAGGACCGCCTCGAGCGCGCTTTCCTCGAAACCCACGCCGCGCAGACCGCGTCGATTCCGATCATCACCCCGGAAATGGCCGCCGAGGCCAGGGCCGACGCGGAGGCGCAGGCCCGGGAGGACGCCGCTGGCGAGCCCGAGACGACCGGTGTTCCCGAGAGTGTCATTCAGCTCATCGGCGACGCGTTCAACAACAAGCCGGCCGGGTTCACCGTGCACAACAAGCTGCAGCAGCTGCTGCAGAAGCGCCTCGACATGAGCCGCAACGGCAACATCGACTGGAGCTTCGGCGAACTGCTCGCACTCGGATCGCTGCTGGTCGAGGGCACCCCGGTGCGTTTCGCCGGACAGGATGCCCGCCGCGGCACATTCGTTCAGCGTCACGCGGTGCTGCACGACCGGGTGAACGGCCAGGAATGGCTGCCACTGGCCAACCTGAAGGACAACCAGGCCCGATTCTGGATCTACGACTCGCTGCTGAGCGAATACGCCGCCATGGGCTTCGAGTACGGTTACTCGGTGGAACGCGCCGACGCCCTCGTGCTCTGGGAGGCGCAGTTCGGCGACTTCGCCAATGGGGCGCAGACCATCATCGACCAGTTCGTCTCGTCCGCCGAGCAGAAATGGGGCCAGCGGTCATCCGTGGTGCTGTTGCTGCCGCACGGCTACGAGGGCCAGGGCCCCGACCACTCGTCGGCCCGCATCGAGCGGTTCCTGCAGCTGTGTGCCGAGGAGAACATGACCGTGGCGCGCCCGTCGACGCCCGCGTCGTACTTTCACCTTCTGCGCCGCCAGGCGTACATGCGCCCGCGCCGCCCGTTGATCGTGTTCACGCCCAAGTCGATGCTGCGCTTGCGCGGCGCGACGAGTTCCGTGGCCGAACTCACCAGCGGCAAGTTCGAGACGGTCATCGACGATGCCCGTATCGCTGACAAGAACGCCGTCAAGCGCGTCTTGTTCATGGCTGGCAAGATTTACTACGACCTGCTGAACGAACTCGAGAAGAACCCGAACCCCGAGATCGCCCTCGTGCGCGTCGAGCAGTTCTACCCGCTGCCCGCCGTCGATTTGAAGAACGTGGCCGCCCAGTACCCGAACGCCGAACTGGCCTGGGTGCAGGACGAACCGGAGAACCAGGGTGCCTGGCCCTTCTTCTACCTGGAGACCAGCAAGCTCGGCCCGCGCGCCATGCGTCTGTTCTCCCGTCCGGCTTCGGCCTCGCCGGCCGCGGGTTCGGCCAAGCGCCACGCGATCGAGCAGGCCAAGCTGCAACGCGAGGCTCTGACGCTCTAGCCCGGTAGCGGCAACGTGATGCAAGGGAGGGCGACACCGTCACCCTCCCTTGCTGTATCCCCGGCGGACTCGACGCTGGCGCAGCGACGCAGCCCGCCCGGCGTGAATGCGCCCGGCCGGGACGGGCGTTTCCCGAGTCCGCCGAGGGTTCTCGGCCCGGGCCATCGGAACAGGGGCCCGTTCGCACGGACAACCGACTCGCAGAGCACTGTTGGATCAACCCGATGACAACCGGCGCGGCCCGTCCATCGAACAACCGGTCGATCGCGTTCAACACCGAGGAGCTCGCGTACGAGCCGTCGCTACCGGGTCAGGATCTGGTCGCTACCCGATGTTCTTCCGCGGCGACGCCGCCATCGCCCGTCCGCGCAGGACCCGTCGCGGAAACAAAGATTTCGGGACGACCCATCTCGGGCCTTGCAGGCGCAGGGGCGGCGCTTAGTGCGACGCCTGCAGAGCGCGCAGCCTGAGCAAGACTTGGTCGCGCAGGTCTTCGGGCGCGGTCTCCTTGCAGGCACGCTGCATGACCTCGGTCAGGGTGCGCCCGACGAGATGTTCGCTGCTGCAGTCAGAACAATGGGCGAGGTGCTCCTGGATGTCGGCCGCATCGTTCTTGCGCAGTTCGTTGTGCAGGTATTCTTCGAGTTCAGCCTTGGCCTTCTCGCAACCACAGTCGGTCATTTTTGTGTGCTCCTGGATGTTTTCTGGCCTTCGCCCGTGCCCAGCCCGCGCTCAGCCGCGTAGCCGGCCAACAGCTCGCGCAGGAGCCGCCGGCCACGGTGCAGGCGGCTCATCACTGTGCCAATGGGGGTTTTCATAATTTCGGCGATCTCCTGGTAGGAGAACCCTTCGACGTCGGCGAAGTACACGGCGAGTCGGAAGTCTTCGGGAATGGACTGCAGTGCGTCTTTGACGGCACTGTCGGGCAGGTGGTCGATTGCCTCGGCCTCGGCCGAACGTCCCGACATGGCGGTGGTCGACTCGGCGCCGCCAAGCTGCCAGTCTTCCAGTTCATCAATGGTGCCCTGATAGGGCTCGCGCTGCTTCTTGCGATACGCATTGATGAAGGTGTTGGTGAGAATTCGGTACAACCACGCCTTGAGATTGGTGCCCTGCTCGTACTGCGCGAACGCGGCAAAGGCCTTCACGAAGGTTTCCTGCACGAGATCTTGCGCGTCCGACGGGTTGCGCGTCATGCGCATGGCTGCCGCATACAGCTGGTCGAGGAACGGCAGCGCCTGCTCCTCGAACAATCCGCGGGTCTGCTCGCGCAGTTCAGCTTTTGTCGGTGCGAGTGGTGTGAGTTCTATGTCGCTGCTCGAAAGGTCTTCCGAGTTCACGGGCGTGTCTGAAGTCATCACGGGCAATTCTAGGCTCTTACCCACAGCGAAGGGTCGTTCCAGCAGCATTGACACCGTTCTAGATCTCCCTCAGATTGTTATGACCGACTATTCTGATAACCGATGTTGATCTCGAGATATTCCAAGCCGGAGTTTGATCCGTACGGCGACAATTCACCGACCGAAGAGGATGTCTGGTGGCCCGCGCCGACCACGGACGTTCCGTTGCAGGCTGTGCTGGCCCTACCGGGCTCGAAATCGCTGACCAACCGGGAGCTGGTGGCATCCGCTCTTGCCAGCGAGCCATCCCTGTTGCGGGCGCCACTGCACTCGCGCGACAGCGATCTCATGGTCGACGCACTGCGCCAGCTCGGCGCCACGATCGAGGCCGTTGCCGGCGCCGGCGCGTTCGGCACCGACCTGCGCGTGACTCCGCCAGTCGAATTGCTCGGCTCCACCACGATCGACTGCGGCCTGGCTGGCACCGTCATGCGCTTTCTGCCAGCGTTGGCCGCCCTCGCCCTCGGCCCGACGACCTTCGACGGTGATGCCGGTGCGCGCCGCCGCCCCATGGGACCCATCATCGGTGCGCTGCGGGACCTCGGCGGCGATATCAACGACGATGGCAAGCGCGCGCTGCCCTTCACCGTACATGGCCGCGGAGCGGTCGCTGGCGGCGCCGTGACGATCGACGCCGGCACGTCCAGTCAGTTTGTCTCGGGGCTACTGCTGGCCGGCGCACGCTTCGAGCAGGGGTTGCACCTCACCCACTCCGGCGAGCGGCTGCCGAGCCTGCCGCACATCGAGATGACCATCGAGGTGCTGCGCTCGCGCGGAGTCGTCGTGGCGACGCCGAAGGTCGGCGAATGGATTGTCGAGCCGGGTGAGATCGCCGGTCGCACCGTCGACATCGAACCCGATCTCTCGAACGCCGCGCCGTTCCTCTGCGCCGCGCTCGTATCCGGCGGCAGTGTCACGATCACCGGCTGGCCGGAGACGACCACACAGGTCGGCGCCGACCTGGAGCAGCTGCTCCCGCTGTTCGGCGCTACGGTCACCCGGGCTGGCGACCGGCTCACCGTCACGGGCGGCGAGCACATTCTCGGCGTCGACCTTGATCTCTCCACCGGCGGCGAACTCGCCTGCACCCTCGTAGCCCTGGCCGCCCTCGCCGAGACGCCGAGCACCATCACCGGCATCGGGCACATTCGCAATCACGAGACCGACCGTCTCGCCGCACTGGCCACCGAGATCAACCGACTCGGTGGCCAGGTCACCGAGCTGCCCGATGGCCTGCACGTCGAGCCGGCCCCCCTGCACGGCGGCAAGTGGCTCAGCTACGCCGACCACCGCATGGCAACGGCCGGTGCGCTCATCGGCCTGCGAGTGGCCGGTGTCGAGGTCGAAAACATCGGCACGACCGCCAAGACCCTCCCCCAGTTTCCCGAGCTGTGGCACACTCTGATCACCGGAACGGCGCTGTAGATGCCCGTCGCGCCGGCCGCGAATGGTCCTGACCATTCCGCCGGTCCTGACCATTCCGCCGGTCCTGACCATACTGACGACCTGGTCGGCGATCCCGGCGATATCTGGTGGGCCTCCCCCGACGACGACGAACCGGAGTTCGACGAGTCGAGCGTGCGTGTGCGTGCCGGACGCAAGGGCAGTAAACCCCGCACGAAGACCAGGCCAGGCCATGAGAACGCCCTGACCGGACGTATCCTCTCGGTTGACCGCGGACGGTATACGGTCATGCTCGACGAGAACCTGCCCACCGAACGCCGCATCACGACCGCCCGAGCGAGCGAACTGCGCAAGAAAGCCGTCGTCAACGGCGACCGCGTCGACATCGTCGGCGATACAACCGGCGCCGAGGGCAGCCTGGCGCGCATCGTACGCCTCGTTCCGCGCGACACCCTGCTGCGACGCAGCGCCGACGACACCGACGCCGTCGAGCGCGTCATCGTCGCCAATGCCGACCAGATGCTGATCGTGGTCGCTGCGGCCAACCCTGAGCCGCGCATCCGTCTGGTAGATCGCTACCTGGTGGCGGCCTATGACGCCGGCGTGAAGCCCATACTGTGCATCACCAAGACCGACCTCGCCGACCCGGCAGCGTTTCTGGCCAACTTTGCCGGCCTCGACCTGCCCGTGTTTCAAAGCGGCGAGGGCGGCATGCCGATCGAGGCTATCTCGGCGGCGCTCATCGGTCACGATACGGTCTTTGTCGGACATTCCGGCGTCGGCAAGTCCACCCTCGTGAACGCGCTGGTGCCGGGCACGAACCGGGCCATCGGTGTCGTCAACACGGTCACCGGCCGCGGGCGCCACACCTCGTCGTCGACGGTGTCGCTGCGCCTCGAAACGGAGGCCGGCCGCGGCTGGGTCATCGACACTCCCGGCGTGCGATCCTTCGGCCTGGGTCACATCAACACCGATAACATTCTCAAGGCTTTCACCGATCTCGCCACGATCGCGGAACGTTGCCCACGCGGCTGCACGCACCTGCCCGGTTCGCCGGACTGCGCGATCGTCGAGGCGGTCGGGGCCGGTGAACTCGGCGACACCGGCCGGGTCCGTCTGGACTCCCTGCAACGCCTGCTCGCGACCTTCGCGCCTGCCCGCTGAGAAGGAACCCTGATCGCGCGGCGCGGATACGATGGAAGCATGACAGCTTCAGCGCGCCTTGCAGTCGGCGACACGGCCCCCCAGTTCACCCTGACCGACCAGGATGGGGCATCCGTTTCGTTGGCCGATTTTGCCGGCAGCAAGGTCGTCGTGTATTTCTACCCGGCCGCGATGAGCCCCGGTTGCACGACCCAGGCCTGTGACTTCCGGGACAACCTCGGCTCGCTCAAATCGGCCGGTTACCAGGTGCTTGGCTTGTCGAAAGATACTCCGGCCAAGCTCAAGAAGTTCCAGGAGAACGACGCTGTCAACTTTCCGCTGCTCAGCGACACCGACCTTGACGTGCACCGCGCCTACGGTGCCTACGGCGAGAAGAACCTGTATGGAAAGATCGTGACCGGCGTGCTCCGGTCGACGTTTGTCCTCGACGAAGCGGGAATCATCACCCACGCCCTGTACAACGTCAAGGCCACCGGTCACGTCGCGAGTCTGCGCAAGAAGCTCGGCCTCGATTCCTGAGCTCCGCCTGTCCCTGCTGCGGTGACCCGCGCCCGTACGGGACCGGTCAGTCGCCGTCGGGTTCGGGTTCGGGTTCGTGGCTGGTCGCGGCGATCACGCGTGGGTTGAAGACCAGCACGAGCACGATGATCGACGGCAGCAGCAGGGCCCAACCGACATCAGGCCGGGCGTCAATGCCCTGAAAACTGCCGATGGCGATCATGACCTGCACGAGCTGCCAGGTGACCGCGGCGCCGCGGATCCACGGACGCCTGCGTAACGCACCGACAGTGATCGCGCTGACCCAGACGGCAGCGACCACGAGGAGGGCTAACAGGGCCAGCGATGCACCGACCGAGTTCGGGGTGGCGATGAGCAGTTCGAGCACCCACCAGGCACTGAAGGCCCACAGGGCGAGCGCTTCCAGGCCGAGGAAAGCAATCAACACCCCCAACAGGGGGGCGCGGCGAAGCGCCCGGAGATCAATCCAGGCTGGGCGCCCCGCTCCAGAGCCGCTGTTCACAGCGAAAAGCCATACAAAACTATTGATTTGATACCTCTATTATGGGACGATATTTGAGGCCCGGTTGACGCTCACAGGGACGTGAGCTGTTTCAACGCGGTTATCGCGCAGATTCCACCTTCCTGCAACCGGCCGTCACCCCTGCAACTCTGGCCAATCGGCCGTGCACCCATGTAACAAAAGGAGCATCCCTATGGACTGGCGCGATAAAGCTGCCTGCCTCACCGCCGACCCGGAACTTTTCTTTCCGGTCGGCAACACTGGACCCGCCGTGGACCAGATCGAAAAGGCAAAGTCGGTGTGCGCCCGATGCAACGTCACCGAGGTGTGCCTGCAATACGCACTCGAGACCGGTCAGGACTCGGGAGTCTGGGGCGGTCTGAGCGAAGACGAGCGCCGCGCGCTCAAACGTCGCGCCGCACGCGCCCGACGCGCCTCCTAGCGAGCCGCACAACATAAAACGCGAGCCTATGGCCATCCGGTAATCCGGGAGGCCGTGGGCTTGTTTTTTTATGCCCGCCAGCCGCAGTGCGCGGGCGCACAGCGCACCATCCGCTCCCGGTCCGGGTGTGACGCACTGACCCCGGCAGCTACCTACCGTGCGGGCTCAAAACGTACGAGCGGCGAGTTCAGCCTTCCTCCACGAAGCGCAGGGGAATCTCGATCGTCACCTCGGTGCCGCTGCCCATCATGGTGTGCCAGTCGATCGTGCCACCGAGCTCACCCTGAATGAGCGTGCGCACAATCTGCGTTCCGAGGCCCGACCCGACCTTGCCCTCCGGCAGTCCGGCCCCGGTGTCGCGCACCACGACGGTGAGGGTCTCGTCGCTGCGCTGGGCATCGATCGATACCTCACCCTCTCGTCCGGCGAGGCCGTGTTCCACCGCGTTGGTGACGAGCTCGGTCAGCACGAGCGCGAGCGGCGTGGCGTAGGCGCTCGGCAGGGTTCCAAAACTTCCGCGTGATTTGGGGTGCACAATCGTGTTGTGCGAGGATGCGACCTCCACCGTGAGCAGGAGCACGCGTTCGAACACGGCGTCGAAGTCGACGATCTGGCTGAGCCCCTCCGACAGGGTGTCGTGCACGACGGCGATGGCCGCGACCCGACGCATCGCCTGGGTCAGTGCCTCCCGCGCTCGGTCGGACTGGGTCCGCCGCGCCTGGATGCGCAGCAGCGACGCGACGGTCTGTAGATTATTTTTCACCCGGTGGTGAATTTCCCGGATGGTGGCATCCTTGGTGATCAGCTCACGTTCTTGGTGGCGCAGTTCGGTGACGTCCCGCGACAGGATGATCGCACCAACCCGTTCGCCGCGATTGCGAATGGGAATCGCGCGCAACGACACCGTCACGCCGCGCGCCTCGATGTCGGTACGCCACGGCGCCCGCCCGGTGACCACGAGCGGCAGCGACTCGTCGACGACGGCAGCTCCGGTGAGCAGGCCCGTGGTGACCTCGGCGAGGGACTCCCCCTCGAGCTCCTCGGCGAAGCCCATGCGATTGAACGCGGAGAGCGCGTTCGGGCTGGCGAAGGTGGTCAGACCGTCGACGTCGAGTCTCAACAGCCCGTCCGACGCGCGCGGTGCGCCGCGACGCGGCCCGGTCGGGGCTCCGAGGTCGGGAAAATCGCCAGACGCGATCATGGCGAACAGGTCATTGGCGCAGTCGCCGAAGGTCAGTTCCTGGCGGCTGGGTGTGCGCGTCTCACTCAGGTTGGTGTGGCGGGTGAGCACCGCCACCGGGGCATCCGTCACCGCGGAACCGGTTGTACTCAGTCTCCGCAGCACCGGGATCGCGCGCACCCGGGTGGGAGTCTCCTCGTACCAGTCGGGCGCGGTGGTGTCGACGATCTTGGCGGTCTCGAAGGCTTCGGTGACCTGGTTGCGCCACTCCACTTTGATGTGCTGGCCGACGAAGTCGCGGTAGAACAGGGTGGCGGCACTGGACGGGCGCGAGTGCGCGACGGCGACGAAGCTACCAGAGTTCGTCGGAACCCACACCACAATGTCGGCGAAGGCGAGGTCGGCGAGCAGCTGACCATCCGCGACAAGCATGTGCAGCCAGTCCACGTCTTCCGCGCTGCTGCGGCCCTGGGCAAGTACGAGATCACTGAGCGTCGACACTCTCCATAGCCTAGGTGTATCTCCGGCCTTATGCCGCCGGAGCTGCCTTGCGGCCGCGCCGCGGCATCCGCTTGGATTCTTCGGCTGCAGCGACGATAAGGTCGTCGAGCACAAAACGACGGATACTCAGACGAGCCGGAGACTTCGGGCTCGCGTCCCGCAGCGTGCGACCGGTCAACACCGCCGCATCGAGTGCGCCCTGGTCGCACGGCACCAGAATAGGCGACTCGATGCCGCCGAAGCGTAACAGCATGGCCGCTACCTGCCCGCGTGGATTCAAACCGACAGCGCTCGCCCGCACCTGATTCATGACGACGCTGACCGCACTACCCGCGATAACGTCGGCGAGGTCGCTCCACGCGCGCAAAAACCGGGCCATGCCGACCGGGTCGGCGAGCCCGCAGGCGACGACATGGTCGGCCGCCCGCAAGGCCGTGATGGTGGCAGCATTGCGGCGCGGCGCCAGTATGTCACTGGTCAGTTCTTCGTCGCTTTCCAGACTGAACCCGGTGTCAATCACCACATAATCCACCCAGTGCCGCAACGCATCGATGGTGCGGGTGACGCGCTCGGTCGATAATTCCGGCCAGCGCGACGGCCGGCCAAGGCCGGTGAGCACCCAGAAGGCACCCTTGGGCGAGTTGTAGCGTTGCGCGATGCGCTCGAGCTCCGACTGGTTCAAACTGTCGCTGCCGGCCAGCCGGCACGCCGCGGCAAACCCGGGAGCCTCATCGAGCATGCCGAGACTCGGGGCGATCGACGCGCTGTAGGTGTCGACGTCGGCCAACACCACGGTGTGGCCAGCGGCGGCGATTTCCGCCGCGATGTTGATGGCCAGCGTGGTGCGCCCCGGAGCGCCGGACGGCCCCCATACCGCGATCACCGAACCGGTGTTGAGCGCGCCGCCAGTGAAGTGCCGCTCCCCTACGCGCAAGGGAACGACGACGCCCGACACGAGCAGGTCTTCGATCTCCGACCAGTCGCAGGGGATAGCGACTGTTTCGTAGAGGCCGAGCGTGCCGGCGTGCCGGCGTTCCTGTTCCGTCGCGGTGAGGGCGACCACCCGGATGCCGCGTTCGTCGCACGCTGCGATCAGCTGACCGGTCAGGGATTCCCTCCGGCCACTGACCACGACGACGTGGGGCTGCCCGTGCGACAGCGTCTCGAGAAATTCCCGCGCGGTATCGACGCGCGTGACCAGACTGTGCCCACAATCGATGATGTCCGCCAGCATGCGTTGCTCGGTCGCCCGGTCCAGCACGAGGGCGAGTTTGGCCATTACGGCCCCACCGGAGTGTTCACGGGCACGATCGCGAGGGCATCACCGTTCATGATCGCTTCGAGAACCGCACCCACTTTGGTCTTCGGCACGAGCACCTCGACGGATTGACCGTTGTCGGCGGCGATGATGCCGGTCGGTTCGACGATGCGTACGACGGATGCCTGCCCCACCAGGACCGTCGGCGGCGCGTATTCGCTCGGCCCGGTCGCCCGCGCCGACCAGATGTCGACGACGGACCCGGCCACGATGGACGCAGCCAGTCGACCGGGAACGTCGACGACGACACTCGTCGCATCGCTTCCCGAGGACGCCGCGACCGCCGACCGAGCGACGAGTTCGCCGGCCAGAATCGTCTGGGTGACCAGCAGGCCACGCTTCAGGTTGGAAGCCGGCACGAGGTACAGCTCAGCGGTAACGCCGAGTTGCACGCGGGTCTCGATGAGGTCGGTTGAGCGCAGTTGGTCGCCGACGGTGAGCGTGTGCCGCGCAGTGTAGACCGCCGTGGTTTGATCGCTCCCGACGACAATCGCCCCGACTCCCGCTATCGACGCGACGACAAGCACCAAGCCGATGACGAAGCGGGGGTCAACCCAGAATCGGCGGCGTGTTGTGCGGGTGGGACCGGCTTTTTTCATGCCTTACCTCGCTTGTCTGAATTGGTGGCCTCTATCGTGGCCGACTGCGGCTCATCGCGGAAAAGTTATCCACAGTTATCTGAGCCGAATGGCATGGATCTGCCAGAGCGGTACGAGACGGTAGTGCAGAACTTCCGATGCGCGGCGCAGCGTTCCAAGGGGATGCACCGCCAGATCCAGGTGGTCACGCGCTACCCGGTCGATGGTGCCGACCAGGACACCGCCACGGGTGTCGAGATCCACGGTGCGCCGTCGGCGGCATAGGTCGCGCAGTACAAAGGGAAAGCCGACGCGTTCGATCAGCTTCCCGGTGGCGTCGGACTCGACGGCGAGGGAAATCAGACTCTGCTCCTCGGTGAGCAACACGCCGGCGATGGCCGACAGCGGAATCACGCACTGCACCCGACCGTTCTGCGTATCGAGCAGATCGGCCGCGAGCCAGTCGCGGCCGAGCGTCGTCGGGCGTAACGCGAGGGTCTCTCCGGACACCAGCACAACGCGCAGTCGCAGCGAGTCGCCGAGCGCGGCCGAGCGCGCCACGTTGCTCAAGCGCGTGCGCAGGGAGAGCTTTTCCAGGCGCTGGCGCTCCTCGTGCAGGCGCAGGTCAGCGGCCTCCGAATGCAGCTCGCGTTCGAGTTGCCCTTCGAGGTCATCAAACAGATCGTCCCAGCGCACACGTCGAAAGTAGCCGACGCAGAGCATTCCCGCTCGCATTGTGCACAGGCTCTATAAGCGCTCGACAGCTTAGAGACAAAGCTGCTTAGGTATTGCGCCACAGAAGATGCACGTTCGAGCTATGGAGGAACGATGACGCCATCCGGTACCGGCCAATCCCCCGCCCACCAGGGTCGCCACGACGGGCAGCAGATAAGTTCGCAACCGACGCGCATCTCGCACCGGCCCGAGGCGGAGCCGGTGCTGCGGGCCCTCGCCATCCGGGCCGTCGAGGTCATCGCCGGGGCACGAGACCTGGAGCAGCTCGCGCGCTGGGTCACCGACGACGTCTATGCCCACCTGCGTTTTCGCGCATCCATCGCGGCCCGGGCGCGAGCCATCACGGGCGTGGCCGCCGAACGTCCGAGACTCTGGATCGACCACGTGACGACCTGGCCGACCGATACCGGTGGATTCAACGCCGTCATCCTGGTCTACGACAAACGACGGGCGCACGTCGTCTCGTTGCAGCTGGAGGGTTTGGATCAGCGCTGGCAGGCCACCGTCATCGTCGTCATGTGAGGTTCAGGCCCTGAAACGCCGGGACGCCTCGCGAAGCGCCGCAGAGCCCGACCAGCCAACGGATGCCCGACGCTAGGTGGTCTTCTTACCCTGGGAACGACGCTCGGCCCGGTTCACCGGAGCGTCACCTGCGGTTTTCTGCCCGAACGCTCCGCGCCCGGCCGGGCCGCCTGCGTCGGCTGACTCGTCGTCGCTCGCTGTGACCGTGGTCGAGCGTCGTGCCCGGTCGGTGGCAGCCTGCTGAATCTGGCCGCGCTGGTTGCGCACCTCGACTCCGCCGGAATCGCTCGGGGCAGTGTAGCTCCGCTTCTCCTCGGCGGCGTCGGCCGGGGTGAGCCCCTTGGCCGCGACGACCGGTCCGGCGACGGCACCGGTACCGGCCGTCACCTCGACGTCGAGGTTGAACAGGAATCCAACGGTCTCCTCGCGAATCTGACCCATCATTTGCTGGAACATCGCGAAACCCTCGCGCTGGTACTCCACCAACGGGTCACGCTGGGCCATGGCGCGCAGCCCGATGCCGTCTTTCAGATAGTCCATCTCATAGAGGTGGTCGCGCCAGCGGCGGTCGATCACCGAAAGCACCACGCGGCGTTCCAGTTCGCGCATTGCCGGCGCCCCGAGAGACTCTTCCCGACGGGAGTAGGCGAGCTTGGCGTCGGAGAGGATCTCTCGGCGCATAAAGTCGCGGTTGATCCTGCCCTTGTCGCCGGCCTCCGACACGACCTCGTCGATGGTCAGTCCCACCGGATAGAGGGTCTTGAGCTCGGTCCACATCGCGTCGAAGTCCCAGTCGTCGCCGTTGCCATCGCCGGCGTGCACGCCGAGCACCTCGTCGATGACGTTGGTGAGGAAGGTTTGGGTGCGCTCGTGCAGGTCGTCGCCCTCGAGGATGTGGCGGCGGTCGCCGTAGATGGCTTCGCGCTGACGGTTGAGAACGTCATCGTACTTGAGCACGTTCTTGCGGATCTCGGCGTTTCGGCCCTCGACCTGCGACTGGGCGCTGCGAATGGCGCGGCTGACGACCTTGGATTCGATCGCCATATCGTCGGGCACGCCCTGGCGGCCCATGAGGGCCTCCGCGGCGCCGGCGTTGAACAGGCGCATGAGGTCGTCGGTGAGTGAGAGGTAGAACCGGCTCTCGCCCGGGTCGCCCTGTCGTCCGCTGCGTCCGCGCAGCTGGTTGTCGATGCGGCGTGACTCGTGCCGTTCGGTGCCGAGCACGTAGAGTCCTCCAGCGGCGATGACCTTCTCGGCCTCTTCGGAGACGTCGGCCTTCACCGCCGTGAACACGTCGTCCCAGGCGATTTCGTATTCGTCGGGGGTTTCGATCGGGCTGAGGCCCTTCGCGTTCATCTGCGCAACGGCGAGGAATTCGGCGTTGCCGCCGAGCATCACGTCGGTACCACGACCGGCCATGTTGGTGGCGACGGTCACCGAACCGAGTCGGCCGGCCTGCGCGACGATTGCGGCCTCTCTGGCGTGGTTCTTGGCGTTGAGCACCTCGTGACGCACGCCCTTCTTGGCGAGCAGACGTGACAGGTATTCGCTTTTCTCGACGCTCGTCGTGCCCACCAGAACGGGCTGGCCGGCCTCGTGTCGCAGGGCAATGTCTTCGACGACCTGGCGGAACTTGGACTCTTCGTTCTTGTAGATCAGGTCGGACTGGTCGATGCGCTGCATCGGCTTGTTGGTGGGAATCGGCACCACACCGAGCTTGTAGGTGCTCATGAACTCGGCAGCCTCGGTCTCGGCCGTTCCGGTCATACCGGAGATCTTCGAGTACAGGCGGAAGTAGTTCTGCAGGGTGACGGTGGCCAGGGTCTGGTTTTCGGCTTTGACGGCGACACCTTCCTTGGCCTCGATCGCCTGGTGGATACCCTCGTTGTAGCGGCGTCCCATCAGGATACGGCCGGTGTGCTCGTCGACGATGAGCACCTCGCCGTTCATGACGACGTAGTCCTTGTCCTTCTTGAACAGGGCGTTGGCCTTGATGGCGTTGTTCAGAAAGGAGATGAGCGGCGTGTTGGCCGATTCGTAGAGGTTGTCGATGCCGAGATAGTCCTCGACCTTTTCGATGCCGGGTTCGAGGACACCGATGGTGCGCTTCTTCTCGTCGACTTCGAAGTCTTCGTCGGCGACGAGGCGCTTGGCCAAACTCGCGAACTCGTTGAACCAGCGGTTCGCTTCCCCCGAGGCCGGTCCGGAGATGATCAGCGGCGTGCGGGCCTCGTCGATGAGGATCGAGTCGACCTCGTCGACGATAGCGAAGTAGTGGCCGCGCTGCACCATGTCGCTGGACTGCCAGGCCATGTTGTCACGCAGGTAGTCGAAACCGAACTCGTTGTTGGTGCCGTAGGTAATGTCGGCCGCATACATTTCGCGACGCTGCGCCGGAGTCTGACCGGAGACGATGCATCCGGTCGTCATTCCGAGGGCGCGGAAGACACGACCCATGAGCTCACTCTGGTAGCTCGCGAGGTAGTCGTTGACGGTGATGACGTGCACGCCTCGGCTGCTGATCGCGTTGAGGTAAGCGGCAGTGGTGGCGACGAGAGTCTTGCCCTCGCCGGTCTTCATCTCGGCGATGTTGCCGAGGTGCAGGGCTGCGCCACCCATGAGCTGCACGTCGAAGTGACGCAGGCCGAGGGTGCGGGTGCTGGCCTCGCGCACGGCCGCGAAGGCCTCGGGCAGCAGATCATCGAGCGATTCGCCGTTGGAGTACCGTTCCCGCAGGGTGACCGTCTCGTTCTTCAACTCGTCGTCGGTGAGCTCGCGGAAGTCTTCTTCCAGCGCGTTGATGGCTTTCGCGTAGTTTTCCAGGCGGCGCAGGACGCGGCCTTCACCAACACGAAGAACCTTTTCAAGAATTGACGCCACGAATGTACTCCACTAGTCAAACGGTGCATGCCTGCGCTGCGGCTATCCAATCGGACCACCGCAGCGCACGCTTGCGCCTCTCGTCTGGCAGATGCCAGAGCACCGACCTGGTCGGCGGCTAAGGCAATGCTAGTTGGTCAGTTGGCACGCCCGCTGGCAACGGGCACAGCCTCCTGCAGCTCAGAGACCGAACCATCGAGTTCGATGACTCCGTAATCCCACCCCTTGCGGCGGTAGACCACACTTGGACGCTTGGTTTCGATGTCCTGGAATAGGTAGAAGTCGTGACCGACGAGCTCCATGAAATAGAGGGCATCGTCAACGGACATGGGGGCCGCCGCGAATACTTTGCGACGGATGACGACGGGGCAGTAGTCTTCCTCGGCGGAGGCTTCGGGGGCATCCGCTTGCACAATGGGGATCGCGCCGGTGCGCACCCGTTCGAGAGTTTCGGCGTCGGCCGGTGTGATGTCGATGACGCTGAAGCCGACAGCGGACGCCTCGTGCAGCGAGGTAGGACGGTGGGCGCCGCCGCGATGCACCTTCTTGCGGTCTTTGGCACGGCGAACCCGCTCGAGCAGACGACCGAGGGCCACATCGAAGGCGGCGTATTTGTCGGAACCGTCTGCTTCGGCCCTCACCAGCGGGCCCTTGCCGATCAGGGTGAGTTCGACCCGATCGTTGCCAGCGGCAGCACCGTTTTTCTCGTGGTGGCGGCTGACCTTGATCTCGAGCGCAAGGGCCTTCTCGGCGAGGAGGGCGATTTTCTCAGCCTTCTCCGTCGCGTAATCCCGGAAGCGATCCGTGATCCCAAGGTTGCGTCCGACGATGTTAGTTTCCATGACGACCTCCAATTTGGCGGACCGCCCCAAAACCGGGCGGTCATTTCGCGCCTTTGTCTCCACCGTAGCCGTGGGAGTCAGATATGTCACAGTATTTGTCGATCAGTTTGCCCAGGGGGCCACGGCTGGGGCTGCCGCCGCCGCGTTTCCGCCAGTACCGCCAGGCCGACGACGGTGCCGCCCGCTGCGAACACGGCGCGCCGCGCCTCGAGCAGGGTCGCTCCGGTGGTCACAATGTCGTCGACGAGGATCAGCCGCCTTCCATCGAGCGACCGTGTCGCTACGAGGCTGTGATCTTTGTTCGCGGCCCGCGCCGCCCGGCCCAGGCCGACCTGGTCGAGGGTCTCCTGGCGCTGTGCCAATACCGGGAACGGATGCAGGCCGGCACGGTGCAGCAGGGCATCGACCGGGTGGTAGCCGCGCACCCGCCAGGCCCGGGTGGACGAGGGGATGGTTACCAGCTGAATTCCGGTGCTGCTGGCGCGGCGGGGCGCGGCCTCACTCCATCGGGTAGCGCCGGGAACGGCAGCGAGCGCGGCCACGATGGCCGCTCGCAGCGGTGCGGCGAGCGTGGCGGCGGCATCTGTTCGCCCACCGTCCTTGTAGGCGGCGATCACGTGGCGGGCTACCCCCTCGTAGGTGAGCGCAGCCCAAATACGCGCGTCGTCGCGGGTGACCGGGTGCACGGCGGGCAGCAGCGCCCGTCGGCAGCTCGCGCACAGCGCGCGGTCGACGACTCCGCAGCCGCTGCACTCGGTGGGCAGTACGGTAGCCCAGGCATCCCAGGCATCCCGGGCCGCGCGGGTCAAACAGTCACGCAGCCGTCGGCTCATGGCGTCAGTGTGCCGCCGACTGCCGGTCGGTGCTGCCCGGCTTGGCTGGCGGTGGAGAACCGGGACGCGACTACTTCTGGGGAGAAGATGTCGGGTTGGCCGGCGCGCTGCCGACCGCTGGGCGGGCACCGGCCGGTGCTCGTGCGAGCCGGTTTAGCCGCCGATGCCCTGCTGGGTGGCAAGCAGGGTCACGCCGTCGATGCGGGCCTGCCAGCCCGCTCCGCGTTGCACCTCGAGGTTGCCGGTGTCGGTGAGGGCGCGCAGGTCGCGCACCGAGTTACTGCCGACGATGAATCGGCTGCTCGCGGGTGATTCCAGAACGGAGCTGACGCCGCCGATCTGTTGCGCGACGATGCGTGTCTCGCCACTGGGCAGGGCGCTCAGCGACGCGACGGTCAATTCATCGATCCAGGTCGCGTCGAGGCCGGTTCCGCCGCCGCCGGACGCCAACAGCACCGGCGCGCCGATTCCGGTCGGCGCTGCGCCCATGCGAGTAATTGAGGCGACGACGAATCGAGTTTCGGTGCCGGTGCCAAGCAGTGCGATTATTCGAGCCCCGTCGCGGGAGATTTTCAGGGCCGTGATCGAGGTGGCTTCTGGCCACGGCGTCGTCAGCACGGTAGCCTCCCCTGCTGGGCTATAGACGACCAGTGCGCTCGGATCGTTTGCCGGCACCGACCACACGAAGCGGTCGTTGTCGATGGACGGCGCGAGCAAGCCCGCGCGCGAATCAAGCAGTTTCGGTTCGTCACCGGCTCGTACGACGTAGACGCCGTCGTTCGCGAGCACGGCAGCCACACCCTGACCCGACGCGAGCGTCACTGCGCTCGGGTCGAGCTGGGCAATCGTGTCGGACAAACCGTCGAGCACGGTGATATTCTGCCCGGTCGCGGCAAGGAAACCGAACTCCGCACCGCGCAGCACGAGCGCCCGGGCGTCGACGCGCGGATGGACGAGCGGGGCCCCAGCCTCCAGATCATCGATGGCCTGAGAGTTTTGGTCGATGGTGATCTCCACCGACAGGCCGGCCGGCAGGCTCGCTGCCAGCTGCGCTTTCATGCGTTGGAGGGCCTGCCGGTCGGCGTTGAGCGCTTCGCTGTTCAGGTCGACCATGGCCCGACGCCGAACCACCTGCACGGCATCGGCCGTGAGTGCGGAGCCTTCCGGGAATGCGGTGGCCACCGCGCCGTCCAACCAGGCACTCGGTCCGTTCAAAACGGCGTTGACGAGTTTGGTGGGAGCGGATGCACCGCGCGGAAACCAACGCAGGTCTGGAACCAGAAACCGAAAGCCTGGGTCGTAGAAGTAGACCGGCTGGGCGCTGAACACGTCATTGAACGTGTTCTCGTCGATGACAGTGCCGTTCGGGGCCGCGCTGATGCGCCACTGGCCGCCGATCTGCTGAAATTCGTAGCGCAGCGGCACCGGGCTAGCGTCGACCTCACGATATTCCCCGGACTGGTCCACCTCGGCGAGCGGTGTGACGGCCACGAGCGTGGCGCTGTCCTCGATGACGGTCAGGGTGCGCCCGGAGCCGTTGTCGACGGTGACCCCCACGGTGGGATCCCAACTGCTGCGAAAGGCCGGGGTCAGGAATTGGCGGGCGATGTCGTAATTGTTCTCGGGACTCGAGGAAGCATCGATGAAACCGCGCAGGATGGATTCCGTCGACGCGTCCTTTTGCGGCAGCGCCGGCAGAAAAACCGGGGCTGGATTGTCGTCGGGCGCAATATCGTTGCCGGCGTGCACCACACCGTCGCGCGGAATTCCGGTGCAGGCGCCCAGACCGACGGCGAGACTGATGGCCACCAGCAGCGCCGGAAGGACGCGCGCCGAGCCGTGGCCTCGTAACGTGTGGAAACGTGCTGGACTAGTCATGCGGTCCTCCGCTCATTCCCGGCACATGCCCGGCCTCGCCGATGGCCGCGGCGTCGTCGGGCGGCAGCGGGATCGGCGACGATTCGAGCCGGCCCCGCGTCGTGCGCGGCAGGGTCAACCGAAAACAGGAACCCGCGCCCGGACTCGACCAGACCTGCAGCCAGCCGTTGTGCGCGCTCGCGTCTTCGCGGGCGATGGCCAGCCCGAGCCCGGTGCCGCCAATCGTGCGCTGACGAGACGGATCCGCCCGCCAGAACCGGTCGAAGACATGCGCGACCTCGCCCTGGCTCATGCCCAGCCCGTAGTCGCGCACGGCGAGCGCAACCGCACTCGCGTCGCTGTCGACCGACACCACGACGGGTTTGCCCTCACCGTGCTCGATCGCGTTGCCGATGAGGTTGTGCAGCACCCGGCGGATACGCCGCGGATCGACGTCGGCGTTCAGATACCCTCCCGGCGCCACCAGTCGCAGGTCGCTGCCCTTGGATTCGGCGAGGGAGCGCAGACTGTCGATGGCATCTTCGGCGAGATGGACCAGGTTGGTCGGCTCGCTTTCCAGTTCCACCGACCCGGCGTCGTAGCGGCTGATTTCGAGCAGGTCGCTCAGCAGCAGCTCAAACCGCTCGACCTGGGTGTGCAGCAGCTCGGCGGTGCGGCCGGTAGCCGGGGGGAAACTCGCCCGCTGGTCGTAGAGCACATCCCCGGCCAGGCGGATGGTCGTCAGCGGCGTGCGCAGTTCGTGCGAGACATCCGACACGAAGCGTTGCTGCACCTCAGAGAGGTCGGCGAGTTCACGAATCTGGCTCTGCAGGCTGTCGGCCATACCGTTGAAGGAGCGGGCGAGGGTGGCGATGACGTCTTCGCCCTTCTCGGGGATGCGCACAGCGAGGTCACCGGAGGCGAGTTTCTGGCTCGTTTCGGCGGCTACCCGCAGCGGTGTGACGACGAAACGCACGACAATCCACGACACAACCCCGATCAGCAGAACGAGGGTGACACCGGCCACCCCGAGTGTCTGCTGCACGAAGAGCAGTGTCGCTTCGGCATCCTGCAGGCTGTAGGCGATGTACAGCTCGTAACGGCCGGCCACCGGAACCGCGATCTGCGACCCGACAACTATTCCCGGCATGCTCTCGGCCTCGTTGCCGGTCAGGGTAACCGACTGCCAAAACTGGTCGCCGTCGTTGGCCTGCACCTCGGTGCGCAGGTCGGCGCCGATCACCCCGGTGGATTGCCCGAACGTCGACGAATCGAGCGGCGCGACGGTCGACGGATCCTGGCCTGGCACCCGCAGCACGGCGACCAGCCGGCTCGATGAGGTTGCGGAGATCGAGGTGCGCGCCGAGCTGAGTAGGTTTTGCACCTGCACCCGGTCGGTGGCATCGGAGGAGTCAAGCAGGCTCTGCGCGGCACTGGTCGCACGGTCCGATTCGAACAGCACCTGGCTCAGCCGAGATTGAAACAAGTCGTTGCCGATGCTGACCGACATGTACACGCCGACGACGAGAATCGCCAGTCCGGAGAGGGCGACCGAAACGGTTATCGTGCGAAATTGCAGGGAAGAACGCCAGGAGGCGCGCACCAGCCTCGGCCAAGTGCGCGGCCTGCTCCAATATGTCAGCTGCGGCACGGTGCCCTGAACCGTTCCTGCGGGTCTCGCCATGCCCTCATGCTGGTCCTGGGTCTCTAGCTGACCGTGCCGGCACGGTAGCCGACGCCGCGCACCGTCATGACGATCTTGGGATTGTCGGGATCGTGCTCAACCTTGGCGCGCAGCCGCTGCACGTGTACATTCACGAGTCGGGTGTCGGCCTTGTAGTGGTAACCCCAGACCTGTTCCAGCAACATTTCACGGGTGAAGACCTGCTGGGGTTTCGAGGCGAGGGCCAACAGCAGGTCGAACTCGAGCGGGGTGAGGTTGATCGCGGCCGTTCCGCGGGTGACTTCGTGGCCGACCGCGTTCACCACGAGGTCACCGACGTGGAGGGTGAGCGCGCCGTCCGCGGCAGGCGGGCGCAGACGGGTGCGAATGCGAGCGACGAGTTCCTTGGGATTGAACGGCTTCACCATGTAGTCGTCGGCACCAGACTCGAGGCCCTTGACCACGTCGGTGGTGTCAGACCGCGCAGTCAGCATGATGATCGGTACGCCGGATTCGGCGCGGATCAGTCGGCATACCTCGATGCCGTCGAGGCCGGGCAACATGAGGTCGAGCAGGACCAGGTCGGGCTTCTCGTCGCGAAACGTCTCGAGGGCGAGCGATCCGTCGGCGCAGAACCCCGGGTTGAAGCCCTCCCCTTGCAAAACGATGCCGATCATCTCGGACAGGGCGGTATCGTCATCGATAACCAAAATGCGTGCGGTCATAGTTCTCTTTCCAAAACACAGTCGTCGTGTGTTCCGATTGTGCGCGGGACAGATTGCCCGATGAGTAGGGCAAAGTCTGGCATAAGCGTAGCCGAGCGCGCTGACAGAGTGCCTGCGAGCGCATTTCTTGATCGACCTGTGCCAGCATGGAATGGTGACCGACCCCTGGCAAGCCCCCGATGCTTCCGTTCCACTACCCGGCGGGGAGTTTTCGGCGCCCGTCTCGCCGTACCAGAATGCACCGCACCACAGCGGTGACGCCGGCCGGGGGTGGGCACCTCCGCCCAAACCGGGGCTGATTCCACTGCGACCGATCGGGTTCGGCACGCTGCTCGGTGCGTCGTTCCAGGTGTTGCGCCGCAATCCGAAGGCCACCTTCGGCAGCGGCCTCATCGTGCAGGCGGTGATCATGCTCGTCACCGTCGTCATTATGGGACTCGTGACTCTCTGGGCTCTCGACCGCATCGATAGCGCCCCGTTCGACCAGCGCGATGCCGTCACCGCCGGATCAGTGCTGGCGGGCGCTCTGTCGGCGATCGTTCCGATCGCGCTGTCCGTCATCGCGTCCGCGCTGCTGCAGGCCGTCATTGTGGTCGAGGTGGCCCGCGCCACCCTGGGCGAGAAACTGCGCCTCGGCACCCTGTGGCGCCGGGCGGCGACCCGCCTCTGGCCACTGACCCTGTGGACCCTGCTGCTGACCGTCGCCCTGCTGCTCGGCGTGGCCGTGATCGCCGGTGTCGTCGTACTGCTGGTGAGCGTCGGCGATGTCGCCGGTATCGTCGCCGGTGTGCTGGTCGGCGTCTTCGGCGGTCTGCTGCTCGCGGCAGCGAGCGCATTCCTGTATACCAAAACCAGCGCGGTGCCGAGCCTGATCGTGCTGGAGAAACTGGGCGTGCGGGCATCCGTTATTCGGTCGTGGTCGCTGACCCGCGGCTATTTCTGGCGCACCCTGGGAGTGCTGCTGCTGGTCGGCCTGATCGTGCAGGTGATCAGCCAGATCGTCACCCTACCCGTCTCGTTGCTGTTCGGAGTGGGTACGATGCTGGTCGACCCGACCGGCGCATTGGCCGAGCAATCGTCGATTCTCAGCGTGATCCTCAGCCTCATCATCGCCATTCCGGTGGCGGCGGTCGCAGCCGTCGTGCAGTCGGCAGCCGTCGCGCTCGTCTACCTCGACCTGCGCATGCGCAAGGAGGGCCTTGATCTTGAACTGGCCCGCTTCGTCGAATCGGCCGCGCAGGGCGGCGACGTGCCCGACCCGTATCTGCTGCCGGCCGTTTCCGGTACCGGGCGCCAAGCGGCATGACAACAATGGGCCTAGCGCAGCTTGGATCGTCGGTTGGGTCTGTGGTTGACCGGATCGCCGCCGGCGCGCCGGGCGATGTGCCGGTGATTCCCGACGCTCCTGACGCTCGGCAGTGGCTGCGCGAAGAACTCGCCAAGGCTCCCTACGAAGCGGCCAGGCCGACCTGGTTCGACCGGGCGTCACAGGGCTTTCTCGATTGGTTGAACGCGCTGACCATCGGCGGCGACGGCGGTTTGCAGGGCTGGCTGCCGGTTGTCGCGATCATTCTGGTGATTGCAGGGCTCGTGACGGGCTGGCTGCTGTTCGGCGCTCCCAAACTGGCCAGGCGACGCCGGTTTACCGACGGCCTGTTCGGCACGATCGACCAGCGCAGCAGCGCGGCGATGCGCTCAGCGGCCAACGCAGCGGCCAACGGCGGCGACTGGAGTCTGGCCTGCCAGGAAATTTTTCGCGCCCTGGCCCGCGGGCTCGCCGAGCGCACGGTGCTCTCGGTCACTCCGGGCACAACCGCACACGATTTCGCCGCGCGGGCCCGGCTCGCGTTTCCGTCGAATGGCCCGGCCCTGGCCCTGGCGGCAGACATCTTCGACCGGGTGCGCTACCTCGAACAAGACGGAACCGAGCTCGAGTACCGCGCCCTCGCCACGCTTGAAGCTGAGATGCGTGCGGCGGCGCCGGTCGCGCTCACCCCGTTGGCCGAGGCGGGCCGGTCATGAGCAGGCCACGACTCGAGTCGCAGACGGTCATCGCTGCCCGCAACGGCCGCACTAGCGGCGAGGTAGGCGGCGTTGCCGCAGCGCGCGATCCGATCGTGACGACCGTGGCGACGCCGACCCTGCGCGCCCTGCTGCGCCGCTTTTCGTTCTGGGTGGTTGCCGCTATCAGCATCGTGGCGGTCGCGAGTGTCGCCGTGTTCCTGTCCGGCGCCAATAACGCGGCTGGTCGGGCGCTGGCCGGGGACAACGCGGCTCCGGCCGGCTCGATGGCACTCGTGGAGGTGCTGCGTCAGCAGGGCGTCGCGGTGACGTTGGCCGACTCTCTTGCCGAGGTGCGCGACGCGATCGGGAGCGATTCGACCGTGCTGCTCTATGACGAGAACGGCTACCTCGACGGTGATCAGCTGACCGAGCTGACCGCGCTCGCCGCGCGCACCGTCGTCGTCGCACCCGATTTTCTGACCCTTCAGGCGGTGGCGGCGACCGTGGGCTTCGGCGGCGTGTCAAAAATGGAGTCACTGACAGCCGGCTGCTCGGTGCCAGCCGCGATCCGAGCCGAAGAGCTACTGCCGGGCGGGGATACCCTGTCACTTCCGAACCGGGATGGGCATCCGCTGATCACTGGGTGTTTTGCCAGCGGCGCCGACACCTACTCGCTGGTTCAGGTATCGAACGACACGACCGGCGGCATCGTCACCCTCGTGCCCGACGCCCGCGTATTCAACAACGAGAACGTGGCCGGCTACGGCAATGCGGCGCTCGCCCTCGGGCTGCTCGGGCCGAGCGACTCGCTGGTCTGGTATTTGCCAACCCTGGCCGATCTTCCCCGCACAGGACCTCCCTCGCTCGCCGAGCTGACACCGGGCTGGGTCAGCCCCGCACTCGTGTTGCTCGTATTCGCCGCCGCCGCCGCCGCCTTCTGGCGCGGACGGCGATTTGGGCCGCTCGTAGCCGAGAACCTGCCGGTCACGGTGAAGGCGAGCGAGACCATGGAGGGTCGCGCCCGACTCTATGCGCGGAGCAACGCCCGGCTGCGGGCACTCGATGCCCTGCGCGTCGGTGCCGTGCAACGCCTCGCCCGTACCGTCGGTCTGGGGCGTCTCGCGCATTTGGAAGACGTCATCGGTTCGGTCGCCCTGATCACCGGCCGTGCGCCGGATGAGGTACGGCGGGTGCTGGTCGATGCGTTCCCCCGCTCCGACGCGCAGCTGATGGCGTTCTCTGAGGACCTACAAGCCCTCGAACAGGCGACCAGTCAGGCCGTGCGGGCCGGGGCTGTGCCGGCATCCGCTACTCATGAATTTGTATCTCCACCGGCCGAAAGAATGGACCCATGACGACTCCCACCACTCCCAGCACTCCCATCGATGCCGTTCTTGGGGACGCCGAATTCTTTAGCGCAGAGGATGCCGCCGAGCTGCGCGCGGCGCTCAACCGGGTGCGCACCGAGGTCGGCAAGGCCGTCGTCGGTCAGGACGGCGCGGTGACCGGATTGATCATCGCACTGCTCGCCCGCGGTCACGTGCTGCTCGAGGGCGTGCCGGGCGTCGCCAAGACGCTGCTCGTGCGCACTCTCAGCCACGCGCTGAGCCTCGACACCAAGCGTATTCAGTTCACGCCCGACCTGATGCCGGGCGATGTGACCGGCTCGCTCATCTACGACGCTCGAGCGGGTGAGTTTGAGTTTCGGCAGGGTCCGGTGTTCACCAACATCATGCTCGCCGACGAGATCAACCGCACACCGCCAAAGACGCAGTCGGCGTTGCTCGAGGCCATGGAGGAGCGGCAGGTCAGCGTCGACGGCGAGTCGTTGAAACTGCCGGAGCCGTTCATCGTGGCCGCGACCATGAACCCGATCGAATACGAAGGCACGTACACCCTGCCGGAGGCGCAGCTCGACCGGTTCCTGCTCAAGCTCGTACTCGATGTGCCCGCCCGTACCGATGAGATCGAGGTGCTGCGTCGCCACGCGGCGGGATTCAACCCACGCGACCTGGCCGGAGCCGGCGTGAACGCGGTGCTCGGCGCTGCCGAACTCGCCGCGGCCCAGACGGCCGTCTCGCGGGTCGGGTCCAGCGCGGATGTGCTCGCCTACATCGTCGACCTGGCGCGCGCCACGCGCACGAGCCCCTCGGTCAAGCTCGGCGTCAGCCCCCGCGGAACGACCGCGCTGCTCGCCGCCACGAAGGCATGGGCCTGGCTGAACGGCTACAACTCGATCACGCCCGATCACGTGCAAGCGATGGCACTGCCGGTCTGGCGACACCGCGTGCAGCTGCGCCCCGAAGCCGAACTCGAGGGTGTCTCGGTCGATGCCATTCTGCGCGGCGTTTTGCAGCAGGTTCAGGTTCCGATCTAACGATGACGCTCAGCGGACGGTTCGTTCTTCTCGTCGCTCTCGGCGTCGTGCCCATCGTGCTGTTCGGACCCGACCTCACAGCGGCCGCCGGCGTGCTCGCGCTCTGGCTGCTGTTCGTGCTTCTGCTCGGCGGCATCGACCTTGCGCTCGCGGCATCGCCACGCGCCGTCACGGTGGAGCGGATGCTGCCGACCCGCGTTCGACTCGGCGAATCGGTCACGAGCGAGTTATTCCTGACCAACACCGGGCACCGGCGTCTGGTTGCCGTGGTCCGGGATGCCTGGCAGCCGTCTGCGGGTGCCGGCCTGGGTCGCAGCCGGGTCGTGATCCCGCGCGGGGAACGACGGCTCGTCTCCCTCACCCTCACGCCGTTTCGTCGTGGGGAACGCCGGGTCGAACACGTGACGGTGCGCACGCGTGGACCGCTGGGTCTGTGGAACCGTCAGGCCACGCTCAATGCGCCGGGGCGCATTCGGGTCTTGCCGCCGTTTCACGCTCGGAAGCACTTGCCGTCGAGAATTGCTCGGCTCAAGGAATTGGACGGGCGCACGAGCGTGATGGTGCGCGGCCAGGGCACCGAGTTCGACTCGCTGCGCGAGTATGTGCGCGGTGACGATGTGCGCTCGATCGATTGGCGGGCCACGGCCAAGCGCAACGACGTGACGGTGCGCACCTGGCGGCCGGAGCGCGATCGCCGCGTCGTCATCGTGCTCGACACCGGGCGCACGTCGGCGGCACGGGTGAACAACGAGCCTCGGCTGGACACAGCATTCGAGGCCGCCCTGTTGCTCGCGGCCCTCACCTCGGTCGCCGGCGACCGGGTGGACTTTCTCGCCTTTGACCGCCGCGTGCGCGGCCGCGTGCAGGGCGCCACTGGCGCGGCGTTGCTTGCGCAGCTCGTCGATTCCATGGCCATGATCGACCCGGAACTCATCGAGATGGACTGGGCGGCAGTTCCCGGCCAGGTGCGTTCTGTCACGAGCCAGCACGCCCTGATCGTGCTGCTCACCTCGATCGACGCTGCCGGGGCATCGACGGGGCTGCTGTCGGTTCTGCCCCAGCTCACGAAACGGCACACGGTCGTCGTGGCGTCCGTGCTCGACCCGGCCACCGTCGAGGCGGCCGCTACCCGCGGCGGACGTGACGAGATCTACCGGGCCGCCGCCGCGGAACGGGCCCTGCTGGACGTGGCCCGAGTGTCGGCCGCCATCCGTCAGCTGGGAGCGGATGTGGTCACCGCCTCCCCCGCGCTGCTTCCGCCGGGCCTGGCCGACCGGTACATCGCGTTGAAGGCCGCCGGCCGGCTCTGAACGAGGCGGCGTGTCAGGCGGCGTAGATGCGCGTGCTGCCGGCCTCGAACTCGCCGAGGTCGCCGGTTTCACCGGCCCGGCTCGCGCGGCCGCCGAGCCCGATCATGTAGGTCAGGAATGCGCCGAGCGCGATGGCTCCAATGCCGATCTTGATTGGCCACGGCCAGGGTTGCGACGTGACAAAGCCTTCGATGATGCCCGATACCAGCAGCACGAAGACGAGGCCGATGGCCACCGTGAACAGCGCCCGGCCGTCTTCAGCCAGTGCCTGCCCGCGCGTGCGTGCGCCGGGGGCGATCCAGGCCCAGAAGATGAGCAGCCCGCCGGCCGCAGCGACGAAGATCGCGGTGAGCTCCAGCAACCCGTGCGGAGCGATGTAGAGAAAGAACACGTCGCCCTTGTCGTAGGCGAACATGATCGCAGCGGTGGTACCGAGACTCATGGCATTTTGCAGAATGATGAAGGGCACATAGACGCCGACGATGCCGAAGGCGATGCACTGCGCCGCGATCCAGGCGTTGTTGGTCCAGACGAAACCAGTGAAGGAGGCCGCCGGGTTCGCAGAGTAGTAGCCGACGAAGTCCTCGTTGGCCAACTGGGCGAGTTGGGCATCCGTTCCAAGATTGGCCAGCACGCGCGGATCGTTGTATGCCCACACAGCGTAGAGCCCGGCGACGACGAAGGTGACCACGGCTACCGCGAGGGTGAGCCAGCGCAGCCGGTAGAGGGCGGCCGGCAGCTGGGCGACGAAAAACCTCGGAATCTGCACGAACACATTCGCGCTCACCCCGGTGAACCGAAGCCGGGCGCGGGACAGGCCGACCGACAGGCGGTCACCCTCCAGCGTCGATCCGGCAGTGGATTTGATCGCCGAGAGCTGGGTGGCTCCGGCCTGATAGCGCTCGATGAGTTCATCGGACTGGGCACCACTCAGACGCCGCCGGGCGCCGAGCTCGGTCAGGCGGTCCCAGTCGGCGCGATGCGCGGCCGTATATGCGTCTAGATCCATCTGGTTCAATAGTAGACATGAAGGAGACCGCGCGTCCCACCGATCGCGCCGCCACGAACGACGACGAACTGCGCCCGGGCGACGAGCTCATCACCGGCGAGGCGGTCGCGCTCGACGTGCGGCCGACCAGCATCATTCTGCGCGCTGCCGGTTCGATCATCGACACGGTCTCCTATTTCATCTTGTATCTGCTCATTCTTCTGGCGTTCTTTTCGACCCTGGCGGGCGACATCGATTCGGCGCTCACCCAGGCGGTGTCGATTACCGGTTTCGTCTTCTCCCTGCTGATCGTGCCGGTGCTGGTCGAGACGCTCACGCACGGCCGGTCTCTCGGCAAGTTGGCCATCGGCGCGCGCATTGTGCGTGACGACGGTGGAGCAATTTCGCTGCGCCACGCCTTCATTCGCGCCCTGACCGGCGTGCTCGAGGTCATCATGACCCTCGGCGGCTTGGCCGCAACCACGGCCCTGCTCAACAACCGCTCCAAACGTCTGGGCGATCTGCTTGCCGGCACCTACAGCCAGCACGAACGCGTGCAGCGCAACCGCGAAGTTGCGCGGCCACTGCCCGAGGCATTACTGCCGTGGTCGCAGACCGTTGATATCGCTCGGCTGCCCGACCGGCTGGCGCGTCGCGTCGCCCAGTTCCTGCGGCAGTCCGCGCACCTGACGCCGTTCACCCGCGAACGGCTGGCTCAGACCCTGGCCGCAGAGGTCTCCCCCTTCGTCTCCCCGCTGCCCGACGTTCCGGCCGAGTTCTTTCTGGTCGGAGTCGCGGCCGTGCGCCGCGAACGTGAGTGCACCGCTCTCCTGCTCGAGCGTGAGCGCCTTGCTCGCCTCGCTCCGGTCCTGACCGGGCTTCCCCACGGTTTCCCCGACCGCTGATCAAACAGCAAGGCCCTGCAGTGAGTGCGTGGCCTAACAGCTTGCCGGCGCGCAGACCGGATACCCCAAGCGGTGCAGTGCGAACAGATGCCCGGATACAGGCGACCACACGTACGCAAGCGGATGCTGCGCCCGCCGCGACAGACGCGTGGGCGGGATCCTGGCTCCGCCACGTACGCCGACCCTCGGCTTCACACACGCCAGCCCGTGACTTCCGTCACGTAGTGGGTGGTGGGTTGTGTGTGGGGGTGTGACCGTGTCGGGGTGTTGTGGTGGGCTCCGCGCGTGGCAGGCATCGTGACAGCGGGTTAACGCGAAAAGGCCACCCTCGGGTGGCCGTTAACGCAGGAAAGCCACCCCGTGAGGGATGGCTTTCCTGGTGTTTCTTGTATTACTGGTGTTTCTAAGTT
>NZ_SOHL01000005.1 GCF_004403985.1 Cryobacterium gelidum | reverse complement strand
GGGCGACCGCGACAACATCACGGCGAAACTCCGGTGGGTAGGGCTTGGGCATGATGACATCTTTCCAGTGAAGACGAATCTCCACAGGTCAGGAGTCAACCAAACCGGGGGCAGTCCCGCAGGTGGCGCGTTGGCGTTTGGTGTTGGGTTTGCATTGGCTTGGTCAGCTGACGTGCACATGGGGGCGGCGTTTTGCCTTGGGTTCCGATTTGCGCAGGACCTCGCGGGTTACCGGGGCGATCTCGCCATGGCCGGTGATGAGGAATTTGAACATGTTGGAAATGGGGTTGTCCTGGGTCCATTCGAAGTAGATCTCCGGGATGGTCCCGGTCTGGTCGCGGATCTCCAGCAGTACAGCTGCGATCGTGTTGGGCACGTTACCGCTGGTCACTTGGAGGACCCGGTACCCGTGTTTCACCACGCCGCGTACGAGGAGGTCTTCTTCGAAGTCTGACGAGTCGGAGGGCAACACCTCCAGGAAGATGATGGGTGAGTTGCCCGGGATGTTGCCGAATCGGTGTTCATCGCGGCTCTTGTTGCGGTACTCGACTTCGGTGTCTTCGTCAGGTTCATGGGAGATGAGACGGATGACGTCGTAGTCCTCGGCGTCACTGGTCACGAAATCGAGAGCAGACGGATCTAGAACGATGGACGTTGCTCGGAGCTCGAAGGACCGACGTACGCGCGAGATGAGGGAGGTCACCATGATGCCGAGGATGAAGAGCGCTGCGATACGTACCCCGTCAGGGCGTTCGACGACGTTCGCGACGGTCGTGTATGCCATGATTGCCGCGATGGCACCGAAACCGATGGTCGGCCAGCGTTGCCTTTTACTCCGGGCCGAAAGGGTGACGGCGACCGAGGCGGACGTCATCAGCACGAGAACGCCCGTTGCGTACGCGCCACCCTGAGCGTCGACGCTGGCCTGAAAGGCAATCGTGATCACGAAACCGATCCCGACGAACACCAGCACGAGGGGACGTGTGGCACGGGCCCATTGCGGGGCCATTCCATACCGCGGAAGATATCGAGGCACGAGGTTGAGCAGGCCGGCCATGGCCGACGCCCCCGCGAACCAGAGGATACAGATGGTGCTGACGTCGTATACGGATCCAAAAAGTGGCCCGAGGAATTCGTGGGCGAGGTACGCCAGAGCGCGACCATTGGCCGGCCCGCCGGGCTGAAAGTCAGCCTGCGGGATCAGAAGTGTGGTGACGATGCTGGACGTGATCAGGAAAGCGCTCATGATGAGTGCCGCCGTGGTGAGGAGCCGCTTCGTGCCGCGGATGCGGCCCGCCGGATCATCGTCAGTGTCGGTCGCGCTGCCTTTGATCTGCGGCATCACAGCCACCCCGGTCTCGAATCCGGACAGGCCCAGGGCCAGTTTGGGAAACACTAGCAGCGCGATTCCCACCATGACGAGCGGATTTCCATGCTGCACGGTCAGCGCCGCCCACCAATCCGTAATCAGGACATTATTCGTGGCCACATGCGCGATTGCGACCAGGATAACGACCGCGTTGAGCAGCAGATACACCACGACGAGGACGACGGCGATGCCGATGGCGTCCTTGAAACCGCGGAGGAAGACAATCCCCAACAGCGCGATCACGAGCAATGTGACGGGTACCTCCTGGCCGTGCAGCCAGGGCGGTGTAAACGGATTCTCAATTGCGTGGGCCGTGGCGTCGGCCGCCGACAGGGTGATGGTGATCATGAAGTCCGTCGCAGCGAATCCGAGCAGAACCAATACGAAAATCTTGCCGGACCACCACGGCAGCAGTTTCTCCAGCATATGGATGGAGCCAGATCCGCGGAAGCTTTCGGCAGCCACCCGCCGATACACCGGCAACGCGCCGAACAGGGTGAGGGCGACCAGCACGATGGTGGCGATGGGCGAGAGTAGTCCCGCCGCCAGAGCCGCGATCGCCGGCTGATAACCCAACGTGGAGAAATAGTCGACACCGGTCAGGCACATGACACGCCACCATGAATGAGTCTTGTCAGCCGTGGCCGCGTGCGGGCCCACCCGAACGCCCTGCCGGTCTCCACTGTCTTGTAGGAGCCAGGCTTTGAGACTCCCGGCCGAAGCCCGCGGTATATTCACGACCACACCTTACGCCCTCGCAAATCACAGTAAGTTCCGACCGCAGGTCACCAGCGATCGCCGCATTTAATCACGTCACGCTGGGTGGATGCTTCGATTGTTGTCAATCGATTTTTGGGGCTGGATTCGGTTGTCGGTGTCTGTCGTCGAGCCATGCCTGAAGCCGGTTTTCGGGTCCGTGTCAGCGCGTTGTCCTTCCTCTAGCTGGCGTAGGCGCTGGTAGGGGACGTCGAGCGAGCTTGGCTCGTTCCTCAGTCACCTGGCAGCGCGGCTGAAAGGCGACTACGTAGGCGGTCCTGCGCCAGCCGGTGGCATGCTCCGTATGACGATGACGTGCTGGACCAAGGACCAGAGGTTAGAGGTGAGGAAGTAGAACAAGACACCGAGGGGGAAGGCCACTCCGGACAAGACAAAGATGACGGGCAGCAGATACGTCAAGATCCGCTGCTGGCGAAACAGTGGAGACGCCCTATTCTCCGGCGACAGGTTCTTCGAGGTAATCTGCCGTTGTGTGATGAGTTGTGACGCCGTCATGAGCGCGACCATCGTCGCGGCGATCCACAAGACGGATGGCTCGAATGGCCGGACAGCCGTCATCAATGACCATTGTGAGGCGAAGGAGTCGTGCAGAGCGGCGGTGCCGAAGAGCTGTGCCCTGCCGAACTGCACGGCGAGGGTCTGATTGAGCAGGCCGATGCCGACCTTTCCCTGCTGGGCGTCGTTGAGGACTGAGAATAGTGCGAGGAAAACGGGTGCTTGAAGCATGAGCGGGAGACAGGAAGTCAGCGGGTTCGTTCCGGCAGCGACATAGAGGGCCATGGTCTCGCGAGACATGGCCTCGCGGGAGAGTTGGTCATTCTTACCCTTGTACCGGTCTTGGATCGCTTTCAACTCCGGCGCAATCTGCAGCATCTTGCGCTGGCCCCTAATCTGACGCGCGACGAGAGGAATGAGAGCGGCGCGCACCACAAGTACGAGGCCGATGATCGACAGTACCCAAGTGATGCCGGCGGCCGGTTCGAGACCTAAATATGAGAGTAACCAGTGCCAACCGACCAGTAGCAGCTCCACGATCCATTTCACGGGCCAGAGGATCATGCTGATGACGTCCATCCCGGAATCCAGTCCCTTCAATCACTGCTGCCACCCAATGTACGGGGACGCACAAAGACTGGGCGATGATCGGCACACCGAAAAGCTCTCCATCGCAGTCGTGTGCCCCAGCCAATGCGGATTGGGCGTCATTCTGTTCAGCGTCGATCAGGACTCTCGTTGAGCGCCATGGCGAGAGCCCGGCCAGGGATCGGGTTAGACCACCTCGGCCGAAATGTTGACGGGCACATGACCATCGCCCGCTTTGACGGCGATAGCACCATCAATTTGACTGAAGGCAATAAGACCGTCGCTAGGAGAACGTCATGGCAGCACGAGGAGAAGTGAAGGGCCGCGAGGGTCGTGGCCGAATACTGCAGCAGGGCCGCCTCGTGCGCGGTCTGACGCAGCACCTTCTCGCCGAGAGACTGGAGACAGACCAGAAGTACATTTGGGGTTTGGAATCGGGCAAGAACACCTTCGTGCTCGAGCGCATCTTCGCGATCATCCGGGAGACCGGTATCCGAATGTACATGGAGGTCGATGACGGCGCCGACGAGCCCCGCGACGACAGTTTGGACGAGCCCCGTGGGTGACTTGCGCGTGAAACTCTCCGGTGAGCTGGTCGGGCATCTGGTCGGCCCGGACCGTCGCACTTTTGATTTCGTCACGGCAAGGCATGCCACCGAGACTTTTAGGCTCGGCAACATGACCCTCTCCGCATCGGTGCCGTTCGACCCCATCAGTACCCGCAGCCGGTCAGCGCGTCGACGCAATTTCTTCGCCGAACTCTTGCCCGAGGGCACCGCGCTCGACAATCTCGCCGCCGAGTCCAGGGTCTCCGCTGACGTCACCATTGCGCTGTTGGCCCAATTCGGCCGAGACGTCGCCGGGGGAGCCGCGCACGCCAGCCCGGGACAGCTGGATTAGCCTTGGAATGTACCTCCTCGCTGTCGGATAACTCCACACGCCAGCCGAGGACGTGATCCGCTGGCGTGAGCGTCGTTTGTTTGGTCGGTGCAGCTAACGCATCGGGATGTCATTGCATGGAACATCGCAAGCATGATCTGCTCGTAAACGCCCCGACGTCACTGGGTGCTGCTGCACCATTTCCGCGGGCAATTGCGGTCGCCGTAGTCGTAGTCGTAGCCGTAACGACGTTGGGTATCAGGTCAGCGATGACGTTCATCTGGTGTTACTCGTCTCGACAGGTAGGGTCTCGGTAAGCTGACCCCATGGCAGCCATTGCAGGTCCTGATGTTCGCACGACGCCTGACCATTTCGCTTCCCGAGCCCCCGCCTTCGGCTGGTTACTCCTCGCTGCCGGGCTTTTTCTCGTCTCGGCACTGCTACAGATCGTCGCGTCGCTGGAGCGATGGGTGTCCTTCGCCGGTGCGCGCACCGACGGCACCATCGAAGATCACCTCTTCGACTACTACTACCCCGCAGACCCGTGGGAAAATCTCGGTACCACCGCGCAAGTCTTCGGCGTCGGACTCCTTCTCCTTGCACTCGGAATTTTGGCGCTGGCTCGTGGCGCCGGGCCTCACGGCGACCGTGCCACCCGCATGCTCGCTAGCATTACTGCCGCGTCCTTCGCCCTTACCGGAGCTCATGCACTCGTCTCCGGTGTGATTGGAATGCCGACCCCGCTGCAGTACCTGCCCGTGCAGCTGCTGCTGAGCGCGGTTGGTTTCGTCGGCCTGATCGTCCTAGGGGTGCGCTTTGTGCGCAAGTCGTGGCCGGCATCCGTCGCGTGCGTGATGCTGCTCGGGTCTACCCTGCCGGGACTTATGCTCGTCAACTTCACGATCGCGCCCGAGATCGTCGGCTACCAATCCCATGACATGACCCCTTTCACCGAAACGATCGTCGCTTCCTCGACGGCGGCGGCTGCAGTCATGCTGCTCGTCGCCGCAGTGGTCTCTCATCGGATACGGCGCGCGCCGCACACGGCCGATGCCACGCGCGCAGTCTAGATTCTGACGGCGGACCAATCGCATCGTTGATGCTGAGCTGCCCGGCCGTCGTGCAGCAGACCACGGTGTCCCCGGGAATGCCGATGACTCTTTTGATGAGGCGGTTGTTACTGTCGCCTGTACTCAGTCCCATGGCGGTCAGCGCGGCATCCACTGCGGTCAGAAGATTCAGCGGGGCGGGTTGCTGCGGTGGTAACTAGTTTGCCGGGTCGGTGAAGACGACGACGTCACCGTGTTCAATCGGTATCAGATTGGGAACGAGCTCATTTACGATGTTTCGATCATTGACTTGGAGCGTGCTCTCCATCGAAGAAGAGGGGATGTAGAACGAACGAACGACAAACGTCTTAAGAAGGGCTGAGATCAGGATCGCCACTACAACGATGACAACGAAATCTCGCACGAACTTGAATGCAGGCGATCCCACGCGACCCGGCGGCCGCGCAGAATGTGTGGCGTTGTCGGGTGGAATCATTCCCTGATCCTAGGGCAGCCATTGACGCTGATATCGACCGCGAAATCCGCACGGACCCTCGAACACATCGCGGTTAGTTTTTTCCCCCGTCACCGTAAGGGGAAGGCGGATTCAACTGGTCGTCGCATCACTCGATTTTTTGTGAGGCGTTGTACGTATGGTCGAAGTATGAACTGGTGGAGAAACAGGCGCGGTTCTGGGTGTTGATCACTCAAGGCTCGACACGGACTGCAGCGATGGGCTGTCGGCCGCCATCAAGACCTCCCCGAGCACTTGGCCATGACTCTGGCGCGGGATCAGGTAACCGAGCTGGCCCAGCACCGGCAGATCACGATGGCTATCTACTTCTGTGATCCACATACGCCGTGGCAACGGGGCACCAACGAGAACACCAACGGGCCGCTACGCCAAGATTTCCCCACAGGCACCGACTTATCCGTTCATTCGCCCGAGCGGCTACTCGAAGTCGCTTTCGAACTCAACAATCGACCCCGCAAAACACTGGGCGGCGGCACACCCGCTCGAGCCATGCAACGACTATTGTCAGAGCCAGAAAAGCCCATCGCGGCGACGACCGGTTGAATCCGCCATTGGGTTGCGAGCACCGTCCGACTGAGGCCGACCCGGCAGGGCCGTTTTGTTAACGCCGACTGAAAACAGGGCCACTTCTGCCAACTGAAAACAGGGCCACTCTCGTGTGGGTCTAGTGTGCCGTAGTCTCGGCGGGTTGGTGTTGCTTGAGCCGGTAACTGTTGCCTTTGAGGCTGATTACGTCGGCGTGGTGAACGATGCGATCGATCATCGCGGAGGCGATCGTGAGGTCGCCGAATACATCGCCCCAGCGGGCGAAGGGCAGGTTGCTCGTCATGATGAGCGAGGCGTGTTCGTAGCGGGAAGACACGAGTTGGAAGAACAAGTTCGCGGCATCCTGGTCGAACGGGACGTAGCCGACCTCGTCAACGATTAGCAGGCTGTAACGGCGCAGCCGGATGAGTTCGGCGGCGAGTTTCCCCTCGAGTGGGCCTCTTGGAGTCGAGTCACCCAGCCCGTCGCGGTGTCGAAGAGGACCCGGTGGCCCGCTTTAGCGGCCTTGATCCCGATGCCGGCGGCGAGGTGTGTTTTCCCGGTCCCGGGGGGCCCGAGGAGGACGACATTCTTCGCTTCGGTGAGGAACACGCTCGTGCCCAGGTGCGCGATCAGGTTCCGATCGGCGGAGGGCTGATGATCAAAGTTAAAGTCCTCGAGAGTCTTGTGACCCGGGAACCGAGCGGCCTTGATCCGCAGCGCGGCCCCGGATGCCTCGCGTTCGGAGACCTCCTTGGAGAGCACTGCGGCGAGGTATTCCTCATGGGACCAACCCGCGTCGCGGGCCTGGTCGCCCAGGCGCCGGAACGCTTCACTGATCCGCGGTGCCCGCAATGCGCGGGCGTAGTACTCGATCTGCGAGGCCGCTTCCGAGCCGGTCATGACGCGACCGCCAACACGGTCGGCGCGGCGTCGATGTCAACGCTGAAGAGCTCGTCGTAGCGGACCAGTGAGGCCATTTCGACGACGCCCGTGACCGTGGGCCGGCGCGCGCGTTGGGCTTGGAACTGGGCGCGCAGCTCGGCCGCGCGGAGAACATGTGCCGGGTCGGTGACGGTCAGTTGCCGGGCCCATTTCCGGCGATGCTCGGCGATGAGTACCCCGTCGTGATGGACGCTCACGCGCTCCAGGCTCGCGGCCACGTCAACGACCCGGCCGATCATGGCGGGGTCGACGGAGTAGTCGTTGCTGAACGCGCGAACGTAGTAATCCCTTGGGAGCCGGACGCTGTTGCGGAACATCACCTCCGGCGCCATCGGCGGAAGTCCGCGCATCGCCGCCCGGTCGATGCTGACCAGGTCTCCCGGCCGCCCTCGTCGCGACCGGGAGAGACGGTTGTTCGCGATGGCAGCCAGCCGGCCAGCTGCTGATTGAAGTCGTCGGGAGATGTGAAGGCGCGCCCCGACATGAAGCGGCTCCGGAAGAAGCGATTCATCCGCTCGACCATGCCCTTGGACTCAGGATCGCGGGCCTTGAGCAGCTTGATCTGCGTGCCGAGAGTACCGGCGAACGCGGCGGCCGGCTCGGTGAGCTTCCCACGCCCGATGCCGGTCTCGTTATCCCACGTCAACCGGGCGGGAACGGCCTCGGCCTCCTGCAGCAACGACCACATCCCGCCGAGCAGATCCGGCGTCGTCCGCGAGGGCAACATGCGGGCCTGGATGAACCCGGAGAACGTTGACGTCATCACCAAAACCGGCGGTGCAGCAGCCTGGTCATGACCCAACGGCAGGTCTTCGTGCGGGAACCAGAGATCACATTGGACCTGGAACCCGGGCGGGTGCACCAGCCGATCCGCGGGATCCGGCACCGCATACTCCGGCCGCAGCTCGGCGATCTTGGCCCGGAACAGCGACGGAGACCCCGACCAACCCACCCGCTCGGCCGCGGTCGCTGCCGGCATCGTTGGCGTCACCGCGAGCAACACCCGCACCTGGCCGACAAACGCGTCGAAACTCGACCCTGTCGGCTCCCGCTGATACGTCGGCGACCGATCCACTGCCAACGCCCGATCCACCGTGCCCCGGGACACTCCGACCAGCCGGGCTATCTCCCGTTTCGAATGCTTTCCCGTCGAATGCAGGTGGCGAATCTCTGCCCAATCATCCAATTTGATCACCTTCCATGATGGTTGGTGGCCCTATTTTCAGTTGGCGTTTCTGGCCCTGTTTTCAGTTGGCGTTAACACGTTTGAATGACTACGAGGCTCTTAGAACCTACCGAGGAAGCTCTATGAATGAGATATGGGCAATAGTGCACAAGGAACGTGACGCACTGATTCAAGATCTGAAGGCATTGAACACACAGCAGTGGACAACGCCATCCTTGGGCCCCGGGTGGGATATCCATGCCGTTCTGGCTCACCGCGTCTATGACGCCAAGACCACTCGTATCGGGTTTGTCAGCAGGATGATTGCCGCTGGCTTCGACTTCGATCGAATCAACGCCGCGGGGATTGCACGGGAGCGGTCCACCGATCCAACCCAGACACTGGCAAACTTCCAGGGTGTCCGCAGCCGCACAACGAGTGCACCAGCACCCTTAGTCACTCGGTTGGTTGAGGTATTCGCGCACGGAGAGGACATCCGACGCCCTCTCGGCATCGACCATGAGTATCCGGTCGCCGAGGTGGCTATTGCACTCCGATACCAAGCGAAGACCAGCGTCAAACTCGGTGGAGGCAAGGAACGCCTTGAAGGGCTACGCATCATCGCAACAGATACGGTCTTCGACGAAGGTGTTGGCAAAGAGGTACGCGGCACCGCAATAGCGTTGCTGCTCGCAGCATCTGGTCGGCCAGTCCACACGGGAGAACTCATCGGGCCAGGCGCTCTGTCGCTGACGGGAACTAATTGACGATGAGTACCATCAACAAGTCAAATCAGATGGTCGATTTTAGAGTCGATCCTTCGTCTCGGCAGTCCCGAGTTTTTCATTTCCTTGGCTCCCTGCTTCGGCCACTAGGACTATCGCGGAATGCTCGCGCGTCTGCTGCGCAAAGAGGAACGCTGACCGGGACAAGTCGGGTTCCCGGTGCCGGATAAGTTGCTGACACGGGTGAAGGGCTAAAGTCCGGTCACGGAGTAACGGCGTTCGATGCCTGAGATAGTTTGACCCCACTCGCTGCTGGCGACACGTTCCTGATGAGTTTCAAAGGCGGCTGCGTGCTCGAACCGCTCCTCGACCTGCCACACGAGCGGATCGCTCGTCGCGGTGACATTGAACGAAGGTTTCAGGAAATACGATGCGTTGCGCACCGCGGGCGGCGGCATCGGCTACGTACTACGATGCCCGTCGCAGAGATTCCACCAGGTCGAGAACAGCCAGCGGATGCTGCACGATCGCTACCGTCGTCACGGACGAGCTATGGAGAGACCTAGAGAGGTTTTCCAATCCGGGAGTACAGCTCGGGGCGTCGGTCGGTCTGGACGTTGTTCCGCTCGCTGATCGCCTTATCGCGGGCGTCCGCCAGGTTGATTGTTGCCAGCACTATGGTCTCTGTGTCCAGCTGAATCTCGGTGAGCGGGAAACCATCCGCGTCCACGATCACGCTGCCGCCGAGCCAGGCCTGGCCGCGCTCCTGGCCTACTCGGGCTGCAGCCGCGATAAACATGCGGTTGACCGTTGCCCCAGCCTGAATTTTCACGATTTCGGTGGGCCGCTCCCCGTTGGGAGCCGGGTACAGCGGCCAGTTGACCGGAGCGCAGAGTAACTCTGCGCCGTCGAGGGCGACCATGCGAATCCACTCCGGGAACTCGAGGTCGTAACAGATCATGACGCCGATGCGGCCCACCGCCGTGTCCACCACCGGAGGCAGGTCGGAGCCGGGGGTGAACAGGTTGTCCTTCTCTCGATCCCAGAGGTGCGCCTTACGGTATCGCGTGCGCACACCAGATTCGTCGATCAGTACCGCCGAGTTGTAGACCAGGTCGCCGTCGCCTGATTCCGCGAATCCTCCCACAATGATGAGCCCGTATTGGGCTGCCAGATTCGCCCACTCCGTGATGGTCGGGCCGTTTAATGGTTCGGCTGCCGCGCGCAACTCATCGATGTCTGCAAACATATATCCGGTGTTCGCGAGCTCAGGGAGCACCACCACGCGCGCGCCGGCGCGCGCCGCGTCGGAGATTGCAGACCGGACCTTGGCGCGGTTACCGTCGGCGTCGCCCACCGCCAGCGAAAGCTGGCAGCAGGCGACCACGATTTTTGTTTCACTCATAATCAAATGCCTTTACTCGACAGGTTCTTTGAGTTCCAGTTCGCTTTCCCTGCGTGCTTCCGCTTCCGCCGTGCGGTCGATGCTGCGCGAAAAGAGCAGGTAGAGAACACCGGAAACGACCAATCCGACCACAAATGATATGTCTGCGCCCCCGAGCGTCTGGGCGACTGGCCCGACGTAAAAGGTGGTGGAGAAGAACGGAATCATTGCGGCGAAACCGATCAGGTAGGCGGTGACTCCGCGCCATGCCCAGCGCCCGTATATGCCCTTCGACTTAAAGATCTCGGTGATCGCGTATTCGCCGTGTCGCACGAGATAGAAGTCCACCAGGTTGACCGCAGTCCACGGCACCAGGAAGTACAGCATCATGATCACGAAGTCGCTAAAGCTGCCCAAATAGTCGTCCGGGATCAGCAAGGCGATCGCCAGCGTTGCCAGCCCGACGATGACCAAGCCGATAATGCGCAGTTTCACGGTAGGGCGAACCTGCCGGAAGCCGTCAACGGCGCTCGCCCCGGTGAGCATCGCACCGTAAGCGTTGACCCCCATGATCGACAGCAGCGCAACCGTCGAGACCAGCACGGCAAAGGTGCCGAAACCCGGGAACAGCAGATCACCGATCTGCTTGATCGCGCCAATCGCATCCGCGTTGGGAATATTGCTGGCGAGCAGTGCGCCAAGCGACATCAGCCAGATTGCCGACCCGGCAGCCCCCACGTACACCCAGGAGATCAGCTTGGGCGCCGACACTTCCTCGGGCAGATAACGAGTGTAGTCCGAGACGTACACGGCATAACTAATGTTGTAGCCGGCGGCCAGGGAGAACTGTACGAGGAATGCTGTGCCGTCCCAACCCGCCGTGCTGGCGGAAGCTGCCGTATCGCCGACACCGCTGAAATGCACGATAGCGAGGACGGTGAGGATGGCAAACACGATCACCAACAGGTAGGTCAGCCACCGCTGCACGAAGTGCAACAGGTCGTGCCCGACAACGGCGATGACGATTGATACCGCGATCAGAATCGGATACCAGACGATCTTTTCACCCGGCAGGATGAGCTGAAGACCCTCCGTCGCGAGAATCGTGTCAAACACCATGAAGCCGATGTAGACGAAGACCGTCGCAGTAAAAGGAACGATCGCGCCACGGCTACCGAACTGAGCGCGGGATTGGATCATCTGTGGGAGGCCCATTCGTGGCCCTTGGTTTGCGTGGAAGGCCATGAAGAAGGTTCCGAATGTGGCGCCCAGTACAACGGCCAGGATGCTCCAACCGGTGCTCAAACCCATCACCGGCCCGATGAACCCCGTCACCATAGTGGGCAGAACAAAGTTGCCAGTGAACCAGAACGGTCCCTGGTGCCACACCTTCCCGTGCCGCTCGGAGCGGGGCACGTAGTCGATGGAGCGGTGCTCGATCACGCTATCGCGAGTCGTAACTGTTGTGGTTGCGCTAGACATCTTTGTCCTCTTAGTTGAGCGGGTCGACTTATTTGGTGGGGCTCATTGCAGAGATGATTTCGTACGCCACGTGGGACGCAGGCGATACCGGCGAACCGGGGCACCAGACTCGCGTCGACCGGCCTGACAGGTTGCTCATTCTCGACCATGGTCACTTCCTTGCTTTCGTGACGCTATAGATGTAGTACCGATATGCAACAATATGTGTCTATTAGAGAACTTTTACTGCATCCGATTCTGAAGGCATACCTGCTGCCTGTCAAGATATAAGTCCCACTGGCGTGAATCGCAAGGAGTGACATGAGACCTGTGCACCCGACTCCGTCCGAAGATCGCGTTCGCGTCGGTGCGCGTCTCCGGGCGAGCCGGCAGGCCCAGAGGCTCACCATCGAACAGCTCGCGTCTGCCACGAACCTCACCAAAGGGTTCATCAGCCGGGTGGAACGGGACGAGACCTCGCCCAGCGTCGCCACGCTGGTCACAATATGCCAGGTGCTATCTTTGCCGATCGGTTCGCTTTTTGAAGGGGCTGAGACCGAGGTGGTGAAGTTGGCGGACGCACCGCTGATCAACATGGGTGGTCGCGGTGCCGTCGAGCGCATGATCACTCCGCGCGGGCAATCGCACGTGCAGGTGCTGCGCTCTACCCTGCAGCCGGGGGCGGACGGTGGCGACGAGCTCTACACAATCAACTGCGACGTCGAGGTGGTACACGTTATAAACGGGAAAGTGGATGTGCGCTTCTCCGACAAGACTGTGAGCCTATCGGCTGGCGACACCCTGACTTTTTCAGGGCACGAGCTGCACAGCTGGCGCAACATGGGCCCCTCAATTGCCGAAGTTCTGTGGACGCTCGTGCCCGCAGCCTGGAGCGGGACGGTCTAGTGGGGTGCACTTTGAATCGGTCGAATATCCCACGCTAAGGTCTTGTGTCGTGTGGCATTCGGTATCGATCGTTCGCAAAACGCCCCGGGACAGTCACCCTTTTTGGACGAACACATCGACCCGGTGCAATCATTTGGCGGCGTCTCATGACCAATGTGCGTCAAAAAACATGCCATACAAGACACGGATACCTGCTCCAAAGCAGCGCGGCACTTAGCTCAATGCTCCCAAGTCACATTCCCGAAAGAACGTCATTTCGCTACGTGGTCTCTCGCGATCGGTTGGCACGATACTTTGTGAGAGGCTGACTCTGCACCTAATTGAGTATGGGGTCGGAATCCTGACTAACGTCGGTCGATTCAGGACAGGCGCTTCGCGGATGAAATGAGTAGAACTATCGGTAATCATCTAGAAGAGTCCGTGCTGTTGACCGATCTGGGTTCGGCGGGTCCAAGCACAGCTGTTCAACGGGGTAGTGAAAGAATCGGGGATCGACGTCGCAGGCTGAAGGGCTTGCTCCTGGGGCTCGCCGTAGTAGCTCTTCTTGCTGTACTTCGCATGTCGGCACCCCAGTCTTTGGCAGCAGGGATGTCGGACTCCGCGAAGGACTTCGTCACACTCGCGGTCAGCGTACTTATCGAGTCGCTACCGTTTGTGTTCTTGGGCATTTTTCTGTCTGTCGTCGTGCAGGTTTGGCTTCCGGAAGGCTTTCTGCTGCGCCACCTGCCCCGTCGGGGAGTATTGCGGCGGTTTGCGGTTTCGCTGATCGGCGTTCTCATACCTGTGTGCGAATGCGGAAACGTACCGCTCACACGCGGCCTGATTCTAAAGGGCCTGACGGTCGCCGAGGCGATGACATTCCTTCTTGCCGCACCAATTCTCAACCCGATCACAATCATCACGACGTATCAAGCGTTCGGCTGGGATAACGGCATCCTCGTCAGTCGTATCGCTGGCGGGTTTTTGATTGCAAACCTCATCGGCTGGATATATAGCCGTCACCCCCGGCAGGACACACTGCTCACGTCGCAGTTCCAGGCGGCCTGCGCCAGCGAGGGGGAACAGCACTCGGCTGCCGGCAAACTGCAGCGCAGTGTTCGTCTATTCACGAAAGAAACCAGCGCGATGATGCCGGCGTTGTTCATCGGTTGCGCCATTGCCGGAGTGATCCAGGTGGGGATACCCCGTGAGGTGTTGGTTACTCTGGGCACCAATCCGGTGTGGTCCGTCCTGGCGCTCATGGTACTGGCCTTCGTCGTATCGATCTGTTCTAACGTGGACGCGTTCTTCGTGCTGTCGTTTGGAGCGACGTTCCTTCCCGGCGCGATCGTGGCTTTCCTGGTCTTCGGCCCGATGATTGACATCAAAATGCTCGTTCTAATGCGAACCACGTTCACGGCGCGAACGTTAATTCAAATTACTAGCGTTGTAGCACTCTGTTCGGCCGTGCTGGGGCTGGCGGTGAATTATGTCGCTTAGCCGTCTGGTCGCTCGATGGCGAGGAGCCGTGTTGAGCTTGATCGGAATTGTCGCGACGGTGTGGCTGGGCGTCACTGGTCAATTGGGCCTCTACATCCATCCCCGGTATTTTGCTTTTTCGATCATCATGGCGGTCGTGGCCGCCGTGGTCGTTATCGTGTCATTCGCGCTGTCCCCAGATGAGGAACACGATCACGATCACGAAGCCGAAACCAGGCGCAAGCGTTTTTGGGGAGGCGCAAGCGTCGTAGTGATCGCGGCCTCCGTGGTAGCACTGTTGGTTCTGCCGCCCACAACCCTGACGACAACCACATTGGAGCAGCGCGACTTAAACGGGTCCGCAGCAGCTCTGACCGAGGAAGCTTCGGCTGAGTTGACAGGGGGGGACGCGTCGAAGTTTTCAGTGAAAGACTGGGCCTCACTGATGCGGCAAGGCGCCGGGGCCGAGTTCTACGCCGGAAAGAAAGCCCAGCTCACCGGATTCGTGACGCCCGACACGGATGATCCGCAGAACGTGTTCTACGTGGCACGGTTCGTCGTGAGCCACTGCGTGGTCGATGCCCAGCCCGTGGGAGTACCGGTGTACCGGCCGGGGTGGCAGGACGAATTTCCCCTTGACAGCTGGGTGGGCGTTTCTGGCGGCTTGGCCGCGAATCCAAGCGTCGCCAGCACCGAGGGAATAGTCATCATTCCTGAAGTCCTAGCCGCCGTCGACCAACCCCAACAGCCTTATGTCTACTGATTCCACCCGATCCGGCCGGGACTTCACGCGGATGTTGCTCACGACCGTCATCGTCCTAGCCCTGCTGGCGGGCACACTGGCACTGCTCAACACCACGCGAGGACCCAGATTAGAATCGGCGGCCATCAACCTCGGAAGTGTCATCGCTCACCCGGGGCAACGATTGCTGCTCAACACCGACCAGCCGATATCCAGCATCAACCGGGATCAGATCACGGTGACCCCCAAGGTCCCGGTATCGGTCGCCGTAGACGGCACAGTCGTAACCATCACCTTCGAAGACGCCCTCAACTACAACACCGATTACCGGGTCAACATCGACCCGGTAATCGGATTATTCCAAGGTGCTCAGTCATCCATTGAGTATGACTTCACCACCGACGATGTGGACCTTTACACTCTGCATCGAGACTCAGGATCCACCGGTGATGGCACGAAGCGACCGGACGAAATACGGCGCGACACACTACTTGGAACTGGTGCGGGGCGAGCCTTATTCACGGCGGAACGAATACAAGAATTCGCGGTGCTTCCGGGGCATCTCGCCGTGGTGACGTTGGATCAGGAAAATATTAATCACCTGACATTGTTTTCTCTCACAGAGGAGACCGAGCTTGAAATTGTGCTGCCCTCCAACACGGTTTTGAAAGATCTTCAAACATCACGCACGACAAACCTGATTGGTTTCACGCTAACGGATGTGCCAGTTGCTGGGGACGAGCATCCGGCTGACACTCTCTACACATACGACGTCAACGAGCAGACAGCAGTGCCACAAGCAGTTGTTGGGGTAGACCAGCAGCCCCTACCGGTAACGGATTACGTTTTCGTTCCCGACACCACATCGCTGGTGGCGCACGGTCTGGAAGGAGCCCTGTATCTGATCGACGTGACTGTTGAGGGTGACATAGTTCCCCTCGGGCAGCATGTCGAGATGAGGGGCCTGATCCCGGGAACAAACTCTCTGGTGGTTGCTGATCCGACCCAAGGCGCGTCAATAGATCTCAGCGACAGTACCGTGACGCCTTTGGATTTACCCGTCGATGATGAGCTCGGTGACGCCATCCCCGCAAAGCTTGAAGTCCTCAACCGGGACGGCAGATTCGTCCGCCTGTATTACGCGTGGGACACTGATGGAACATCCCGCCCACTCCTGGCTCTCTCTGACCATGGAGGCAGTTCTTTCGTCTACGTGCCAGCTTCAAAGGGCACCGAAATTAGGGATTTCTGCGTATCCCCGAACGGTCAATATGTGGCTGTGGAGACCTTCCCTCGCGACGGAGAAAGCGATCAATACCCGACTCTGCCTGGCTCTTCCGCGATGATGACCACCTTCGTAGATCTGAGCACCGGTGTCAGCAACCGCAGCATCAACGGATTCCTACCGCACTGGTGCAAATAACCCGGCTCGCTTTGCACACAAAAAGCCGAGAACGATTGAGGATCCGCACGATACTGATGTGTGGCTCACGCAATGGCAGGTTGCCGAGGATGGCTTGGATGCTGTCCTCGACCAATGCGTAGATTCGGCCCTGGTGCCGATGGATCAGAACTAAGTTGCACGTCTGTTCAGCGATCGCAGAACGACTCGATTGCAGCTCGGCACCCATACCGCTGCCGGACGGGACCTCGCAGACCTTTCGGGTCGTACCGTAGTGTCCGGTCGCGTGGCTCGAATCGGGTAGCACGAGCCATCCTGGCAACGCGACCCATGGGCTGATGTCCATCTGCCGTCTCAATGTCCCGGCGAGCGCCCGGCTTGCGGAAATCATCCATTGTCTTGTTTCGACAGTGGGGTAGGTTCATCACATGATCCGGGTGGGCTCGATTGTTATGCGCGTAGACGACCTGCGTCGCCAACTCGCGTTTTGGACTGTGGCGCTCGACTACGTCCCGCAGGATGAGCCGAGCGGCGATTTCGCCGTGCTGCGACCGCGGGTAGGGAGCGGCCCCAATATTTCGCTTGACCTGCACACTTCCGTGGCGCAGATTCCGCCTCGCATCCATCTCGATTTGTACACCGACAACCAGCCAGCAGAGGTCGCGCGACTACTGGCGCTCGGCGCGATCGAGATTCTTAGTGACAAGCGGCCAGCAGATGCTGACTACGTGATCCTCGCGGATCCCGAGGGCAATCGGTTCTGCGTCGTTGATCGTGCCGACTGAAGGCTCGCAGGCCACCGGCGACTCGCACCCCGCCGCGGTCGATTATCCATGGGCCGGAAGCAGGCGTGCGGGCACATCTGACGAGTACTGTCCCGCACGTCGCGGGTTCATCCAGCGATCGAATTGGCTCTGCGTGAGAGTATCTCTCAGGATCTGGCGCAGCAGTCCGCCCGTGTGATTGGCTCGGCCAATCGACTTAAACGGGTAGACCCCTTTCTTGGGTGGCGTTGGTGCGCAGCGCGATGCCGCCGAGTGAGGCAACTCCGACCGTGAGGAGAGCGAGTACACCGAGCCCAGCACCCAGGGTTAGGATGCTGGCTATTGCGCCAACGAGGAGGGGGCCGCCGGCGTCGCCGACTTCGCGACCGAGCTCGGCGTTGCCCATCGTGCGTCCCATCCGCTCGGCTGGTGTGGTGGCGGCTAGGTGTGCGAATGCCAGCGGGGTGGCCAGACCAATCCCCGTGCCGATGGTCAGTGCGGCGAGGTAGAGGGTGGCCGGCGTGGGGATAACAGCGAGTGCACCGATTCCAGTAGCGATCAGCAAAAGGCCGACCGTGGTACCTGCTCGTGTACTGATGCGGCCGTCGTCGCGGAGCCGGCCCACGAAAGGCTGAGTGAGCGTGGAGGCGATCGCGAGCACGGTCACCGCGCCCATACTGCCGAACAGCCCGAGGTGGAGCGTGGTTCCCAGCAGGGGGAGGAATCCGACCGCGACCCCCAGAGCGCCGGTACTGGCCGCGAGTACGAGTGTCGGGATGAGGAAGGACCGGTCGACGGTCTGCTTGGCCAGATCCCGGAGCGTGTATCGGGGGCGGGGAAGGACGGGGAGGCGTGGGACAGCGACGATGACCCATATTGCGGTCGCGGCGCCGAGGATCGTTAGCGCGATGAACAGTGCGCGGAGGCCATCCAGCCCGACCAATGCGGCACCAATCAGGGGGCCGAGGGCATAGCCGAGGCCTTTCCATGAGCCGTACTTGCCGAAGTATCGTCCCACGGCACCAGGTCCGGCTAGTCGGGCAACGGCGGCCGATGATGCCGGCGAGAATGCCGCTGCTGCCGCTCCTTGACCGAGGCGAGCCACGCCCAGCAGAATCGGAGTGCCCGCGAAGATTCCGAAGAACGACGCGGCGGTGAAAGCAATCAGACCGCCGATAATCACGGGTTTGGAACCGATCCGGTCGCTAAGGGAACCAAATACGGGCTTGAGGACTACTTCGGCCAGATCGTAGACGGCCAGCAGAATCCCAAAGGTGAGGATGCTTAGTCCGATGTCGCCGGTTTCGACACCGAGAGCGGCGGCGATTCCGTGCGCGCCGAACGCGGTCGTGAATCCCGCTAAGTATAGGGGAGCAACGACTTTGCGTGCTGGCGATGGACCGAGAGCGGCGGGGGTGCCGCGGGGCATCAGAGCCCTTCCGGCGCAGCTGTCCTTCTTGCAGGACGGTCACGCGGCTGAAGCCGTGACGGAATTGGACCGATGCGATCCAGGAATGGTATCCAGTTCAGTACGCGCATTCCGTATCGGTTCCACAATCCGGTGTAGAGGCAGATCGCGGCGGGTGCGACGAGGAAGGATCCGAGAACATCGCTGGGATAGTGCACGCCCAGATACAGGCGAGAGCCTGCGACGAGGAGCGCGAAGCCGAGTCCGACGATCGCGGCCGGGGCAGCCCAGCGAGTACCACGGGCGAGGAAGTAGATCGCGATAGCGATCGCGACGGCGAACGTGGTGTGGCCGCTTGGGAAGCTGCCGGAACCGTCCGAAGGGATGAGGGGGTTGTGCAGAAGGTGTTCATCCGGCCGGGGCTGCGCCACGAGCAGTTTGAATACCTCGCTGGAGAGCCACCCGACCGTGGCCACTGACGTGACGGCGAACGCGTTCACCGGCGAGCGACGCACGACCAGGAGGAAGACGAACAGCACGAGCAGGATGATGATGATCCCCGGCGGGGACAACACTGCGTCGATCGTCAAGGCGATCGCGTTTCCGACAGCGATGTGATCCCGGCTCAGTAGCTCATCGATGCGGAATTCTGCTCCGGACAGGCGGGGATTCAGTTTGACCGCGAAACCCAGGATGAGGGTGACCAGCACCAAGAGTAATGGCACGCTGATCCATCGTCGCAGCTGCGGCAGGCGGGCCAGGCGACCGCGGGGATCGGAGGAAGCCGTTAATGCGCTCATCGGGCAGCTCCGGTTTTCGCAGATTCAGGGGGCGTGTCGATTGCCGGGGTGCTCCCGCGCATGACTTGATACACCTGTTCGGCGTATCCGTCGAGCACGCTCTCGCAGGTTCGAAGGTGCTCTTCGGCGGCCAAGGCCTCGGGCAGTGCAAGGACGTCGCGCTTCTTCAAGTCGCGGAACCAGCGCCTCAGCCGGTCAAGGCTCTGTTCTTCTTCTTCCAGCTCTCCAAAGGTGAATTTTGCTTTGGCGAACTCGCGTGCGATCTCGGCTTCGAACTTCCCGCAATCGGCCATGAATTCAGTCCACTCGTCGACCCGGGCGGCGGCGAAGGCATCACGAATCAAGCTGGTGGAGGCGTCGTCACGCGGAGAAGCGTCGATCACAGCGAACGTGCCGGCCCCGTTCCGGGTCAACTCACCCGCCCGATCCAGTGCGGGTTGAAAGGATGGTCCGGCCGGGAGCGCCCAGGTGCCCGGCGACACGGGCACCGCGCCGGCTTTTCGTAGTTCTCGCCACACGGCGACCCGGTGCCGGGAAGGCTCGGACGGCAACTGAAGCAGTATCAACACCCAACTAATATTTTTCGTCACAACACATATTGTAATATCAGTTACATAAATATGAGCGCCCAAAAGGGCAGAGCAGTGTGACGCTAGCCACGACACATTCTGCGGCGCCTTGAGGAGCACGGTCACGTGTGGGAGCACCAGGCCGCGGGACCTGGTCGGACACCTGAGGAGTACGCTTCGAGCTTTCCTAAAAGCAAACGGCGCACGCGAGGGGCTCCCGAAGTCATCGCCTCCGCCATGATCGATCACATCGTTCACCACGCCGACGCAATCAGCTTCACAGGCTTGAGCAAGCGCCTCACGCAACACCACCCTGCCACAACGACGACACCCTGGAACTAAACGACAGTGGCCTGTTCTCAGGTGGTGACTGGTTCAGGCGGTGGGCGGCGCGAGCCCGAGCCGCGGGTAGAGCACGATGAATGCCTCGTCGAGTCCGTCAGGGAGGGCCGGAAGTACGTGCCCGCCATTGGGAGATTCCCAATACGTAACCGTCATTCCTGCTGCCGAGGCCGCGGACGCCATCCGTTGCTGTCCGGGTATGAATCCTGCGTCGTTGGACCCAACGGTGAATATGGCGACTGTGTCGGAGAATTTCTTCGCGGCGAGCAGGTTGAGAGGCTTAACCGCGTCATAGGCGGCTTGGTCACCGTGGAAGACATCGGCGAGCGTCGATGCCTCGATCTCTGATCCGGCGAATTCCTCGCCGGAGATGTCCACGACGTTCGCGAATAGGTCTGGGTGTTTGACGGCGAGGGAGATAGCGCACTGTCCGCCGTTCGAGTATCCGGCGATGGTCCAATACCGTGGGTCGTTGATGATGTTCAGGTTCTTTTTCGCCCAGTTGACGACATCCGTGGTGATGAAGGTCTCCGCGTTACCGTAGTTCGGCGTATCAAGACACAGCGGGTCCTTCGAGGGGTCGCCAAGCTGGTCCGCGACGATGACGATCGGTGCGAGACCGCCGTGAGCGGCAGCATCACGGTCGAGTGTCGCCGCGATGAAGGACGGATCGGGGTTACCGGGCTGCCCCATGAGGAAGATGACTAGTGGTAAGGCCGGCGCGTTGGAAATGAGCGCCGCGGGCGGTAGGTAAATCCCGGCTGGCCGGGAGGTGAATCCTGAGACCGTGTTAGGAATGATTTGGCTACCGGTCGTGCCCTTTACGGGAAGATCGGCCGGAGCCTCCCAGCTCTGGTAGAGCGGCCCGCTTTCCTTGGGCCCGCTGACGGTGGGTAGCGCGATTGCCGACTCTATCGTCATCCCGAAGAGCGACCCCAACGTGCGGTTTAGCCCAAAGCTCGCATTGATCGCTAGCGTTCCAGCCGCAAGGAAGAGTATGACGGATGCCGCGGCGGCGATCTTGCGATGCAGGCGCGACTTCCAAAAATTTGCTATGGCAATTGCTACCGCCGTGCAAGTCCCGGCAAACCAGAGGAAGCTGACCAGACCGGGCGACATTCCGAAAGCGTCAACGATCGTCACCACAACGAACCATGTCACGCCGGCGACGCTGACGCCGCCGGCGACCGCGATCACGATCGTCAAGATCCACGTTTTGGTCGGGGCGCGCAGTAAAAGATACAGGAGCTGCATACTGGCCAGGCCAAGCACAACATACAGCAGCGGGCCATTGACGATGTCGATGCGTAGCAGGGATGAGCTGAGATCGTTGATGAGTGTCCTTTCTGCGCCGTCGCTTGTGGGCTCAGTTCCCATGGATGGAAAATGGCTCGCCGGAACTCTACTGCTGTGGGCTGCAATTGTGGCTCCAGGGGCGACTCTGACATTGATATTCGCCCCTCAGGGGTGCGGGTGTGGTGCGGGTCAGACCCGTTGCTCCACCCGCGGATCGTGCCGTTCAGAGCCACTGTTGGCGTGGTTGCGAGCCACCTGACAGGCGCCATCTACTGAGGCCCACGGAGTGGAAGGAATACCGTACGTGCGACATAGTTCGATGAAATGGCCGACAGGCGGAGGTGGCGCGGATATTTCCGATCGAAGCCACCCTGTGGAGTGGAGCGCATTTGTGGGCTTGACCGCCGTCACATCTGTTGAATGAGATCTTCGGGTCTGGCGGCGCCGATCGCACTGTAGAACTGCTCGACGGCCAGTCGGGTGTATGCAGCGTGATCGAATGTGCCCGATCGTACCTCCCCGGTGAGAAACGCGTTGAGTCCCTCGGCGAGGTCCTCGTCAGTTTGCGGCACGACCAATCCGAAGCCGGGCGGGAGTGCATTCTTCACCGACCCGAATTCGACTGTCACGATCGGTAGACCGAGTACCAGCGCCTCGAGGATGACCATGGGCTGGCCTTCGTAGTTGCTGGAGAGGGCGAAGCAGTCCGATGCGGCAAGTACGGTGTACGGATTGGGTATCTCACCCGTGAGAACGACTGACTTTTCAAGCCCCAGCTTTCTGATCAGGGACTCTAGCTGGCCTCTGAGCGGACCATCTCCAACGAGCACGAGTCGCGTTGTCGGCGTTGCTGTATGGACGATGTTGAACGCGCGGATGAGGCGTGCCTGATTCTTTTCGGGGGATAGTCTCCCCACTGAAACAAAGTTCGTTGTCTTGTCGTCGGCGAGGAGAACCTCCACCCAATCAGGAGTTATCCCGGTCTCTAAGTTCCGAGTCGTCTCCCGCAGATCCTGGCTGGCGGCGCTGAGGATTTGTTTGGCATCTGCCGTATTCAGTGCGAACGTGAATTTTGCCGGGGCTGCATACGGGGCAAGTTGGCGATTGTTGATTGCCGACAGTGTGGGCGAGACAGACACGAGGTGGTCGTACTGCTCGTAGAGCGTGAAAATCTGGGTGAGGCTGTGCAGCATTCTCTTCTTGCCCGTGATCTTGCGATGAGCATCGGCGGCCAGGTCGTTGTGGAGCCAGATTGAGCGAATCGACTCAGGGGAATGAAGAAGCAGGGCGGCCCAGAACGGACCATAGCCGCTGAAGTCGACGACGAAGTCAAAGTGACTGTCGCCGAAACATCGCGTCCATTCGTCGTCCCACAGTGTTTTCTGTGTGGGTTGCTCCTGGTGCCGGCTGATTCTGCCTCGACGAAAGTCGAGATGCCGGGCCAGCTGATCGAGCGCGGAGCCGTTTATTCCGCCGACGCGTGGGAACTGGCGAACGGCGGGATTGATCGCGAGTTGGTTGTCAATCGAGGCGGGCGCTTTGCTCTGGATGAAGCAGGCAGATACATCGAACCGGGAGTGGTCGATGTTGTTGAGCAGGTTGAGAGCGGATGTGGTTATCCCATTTGAGCGCATCCCGCCCAGGTACATAAGAATTGATGGGCGGTTCTGGGAAACTGCGGGTCGGACGTGGTGTCTACGGACGTTGCCGCGGAAGACGATGTCGATGATCCGTGCACTCACCCGCCCATCTTCCTGGCCGCAAAATTTCTGCTGGCTGGTGCGATAACGTGCGGCTGAGCCAGCTGGAAGGGTACCCGTCACGAGGATTTCAGCGAGCTCAACTGCCAACTCGTCGCTGGTTCGGCAGACCGGACCGGGCCAGTCTTCGGGCTCGAAATAGAGGCCGCGACTGTCTGAATAGTCCGCAAGGTCCGGGGTGAAGAAGAGGATCGGGCGGCCAGTGGCCAGGAAATCAAAGAAGATGCTCGAATAGTCTGTGATGAGGACTCCGGTGAGTCCAAGGACGACATTGGTTGGAATGTTGTTCGGCACGAGCAGGCGCGAGAGTTCGGGCCGGGATCTGGCCAGGGCGTGAACGATCTGGTGCGTTTTGAGGAGTACCACGTACTTGCTGGTGTCAATCTGCGCCGTTAGCCGGGCAATGTGATCGAGCAGCTGGTCGATATCGTCCTCGGGCCGGGCGAAGGACGCGCCCTTCCAGGTCGGTGCGTAGAGCACGATCGTGCGGTCACCGAGAGGGATGCCCGCGGAAGTCAGACGTGCTCGGCCAGCCGCAACGCTGTCCGTGTCGAGCGCCTGCCGGTCGATCCGTGGATACCCTTCCTCGATGATCAGGCTGCGGGAGATGCCGCTGAGCTTGTACGCCTTCTCGTACATCTGCTCGGCCATGAACGGGTTTGCGGCGAGTAGATAGTCAGCGGCAACAAAATTCCGGATGATATTGGCTGTTCCCAGCGCACCACGGTCGATGTCGTAGCCCATGCGCTTCAAGGGCGTGCCATGCCAGGTGTTGAGGTACGTCTGGCCAGGTCTCTTGCTGAATTGGGGCGGGAAGGTCGCATTGTTAATGAGGTATTCGCTCGTGGCAAGGGCACGGTAGTACGACGGTGTCCCGTAGCGCACAAACGTCACGTTTCGCGCTCCCGCGAACTCCGCTACCGTCGAGCGAAATTGGCGTAGGTCAGCGAGGACCCAAATGTGTCTGAGCTGGCGCATGTCCGGCGTTGCCAGAAGCTGGCGGAAGATCGCCTCCGGATTGCAGAGCATTCCGTTGCCATTGAACGACTCGTAGAGGACCGTTCCCGGTTTGATCGGTTCGGTGCGCCAATGGGCGTGGAATTGGGAGTGGACGAATCGCTTGGCCCGTGAAATGAGGCTTTTCATCCGTATTAGTGTCCTATCGCGCTGCACCTCGTTGGAGCATGTGTTCTTCACACTGTTCGGGCTCGCCAGCATTCCTTCGATTCCACGCTGGAATCGTCTCACACATCAGCGTCGGCTTGCTGCTGGGCAATTTGAGAGAGTATGCCAACTGTGAGCGCTGGATACTATGAAGAAATGCAGATCCTGCCGCGTACCGTTCTTGTCCATGTCAAACGGTTCGTCAGCAGGCTTCGCCGGGCCGCTGTATCCGAGGTCTACGCGTTCTGGCGCAGGCGTCCGATCGATCGGCGCGTCGTCCTCTATGAGTCGTTCTCCGGCAACGGCCTGCTGGACAACCCCGAGGCGATCTTTCGAGGTTTGCGTGCGGCACCTGATTTCACGCACCTCAAGCATGTCTGGGTGCTCGCGAACGAGCGAGAAAACCTCACCGTCGTCCATGAATTTGCTGCTGATCCATCAGTGCGATTTGTTCGTCCCGACTCACTGGGCTACTACCGAGCCTTGGCCACAAGCGGGTACCTCATCAACAACGCAACTTTCCCGGTGCAATTCAGCAAGCGCGGCGGGCAGGTCTACCTCAACACCTGGCATGGCACTCCCTTGAAACGCATGGGCTATGACATCGGTGATCACGCCTCAAGAGTAGGCAATGTGATCCGGAACTTCCTCTCCGCAGACTATTTACTCGCGGCAAACCGCTTCATGACCGAGCAGATGTATGAAAACGCTCATCTGTTGCGCAATATCTACCGAGGCGACATCATCGAGGAGGGGTATCCACGGATCGACCATCAGTTCACGGATTCGAGCGGTGTCGCATCGATAACTCACCGACTCGGAGGGGCCGGCCTACCGATCGACGGGCGGAAGATCATCCTTTACGCGCCGACATGGAAAGGGGAGTCGTTCGCCAAGCCCAAAGACGACGCGGACGAGCTGATCAGTCGGGTGACCGAACTGGAAGCGCTGATAGATACGAACCAATACGTTGTCCTCCTCAAGGTTCATCAGGTGGTGTATAAATTCGCCGCAGAGCGCGCAGAATTTCAGGGGCGGCTGGTGCCCAACGAAATACCGACGAACGCTGTCCTAGCCGCAACAGACATTCTCGTGACCGATTACTCAAGTACTTTTTTCGATTTCCTGGCAACTGGGCGACCCATCGCATTCCTGACTCCAGATATCCGCGAATACGCGGGGTACCGCGGCCTGTATATGGAGCCGGAGGAATGGCCGGGGCCAGTGGTGCGAACCGTGAGGGAACTTGCCGTTGAGTTGAACTTGATCGCTCGTTCTGGGCAGCGAACTGAAATCACCCCGAGATACCTCGCGATGCGGAAGAAATATTCGGGTCACGAGGATGGCGGTGCAACGGACCGGGTCATCGACATCGTTTTTCGGGGCAGGCGAGACGGCTACACGGTGGGGCCCGTGGCCCGCGACGAGCGACCATCAATACTTGTTCACGTCGGCAGCCTGGGGCCGAACAGCATCACGACGTCTGCTTTGAACCTACTGACGGCCATCGATCATGACCGGTTCGACGTTTCTGCCGTCTTTTCAAACAGTCGTGCGTCCGCTGTCTTGGAGAAGCAAGGGCAAATCCATTCCTCGGTCCGCCAATTCGTCCGGGTTGGGGGGATGAACGGTTCCAAGATTGATCACTTCATTCGGCGGCTGCACTGGTACCGCGGTGACCTGAAATCTCACTCGCACGATCCGCGGCAGAAGAGACTGTGGGATGACGAGTGGACGCGGTGTTTTGGCGGCAGTCGGTTCGATTACGCCATCGACTTCAGCGGGTACGACCCACTCTGGGCAACCCTGATGCTGCATGCGCCGCTTGCGAAACGGTCAATTTGGTTGCACAACACCATGACTGCGGACGCACACCAGAGCATCAACAAGCGACGCCGGCAGCTGAAAAGTGTCACGAGCATTTTTTCGTTATATCGCGAGTATGACCATCTCGTCTCCGTTTCTCCGGCTCTCGAGGAAATCAATGCCGACGAGCTAGCCCAATTTGCACCTCAAGAGAAGTTCGTGTCAGCGCGCAATCTGGTAAATGCCGCTCAGGTCCGCCGCGATGCCGCCATCGATATCAGGGAAGCCGTTCGGGTCAGCACCACGGGAGAGGTGCCCAGTTGGGCGAACGGTCTCGCGGGGAAGTCCGCGCTGGTGCATTTTGTCTCCGTTGGGCGATTGTCGTCTGCAAAGAACCACGCGCAGCTAATTCGGGCCTTCGCTCAGCTGCACGTGCAGCGTTCTGACACCCGATTGGTGATCGTCGGCGACGGGCCGCTGAGAACGCACTTGGAAGATCTGATCAGTGAGCTGGGTATCGATGATTCGGTGACACTCGCGGGGCACCAGAAGAACCCATATGCCATCATGGCCGCGGCGGACTGCTTCGTGCTCTCCAGCGACCATGAGGGACAGCAGCTCGTGCTACTCGAAGCACTTATACTCAATCTTCCCATCGTCACCGTAGCGTTCGGTTCCGCTCGGGATGCTTTACCGGAGGGTGTCGGGCTCATTGTGCCGGCCACAGAGCAGGGGCTGGCAGCGGGTATGAGCGCATTCCTGGCCGGATCGGTTCCGACCGCGAAATTCGACGACCTGAACTATAACGCTGCGTCGTTGGATCAGTTTCAGAGTGCCATCGGGGCGACCCCCACAAATCAGTAACGAACGCGGCTCAGCATCTCCTTACCGCGTGAGGGATGCTGACTGTGTCGATCGCGCGCATCCCGGTTCTCGTCGGGTGGGGGAGTGCAATGCAAGTATTCGCGTTCAAGACGAAGTCGTGATGGTCGACGCGTTGCGGCGCGCACTGACGGCGGAGGGCTTCCTGGCCACCGTTGAGCACCGGTCGGACGGTCAGACTGTCGCCGACATCGTTGTGCGCCTTTCGCTAGCGCCCGGCGGAGTGACCCACCTGGAGATGTGACGGCGGAAGAGTTCACAGACCCGCCGGTGTCGTAGCGTGGTGTCCATGTTGAATTGGCTTCTCACCATGCAGATCGACACGGGCACATTCCTGATTCCGATTGACATCCTTGCCGTGGTGCTCATGGTCTACCTGCTGGTGAGGATCCCCCTGCGTTCCTGGATACCACGCGTCGCGGCGGCTTTGGTGCTCGGGGCACTGCTCGGCTTGCTGGTCTCCTGGCTCGTCAGCGACGTGTGGAATGTTTTCGGTCTGCCGCTGACCCTGGTCACGCGACTCTGGTTTTCCGCCGCGATTGCCGCCCTGTCGCTGGTCATCGTAAACCTGTGGGGAACCAATTGGTGGCGAAAGACGATCGCGCTCGTTTCCATCCCCGTGATCCTGGTCAGTACCGCTGCGGCGATCAATGTCGACTTCGGCGAATATCGCAATCTCCAGGATGCGCTGGGTATTTCACCCTACGGACCAATGGACGTGTCGCGCTTGTCGGGCCGGGCCGGCACAACGGATCCGGCAATCGGGCGCACGTGGCAGGCTCCCCCCGGCATGCCCACCCGCGGTACGGTCGGAACCGTCACAATCCCGGGGACAACCTCCGGTTTCGCCGCGCGTGCGGCCCTGGTCTACCTGCCGCCTGCCGCTCTCGGCCCGAACCCACCCGTGCTTCCTGTCCTTGTGATGTTCGCAGGCCAGCCGGGCTCGCCAGCGGCCGTGTTCACCGCGGGACGACTCGCTTCCACCATGAACGCGTACGCAGCCAGCCACAACGGCCTCGCGCCAATCGTGGTCGCCCCCGATCAGCTTGGCCGCGCCAATCAGAATCCGATGTGCGTCGATTCACCGCTGGGCAATTCGGAAACGTACCTCGCCCGGGATGTACCAAAGTGGATTCGGTCCCATCTTCGGGTCAGTGACGACCCTCGATATTGGGCGGTCGGCGGATTCTCACAGGGCGGAACGTGCTCGATCCAACTCGGGGCGGGCCATCCGGAGGTCTTCCGGTCAATCCTCGACATCTCCGGGGAGGCGGAACCCACGATCGGGTCGACCACGGTAGCGAGAGCCTTCGGCGGCTCGACCGCGGCCTACGACGCGGTGAAGCCCGTCAACGTGTTGGCTGCTCGGGCTCCGTACGCAGACACCGTCGCGATTTTCGGGGTGGGCGCACTCGACGCCAAGTATCAAAAGAATCAGCGCCTCGTCCGCGCTGCCGCCGACCGGTCCGGCATGGTGACAAAGCTCATCGAGGCTCCGAACTCGGCACACGACTGGACCACTGTGCGGTACGTGATCGCGGAGGCGCTGCCCGAACTCGCCGCGCGGCTCGGGTTGGAATAATGGACGATACCTTCCCACCTCCGGACCCGGCCGGTCCTGTTGGGCAAGACCGCAGCGATGCTCGCGCGACGCGGGCGGTCCCGTGCCGGTTGCGGCGAGCATTATGTTCTTGACTCTGATGGGGTCCTGGCGGACCTTGGTCGCCGCATCCGCCCCGAGCGAGGGGGCTTCCGGGCTGAATCGGCTTCTCGGATATCTCAGCACATCCCTGGAGCCGGTCTACGGCTTCCGCTCACTCCTAAATTTCACACGCAAGTTCCAACCAAAGCTGCGCCCGATGCTCACGGCCTATCCAGACCGGACCGCGTTACCTCTCATCGGCATAGCACTCGTGCGGGCCTACCCTCCCACCCTTCCCGTTCGGAAGGCCACCACCCTTCTTCGCGGCAAGGACTGAGCGCGTCCCGCCGACATCCACCGGCGCGCCGTCCGCGGCCGATCGCCGGTGTGGACAACCCTGGCGCTATCGCCTGGCGAACTTGACGGCGATCCGTGCCGCGCCCCTGGAGGCCTTCTCGCTGAGCCGGGCCGCGTCCCTCGCCACGATCTGCGAGGTATGCCTGGCCAGACGGTGGGAGGGCCGCTCGAACGCCAGATAAAATCCCCAGGCCGCGAGCAGGGCGAGGGGGATCGTGATCAGCGCTACCAGCCACCACTTGTCGTCACCGAGCAGGAAGCTGAGGCTGGCCAGGATGGGGACGTGGACAAGATAGAGGCTGAACGACACTCGCCCGAGCCACTGGCTCGGGCGGGAGTCCAAAGCCCGGCGCAGGAACGGCACACCGACAGCGGCCAGGACGAGGCCGGCCGCACCGCACACCGCTAGCTGGGTGAAAACTCGGCCGGGAAGCGTTCCCGGCGCGGCGATCGGCTGGGCCAGCCAGCCAGCGACGAGCAGGAGAAGCGAGCCGACAACCAGGACGATTCCCCACAAGCGCGCGTGCGGGCGTTGAAGGCGTCTCCGCGTCCACTCCCGGATGGCGTCCAGGCGCACCGCCATGAGGGTTCCGACGAAGAACACCGGGAGGTAGCGGAGGGCATCGATGTTGGTGACTAGCCCCAGCAGACTGAGCGCAAGTGCGACGCACAATGCGAGCAGCCAGCGACGCCGGACCCAGAACGCGACCGCCGCGAACAGCGGCAGGAGCACCGAGAACGCGAGTTCCCACCGCAAAGACCAAAGCACATTGTTCACGCCATACGATGCGGCCGTGAGGCTCATCTGATTCAGCAGCGATGCCGCCGTGGTCGATGCTGCGTTCGAGGTGGCAATCCACGAACCCGGCGTCACCGCCCCGAGGTCGCGCGGCAGAAGCCAGATGAGAGCGGTGCCGATCGCCAAGGACGCCCACACCGGCAGATAGATGCGCGCGATCCGGCCGCTGAGAAACCCCGCCCAAGAGTACCGGGACTTGCCCAGCGCGGGCAGGGTAACCACGAGCCCGCTGAGCACGAAGAAAACCAGGACGGCCTCTGACCCGGCGGTGAGGATCTTCAAAGGAGTTTGGGAAACCCACCAGTAGAAGCTTCCCGGTTGTGATCCGCCGGCGGCCACAATTGAGGGCACCGCCACCAGATACAGGTGGTGGATCATGACGACAAGAGCAGCGACGCCTCGCAAACCGTCCAGGGAAGTCAGACGGCCTGTTGGACCGGGCGCCGACGAAGACGGTCGCGCGGCTGTCGTCTGCAATGTCACTTGCCGGAGGCTATCGCCTGTTTCTGGGTGTTCCACGCAGAGACCGGCCGAAAGTCCTGAAACCCCAGGCCGAGGTGTGCTGACGGGTGAACTCGTAAATCACGCTGCGGTGGCTAGTGAACTTGGCTGACTTCACGAAACCACGGCTCTCCAACGCCCTGATGCCGCCAAGCCAAGCCAGGCCGGACGCCATCACAAGCGCGGCAACGGGAGCGTTGTCGGAGGCGTAGCGGGCCGCGAAATCTGCTCAAAAAATCTCACCGGCCATCAGCGCAAGGGTGGGGACGGGGAGCCAGGATGTGGCCACGAACTCCAGGCTGGCAAGGACAAGACGGGTGGCGTCTGGCGACGGAGTGAGCACTGTCCGAGTCCACCGGTGCTGTCTGCTGGTCGACATCGTCCAGCGTCGTAGCACAGCACAGCACAGCACAGCACAGCACAGCACAGCACAGCACAGCACGGCACGGCACGGCACAGACCACCATGCGGCTGGAGCCGGTGAATGAGCCGCACCGGGATCGGGGAAAATTCCGCCACCGTCAACACGACGGCCGAGGTATCGTCTGTTGAGTCGTCGACGATGATCTCCGCCGTTCGCCCCTGAACCGGCTACACAATGCGCTGAGACGGGAAGAACCCGGCAGAAACGATTCTTAGAAGGTCCTGTGACGTCAGGGGTCACTCTAGGAGAATGACCATTGATCTCCGACCACACCGCCGGTTCGCCCGGACCGCCATTCCCGCAGCCGGAGTCATCCTCGCCGTCATCATCAGCGGGTTCGTGCTGAGTGGATCAGCGGGATGGACGGCCGTGGAGATGGATTTGCTTCGACAGGTGAATACTGTCCACACCGCGCCACTCGACGCGGTGGCCCTGGGCATTGACTGGCTATTCAGCCCGTCCGTGGGCGCGGTTCTCGTATTGCTGGCAGCCGGATCGGTGCTGGTTGTCACCCGGCGACGTGGTGCGGCGATCCACTTCCTGTTGGTTGTGATGATTCCTACGCTGGGCGCCGACGTGATCAAGTTGCTGGTGCACCGGGCACGACCTGATATTCCGTCGCTCGCGCACATCCTGCTGCGCGAACCGGGCGGGCTCAGTTTTCCCAGCGGTCACAGCAGCTTCGCCGCCTGCTTCCTGCTCGGGATCGTCCTTGTCACGGCCGGTCACCGATGGCATCCGTTTGTGATCGGAACGACCACGGTGATCGTGCTCGCCACGGCAGCATCCCGAGTGTATTTGGGGGTGCATTATCCGTCCGATGTGGTGGCGTCGATCGTGTACTCGATCGCTGCTGTGGCACTGGTGAACGCGGCCTGGACGCTGCTACTGGCGCACTGGAGCGTACGTCGTTCCGGCCTTCACGCTGGACCTGACTACAGAGGAATGTCGGATGCCCGCTCAGATCATGGTGCGACTCCGACTGCGTGTGATCGAGGATGATCCCAGGATCGGCCCCCATGAAAGGACGGGCTCACGGAGTCGACGATGCCACCCCGGTCGCCGGCGGCGCGAACGGGCTGGGCGTGGTTGAAGCCCTCCGCCGCAAGCTGATGGCCACCCCATCCCGCTTCTGACGGTGCGGGGACCCACTGCGGCGAAGTGCCCGGCCTCGACATCGGCGCCAACGACTCCCCGGTCAAGCCGTTTGAATTCGATGAGCATTTCGCCCGGCTACGAGCCATTCGCCGGGTGTTCACCGGGAAGGGCCGCACGGTGCTCGTGAGTGGGTGGGAGTACTGCCCGGACAGTCGAACGATCTGTTCCCCGTACGACGGGCGTGTCCGGCTGTCGGTCAAGGAGGACGAACTGCTCGAACTTTTAGCGGACGCCCCGCACCGCACGTTCTCCGACCAACAAATACTGCAAACCGGTTTCAGCCCTGCGGCCACTGCCGGAACGGTGGAAACCTGCGTGCACTATCTTCGGCGCAAGACCGACATGGACATCGTCCTCACCGTGCGCGGTGAGGACTGCCGCTTGGGACAACCATGACCAGCCGAAAAATCCCCGTCATCGACAGCGATACCCGCGCCATCCGTCGGGCCTCCCGGATCGTCGGCACCCGAATCGCGATCGCGTGCGCTGGCGTCGTCGCGGACGCGAGCCATGAACTGCGCACCCCGCTCGCAGTGCTCGATGCCCGCCTGCAAATTCTGCAACGCGCCCTGCCAACAGGCGACCCGTCCTCATCGGTCGTCGCGGACTTGCGCAGCGACGCGAAGGACCTCATCCACATCGTCAACGAGCTTCTCGAATCGGCCGAAATCGGCGGCGCTGCAGTGCACGACACCGCCGTTGTCGATCTGGTCGCTGCCGTTGATGCCGCGATGCAGTCGATGGCACTCATCGCCATCGACAAACACATCACCATCGAACTTGATGCTCCCCAGCCCGGGCCCGGGCCCGTGCGGGTGCCAGCATCCAGCATCACCCGATGCGTGGTGGCGCTACTGGATAACGCTGTGCGGTTCACCCCCCGCGACTCGGCCATCACGGTGGGCGTGGCCGTGACCAAGAAGACGGTGGCGGTCACCGTGCGCGATCGCGGCCCCGGCATCCACGGCATCGACCACGCCCGCATCTTCGATCGGTTCGCCCACTCCGCGCCGCCGGATGCCGACGGCGATGAGGCCCGCACCGGGTTTGGAATCGGTCTGTCCCTCGTACGAGAAATTGCCGTGCGCTACGGCGGATCCGTGCACGTCTTCACTAGCACTGCCGCGGGCACAGCGCTTTCCCTCACCGTTCCGCGGGCGAAGCAGACCCGATCTGCGCTGTGACCGACGCAAGTCGTTCGTCGAGCGAATGACTGCGAATTCGTAGATCTCCTGCGGCGATTATTGGCTTCTGTGAGAAGTCTTAGACGACGCCGTGTTCGCTAGTGCTACCGACCCCATCCAAGGAGGAACACTTGTCCACGACCTCAACCCGCTCCGCCACTGTTTCACCCGCGCGGCACATCCTGACCAAGGTGCCCGAGGTGACCTTCATCTTCTGGGTGATCAAGGTGCTCGCGACCACCGTGGGGGAGACCGCCGCGGATTTCCTCAACGTCGACCTCGGTTTGGGCCTTTCGATCACTTCGGTGATCATGGCGGTTCTGCTCGTTGCCGCGCTCGTCGCGCAGTTCAGATTGCATAAATACACCCCGGCCGTTTATTGGCTGGCCGTGGTGCTGATCAGCGTCGTGGGTACTCTGATCACCGATAACCTCACCGACAGCCTCGGCGTGCCTCTGTGGGTAACGACGGTCGTCTTCGCCGTCGCACTCGCGGCGACCTTCACCGTTTGGGCCATTTCAGAGAAGACTCTCTCCATCCACTCCATCTTCACGACCCGCCGGGAGACCTTCTACTGGCTGGCCGTATTGTTCACGTTCGCCCTCGGCACCGCGGCCGGTGACCTCGTCGCTGAGGGACTCAATCTGGGCTTCCTCGTCGCCCTGCTCGTCTTCGCCGCCGCCATCGCGCTGGTCGCCGTTGCGTACTGCGTCTTCCACCTCAATGCTGTGCTCGGTTTCTGGATCGCCTACATCCTGACCCGCCCGCTGGGCGCGTCCACCGGCGATCTACTCTCCCAGCCCGTTGCCGACGGCGGGCTGGGTCTCGGAACCACGGGAACCAGCGTGCTCTTCCTGGCCGTAATCCTCATCCTGGTCATGGTGCTCACCCGCCGCGCACGCACCACAGACCCCCAGTTGACGGCCACCGTCTGAACCAGCACGTCGTCTCACTACCGCGTGCGACAACGGATGCCGGGACGGTCTTCAGAAAACTCAAAGAAAGCCATTGCAGCATGAATACTATGACCATAACTGCATTGCCCGCCTCCGGATTTCTGGACCCGCAATCGGTGATCTCCGGTGCCGGCGTCTGGGGCCTCGTCGTGGTCTGCGCGATCGTGTTCGTGGAGACCGGTCTACTCGTCGGGTTCTTCCTGCCCGGCGATACCCTGCTGTTCTTCACCGGCGTTCTCACATTCAGCGGGGTGATCAGCCAGCCGCTCTGGGTCGTCATCCCGGCAATTGCCCTGTCGGCCGTGCTGGGCGACCAGCTCGGCTACACGATCGGGCGCACGACGGGCCGGCGCATATTCGACCGCCGCGACTCCGGCCTGTTCAGCCGCGCAAGCGTGGCGCGAACGCAGGGCTTCTTTGATCGGTTCGGACCGGCGGCCGTCACGATCGCCCGCTTCGTTCCCGTCGTGCGCACCTTCGCGCCCGTCGCGGCCGGCGTCGGCAAAATGCCCCGGCGGGTGTTCACAATGTTCAACATCGTCGGTGCCGTGATGTGGGTGACCGGGGTTCTGCTTCTGGGATTCGGGCTGGCTCAGATCCCGGGTGTCGCCGACTTCGCGGCGCAATACATCGACCTCGTACTGATCGGCATCGTCATACTCTCCGTGGTGCCCATCATCGTCCGTACCGTCGTTTCACGTCGTCAGAATTCTCGGGCATGACCATCAGTGGGCTATCCTGCCGCGCCGACCGTCCGGAACCATGGGGTTGTAGGGTGTCCCATCGTGGTCTCATCGGCGACGGTCTAGGGTCGAAACCATGGCCGTCACCCTGAGCCCGACCCGACCGGAATGCGGTGGGGTTTTTCCGCAGAAGCATCAGGAATAGGACCGTGATCCAGACCGCGATCGTGGTCGAGAATGCGTAAGAGCGGGCATCAGGTCGGGCGAACGATTCGGTTCACCTTGAGAATCAGCCACAAGGCGGCTGCACAGTCGCAGTGACAATCCCATACCTGGCTATCGTCTGAGAAACTTCACTGCGACGGCACGTCAAGGTAGTCCATTGAGTGTGCCTTATTTTACATTCAGTACCATTCTGGTTCCATATTTCATTGAGTTTGCTCGATAGTTCCAGCCGCTGGATCGGAGGGACGCAGAACGGATGCCAGAACGAACGGCAGCCCGGGAGCGGACGTTGCAAGCGGCGCGGCGGGCGCTTCCCCTCCTCGACGCGAAGCGCCTGCTCGACGTCGGTCTGAGTGAGAACGACGTGAGACTGCGGGTCGAGGCGGGCTTGGACAACCGGGTGGCTGCGGATTCGAGCCGGAGCCTGTGGCACATCCTGCGCGGCAACCTCTTCACCTTATTCAACGCAATCGTGGGCGGATCCTTCATCCTCCTGCTCGCGCTAGGACAGTGGCAGGATTCACTTTTTGGACTAGCCGTCATTGCCAATGTGCTCATCGGTGTCGTTCAGGAATACCGCGCAAAACGCACACTCGACAAGCTCACCCTCTTCCACGCACCGCAAGCGCGCGTGTTGAGAGAGGGACGCGTGACGGAGATTGCTGTTGCGGACGTTGTTTTGGACGATGTCTTGGTGCTCCGAGCCGGCGATCAAGTTTCCGCCGACGCCACTATTGTGCAGGCCGACGCCCTCGAAATTGATCAATCCCTGTTGACGGGAGAAGCCGACCCGGTCGCGCTGACTGTTCAGGGGGACGTGCTGTCCGGTTCGGCGGTCGTGGCGGGGTACGGCCGGGCCAGAGTCGTACGGGTGGGCGCGGACTCCTTTGCCAATCAGCTGACGAGGGAGGCGAAGCAGTTCTCCTTGGTCAACTCGGAGCTGCGCAATGGGATAAATCGCATAATTCGTTGGATCAGCTGGGCTCTCGTCCCGCTTACCGCGTTGGTCGTCAATGGTCAGATGAAGGCGCTGGGAGGGTGGACTCAGGCGATTGAGACCGGCACATGGCGACACGGCGTGGTCAGCGCCACGGCCAGCACAATCAGTATGATTCCCCAAGGTCTGGTACTGATCACGAGCGTCACCTTCGCGCTGGCGGCCGTGAAACTGGCACGCAACCAAGTGCTGGTCCAGGAGCTACCGGCCGTGGAGGGTCTAGCCCGGGTCGACGTGGTCTGCCTGGATAAGACGGGCACGCTCACCGAAGGGTCCGTTGTCTTCGACGACGTACTGGAAATTCAGGTCCCATCAGTTCCCCGGTGGCGTCAGGTTCTCGGGTGGTTCGGCGCGGACGCCAACGCCAACGCCACAGCCCGCGCCCTGGCCGTCGAGTTCGACGATGCCGGGGGGCTACGACCCCTGTCCGTACTGCCCTTCAACTCGACGCGAAAATGGGGATCCGTCGCATTCGACGCCGAGGACAGCGCGGGAACTTGGGTACTCGGAGCTCCAGAAATGATTCTGAACACCTCTGTTTCAGACGACGTCGCGGTCTTGCGCACCGCGGCGGGACTCGCCGGTGAGGGCAAGCGGACGCTGGCACTGACCCATACCCTCTATCCGATGAACGTGTCCGAGGCTGCACAGGAACGACTACCTGATGGCTTACGCGCGGTGGCAATCGTCACATTTCGGGAAAAGGTGCGTCCCGACGCTGCGCAGACTCTGAGCTACTTTCAAGAACAGGGGGTCGGGCTTCGGGTGATTTCTGGGGATAATCCGCTCACGGTAGCGGCTGTGGCCCGCGCAGTCGGCCTGCAATTCGAGGGCGATGGCTACGATGCCCGGACATTGCCTGAGGACTTGGCATCGATGGAGGAAGTGCTCGAACAGCACCACGTGTTCGGCAGAGTCACTCCGACCCAGAAAAGAGACATGGTCAATGCCTTGCAACGACGCGGGCATGTCGTGGCGATGACGGGCGACGGAGTGAACGATGCCCTCGCGCTCAAACAAGCGGACATCGGAATTGCTATGGGATCCGGCGCTGACGCCACGAAAGCGGTATCCCGGCTGGTGCTGCTTGATGGCGAGTTCTCCCACCTGCCCAAAGTGGTGGCCGAAGGACGACGCGTGATCGCGAACGTCGAACTGGTCTCGAAACTCTTCCTAACGAAAACCGCGTACGCCGTACTGCTCGCCTTGGCCTTCGGTCTATTGCTCTGGGAATTCCCATTCTTGCCCCGCCAACTGTCCGCCGCCGATGGGCTGACGATTGGTATCCCCGCGTTTTTCCTGACGCTTCTGCCCAACGAGCGCAGGTACATCCCAGGATTCCAGCGACGCTCGTTGGCATTCTCCATCCCCGCCGGATTCGTCATCAGCGTGGTAATCCTGGCTGTCGACGCATACTCGCGTGTCACCGTCGGCAATACTCAGGACGCCGCCCAAACAGCATCCTTCATCGCTGTATCCCTGGCAGGCCTCTGGGTGTTGGCCGCACTGATCCGGCCATTAAACCGATGGCGGACACTGATCCTCGCGATCATGTACCTCGGATTGTTCGCCTGTCTCACAGTGCCCATCATCCGCGATTTCTTCGACCTCGAGCTTCCAACCGGTGACCTCCTAGCCGTAGCCATTGGCGTAGCAATCGCAGGGTGTTTAGGAATCGAAATCATTCAACGAATCCGTCAAAGACGCAATCCGGACTCGCCCGGAGGCTGAGCCCGCACCGCTGAGCGCGCGGTGCATCCGGGCCGCCAAGAATCATCACACTCTGACAACGCCTAAGTGCTCAGGCCTGAGGCAATCAGCAATCAGCAATCAGCAATCAGCAATCAGCACTTAGCGATCAGCGATCAGCGGTCAGCGCGTAACCGATCGGGGATGATCAGTGGGCGTCGTTGTGTTCGGTCGAGCCCGCCGGTGAGCCGGGGACATTGTCAGGTCCGTAGATCGTCAAGAGTGCAACCGGAAATAAGCGGGTTCGCCCCGGCAGCGACGTAGAGGGCCCTGGTCTCGCGAGACATGGCCTCGCGGGAGAGTTGGTCATTCTTGCCCTTGTACCGGTCTTGGATCGCTGTCAAGTACGAAACCGATGATCGACAGAACCCATGGCGAAAGACCGGGAGGCTCAGCAAGAACAATTGGATGCGGTAGGCGGCGGCCGTCATCACCAGCCGCGTTGTTTCCACTCGGAGAGCTTGCTCCGCTCGGCTCCGAGCGTTGTGCCTACTCCATGGCCCGGGTGCACCAGTGTGTCGTCCGGAAGGTAGTCGAAGATTCGGGTGACGATGTCGTTGTACAACGATGAGAAACGCTCGGCATCACCGTTGGTGTTTCCAACTCCGCCGGGGAAGAGCGAATCGCCCGAGAACAGATGGGCGGGACCATGCGGATCGCGGTAGAGCAGGGCAATCGATCCGGGGGTGTGTCCGCGTAGGTGGATCACTTCGAGTGCAATGCCGTCGATGGACCTGACGTCCCCGTGGTGCAAGGGTATGTCCGTGGGTACGGCAATGTCCGCGATATCGTCGAGACCCGCTGCCGCTGGTGCCTTCGTCAACTCCCTGACCTCGCCAAGTGCCCGCACATGGTCCCAGTGCGAGTGTGTGGTGATGATGAGGGCCAGCTTGGCGACGGCACTCGTGTCTTTCTGGGCATCTTCGAGGAGGGTGAAGATGGCGGGTGCATCGTCCGCGGCGTCGATCAGTACCTGCGTGCCGGTGGATTTCGAGGTGAGTACATAAACGTTGTTGCTCATCTCAGACACTGAAATGCTGCGAACCGTGAGGGCATTGAGATCGTGCATAGTCCTGTTCCTATAACCGGTTGCGGGTCTCAAACGGCGGCGTCGCGGGGTTAGCGGCAGATCGTGGGGAGTCATGTCGATCAACTCAGCGATCACCCGACCTTTGGCTACTCGTGCACCGTCATTTCTCCCATTTGGCCCCAACCTTCAGCATCGATACGCTCGCTGATGATCTCTGGAGTCTTCACGAGCGCTTGAGGCATCGCCTTCATGGCCGCCGAGAAGTGAGCGCTGTTCACGTGAGATCCCGCAGCGTCATCGTGGAATGCCTCGACGAGGACGAACTGGTGAGGATCGTCGACACTGCGCGACCAGTCGAACCACAGATTGCCTGGTTCCTGGCGTGTGGCCTCGGTGAAGTCTCGTGTGAGGTCCATCCAACGATCGCTCCACTCTGGTTTCACAGTGAACTTGGCGACGATGAAAATCATGGAATGGTTCCTTTCCTCGGTCACGTCCCGTGCAAGGACGGCGCTTCCTGAAAACCTGACGGTGAGTTGTCCTAGTTTAGGCGGCGGTGAGTTCGGGAAGGATCACCGTTTCCTCAATGGGCTCACCGTTCGCGGACGCGAACCCCTGAGCTTTTCAGCTCGAGATGGGCGAGCGCACTTCGCGACGAACTTGTACACGGCGATACCGAGCCACACGGACGTCGCCTTATGGCGTAGGTAAGATGAAACCGGTCACCGCGCCATAAACATGCAAGGAAAACCACTTATGGTGATCATCCCCACCACTCGGGAGGCGGTGCGCTCGGTGTGGGAACAGGAAGCGCCCGATTACAGCGGGATCACCGACACTAAAACCGCCGGCCGTGTACTTACCGGTCTAGTGCGCGCAGCACTCGACATCCTGGCTTATCGGCGTCTCTCGGAACAACCCGACGCCATCCACATGGTCTCTGGCGACAAGCGCAGCTACCTGAGGTTTGCGTCGGCAGCCGAATACTCGGCGGACTACGCAGTATTGCTCTCTCACATCCTCGCCGCCAATGCGGAGGAAGCAAAAACTCTCGGCGATCTCACCGGTACACCTCCGCCTTGGCAGTCGCTACGCATTGTCGTGCTCTCCCTTGACCAGGACTGTGCCGTGAACCGGCTGGACCTGGATCCGGAAAGCCGGGGCGGTGTGTCCTGGTACGGCACCATCGATACCGACCTCTTCAACGAGATCGCACTGGGCTTTGCGCTCTTCGTCACTCACTTGGTCGCCAACGTGTTCGACGACGATGACGGTCGGGACACCTTCGATGAGTCATTCGAATGGGTGGTCTGACCCCTTGTAGTACGCCACAGCACACAAGCAACGAAGTGGTTGCTGGGCTGTGAGCTTTGACCACGAGTTGGTGCGGGCTGCGTTGAACTGTGAGGTTGCCGATACAAGTCTCCGGCGCAATGTCGTAACCTCGTAACCACTAAGAGCGGCTGTGACATGAGTCACGGATGTGACTTGTTCATTTAGTCCAGCGACGACGGGTTACTGACTAAAGCAAAATTATGAGATTCACCTCCGCCCAGGGATACCTGAATCAAGCCCAAATCGAACCGGATAGGCTCGGCCGTGCTGGGGAGTAGCTGAAGGCGCAGGGCGTCATGGTTTAGATCAACGTCGATCCGATGCCCGCGGTAGGCGAACTGAAAAGACACGTTCAGAAGTCGCGCCGGAAGCCGTGGTGCGAAGCTGATCCGTTTCGAATCGAACTGCAGGCCGGCGAAGGAGCGTGGGACGAGGTCCACGGTGCCCGCCATTGCTCCAAGATGGATGCCTTCCCGGGTGGTTCCTCCCTGGGTGTCGTCCAGATCGGCGATGAGGGCTTCACGAAATAGTGACCACGACCGGGATTCGTCAAGTTGGGCTAGGACGGAGGCGCTGACCACTCGACTGAGGGTGGAGCCGTTCGAGGTGCGCTCGAGGTAGTAGGTGACAGTGCGAGCGAGGTCTGCTTGTGACAATGGGTAGCCGAGTCGCGCGAGCTGCTGCCTCAGACCTTTCTGGCCAAGCAGGTAGACGAGCATCATGACGTCGGGTTGTTTAGCCAGTTTGTAGCGATTGGTGCTGTCGTTCTCGGCCTCGAGAATGAGGTCAAGCCGGCCGATGTTCCCGTACTGATCTCGATACTTGGCCCAGTCGAATTCAAGCAAAGCCTCGTACCCGTCGAATTGGCTGAGTATCCCGTCGGCATGGATCGAAACAAACAAGCTCCGTCCGAGCCGTGACCAGAGATGGAGTTCCGCATCGCCGATTTGCAGACGGTCGATGACATCCGCGCGGGCGTGCCCGCCCAATGTCTGCAGCACCTCTCCGGCCCGCTGGCACACCCAGGCGACCATGACGTTCGTGTAGGTATTGTCACGTAGTCCTCTACCAGGAGATTCGGGATAGCCGTCGTGGTACTCATCGGGTCCCATGACGCCGGAAATGTGGAAACGGTCGTCCGCCGGATCATGTACGGCGGACGCAGCGAAGAAGCGCGTTACTTCGATGATGAGCTCGGCACCTCGGTCGGCCAGCCAGTCACGGTCGGCGGTGACTTGAAAATGCTGCCAGGCGTTGAAGGCGACTGCCAGCCCCACGTGCCACTGACGGCGTGAGTTGTCGGGCATCCACCGCGAGGACTGGGGATTGTACAGCTGGGTCGGTGTCTCCTCCCGACCATCGCTACCGCTCTGCCAGGGAAATAGCGCTCCCGGCCGATCTATCGCGTGCGCCGCCGTGCGGGCGGCGTCGAGTCGATGCCACCGGTAGTCCAAAAGGGCGCGGGCCACGTTCGGTAGCCTCAGGTCGAGCACGGGCAGTACGAACAACTCGTCCCAGAAGACGTGGCCTCGATATCCCTCTCCGTGGAGGCCTCGCGCGGGTACGCCCGCATCCAGGTCGGCCGTGTGCGGTGACAGGGATTGCAGCAGGTGGAAGATATGCAGGTTTAGGACGAGTTGGCTGAGTGGGTCAGCTTCAAGGGTCGTCCCAAACCGCTGCCAGAGGCGCTGCCAGGCTGCCCCATGGCGTTGGAGCGCGCCCGCGGTGTCTGCCGCATGGTCGCGGAGTCGATCCAAGGCAGCGACACCAGGTGACGCGATTGCAGGGTCGCGGGACGTGTATATTGCAGCTGTCTTGGTCAGAGTTGCTGGTTTCCCATCCACTAAAGACAGTTTGATCTCTTTGCGATAGTCACGTCCGATTCTGGAACCCGTGCCGTCCCAGGTGCCTACCGCACCGGCAATATGAAGGTGGATGGCCGTCGCGATCAGAACCTCGCTGTACCTAGTCTGGACCTCACACAGAAGAGTGTCAGTGTCGCTCGAGGCGGTGAACTTCGGGGGAGCCAGATGGGTGGTGTCCGACCCGATGTAGGCGGCGACGTTGGTATTGCGCACGCTCGCGTCGATGCCGGTGCGAAGGGTGATCGTTCCGCTCCACCCAAGCGGAACGAGTGTGGTTTCCAAGACCGCCAGATGTGGGTCATCCATCGAGACGAAGGAACGCTGGACGACGGTCAGTCGATGGTTTTGTGGTCCTATCAGCGTCACGTGGCGGATCGATACGCCCACGCGAAGATCGAGCTCCCGCCGTTCGTCTTGCGTCTTGATCGTGCCGCTCGACCACCACGGGCCGTTTCCGATCCTAATATCGAGCGGGAGCCAGTTGGGTGTGTTGACGAGGTGCTCTTCTTCAACACGCCGCTCGTGGACGTTGCTGACCAAGCGGTTGTACACCCCTGCCAGGTAGGTACCCGGGTAGTGCGTTCCGTCATCCGTGTGCTCCGGTCTCGCACCGCGAGCGACCATGTATCCGTTGCCCAGTGCGGTCAAGGCCTCCCGGTGTCCCTCGTGGGCCGGATCGAATCCGTGATAGACGAGCACCCACGGGTTGGTGGTCGAGCGGCCGAGGTCCAGTTCGCTGGCATCGTTGAGTACGACATCCGCGCCCGCGGCCTCAAGCTCGTCCCGGTGGCCCTGACGGTCGATTCCCACGACGAGCCCAAATCCACCGCGATGAGCGGCCTCGATCCCGGAAACCGCGTCTTCGACCACAGCGGAATGTGCGGGCCGCACGCCCAGCCGTCTGGCCGCCTCGAGGAACATGGCCGGATCGGGCTTACCGGGCAGTCGGAGCTCCATCGCGACCTGACCGTCCACGACGGTGTCGAACATTTCCGTCAGCTCGGCGGCTGCGAGCATCTGGCGGGCATTGCGACTGGCGGTGACGAGGGCGACGGGAACACCGGCTTCGCGCAGACGACGCAGCAACGCTGTCGTCCCCGGGTAGGAGCGCAATCCCTGTTGCTGCAGTTCGGCCAGAAAAAGGTCATTCTTGCGGGCTGCCAGCCCGGCGATAGTCCACGCCTCGGGGGGATCGTCGAGGTCGCCGGGAGCAAGGTACACCCCGCGGGCGCCTAGATAGTCTCTGACGCCGTCCTCGCGGCTACGGCCATCGACGTACCTTCGGTAGTCCGTCACTTCGTCGAAGGATTGCTCCGGATCGTCTGGTCGAACACGCGGGTCCTGAAATACCTCGTCGAACAACCGTTTCCAGGCCGTCGCGTGAACCAGGGCTGTGTTGGTGACCACGCCGTCCATGTCAAAAAGCACCGCGTCGTAGACTGCATCGAGATCATGTGCCCCTCGGGAGCCGTGCCTGCCAATCACGACTACTGACCGGCGTGACGAGTGCGCGAGAGCGTGTCACTGCTCGAAGGTGGTGTCGACGCTGTGGCTGAATCGGATTCCGGTGACCGGAGGCGCTTGAGCAGGAGTGCGTTGACAGCGACAGCGCGACTGATGACGGCTCGAGGGGGTGCCAAGTCGAGGAGCGTGCGAATGGCGCCGTCGAAGAAGATCCACGACGAGTAGAAAATGACCGGGAAGGACAGGACCTGGACGCCGAAAACTTCGAGTACGGGGACTTGCCTGACAGCACGATCGAAGTGTTCGTCAGTGAGCGCGAACGTTGCAAAGGGGCCCGTACCGAAACCTCGGCGATTCGGGATGGTGTTGATGGTCGTGGAACGCACGCCGGTCCGATCTCCTCGGGACACCCCGAATCTCGGGGACAGCCCCTGAAATGATGTTGCTGCCGATGCCGTGTGGACACTATAGGCGAACGTCCCCACCGTTGGACAGGCGGGGCACATCCTCGCTGCCGGCGAGTCCCTGTCGTCGTGGTTCAGGAATCGCAGTCGTCGGCAAATGTCTCTGCGCAGTTTTACCGCGGCTGTTCGAGTATGACCCGTCGGCTAAAATTAATATGAACGTTGTAGACCGATTACTTCTTAGGGATTCTGACCATGAAAACTCGCAAAGTAGCCATCATCACGGGGGGCTCCCAGGGCATCGGAGCAGGTCTGGTTTCCGCATTCCGCGGGCTCGGCTATGCAGTGGTCGCTAATTCACGCTCCATCACGGCGTCCGAACACTCGGACGTCATCACGGTACCCGGAGATATTTCGGACCCCGCTGTGGCCGGGAAGGTCATCAGTGCCGCGATGGAGAAGTTCGGTCGAATCGACACGCTCGTGAACAACGCCGGAATCTTCATCGGTAAGCCATTCACCGAGTACACCCAGGAGGACTACAACAACATTCTTCAGGTGAACCTCGGCGGTTTCTTCCACATTACGCAGAAGACCATCGCGCAGATGGTCGAACAGGGAGCGGGCCACGTGGTGAACGTGACAACGACCCTTGTTGAATATGCGAACTCGAAGGCCCCGTCGGCTCTCGCCTCACTGACCAAAGGTGGACTGTCTTCCGTCACGAAGTCCCTGGCGATCGAGTACGCCAGCCGCGGCATCCGCGTGAACGCCGTTTCTCTGGGAGTTATCCACACGCCGATGCACCCGGAAGAAACGCACGGAATGCTCGCAGGCTGGCACCCGGTCGGACGGATTGGCACCATCGATGATGTCACCCGTGGCGTCCTGTACCTTGAACAGGCCCCGTTCGTTACTGGCGAGTTCCTACACATCGACGGCGGACAGAGCGCCGGAAGCTGAGTCGTGATTCGGCGTGCAGCCTGAACTGGCTGTCTCGTCTTCGACGATAGAAAAACAAACGGGAGAGAAACCGATGACCGCGCTTGATAGCATCGCGCAGGTTCGCATCTTGACGGAAGTCTTGAATGGGTGGGCGAACGGAATCCGTGAACATGAGCCGGAGCGTGTCGCCTCCTATTTCACCGAAAACGCCCTGTTCCAGGGCGTCGCGCCGACGCATTCCATTGGCAGGCTCGGTGTGATCACCTATTACGACAAGCAGCCTAAGGGCCTGAGTCCCTCGTTCCGAATCCTGGAACACCGCCAACTCTCCGACTCGACACTGATCTCCTATATCGACGTCGACTTCACCCATCCCGATGGCGTCGTCATTCCCGTTCACCTGACGGCTGTGCTGCAATACGTCGATGGTTCCTGGCTCATCAGCCATTACCATGTTTCACAGGTCGAGTAGCAGCGATTCGTCGTAGCGAGTGCCAGCGCGGGGCATGGCGAGCGCATGGCCTCCTCGACGCGGGGGAGCGAGGGAAACACGGGTGTCTTTTCTTAGCGGGGTTGACCTTGCGCGAGCCTTCGGTACTGTGAACGCGGATAGCTGAAACAAGCCCATCCGTTGAATTCGCACCAGGAGGTCATCATCATGCCTAACGCCATCGAGACTGTCGACGTCAACGTTCCTGTTTCCGTCGCTTATAACCAGTGGACGAAATTCGAGGAGTTCTCGACGTTCCTGAGCGCCGTCGAATCCATCACGCAGGTGACTGACACACTCACCGAGTGGAAGGTCAAAGTCGGCGGCGTGGAGCGCACGTTTGAGGCTCGGATAACGGAGCAGCACCCCGACGAGCGCGTGGCCTGGAACAGTACCGGCGGCCAGGTCGACCATGCGGGAGTCGTCACGTTCCACAAGTTGGCCGAGAACGTGACTCGCGTGACGGTGCAGCTTGATTGGGAGGCGAAAGGGCTGCTTGAGAAGGCCGGAGCTGCTCTCGGCGTGGACAATCACGCCATCAAGAAAGAACTTGCGAACTTCAAGGAGTTCATCGAGGCCAAGGGAGCCGACGACGGCGGATGGCGCGGAGACGTCCAGGCCTGATACCGCCAACACGAGGCTAGCGGCCCTGAGCTCGCGAGCCAGTTTCGGATCGTCGCAAAGCCGATCCCGTGCGCGGTGGCGTTGCGCCTGTGTGCTCTATGTTTAATCCTTTGGCGTCACACCTTCGTCCAAGGATCATTTCCCCAGTTCATCAACGAGTATCGCCATCGTGAGTGCTCGATATCGGAATCTGGTCCCTGTGCCCTATGTCGCTTCACGTAGCCGACCACCTTATGCATGTGTTCTACATCGGACGCGGTTAGATCGGCTTTCTTCTTTCCAAGAATTGTCACGATCCTGCGTCCGGATTTATGCCCGATGGATTCCCCGCTGCCATCGTCTTTCTGTCCGACCTCCTTGGATTCGTCGGTATCGAGCCACGACTTGATCTCACTAGCGGTCATCGTGACCGCGTTTTTCCAGTCATCCCAAATCGCATCGACATCGTTCGCTTTATCTGCCATAGCTCAATCATTGCGGTGATGTTGCACGGCAACAAGGACTCGTTCAGGCTTCGTGGGATGATTCTTCCTTTCGCGAAAAGAGTCGAGCCCGACAGTCAATTTCTGGAGTCGTCTGCACGGATGTCCACCTGTGGGCGTGCTGATATCCGCTCTGGTCTTTGATGGGGTTGATGACGCGGCCCGCGTCGGGGTGCCTGTGGCCGGCAGCGGCCTGTTGTCAGGCAGGTGCGGTGGGCTACGTCGCAGCGAACGCGTTTCTGGCGCGGAGGAGAGCCAGGCATTAAAAGGTCTCTCCAGCACGGCCGGAATGCAGAAGGCCGGGCGGAGCGCCGGTTACGAGTTCGGAGTGCGGGGAGGGATTGCCGTTATCTCCAGGATCGCTTCTCGTATCGGGTATGCCCGATTACAGAGCGCCTCGGTCGAAGTAGTCGCGTTCATCACCGCGAGTGCCGTCGCTGCGCAGACGCCGCGAGGTGTTCCCCGACAGGTGCGCTCCACCCCTGATCCATCGGCAGGACACCTCGGCGTCATCTTCACGCTGCAGCCTGAAAACGTTCAACGCTTCCAACGCAAGGAGATCTTATGAGCACGACCACCCTCACCGTTCCCGCCGCAACGTTTCGGCGCCGTCGCGTCGCCGTCGCCGTCGCCGTCGCCGCCGCCGTGGCCCTGGTCGCCGGGCTGTCCGTCGGCGCGGCACCCAGCGCCTTCGCGAGCGAATCTGATGACGTGATCAACGCCGCGCATCGCGGCGCGAGTCAATCTACTCCCGAGAACACCCTCGCCGCCTTCCGTGCCGGAACGGACCAGGGTGCCGACTTGATTGAGATCGACGTCCAACGCTCCGCCGACGGAGAACTCGTGGTCATTCACGACACGAACTTGACCCGAACCACAAACGCGAAGGACCTTTTCCCCGACCGGGCACCCTGGAATGTGCGCGACTTCACCGCCGCAGAGATGCAAACCCTCGACGCCGGCTCGTGGAAGGGCGCCCAGTTCACCGGCGAAAAGCTACCGACCTTCGCCGAGGCGATCGAGGTCATTCGGAAGAGCGGCTCTGGCATGCTGCTCGAAATCAAGGCACCCGAGCTGTACCCGGGTATCGAGGCCGAGATATCCTCCGCACTTCGTGAGTCCCGCGGCTACGTGCAGTCCGCCGTGGGCCAGGACAAGCTCGTGGTGCAGTCGTTCAACTTCGACTCCATGAAAACCTTCACCGAACTCGAACCGACCGTTCCGGTGGGCCTCCTCGGCACACCGCGCATCGATCAACTTCCGGAACTTGCCACCTGGGCAGATCAGGTGAACCCGTACCACACATCAATTGACGCGGCCTACGTGGCTGAGGTTCACCGCCTCGGCATGGACGTGCTCGTGTGGACGGTCAACTCGGAGGCGGACATGGTGCGGGCCATCGAGCTGGGCGTTGACGGCGTGATCACCAACCGCCCCGACGTGCTGAACACTCTGCTCGAGATCGAGCCCGAGCGCTAGCAGCTGGCGGTACCCGGTCATCACGCTAGTGACTCGAGGGATCAAAAAGAGGACCTCCGGTGCTCGGTGAAGACAATGAGAGTCTTATTTCACACCGGAGGTTCTCGGGGCGAACACGACCGTCGGGCTCTACGGCCCGCGTGAATCACCCAGACCAACGGAGTATCGCCGGGTGTCAGGAGATCTACCGACACTGTAATCCGCGGCTTCGACGACGACGGGCGCGGCGGGTCGGACATTGTTGGAAGCGCGGGAACATTTTCGGCGTTGCCCTCGTTGTGGCGACCATGACAACTATCGGAATCATCGGTGCAGGAAACATTGGCAGCCAAGTCGCCCGCAAGGCGATCGAGAGTGGCTACGACGTGGTGATCAGCAATTCACGGGGACCGGAGACGCTTGCAGCCCTCGTCGCCGAGCTGGGTCCCAAGGCGACAGCCGGTACCGCAGCGCAGGCCGCTCAGGCTGCCGACGTCGCGGTCGTGACTGTGCCGCTCAAAGCCTATGCGGACGTGCCCGTCGAGCAACTCGCCGGCAAGATCGTAATCGACACCAATAACTACTATTTCGAACGCGACGGACACATCGCGGCCCTCGACAATGGCGAGGTGACCGTGACCGGCCTGCTGCAGAAGCACCTGCCGACCTCACGCGTTGCGAAGGGCTTCAATCACATCATGGCCGCCGACATCACAGCGGACTCGTTCCCCGCCGGTGACCCGGCGCGGCGAGCGCTGGCCACGTCGTCCGACTTCGAGGATGCGTCCGCCTTCGTTACGAAGATCTACGACGAATTCGGCTTCGACACCGTAAACATCGGCCCTCTCGACGAGAGCTGGCGCGTCGAGCGCGACCGCCCGGCGTATGGCATACGTCAGACCGTTGCAGAGCTCGAGGCCAACCTGGCGAAGGCACCGCGCACCGTCTGATTGCTCGGCACGTTCGCGCACGTGGGACATCTGAATCACCGGACAGCTTCGGCGGGTCGGAAATAAACGTTGGCTTCTCGCGCCCAGGTGACCATGGCGAACCGTCCAGGGATGCAACGGAATTTCCCCTAGCGCATTGAGGACTGTCGACCTAGGCTGTCCGCATGGCAGCTGGTCCTATACGTGCCGGGTTAGACGGAAAGGCGTCGGACACGATGCTGGCCCTTGGCCGTTTCTTCACCAGTGGGAACACACAGATGATGGACGCGCGGTCTTCCGCGAGGGCGGCCGTCGAGGAGACGTGTTCTACCGTGACCGGTGGAGCCACGACAAGGTCGTGCGTTCTACCCACGGGGTGAATTGCACCGGGTCGTGCTCCTGGAAGGTCTACGTGCGCGACGGGATCATCACCTGGGAGGCCCAGCAGACGGACTACCCCTCCGTGGGGCCCGATAGCCCCGAGTACGAACCGCGCGGCTGCCCCCGCGGTGCCGCGTTCAGTTGGTACACCTATTCGCCAACCCGGGTGCGTTATCCCTATGCGCGCGGCGTTCTCGTCGAAATGTACCGCGAGGCAAAGTCTCGCCTAACCGACCCAGTCCTGGCTTGGGCGGACGTCGTGAATGACCCGGAACGTCGTCGCCGATATCAGCAGGCGTGCGGCAAGGTGGGTGGCATCACCATGAAACCACTGGCAGATTCCAGCCCCCATGATGATCATGGAGCGGCCCTTCGACTGTTCCGCATTGCGGGCGAATTCCCGGGCCCCCCGAATGCACGCCGCTACCGGAACGCTGGTGATCTCGGCCTGCCAGGCGGGGGTGTACGGCGTCGAAGCGTCGTCGTATCCCGACGCCCAGTCCCCGGGAAGTCCCGTGCGCCCGACGCCGTACTGTGCCAACATCAGGTCAAAAACCGTCGTCACGAGATGCCCAGCGACCAGGCAGACTGAAACGCCGCGGGTGAGAATCGAACCCTCGCCCGAGGGCGCTTCGAAACACGGCAACCGGATGCTGGCGGTCTCGCCATTCGCGAGCCCCAGCAGCGACAAGGCAGGGTCGACCCCTTCCAGGTCGAGGTTCCATTTGCCCTGGGGACGCAACGGTGGCGGCTGGGCGCACTATGTGGGGCAGGAAAAGACCCGACCGATCACGGGGTGGATCTCGCTCGCCAACGCCCTGGACTGGAGCCGGCCGCCGCGCACCATGATCGGCACCGGCTACTGGTACATGCACACCGACCAGTGGCGCTCCGACGGATATTCCGCCGACTCCTTGAAATCTCCGCTCGCGGAGGGGCACTTTGATGGAATGCACACCGCCGACACCCTCGCCCAGTCGGCTCGGCTCGGGTGGATGCCGTTCTACCCGCAATTTGACCGCAACCCGCTCGACCTCGCCGACGAGGTGCAGGCGGCGATTGAGCGCGGTGATGCGACGGATGCCCCCAGCTACGTCGCAGCGGCCCTCAAATCCGGGCCGCTGAAAAGTGCCATCGATGATGTCGATGCCCCCGGGAACTGGCCGCGTACTCTGGTGCTTTGGCGCTCGAACCTGTTCGGTTCCTCGGCCAAGGGCAATGAATATTTTCTCAAACATCTGCTGGGTACCCACCACAATGTGCTGGGCCAGGACCACGTGAACGCGGCACGGCCTCGCGACGTGGTGTGGCATGAGAATGCACCGGAGGGCAAACTCGACCTGCTGGTCTCGGCCGATTTCCGCATGACGTCCACCACGCTCCTGTCCGACATCGTCTTTCCCGCCGCAACCTGGTACGAAAAACATGACCTCTCCTCGACCGATATGCAACCGTTTATGCACGCCTTCACCCCGGCCATCGATCCTCCCTGGGAAGCGAAAACCGATTTCGAGATGTTTCACCTCCTCGCCGAGGAAGTGTCGCGGCAGGCCAAGACGCATCTCGGCATTCGGCGGGACCTCGTCAGCGTGCCCTGCAGCATGACACCCCCGGCGAGATCGCGCAGCCGGGTGGGGTGGTCAGGGACTGGCGCCAGGCGAATATTCCCGCGGTGCCCGGCCAGAACATGCCGGTCTTCCAACTCGTGGAGCGCGATTACACCCAGATCGCCGAGAAGCTGGCCACGGTCGGGCCATTGGCGGAGCAGCGGGGTTTCACCGTGAAGAACGTCACATTCCGCATGGAACACGAGATTCCGCGACTGGCTCAAAGCAACGGCGTGATGCGGGGTGGTGCGGGTCATGGGCGGCCAGCGATCGACACCGATGCGAAGTTCGCGCAGGCAATTTTGAGCTTTTCCGGCACGACCAACGGAGAGCTCGCCGTGCAGGGATTCCGCGAGCTCGAGAAGCAAACCGGAATGCGCCTGGCCGACCTGGCCGAGGGGTCCGCGGAGAAACGGATCACGTTCGCACAACCCCAGGCCGCGCCGGTACCGGTGATCACGTCGCCGGAATGGTCTGGCTCAGAAACCGGAGGCCGCCGCTACTCGCCGTTCACGATCAACGTAGAGAGGCTGAAGCCGTGGCACACCCTGACCGGCCGAATGCATTTCTTCCTGGACCATGACTGGATGATGGACCTGGGCGAAGCCCTACCCATCTACCGGCCCCCCCTCGACATGCAACGCCTGTTCGGCGAACCCAAGTTCGACCCGAACGGCGATACAGAGGTGACGGTGCGCTACCTGACTCCGCATTCCAAGTGGTCGATCCACTCGGAGTACCAGGACAACCTGTACATGCTGTCACTCTCCCGCGGCGGGCCGACCGTATGGATGAGTCCCCAAGATGCCGACTCCATCAAGGTCCTCGATAACGACTGGGTTGAATGCGTCAGTATGAACGGTGTTCTGGTGGGCCGCGCGATCGTCAGCCACCGGATGCCACAGGGAGTTGTATACGTTTACCACGCTCAGGAACGCACCATCAATGTACCCAAGTCCGAGGCCACCGGACGGCGTGGCGGGATCCATAATTCGGTGAGCCGGCTGCTGGTCAAACCCACGCACCTCATCGGCGGCTACGCGCACCTGTTCTACGCGTTCAACTATCTGGGCCCCACCGGTAACCAGCGGGACATCGTCTCGACGATCCGTCGGCGCTCACAGGAGTAAACGTACTGATGCGAGTGATGGCCCAGATGGGCATGGTGATGAATCTCGACAAGTGCATCGGCTGTCACACATGCTCGGTCACCTGCAAGCAGGCCTGGACGAACCGCGCCGGCACGGAATACGTCTGGTTCAACAATGTCGAGACCAGGCCCGGCCAGGGTTACCCGCGACGCTACGAGGATCAGGACAAATGGCGCGGAGGCTGGCAGCTGAACAAAAAAGGCCGCCTGGTGCTCAGAAGCTGCGGTCGGCTCAAGAAGCTTCTCGGACTGTTCGCTAGCCCGGTTCAACCCGAGCTGAAGGACTATTACGAACCGTGGACCTACGACTACAAGACGCTCATCGATGCCCCTCTGGGCGATGATTTTCCGGTAGCACGCCCCAAGTCCCTGATCACCGGCAAGGACACCAAAATCACCTGGTCGGCGAACTGGGACGACGACCTCGCCGGTGCGCCCGAGATGGGACACCTCGATCCCATCGTCGAAAAAGTGCGCAAGGCATCCGAAGATAAAATCAAATTCGCCTTCGAGCAGACCTTTATGTTCTACCTGACGCGCATCTGCGAGCACTGCCTCAATCCTTCCTGCATGGCGTCATGCCCATCGGGTGCAATCTACAAACGGGTCGAAGACGGCATCGTGCTGGTCGACCAGGACAAGTGTCGAGGCTGGCGTCAGCGCATCACCGGATGCCCGTATAAGGAAATTTATTTCAACCACAAGACGGGCAAGGCCGAGAAGTGCACGTTCTGCTACCCACGTGTCGAAATCGGACTGCCCACCGTGTGTTTGGAAACCTGCGTCGGGCGCTTGCGCTATCTGGGCCTGTTTCTCTATGACGCCGACCGGGTCACCGACGCGGCCGCTGTCACCGACGTGAAAGACCTGTACCAAGCGCAAATGGATGTACTCCTCGACCCGAACACCCGGCTCGTGCAGGCGTTCACAGCGCCATTGCACTACCTCTTCCGGCCCTACATCGTCTATCGTTCGCGCGACAAAATACCGGGTGAGGTCAGGCCCATCCGACGCGGCTGGGCACCGATCGGAACCGAGGACCGAGCGCGGGACAAACGATAGCCATGGCGACGGTCACCGTGCGGGAACGGGTCCGAACCAGTAAGGGGTTCAACCTCGCGCTGGCGACCCTGTCATCAGTGGTGTGTTTTTGGGCGTGGACGAGTATTGCCCCACTTGGGGTGCGGTATCGCCTGCAGCTGGATTTGTCGTCAGCGCAGGTATCCGTGTTGGTGGCCATGCCCGTTGTTGTTGGTTCGATCGGTCGTATTCCGGTGGGAGTGCTCACGGATCGGTTCGGGGGGCGGATCATGTTAACCCTGACCTTGCTGGCCACTGTTCCGGCCCTGCTGCTCGTGGCGCTCGCCGGAACCGTGGGGGTCTACTGGATTCTTGTGCTGTGCGCGCTGCTGCTCGGCGTCGCTGGAACGGTCTTCGCAGTTGGAATCCCATTCGTCAGCAACTGGAATGAGCTCTCTCGGCGCGGCTTCGCGACGGGTGTTTTTGGTGCCGGTATGGGCGGCACGGCTCTGTCCGCCTTCTTCACGCCGCGTTTCGTTGACTGGTTCGGGTACGTTCCCACCCACCTGATTCTGGCGCTGCTGCTGATCATGACCGCCGTCCTCGTCTGGACCTGCATGGGGAATGCGCCGAGTTGGGTTTCCAATGCCCAGCCCTTCGTACCAAAACTCGTCGCGGCCGCGAAACTCGGCGTGACCTGGCAGATGTGTTTTCTCTATGGGCTTGTTTTCGGCGGGTTCGTTGCGTTCTCCACCTACCTGCCGACCTATCTGCGAGACATCTACGATTTCGACCTGACCGCGGCTGGCACCCGAACCGCCGGTTTCGCCGCTGCGGCCGTACTGATGCGCCCGGTCGGTGGAATTCTCGCCGATCGAGTCGGTCCCAAGCCGGTCGTCATAGTTTCGTTGTGCGCCGTCGCTGTGCTTGCCTGGGCGGTGAATCTGCGTCCGGATGGGGAAATTCCGGCGGGGCTCACGTTCGTGGCAATGGCGTCGGCCCTCGGTCTGGGAGCCGGGGGAGTCTTCGCCTGGCTGGGACGCAATGCGCCACCCGACAAGGCCGGTTCAATCAGCGGAATCGTCAGTGCGGCCGGAGGCCTGGGTGGCTATTTTCCGCCGCTCGTGATGGGGGCCACCTATAACGCCACCGACAATAGCTACGCGATCGGTCTTCTTCTACTGGCCGGTACGGCCGCGGTGGCCTTAATCTTCACCATCTTCGGCGTGCACGAACGCCCCAGCCGGCTCGCGGGCCCCAGACGCTGATCCTGTCGCAGGGACACACCAGCGCCGCCACGGCGACGGTGGCCCCGATCAGGCGGATTCGGCCTCGAGCGTGATCATGGCCAGGAATCCTCGCCCCAGAACTTCCGGTGCCGGATCATGGCCGCGGACGGTATCGAATTTGTGCAGCTCCGCTGTATCGATCTCGCCCTGACCTGTACCGGCGGCATTAGAAGCGGGCGCGGAGACCGCCGCGTTCCCCTGAAGCAGAATGGCAAATTGGTCACCGAACACGGGCTGGGATCGCTTCTTGGACAACTCGATGATCGAGATGTAGGCCTTGTATTCTCCGCGTCTTGCCATCACGTTGAGGCCTGTCGTTGCGCCGACCGGCAGGGTGGCGCTGGTGACGCTGTCGCCGGAGAAGCGAAATTGACGATACTGCTCCATCGGGTGCTCGACACCATCGACTATCAACACCAGGAGTTCACCTTCGACCAGGGCGAATATGCGTTCCACACCCGGATAGACGAAGAAATCGCCGGCGACGATGACATCAACGATGCTGATTCGCCAGTCAAAGTCAGCCGCGCCTACCGGGAAAGAAACCAGCTCGCGGGTCTGGCCGCCGTCGTTGCGCCCCGAGATGGCACGTACCTCGTTGTATCGAATAATGTCCATGGTTTCACGCACAGGCTAGCAGCCTATTCCACGCGGACTGGTGCTCCGTGTGGCTCCCAACCTGGAGTGCTGAACCATTCCCTGCTGTAGCTCGTGGTAACTCCAGGAGTTCTCCATCTGGCACCACCGCACTGCGCACCACAGCGTGTTAAAACCACAACGTCAAAAACACCTCATCGAATAGCACTTCATCGAATAGCACCGAGAGAAGGAAGCAATCATGAACAGCAGAATATGGATCAAGGTCGGGCCGGCCGTCGGGGCGGTCGTGCTCAGCGTTCTCGCGCTGAGCGGATGCTCGCAGGGAGCGACGACTCCGGCGGCCGACACGTCGAGCTCGTCCAGCGCGCCGAGTGAGGCCGCGGTCAAGCCGGCGCTCGCTACCGCAGACAGTTCGCTCGGCACGATCGTCGTTGATACGGCGGGGATGACCCTGTATGTCTTCGACAAGGACGTTGCAGACTCTGGTGCGAGCACCTGCGAGGGCGACTGCTTGGTCAAATGGCCAGCCGTCGTAGCCAAATCCGACACGCCCACCGTCGCGGGTGTCACCGGCAAGGTCGGTGTCATCACGCGCACGGACGGCACCAAACAGGTCACCCTCAACGGACTTCCCCTCTATTACTGGGCGGGCGACGCTGCTGCCGGTGACACCACCGGGGAAGGTGTTGGCGGCGTCTGGTGGGTGGTCGCTCCGAACGGAGACAAGATCGCTGGCTAGCGAAGGTACGCCCAGCGCGTCGTAACCGACGCGATCTCCCGCAGGGCACCGCGCCGAGCGCGTCGTAACCGACGCGATCTCCCGCAGGGCACCGCGCCTATCGGCTCCGCGAAGCCGATAGGCGCGGTGCTCTACCCGGCCGGCACCGGGCAGAATAGAACAGTGTATGTACTGGTTCGGCAAACAACTGGCGGCGCACTGCTCGTCGACACGCTGGACGATGCAGGCCTCCCGATCGACGCGTCACACCGCCTCACCCTGACCGAGTTTCGGTCGTTCGTGTCATCGCTCGAAGCGGCCGCCCGGGAATCGATCACCCGCGAACCCGCCACGCCGCGCTGGGTCTGGGACGATACCGCCCGGATCTATTCGGTACTTCTCACCGCGGGCATCCGAGTGCAGCGCTGCCACGATCTTCGTTTGTGCCATGTGATCCTGAAGAATTCGGCACTGACCACGACGAGCGAACTCGCCCAGGCCGCGCGGGACCGTTGGGACGTCGCGAGTACAGGAGCGAGTGACCAAGCCGAGCCCAGGGTGACACTTTTCGACTTCGAGGCGGACGATGACGGTGACTCGGTTTCGAGCACTGGCGCCGCGGATATCATGAACCCTGCAGCTGCCGGTACGACGGCAGGCGGGCCTACCGCGCCGGGCGCCCGAGAGTCGAGTACAGCGCAAGAGTTTCGCCGCCAACTCGACGCGGTGGCGTCCGCTACCGAACCGGGGCGCCTACGGCTCCTGCTTGCCGCCGAGTCCGCCGGCGCGCTCGTGGCCGCGGAGATGCGCTACGCCGGCCTGCCCTGGCGCACCGACGTGCACGATCGCCTCCTCACCCGCGAACTCGGACCGCGGGTCGCACCCGGTGTCCGACCGGAGCGTCTGGAAGTGCTGGCCCGGCGCATCCGCTTAGAACTGCACGACGCCAGCCTCAACCCGGATTCGCCCCAGGAACTGTTCAAAGCGCTGCAGCGTGCCGGGCTCGCCATCACCTCGACGCGGGGCTGGGAGCTGGAGAAGTTGCAGCACCCGGTAATCGAACCGTTGTTGCAGTACAAGAAACTCTCCCGGCTGCACAACGCCAACGGCTGGGCCTGGATGGAATCTTGGGTCGTCGACGGCCGGTTCCACCCCGACTACGTGCCCGGAGGTGTCGTCACCGGCCGCTGGGCCACGCGCGGCGGGGGAGCGCTGCAGCTGCCCAAACAGATTCGGGGTGCTGTCGTCGCTGACCCGGGCTGGAAACTCGTCGTCGCGGATGCCGCGCAGCTGGAGCCGCGCATCCTCGCGGCGCTGGCGCAGGATACGAACATGGCCAGGGCTGGCCGCGGCACCGACCTGTATACCGGGATCGTGTCGAGCGGTGTCGCCCAGACCCGCGACCACGCCAAGGTCGCGATGCTCGGCGCCATGTACGGGGCCACGACGGGGGAAAGCGCACGATTGATGCCGCGCCTGGCCCGTGCCTACCCCCGGGCGATCGCGCTCACCGAGTCGGCGGCACGCGCCGGCGAGCGTGGCGAAGTGGTGACGACCCGACTCGGGCGCTCGTCACCGATACCAGGCACGGGCTGGCATGAGGTGCAGGCGCAGGCCTACGACCCGGCGGCGACGGCGATTGATGAGCGGCGAGCCCGCAGCCAGGCCCGGGATTGGGGGCGCTTTACCCGCAACTTCATCGTGCAGGGCAGCGCGGCTGAATGGGCCCTGTGCTGGATGGCAGAGATCCGGCGCGAGCTCACGGCACTGCCTGCTCCCGGCAGCCAAGCGAATGCCGTACACGATGCTGCTCGCCTGAGACCTCCAGGAGCCCGCCGTGCGGTGACCCCGGCTGCGCGGGCTCGTGCGCCATTTCACGCCCAACCGCACCTCGTCTTTTTTCTGCACGACGAGGTGATCGTGCACACGCCCTCGGAGCAGACCGACGCCGTCGCACAGATCATCGCTACGGCTGCCGAAACTGCTGGGCGGCTGCTCTTCGGCGACTTCCCGGTCGACTTCATGCTGACGGTGGCCACCGTCGATAACTACGGCCAGGCCAAATAGCTGCAGACCGCCTTCGATCCGAGGCAACGATCTACGCGTCGCGCAAGCAGCCCGCCGGGCCCGGCGGGCGCTCTGCCGGTGGGGCCGTTTGGTCTCCGCGAGAATTCTGGACGCGGTCCAACCCATGGAGTCAGCCCTGTGCGGGGCAGACTGTCAGCGTAGCCGCGCCTTACGCAGACGTCGAAGGATCCGCGTGGCGGTCAAAACCAGGCCGGAACCGAGCCGGTGACGCACGTCGGCCACGGCCACGCTCCAAAGGCCGTCGTTGTACGTGGGATACGCGTGCGTCGTGCTGGCGATACTGCTCGTGGTGAGCCGGTTCTTCAACGCCAGAGAGATCTCGCCGAGGGTCTCACCGGCCCGGGGGCCCACGACGGTCCCGCCAAGTATGCGGCCGCGTTTGTTGACGATGAGCTGGGTGTACCCGCCTGTTTTCGCCTCCGTCACCGCGCGGTCAACCTGTTCATGCTCCCAGGTGACGATCCGGTGGGCCCCGGCTTCCGCATCCCGGGATTGCAGGCCGACGGCACCGACTTCAGGGTAGGTAAACGTGACTCGGGGGATCGCCTCCTTGTCGACGGGGCGGGTCAGTCCGAGGATCGCGTTTGTTGCAGCCAGGTTGGCGTTCACACCGGCGGTGTGCGTGAACCGGGGCAGTCCGGTGACGTCGCCGGCGGCCCAGATGCGCGGGTTGGAAGTGCGCATCCTGGAATTGACCACGATGTTACCGTGCCCATCCCGGCGCACTCCCACGGAGTGCAGGTCGAGGCCGGCGGTGTTCGGGCGGCGACCCACGGCTACGAAGAGCCGGTCGAAAGTCAGGGCGGTCCCATCATCGAGGGACAATGTACCGGCGAGGCGGTTGGTGGAGGTGACCGCGATCGCGGTGAAGTTGGTGCGCACGTCGACTCCGTCAGCGATGAGCGCGGCCTGAATGAGGGAACTGGCCCGGTCGTCTTCCTTCGGCAAGATTCGTGGCCCCCGCTGCACGAGCGTCACGGCCGTACCGAGGCGAGCCATGGCCTGGGCGATCTCACAGCCGAGAGCCCCGCCGCCCAACACCACGAGTTGTTCCGGGGCAGTCCTCAGGTCCCAGAACGTTTCGCTGGTAAGCAGATCGACCGCGTCGATTCCGGGGATGTCCGGCAGGGCCGGTGCGGCACCGGTGGCGATCAGCGCCTGATGGAACCGGAGTTCGCGGCCGTTCACGTTGACGCTGTCCGGACCGGTGAATCGTGCCCTCCCGATGACCACGTCAATATTGTCCCGCTCGAGAGACTCGGCGGAATCGACCGGTGCGATTTCCTGCATCGCGTCCTGAACGTGCGTCATGACCTGCGCGAAGTTGACGACGACATCGCCCACCCGTACTCCGAGTCGAGCGGAGGATCGGGCCGTCGCTGCGACGTTCGCGGCGGCAATGAGCGATTTCGATGGAACGCACCCGGTCCACAGGCAATCCCCTCCGAGAAGGTTGTCCTCGATCAGAGCCACTCTCGCTCCGAAGCTCGCCGCCGTGCGGCTGGCAATCAAGCCAGCAGTTCCGCCTCCAATGACGACCAGATCAAATTTGTCGAGTTCTCGCATGACTGTGAGCGTAGACGGTCGCCGGTGTTCAAAACCACTGCGGGCTGATTAGGCTGGCGAAAAAAGGAAGGACGGACTGTACCATGGTGAACGTCTACGGGGCCGCTGCCCGTTTCTACGACGCTCTTTCCGGAGAACGAGTCGTCTACCGGGCCGGCCGAGAATGCGGCGTGGCTCTCCTGGGGCTGCGTCCGGGCGACACTGTCCTGGACCTAGCCTGCGGTACCGGCCTGAATTTTGCTCTGCTCGTCGATGCGGTCGGCCCCGCGGGCGCCGTGATCGGGCTGGATCGCAGCCGGGAGATGCTTGAGATGGCGCGCCGCCGGGTGAAATCGAACGGGTGGACGAACGTGCGCCTGGTCGAGGCGGATGCCATGACATTTGACCCGATGGTCGTCGTGAAAGAGCTCCCGGCGGCGCGAGGGAGCGTCGACGGTGTCTTTTCCAGTTATGCAATGAGCGTCTTCACAGACTGGCATCCGGCTTGGGACCGGATGCGTGCCCTGCTGCGGCCAGGTGGTCGCGCGTGCATTGTAGACATGCAGTCGCCCGTGAAGATCTACCGGGTGTTCTCGCCGCTCGCGCGGATCGCAGCCGCGGTCGGCGGTGCCGACCTCAAGGCTCGCCCGTGGACCATCATCGAACGTGAGGGCGTGGATGTGCGCTCCGTGGCGGTGCGTGGCGGGCACATTCGCGTCGCGGCAGCCACGATCCCCCCTAACCCGCAACCTGGACTATCCCTCGGATGAAAGGCTCACTCTCCTGTCTGCAACACCAGCTACTCTGGTGCCTGACGGCCGAGCGCGTTCTCAGAGTCGTGGGTGAGGGCCGCGCCGCGAGTGGGTGGCATCGCCGAATGGATGCATCTATAGGGCACCACCACATCGCGAACACCGGAAGGACCCACGTTATGAATAGCAACACGCCGTCAGTGATCGTTTTCGACGTCAACGAAACCCTCTCAGACATGTCGACCATGAAGGCTCTTTTTGTGGATATCGGCGCCCCCTCGCACCTGGCCGGGATCTGGTTCGCCTCCTTGCTCAGGGACGGGTTCGCCCTCGCCGCTGCCGGTGGTGCCGCAAAATTCGCTGAAATCAGCTCCGAGATCCTGCGCGGAGTCCTCCGCGACGTCGCCCTGACCGGCAACCTCGACGATGCTGTGCAGCACATTATGGCCGGCTTCTTTGCATTGAACCTCTACCCAGACGTAGAAGACGGGATCCGGGCGCTCAAGACAACTGGGCTGCGCCTCGTGACCTTATCGAATGGAGGCGTGCAGGTGGCCAGGACGCTCCTGACCAGGGCAGGGCTCCAGAACGAATTCGAAGCTCTGCTCACGGTTGAAGACGCCCCGGCGTGGAAACCGGTACGGGCTGCCTACGACTATGCCGCGGATGTCTGTGGGGTGCCGCCGAGCGATATGCTCCTGGTCGCCGTGCACCCCTGGGACATCCACGGCGCGGCGCAAGCGGGCTTGAGCACCGCCTGGTTGAACCGCACCGGCGAGGCCTACCCGAGCTACTTTGCGGCACCGGATTACACCCTCACCGCGCTGGGCGAACTCGCCGCCAGAATATCGGCCAGCAAACGCTGACCCCGCTGCCCAAGCCGCAACCTCATCTGTTCCACCGGCGTTCTCATGCCTCGGCCGCTTGTCAATCGGCAGGACCCTGGGGCATAATTGCGCTATCGGCCGGGCCAGTACCAACTCAGGGGTGCTGACGAGTGGTCGCATAACTTCATATCTGCCATCGTGCTCACAGTCTTGTACTGTGCGAGTCCGGTTGTTCCGAGGTCGTTGGGGAAGACGCACCTACTAGGAACGGAGAATCACGATGGATGCAACATACGACCGTCGAGCGCCGATTGCGCGGGGGGTGCTTTTCGTGCATTCTTCTCCGCGAGCTGTGTGCCCACATATCGAGTGGTCGGCTGGACGTACGCTCGGCGAGGCCGTTAATTTCGATTGGTCGGAACAGCCGGCCCTGCCCGGTTCATACCGCGCCGAATACTACTGGGAGGGTCCCTTGGGTACTGGCGCCGCACTGGCATCCGCTCTGCGCGGCTGGGAGCAGTTGCGTTTCGAAGTCACCGAAGATGCAGCGCCCGGATCAGATGGCGGTCGCTGGTTGCATACGCCGGAGCTGGGTATTTTTCATGCTCAAACGGACAGCGTGGGCAATATGGTCGTGCCGGAAGATCGCATTCGATTCGCGATGGACAGTGCGGGGGCCAATACCATCGAACTGCACCGGCACCTGCGCCTGGCTCTCGGGCAGTCCTGGGACGACGAACTAGAACCGTTCCGGCAGGCGAGCGATCTGAACGCCGTCGTCTGGCTGCACCAGGTGGGCTGATCGGCACTGCTCCAACCCGTGCCGTTCCCGCATGGGAGTGTGGGCTGTCGACCGGTGACCGTGCCGGCGGCAATCCCACGCGTCACAGTCGATGTCAGAGACAGCCAGATGCGCCTGATCACCTCACAAGAATGACCCCGTCCAAACCGGACGGGGTCATTCACAATCGGCAAAGATAGAACCGAACGCTAGACCGACCGGAATGCCACGACGGCGTTGTGGCCGCCGAAGCCGAAGGAGTTGCTCAGTGCGAGCAGGTCTCCCGCCGGTAGCGCCCGCGGAGTGGTGACCACGTCGAGCGTGATTTCCGGGTCTTGAGACGTGAGGTTGATCGTCGGCGGTGCCATGCGCTCAGAAAGTGCCTTGACCGTGAAGAACGCTTCGAGGGCGCCGGCGCCACCGAGCAGGTGGCCGGTGGAAGCCTTTGTCGCCGACACCGGGATGCCGTCGAGCAGATCCCCGAAAACGCGCCTGAGGGCTTTGTACTCGGCAATGTCCCCGACCGGGGTGCTCGTGGCGTGGGCGTTGATGTGGGACACGTCGGCCAGGGACGCACCGGCGTTCTCAATGGTCGACACCATTGCGCGGGCGGCGGCGGACCCCTCCGGGTCCGGTGCAGTCACATGATAGGCATCGCTGTTGACGACGCCGCCGAGCAGTTCGGCGTAGATGTGGGCCCCGCGCGCTTTCGCGTGTTCTTCGGTTTCAATGACGAGGGCTGCGGCGCCCTCGCCGAGAACGAAACCGTCCCGGGTCACGTCGTAGGGGCGACTTGCGGTCGCCGGGTCGTCGTTGCGAGTCGACAGGGCCTGCATCGCCGCGAAGGAAGCGATCGGCAGCGGGTGGATTGCGGCCTCGGAACCCCCGGCAATGACGATATCAGCGAGCCCAGCTTGCAGCCGGTTGTACGCGTTGACCAGCGCTTCGGTGCTCGACGCACACGCGGAGACCACCGTGGTAATGCCAGCACGGGCGTGCAGGTCCATTCCGATGGCCGCTCCCGGGCCGTTCGGCATGAGCATCGGCACGGTCATGGGCAGTACGCGGCGCGGGCCCCGCTCGCGCAGGGTGTCCCAAGCGTCCAGCAGGGTCCACACTCCGCCGATTCCGGTCGCCCAATCCACGGCGAGGCGCTCTGGCTCGACCTCGGGAGAGCCGGCATCTGCCCAGGCTTCACGGCCGGCGATCAGGGCGAACTGGCTGGACGGGTCGAGGCGTTTGACCTCGAATCGTTGCAGCACATCCGCGGTCTTGACGCGCGCCTGTGCGGCGAAGGTTACGGGGATCGCTGTTTCAGCGACCCAGGCTTGCTCGAGGGTGGTAGCGCCCGATTCGCCGGCCAGGAGGGCCGTCCAGGTCTCCACGGCCGTGCCGCCCAGCGGCGTAGTCGCACCGATACCGGTGATAACGATTTTCTTGGTCATAAGTCAACTCTCCATGGGACGACAAACGTATGGGCCGGCGCGTTGTGGCACCAGCCCAGTGAACAGGTCGGCCGACTTCCGGCCGACCTGGTTCCGGCTTGGGCCTAGTCCTGTGCCTTCACGATGAACTCGACAGCGTCGCCGACAGTCTTGAGGTTCTTGACCTCTTCGTCGGGGATCTTCACGTCGAACTTCTCTTCTGCGTTGACGACAATGGTCATCATCGAGATGGAGTCGATGTCCAAGTCGTCGGTGAACGACTTGCCCAGCTCAACCGTGTCGGTTGCGATTCCGGTTTCGTCGTTGATGAGCTCGGCCAGGCCGGTCAGAACTTCTGCGGTGGACAATGCCATGTTATTTCTCCTTGAGGGTGTCTCGGTTGACCGAGACCTAGTTTAGGGGGTGGGTTGGTTAGGGCAGCACAACGACTTGCGCGCCAAACACAAGTCCGGCACCGAAGCCGATCTGTAGCGCGAGTCCGCCGCTGAGCTCTGGATGTTCCTCGAGCAGGCGGTGGGTGGCGAGGGGAATAGACGCCGAGGAGGTGTTGCCAGTCGTGGCGACGTCGCGCGCAATGACAACGGACTCTGGCAACTTGAGCTGCTTGGCGAACTCATCGATGATGCGCATGTTGGCCTGGTGCGGAATGAATGCGGCCAGGTCGGAGCTTTCGATCCCCGCGACTTCGAGGGCTTTCTTGGCGACCTTGGCCATGTCCCAGACGGCCCAGCGAAAGACCGTTTGTCCTTGCTGACGCAGGGTTGGCCAGTCGGCGTCGCCGCGACGGTATTCCTGCAGGGTGTGATTCATGTGAATCGCGTCGGCCTTGGATCCATCCGATCCCCACACGGTGGTGGAGATGCCCGGGTAGTCACTCGGGCCGATGACGACGGCGCCGGCACCGTCGCCGAGCAGGAACGAGATGCTCCGGTCGGCCGGGTCGACGAGGTCAGAGAGCTTCTCCGCGCCGACGACGAGTGCATAGTGCGCAGCCCCCGTGCGTATGAGGGCATCGGCCTGGGCGATGGCGTAGGCATAGCCGGCGCAGGCCGCATTGATGTCGTAGGCGGCGGCCGGATTGCTGCCAACGCGGTCGGCCAAAACGGCGGCCATTGAGGGTGTCTGGCGGTCGTTGCTGATGGTGGCCACGATCACGGCATCGATGAGTGCCGGGGCGATGCCGCTTTTCTCGATGGCCTCGCGGGCGGCATCCGTTGCCATGTCGACCGCGCCGATGTCCTCGCTGGCACGCGTGCGGGTGATGATTCCGGTGCGCTGCTGGATCCACTCGTCGGAGGAATCAATCGCGGCGACCAGTTCGTCGTTGGGTACGATGAGGTCACCGCGGGCGGCGCCGATCGAGAGGATGCGGGTGTACTGCGACCCGTGGGACTGCTTCAGTGTTGGCTTGGTCATTGTCTCTCTTATCAGATTCAGGACTGCTGGTCGATCATGGCCCAGGCGGCGGGCAGGTCGTCCGGGGTCTTGATAGCCACGGTGGGAACGCCCTTGAGGGCGCGCTTTGCGAGACCGACGAGCGCGCCGGCCGGCGCGACCTCGATGATTCCGGTGACTCCCGCGGCTGCGAAGGCCTCCATGCACCTGTCCCACCGTACCGGCGACGACACCTGGCCGACGAGAAGGTCCACAAATCGGATGCCCTCGGTTACGCGGTCTCCGTCACGGTTGGTCCAAATCGGGAGGGTCGGATCGGTGGGGCTGAGCGAGTCGGCGACCACGGTCATCCGTTCAACGGCAGGCTGCATATACCGGGTGTGGAATGCACCCGCGACCTGCAGTGGGATGACCCTGGCGCGATGCGGGGGAGCCGCGGCGAGTTCGGCGAGAGCGTCGAGCGCACCGGCGACGACGATCTGACCACTGCCATTAAAGTTGGCGGGTTCGAGGCCGAGCTCGGTCACTCGGGCGAGCAGCTCGGTCTCGTCGGCACCGATCACGGCGCTCATGCCGGTGGGAACGAGGGCGGCGGCGGCCTGCATCGCCACGCCACGCTCTCGGACGAAACGCACCGCATCGGTGGTTTTCAGGATGCCAGCGCCCGCGGCGGCAGTCAGCTCACCGACCGAGTGCCCGGCGATCCCGGAGATGCGGTCTCGCCGGCCATCCGCGAGCAGCGCTTCGAGCGTGAGGATGCCGGCGGCCACGATGAGGGGCTGGGCAATCGCCGTATCGCGAATGGTGTCGGCATCACTGACCGTGCCGTGAGCGACGAGGTCTAGGTGGACGTCGTCGGAGATATGCCGGAGGCCGGCATAGAAGGCGGGCAGAGCCAGCCAGGGTTCAAGGAATCCGGGAGTTTGGGAGCCCTGACCCGGGCAGACGACAACGATCATTTATTCAGTCTTCCAACCTGATGGCGGAAATGAGTGTACAAATCGCACTGAGTATTCCGGGTTCCTTTGTAGAGTCCTGCAGAAAAACTCCTCGGGACGAATCCCGATTTCTCAACTCGTGGCGGCTGGCGGGATCAATCCTGGCGTTGGCTTGATTTAGAATGCGCCGAACCGATCACCGGTTGGATCGCAGCTTCGCCGCTCGAGCCACGCCCGCCCCGGTAACGCCACAGGCCCACGCCCACGAGCAGCCCGGCCAGCGCGAGGGACAGCGCGAGGGATTCCCGCGTTTCGGGGACGATCAACATTCCCACGAGCAGGCCGAGGATGCTGAGGATGGCGAACCACGTGAGGTAGGGGAAGACCCACATCCTGAGTGACAGTGCCCTTGCGGCGTCCGGTCCCATGCGGCGACGCAGGATCAACTGCGAGGCCGCGATCACGAGCCAGACGAACAGGGCAATGGCGCCGGAGGTGTTCACCAGGAACAGGAACACGGTGTCCGGGGCGACGTAGTTGAGGCCGACGGTCACAAACCCTACGATGGTCGACGCGAGCACAGCGCTGCGCGGCACGCCCCTGGCGGAGATCGTTCCCCAGGAGCGGGGAGCGTCGCCGCGCGTCGACAGGGAAAACAGCATACGGCTGGCGGTATAGAGTCCCGAGTTGAGGCAGGACAACACAGAGGTGAGCACGATCACATCCATGATCGTGCCGGCACCGGGAATGCCGTAGAGCTCGATGGCCGCCACATACGGACTCTTTGCTACGGAGGTGCTGTCCCAGGGCAGCAGGGTGACGACAATGGCGATCGAGCCAATGTAGAAGATCAGGATTCGCCACACGGTGGACCGCACCGCCTGGCGAACAGCGGCTACCGGGTTTTGCGATTCCCCCGCGGCGATCGTGGCGATTTCGGCGCCGAAGAAAGAGAAAACCACCACGAGGACTCCGCCGAGCACCGCTCCGGCACCGTTGGGGAAGAATCCGCCGCGATTGGTGAGGTTGTCGAGGCCGGGCGCGGTCACACCGGGCATGAAGCCCAGGATCGCCGCGATCCCGAGGACGAGGAAGACCACAATGGCCGCGACCTTGATCGAGGCGAACCAAAATTCAAACTCCCCGAATGATTTCACCGAGGCCACGTTCGTAAGCGTGAGTAGCACCATGAGCAGGAGGGCCCACACCCATTGATCGACCTCGGGTACCCAGCGATGCACGATCGCCGCGCCCGCAGTTGCTTCGATTCCAAGGACGATGATCCAAAACCAGGCGTAGAGCCAGCCGATGCTGAACCCGGCCCAGCGGCCGAGCGCGCGGTCGGCGTAGGTCGAGAACGACCCGGTCTCCGGACTCGCCGCCGCCATCTCGCCGAGCATGCGCATCACCAGGATGACGACAAGGCCAGCGGCGGCGTAGGCCACGAGAATTCCAGGACCGGCCTGCTGGATCGCCGCACCAGAACCAACGAACAGGCCAGCCCCGATGACTCCCGCGATCGCAATCATCGAGAGGTGGCGGGGTTTGAGGCTGCGGGTCAGCTCTCTAGGCTGCGGGGCGACGCTGACGTCGACATCCGGTTCCGCGGCGCCTTCTGTGGCGGATTTCCGGGATGTGGGCATGACACGCTCCAAGTCTGAATAGGGCGGGTCTGATCCCGCGAGACGTGTGACCGCCGTGCCGATGGATGCCGGTGCAGCGACGACACACCAGGTCGTTGTGAGAGGAGCGTCACGACGACGTGACGGCCGAATTACACCCTCTACGCCGCCGGCCCTAGACATCGCGCGGGCAATCCCTGGCCTCGGACCCCATCAACGACGGCGGGTGGAACCGTCGTGGTCGCTGATCGAGCCGATGATCAGGGCCGATTGCAAAATGAGCGCCTCTCGGGCTCCCGTGGCGTCGTAGCCGATGACTTCGGATACTCGTTTCAGGCGATACCGCACGGTGTTGGGGTGCACGAATAATTCGCGCGCGGTGGCCTCGAGCGAGCGGCCATTGTCGAGATAGCACCACAGGGTGGTGAGCAACTCGGTCGAGTGCGCCTGCAGCGGCCGATAGATGCGATGTATCAGCGTCGCGCGGGCGAGCGGATCCCCGGCGAGGGCGCGCTCGGGGAGCAGATCGTCGGCCTGGACGGGCCGGGGCGCATTCCGCCACGACCGCGCGACGGCGAACCCGGCTAGGGCGGCCTTCGCGCTCTTGGATGCGTCAACGAGATTGGGAACCTCGTGACCGAGCACCAAATGCCCGGGCCCGAATATCGGTTCGAGTTGCATGGCGATCTCCATGAACGTGAGCGCCGCAGCGGTGCCGACGTCCTCGCTGTCCGCCTGGGCCGGGCGTGCGCGACCGATCACGAGCACGAGGCGGTTCCCCTGGACGCCGATGAGCACGTCGGCGGCCATATGCCGGGCAGCGCGGCGCAACTGGTCGACGTCGAGCATCTGCGGGGTGGTGCCGACCAGTACGCAGACTTCACCGTGGCCATGCCAGCCGAGAGCCGCAATTCGGCTAGGCAGTTCGTCGTCATATTCCCCACTGAGAATAGAGTCAACGACGAGAGCTTCCAACCGCGCGTCCCAGAGGCCGCGTGCCTCGGCAGCACGAGCATAGACATCTGCTGCCCCGAAGGCGATCTCTCGCGAATAGAGCAGAATCGCTTCGCGCAGCGCCTCGCCACCGTCCTTGACGCGTTCCTCGACGACCTCAACCGTCACGCGGATGAGCTGCAGCGTCTGCTGCAGACTCACCGAGCGCAGCAACTCTCGCGGGGCAGCACCGAAGACGTCCGCGGCGATCCACGGCGTTGACCGTGGATCGTCAAACCAGGAGATGAAACTCGTGATCCCGGCCTGGGCGACCAGGCCGACGGCCGACCGCCGCCCTGGTGGCATATCGCCATACCAGGACAGCGTGTCTTCGAGTCGTTTGAGCGTCTGGGTCGACAGCTCACCAGAAATGGTGCGCAGCCAGTTGAGGGTCTGTTCCTTCGTTTTGGGCGCCGGTGCCACGGTTTCTTAGCTCTCGCCCCCGGCAGAGCCGGTGGTGCCCGCGCTCACATCGTGCAGGCGATACTTGGCGATCGCCTGGCCGGCGAGGCTGCGGTCTACTTCGCCGCGACGGGCGAGCAGCTCCAGAGTGCGCACGACCATCGACGGACCGTCGATCTTGAAGAATCGGCGTGCGGCCGGGCGGGTGTCCGAGAAGCCGAAGCTGTCGGCACCGAGCGTCGCGAAGTCGCTCGGAACAAACTGTCGGATCTGGTCCGGAACGGCGTGCATAAAGTCAGACACGGCGACGAAGGGGCCGGCAGCGCCTTCGAGCTTCGTGGTGACGTACGGGATGCGGGGCACGTCGTCGGGATTGAGGAAGTTGTGCTCCTCGGCGGCCAGACCATCGCGGCGCAGTTCGGTCCACGAGGTGACCGACCAGACGTCGGCCGAGACGCCCCAGTCGTCGGCGAGGAGCTGCTGGGCCTCCAGTGCCCACGGTACGGCAACGCCGGAGGCGAGCAATTGTGCTTTCGGTCCGCTCGCAGCGGATTCACTCACCCGGTGGATGCCGTGCAGGATGCCGTCCACATCAACGTCAGCGGGCTCGACCGGCTGCACGGCCGGCTCGTTGTAGACCGTCACGTAGTACATGACGTTCGGATCTGTGTGGGTGCCGCCATACATGCGCTCGAGTCCGGCACGCACTATGTGACCGATCTCATAGCCGTATGCCGGGTCGTAGGAGACGACGGCCGGGTTGGTCGACGCCAGCAACGGCGAGTGACCGTCGGCGTGCTGCAGACCTTCCCCGGTCAACGTCGTGCGACCGGCCGTGGCACCGACGATGAACCCGCGGCTCATCTGGTCACCGGCGGCCCACAAAGCGTCTCCGGTGCGCTGGAAACCGAACATGGAGTAGAACACGTAGACCGGAATGAGCGGTTCGCCCTGCGTGGAATAGGACGTGCCCACGTTGGTGAAAGCAGCGGCGGCGCCGGCCTCGTTGATGCCGACGTGCAGAATCTGGCCCTGCGGGCTCTCCTTGTAGGCCAGCAGCTGGGCGTGGTCGACCGAGGTGTAGTGCTGGCCGTTGGGGTTGTAGATCTTCGCGTTCGGGAAGAACGCGTCGATGCCGAAGGTGCGAGCCTCGTCGGGGATGATCGGAACGATGCGGTTTCCGAAGTCCTTGGCGCGCAACAGCTCCTTGAGCAGTCGCACGAACGCCATGGTCGTGGCGATCTCCTGCGTTCCGGACCCTTTCTTGGCGACCGCGTAGGTCTCATCTCCGGGCAGGTTGAGCTTGGTGTGTGTGGTGCGTCGCTCCGGCAGGTAGCCGCCGAGCGCACGCCGACGCTCGTGCATATACTCAATCGCCTCGTCCTTGTCGCCGGGGGTGTAGTAGGGCGGCAAGTAGGGGTTTTCCTCGAGCTGGGCATCCGTGATCGGCACGTGCATGCTGTCACGGAACGACTTGAGGTTGTCGAGGGTCATCTTCTTCATCTGGTGGGTCGCGTTGCGGCCTTCGAAACTGGGACCGAGGCCGTAGCCCTTGACCGTTTTCGCCAGGATGACGGTCGGCTGGCCGGTGTGCTCCGACGCGGCCTTGAATGCGGCGTAGACCTTGCGGTAGTCGTGTCCACCGCGCTTGAGGTTCCAGACCTCGTCATCGCTGAGGTGCTCGACGAGCGCCCGCGCACGCGGGTCGCGTCCGAAGAAATTCTCGCGCACATAGGCGCCACTTTCGGCCTTGTACGTCTGGTAATCACCATCGGGCGTGACGTTCATCAGGTTGATCAGGGCGCCGTCTACGTCGTTCTTGAGGAGGCTGTCCCACTCCCGACCCCAAACCACCTTGATGACGTTCCAGCCAGCACCACGGAAGAAGCTTTCAAGCTCCTGGATGATCTTGCCGTTACCGCGCACCGGGCCATCGAGGCGCTGAAGGTTGCAGTTGATGACGAAGTTGAGGTTGTCGAGGCCCTCGTTGGCCGCGACCTGCAACTGGCCGCGGCTTTCCACCTCATCCATTTCACCGTCGCCGAGGAATGCCCAGACCTGCTGGTCGCTGGCATCCTTGATGCCCCGGTGGGTCAGGTAGCGGTTGAGCTGCGCCTGATAGATCGCGTTGATCGGACCGAGACCCATGGATACGGTGGGAAACTGCCAGAATTCCGGCATGAGGCGCGGGTGCGGATATGAAGAGATGCCATGAGGAGCGTGCGATTTTTCCTGACGGAAACCGTCGAGCTGGTTCTCTGTCAGCCGGCCCTCGAGGAAGGCGCGCGCGTAGGTGCCGGGGGAGGCATGACCCTGAATGAAAATCTGGTCGCCACCGCCCGGGTGGTCCTGACCGCGGAAGAAGTGGTTGAAACCAACTTCATACAGGGCAGCGGATGACGCGTAGGTGGAGATATGGCCACCAACGGCGATGCCGGGGCGCTGAGCGCGGTGCACCAGAACGGCAGCGTTCCAGCGAATCCAGGCGCGGTAGCGGCGCTCTATGTCTTCGTCGCCGGGAAAATCGGGTTCGTTCTCCGGCGCAATGGTGTTGATGTAGTCCGTTGTCGGAACCATGGGAACGCCCAGATGCAGCTCTTTCGACCGCTTCAACAGGCTGAGCATGATCTCGCGTCCGCGTTCGTGCCCGTGTTCGGCAACGAGCGAATCGAGGGATTGCGACCACTCCGCAGTTTCCTCCGGATCGGAGTCGGCGTTGTTCGTCGAGTATGGGTCCTGGTCGTTGACCGTCACAGTCGACCTCTCTCTGGGGTTCGTGCAGCGATGGTGCTCCGCGGTGACATGGTGCGGCGCCACGGTGGCACGTGCCGTAAATGAGCAGGTTGGATTGCAACCAGCGGCACGACGTAAGCCTACAGATTTCGCCCGTTGTCCGCGTACGGGTGCCCGCCGCCGACAAGCTGCGGGTTTTGTGACTTCGCGCACATTGCCGGGCTAGAGTATGTCACCGGCCCAACCGCGCGCCACCGCAGCACTAGGAAAGGAGCCCATATGGCTCTCGAGAACGACACCCAGGCACCCGACTTCAAGCTCATCAACCAGTTCGGCGAAAGCGTGCAGCTCAGCCAATACCGGGGAGTGAAATCTGTCGCGCTGGTCTTCTTCCCCCTCGCCTTTTCGGGAATATGCAGTGGCGAACTCTGCGAACTGCGCGACAACCTGTCTCTGTTCGAGGACGGCGGCGTCGAACTCATCGGAATTTCGGTCGACTCGCGACACGCCCTGCGTGCCTTCGGCGAGCAGGAAAAATACACCTTCAACCTGGTTGCGGACTTTTGGCCCCACGGCGCGGTCGCAAAAGAATACGGCGTCTTTCTCGAGGAGAAGGGTTTCGCCAACCGTGCGACATTCTTGATCGATCCGAGCGGCATTATTCGCGCCAGTTTCATCTCCGCCCCGGGTGAAGCGCGATCGATCGACGCCTACCGAGCCGCACTCGGGCAACTCACACCGGTCCTCTGAAGTCGATGGGTCGCCAAACGCGCGCCGAGTCTGTCCTATACTGAGGGAACCCACGACCGACTCGTCGTCGGGGCCTTTAGCTCAGTTGGTAGAGCGCCACGTTTACACCGTGGATGTCATCGGTTCGAGCCCGGTAGGGCCCACAAGTAAAATGCCTGATCAGGAAGAATATCTGGGGTACCGCCTCGCAGAGTCGGCTCGCAAATCGACCTGTCAGGTGGTGAGGCGTCGGTGAGCGTGCACCGCGGCAGCAACGAGCCCGATCTCGTGCCTCAGATCAGCGACACGCTCGCACCGACCAGGGGTCGTCTGGTCTTCAACAGCTTCCCGACGGGGGTTTCGGTTGTCATGGGCTCAGCACCACGAGACGATTCCCCGTCACATGGACGGCGCCCTGGTGCTGCCCCGCTGACCCGGCGGGGCGAGATCGCCCGGCGCGTCCTACGGCGCCACCGGGACGCACGAAATCGCTCCTGAGGGGGTTCTCAGGAGCGATTTCGTGTGGGTAATTCAGATCAGGCTGTCGGGTCAGTTGCCCGTGTATCGGAAGATGTAGAGCCCGAAATCACGGTCGCTGGCCGCAACGTATTCGACGCCGTTGTTCTCGAACACGTCCACACCCCAGAAGTTGTTGCCGCCCTCGTCAATGAAGCGACCGGTCTCGACGAGTTTGTCGTCGATGATTTTGGTCACTCGAAATCCTCCCGCGTAATACGAGAAGTACGCCAGGTCGGCCCGCTGTTTGGACGTGGCCACCTCGTGAACCGAGAGGTCGCCGAAGCCCACAGCGTAGGCAGGGTCCATGGCTTCGGGAATTGCATAGGTGTCCAGCTCGGACATCTTTCCCGTCGAGTTGTCGAAGAGGTGCACATAACCCCAACCGTCGAAGAACGCGCGCAAGGAAACGAGGTCTCCGACGGCACCCAGACTCAGGCCGGGAATCAGGCTGGCAGCACCGGCGAGGCAGGCCGCGTTATCGTAGGAGGCCTCGAGGTCGAAGAAACCGAATCCGGTTTGACGGTCGACCGAAGAGGTCGGGATGTTGCCGGCGACGCTCATCCCGAATGCGCCGCATCCGTCGGTACCCTCGCGGTTGATGATGACGATTCCGTCATAGCCGCCAGCCGCTTCAACGTTCGCCACCTTCTCGGTGAACGCGCAGAGACCACGGGTGACGATCGCGATCTGGCTGCCGCTTGCGGTGACCGGCGCCGGTGGCACAACCGGATCACCGGAACATGCTTGTCCCGCGTAGACGGCATCACCGGTCAGCGACTCCCCGCCTTGCAGCTGCGGTGTGTCGCTGCCCTGCGAGATCTGAAACGGTGTCGCGGAGTCATCCGTGGTGCCCTCCGCGCCGTTGGGCGCGAAGTCCTCGTCGGCACCGATTACGAACCTGTTGTCTAGGGTGAACTCGCCCTGGTGGCCGTTGCCTTCAGGCTTCTCGATCAGGCCTGCCGACTCCTGAAGCTGCGGGTCGGGGTTGGTGAAGTCCGTATCGCCGACATAGATCGGGTTGTGCACGTCGGTCATGTCGACGGTGACGTATCCGGCGTCCCAGTAGGACAACAGCATCACCTGTTTTCCGGCGATCTGCTTGACGACGAGGTCGTGGAGAAACACCTCGGTCAGGTTCGACGGTGCGTTCTGGAGGATCTGCGGGAAGGTCTTGTCCAGATCGTATTCGGCGGTGAGGAACGGCTTCTTCGGGTTGGTGATGTCCATGATGTCGACATCGGTGCCCTCTTCGTTGTCAACGATGACCGCGTACGCCTTGTCGCCGGCATCCCAGGCGAAGACGCTGTGGGTCTGGTTGGAGGTCTTCTTGCCCTGACCATCGGCTGTTGAATCGCCAATGCCCACGGCGAGTGGTGTGGGGTGCTCGGGATTCGTCACGTCATAGAGATTCATGCCGCCGAACCCTGCTTTGTCCTTGCACTTCTCGTTATTGGTGACGAGCACGTCGCCGGTAAAGGCTGGCGTATCGAGTTGAAGGGCCTGGACACCCTCGCCCGGGTAGCTGCCCTCCTTGGACTGGATAAACGCGACCTCCTTCGGCTTCACGGGGTCCTTGATATCCACGACGTGCACCCCGTTGTAGGTGCACGACACGACGCCCCACGCAGCAAGGTAGGCATAGTCCTTGAAGACGCCCACATCGGCGATCTTCTCGGGCACCGCGTTCTTCATCTTCAGTTTGGAGACTACGTTGATATTGGACTGTGTTGCCGGCAGATGACCGGCCGTTTCGCCGTGCTGGTGGGCGTCGCGAGCGCCGTCGGCGGTCGATAGCGCGCCGTCGTTCCCGGGTCGGGCCGATGCAACGGATGTTGTGGCGAGGATCAACGCTGCGACGGACACCAGCGTCAGTCCAGCGCGAATGGCAGGTGATTTGACCATGACACTCCTTCGGTGCGGAATTTTAAATCGAATGTTCGAACCGTAGTCCGCCCATACACGCTTTGGCAAGGAAGTACAAATCGACCAGGATGTGGCCGCCACGGCGACGCGGTGCGCATGCGTCGCCATGGCCTACCCCTCGCGGTGGCCTTCGAACCGAATTCTCTGTCGGGCGATGAACTGCGCCTCGCGGAAATCACCCCCTCGCCGCGGGCCGTGTGCATCGAGCGCAATGGGGACACTTTTGGAGGTCAGCTATGGACGGCGAGGGACCATGGCGGGTGATTCTCTACGATCCGACGCGCATCGTGCAGGCGCTTCGTTTTGTTCGAGCGTGGCTTCCGGTCGACGATGTGTGCTCGCTGCCGTGCGTGCGGCTGGATGCCCTGAACCGGCGCGGGCGTTAGACCTCGGGGTTATACGTGCGCCGGGACTCGTGGTGCCAGCGGCACAGGGTTTCGATCCACTCCTGTGACCAATCAATCGTGCCCGGGGTGCGGCCGCAGCGCTCACAGGTGGTTGGAGAGCGCGTCTGTGCTCGGGACACAGCTTCGCGGGTTGCGGGGGCGCGGGCTGTCACGCTGTCGGCGGGTTCGAGTGTGACTCGGAACTCACCGCATTTCTGCCGGACGTTTGTTAATCGAAAGCGTGGGTCAACGGACAGCAGGACGGCCGAGAGCGCGACCAGAACCCGTGGGGGAAAGTCCTATGGACTCTTGCATTCTGTGGCCTCATGAGGGCCTGACGCCCTCGGTCCGCGGGAGCCCCGGGTCACGACCAGCGGCACCGCCGGTGTTCGGTGCCGCCGAGCTCGTAATGCTCGGCTAGTGTTGTGTACCGGCAGAACAAATCTGCTGGGTGTTTTGAGTTGTTGAGGCGTTGGTTTTCCAGCAGCAGGATTCGCCACAATCCCGGATTGTCGGGCAAGGTACCGCAAATGCGCAGTCTCTCGAGAGCCCGTGTTCTTGCGGATCCTCATTGAATTTGTGTGCGACCGGACCTTTACACCGTGGATGTCATCGGTTCGAGCCCGGTAGGGCCCACATTGAGTTCGCTCCGTCGCCTGAATCAGACGGGTCGGCGGCTTCCGTCGGTCGCATCGGTTCAACATGCGAGATTGCCGAGATTCCATTGCTTTGGGGTAGACCCGGCATATACTGCTACGGCGACCCCGGACCCTGGACGCACGTGAAATTTCCGTGAGCTTTGGAGGGGCGACCATGAAACGAATATTTTACCCGGGCGGTTCCGTAGTGACCGGCAGCGATCTCGCTGATGCAGTATTGCTCTACGCCGAGGCACTCTGCAATCGTCGCCAAGTAGATGTCGTGGACATCCCCGTGATGGGTGACAAGGGGTGCCTCCTGCGCGCTCAGTTTTTGATCGGGTCGGCGAGCCAGCTGATGAGTGTGACCGCCGAGAGCCTGTCGCCGGAACTGATCGAACCGGAAACCACGGATTTTCTGCACCGCAAAGCCCAAACCGGTGCCATGATCCCCGCGGCCTGGACCAGGGAAGAGTCGGCCACCGTGCTGCTCGACGACTACGATTTCTGACACATTTACTGCCGGGCGCCGGGCATCGGGTTGCACCGTGTCCGGCGAAGTACCGTCGCCGGTCTCCCGGTAGGCTGATCGAGTGCCATTCTCGCTAGCAGACGTTACCCGCGTCGCCCACACCCTGTGGCCCCTGGACGGTGCCGAGGACTGGGACAGTCCGGGCCTGATTAGTGGCGATCCGTCGCAGCCGATTCGCACTATCCACCTTGCTGTCGACGCCGTCGCCCTCACCGTCGACGAGGCGATCGCGAGCGGATCCGACCTGCTCCTGACGCATCATCCCCTTCTCCTTCGCGGCATCACGAGCGTTGCCGAAGATCGCTACAAGGGGGCGCTTCTCAGTCGGCTGATCCGGGCCGAATGCGCGCTGCTGGCCGCGCATACCAACGCTGACGTCGTTGCTGATGGGGTGTCCGACATTATCGCCACCCGACTTGGTCTGCTCGATACAGCCCCCATCACCAACAGCGCCGCGCCCGGCACCGGCATCGGCCGTGTCGGTCGACTTGCACACTCGACGACCCTCGGACATCTCGCGCATACCCTGCTGGCATTATTGCCGGCGACGGCGTCGGGAGTGCGTGTCGCCGGCGACTACTCCACACCGGTCACCACTGTCGCCCTCTGCGGCGGCGCGGGCGACTCGTTGTTGCGTCAGCCCAAGGTACGCATGGCGGATGTCTTCATCACCTCCGACCTGCGCCATCACCCGGCCTCCGAGGCTCGCGAGCAGGCGCTCTGTTCGGGCGGTCCCGCGCTCATGGATGTGTCGCACTGGGCCAGCGAATGGCTCTGGCTGGAACCGGCCGCGGCGCAGTTGCGTGAGGCGCTGCCGGGAATGATGGTCACAGTGAGCGAGCTGAATACCGACCCGTGGGACTTCGCGGTCGTGCACTGATATCCGAGACACCCATTTTCCCGCACTCCATCTCACTTCCAGCGTTAGGTCAGGACATCGTGAAGGCATCACCACTCCAGCAGAAGGAACTTCTGCGGCTTCAGGCCCTCGACATCAAGGTTCTTCAGCTCAACCACCAGTCCAAGTCGCTCGTTCAGCACACCGAGCTGGCCTCGCTCAATCGTGAGGCGGAAGCCAGCCGCATGAAGCTGCTCGGTCGGTCGGGCGAACTCGACGATGTGCGCACCGAATTGGGACGCATTGAGAGCGACGTCGAGGTCGTCGAGAAGCGCATCGCCCGCGATACAGACCGTCTGCAGCACACCTCCTCGATTAAGGACATCCAGGCTCTGGACTCAGAAATCGCCTCGCTCAAGAAACGCCTGTTTGATCTCGAAGAGATCGAGATCGCTGTTTTGGAGCGTCAGGAAGAGCACGAAGCGGCCGTCGCCGTAGTGGAAAAGGAACGTGATGCCATCGTCGACCGAGTGAAATCGACCGAGTCCGCGCGCGACGAGGTGCTGGTAGACCTCACGCGTCAGCTCGACGAACTCGTTCGAGACCGTGCCACCGTGGCCGCAACCATCCCCGAAGACCTCGCGACACTGTACGAGCGCCTGCGCATCACTGGCCACGGCAACGCCGCAGCCCTGCTTCGGGCTCGTACCTGCAGCGGATGCACGATGACCCTGACCGGCAGCGACCTCGCTGATGCCCGCCAGGCGCCGACCGACGACGTCATCTTCTGCCCCGACTGTGGCGCCGTACTGGTGCGCACCGAAGAGTCGGGAATCTAACCCGGGTTCAGCGCTGTCTCGCCCGCCCTGTAGACTCATCCTTCGGAATGGGTCGGCAAGACGGTCGCGTCATTCGTTTGATCTTCGGGCCAAGCGGATGCCGAGGAACGTCCGGGCTCCACAGAGCAGGATGGTGGGTAACACCCACCCGGGGCAACCCGCGAGACAGTGCCACAGAAAGTAGACCGCCACGACGTCGAGCCTTCGGGCCCGGCTGGTGGTAAGGGTGAAACGGTGGTGTAAGAGACCACCAGAGGCCAGGGTGACCTGGTCGGCTTGGTAAACCTCGTCCGGAGCAAGGTCAGACAGAAAGCGTTGAGGCGGCTCGCCGAGCTTTCGGGTAGACCGCTAGAGGGCTGCGGCAACGTAGTCACGAGATAGATGGCCGTCGACGGTGTGCAAACACCTGGACAGAACCCGGCGTACTAGCTGGCCCATTCCACCCCGTAATGCCCTTGACACCGCACACCGCACACCGCACACCGGGCCAGCCGGGCCGGGGCGTTTGAATCAGCCGGGGAACCGGGCTGCTAAAGCCGCTGCGCCGAGAATTCCGGCGTTATTGCGATGCACCGCGGGGATGATCCGCGTCCTCAGATTGAGCAGGGGCAGAAAGTTCTCGTGGTGCTTGGATACACCGCCGCCAACGATGAACAGATCGGGGGAGAAGAGCCGTTCCAGCGTCGAGTAATATTTCTGCAGGCGTGTGGCCCACTTTTCCCAGCTGAGGTCCTCACGCTCCTTGGCGGAGTAGGCCGCGCGAGTCTCGTAATCCTGGCCGTCAATCTCGAGGTGTCCCAGTTCTGTGTTGGGCACCAGGACGCCGTCGTTGAGCAGCGCCGAGCCGATGCCGGTGCCGAGGGTGGTCAGCAGGACGACGCCGGCTACGCCCCTGGCCGCACCGAATTGTGATTCCGCGTAACCGGCGGCATCCGCGTCGTTGACGAAGTGAATCGGCAGATTGAGAGCCTTTTCAAAGAGGGCTTCGGCGGCCAGGCCAATCCACTTCGACGATACGTTCGCCGCCGACATGGTGTGTCCGTTCTTCACGACGGCGGGAAAGCAGACGCCGACCGGCAGCTCGCCGACGTCCTTCGAGACGGTGTCGAGCAGGGTGCGGGTGGTCTCGACAATGTCCTGCGGCCGACCGCCCTTGGGCGTGGGCAGCTTCACCCGTTCGGAGAGGAGCGCGCCGGTCGACAGGTCGACCACCGCTCCTTTGATTCCCGTGCCGCCGATGTCGATGCCGATTGCCGTCGTTGCAGTCATGACTTGACCCTATCCGTAAGACAAAGTCTGTCAGGCCAGGGTCAGGATCTCGGCGCCGCGCTCGGTCACCACGAGGGTGTGTTCAAACTGCGCGGTCACGCTGCGGTCACGGGTGAGCACCGTCCAGTCATCGCTCCAGATATCCCAATCGCTCGTTCCGAGGGTGAGCATCGGCTCGATAGTGAAGACCATCCCGACCTCCATGACCGTGTTGTACTGTGGCGCGTCGTAGTGCGGAATGATGAGACCGGAGTGAAAAGCCTCGCCGACACCGTGGCCGGTGTAGTCGCGCACGACACCGTAATCGAACCGTTTGGCATAGGACTCGATGGCGCGTCCGATGACGTTGACCTCACGACCGGGGGCGACAGCTTTGATACCCCGGGTGAGCGCCTCCCGGGTTCGTTCGACCAGCAGTGTCACCTCCGCGCTGGCGTCGCCGACGATGAACGTCACGTTGGTGTCGCCGTGCACACCGTGCTTGTACGCCGTGATGTCGATGTTGACGATGTCACCATTGTCGAGCACCGTATTGTCGGGGATTCCGTGGCAGATGACCTCATTCACCGAACTGCACAACGACTTGGGGTAGCCGCGGTAACCGAGTGTGGAGGGGTAGGCGTCGTTGGCCACGAGGTAGTCGTGACCGATCTGGTCCAGCTCCTCGGTTGTGACGCCGGGAACAATTGCCCGTCCCACAGCGGCAATGGCCTCGGCAGCGATGCGACCGGACTCCCGTATGAGATCGATCTTCTCGCTCGAGTAGACGTCCGAGCCGGTAAAGGTGCTCGGGCCCTTCTTGCCCACATACTCCGGGCGAACGATGTGTGACGGAACGAAACGCGTCGATGACACCGTTCCCGGGATGAGGTGACCAGTTGAATCCTTAGGCATAGGATCAAGCTTATGGCCGAGGACAAAGAACACGCATTCTGGTACAACATGCGCACCGGCGAAGTGGAGCAGGGACTTCAATCGACGTCGCTGGATCGGGTGGGGCCGTTCGCAACGCGTGACGAGGCCGCCCATGCTCTCGACAAGTTGCGCGCGAACAGCGCCAAGTGGTCTGAAGACGACGCGCGCGACGCCCGCTGATTCCGGCCTAGCCCGCGGCAGGAGCTACTCGTAGCTGTGCTCGGGAGCAGGGTAGGCGCCGGACTTGACGTCCGCGGTGAACCGCTGCACAGCATCCGCCAGCACCGCCCGCACGTCGGCGTACTGACGCACGAACTTGGGCACCCGCCCGCTCGTCATACCGGCAAAGTCCGTCCACACCAGCAGCTGTCCATCAACGGATGGCCCCGCCCCGACCCCGATGGTCGGGATCGCCAGTTGTTCCGTCACGCGTGCGGCGACGCTCGCCGGCACCATCTCCAGCACGACGGCAAACGCCCCGGCGTCCTGCACGGCAAGAGCGTCCGCGAGGAGTTCCTCGGCGGCTTCCCCCCGCCCCTGAATGATGTGGCCCCCCAAACCGTGTTCGCTTTGCGGAGTGAATCCCACATGCCCCATCACAGGGATGCCGGCCGAGACGATGCGCCTGATCTGCTTGTGGCTGCGCTGGCCGCCCTCGAGCTTGACGGCGTGTACCTGGGCTTCCTTCATGAAGCGCACGGCGGTCGCCAGGGCTTGATCCGGCCCGCTCTCGTACGAACCGAACGGCATGTCGGCGACGACGAGTGCCCGGTTGACCGCGCGAGCAACGGCACGCGACAGTGGGATGAGCTCGTCGACGGTGACCGGGAGGGTCGTCTCATACCCGAACACGTTGTTGCCAGCCGAATCGCCCACCAGCAGAAAATCGATCCCTGCTTCGTCGAAGATCTGGGCGGTCAGCATGTCGTAGCTGGTCAGGCCCGTAATCGGGATGCCCTGCGACTTGGCAGTCTGAAAGTGGCGGGTACGCACCCGCTTGGGCCCGGCCGCCGTATTGAAGGGATACTGCCCCGCAGCATCAGGGGGAGAAACCGCGCGGTCCGGCTCGGGTGCTGTCAACTTTGGCATGCGACAAGTGTAGTCAGGCAAGCACTCGTGCTTGAAGCCAGTACCCTAGACAGTAGTTACCCAGGTAGGTACGTGTTGGAGCAATCAGAAAGAGCGTGAATGGACAAGCAGCGCGACTTCGTTCTTCGGACCATCGAGGAGCGAGGAATCAAGTTCATTCGGCTCTGGTTCACCGATGTCGTCGGCACCCTCAAATCGGTGGCCATTGCACCCGCCGAGGTCGAGGGCGCGTTCAACGAAGGCCTCGGCTTCGACGGTTCCGCCATCGAGGGCCTCACCCGCTCCTTTGAAGCGGATGTCCTGGCTCACCCGGATCCCACCACGTTCCAGATTCTGCCCTGGCGCGGGGAAGTCGATCCCACCGCCCGCATGTTCTGCGACATCACCACACCCGACGGCCAGCCCGCCGTCGCCGACCCTCGCAACGTGCTCAAGCGCACCCTGGCCAAAGCGGCCGACCGCGGCTTCACGTTCTACACCCACCCCGAGGTGGAGTTCTATCTGCTCAAGTCGTCGAAGTATGGCAAGAACGGTCCGACTCCGGTCGACTCGGCCGGCTACTTCGACAACGTTCCCGGCGGAACCGCCCATGACTTCCGTCGTCGCTCCGTGCGCATGCTCGAAGACCTCGGAATTTCCGTGGAATTCAGCCACCACGAGGCGGGTCCCGGCCAGAACGAAATCGACCTGCGCTATGCCGACGCGCTCACCACCGCCGACAACATCATGACCTTCCGTACCGTTGTCAAGGAAGTCGCGATCGAGCAGGGCGTCTATGCGACGTTTATGCCCAAGCCCATGTCGGAGCACCCCGGTTCCGGCATGCACACGCACATGTCGCTGTTTGAGGGTGACGCAAACGCGTTCTATGAGCCCGGTGCTAAATACCAGCTCTCCAAGATCGGCCGCCAGTTCATCGCCGGGTTGCTTAAACACGCCCCCGAGATCACGGCCGTGACCAACCAGTTTGTGAACTCGTACAAGCGGCTGTGGGGCGGCGACGAGGCCCCGAGCTTCGTCTGCTGGGGTCACAACAACCGTTCAGCTCTGGTGCGCGTGCCGCTCTACAAACCCAACAAGGGCCAGAGCGCCCGCGTCGAGTACCGCGCCATTGACTCTGCGGCCAACCCCTACCTCGCGTATTCGCTCATGCTGGCTGCCGGCCTCAAGGGGATCGATGAGGGCTACGAATTGCCACCCGAGGCTGAAGACAACGTGTGGAGCCTCAGCGACACCGAACGCCGTGCGCTCGGCTACACGCAGCTGCCGGCCAGCCTCGATCATGCGATCCAGTTCATGGAAGAGTCCGAGCTGGTCGCAGAAACGCTCGGCGAACAGGTCTTCAACTACGTTCTACTGAACAAGCGGCAGGAGTGGCGTGACTATCGGTCGCAGGTCACCCCGTTCGAACTTGAAAAGAACCTGGAGATGCTCTAGCGCGTCATCCGCGTTTGAGGACGATTCGGCAGACGCACACAGCTCCAAAAACCAGACCCGACCAGTCGAAGGGATCGCCCGCGATGGAGCGTTTGCAACTGTCCCTGACCGAACTTGTGCGGGTCGGTTTCGTTGACCTCGGGGAGGTGCGTGGCCGGCTCGACGAGGTTGCCACGCTCGGGGCGGCCATCCCGCACAGCGCGTCCGGGCCGACCGGTCGGTTGACCGATACGCGCGTGCTGTTACCGCTGCTCACCGCAACGGCAAGCCCGGATGCCGCCCTCGTCGCGCTGGTCGCGCTGCTCCGGCAGGGATCCGCTGAACTGGTCGAACTCCTGCAGACACCCGCCTCGGCCACGCGGCTGCTCAAAGTCCTCGGAGCGTCCAGCGGGCTCAGCGAATTCTTCCTCCGGCACCCGCACGAATTGTCGGTCCTGGCGACACCGCTCGCTGTGCTTCCCGGCGTCGACGATCTGGTGAACGACCTCTTGAACTCGGTCAGCGCGGCCGACGGCTTCTCCCTTCTGGTCGGTGATGCGGCCTGGATCGCCCTCCGAGTGCGCTATCGCCGACGCCTGGCACAGCTCGCGGCCTACGACCTCGAACAAACCGACCCCGTAGCAGGGCTCGACGGTATCGCCCGCACACTGTCCGACCTCGCTACCGCCGCGCTCGAAGCCGCCCTCGCGGTCGCCCGAACGATGTCCAGCGGCGACACTGCCGGGCACGGCGTATTTACGACCGAACAGGTACGTGCTACTCGCTTCGCGATTATCGGCATGGGCAAGGCCGGCGCGAGCGAGCTCAACTATGTGAGCGACGTCGACGTCATTTTCGTCGCCGACGGCGACGAATCTGCTGGCCTGGACAGCGCGCGCGCCGTTGAAATCGCTACCCGGCTTGCCGTACTGATCATGCGTGGCCTGGGCGAATCCGCCATTGAACCGGAGTTGTGGGAGGTCGATCCGAATCTGCGTCCGGAAGGCAAGAGTGGCGCGCTCGTGCGATCGATCCAATCACACCTGGCCTACTACGACCGGTGGGCCAAGAGTTGGGAGTTCCAAGCCCTGCTCAAGGCCCGCACACTGGCCGGTGACCGCGAGCTCGGCGCCCGCTACATCGACGCCGTCATGCCCAAGGTCTGGAGCAGCGCCAGTCGTGAGAACTTCGTCGAATCCGTTCAGCGGATGCGGGAGCGGGTCACCGAGAATATTCCAGACGATGAGGTCGATGTGCAGCTCAAGCTCGGCCCGGGCGGGCTGCGCGATATCGAGTTCACGGTACAACTGCTCCAGCTCGTCCATGGCCAGGCCGATCCCGACGTGCGCCAGGCCGGCACCCTCCCCGCCTTGATCGCTCTCGCCAACGCCGGGTATGTCGGCCGGGCCGAAGCGACCGAATTCGCGCAGGACTATCGCATGCTGCGCCTGATGGAACATCGGCTGCAGCTGCACAAGCTGCGCCGCACCCACCTGATGCCGCGCGACGAAGCAAATCTGCGGGTGTTGGCCCGGTCGAGCGGCTTAGCCACCAGCGCAGCGGGGCTCACCGTTCGCTGGTCGGAGACCAAGCACAGGGTGCGCGGCTTGCACGAGCGGCTGTTCTACCGTCCTCTGCTTTCGGCGGTAGCGTCGCTTCCGGCGGAAGGCCTCAACCTGACGAGTGCGCAGGCCGAGGCTCGTCTGGCGGCCATCGGTTTTCTCAACACCAAGGGCGCTCTCGCGCACATCGCGGCCCTCTCCGGTGGAGTGTCTCGACGCGCGGCGATTCAGCGGCATCTGCTCCCGGTGCTGTTGCAATGGCTCTCACAGGGAGCCGATCCCGACTACGGCTTTCTGGCCTTCCGGCGCCTGAGCGACAACCTCGGTTCGACCTATTGGTTCCTGCGGATGCTGCGCGACTCCTCGGGTGCCGCCGAGCGTCTCACCCGGGTATTGTCTGGAAGCCGGTACATCGGCGAGCTGTTGGAGAAAATCCCGGAAGCAGTGGCCTGGCTTGAAGACGAGGCCGACCTGCAGCCACGGCCGCTGAAAGCCCTGCAGGACGAGGCCCGCGCGGTGCTGGGCCGGCATGAAAGCCCGGACGCCGCCGCAACCATCTTGGGTGCGGCCCGCCGGCGCGAGATGCTGCGACTGGCTTTCGCCGCGCTGCTCGGTCAGATCGATCTCGATCAGCTCGGGCGCGGATTGACCGATGTCAACGCGACCTATATCCAGGGCGTTATCGCCGCCATTCGCGGGGGAGACCTGATACGTCAGGGAGGTGCCAACGGGGCGGACGATGGCGCGTCTGGCGGTGACGGGATTGAATTCGGTGTGATCGGCATGGGCCGGTTTGGCGGCGCCGAGCTCGGTTTCGGCTCGGACGCCGACGTCATGTACGTGTTTCGCGCCGGCACTCTCGACGGTGAAGCGGCCAACGAACGTGCTCGTTATATTGTGCGCGAACTGAACCGACTCAGCGAAGACGGGCGTTTGCCGCTCGATCTGGACATCGGCTTGCGGCCAGAGGGCAGCAATGGGCCGGTCGTTCGGTCGCTCGACTCCTATCAGGCGTACTACCGCCGCTGGTCACTCACCTGGGAAGCCCAGGCGCTCCTTCGCGGTCGTGGTGTGGCTGGCGACGCGGCGTTGCTGCGGGATTTCGAGGCCGTCGCCGACGAGGTGCGGTACCCCGCCGCCATCAGCGAGCAGGCCGTGCGCGAGGTTCGCCGCATCAAGGCTCGGGTCGAGAACGAGCGTCTGCCGCAGGGCGCCGACCCGAACCGGCACCTGAAATTGGGTAGGGGGTCACTCAGCGACGTGGAATGGCTGGTCCAGCTACTTCAGCTGCAGCATGCCGCGGTAATTCCGGTGCTACGCACGACGTCCACCCTGTCGGCGTTGGCCGAGGCCGTCAGCGCCGGATTGATACCGGCAGCGGATGCCGCGGTCTTGCGCAGCTCGTGGATCTTCGCGTCTCGGGCCCGCTCCGCCATCACACTGTGGACGAATCACACCTCGAACGTGCTGCCCAGCGATCGGGCGGCCCTCGAGGGCATCGCCCGGGTGATGGAATACCCGCCCGGGTCTGGCAACCAACTCGAAGACGACTACCTCGCCGTGACCCGACGTGCCCGCGCCGTATTCGAGCGCCTCTTCTACGGTCCGGTAGAGCGTCCGGGGCCCATGGTCGGTTGATCGTCCGGGCGGCTGGTGCACGCCCGCCGTCGGACGCCACACACACTCCGCACCGCAACGAAGCAGGGACCGCATCCGAGGATGCGGTCCCTGCTTCGTTGCCAGGCCCCTGCGGACCGGGCTCGGACTGCTATGGCTTCGACTGCTATGGCTTAGACGCCGTAGTACAGTTCGAACTCGAACGGGTGCGGACGCTGGGCGAGCGGCTTGATCTCGTTTTCGCGCTTGTACTGGATCCAGGTCTCGATCAGTTCGGGCGTGAACACGTTTCCGGCGAGCAGAAAGTCGTGGTCTGCTTCGAGAGCCTGCAGGGCCTCCTCGAGTGACGCGGGAACTTGGGGGATGTTTTTCGCTTCCTCGGGCGGCAACTCGTAGAGGTCCTTGTCGACGGGCTCGTGCGGCTCGGTCCGGTTCTTGATTCCGTCGAGGCCGGCCATGAGCTGTGCGGCAAAGGCGAGGTACGGGTTACCGGACGCGTCGGGAGCGCGGAATTCAAGACGCTTGGCCTTCGGGTTGGTTCCGGTGATCGGGATGCGGATCGACGCCGAGCGGTTACCGGCCGAGTAGACCAGGTTGACCGGGGCCTCGAATCCGGGAACGAGACGGTGGTAGGAGTTGACCGTGGGGTTCGTGAACGCGAGCACGGCCGGGGCGTGCTTGAGCAGGCCTCCGATGTACCAGCGAGCCACGTCGGACAGTCCGCCATAGCCGGCCTCATCGTAGAACAACGGCTTGCCATCAGCCCACAGGGACTGGTGCGTGTGCATGCCGGAGCCGTTGTCGCCGAACAGCGGCTTGGGCATGAACGTTGCGGTCTTGCCCCAGTCGTGCGCCGTGTTCTTGACGATGTACTTGAACTTCAGCAGGTCGTCGGCGGCGTGAACCATCGTGTCGAATCGGTAGTTGATCTCACCCTGGCCGCCGGTGCCGACCTCGTGATGACTGCGTTCGAGGATGAGGCCCGATTCAATCAATTTGAGGCAGATGTCGTCGCGCATATCGACGTGCTGGTCGACCGGGCTGACCGGAAAGTAGCCGCCCTTGAACGGCGTCTTGTTGGCGAGGTTTCCGCCGACCTCCTTCTTGCCGGAGTTCCAGGCGCCTTCGCCGGAGTCAACGGAGTAAAAGCTCGTGTGCTGGTTCACTTCGTAGCGCACATCGTCGAAGATGTAGAACTCTGCTTCAGAACCGAAGAGGGCCGTGTCTCCGATGCCCGTGGATGCGAGGTATTTCTCGGCCTTCTTGGCGACCTGGCGCGGGTCCTTGGAGTAGATTTCACCGTTACGCGGGTTGTAGATGTCGAAGAGCATGATGAGCGTCTTCTCGGTACGGAACGGGTCGAGGTATGCGGTCGACACATCGGGGATGAGCTGCATGTCGGATTCGTGAATCGACGCGAAGCCGCGGATCGAGGAACCATCGAACATTTGGCCTACGGTGAAGAACTCTTCGTCGACGGTGGATGCCGGAATGTTGAAGTGCTGCTGCACACCGGGGAGATCGGTGAAACGGATGTCAAGAAACTTGACGTCATTCTCTTTGATGAATTTAAGCACTTCGGACGAATCGCGGAACATGCGGAATAACTCCAGACGACGAGGGCGTGGAAATGGCCGAATCGGACACAACGGCTCCCCTGAGATTAGTAGCGCCGCGTTACTTGTCCGTGACGCTTATGTTTCGCCCATGTTACAGGGACGCCCTCTCGGTAGACTCATCGGGTGCCAGACTCCAACTCCCGCCCGAACACATTTGGTCAGCTTCCACCGAGTAAATGGCCGGGGGAGCGCCTCGGATTGCCCCAGACCGGGCCCGGTTCCATAGGCCGCCCCGGGCGACGCCTGCTTGGTTTCGCCATCGACTGGGGCATCGCGATCGGGGTATCTTCGATCTTCTTCAGCTACGACCCGGCCGCGAACCTGATCATCTTCGTGATCCTGCAGATTGCGTTCATACCCACGATCGGCGCCAGCATCGGTCATCGGCTCGTGGGGCTGCGGATCATTTCCATCCACGGGGGATGGGTCGGATTGTGGCGTCCCCTCGTGCGCACGGTGCTGCTGGGAATCGCGCTTCCCGCGCTGGTCTGGGATTCCGACCAACGTGGTTTCCACGACAAAATCGCGGGGACGGCGCTCATTCGGTCATAGCCCGAAGCAGGGAGAGCGACATGGGCGAGAACGATGAAGGGCCGGGCGCGCAGCGCCCGGCCCTTCATCGTTTCGTAGTGATCAGCCGCGCTGAGGGCGGGCCTTCATCGGGTCGACGCCCTTGGGAATGGGAAGTTTCGTGCCCATGGAGTTGAGACGGTTGTTGACGGCGAGCACTTCGGCTTTGGTCAGGGTGGGCTTGATCCGGGTCAGGCGGCGAGCGAGCTTATGTAGCGGAACGGCGTCTTCGTCAGGGCCAACCGAGATCACCGTCACGCCGACATTCCCGCCGATGCGCACAATTTTGCGTTTTTCTTCGTCGAGCATGCGGGTAGTGCGCGTCTTGGGACCCTCACTGATCAGTACGACGCCGCCACGGCCAACCGCACGATAGACCGCATCCTGCGTCTTGCCGTTGACGGCCACCGGCATCTCACTGCCGACCCATCCCCGCTTCAGCGAGCTGCGCAACACGGCCCCTACCGCTCCGGGCTGACCCTCGATCTGTGAGTACGCGGCCTTTTCGGCACGTCGACCAAGAATGATCAGCATCGCCAGGATACCGGCGAGCACGCCGGCGATGATCCACAGCACCACAGTGAAAACGTTGCTGCCCGGAATCAACAGGGCCAGTGCCAAACTGATCAGAATGGGTACGACGAAGGCCACAACCAGAATCCAGACGATGTTCGAGTCGTAGCGTCTCGTCATCTGGAAAACCTGCCACATTTGCTTCAGGCGGCCGGGCTGTTTTGGTTTTTTTGGGGTCTTTTCCTTGCTGCGTGCCATAGGTATAAGACTACCCAGTCACTCGAATGCCGCGTGACCGAATTGCGTCACGAAACGGCCTGGGCAAACCCGAGTTGAGCATCAGCCAACTGGCGCAATTCGGCGGGAATTTCCCGTCCAGTCGCGACCATCGACTGCGCCCACAGTCGACCCGCACGATAGGACGAGCGCACGAGGGGCCCGGAGAGAACGCCGAGAAAGCCGATCTCCTTGGCTTCCTCGTTGAGCTCGACGAATTCTTCCGGGCGCACCCAGCGGGCGACCGGCAGGTGCCGCGCGCTCGGGCGCAGATACTGCGTGATGGTGATGATGTCGGTGCCGGCCTCGTGCAGGTCGTGTAGCGCTTGGGTGATCTCGGCGCGTTCCTCACCCATGCCGAGGATGAGGTTGGACTTGGTGATCAGCCCGGCGTTGCGACCCTGAGTGAGCACGTCGAGTGAACGGTCATACCGGAATGCCGGGCGGATGCGCTTGAAGATGCGTGGCACGGTTTCAACGTTGTGGGCGAAAACCTCCGGTTTGGCGTCAAACACCTGGGCGAGGTGCTCCGGATTACCGGAGAAGTCCGGCACGAGAATCTCGACACCGGTGCCGGGGCTTTGCTGGTGAATTTGACGAATCGTTTCCGCATAGAGCCAGGCTCCCTCATCCGGCAGGTCGTCGCGGGCGACGCCGGTCACGGTTGCATAGCGCAGGTTCATCGTCACAACGGATTCGCCCACGCGGCGCGGTTCGTCGGTGTCATAGTCGGCGGGTTTGCCGGTATCGATCTGGCAGAAGTCACACCGTCTGGTGCACTGTGAGCCACCGATCAGGAAGGTCGCTTCGCGGTCTTCCCAACATTCAAAAATGTTCGGGCAGCCCGCCTCCTGGCAGACGGTGTGCAGATTTTCGCTCTTGACCAGGCCCTGTAGTTTTTGATACTCCGGCCCCATTTTGGCAACCGTTTTGATCCAGGCTGGCTTGCGTTCAATCGGCGTTTCGGCGTTACGAATTTCCAAGCGCAAGAGTTTGCGGCCTTCGGGTACTGCGCTCATGCGTTCGTCCTGACGGTGTCGAGGCTGGCGGGGGTCATGCTGGCGGGGTTCATGCTCGTGTTGCGGCGGAAGGCGGCCGTGATCGGGTCGACTAATTCACCCGGGTCGATGGTGCGCCCGAGCACGCGTGACATTGTGGTCACGCCGGCATCGCGAATTCCGCAGGCGATGATGCGAGAGTATGGCTCGAGCGAGTTGCTGCAATTAAGCGCGAAGCCGTGCATGGTGACGCCTTGGGCGACGCGGATTCCGATGGCGGCGATCTTATCTTCGTGGCCGGCTGAACCGACCCACACCCCGGAGCGTCCGGCGACGCGGATGGCAGCGATACCGAATTCGATCAACACCTCGATCAGGATGCCTTCGATTGACCGAACGTAGCCAACGACGTCGACGGGTTCCTGCAGGTGCAGGATCGGATAACCGACCAGCTGTCCCGGGCCGTGCCAGGTGATTTTGCCACCCCGGTCGACGTCGATGACCGGCGTGGCATCCACGGGCCGTTCGTCGGGCAGGGTGCGTTTTCCGGCGGTGTAAACGGCCGGATGCTCCAGAAGGAGGACGGTGTCCGGTCGCTCCAGTGCGACGACGGAGCGATGGACTGCGCGTTGGAGCTCAAGGCCCTCAACATACGGCACGGAGTTGGCGCTTAGCCCCGCGACGACAAAGTCGAGCATCTGCTCAGTCTAGGGGGCACGGGAGCTGCTCGGGGCGCAGCGAGTGTCAGGGCGCGGCGAGTTCTCCTCCACAGTGGCGCCCGTCTCCGCCACTGCACGAATGAGGGGCCCGCGGGTCAGTCCGTTGAGCGCCCGCTCGATCATGGTCGCGTGAAACGACGCACTGGACCCACCTCGAATTCGGTCGACGAAACGGCCTCGCTGGCCCGCCGCCGCCGGCAGGCTCCACGCCGTGTTCCCGACGAGGTCGGAGGTGCGCCAATGGTGCACACCGATAGGGTCATCGCCGGACACCACGTGATCCGATTGCTTGGCACGGGGGATCGAGCCGTGGTGTACCTGGGTCATTCCGGTACGGGGAGCCCGGTGGCCCTCAAGGTTTTCCACGCCGACACCGAGCCGGCGAGCATCGAACTCGATATCGCCGTGCTCTCGTCGGCGGCAGCGCTCGGACTCGTGCGTCTGCTCGATGTTGCGCAGCTCGGTGATGGACGCATCTGCCTGGTTCAGGAACGGTTGACCGGGGGATCACTGGCCAGGTATCTGGTCGACCATCCGAATCTGTCGCCCGGTGAGGCCGTGACCCTCCTTGCACCCGTCACCGTGGGCCTTGACGCTATGCACGCGGCGGGCTTCGCGCATGGGAACGTGACCCAGGCCACAATTTTGCTCGACGGTAATGGCCGTGCCGTGCTGGCTGGTCTCGGCGCCGTTCGACAGTTTAGGGACGAGCCCCGAGAACGGATGCGCCTGTTGCGGGCCGACTACGAACGCCTCGGCATGGTGCTGGAGAGTCTCGTCGACGCGGTCGATGCAACGCACGCGCTCTACGCTGGCGGGACAGCCCTGCTTCGTCGATTCCAGGCGGCCCTGAACCCGACGGTGGAGCGATCAGGCTCAGGAAAGGCCGATGCCGGAGCGCACGTCGGTTCCGTTCTTGGCACACTGGAGCACGACCTCTTCGACTGGGCCGACGCCGAGCCCCTTCGAGGCTTTTACCCCGCTACCCGGCCGGATGCCCACGACCAGGCCGAAAAAGCGGTTGAGACGGGAGCTCGGCACGTGAGCGGTGCTCGGCTCCGCCACGGGCTGATCGGCCCAGTAGAACTGCCCACCGCGTGGGAACCAGATCCGTTCGCGCCCGTGGTGGCGGCCAGCGTGAAGCATTCCGACGATGACGTTGCCGATGGTTCTACCGATCGATTGAACGCTGACTTCGACGCTGACTTCGACGCTGACTTCGACGCTGACCTCGCCGCTGACCTCGCCGTCGGGTTGCCCCGCGGGCGCTTCGGCCACGGGAGTGACGCGATGCGTGGACTCCCCGGGCGGGACACTGACCTCGCGCGGGGACCGTACCCGCTGGTGAAGCTTGGTCGAGCACTCGCAGCCGTGGTCGACTCGCATCCGATCAAAGCTGCCGGGCACGCTCTACGCCAACGGTTGCACGATCATCAGCGGCCCGTTCTGGTCGCAATTATCGGCGGCGTGAGCCTTCTCGTGCTTGCACTGACCCTGCTGCCGGGGTCTGGACCTGCTGGTGGATCAGGGCGCGCCGGTGAATCAGGACTCGCCGGTGAATCAGGACTCAGTGTCAACGAGGGGGCTACAGACGAGCCGACAGCCGCAGCACGAGTTCCGGCCGACGTACCAGTGGACGCCGCCGGCTCAGCGATCCTGGGCGATCAGCCTGTCCGCGGCGGTTCCGCCGCGGACACCGACACTACGGCGATAGCGGGGGATGACCCGGTGTCGGCCGTGCTGGCTCTGCTCGCCCGTCGAGCGACCTGCCTGGCCTCTGCGTCACTCGTCTGCCTGGTCGACGTGGATCAGACCGGGTCGGCCATGCTGGCATCAGACAGCTACGCCGCACGCGAGCGTCAGCAAGGCGGATCCGGACGGACCCTCATCGACTATGCGGGCTACGTGCCGTCCCTCGCTGAACGAAGCGGGGATGTGGCCGTTGTTGCCCTGACCCCGGCACCCGGACAAGAAAAAAGCCAGCCGGCCTCGGTCCTTGTGGTCAAGGGCGAGGGCGGCTGGCGTCTTCGTGAGATTTTCGACTACTGAGCGATCTCGGTGTCGATGATGCAGTGCCGTTAGATGCCGAGGTTGCCCTCGAACGCGCCGGCTTCAAGCCGTGACTTCATCGTGGTGAGAAAGCGGGCTGCATCCGCACCGTCGATGATGCGGTGATCGTAGGACAGTGCGAGATAGACGCTCGATCGGATCGCGATCGAGTCAAGACCATCATTGGTGACAACGAGAGGCTTCTTGTAGACGATCCCTGTGCCGAGAATGGCGCTCTGCGGCAGGAACACGACGGGCGTGTCGAACAGAGCGCCGCGCGAACCGGTGTTGGTCAGCGTGAATGTTCCGCCGCTCAGCTCGTCGGGCTTGAGCTTGTTGTCCCGGGTGCGGGCGGCGAGGTCAGCGATCTGGGCGGCGAAACCGGCCAGATCGAGTTCTCCGGCGTTGCGCACAACCGGAGTCAGCAGGCCACGTTCGGTGTCGACGGCAATGCTGATGTTCTCCTGGGACGGGTACACGATCGTGTCGCCATCGATGGTGGCGTTCACGATCGGGATGGCACGAAGGGCCTCGGCTGCCGCGAGGGCGAAGAACGGCAGGAACGAGAGCTTGTTGCCGGTCTTTTCGGCAAACGCGCCCTTGACCCGGTCGCGGAGCATCGCTACCCGCGTGACGTCCACCTCGACCACGGTCGTGAGCTGAGCGGACGATTGCATTGAGATGACGGCGCGCTCGGCGACAACCTTGCGCAGGCGGGACATCGGCTGGGTGGTTCCTCGCAGCGGCGATACCTCGACAACCGGGGCGGACGGGGCCGTTCCAACAGCCGAGGCGGCGAGCACGATATCTTCCTTGCGGATGCGTCCGCCCACTCCGGTGCCGCTGATCTTCGACAGGTCAACGCCGGCTTCATTCGCAAGCTTGCGCACGATCGGGGTGACGTACCCGCTGGTTCCGGCGTGTGAGCCACGAACCGCGGGGGAGGCGGCAGCGGGTGCCGGTGCGGCAACGGGTGCTGGTGCGGCAACGACCGGCGCCGGTGCAGCCGCGACGGGTGCCGGTGCGGCCGGTGCTGGTGCGGCCGGTGCTGGTGCGGCAACGACCGGTGCCGGTGCGGCAGCGACGGGCTCGGGAACGGCAACGGGTGCGGGGGCCGCTGCGACCGGGACCGCAACGGGCTCCGGCGCTGCGACCGGGGCCGGAGCCTCAGCCGCCGGCGCTTCAGCAACGGGCGCCTCAGCCGCGGGAGCGGCGGCGGCGGATCCATCGCCGATCGTGACAAGAGGGGTGCCGACCTCGACGGTTTCGTCTTCCTGCACCAGGATGGCTTCGATGATGCCGGCGACCGGCGACGGAATTTCTGTGTCCACCTTGTCGGTCGATACCTCGAGCAACGGCTCGTCGACCTCCACGCGGTCGCCCACGCTCTTGAGCCAGCGGGTGACCGTGCCCTCTGTGACACTCTCTCCGAGTGCGGGGAGGCTGACGGATTCGCTCATGCGTATGTCTCCTTTAAAACCGTTTGCTTGTCTGAAAATTGGATAAAAATTGTGGGAACCGTCTACATCGCGTGAAGCGGTTTGCCGGCAATAGCTAGGAAAGCCTCGCCCAGCGCTTCGTTCTGCGTCGGGTGCGCGTGCAGGAACGGAGCGATGTCCTCCGGGTACGCTTCCCAATTCACCACGAGCTGGCCTTCGCCGATGAGTTCGCCGACGCGGGCGCCGATCATGTGAATGCCCACGATGGGGCCGTCCTTGACCCGCACGAGCTTGACCGAACCGGCGGTGCCAAGAATGGAGCTCTTGCCGTTTCCGCCGAGGTTGTACTCGTAGGTGGAGATCTGGTCGGCACCGAATTTGTCAGCGGCCTTGGCTTCGCTGTAGCCGACGGAGGCCACTTCGGGATCCGAGTAGGTGACCTTGGGGATATTCAGGTCCTCGACGATGATCGGGTTTAACCCGGCAATTTCCTCGGCGACAAAGATGCCCTGCTGGAAACCGCGGTGTGCCAGCTGCAGGCCGGGAACGATATCGCCCACGGCATAGACGCCGGGGATGTTCGTGGCCAGGCGCTCGTCGGTAATGACGAACCCGCGGTCCATGGTGACGCCGACTTCGTCGTAGCCGAGCCCCGCAGTGACCGGTCCACGGCCGACGGCCACGAGCAGCAGGTCGGCTTCGACGGTCGCCCCGTTCTCCAGGGTGACGACCACACCAGCGTCGGACTGAGTGACGCTCTGAAAGCGGATACCGAGAGAATATTCAATACCGCGCTTGCGGAACGCGCGCTCCAGCTGCTTGGAGATTGACTCCTCTTCATTGGGAACCAGGTGCGGCAGGGCTTCAATGATCGTGACGTCGGCGCCGAAGGACTTCCAGACACTCGCGAATTCGACGCCGATGACGCCACCGCCGAGCACGGCGACCTTCTTGGGGACGTAGTCCAGGGCGAGTGCGGTCTCACTGGTGATCACACGGCCGCCGAGCTCAAGGCCGGGCAGTGAACGGGTGTAGGAACCGGTAGCCAGAATCACGTTCTTGCCGACGATCATGTCGTCGCCAACCTGAACGGTGGTGGGAGAGACCAAGCGGCCTTCGCCCTCGATGACGGTGATCCCGCGCGCCTTGACCAGGCCCTGCAGTCCCTTGAACTTGCTCGCCACGATGCCCTCGCGGAACGCGGTGACGGCGGCCATGTCGATACCGTCGAACGCGGTCTTGACGCCGTACTTCGCGGCTTCGCGGCTGACGTCGGCGACCTCAGCCGAGTGCAGGAGGGCCTTGGTCGGAATGCAACCGACGTGCAGGCAGGTGCCGCCGAGTTTGCCCTTCTCGATCAGACCGACGGTGAATCCCAGCTGCACGGATCGCAGCGCCGCTGCGTATCCACCGCTTCCGCCACCGAGAACGACAATGTCAAAATTCTGATCCGACACTCAGCTACTCCCTCGCGCTTTACGCTTCGCCACGCTGGCCGACAATATTGTGCTGATCGGCCGCGTGGTTTGACAAGCTTTTCTTGCCCCTTCGACTGTACTACGGGCGTGAAAAGTCCTCGGCCAGTCGCAGAAGTGCCCGAACAGATACCCCGGTCGGTCCGGCGGCAGTGAATCCCCAGCTGGATCCGGAGTTCTGCGCCGGTCCGGCGATGTCGAGATGGGCCCACGGTATCCTCTGGCCGGCCGCATCCGTTCCGATGAATTCCTGAAGAAAAACCCCGGCGAGCAGCATGCCTCCGGCCGAGCTGCCAATTTTGGCGTTGGCGATGTCGGCAACGTCGGAATTGAGAGTGGCGCGCAACTCCTCGGGGAACGGCATCGGCCAAGCAGTCTCGCCGACCGCGGCGCTGGCGGCGAGCACGTGTTGTACGAGAGCGTCATCACCCATCGTGCCGAAATACCGGTTTCCCAGCGCGACGACAGCGGCGCCGGTGAGGGTGGCGACGTCGATGATGGCGTCCGGGTGTTCTTCAGCCGCAGCGACGAGACCGTCGGCAAGCACAAGGCGACCCTCGGCATCTGTATTGAGCACTTCGACCGTGCGTCCGCCGCGCAGGCGCAGCACGTCGTTAGGACGAATGGCTGACCCCGACGGCATATTCTCAGCGATGCACATCCACGCGGTGATGCGCACCGGCAGCTGGAGCCTGGCAGCGGCAACCACAACCGCGAGCACCGTGGCGGCACCGGTCATGTCGTACTTCATTCCAACCATCGAGGCCGGCGACTTCAGCGAGAGCCCGCCGGTGTCAAACGTGATTCCCTTGCCGACGAGGGCGAGGTGCTTGCTGGCTTCGGCCGGGGTATAGCTGAGTTTGACCAGGCGCGGAGGGCGGGTTGACCCGGCCCCAACGCCCGCAATGCCGCCGAACCCGTCGGCAGCGAGCTGCTGCTCATCCCACACCGTCACAGTGAGCGGCAGGCCGCTCGCGGCCTCGACTGCCAGGTCGGCGAGCGAGGCCGGGTACAGGTCGAGCGGCGGCATGTTCACCAGGTCCTTGACCAGACGAATGGCCTCGGCGCTGATCCGGGCGCGTTCTACAGCGGATGCTGCCGGTGTCGCGGTGTGCACCACGACGTTCTGGGCTGGCAGCTTGGCTGCGGCCAACGAATTGTGCCGATACGCCGTGTATGAGTAGCCGCCGAGGGCTGCACCTTCCAATACAGCTTCGACCTGGTCTGCGTCGGGCAGAGGGAGCGCGAAGGCCACCGAGACCGCACCGGTCAGCTGGCGTACGGCCGAACCGGCCGCGTGTCGGAGGGAATCGGTGCTGACTCGGCGTCCGAGCCCAACGATGGCGATGCTGCGCGGCGTACCGACAGCGGCCACCAGGCGCACCACCTCGTCACGCGCTCCGGTCACATTCAAGAACGGCAGTTGAGCTGTCACCGACGCGATCAGGGCGTCGCCGAGCGTGACGTCCGCGAGCAGCTGCGCCCCATCATCCGTTTGGAGTGAAGCGAGGATGAGAATGTCGGCGGCAGAGTCACGCGCGGATTCGGTGGACAGGGACAACGTGGGAACAGTCATGTCTCGATGGTAACCATGGCCGCAGCCCGCACGTGGTCGCGGCTGTTCGCTCTAGGCACGATATTCAAAGCCCCTGAACACAGCACAAACGAGGCCCCCGGATTAGAGTTAAAGAATGTTAGACCCCGAGGAGCTGTACGCACTCACCGCCGACGCCGATGGCGTGCCGGAAGGACTACACCTGATTGCTGGACTCACCGGCTTCGCGGATGCCGGTGGCGCGGTCGCGCAGTTCACCGACTACCTCTTGACCACACTGGATCACACCGTGGTGGCGACGTTCGATACCGACACCCTGCTCGACTATCGCGCCAGGCGCCCGATCATCTACTTCGATCAGGATCACCTGACCGATTACCAGCCGCCAACACTGCAGCTGTACCTGGCCCACGACGAGATCGGGCAACCGTTCCTGTTCCTGACCGGGTTCGAACCCGACTTCCGCTGGGAACAGTTCACAGCGGCCGTGCTGCAGCTCGTCGATCGGTTTACGGTCGCCTCGACGACCTGGGTGCATGCTATTCCTATGCCTGTTCCTCATACCCGTCCGATCGGCGTGACGGTCAGCGGCAACCGCTCCGATCTCATCGAGAATCGCTCGGTTTGGCGGCCGCACACCCAAGTCGCGGCCAACGCCCTGCACCTGCTGGAATTCCGGCTGCAGGAACGTGGTGCCTCCACCGTCGGGTACGTGCTGCTCATTCCGCACTATCTGGGCGATACTGAATTCCCCGCGGCGGCCCTGAGCGCACTGGAGAGCACGAGTGCTTCGACCGGGTTGATCTTTCCGACCGATCGCCTGCGTGAAGCCAATCGAGAATTCGTCGCACGCATCGACGACCAGGTGCAGAGTAATCCGGAGCTGGCAAAACTCGTCGGCACCCTCGAACAACGCTACGACGCCTATATGGAAGGCAGTCAGCTACGGTCGCCACTCACAGACGAAGACGGTGAACTTCCGTCGGCCGACGAGATCGCCGCGGAACTCGAGAATTTTCTCGCCCTGCGTCGCAGCCGTGACGATGGGGCCCCGAGCTAGGCCCGCTGTCCATCGCCAGCGGCCGCGCAGCCAGTTCCCCGTCGGGTGGACGCGATAGGTTGGATCGAGTGAACTCTCGTCGCTCCACCCTGATCTTTATCATCGGGTCCTTCGCGTACCTCTCGGCCGTGCTGCAGCGCACGTCAATGGGCATCGCGGGGGTGGCCGCCACAGAAAAATTCGGGGGCTCGGCCGCCATTCTCTCGAGCTTGGCCGTCGTCCAACTCATCGTCTACGCCGCCGCGCAGATTCCAGTGGGCGTGTTGATCGACCGGTACGGTCCGAGGGTTCTCATGATCACCGGCACAGCGCTGATGGTCGCCGGTCAGATCGCCCTGGCACTGGCTCCGGACATCACCGTCGCCGTCATCGGCCGCATTCTGGTCGGCGCAGGCGACGCGACCATCTTCATCTCGATGATCCGCCTCATCAGCTCCTGGTTCAGCGGTCGCATCGTTCCACTCTTGTCCCAGTGGATGGGCAACATCGGCCAACTGGGCCAGGTGCTCTCCGCGATTCCCCTCGCCTGGTTGCTCCACACGAGCGGCTGGACGCCGGCCTTCCTGTCGGCGGCATCCGTGGCGGTGATCGCCCTGATCGTGGTGATCATTTTTGTGCAGGACCGGCCGAAAAATGTCACCGAGCAGGTGCACGCCAACAGCCTCGGCATCGCGCTGACCCAGCTGCGGCACAGTTTCAAACGCCCCGGTACCCAACTCGGATTCTGGTCCCACTACGTGAGCCAATCCTCCGGTACCGTCTTCACGCTGCTCTGGGGCTATCCATTCATGGTCTTCGGCCTGGGCTATGAACCGACGTTCGCGGCCGGAATGCTCACGGTGCTGGTCGGAGCCGGCCTGGTCTTCGGCCCGATCCTGGGCCTGCTGACGGCGCGCTACCCGCTGCGCCGCAGCAACATCGTGCTCGGCATCGTGACGGGTATCGGCGCCGCCTGGGCGGTCGTGCTGCTCTGGCCTGGAGTTCCACCTCTCTGGACGATCGTGCTCTTGCTGGTGGTACTGGGTATCGGCGGCCCCGGCTCCCTCATCGGTTTCGACTTCGCGCGCACCTTCAACCCACAGCGCAGCCAGGGCTCGGCCAATGGCGTCGTCAATGTCGGCGGCTTCACCGCGAGCTTCGTCATGATGTACCTGATCGGGTTGCTGCTCGACCTGCAAAACGGATGGCGCGTCGCGGGGGGAGCGGCGAGTGACCTGTATACGCTCGATGCGTTCCGGGTGGCGTTCTCGGTTCAATACGTCGTCGTCGGAATCGGCGTCGGCTTCTTAGTGCAGGCCCGGCGGCGAACCCGGCGCCAACTCTCCCGCGACGAGGGAATAGAAGTCGCACCGGTCTGGGTTGCACTATCACGCATCTGGAAACGGCGAGGTCCTCAATAGTAGTACGCGACGTGGCTTGTCGTCCAGACAAACCGTGCAATAATTAGATCTAGGACCCGTTCTGGTCTGGGGAACGCTGAATTTATTTCGGTGTGAGCATCCCCGGACTTGACATGGGTCCAAGTTCTGCCCGAAAACGCTTCTGCCTCCCGTCGGGTATCAGAAGCAGGTAAGACTCCGCATGAGAGGTGTTCGAATGGTAACCACCGTCAAGACCGAGGTGACCGACGAGTCCGTCACGACTTCCGTCGTACCGGCGGCCAAGAAGGCCGTCACAAAGGCCGCAGCGGCAAAGGCCGAGGCCGCCGCGACGAAGGAGACTGCAGCTGGCGGTGTGGTCGCCGAGAAGGCGGCACCGAAGAAGCGCGCTACCAAGGCCAAGGTCGTCAAGAGGGACGACGAGGCCGACGTCGAGGGCGGCTCTGAACCCGACGACGACGATTCTGACGATGACAGCACCAAGCGATCGGCGTCCACGGAACCGCTGCCCAAGGGAGCCCTCGTGCTCTCGCTCGTCGACGACGACGACGAAGTCCCGGTCTATTCCAGCGCCATCACCGGGGCCACGGCCGACCCGGTCAAGGACTACCTGAAGCAGATCGGTAAGGTCGCCCTGCTTAACGCTGCCGAAGAGGTCGAGCTGGCGATGCGCATCGAAGCAGGCCTGTTCGCCGAAGACAAGCTGTCGGAGATGACCGACGCCGAGAAGAAGAACGCCCTCGGACGCGAGCTGCAGTGGGTCGCCAAGGACGGCGCCCGAGCCAAGAGTCACCTCCTCGGCGCCAACCTGCGTCTCGTCGTCTCGCTCGCCAAGCGCTACACCGGACGTGGAATGCAGTTCCTCGACCTGATCCAGGAGGGCAACCTCGGCCTCATTCGTGCAGTGGAGAAGTTCGACTACACCAAGGGTTTCAAGTTCAGCACCTATGCCACCTGGTGGATTCGTCAGGCGATCACTCGCGCCATGGCCGACCAGGCGCGCACCATCCGCATTCCGGTGCACATGGTCGAGGTCATCAACAAGCTGGCCCGGGTGCAGCGCCAGATGCTGCAGGACCTTGGTCGCGAACCCACCCCAGAAGAGCTCAGCCGCGAACTCGACATGACACCCGAAAAGGTCGTCGAGGTACAGAAGTACGGACGCGAACCGATCTCCCTGCACACGCCACTCGGTGAAGATGGCGACAGCGAATTCGGTGACCTCATCGAAGACACTGAAGCCGTGGTGCCGGCGGATGCCGTTGGCTTCACCATGCTGCAGAAACAGCTGGAAAGCCTGCTCGACTCGCTGTCTGAGCGCGAAGCCGGCGTGATCCGCATGCGCTTCGGCCTCGGCGACGGCATGCCGAAGACACTCGACCAGATCGGCGACACCTTCGGTGTCACCCGCGAGCGTATCCGCCAGATCGAATCCAAGACGATGGCCAAGCTTCGTCACCCATCCCGGTCGCAGTCCCTGCGCGACTACCTCGAGTAAACGTGACAGTGACAGGGCCAACCCATCGCAACACCGGGTTCGTGCGGTCCCTGCGGTACGCTCCCGCGATTCTCATCGGTCGTGGCGTACGGGTTCTGGCTCGCTGGCGCAAACCGGGCGGTGGCTCAGCCATTCCCGGGGTCGTCGTCAACCGCATTGCCCCGGGCTTCCTAACCACAACGCTCAACGGATTTCCCCTCGGGCTTGTTATCGTGACCGGGTCCAGTGGTAAATCGACGACGACCAAGATGCTCGTCGCTGTCCTGCGTGCCCACGGCCTGGCCGTATTCACCAATCAGTCGACGGCCAACATCAGCCAAGGTCTAACCAGCGCTCTCCTGGAACGGGTCTCCCTGTCCGGGCGAATCACCGGTGATGTCGCCGTGCTGGAAATGGACGAAGGACACGGGGCGTTCATTGCCGCGTCACTGACTCCGCGAGTTGTCGCCCTCACCAATGTCATGGTCGACCAGATCGACCGTTTTCACGACTCCGAAATGGTCGCCGCCCTGCTCGCGAAAATCGCCGCTCGCGCGGCGGACACCGTCGTGATCAACGCCGATGACCGATACCTCGCCGACCTTGGCGACGCCCTCGAACCCACTGTGCCGGTGGCCCGGTACGGGGTTTCCGCCGAGGTTCTCGCCCAGTATCCTCGCGGCCTGGGCTATGCCGAGACCGCATCGACCCGCCTGCCGCCCGGCACCGGAATGCAGCTCACCCGCGTTCTCGGTCGGGACGCTGACGTGGAATTCGACTCTGTTGCCCACAGCATTCGCTTGCCGGCCCGCGGCATCCACTATGCCGTCGACGCCCTGACAGCATTGAGCACGGCACAGGCAACGCTGGGGCAGCATTTCGATCCGGCCAGAGCGTGCGCCGCACTGTCAGCCATGCCGGCCGTCTTCGGTCGCGGCGAGGTCGTCACCGTTGGCGGCAAGACCATCGAGTTCGTGCTCGTACAAAACCCATCGAGCTTTCAGCTGAACGTCGACAGTCTCGAATCCGGCACCGAGCAGATTCTCGTGATCATCGGATCCGACGTCCGTGACCCGTCCTATTTTTGGCCGGTGGACACCTCAGGCCTCGGCCACGTGCTCATTGCCTCCGGGCTCAAGGCACACGACATCGCCCTGCAGCTGGCCTACGACAACGTCACGGTGGACCGCATCGAACCCGATGTCCCGACCGCACTCGATGCGTTCCTGGCGCTACCCGATCCCGCATCCGGGGTGAAAACCATTATTTTCTCCGCCGACGGCATGCGGCGCACCCGCGCGCACCTCGGCCTCGTCTCGAATGCTGGAGAATCGTAAATGACCGTCACTTCGCTTCAGCGTCCGTTCACGGTCGTTTCGTTGTTGCCGCGCCTGCTCGACACCAACGGTGATGCCGGCAACGCCCGGGTGCTTGCGCAGCGGATTCGCTGGAGCGGTCACGACGCGCAGGTCGTCGACGTGCACTCCCGCGCCGACCTTCCCGAACACGTGGACGCCGTGTCGATCGGTTCCGGAACGGATGCTGCGCTCGTGCCAGCCCGAGACGCGCTACGAACCCTGGTTGAGGATCTGCGCGTCTGGTCCAACTCCGGCGTGCCCATCCTGGCCGTCGGTACCGGCTGGGAATTGCTCAGCTGGGGGATCGACCTGGCCGACGGCACCGTTCTGGAGGGTCTGGGTCTTGTGGCCGGTCAGGCCGTGCCCCGGGCGACCCGCGCCACCGATGACATCATCGTCGCATCGAAATACGGGCGTCTGATCGGGTTCGAAAACCACGCGCGCGATTATGTCGGCGCCGAAGCCAGTCCGCTCGGCCGGGTGGTCTACGGTACCGGCAACGGCGATCGGACATCCGGCCCACGGATCGAAGGGCTGACGATGGGGGAGGTGTTCTGCACCCACCTGCACGGCCCCGTGCTCGCGCGGAACCCCGCACTTGCGGACCACCTGCTGCGGGCGGTGTTCACCCGCCACGGACTTGAGTATTTACGTGGCACAGCGGCGGAATCAGTCGATGAGACCGCGCAGGCCGCCCGCAATCAGGTCGCCGTGCGGGTGGGCCACAGCCCCGAATAACACATAATGAATGTCGAATCCGGATCACGATCCCGGATACGAAAGAACCGCGCAGCCAGCTGGCCGAGGCCAGCCGCCTGCGCGGTATCATTTTGCGGTCACTGCGTGACCGTCGTAAGCGGCTAGGAGCGCTGATCCTCGAGCAGACGACTTGATTCGTCGTGCCAGCTCTCGGCGATGCTCGCGAGCTTCTCTTGGTGCTTCCGGCCGTGGTGCGCGCAGAACAGCAGTTCGCTGTTCTTCACGACGACACGAATGTAAGCCTGGGCGCCGCACGCGTCGCAGCGGTCTGCTGCCGTGAGCTGGTGGGGGCCGCCCTGGTTGTTTACCGCACCATTTTCGGTGACGTCTTGGGACATATTCTCCTCCTCCAAACTGAAATGCATGAACCCTCTGAACTAATGTAAACACGCCGTGGGGCAGATGACGAGATGAACGGCCGGTATTTCGCTTACCGCGTAGACGTGCACTGGGCGGCGCTCGGTAAGGACCGACCAGTCCGGCGCGAAAGATTGCCGGTTGCGGCCGGTATTCTTGGTTGTTGTGAGCTCTGACTATTCCGCGCGCCATCTTTCAGTCCTCGAGGGACTGGAGGCAGTGCGCAAACGCCCCGGCATGTATATCGGTTCTACCGACTCGCGCGGACTGATGCACTGCCTGTGGGAGATCATCGACAACTCCGTCGATGAGGCCCTGGGCGGGCACGGCGCCAGCATCAATATCGAGCTGCACCCGGACCAGAGCGTCGAAGTGCGCGACACGGCCCGCGGCATCCCGGTCGATATCGAACCCAAGACCGGCCTGAGCGGCGTCGAGGTCGTCTTCACCAAGCTGCACGCGGGCGGGAAGTTCGGCAGTGGGTCATATGCCGCGTCGGGCGGGCTGCACGGCGTTGGCGCATCCGTCGTCAACGCGCTCTCCGAGCGTCTCGATGTCGAGGTTGACCGCGACGGGAAGACCTGGGCGATGTCGTTCCACCGCGGCGAACCGGGCTTGTTTGCCGACCTCGGAGAGAAAAGCCCCGATGCCCCGTTCACCCCGTTCACCCCGTTCGAGAATCAAAGCGAACTGCGGGTGATCGGCAAGGTCAAGCGCGGTGTCACGGGAACCCGCATCCGCTACTGGGCCGACCGTCAGATCTTCACCAAGGGGGCCATGTTCCAGACCGACGAGGTCCTCAATCGTGCCCGCCAGACCGCTTTCCTGGTGCCAGGGCTCGCCATCGAGGTCGCCGACCGGCGCACCGATGAGCCGGTGATCAGCCTGTTCCAATTCGACGGCGGCATCTCCGAATTCGTCGAACACCTCGCACCGGATGCCCCCATCACCGACACCTGGCGGCTGACCGGGAGCGGAACCTTCAGCGAGACCGTCCCCGTTCTCACCGACAAGGGAGCCATGGTCCCGACCGAGCTCGTGCGAGACTGCGAGGTGGACATCGCGCTGCGCTGGGGCACCGGCTACGACACGATCGTGCAGAGCTTCGTCAACATCATCGCCACCCCCAAGGGCGGCACCCACCAGGCCGGCTTCGACCTGGGACTGCTGAAGTTTCTTCGAGCGCAGGTCGACCTGAACGCCCGCCGTCTCAAGGTCGGCAGCGACAAACTCGACAAGGACGACGTGATGGCCGGCCTCACCGCCGTGCTCACCGTGCGCCTGCCCGAACCGCAGTTCGAGGGTCAGACCAAGGAAGTGCTCGGCACCCCCGCGGTGCGAGCAATCGTCGCGAACGTCGTCGCGAAGGCCATGGCTGAGCGGTACGCCTCGCCCAAACGCGACGACAAGACACAGTCAGCGTTGCTGCTCGACAAGATCGTCGCCGAGATGAAATCGCGCATCTCGGCCCGGGCGCACAAGGAGACCCAGCGACGTAAGAACGCCCTGGAAAGTTCCTCCCTGCCGGCCAAGCTGGTCGACTGCCGCAGCAACGATGTGTCCACGAGCGAACTGTTCATCGTGGAGGGCGACTCGGCTCTCGGCACCGCGAAACTCGCCCGCGACAGCGAGCACCAGGCACTGCTGCCCATCCGCGGTAAAATCCTCAACGTGCAGAAGGCCTCCGTTGCCGACATGCTCTCCAACACCGAGTGTGCCTCCATCATCCAGGTGATCGGCGCCGGTTCCGGTCGAAGCTTTGACCTGTCAGCGGCGCGCTACGGCAAGGTGATCATCATGAGCGACGCCGACGTTGACGGTGCACACATTCGCACCCTGCTGCTCACACTGTTCTTCCGTTACATGCGACCCATGATTACCGAGGGCCGCGTTTTCGCCGCCGTACCGCCGCTCCACCGGGTCGTCGTCATGAATCCCGGCAGCAAGCCCAACGAGACCATCTACACCTACTCCGAGAGCGAACTGCACTCGGTGTTGCGCGCACTCGAGAAGAAGAACCGCCGATATCAGGACCCGATCCAGCGCTACAAGGGTCTCGGTGAGATGGATGCCGACCAGCTCGCGACCACGACCATGGAACGCGCCCACCGCACCCTGCGGCGCGTGCGCGTGGACGACGCAGAGGCCGCGGGACGGGTGTTCGAGTTGCTCATGGGCAACGACGTTGCCCCACGCAAGGAGTTCATCATCGAAAGCTCCGACAAACTCTCCCGCGACCGTATCGACGTCTAACCAGTCGCTTTTGCGACCACGGAAGGCTAGATTTCGGCCCCGATGGCGCCAATGATGGCGTCGAGCATGACCCCGGACGCGTCGCGGCGGGATCCGGACTCCGGCAGGGTACGCGGGATACCGTCCGGTGCGACGGCGCGGGCGGGGGAGCGGCCGACCCAAGCCACCGCGAGGGTGTCTTCGCCCTTCAGGAAGCGTTGGGCACGCACGCCGCCGGTGGCGCGTCCCTTGGCCGGATATTCCGAGAAATCGCTCTGCTTTGCGCTGCCGGGGTCGGTGCCTGGCAACGTCTGACTGCTCGATGCCACTGTGGCCACGACGGCGGTGGTGACGTCCTCAGTCGAAAGGCTGGTGAAGAACACGACGGTTTCGCCCGGCGTCAGTTTGATTCCGGCCATGCCTCCGGCAGCTCGGCCTTGGGGGCGCACACCCGACGCGGCGAACCGCAGCAGCTGCGCATCCGATGAGATGAAGACGAGGTCGTCGTCCTCGGCGCCCTGCACGGCACCGACCACGTCGTCCTTCAGCTTGAGCGCGATGATCTCGAAGTCGGGTTTGTTGGCCCAGTCGCCGGGAGTGACCCGCTTGACGACGCCTTGCCGCGTGCCAAGCGCGATTGCCCGATCAGAGTCGAGCGAGACGATGGCCAGCACATGTTCCTTTTTATCGGGCAGCACGAGGTACTCGCTGATCCGCACGCCGGCCGCCAACTGAATGGACGTCGGCGGCATCACCGGAAGGTCGACGGGGGAGAAGCGGATGAGCCGGCCCCGGCTGGTCACCGCGCCCACCTCGGTGCGGCTCGTCGTGTCGAGCGTCGACAGCACGGCATCGTGCTTGCTGCGGCGCTGCGGCGGTTGGATCCGAGGAGGCATGGCGTCGTCGACCGCGACCAGATCGACACGGGCAATGCGCCCGGTCACGCTCAGGAAGACCCGGGTGGGGATGTCCTGCACTTCGAGGACTGCGGCCTGGCGTTTGGCGGCGGCCGCCGACAGTCCCGCGATGCTCGGCTTGGCCTCGGTCAGCACCGTGCGGCGCGGGGTGCCGAACTTCTCGGCCACCGCGCCCAACTCCTCGGAGACCAGGGAACGGATGGCGGCCTTGGACGCGAGCAGTTTCTCGAGCTTCGCGATTTCGGCGAGCAGCTGGTCGCGTTCGGCTTCGAGTTCAATACGAGAGAACTTGGTCAGGCGCCGCAACCGCAGTTCGAGAATGTACTCGGCCTGGATCTGGCTGAGGTCGAACACATCGATGAGTTTGGCCCTGGCTTGTTCGGTGTCGTCGCTTGCGCGAATGACCTGGATGACCTCGTCGATGTCAAGGATTGCCACGAGCAGACCGAGCACGAGGTGCAAGCGCTCCCTGCGCCGGGCGAGTCGGTAGGCAGAACGACGGGTGACGACCTCGATGCGATGGTTGACGTACACGTGCAGCAGTTCGAGCAGGCCAAGGGTCTGCGGGGCACCATTGACCAGGGCGACCGCGTTGATGTTGAAGGAATCTTCAAGGGGGGTGTAGCGGTAGAGCTGCTCGAGCACGGCGTCGGGGCTAAACCCGGTCTTGATGCCAATCACCAGGCGCAGCCCCTTGGTGCGGTCGGTGAGATCGGTGACGTCTGAGATGCCATTGAGTTTCTTGGAGTTGACGCCGTCCTTGATCTTCTCGATCACTTTTTCCGGTCCGACCAGATAGGGGAGTTCAGTCACGACGAGTCCGGTCTTGCGGGCGCTGATCGCCTCAACCGAGACTCGGGCGCGGGTCTTGAAGCTGCCGCGGCCGGTGCTGTAGGCATCTTTGATACCGGCCAGGCCGACGATGGTGCCGCCGGTGGGCAGGTCGGGGCCGGGCACGAACTCCATGATGTCGTCGAGCGCCGCATTGGGGTGGGCTAGCAGGTGCCGGGCGGCCCCGACGACCTCGATCAGGTTGTGCGGGGCCATATTGGTCGCCATGCCGACGGCGATGCCGCTGGTGCCGTTGACGAGCAGGTTGGGGTAGGCGGCCGGCAACACGTCGGGCTGGGTGAGCTGATTGTCGTAGTTGGGCACGAAATCGACGACGTCTTCGTCGAGATTCTCGGTCATTGCCAGTGCCGCAGCCGCCAGTCGGGCTTCCGTGTAGCGTGGCGCAGCCGGTCCGTCGTCGAGAGAACCGAAGTTTCCGTGCCCGTCGATAAGCGGCACCCGAAGCGAAAATGACTGGGCCATGCGCACGAGGGCGTCATAGATGGCGGTGTCGCCGTGCGGGTGCAGTTTACCCATCACCTCACCGACGACGCGGGCGCTCTTGACGTGGCCCTTGTCGGGGCGCAGCCCCATTTCGCTCATCTGGTACAGGATGCGGCGCTGCACGGGTTTCAAGCCGTCCCTGGCGTCGGGCAGGGCCCGGGAGTAGATCACCGAATAGGCGTACTCGAGGAAGGACCCCTGCATCTCCACCGATACATCGACATCTTCGATGCGCTCGGTGCTGGCTGTGCTGGCGGCTGGGGGGGTGCTGTCTGAGCGGCTCATTGGTGAATTCTGCTTCGAGCGTGCCGCGGCCACCGATCGAACTGGCCGTCGCTGCACTACGGAGGGAGCGCTCCTGGGAGCACCGGAAGGTTCGGGTTTTCGCCTGTGAAAGAATAAGACCCGATGCCCACCATGCTACCGGCCCGCCAATTCAGTGCCCTGCGCCTGGCCGATGTTCTCACCAGTTCCCTCGATGCCATATGCGGCCGGCCGAATCCACTAGGCCTTCCCGCAGTGCGCAGGGCGGTGGTGATCCTGGCCGATGGGCTCGGCGTCAGCTCGATCCGCGCTCGAGCCGGACACGCCCGATTCTTGTCTTCCCGTCTCAATAAATCCAGCATCATTGACGGTGTTTTCCCCGCAACGACGGCGGCGGGAATCGCGACGCTCACCACCGGGGTGGAGCCGGGCCAGCACGGCCTGGTCGGTTACCAGGTGGTCGATGGGGCCCACGATCGCGTGGTGAACCAGCTCACCGGCTGGGACGACAATATGCAGCCGGCGACCTGGCAGCGCGCCCGCACCGTGTTCGACCGTGCTGCCGACGAGCGGGTGCCGAGCTTCGCCATCGGCCCCAAGCGATTCGTGGGCTCCGGCTTCACGCAGGCGGTGCTGCGCGGCGCCCGGTATGTTCCCGCCGATAAGGTGGCCGATCGATTCGCGGCCGCGCGCAGCATCCTGAACGAGAACCCGACCGCGCTGATTTACCTGTATGTGGCCGAACTCGACGTCGCTGCGCACGCGCACGGTTGGGAGTCCGACCGGTGGCTGGCCCAGCTTGAGAACCTTGATTCCGAAGTGACCCGCTTCGCGGCGACGCTGCGCTCCGACGAGGGCCTGCTTCTCACCGCCGATCACGGTGTGATCGACGTACCGAGCAATCGACACGTACTGTTCGACACCGAACCCGCCCTCGTCACCGGCGTGCGCCATGTCGCGGGGGACCCGCGGTGCGTGCAGCTCTATCTCGAGCCGCTGCAGTCCGCGGTGACCGCTGACACGCTGGCCTATGCCTGGCGGGCGTCGCAGGGAGACCGCGCCTGGGTCTATACCCGCGCCGAAGCCGTTGCAGCCGGTCTGTACGGCCGGGTGGCTGAGGAGGTTCTGCCCCGCATCGGCGATGTGCTCGTGGCCGCTCGCAAGTCAATCGCGTACTACGACTCCCGACCGGTGAACCAAAACGCCCGCGGCATGATCGGGCAGCACGGCTCCCTCACCGATGAGGAAGTGCGTGTGCCTCTAATCCGCGCGGGCAGCTTCGAGAGATAGTTGTCCCCTTCCGGCGCTGAATCAGCGCCGGAAGAGCGAAACGTCACCGCGGCGACTAGACCGGGTACTGGCGGCGTTTCACCTGCGGCTTGGGCAGACGCATCGGCCGTAGCTGCAGCGCGCGCATGGCCGCATACCAGCGGATGCGTTCGGCGTTATCGGCGCCGAACTTGGCGTTGATCTTCTTGGTGAGGATGAAGCCGAGCACGACGCAGTCGATGATGGCGAGGATGAAGAAGGCCCAAAGCGCGAAGATGGCGTACACGTCGACGCTGGGAATGGTGGTGAGCAGGATGACGAGGAACATGATCGGAATCATCAGCTCGCCGACGTTGAAGCGTGCGTCGACATAGTCGCGCGCGTAGCGCTTCTGGAGCCCACGTTCACGGAGGGGCAGGTACTTGTCGATACCCGCAGCCATGCCGGCCCTGGCTACGTCGCGCGCGGCGGTCGACTTGGCGCGCGCCTGCTTCGCGGCCAGCTTGCGGTCATCGGGAACCAACGGGCGTTTGTTGGCCGCTTCCTGCTTCTTACGGGTGGGGGTCGCCTGACCCTTGCCCGCGTTGGGCGTGATTCCGAGGCGCGCTGCGGTCTCGTCGGAATTTTCGATCGACGGCTGGGCGTCGGGGCTTACGGGAGGCTTGGCCACATCAAATCCTTGCAATCGGGTGCCTTAAGATTACCCGTATGACTGGTACCCCACAGACAAATTCCCGTGCCGATGGCCGGAAGCCCGACTCGGCCGCCGATTCGACTGCCAATTCACAGACACGGGCTGCCCTCCGCAGCGCTGTCGAATCAGGCCTCCCCACCACGATCGCTGACCTCTGCGCGCTGGTGCGCATCCCCTCGGTGTCCTGGGCAGCGTTCGATCGTGCGCAGGTCGCGGCCAGCGCCGCCGCCGTCGCCGCACTGGTGCAGGGCCTCGACGTGTTCGAGTCGGTCGAGATCGTGCATGCCGGCATTCCCGGCGGCACCGAATTGGGCCAGCCTGCGATCCTGGCTTCGCGTCCGGCCCGCAACGGCCGCCCCACCGTCTTGCTGTATGCCCACCACGACGTACAACCCCCCGGCAAGGACGAGGACTGGGAATCCGACCCGTTCACGCCGACCGTGCGCGGCGATCGGCTCTACGGCCGCGGTGCTGCCGACGACAAGGCCGGGGTCATGGCGCACATCGCCTCCATCCGCGCCCTCGTCGTAGCGGTCGGCCCCGACTTTGACCTGGGACTGGCCCTGTTTATCGAGGGCGAGGAGGAATTCGGCAGCCGCTCCTTCGAGACCTTCCTCGAAGAGAACCGGGAGGCCCTGCGCGGCGACGTGATCGTCGTGGCCGATTCGAACAACTGGGACATCAACACGCCGGCCATCACGACGGCCCTCCGCGGCAATGTCACCCTGCGACTGACAGTGCGCACACTCGCGCATGCCTCCCATTCGGGCATGTTCGGCGGAGCGATCCCCGACGCCATGCTCGCCACCGTCAAGCTGTTGTCCACGCTGTATCACGACGACGGCTCCGTCGCCGTAGCCGGTCTCACCAGCATCGACATGCCCACCCCCGACTATTCCGAGGAGCAATTGCGAGCGGAGACCGGGCTGCTGCCCGGCGTCACCCCGATCGGCCACGGCTCCATTCTGAGCCGCATCTGGTCGCAGCCCGCCCTGACCGTGACGGGCATCGACGCGCCTACCGTCGACAACGCCTCCAACACGCTCACCCCGACGGTGACAGTACGGATCAGCACCCGCATCGCCCCCGGACAGTCCGCTGTCGAAGCCGCCGCCGCGATCGAAGCACATCTGCGCGAGAACGCACCGTTTGGAGCGGTCCTCGACATCGACGATGTGGATACCGGGGAACCCTTCCTCGTTGACACCAGCGGCTGGGCCGTGACCGAGGCTCGCGCCGCCATGACGGCCGCCTGGGGCGTGCCGCCGGTCGATATCGGTGTCGGTGGGTCCATCCCCTTCATCGCCGACCTGGTACGCACATTCCCGTCCGCTCAAATCCTTGTCACCGGAGTGGAAGACCCGGATTCCCGGGCGCACAGCCCGAATGAGTCCCTGCACCTCGGAGTCTTCAAACGCGCTGTCCTGAGCGAGGCCTTCCTACTGGGCAGTCTGAACGAGCGCGCCGACCACTGAAACAGCCACATCAACAGTCCACAGCCAAGGAAATATGCGATCGTGGGGAATGCCCCCATCGACTTTCTGGTTGTCGCTGTTAGAATTTTATGAGTTCGCAATCTATGACATCGCAATTGAGCGTGACTGCGTGAACCGAGGAGAAGCATGACCGACACCATGACCGAAACCGTCAGCGCTGCTGACACCGCACACGCCCCGGCAGCTGCCCATGGCGTCGGCCTCACCGAGGCCGCAGCGCTCAAGGTCCGCAGCCTGTTGACCCAGGAAGGCCGCGAGGACCTCCGTCTGCGCGTGGCTGTGCAGCCGGGCGGCTGCTCTGGCCTCATCTACCAGCTCTACTTCGACGAACGGGTGCTGGATGGCGATGCCCTCGTCGATTTTGACGGCGTCGAGGTCGTCGTCGACAAGATGAGTGTTCCCTATCTCGACGGTGCCTCGATCAACTTCGAGGACACGATCGAGAAGCAGGGCTTCACCATTGACAACCCGAACGCTGGCGGGAGCTGCGCCTGTGGAGATTCGTTCCACTAACCAGTCCCGTTCTGTGTACTGCTGAATGGCAGGGACATCATCTCTTCGATGGTGCCCCTGCTTTTTTTCTACCCGATCGTGCCTAATTTGAGCCAATCAACCCCGTCAACCCCCGTCAACAGGGCTGGCCGCAAACAAATTATGTTCGACCCGACCCGGAGTGCACTTCGCGTGCGCTGTCGCGGAGTAAGCTAGAAATCGATCAAAACGCTTCCTGAGAAGTGTCCTCGAATCTCCCGAAAGGTCCCCGGTGCGCAATAATCACCGCCTTCGTTGGGCTGCTGTTCCGCTCGCAGCAACGTTAGCCGTTGTACTGGCCGGATGCACGCAAGCCCAGCTCCACGGTTTCCTGCCCGGTTTTGAAAACGAGGGCGAAACGGCGGTGACCAACCAGACCGATCGCATCGCCGGACTGTGGACCACCTCCTGGATCGTGCTCCTCATCGTCGGCCTCATCACTTGGGGCCTCATCATCTGGACGATCGTCGTGTATCGGCGCCGCAAGGGCCAGACCGGACTTCCAGTCCAGCTGCGGTACAACATGCCGATCGAGATCTTCTACACGGTCGTGCCACTCATCCTCGTCGTCGGCTTCTTCGCCTTCACCGTGCGCGACCAGATCGAGATTGAAAGTCGATACGCCACCCCTGACGTGACTATTGAGGTACAGGCCAAGCAGTGGGCCTGGGACTTCAACTATGTCAACGAAGACGTTTTCTCACCTGGCATCCAGGCTCAGGATGACCCCAATGGCGCCCCCGGCTCACGAATCGAATCCAAACTTCCTGTTCTCGTGCTCCCCGTCGACAAGACGATTGAGATCGCGCTGGAATCTCGCGACGTCATCCACTCTTTCTGGGTCATCGACTTCCTCTATAAAAAAGATGTCATCCCGGGCAAGACCAACTACATGTCGGTCACTCCTCAGCGCATCGGAACATACGCGGGCAAGTGTGCCGAGCTGTGCGGGGAATACCACTCCCTCATGCTGTTCAATGTCGAGGTCGTCTCTCAGGCTGACTATGAGACGTACATCCAGTCCCTGCGCACCGCGGGTAACGTCGGGCAGCTCGACAACCAGTTTGACCGCAATCAGAATCAGCCGGGCACGAGTGCCCCGACGGCACCGGAGGGCAACTAAGCCATGACCACGACCATCTCACCCGTTGAGTCACGCCCGGCCGCACCGGTTTCTGACTCGGCCGAACGCAAGGGCAACGTACTCGTCCGGTGGATCACCTCCACCGACCACAAGGTCATCGGGTACATGTACCTGATCACCTCGTTCATCTACTTCTGCCTCGGCGGAGTCATGGCGTTGATCATTCGTGCCCAGCTGTTCGCTCCGGGGCTCGACGTAGTGCAGACCAAGGAGCAGTACAACCAGCTCTTTACAATGCACGGCACGATCATGCTCCTGATGTTCGCTACGCCGCTGTTCTTCGGCTTTGCGAACTTCCTGGTTCCGCTTCAAATCGGTGCTCCCGACGTCGCGTTCCCGCGGCTCAACGCCCTCGCCTACTGGTTCTTCAACTTCGGCAGCCTGATCGCCGTCGCCGGATTCCTTACCCCGCAGGGCGCGGCATCCTTCGGTTGGTTCGCTTACCAGCCGCTGGCCAGCACGACGTTCTCACCCGGAGTCGGTGGAAATCTTTGGATGGTCGGCCTCGGACTTTCCGGATTCGGTACCATTCTGGGATCCGTGAACTTCATCACGACCATCATCACCATGCGCGCTCCGGGCATGACGATGTGGCGGATGCCGGTCTTCACTTGGAACTCGCTCATCACGTCCCTGCTCGCACTCATGGTTTTCCCGGTTCTCGCGGCTGCCATGCTTGCTGCCGCGTCCGACCGCATCTTCGGCTCGCACATCTACGACCCCGCCAACGGTGGTGCCATCCTCTGGCAACACCTGTTCTGGTTCTTCGGTCACCCCGAGGTGTACATCATCGCGCTGCCGTTCTTCGGCATCGTCTCCGAGGTGTTCCCCGTGTTCAGCCGCAAGCCGATGTTCGGGTATAAGACACTCATTTACGCGACCATTTCCATCGCGGCGCTGTCGGTCTCGGTCTGGGCGCACCACATGTACGTCACCGGATCGGTGCTCCTGCCGTTCTTCTCCCTCATGACCATGCTCATCGCAGTGCCGACCGGGGTCAAGATCTTCAACTGGATCGGCACCATGTGGCGTGGGTCCATCACCTTCGAGACACCCATGATCTGGGCCATCGGCTTCCTCGTCACGTTCACGTTCGGTGGACTCACCGGTGTCATCCTGGCGTCACCGCCGCTCGACTTTCACGTGTCGGACACCTATTTCGTCGTAGCGCACTTCCACTATGTGGTGTTCGGTACCGTCGTCTTCGCGATGTTCAGCGGGTTCTACTTCTGGTGGCCCAAGTGGACCGGCAAGATGCTCAATGAGAGCCTCGGTAAGTGGCACTTCTGGTTGCTGTTCATCGGCTTCCACACGACCTTCTTGATCCAGCACTGGCTCGGCGTAATGGGTATGCCTCGTCGCTACGCGACATACTCGCCCGACGATGGCTTCACCTGGATGAACCAGGTGTCCACCATCGGTGCCATGGTTCTCGCCGTGTCGATGATCCCGTTCTTCCTCAACGTCTACGTCACCGCGCGCAAGGCACCACAGGTCACGGTCAATGACCCGTGGGGTTATGGCTCCTCGCTCGAGTGGGCAACCTCCTGCCCGCCGCCACGCCACAACTTCACGTCCATTCCGCGAATCCGCTCGGAGCGTCCGGCCTTCGACCTCAACCACCCCGAAGCCGGCTTGCCTGTCGGTATCGGCCCGGGTAAGGATGCTCCCGACGCGGCGGTTTACGACATCGACTCGAATCAGGTTAAGTAAATGAAGACCAATGCAAGGCTGCTCTGGGTTCTGACCGTATTCTTTGCATTTATCACGGTCGTGTACGTCGTGTGGAGCCTGCTGGATACGAGCCATGGCAGGGTCGAATGGGCGGGTACGTTCATGCTCGGTCTGACCACCGTGCTCATGGCATTCGTTGCCTTCTACCTCGGTAGGGTGCACGCCGCACAGGGCGGTGAGCTCCCAGAAGATCGCCTCGATGGCAACATTGACGATGGCGATCCCGAGATGGGGTTCTTCAGCCCGTGGAGCTGGTGGCCGATCTTTCTGGCCGCATCAGCAGCGCTGCTCTTCCTCGGTCTGGCCGTGGGCATCTGGATCTGCTTCATCGGACTGGGACTCGGCCTTATTGCCCTCACCGGCTGGGTCTACGAGTACTACCGGGGCCTGTTCGCTCGCTGAGCGCGCGGCATGTCCAATACCGATCTCCCTATAGGGAGGTCGGTATTGTTGTTCAACCTGTCAGCAGTGCCCAGCTGATTGCGGCCGCGGCGCCTGGGACAGGCGTGGTCGTCGAGTGTCGGCGGACATGAGAAGCTGCCCATAGGCGGCCGCAGAATTCCCCGCTGACGGCCGGTAGAAGGGGGCAGCTCACGAAACGGAATAAATAACATGCTGAGGGTTTCGGGGTCGGCGCAGGGGACGGAGTTTTCCGGCGTTGGGTTGGCGGGGGGTTGTTCCAGAGGGTGATCGCGGCGGTGAGTAGGTTCAAAAAAGAACCTCGCTCGCACCATCGCCCGCTACGGCCGCGTCGACCTCCTCATGATCGACGAGCTCGGATATATGGAATTGGACCGCCGCGGCGCCGAGCTGCTCTTCCAGGTTTTGACTGAGAGGGAGGAGAACAACTCCATCGCGATCGCCTCGAACGAGTCCTTCTCCGGCTGGACGAAGACCTTCACCGACCCCAGACTGTGTGCTGCGATCGTGGACCGCCTCACGTTCAACGGCACCATCATCGAAACCGGGACCGACTCCTACCGACTCGCCCACACCCGCCAGCAGCGGAGCAACAGCCTCTGATCTGAGAAGAAGTTGGCGGGTACATCAGTAACGAGACTATTTACAGATGTTGGAATTGGTAGAGGTCGCGACCAATTCCTTCAACCCAGTAATCGATCCATCCGAAACGAGAGCACCGCCGTCCGAGACGCTATAAGCCGCTTGGGTCGGATTTAGCGGGCTGGCTGGTACGTCATTCGGCCACACGTCGAGGAAGACAACACTTTGGCTACTGCGGCCAAAATCGAAAGAGTCCGCCTCATAGATCACATCTTCCAGGACGCCTCCGGGCTGCCCGACCTCAAGCTCTGATCCAGGTTTGATGTCCCCCTTGAACACTGCATCCACGCGGACGGTAGTGATCGTTTGAACGATAAGCACGGGCGTCGGTTTACCTCCCTCAGCTGAGTCATCAACGCCCAAACTGGGGTTATCCGCCTCCGTGTCCCCAGCGGGTCCCGCGACATCGACCTCCCGGACGTCGCTGCCGAGCGGCGACACGAGAGCCACGATCTCCGCCTCATTGCACAGATCCTCCACGCTCGAGTAAGACGGGTAATCACCCGCATACTCCACAACTTCTGGAGTATCGGTACTGCTGCAAGCCGTCAGCCCCACTGCGGCACACATGATCATCAAAACCGGAGCGATCCTTTGCATAATGACCTGCCTCAGAGGTAGTTGTTCGTCTCGTTGATGTCGTAGGTCCGCGGAGACCGCATAATCGTCGAATTCCGATCGCGGTCCTCACGCATGATTGAGCAGGAGCTGCAAACCGGCGGCTGGTCAGCATTGTAGAAAGCGTGCCCGAACTCATGCACCAAGACCGCAGTAATGCAGTTCGAAGCATTTGAGCAAGAACTCGAGATCTTCGTAGCGTTCAGATCAATCCTGAAGCTTGTGGAATAACGCGTATAATACCCGTACCAGCTAGCGGAATTGGCCCCTGCTGCGACGACATTCCCACCGCCGATCTTCTGGATATCGGCAGGCGTCGGCGTCGCGTTCCAGTTCGCCACGGCCAGGTTCATGGCAGGCTGATATGTCGTGTTGTAGCTGTAGTTGTTGATGTTTAGGAGACCCGTGCCGAACCCACCTGAGTAGTAAGTGGCCTGGGCAGGGAGCGCTGTTCCTAGAACCAGGCCACCCGCGGCAAGCACCGCAAGGAACGCACGCTTCAGCCGTGGGCGCCGGTTACTAAGCGAGAACAGATTCATGAAATCTCCCTGTCGCCGACAGCCCCTTGAACCGTTCGAAAACTCATCACCGAGTTGGTGCCCCGGAACCACGCACGGACTTCGGCACGCTGTCTACGACAAATGTTCACGACGCCTCCGCATCACCGCATTGGGTCAGTAACGAAAGCCACACTTCAAGTGCTCATCAGGGTCCTGCGGCTCTCCAGAGTCGAGGATGTAGTCGTGACCCCGCTCTCAGATCTCGAGCCAACTGAGGCCGATGCGATTTTTCAGGGTTAGGTCGTAGACGCCTCCTTCACAGCCTCATGTGGGTCCGGCTTAGATTGCCCCAGTGGGTCCCATTTGGGTTGACATAGCCAGCCGCGAGGTGATCGACACGTCCAAACCGATCAAGGACCTCGCCACCGCGTACGGCGTCGGCCCCGAGAAGCTCCGGAACTGGCTGGGCAAATACCGCGAGACTCATGGCAGCACGGAAGCAAACTTGACGGTGCCGGAACGAGCTCGTCTGAAGGCACTCGAGCGGGAAGTTCACGAGCTGCGGGCGGAGACCGCCTTCTTGAAAAAAGCCAGCGCTTACTTCGCGCGGGAGCAGCGGTAGTGAGCAAGTACGAATACATCGACTCCCAAAAATCTGACCCCACCAACCGGAATTCGGTGGTGAAAATGTGTTTGTGGTTGGCGGTGTCCACGTCCGGTTTTTACCACTGGGCGTTCCGGCCGCAGTCAGCGACCGCTGCCCGCAGAAAGGCCCTGATCGCGCGGATTCAGCACTTCTTCGAGGAGTCCGACGGCACCTACGGCTACCGCCGAGTCCACGCCGACCTCGCCGCGGAACAGACCGAGTGCTCGCCCGAGCTGGTACGGCAGATCATGCGGCAGATCGGCCTCGTGGCCTGCCAACCACGGCCATTCCGCGTCACAACCGAGGCCGATGCCGACGCAGCTGCGAGCATGCCCGACCTCGTCAAACGTGACTTCACCGCGAGCCGTCCTGGCGTGAAGTTCGTCGGCGACATCACCTACATTCATACCTGGCAGGGATTCATCTACTTGGCCACCGTCATCGACTGCTATTCGAAGAAGGTCGTCGGCTGGTCCATCGCCGATCAAATGCGCACCGAACCCGTCGCCGAGGCCCTCTGCAACGCCGCGGCGACGACCCTGATCGAGCCAGACGCGATCTGGCACTCCGACCGCGGAAGCGTTTACACATCGACTGAGTTTCGAGCGCTAGTGACCAGCTTGGGAATGCGTTCTTCGATGGGTCGCACGGGCGTGTGTTGGGACTGTGAGACGATCAACCCATCAGGCCAGGTCGCGGCTTGACCCGTGTTGGGATTGACAGCCGGCCTCATCGCCGGCGTGTCCTTGCGTTGATCTGTCGGCCGTGACCGGGTCTGGTGCCT
>NZ_SOHL01000023.1 GCF_004403985.1 Cryobacterium gelidum | reverse complement strand
GAGCAGCAACGTACCTGGACTGGATTCATAGCTACAATCACCACAGACCCCATACCGGCATCGGCGGCAAATCACCCATCGACCGCGTTCACAACGTCAGTGGGAAGAACACCTAGGGCGTGGAGCTTCGCGGCATGGCCGGCGCCGGTCAGGGACGGAGAACGGCCACGCCATCATTGTGTGCGACGAACAGGCCGGTGAGGCGCATGAGCGTGCCGAAGGACTCGGTCAGTTCGATCGCCCAGGCCCGATCGGCCTCGGTGAGGGCTGCTGGTCCCGGCCGCTCCAGCGCGACAATGACACTGCCGCCCGGAGCCTCCTCGGCGAGGAGGTCGTTGATTCCGGCGGCGAAGGGCCGCACCGAACCGGGTTCGGGCCGCACGGGAATTCCATCGATGGGTATCAGCAGCGGGAGCTGCTGCCCGTGGGCGTCGAGCAGCATGAGCCACAGCTGCCGGCGGATGGCGTGGCCGACGAGGTCGAAGACGCGTGCGCGAGCGTGTTCTACCGTGGTCACGGGCAGAGCGTCGACGATATCATGCGTGGTTGTCATGAAGTCAGCATGAGCGGATGCTTCGATAGCCAGCGGTTATCCCGAGAAATCCCTGGCACGCCGAGGTTGTGGATAATCTCCGACGAACACGTGCGACTGATCACCGCTCCGGCGGTTACAATCGACCGAAACTCCAGCCGATCAACCGAGCTCTACCCCTAGAATGAAAATTCGACGGTGGCCTCGGCCGCTTCGCTCGACCACTGCTAACGGAGGCAGACGCTGATGGGACACGGCTTCAAGAGTACGTCGTCGGTTCCGTCTGGCTCCGCGCGTGAGAGTCTGGTCGCTTTGGAACGTGCCCACGAATCCGCCGTCAACGACCGGGTCTTCCAGACCGGTGTGCGCAAGCTCGTGCAGGATTCCTGGCAGCGTTCTCTCTCCCTCAGCCTCGACCCGGCGAGAGTGACACCCGATCGCACGTTGACCGACGCCGAACTACGCGGCCTGCGAAACCAGCATCCGCTGGCCGCGGTCTTGCCCATCGTGCACAACCTGCTCATCCGACATGCCTTCGACGTCGGGCTGCTCGTTGCGGTCGGCGATGAAACCGGTCGGCTGCTCTGGATCGACGGTGACCGGGTACTGCGCCGGCAGGTCGAGGAGATGCTGTTTGTGGAGGGCGCCGATTGGTCGGAAGGCCGGGTCGGAACGAGTGCCCCAGGCACCGCCCTCGCGCTGGACCGCGGTATTCAGATTTGGCGGGCGGAACACTTCAACGCCCTCGCGCACCCGTGGAGCTGCACGGCCGTACCCATCCACGACCCGGATACCGGCGAGATCCTCGGCGTTATCGACATCACCGGCGGCGACCAGGCGGTCGCGCCGCAAACGCTCCCCCTCGTGGAAGCCGCCGTCGCGGCGATGGAGGCGGACTTGCGCATTGCGCGTCTTGATCGCCCGACAGGTTTCTCCAGGGCACATCGACTGCACGTATCCCCGCCGCCGCGATCCCCACGGGTGGTGGCGGCCTCGATGAGCGTGCTGGGCACGGACAACGGTCGAGTGCATTGCGGCGAGGGCAGCGTCGACGTGTCACCACGCCACGCCGAAATTCTCACCCTGTTGGCCTGGCACCGCGAGGGGCTTTCGGCCGATCGACTCTCGACTCTTCTCTCCGACCAGGGAACAGGGGTGGAGACCCTGCGCGCCGAGATGGTCCGGGTGCGTAAGGTGCTGGCACTTCTGGAATCCGTCCACACCATCGCGTCCCGTCCCTATCGGCTGGAGTTCCCGTTCGAACTCGACGCTCAACGCGTACTGGCATTCCTGGACAGGGGCGCCCATCGGGTGGCGCTCGGTGCCTACCGCGGGGCGGTCCTTCCCGGCTCCAACGCGCCCGGAATCGTCGAAATACGCCTGGAGGTGAGCCGTCGCCTGCGCGAAGCGTTGCTCTCCGACGCCTCGGTCGACCTTCTCCTCTCCTATGCCCGCACCGAGGAGGCTACCTGGGACACCGAGGTCTGGCGGGCCTGCCTCGAACTGCTCCCGGCCCGCTCGCCCAAGCGTGCCATGGTCGTTGCGCAACTGGCGCGCATCGAGGGTGAGATCGGCACGCGACGCAACATCCTGCAACGTTCCCGGTCCTAGAGTCGACACAGGCCGCAGGATTGCGAGCCCGACACCGTTGTCGAACTAGGAGTGATATGACCGTCTATGCAGCCCCCGGAACACCCGGCTCCAAAGTTACCTTCAAGTCTCGGTACGAGAACTGGATCGGTGGCGAATGGGTCGCCCCGGTCAAGGGCCAGTATTTCGAAGACATCACCCCGGTCACCGGCAAGCCGTTCGCCGAAGTTGCTCGCGGCACCGCCGAAGACATCGACCTGGCCCTCGACGCCGCCCACAAGGCCGCACCGGCCTGGGGAAAGACCAGCCCCGCTGAGCGCGCAGCCGTGTTGAACAAGATCGCCGACATCATCGACGCCAATGTCGAGATGCTTGCCGTCGCCGAAACCTGGGACAACGGCAAGGCCGTACGCGAGACGATCAACGCCGACATCCCCCTCGCCGCCGACCACTTCCGTTACTTCGCCTCGGCGATCCGCGCCCAGGACGGTGACCACGCCCAGCTCGACGGAGACACCGTCTCGTACCAGTTCCACGAACCCCTCGGCGTCGTCGGACAGATCATCCCTTGGAACTTTCCCATTCTGATGGCTGTCTGGAAGCTTGCTCCTGCCCTCGCCGCTGGCAACGCAGTCGTGCTCAAGCCGGCCGAGCAGACCCCGGTCTCCATCCTCGTGCTGATGGAACTCATCGGTGACATCCTCCCCCCGGGGGTGGTCAACATCGTCAATGGTTTCGGCCTCGAGGCCGGCAAGCCGCTCGCCTCGAGTAACCGCATCCGCAAGATTGCGTTCACCGGTGAAACCACGACCGGTCGGCTCATTCTGCAGTACGCCTCCGCCAACATCATTCCGTCGACTGTGGAGCTCGGCGGTAAAAGCCCGAACATCTTCTTCAGCGACGTCGCGCAGGAGAAAGATGCCTTCTACGACAAGGCCCAAGAAGGATTCGTGCTGTTCGCCTTCAACCAGGGCGAGGTCTGCACGGCCCCGAGCAGGGCGCTGCTGCAGAAGCCGATCTATGACAGTTTTCTTGCCGACGCGGTCATCCGTGCCAAGAAGATCATCCAAGGCAACCCCCTCGACACGGACACCCAGATGGGCGCCCAGGCGAGCAACGACCAGCTCGAGAAGATCCTCTCCTACATCGATATCGGCACCAAGGAAGGCGCCATACTCGCCCTCGGTGGTGAACGCGCCGACCTCGGCGGCGACCTCACCGGCGGCTACTACGTGCAGCCGACCATCTTCGAAGGCCACAACAAGATGCGTCTCTTCCAGGAGGAGATCTTCGGGCCGGTGCTCGCCGTGACGAGCTTCATCGATTATGACGACGCCATCTCGATCGCGAACGACACCATCTACGGTCTCGGTGCTGGCGTGTGGTCGCGCAACGGCAACGTCGCCTACCGGGCCGGGCGTGATATCCAGGCCGGTCGTGTTTGGGTCAACAACTATCACGCCTACCCGGCCGGCGCCGCGTTCGGCGGCTACAAGAGTTCCGGCATCGGCCGCGAGAACAACAAGCTCGCTCTCGGTCACTACCAGCAAACCAAGAACCTGCTCGTGTCCTACTCCGAGAACAAGCTCGGCTTCTTCTAAACCGCCCCGTCATGAGGATGTGACCCGCAGCAGCATCCCAGCGGATGGGACTTCGCTGCGGGTCTGGTCTGGGGGCTTCCAACGACGTATTGTCGTCGGCAGCCCCACTTTCATCACGTGTCTTACACTTCATAAAAAATTGGGAAGGTCCGCCCATGCCAACACCCACGATCACCGCGTCGGTCACAATCGCCGGCGAAACCGTCCCTCGCGTCGAACTCACCCCGGTCGCGGTCGATCTGCTCCGCAACCTGTGGGAGGAGCACGGGCCGCTTATGTTCCATCAGTCCGGCGGCTGCTGTGATGGCAGTTCGCCAATGCTCTTCATGGCCGGGGAGTTCATCACCTCCGATCAGGACGTGCGCCTCGGCCAATTCGACCTGGCCCCGGCCGATGAACCCAGTCAGCCGCTCGACTTCTGGATGTCGGCCGAACAGTTCAGTTATTGGAGCCACACCTTTCTCACCGTCGATGTCGTGCCCGGCCGCGGTAGCGGGTTCAGCGCCGAAGCACCGCGCGGGGTGCGCTTCCTCATTCGCTCGGAGCTCATGACGGTGATCACCCCGTTCGCGGCTGCGGCAGTCACCGACCGGGTCGGCGCGGCTGCCGCAGCCCCGCCCGCTGCGGCGGCAGCTCCGAGCTAGCGGCAGTTTCGGTCCGGCGGCTGGCGGCTACTGCCCGATCGCCTGGTAGGCGCTGAACAGCAGCGAGGCATCCGGGCCCTCGAGGATGGTCGGCTTACCCACATCGTCGAGCACGACGAAGCGCAGCATGCCGCTGCGGGTCTTCTTGTCGCGCTGCATCGTGGCGAGCAGGGTGGGCCAGCGGCCCACCGGGTAGCCGGTGGGCAGACTCAATGATTCGAGGATGCTGCGGTGCCGGTCGACAACCTCGATCGAGAGCCGTCCGCTGAGGGCGGCAAGTTCCGCCGCGAACATCATGCCGACGGCGACGGCCGCGCCGTGACGCCAGCCATACCGTTCGGCGTGCTCGACCGCATGGCCGAGGGTGTGGCCGTAGTTGAGTATCTCGCGCAGGCCGGCCTCCTTGAAGTCCGCACCGACGATGCTGGCCTTCATGGCGATCGACAGTTCGATCAGCCGGCGAAATTCGGGGGTCTTCGGGTCTGTGGCCCGGTCGACATCCGCTTCGATGATGTCGAGAATCTCTGGAACCTGAATGAAACCGGCTTTCACGATTTCGGCGAAACCAGCGAGGATCTCGTTACGCGGCAGCTGCTCGAGCAGGTCCAAGTCGCAGAGCACGGCGGCGGGCGCATAGAAGGTACCGACGAGGTTCTTTCCCTCGGCGGTGTTGATGCCGTTCTTACCACCCACGGCCGCATCGACCATGCCGAGCACGCTCGTGGGAATCTGCACGAGTTTGACGCCGCGCAGCCAGGTGGCAGCCACGAAGCCGGCGAGGTCGGTGACAGCGCCGCCGCCGAGGCCGATCACGGCGTCGGTGCGGCTGAAGTCGGACTGACCCATGACGCCCCAGCAGAATGCAGCGACCTCAACGCGCTTGGCGGCCTCGGCGTCGGGAATCTCGGCGAGCAAGACCTCGGAGTAGGTCTGCAGCAGATTGTCGCGCAGGGCGACCGCGCGGGCGCCGACGGTAGCGGTGTGCACGATGAGTACCTTGTTGACTCCGCTGCCCAGCTGCTCGGCGACGGTACTGACCAGTCCACGCCCCACGCTGATCGGATAACTGTCGACCCCGGTCACGGTGATCACGGTGGTAGCGGGCTGGTCGGTCATCTCGTTCTTCTCGGTAATCTCAGTCATCATTTCTTTCTTGAACCCAATTCACGATTTCGTCGGCAATGCCACTGATGGGTCGGTTGGAGGTGTCCAGGCGAATCGTCGCGAGGGCTTCATAGGTGGGGCGGCGCAGGTTGTAGATGCGTTCCCAGTCGGTGATGCCGCCGGCTAAGAGCGGCCGTTTACTGCCGCCGAGGCGCGCCTGCACGGCCGCGGTGGTCACGCTCAAATAGACGACGGTCGCGTCTGTGAGATCGGCCTGGGTGTCGGCGTGCAGCACCGCTCCCCCGCCAAGCGAGACGACGGCCGGCTCGCCGAGCGCCCAGTTCACGGCTTCGCGCTCGACGATGCGAAAATATTCTTCGCCCTCGCGCGCGAAGATCTCCGCGATCGGACCGTAGCTTTCGACGATGCGCTTGTCGGTGTCAATGAAAGGCACGTTGAGCCCGCGCGCCACGCGGCGACCGATCCTCGTCTTGCCGGCGGCCATCGGGCCGATGAAAACAATCGGTAGCAGCGAGTTGCGCCGGGAGAACACCGCGTTCACGGCCGGCTACAGGGAGGCGTCGCTCGACGCGCCCGTTCGCAGGTTCGCCGGAATATTGGCCAGGTACGACTGAACGTTACGGCGGGTCTCACCGATCGAGTCGCCGCCGAACTTCTCGAGCACGGAATTGGCGAGCACGAGCGCGACCATCGCCTCGGCGACGACGCCGGCCGCCGGAACCGCGCAGACGTCGGAGCGCTGATGGTGCGCCGGTGCTGGCTCGCTCGTGGCGACGTCGACGGTGCGCAGGGCTCGCGGAATGGTCGCGATGGGCTTCATGCCGGCGCGCACGCGCAGCACGGTACCGGTACTCATGCCGCCCTCGGTTCCGCCGGCCTTGTCGCTGACTCGTTGAATGGCGCCATCCGCTAGCACGAGTTCGTCGTGCGCATCCGAGCCTCGGCGGCGGGTGGTCTCGAAGCCGTCGCCGACCTCGACACCCTTGATGGCCTGGATGCCCATCAGGGCAGCGGCGAGCTGGGAATCCAGACGGCGGTCCCAGTGCACGAACGATCCGAGGCCGGGGGGCAGGTTGTAGGCGAGAACCTCGACGACGCCACCGAGCGTGTCGCCGTCCCGGTGTGCGGCATCCACTTCAGCGACCATCAAAGCGGATGTCTCGGCGTCGAAGCAGCGCAGCAGGTCGGCGTCGAGGGCATCGACGTCTGCGGGCTCTGGCAACGGCGAGCCGTCTGGTACGCGCACCGGGCCGATGGCGATGGTGTGGCTGACCAGCTCAATTCCCAGCTCGTGCAGAAAAGACCGAGCCACGGCACCGAGTGCCACGCGAGCGGCGGTCTCGCGGGCGCTGGCCCGCTCGAGCACCGGGCGGGCTTCGTCGAAGCCATATTTTTGCATGCCGGCTAGATCGGCATGGCCAGGCCGGGGCCGGGTCAGGGGTGCACCGCGGCCGCGAGCGAGCGTGGCCGGGTCAACCGGTGCTGCACTCATCACGTCGACCCACTTGGGCCATTCCGAGTTGCCGATGCGCAGCGCTACCGGGCCACCGAGAGTGAGACCGTGGCGGACACCACCCGAGAGGGTGAGCTCGTCCTCCTCGAACTTCATGCGCGCGCCCCGGCCGTAGCCGAGTTTGCGGCGCGCCAGGTCGAGACGGATCGAATCAAGGGTGACCGGAATCCCAGCGGGCAAACCCTCGACAATGGCGATGAGTTCGGGGCCGTGAGATTCTCCGGCGGTGAGCCAACGAAGCATGGTTCCTATCTTTCCACAGCATCATGAGGGCCAGTGTCACGGGTCAGAGCGCCGCGCATGGCCGCGAGCACGGCCGCCTCATCGGGCAAGGGCTCGAACGGGTCGGCGGTGACAAACACCCGCACTTGGATGAGCGCCTGATGCAACAGCATTCCGAGGCCGTCGAGCACGCTTCCGCCGGCGACCTGCCACGACGTGGCCACCCCACTCGGCCACGGTGAATAGGCCACGTCGAACAAGACGGCCCGTTTCCGCAGCGCGAGCGGCAGCGGTGCGGGCAGCACGGTTCCCCCGGGCAGGGTGCTGATCACGACGTCGCTGTCGACCGGGGTGGAGCCGCCAAATCCTTGGAGGTCGACGACCACACCGAGCGACCGGCCGAGTTCGATTAGCGGCTGCGCTTTCTGCGGATCCCGCGCCAGCACCGTGACGAATTCAGCGCCGAGTTCCGCCGCCGCCACCAGGGCGGATGCCGCCGTCGCGCCGGCTCCGAGCAGGGTCACGTGGGTTGCCCGGGTGATGTCACCCTCAGCCAGTGCGCGCACCAGACCCGCAACATCCGTGTTGTACCCGCTCAGCGTTCCGCGACCGTTCACCTTGCGCAGCAGCACCGTATTGACCGAACCGGTCAGCTGCGCCACCCGATCGCAGTCGTCGATGAACGGCAGCACCTCCTGCTTGAGCGGCATGGTCAGTGACAGACCGCGCCATTCGGGCCCGACCTTGCTCAGGAACATCGCCAGGGAGCCCGATTTCACCTCGACGGCGTCGTAGGACCAGTCGAGATCCAACTGCCGGTAGGCAGCCCGGTGGAGCAACGGCGAACGGGAGTGTTTGATCGGCGAGCCAAGGACGGCGAGCCGATTCGGCGTGAGACTATCCATATTCGGGGTGCTCCCTCATCCAGTTCTGCCAGACGACAACAGCAGCATCGTGTTCTGCCACCGTGGTGGAGAACACCGTCTCGCCGGTGTCGAGGTTTACGGTCACGAAAAACAGCCACGATCCATCGAGCGGGTGCAGGGCGGCATCGATGGCCAGGTCGCCCGGGTTGGAGATGGGGCCAACGACCATGCCGGGATGCACGTAGGTGTTGTAGATGTTGCCGGCATCGCCGCGTTCAGCGTCGGTCGTGGTCACGAGGTGCGTGTTCCCGGTACCGTAGGCGACTGTTGCGTCGGACTGCAGCAGGCCGCTCTGCCACTGGGCGGGGTCCAGCCGGTTGCGAAAGACCCGAGACACCTTGTAATAGTCGTCGCGCAGGCCGGCTTCCCGCTGAATCAGTGAGGCGAGCACGACGGTCGACCAGCGGTCCTCGGCGGCAACTCCGGCAGAGTCGAGGGCCTTGAACTGGCGATTCACCATGGTCTGCAGTGCGATCTGCGCGGTGTCCCCCGGCGCGAACGTATAGGTAGCGGGAAAGAGAAAGCCCTCGAGCGTGGCCGCTTCGGCCGGCAGTCCGAACGATGCGACGTTCGCTGCGGCGGCCTGCAGATCAGCGAGGGGAATGTCCGTTCCCTCGGAAATCAACTGCAGCACATCGACGGCCGCGGTGCCCTCGGGCACGACCACGGTGCGGTTCAGTCGTGTCTTCGCGTCGAGCAGGGCAGCGAGGGCCGTGCTCGCGACCATTTTCGTCTTCAGCTGGTAGGCGCCGGGCTGGAACACCGGCTCCGGGGTCGTCTGCAACAAAATCCTGTAAAACGCATCGAAGCTCTTCACCACGCCCTGGTCGACGAGGGAACTGGCGATGTCCGAACCGCCGTCACCGTCGTGGATCATGACGACCACATCTTCACCGGCGACCGCTTCCTCCGCCGTGAAATCGGCCGGTCCCTGAGTGGCCGCGATGATCTGGGAGATGGGACCCTGAAGGAAGAACACCGTGCCGGCCAGGAGCGCAGCCAGAACGACGAAGACGATCAGGCAGCCCCAGGCGCCCTTGTGACCGCGCTTTTCCCGGGGCGGTTCGCCAGCGAGAAGCGACCGCCGATTCGCCCGACCGCGGCCGGAATCACCGCTGTCGTTCGCCATCAGATTTTGCATCGGATCAGCGATGGCATCGGTTGCGGGACCGATCGTCATGGGAATTGGAGCGGCCTCCGTCGGCCGACGCGGCACTACTGGTGCGGCGGAGGCGACCGAAGGGCGGGCTGGTTCAGACTTGATCTCCCCCACAGCCGGCTGCTGCGCGGCGGCCTGCGGCGCGGCGGCCTGCTGCGCGGCGGCCTGCTGCGCGGCGGCCTGCTGCGCGGCGGCCTGCTGCGCGCGCAACTGACGGCGGCTCGGCAGCTGATTTTCAGGGATGGAACTCGGCACCGTTACGGCCTCTCGGTCGGTTCGACGGGCGAGCCTGGCGGTCGCCCCGAGGCACGCTCGCTGTCGAGCGCGTGTTGCAGAATGATAGTCGCGGCTACCTGATCGATCACTGGTCGTTGCGTTTTCGCTGAACGACCGGATGCCCGCAACGCCGACTGCGCCGACACGGTCGAGAGCCGTTCGTCGACCAGACGCACCGGCACGGAGAGCGTGCGGGCGAGCCGGTCGGCGAAATCGATCGCGTCGTCGGTCGATGCCGTCACGTTGCCCGACAAGGCCAGCGGGAGGCCCACGATGACCTCGACGGCGTCAAGCTCGAGCACCACCGTGCGGATGCGGGCGACGTCGGTCACTCCCGACTGGTCGCGGGCGACGGTCTCGACCGGTGTGGCGAGCATGCCGTGGTTGTCGCTGCGGGCCAGGCCGATCCGCACCTTGCCGACATCGACGCCGATCCGCACCCCCGGGCGCATGCGGGGTGCGGGCGTCACCGTGGCGGGCACGACATCGCCCGCCGCGACCTCCGATCTGTCGGTCCGACGCCAGGCGGGGGTTCGGTCGGAGCGCATCGTTAGCGGCTGACCGCCGCAACGACGGCCTGCAACGCGGCCGGGATGGCGTCACCATTGGGGCCGCCACCCTGCGCGAGGTCGTCCTTACCGCCGCCGCCACCGCCGAGAATTGCAGCGACGGTCTTGGCGAGGGCTCCGGCCTTGTGCCCGGCAGCCCGAGCAGACTGGTTGGTTGCGACGATCACGACGGGCTTGTCACCGGCAATGGCCGAGAGCGCCACGACGACTGCGTCGGTGCCGAGGCGTTCCCGGGTATTGAGCGCCAGCATCCGCACATCGTCCGGGGAAGCGAGCACACCGAGGTCCTCGGCAACAACGGTCACGGCGCCGACCCGGCGAGCCGAGGCCAGCAGAGCCGGAACCCGGTCGGTCAGGGCGCGGGCTTCGAATGCGGCGATTTTCTTCTCCGCCGATTTGAGGCTCGTGACGAGGTCGCTGATGCGCTCGGGTAGCTGGTCGCGAGGAGTCTTCAGGCTCGAGGTGAGCTGTGACACCAGGGCGCGTTCGGCGGCAAGGTCGCGGAACGCCTCGAGGCCGACGAGCGATTCGACGCGGCGGTTGGCCGATCCGACCGAGGCCTCGCTGATCAGGTTGATCATGCCGATCTCAGCGCTGCTGCTCACGTGGGTGCCCGCGCAGAGTTCGCGCGACCAGGGACCACCGATGTCCACAACGCGCACGACATCGCCGTACTTCTCACCGAACAAAGCCATGGCGCCGAGCGCCTTCGCCTCGGCGAGGGGCAGCTGCCGCGTGGTGACCGGAAGATTGTCGCGGATGGCATTGTTGGAGATCTCCTCGATCTCCGCGCGAGTCGCCGGGGACAGCGCCTGGTTCCAGGAGAAGTCGAGGCGAAAGAACCCGGCCTTGTTGTACGAGCCGGACTGGTGGGCGTTCGGGCCGAGTACCTGGCGCAGTGCAGCGTGCAGAACGTGAGTGCCCGAATGCGCCTGGCGCGCGCCGCGGCGCCAGCTCTCGTCGACCACGCTTGTCGCGCTGTCGCCCACACCGACTTCGCCGGACTGCACCAGCACCTTGTGACTGATCAAGCCCTTGACCGGCTTCTGCACGTCGAGCACCTTGAGCTCGTAGCCGGGGCCGACAATGAGGCCGGCATCCGCTTCTTGCCCGCCGGATTCGGCCCAGAGGGCGGTTTCGGCGAGAATAACTTCGGCAGTCTCGCCGGCGACCGCGCTCGTCACGGATTCGCCGTCAACGATGAGTCCGAGCACGCCCGACTCGTTCCGCAGGTCGTCGTACCCCGTGAAGACCGTCTCGCCGAGGGCGCGGAAGGCGCTGTAGACGCCGAGGTCGGCCAGGGTCGTCTTCTTGGACTTCGCATCGGCCTTGGCCATGGTGCGCTGCTTGGTCATCAGCACGTCGAAGGCGTCACGATTCACGCTGAGGCCAGCTTCTTCGGCGATCTCGAGCGTGATCTCGATCGGAAACCCGTAGGTGTCGTGCAGCAAAAAAGCAGTCGGGCCGGCCAGTTCGGTTTTGCTGGCCTTTTTGGTCTTCGCGACGGCCAGGTCGAGCACGGCGCTGCCGCTCGCCAGGGTGCGCAAAAAGGTTTCTTCTTCGGCGAAGGCGGCCTGGCTGATGCGCCCGAAGTCGCTCTTCACCTCGGGGTAAGCGGCGCTCATGGCGTCACGCGAGGCGGGCAGCAGTTCGGGCATGCTCACGGTGTCGACGCCGAGCAGGCGCATGGCGCGCACACTGCGACGCAGCAGGCGGCGCAGAATGTAGCCGCGACCCTCGTTGGACGGCATGACGCCGTCGCTCATCAGCATGAGCGAGGACCGCACGTGGTCAGCGACGATGCGCATGCGAACGTCGTCGTCGTGGTCTGCGCCGTAGCGGCGACCCGACAGGGCGGCCGCGCGGTCGAGCACCGGGCGTACCTGGTCGATCTCGTACATGTTCTCGACGCCCTGCTTGAGAAAGGCGACGCGTTCGAGGCCCATGCCGGTGTCGATGTTCTTCTTCGGCAGGTCGCCGAGAATCTGAAAGTCGCTCTTGCCCGTGCTTTCACCGCGCAGGTACTGCATGAAGACCAGATTCCAAATTTCGACGTAACGGTCGTCATCGGTGGCCGGGCCGCCGTCAGCGCCGTAGGCGGGGCCGCGGTCGAAGAAGATCTCCGAGCAGGGGCCGGCCGGTCCTGGCTGGCCGGTGGACCAGTAGTTGGATTCCATGCCAAGGCGTTGGATGCGGTTATCCGGCACTCCAAGTGCCCGCCAGTAGCGGTACGCTTCGTCGTCGTCGAGATAGATCGTGACCCAGAGTTCGCTCTCGCGAAACCCGTAGCCGCCCTGGTTCTCGGGGGTGGTGAGCAGTTCCCAGGCGAAGCCGATGGCTTCTTCCTTGAAGTAGTCACCGAAGCTGAAGTTGCCGTTCATCTGAAAGAAGGTGCCGTGCCGCGGAGTCTTGCCGACCTCTTCGATGTCGTTGGTGCGAATGCACTTCTGCACGCTCGTCGCGCGGGGGTACGGAGCGGGAACCAGCCCGGTGAGGTACGGCACGAACGGCACCATGCCCGCCACGGTGAAGAGAAGGGTGGGGTCGTCGCTCACGAGTGACGCGGACGGGACAACGGTGTGTCCACGATCGGCGAAGAAGTCGAGCCAGCGCCCGCGAATGTCAGCAGTCTGCATGGTGTCCGTAGCTTTGGTGGTGCATGAATGTTGTGATGCCGTGAAATTGAGGGGTGCTGGAGTGGTGCTTCTACCGGTGGGCGGATGCTTCGGGCGCGCTGGGTGCTGGCGCATCACCCGCGCCGTCGGCGACGTGGCCGAGTGCGGCGTGCAGCTCGGCCTCGCGCTCGCGGTAGCCCTCAGATATGGCCTCGCCGAATTCGCGTGCCTTGGTGTCGAGTTCGGTGAAGAACGCTTTGCCCTGCCGGGTCTTGTTGACCTCGTGGGCAACTACGAAGCCGGCGGCCACGCCGATGACCAACCAGATGACATTCTTCATGGCACTTCTCCCTGAATCTGCGCGGCCTCTGACCGAGTCAATAGAACCGCATCGACTGAGGCCGGGTACCGCTAGCCTTGGCTATCGATAAGTCGGGCGCGGGAATATCAACGCCGTCTCCAGAGTAGCCGGTCAATCCCGGTTGCGCCCGGACCGCGGCCGCCCGGCGCGAAAGGCCGCCACTACCCCGGCCGAGAACCCGGCGAGCTTGATCAGCGGCCCGCCGACCGTCGCCGCGACTAACGCGACAAGCGCTGAGACGTTCCCGGTGACATCCGCAACGTTGCTCGTGATGGTATCGACCCGGGCGAGCTGCTGGTTGGTTGAGCGGATCGTCTCTGTCGTTTCCGCGAGCATCGGGGTGATTCCCTCGGTGAGTTCCTGGATGGCCGCGGTCGTCTTATCGAAGACCCGCCCCAGCTTGACCAGCGGAATGGCGATGACGGCGACCAAAATCGCGAACACGCCGGCAGCGATGAGTCCGGCAATATCTCCACCTGACACGGTGACTCCACTTCGCTCGATCGGCTCCTGCGGAGCCCGGGTATACAAAAGAGCGGATCACCCTGGGGTGATCCGCTCTTCAGCGTACCGGTTGCGAACAGCCCGAAGGTTATTGAGAACCAGTCGAATTGCTAGCTATCGAGCTGCGTAGTACTCGACGACGAGCTGAACTTCACACGTCACGGGAATCTCGATGCGCTTCGGGGCGCGCACGAGGCGGGCCTGAAGCTTGTCGAGCTCAACCTCGAGGTACGGCGGGAGCTTGGGGAGCAGGTCGACGTGTCCGCCGGCTGCTGCAACCTGGAAGGGCTCCATGCCCTCGCTGCGAGCCTTGACGTGCATGAGCTGGCCCGGCTTCACGCGGAAGGAGGGCCGGTCGACGAGTTCTCCGTCAACGAGGATGTGACGGTGCACGATCATCTGACGAGCCTGAGCCGTGGTGCGCGCAATCGCGGAACGGACGAGGAGAGCGTCGAGACGGGTCTCGAGGATCTCAACGAGGTTCTCACCGGTCAGTCCCTGACGACGACGAGCCTGCTCGAAGGCAATCTTGAGCTGGGCTTCGCGGATGCCGTACTGGGCGCGTAAACGCTGCTTTTCGCGCAGACGAACGGCGTAGTCCGAATCGGTCTTGCGCTTGGTGCGGCCGTGCTCACCGGGTGCATAGGGGCGCTTCTCCAGGAAGCGGGCTGCCTTCGGCGTGAGGGCGATGCCCAGGGCGCGCGAGAGGCGAGTTTTACTGCGGGTACGTGACTTGGTAGACACGGTTTCCTTTCAATCGGACTCAATAACAGGGATACCAGGGCGAGTGCGTATCACTACAGCACAAACGTCATGGGAGATCAGAGGATTGGGTGCCATGGGATGTTCGGCTACAGAACGTTTCCCCTCCAAGCTGGAAACGGACGCAGCCGCATGCCGAAACCAGTTGTAGACAGGGACAATGTTAGCACACCGCTTCATCCGCTCCTCGCTCCAACATCCAATCCGCAACCCCGCGGAAAACCCGCCATCGCGGCAAGTCCAGAGCGGAGGGCGGAGAATTATTCGTCGCGGACGATGCGGCGGATTTTCAGGAGGCGAGCGGAGATGTCGCGCTCGTGGCCGTGCTCGGTCGGCTCGTAATAGCGGGTGGTTTTCAGCTCCGTTGGCGGGTACTGCTGGGTGACCACGCCGAGCGCATCGTCGTGCGGATACAGGTAACCCTTGCCGTGACCGAGTCGTTTGGCACCGGGGTAGTGCGCGTCGCGCATGCCTTTGGGTACGCGGCCCATCTTGCCGGCCCGCACGTCGGCGATTGCCGCGTCGAGGGCCATGTATGCGGCGTTGGACTTGGGTGCGGTTGCGAGGTGCACGACGGCCTGGGCCAACGGTATCCGGCCCTCCGGCATGCCGATCAGTTGCACGGCGTCGGCGGCGGCGACGGCGATGAGGAGCGATTGCGGGTCGGCCATGCCGATGTCTTCGGAGGCGAGGACGATGATGCGGCGGCAAATGTAACGCGGGTCTTCGCCGGCCTCGATCATGCGCGCCAGGTAGTGCAGCGCGGCGTCGACGTCACTGCCGCGCACCGATTTGATGAACGCGCTGATCACGTCGTAGTGCTCGTCACCGTTGCGGTCGTAGCGCAGCAGGGCACGATCAACGGCGAGGGAGACAATATCGGTCGTGATCACTGGCTTACCGGTCGCTCCCGCTTCGAGCGTTGATTCGGCCGAAACGGATGCCGCCTCCAGCGCGGTCAGTGCCCGCCGGGCATCACCAGAGGCGAGTCGGATGATCGCGCCGCGGGCCTCGGGTTCGAGTTCGAACCGGTCGGCCAAGCCGCGCGCATCGGTGACGGCACGATCGACGACGATGCCGAGGTCGTCGTCGCTGAGAACTTCGAGGGTGAGCAACAGGGAACGAGACAACAGGGGGGAAATGATCGAGAACGATGGGTTTTCGGTCGTCGCGGCGACCAGGATGACGACGCCGTTTTCGACCCCGGGCAGCAAGGTGTCTTGCTGGGCCTTGGAGAAGCGGTGGATCTCGTCGAGAAACAATACCGTCGCCAGACCGTACAAATCGCGATTGGTGCGGGCATCTTCCATCACCTGACGCACATCACGCACGCCGGCCGTCACGGCGGATAACTCAACGAACCGTCGCCCGGAGCTGTGCGCGATGGCCTGCGCGAGCGTGGTTTTTCCGGTGCCGGGCGGTCCCCAGAGAATGACCGACACGCTGCCGCGTTCCCCCGTCTTGTCGCTCGCGAGGCTCACGAGTGGCGAGCCCGGTGTCAGCAGGTGACGCTGGCCGGCGACCTCGTCCAGGGTTTTCGGGCGCATTCGTACGGCGAGGGGGGTCGCACCACTGCGCAGACCTGGTTGAGCATCGGACATTCTTCCAGCGTAGTTTGTGCGTAGAGTTCTACGAGGTTGGGCGCGTTAGTGCCTGGATCACGTTTTGTTCGGTCGTCGCCAACCCCGACGGCCTTGGAGGGGTTCCAAGTGGCTTCGAATTACAAGCTTGAGCGTGCAGCACGTGAAGAGCGCGGACGTGTCCGTTCCTATCAGGCCAGACGGGCCGTGCACGAGTACCAGCAGAAGCGGCGCGTGCGTGACAACCTGATCGCCGGCGGCGGACTGCTCGTCGTACTGACCGTGATCGTGGTCGCCCAGGTGTTCTACTTCAACGGCGGTCCTGGCACCCCCGCCGCGACCGACAAGGCAAGCGCCACCCCTGCCGCGACGCCCGCTGCCACGGCAGCCGCCGGTGAGAACCTCGGCGACGTGCCGGCGAGCACCCTCGCTGAGGGCCGCACCTGGACCGGAACGCTCACTCTCAACGATGTCAAGCTCGGCATCGAGCTCGACGGCGCGCTGGCCCCGCAGGGGGTCTCGTCCACTATCAGTCTCGCCCAGAGCGGCTTCTACGACGGAGTCAGTTGTCACCGGCTCACCACTGGCGGGTTCTTTGTGCTGCAGTGCGGCGATCCCGACGCCGGGAACACGAGTCCGGACGCCACGCACGGCCCCGGCTACAGCTACGGTCCGGTCGAGAACGCCCCCACCGACAACGTCTACCCGGCCGGTACGCTCGCGATGGCGCGGCAGGGTGGGAACGGCTTCAGTATGGGCAGCCAGTTCTTCGTCGTGTACGACGACACCACCATTCCCTCGGACGCTGGCGGCGGTTATACGGTACTGGGGCACGTCACCAGTGGTCTCGATGAGCTCACGGCCACGGTCACCGACGCTGGCACCGCGGATGGTTCCGGGGACGGTGCCCCCAAGGTGCCGACTTCGATCACGGGGATAACAGTTCAGTAGGATCGATCGATCCCCCTGCGCTATTGCAATAGGCTTATACCGGTATTTCCTGGTTCCGCACTCCTTACTCCCGCGGATCCACACACAACAACTCAGCAAAGGTGACGCTCTTGACTACGACAGATCAGCAACCATGGGGTCGCGTAGACGAAACCGGCACGGTGTACGTGCGCGAGGCAGAGGGTGAACGCGCTGTCGGCCAGTATCCGGATGCCACTCCGGAAGAGGCCCTCGCCTACTTCGAACGCAAATATGTTGAGCTCAATGGTCAGGTCACCCTGCTCGAGCAGCGAGCGAAGGGTGGCGCTCCGGCCGCGGACATTGCCAAGTCGGTCGCCAACTTGACCGTTGCGGTCGCCAACGCCAACGCGGTCGGAAACCTGGCCGCGCTGGCCGAGCGGCTCGGCGCCCTCGGCGGAGCCGTCAGTGAGCTGACCGAGCAGCAGAGCATCGAGACGAAGGCCGCATCCGCTGCCGCCGTCGCCGAGCGGGCCGAGATTGTGACCGAGGCCGAGCGCCTGGCCGCCGAAGACCCGGCCAAGACACAGTGGAAGCAGACCAGCGCTGCTCTCGACGCCTTGTTCGCCAAATGGCAGGCGCACCAGCACGACGCTCCCCGCATTCCCAAGGGTGAGGCCAACGACCTATGGAAGCGTTTTCGGGCCGCACGCACCACCATCGAGCAAAACCGCAAAGCGTTCTTCGCTGAGCTCGACAGCGCTCACAAAGACGTGCGCACGAAGAAGCAACATTTGATCGAACAGGCCGAGGGTCTCGCCCCGCGGGGCGCCGATGGCGTCTCGGCGTATCGCGCCCTGCTCGACGAGTGGAAGAAAGCCGGTCGCAGCGGCAAGAAGCAGGACGACGCCATGTGGGCGAAGTTCAAGGCCGCTGGTGACGTGCTCTACTCGGTCAAGAGCGAGGTTGAAGCTCAGGACAACGAGGAGTTCTCCGCCAACCTGGTGCAGAAGCTCGCACTGGTGACCGAGGCCGAGACCCTGCTCAGTGCCACCGACCGCAACGCCGCGCGCGACACGCTCACCACGATCCAGCGCAAGTGGGACCTCATTGGCAAGGTTCCCCGTGACCAGGTCAAGCCGATCGAGGATCGCCTTCGCAAGGTGGAAGCGGTGGTGCGCAAGCTCGATGACGACCATTGGAAGCGCAACAACCCGGAGACCAAGGCCCGCACCGAGGGCCTCGCCGGCCAGCTGAACGATGCGATCGCCAAACTCGAGGCTGAACTGGCCACGGCCCAGAAGGGGCGGGATGCCCGTGCCATCAAGGACGCGACCGAAGCACTCGAAGCCCGTAAGACCTGGCTCAAGGCCATCGGCCAGTAGCCAGCGCAGCTCCGTAACCAGCATGGCTCAGCAATCAGCACGGTTCAGTAACCAGCACGGCTCAGTAACCAAAGTGGCTTAGAAACCAGCACGGCAGCAGAACCCCGCGAAGTTATGCACCTTCGATGCGTAACCGCTTTATCCACAGATCCAGGCTCCTTGGGGAGTCTGGATCTGGTTCAGCGCAATTCTGGTGGCATGGCACAGCATTGGGGACGAGCGTTCACGCTCAGCGACTTGCCGCTCGCAGAGCTCTGCGGCGCCCGTCTGGACGGGCAGGTCTTTCAAGTCGCCGATTCCTGGTGCGTGATCGATGAAATAGACGGATGCTCCAATCGGGCCCTCGCCGCCAGCCAGCTGGTCCCGCCCCGCGCCATCGCCGAACAGCTCACCGCCGCGTGGATTTACGGCGTGGCTCCAGAGCCGCGCCGCCACCAATTCTGTGTGCTGATCGGCGCGCGGACGACCGCACTGTGGTCACCGCGGGTTCGGGTACGCGAAATTGTGCGGACTCCCGATGACGTGCGCACCATTTCGGGAGTGAGGGTCACCACTCCCCTGCGTACCGCCGTCGATCTTGCCCGCTATACACCGACGTCGATAGCAACGTTCAACCTGACCGCCCTGCTGGCCCGCCTGCTGCACTACGGCGAGTTTCCCGATGTATCGACCGCTGTGAGCCTGTGCAAGCGCGGCAGCCCGGCTCACAGCACAAACGCCGTCGCCCGATTCGCGGCCGTCAGCGTCGCCCTGTCCGCGCTCCGTCAGCAGAGCGAACCGGGCAGCACGACCAATGTCGGTTAGCCGTCGCTGACCCGGTAGACGTCATAGACAGCATCGATGCGACGCACGGCGTTCAGCACGCGGTCGAGGTGGGTGGTGTCCCCCATCTCGAATACGAAGCGGCTGATCGCCAGGCGGTCTCTTGAGGTGTTGACGGTGGCCGAAAGAATGTTCACGTGGTGCTCCGACAGCACGCGGGTGACGTCGGAGAGCAGTCCAGAGCGGTCGAGGGCTTCGATCTGAATGTGCACGAGGAACAGGCTCTTCGAGGTGGGGGCCCACTCGACCTCGATCATACGTTCGGGTTCTTTGAGCAATGATTGCACGTTGTGGCAGACCGCCTGGTGTACCGAGACGCCGGCGCCGCGGGTGACGAAGCCGACGATTTTATCTCCGGGCACCGGAGTGCAGCAGCGGGCGAGCTTGACCAGAATGTCCGGCGCGCCGCGCACGAGCACTCCCGAGTCCCCGTTGCGGGAGGTTTGCGGCCGACCCCGGGCTGCAATCGGATAATCGTTACTGTCGTTGTCTTCGATGCTCTGCACCGAGGAGACGACCTTTTCGAGCACGGACTGGGTTGAGACATGCCCCTCACCGACGGCCGCATACAGCGCCGACACATCTTCGTACTTGAGGAGAGCCGCAACCTCCGCGAAAGAGTCCTGATTCATCAGCTTCTGCAGCGGAAGGTTCTGCTTGCGCATGGCCCGCGCGATCGCGTCGCGGCCCTGTTCAATGGCCTCGTCGCGTCGTTCCTTGGTAAACCACTGCCGAATCTTGTTGCGTGCCCGGGGGCTCTTGACGAAGTTGAGCCAGTCCTTGCTCGGGCCGGAGTCAGGGTTCTTCGAGGTGAACACCTCGACAACGTCGCCCGTGACGACCTCACTCTCGAGCGGTACCAAGCGGCCGTTGACCTTGGCGCCCATGGTTCGGTGGCCGACCTCGGTGTGCACCGCGTAGGCGAAGTCGACCGGCGTAGCACCGGAGGGGAGGCCAATGACGCGGCCCTTAGGCGTGAAGACGTAGACCTCTTTGGCGCCGATCTCATAGCGCAAAGAGTCGAGGAACTCGCCCGGGTCGGCCGTTTCAGCCTGCCAGTCAGAAATGTGGGCGAGCCAGGCCATGTCGGTGTCGCTCTGGGGCCCGGCACCGCCGGCACTCTTGCCGTTGACCTGTTCCTTGTACTTCCAGTGCGCGGCGACGCCGAATTCGGCGCGCTCGTGCATCTCGGTGGTGCGAATCTGAATTTCTACGGCGCGACCGCTCGGCCCGAGCACCGTCGTGTGCAGCGACTGGTACAGGTTGAACTTCGGCGTGGCGATGTAGTCCTTGAACCGGCCGGGCAGTGGAGTCCACCGAGCGTGGATGGAACCCAGCACCGCGTAGCAGTCCCGCACGGAGTTCACCAAAACGCGAATACCGACGAGGTCGTAGATCTCATCGAACTCACGGCCACGCACGACCATTTTCTGGTAGATCGAGTAATACTGCTTGGGTCGACCGGCGACCTTGCCACGAATGCGCGCCGATTTGAGGTCGTCGCTGATCGTGTCGATGACCTGCTGAACGAACTCCTCGCGCTGCGGCGTGCGCTGCTTGACCAGGCTTTCGATCTCGGCATACAACTTGGGATACAGCACGGCGAAGGACAGGTCTTCGAGTTCCCATTTGATCGTCTGGATGCCCAGGCGGTGCGCGAGGGGCGCGTAGATTTCCAGGGTCTCAGTGGCCTTGCGCACGGCGGATTCGTTGGGCACGAAACCCCAGGTGCGCGCATTATGCAGCCGGTCGGCGAGTTTGATGATGAGCACCCGAATGTCTTTGGACATTGCGACGATCATCTTGCGTACGGTCTCGGCCTGAGTCGAGTCGCCGTATTTCACCTTGTCGAGCTTGGTGACCCCGTCAACGAGCATGGCGATTTCATCGCCGAAATCGGCGCGCAGGGCGTCGAGCGTGTAATCGGTGTCTTCCACGGTGTCGTGCAGCAGGGCGGCAGCGATGGTTTTGGTGCCGATTCCAAGATCAGCCAAGATCTGAGCCACGGCGACGGGGTGGGTGATGTACGGCTCGCCGCTGCGACGCAACTGCCCGTCGTGAGCTCGCTCGGCGGCGGTATACGCGCGTTCGATGACCGACAGATCGACCTTGGGGTGGTTCAGCCGAACGGTCTTGATCAAACGATCCACAGCACCGGCAGGCTGCGCCCGGGAGAAGATGCGCGGAACCAGACGGCGCAGCGATGCCGGGGAGGGGGTCGTCGTGTCCGTCATAGTCTCACCTCGGCTTCACGCCCGGCAGAACACGCGGGCTGTGCTTGCGTACTGTCAATTATGCCGGTTCTGCGGCAGCCATCCTTACGCCCCCAGCGATACAATACCGGCCGTACCCAGAAGCGGCCAGCCCGCCGGGGCTGGCCGCTTCGCGTCGTGCGGGTGCCTGCGACTAGGCGGTGAGGCTCTCCGCGGCTGGAGACGAGGCCTTGGCACGCGCGGCGAGGGCCTTCTTGTCGTGTTTGCGAATGGCATCCTCACCGTTTCGCAGCTGGGCGTAGAGCGGTGTCGCAATGAATATGGTCGAGTAGGTACCGACCAGAACTCCGATGAGCAACGCGAGCGAGATGTCGCGCAGGGTGCCGGCACCCAGAACGAACGCACCGATGAACAAAATGGATGCCACGGGCAGGGCCGCCACGACCGAGGTGTTGATCGAGCGCACGAGCGTCTGGTTGACGGCGAGGTTGACCGACTCGGAGAAGGTCCGGCTCGAGCCTGAACCGTCCAGATTGGTGTTCTCGCGAATCTTGTCGAAGACCACAACGGTGTCGTACAGCGAATAGCCCAGAATAGTGAGGAAACCGATCACTGCCGCCGGCGTGATTTCAAAACCCGTGATTCCGTAGAAACCGGCCGTGATGACGAGGTCGTGCAGCAGCGCCACCATGGCCGCCACCGACATCTTCCACGTTCGGAAGTACACGGCCATGATGATGCCGGCGAGTATCAGGAAAACCACGAGGGCCCGAAGTGCCTGTCCGGTGATGTCCTGCCCCCAGGTCGCCCCGATGAAGGAGGTCGCGACTTCCGTGACCGGCACGTCATAGGCCGCAGCGAGAGCGTCACGCACTCCCGACGTCTGCCCTTCCGACAGCTGATCAGTCTGCACCCGGACACCGTCAGAACCGACGGTGGAAACCTTCGCGACGGCTTCGGGGACGACGCTCGCGACCGCGTCCGTTGCCGTGGTCTCTGACTGGCTCGTCGTCTGCGAAACGACGAACTCGCTACCCCCGGTGAATTCGATACCGAAGACGAAGCCACCGCGCAGCAGGAACGGACCGACGAGGGCAATGAGGATCATGCCACCGGCGATGAGATACCACAGTTTGCGACGCCCGACGATATTGAGCGAACGCGCACCCGTGTAGAGGTCATTTCCGAACTGCGAGAAACTGGCCATCAGGAATCCTTCCTGTCTGTCGATCGATCAGTGCTGGTTCCAACGAGTTCCGACGCCTTCCGTTCGGCGATGGTTTGCCGTTTGGCCGCCTCTTTGCTGGAGGATGAGGCCTTGGTCCCCGGGACAGCCGCCGAGGGCTCGAATCGAGCGCGTCCCCGGTAAACGGCACCGAGCGCTCGCGGATCGAGCCCGCTGAATTTGTGGCCCTCGTTGAAGAACTTCGTCTGAGCGACCAGCTGAAGCATCGGGTGCGTGAACAAGCCGACCACGAGGAGGTCGACGACCGTGGTGAGACCCAGGGTCAGTGCGAACCCGCGCACGTTGCCGACGGCGAGCACGAACAATACGGCTGCCGCGAGGAAGTTGACAACGTCGGAGGCGACGATGGTGCGGAAGGCCCGCTTCCAGCCAGCCTCGACCGAGGACTCCAGCCCGCGGCCATCACGCAGCTCGTCGCGCACGCGTTCGAAGTAGACGATGAACGAGTCGGCGGTGATACCGATGGCCACGATCAAACCGGCGACACCGGCCAGGGACAGGCGGTAGCCCTCGCGCCAGGACAGGATGGTGATCAGGAGGTAGGTGATCACCGCTGCCACGCCGAGGGACGCAATCGTGATCAAACCGAGAAGACGGTACTGCGCGAGCGAGTACATGACAACGAGGATCAAACCGATCAGGCCGGCGATGAGCCCATTCAAAAGTTGCGTCGAACCGAGCGTCGCCGAGATGGTGTCCTGGCTTTGCACGGTGAAGCTGATGGGAAGAGCACCGAACTTCAGCTGGTCGGCCAGGGCCTTGGAACTGTCCTGGTCGAATGAACCGGTGATCTGCGGCTTGCCGTCAAGGATGGCGCCCTGGGTGGCCGGCGCCGAAATGACTCGGCCGTCGAGCACGATCGCAAACTGGTTCTGCACACCGGTGAGGTTGAACAGTCGTGTTGTGACATCAGCGAATTTCGACGTTCCCGTGCCGTTGAAGACGATGTTGACCGCCCACTCGCCCGTGGTCGCGCCGCTCTGCGTGGTGCGCTGGCCGTTGGTCGCGTTGGCGATCGTCGATCCGTCGACCTCGACCGGGCCGAGGATGTACTTGACCGAGCCATCGGCTTCGCAGGTGATCAGGGGCTGGTTGGCCGGCGCCACATTGGTCGTGTTGATTTTGCCGCAGTCGAAGGCGTCGTACTCGGCCTGGAGTGCGGGCGTGACGTAGTTCAAATCGCTCGCGTTGGTCGGTTCGACGGCGGGCGTGGTCGACAGGCTCGGATCGACAGGAGCCTGCGGTGCAGGCGTTGCGGTACCGTCAGCGCCCATGGTCTGGCCGGACGGTTGGCCCGCCACGAGCACCGCACGGAACTCGAGCTTGGCAGACGACTTGATGCGTTCCAGGGTGGCGTCATCGGGGGTACCGGGGATCGACACGACGATGTTCCGACCGCCCTGGGTGTTGACCTCCGCCTCGGAGACTCCCGAGGAGTTGACGCGCTGGCGAATGATGCCCACGGCCTCGGTGAGCTGCTCCGAGGTCACTGTCGCGCCACTCTCGACCTGAGGGGCAAGGATGATCTGTGTTCCGCCCTCGAGGTCGAGTGCCAGTTTCGGCGTCCACGATCCGTTCTGGGTGAATACGCCGAAAGCGTTGAGGGCGATCAGGCCGACGATAAGCACGCCAAGCCAGGTCAGGGAACGCCAGGCCTTCTTGACCGGAGACGACTTAGCCACCTATGAACTCAGCTTTCTGTTGGCGCCCACGCCAGAATGCGTGGGCGCGCCGCGTGATGCAGTACGTGCGTTGTGTTACCTGTGATGCTCAGCAAGTATTGCGTGAACGAATGAAACTACGCGTCACCCTTTTTGGGCTGTTCGGTGCTGTCGGCGTCGCCCTCGGAAACCCGCTGGCCGAAATCTGGCTCGGTGAGCGAGTCGGTGTTATCGACACTGGAGTCATCGAGATCGTCGGCGACGACCGGTTCCACCACGCGGGCGATGGTCTGACGGTGGATTTCGACAACGACGCCGGGGGCGATCTGCAGCTCGACCTTGTTGGCCTCTTCATCGATGGCGATGATCGTGCCGTACATGCCGAAGTTGGTCATGACGTCGGCGCCGGGAACCATGGTGGCCTGCAGGGCTTCCTGGTCTTTCTTGCGCTTGCGGCCGTTGCGGAACATGAAGAAGACGAGAACGGCCAAAACGGCCAACATGACGAGAGTCAATGAATCCATAAAACTGTATTACCTTTCGATTGCGGCACGGGTGGCCGAAGCTTGTATTGACGGCCCGTTTGTGCGGGCCGGTGCCTTCTGAACTAAGGCTATAGACAGGTGGACCAAATTGAATTATAGATCAAGAAGGGTGGCACTGCCCTGAGGAGGGGTCAGACCGAAATGTTGCCACGCTGCGCTGGTGGCAACCCGCCCTCGCGGGGTACGCGTGAGGAAGCCTATCCGCACCAGGAACGGCTCTACGACCGCCTCCACCGTTTCGGACTCTTCACCGACCGATACGGCCAGGGTGTTGAGCCCCACCGGCCCGCCTCCGAACCGGGTCAAAATGATCTTCATGACTTCGCGGTCGAGGCGGTCGAGACCGATCGCATCGACGTCATACAGTTCGAGGGCCGCGTGCACCGCGGCGATGTCGGCCGCTCCCCCGTGCACGAGCGCGTAGTCGCGCACGCGGCGTAACAGGCGGTTCGCGATGCGTGGAGTGCCGCGGCACCGCCCGGCGATCTCGGCGAGGGCATCTTTTTTTATCGGCAGGTCGATCAACTGCGCGGCACGGGCGAGCACTTGTTCGAGCTCGCTGTCGGCGTAGAACTCGAGGTGGGCAGTGAAACCGAATCGGTCGCGCAAGGGGTTCGGCAGCAGACCTGACCGGGTAGTGGCGCCGACCAGGGTGAAGGGCGCGAGGTCGAGCGGAACGGAGGTAGCACCGGCGCCCTTGCCGACCATGATGTCGATGCGGAAGTCTTCCATGGCGAGGTAGAGCATCTCTTCAGCCGACCGTGCCATGCGATGGATTTCATCGATGAACAGCACTTCCCCTGGTACCAGGGACGACAGCACTGCCGCGAGATCGCCGGCGTGTTGAATGGCCGGGCCGCTCGACATGCGCAGCGGGCGGTTGCCCTCATACGCGACGATCATGGCGAGGGTGGTCTTGCCGAGGCCGGGTGGGCCCGCCAGAAGGATGTGGTCGGGTGTGCGATTCTGCATCGTCGCGGCGGTCAGCAGCAGCTGCAACTGCCCGCGCACCTTCTTCTGGCCGACGAATTCGGCCAAGCTCGCCGGGCGCAGGGCGCCCTCGAAGGCAAGCTCGGATTCGCTCTCCAGCGACGGGTTAGTCAGTTCAACGGCGGGGTGCTCAAAGCCGGCGTCGGGGTTCATGAGCGACCCGTTCCCGTGGCCGCAGCGGCCGAGCCCGTGGCGTGGTGCGCCGCCGGGCCTAAGCGGCCGAGGGCCAATCGGAGCACGGCGGCGACCGTTGGCGGCGCGGTATCCTCGCCCGCAGCATCCGCCAGGTCAGTGAGGGTCTCATCGACGGCCTCGGCTGCGACGCGCTCCGACCAGCCGAGGCCGATCAGTGCCGCCTGCACGCTCGCGGCGACCGAGGTGGCCCCGGGTCGGCGGGCTGGCGTGCTCGCAGCCGTGACCGCGAGTTTGCCGGTCAGGGAGAGCACGATGAGTTTCGCGGTCTTCGGCCCGATGCCGCTGACCTTACGGAATGCGCCGTCGTCTTCGCCCGCGACGGCCTGGGCGATCTGATTCGGGGTGAGCACCGCGAGCACGCCGAGGGCCGATTTGGGGCCCACACCGGTGACACCGACGAGCAGCTCGAAAACCGCGAGTTCGTCAGCGGTTACAAAGCCGTACAGTGTGAGCGAGTCTTCGCGCACGATGAGGGTCGTCACCAGCCTGGCTTCTTCATCGATGCGCACGCCGAGTGCGGTGGCCGGCGTCACCTGCACGCCGAGGCCGACTCCCCCGACCTCGATCACGACGGTTGAGCCTGCGGTTGAAAGGACGAGGCCACGTACGGAAGAGATCACCGCTTAAGACTACGGGGCACCGCCGACGCTGCTGGCACCGAACCCCGTTCGGCGGCGCGCCACGCTTTCTGGGCGGGGGTCAGTGCTCCAGGGGTGAGCGCGCCAGCGGTGAGCCTGTTGGTGGCGACCGAGGCGACGGTCGGAAGGGTGCCGCCCGATGCCCCGGTGCGCCAGGCATGACAGATCGCGAGGGCAAGGGCATCCGCTGCGTCGGCTGGTTTGGGAATCTCGGTCAGCCCGAGAATGCGGGCGACCATGGTGCCGACCTGCTTCTTGTCTGCGGAACCGTACCCGGTGATGGCGGCCTTCACCTCGCTCGGGGTGTGCAGGGTGACCGGTAGGCCGCGTTGCGCGGCGAGCAGCAGGGCGACCCCGCTGATCTGGGCGGTGCCCATGACGGTGCTCACGTTGAGCTGCGCGAAGACCCGCTCGATGGCGATGAACTGCGGCCGGTGTCGGTCGAGCATCTCTTCGAGTCCCCGGGACAGCAGCAGCAGCCGCTGTTCGAGGGGCAGGTCGGGCGCACTGCGCAGCACGGTCACGTCAACCAGGCGGGCCGAGCGATTGCCCTCGACGTCGACCACGCCCACACCGCAACGGGTGAGGCCCGGGTCGATGCCGAGAACCCGGACCGCCATCGGACTACGCGGACTCGGCGGCCAGTGCGGCCTGTACCTCGGCCGACAGGTCGTAGTTGGAGTACACGTTTTGCACGTCGTCGAGGTCTTCCATCGCGTCGATCAGGTGGAAGACCTTGCGGGCGGTTTCGGCGTCGACCTCGATCTTGAGCGACGGCACGAAGGCGATATCGGCCGACTCGTAGTCGATTCCGGCAGCCTGCAACGCGGTGCGGGTGGCGACGAGGTCACTCGCGTCAGAAAAGATCTCGAAGGTCTCACCCTCATCGATGACTTCTTCGGCACCGGCGTCGAGAACGGCGAGCATGATGTCGTCTTCGGTGATCGTCGGCAGGCGCTTGACCACGACGACGCCCTTGCGGTGAAAGTTGTAGGCCACACTGCCGGGGTCAGCCATGGCTCCGCCGTTGCGAGCCATCGTGGTGCGCACCTCGGCCGCGGCGCGGTTCTTGTTGTCGGTAAGGCACTCGATCATGATTGCGACGCCATGCGTGGCATAACCCTCGTACATGATCGTCGTGTAGTCGACCTGCTCGCCCGACAACCCGGCACCGCGCTTCACCGCACGGTCGATGTTGTCGTTGGGGACCGAAGTCTTCTTGGCCTTCTGAATGGCGTCGACCAGGGTGGGGTTGCCCGAGAGGTCAGCGCCGCCGAGTCGGGCCGCAACCTCGATGTTCTTGATGAGCTTGGCGAACGCCTTCGCCCGACGCGAGTCGGTGACCGCCTTCTGGTGCTTGGTGGTGGCCCATTTGGAATGCCCGGACATACATCTCCCGTTGTTGTGCGTGATCGTTCTCGTGGTGCGGCGGGTGCCAGCCCTGGTTACAGATGCGGCGGCAGCGCGTGGTCGGTGCACATTAGGTGCCGGATTAGTCTATCCCGGTGTAACTTCCAGCAGCTTATGTAGGGTGTTCAGGTTGCGGGTCGTTGTCGTGTCGCGGTATTTGATCTTGGCGCTTTTCTTGCTGAAGGCGCTCTTGATGCCCACGGCCTTGCGAACCTCCCAGTAGAGCACGCCGTGGCCGAGTTCGATGCGCTCGTCGGCGGCATCGAGTTCCTTCGCGTGGCCGGCGAGCTCACTGAGATGACCAGGGTCGGACGAAAACATGACATAGGAATGCCAGCCGTCACGGCCCGCGTCGAACGGGTACGCGCGCACAATCCGATCGAGCGATTCGGCATCGACGAGCACGATCCACGCCTCGTATTCGAACCGGGCGGTCAGTGCTGCTTCAATGCGAGCCTTGAGTGCCACGGCATCCGCTTTGTCGACGAGCGGGCTGTCGATGCTGAAGAGGACATTGCCACTCGCCAGCACCGTTTTCACGTCGGTGTAGCCGAGGTCATGGAAGGTGGCGGCAAGATCTGTCATGGCAATGGTTATGCCGTTGACATTGATGCCACGAAGCAGTGCTACATAACGGGTCATCGTTGACCACTTGAATTCTGAGTCATGTCTGAACCCTAGCTACACTCCCGCGCCGGGCACAATTGGGCCCACAGCCGGCCGCTCGATCACCGGGCTGCGACGACTAGTTTCTGCAGGAAATACCGGTGGAAACGGTACTCGCCGGTGATCTCCGGGTGAAAGGACGTGCCGAGTAGGTTGCCCTGCTCCACGGCGACGCAGCGGCCGTCGTCGAGGGTGGCCAGCGCGGTCGCCCGCGGACCGAGCGTCTCCACGACGGGAGCCCGAATGAACACGGCGTGCACCGGCTTCACCCCGAGCGCTGGAATGTCGAGGTCGGTCTCAAAGGATGCCGTCTGCGAGCCGAAGGCGTTGCGGCGCACCGCGATGTCGAGTCCGCCGAGACTCTGCTGCCCGTTCATGCCGTCGAGAATCGTGTCGGCGAGCATTATCAGGCCCGCGCAGGTGCCATAGACCGGCAGGCCGCCCCGGATAGCAGCCCGCAACGGCTCGGCGAGGCCGAACGTGCGGGCCAGTTTGTCCATGACGCTCGATTCGCCGCCCGGAATGACCAGACCGTCGAGGCGGTCGAGTTCTTCCGGACGGCGCACCAGGTCGACGCTCGCTCCAAGATCGCGCAGCACCTGCGCGTGCTCGCGAAAATCCCCCTGCAGGGCGAGCACCCCGATCCGCAGCCCTGTCGGTACAGCGGTTTCAGCAGGTCGGGTGCCGACGGACAGAATCGCCACGAACGGCCCGGCTACCAGCCGCGGGTGGCGAGGCGGTGCGGTGCGGGGATGTCGGACACGTTGATGCCGACCATGGCCTCTCCGAGGCCGCGCGAGACACCCGCGATAACCTTGGCATCGTCGTAGAACGTGACGGCCTTGACGATTGCCGCAGCGCGCTGCTCGGGGTTGCCCGCCTTGAAGATGCCGGAGCCGACGAACACGCCGTCAGCGCCGAGCTGCATCATCATGGCGGCGTCGGCCGGGGTGGCCACGCCCCCGGCTGTGAACAACACGACGGGCAGCTTTCCGGTGGAGGCGATCTCGGCGACGAGCTCGTACGGTGCCTGCAGCTCCTTGGCGGCGACGTACAGTTCGTCGCGGCTCATCGAGGAGAGGCGCTTGATCTCACCGTTGATGGTGCGAATGTGCTTGGTGGCTTCGGAGACATCGCCGGTACCGGCCTCGCCCTTGGAGCGAATCATGGCCGCACCCTCGGTGATGCGGCGGAGCGCCTCACCGAGGGTAGTAGCGCCACAGACGAAGGGGATGGTGAAGTTCCACTTGTCGATGTGGTTCACATAGTCGGCCGGGCTGAGCACCTCGGACTCGTCGATGTAGTCGACGCCGAGCACCTCGAGGATTTGGGCTTCCACGAAGTGGCCGATACGAGTCTTCGCCATGACCGGAATATTGACCTCGGCGATGATGCTGTCGATGAGGTCGGGGTCGCTCATGCGGGCCACGCCGCCCTGTGCGCGGATGTCGGCGGGAACGCGTTCGAGAGCCATGACGGCGACAGCGCCGGCGTCTTCAGCAATACGAGCCTGGGCAGCGGTGACGACGTCCATGATGACGCCGCCCTTGAGCATTTCGGCGAGTCCACGCTTGACGCGGCTCGATCCGAATTGCTCGGCGGAGGTTGATTCAGTCATAACCACCATCCTATTCCTTGCACGGTGATGGTCTGGTCAGAGGGGTCGAAGGGAAGTGACCGGGCGCACCGGCACGCCGCCCGGTGGGAGAGGAATTAGAGGGTGCCTGCAGGCGCGGTTGTGGCGCCGGGCCAGCCCTCGGCGATCTCCCGACGCACGTCGCCGAGCAGACGCGGAATGGCCTTGGTGCCAGCGATGATGGGAAAGAAATTGGAGTCGAGTGCCCAGCGGGGCACGATGTGCTGGTGCAGGTGCTCGGCGATGCCGGCCCCGGCGATGCGCCCCTGATTCATACCGATGTTGAATCCGTCACAGTTCGACACCTCGGTGAGCACCCGCATCGCGACCTGGGTGAGTTCGCCGATCTCGGCGATCTCTTCCGACGTGGCCTGGTCGTAGGTGGCGACATGCCGATATGGGCAGACGAGCACGTGGCCGCTGTTGTAGGGAAACAGGTTGAGGATTACGTAAGCGTGGGTACCGCGCGCCACGATCAGAGCCTTCTCGTCGTCCAGTGTCGGCGCAATGCAGAACGGGCAGTCATCGGGGTGCGGCTGCTGCCCGTCTTGGATGTAGACCATCCGATGCGGCGTCCAGAGCCGTTGGAAGGCATCTGGAACCGCGGCGAACTCGGCAGCGGTTTCGGTCGCGCCAGCGTCGACAGCGTCCGAGCCACGCAGCCGATCGTCCGGAATTCCCGTCATGCTATGCCTGTACTTCGGCCGCTACCGGGCTCGTGATGACCTGGGCGCGGATCTCGATGGATTCCACGATGAGACGCACGGCATCGGCGATCGGCACGCCGTTTTGCTGCGTGCCGTCGCGGTAGCGAAAGCTCACCGCGCCGTTGGCCTGGTCGTCTTCGCCGACGATGAGCTGGTAGGGCACCTTCGCCTTGGTGTGGGTGCGGATCTTCTTCTGCATGCGGTCGTCGGAATGGTCGACCTCCGCGCGCACGCCGGCTTTCCTCAGGGTGGCGATCACGTCATCGAGGTACGGGCCGTACTGCTCGGAGACGGGGATGCCGACGACCTGCATCGGCGCCAGCCAGACCGGGAACGCCCCGGCGTAGTGCTCGGTGAGCACGGCGAAGAAGCGCTCGATCGAGCCGAACAGGGCGCGGTGGATCATGACCGGGCGCTGGCGGCTGCCGTCGTTCGCGGTGTATTCGAGGTCGAACCGTTCTGGCAGGTTGAAGTCAAGCTGAATGGTCGACATCTGCCAGGTGCGCCCGATGGCGTCGCGGGCCTGCACCGAGATCTTGGGGCCGTAGAACGCTGCCCCGCCCGGGTCGGCGACCAGATCGAGACCGGATGCCTCGGCGACCTCACGGAGCGTCTCGGTGGCTTCGTCCCAGGCGTCGTCACTGCCGACGAACTTTTTCGGGTCTTTGGTGGACAGCTCGAGGTAGTAGTCCTCGAGGCCGTAGTCGGCGAGCAACTGCAGCACGAAGTTGAGGGTACTCGTGAGCTCCTCCTTCATGCCTTCCTTGGTCGTGTAGATGTGGGCATCGTCCTGGGTCATGCCGCGCACCCGGGTGAGCCCGTTGAGCACGCCGGACTTCTCATAGCGGTAGACCGACCCGAATTCGAACAGGCGCATCGGCAGCTCGCGGTAGCTGCGACCGCTGGACTTGAAGATGAGGTTGTGGAACGGGCAGTTCATCGGTTTCAGGTAGTAGTCGACGCCCTGGCGGGTGACATGGCCGGTCTCGTCACGTTCCTCGTCGAGGTGCATCGGGGGGAACATGCCCTCGCGGTACCAGTCGAGGTGGCCCGATGTTTCGAACAGGGTCGACTTGGTGATGTGCGGCGAATAGACGAAGTCGTAGCCGGCCTCAACGTGGCGCTTGCGGGAGTAGCTCTCCATCTCCTGCCGGATGATGCCGCCCTTGGGATGGAATACTGCCAGGCCGGAACCGATCTCCTCGGGAAAGCTGAACAGGTCGAGTTCGGCACCGAGTTTGCGGTGATCGCGCTTGGCCGCCTCTTCCTGACGGGTCTGGTAGGCGCGCAGTTCGTCTTTGCTGGGCCAGGCGGTGCCGTAGATGCGCTGCAGCTGCGGGTTCTTCTCGGAGCCACGCCAGTATGCGGCGGCCAGGCGGGTGAGCGAATAGCCGTTGCCGATCATGCGGGTGTTGGGCAGGTGCGGGCCGCGGCAGAGATCTTTCCAGAGCGTCTCCCCCGTCTTCGGGTCAACGTTGTCGTAGATGGTCAGTTCAGCGCCGCCGACCTCGACCGACTCGTTGTCCTCGGTGCTCGAACCACCCTTGAGGCCGATGAGTTCGAGCTTGTACGGCTCAGCGGCCAGTTCAGCGCGGGCTTCGTCGTCGGTCACTACGCGACGCACGAAGCGTTGGCCTTGACGGATGATGCGATCCATGGCCTTTTCGAGTGACTTCACGTCGTCAGGGGTGAACGGCACCTCGACGTCGAAGTCGTAGTAGAACCCGTCGGTGATGGGCGGGCCGATACCGAGCTTGGCGGTCGGGTTCACCGTCTGCACCGCCTGGGCCAGGACGTGAGCGGCTGAGTGGCGCAGAATACTGAGGCCGTCGGGAGAATCTATGCTGACCGGTTCGACGGCATCCGTTGGCAACACGGTGGTTGCCAGGTCTTTCAACTCGCCGTTGACGCGCATCGCGACAATGGATCGGTCGGTGAAAAGCGCAAAGCCGTCAGCCACGTGTATTACTCCCTATTGTTTGCCTACCCGTCAACTTTAGCGGCGAGCGCGTCACTGTTCGTCGGCCGACGGGACGTTGGAGAGGTCCGTCGGCCGCAAGCAACATTTTCGGGCGTTGGCGGGTGAGGCATCAGGGAGTGCGAGGGCTCAGCCCGGTGTCGGCCAGGCTGAGCCCTGCGCCTAGACGGATTCTGTGTGTTCGATGACGAAATCGGCGCCGGGGTACACGATGCTCTCGTGTCGGTCGTCGAACGCGACGAGGTACGGTGGACCGCCGTCGATTCCGCGAACCTCGAGAATCTCGCCTCGACGATCCGGTCGCTCCACCGTTTTGCCACGAATGACAATTCGATCTCCTATTGTTGCGTGCATTGCACTCACCTCCTGCGCGCAAAACTACGCGGGCAGCCGATGCCGCGCAAGGGCACCGGCTGCGGCGGTTTTTGGGTACAAAAAAACCCCGTTTTACCGGGGCTTTTACTGTGGGCGATACTGGGATCGAACCAGTGACCTCTTCCGTGTCAGGGAAGCGCGCTACCGCTGCGCCAATCGCCCAAATTTCTGGGAACTGCGTACTCTCAGAATGTTCACAGAGAATGGAGGTGGATACGGGATTCGAACCCGTGTTAACGGCTTTGCAGGCCGCTGCCTCGCCTCTCGGCCAATCCACCAGTTGGGTTCATACCAAACGAATTGGAACCGGCCTTGCGGCCGATTCCAGATCATTCGAGCGGATGACGAGATTCGAACTCGCGACCCTCACCTTGGCAAGGTGATGCGCTACCACTGCGCCACATCCGCAACTGTTCGCATTTCTGCGTACTTGGAGACTCTAGCCGAATAGCTAGACGGAAACCAAACCGAGCCGTTTACGGCGTGTTGCCCCAAGGAATGCCGGGCCGTTGCGCGGCCCAGTTGGCGCCGAGATCCGTTTCTACTTCGTGCCGATCATTGCCATTCGCACTTGGTCTCTCGGATCACTCGGATCACTCGATCACTCGATCACTCGATCACTCGATCACTCGATCACTCGATCACTCGATCACTCGATCACTCAGAGGCTTCCGCGCTGTGTCGCGCGAAAGTCAGTTCGCGGTTGCTTGCAGCGCGCGCCACACCGGTGCGCGGCGTCGATGTGCGACGACGCACCAGTCTGGGCTAGTATCAAAAGTCGCAACAGCAACTTCGGTTGCCGAGCGCAGAAGTTTGGGCGATTGGCGCAGCTGGTAGCGCGCTTCCTTCACACGGAAGAGGTCGTGGGTTCAAGTCCCGCATCGCCCACCAAGAAAACCCCCCGTTTATGCGGGGGTTTTTTATGCCCCCCTCACCGCCCCGCCCGCCGCAGCCGGCTTCGTGCCGGAACCCGGCAGTTCGCGGGCCGCGGCGATTGCCCCGGCTGGTGCGATCCGCGCACGCCGCCGTGAGCGTACAGCTGAGAGCTGCACACCTAGTCTGAGAGGCATGGACGTGCTTCTCGACATCTGGCAACGAATCACAACACCGCATGCCGCGCTGGCGCCACTCACGGCCTGGCTGACCGTGGCCGCAGCCGGCGCGATCGTCTTGTTCACCCCGGCATGGCGCCTCGCCCGGCACGTGATCACGATTGTGCACGAAGGCGGGCACGGCGTCATCGCGGTGCTGAGCGGACGCCGACTCGGCGGCATCCGCTTGCATTCGGACACCTCCGGGCTCACCGTGAGCCGCGGGCGCCCGAGTGGGCCGGGCATGATCCTTACCCTATTGGCCGGCTACCCGGCCGCCGCGCTGCTCGGCCTCGGTGCAGCCTGGCTACTCAGCCTGGGCTATGACGTGGGCCTGCTGTGGGCACTCCTTGCCCTCCTGGCCCTGCTGCTCGTGCAGATTCGCAACTGGTTCGGTCTGTGGTCGGTTGCCGTGACCGGCGCCGTCGTGTTCGGTGTCTCCTGGTTTGGGTCACCGCTCGTGCAGGGCGTGTTTGCCCTTTTGGTCACTGCGTTTCTGTTGTTCGGTGCACTGCGCACGTCCCTCGAATTGCAGCGACCCCGGTCGCGGCGGGCTGGCTCCTCGTCGGATGCCGACCAGTTGGCCAGGCTCACGCACGTTCCCGGGATTTTCTGGGTCGCCGTCTTCCTCGGCGTGCAGCTGCTCTGCTTGGCGCTGAGCGCACGGCTGCTCACCTTTGACCAAATCTAAGTGCCAGATACGGCCAACCGTGGCAGGGTTGGAACATGACAAAGATTGCGATCATCGGCGGGCACGGAAAAGTTGCCCTCCACCTGGCCCGCCTGCTCACAACCGATGGCCACGAAGTGAGTTCATTAATCCGCAACCCCGACCACTTCGCCGATGTCACGGCGACCGGTGCGACACCGGTTCTGGCGGATGTCCAGAATCTTTCCGTAGATCAGATGGCGACCGCTCTGGCCGGGCACGACGCTGTGGTCTGGTCGGCCGGCGCCGGCGGAGGCGGCGCAGAGCGCACCTACGCCGTTGACCGGGACGCGGCCATCCGCTCAATGGACGCTGCCGCGCAAGCCGGCGTGAACCGTTACGTGATGGTGTCGTACCAGGGGTCACGTGCCGATCACGGAGCCTCCCCCGAGGACGGCATGTTCGCCTACTACGAGGCCAAGGCCGCCGCCGATGATTATCTGCGCGGCACCGCACTGAACTGGACCATTCTCGGACCGAGCACATTGACTCTGAACGCCGCGACGGGCTTTATCACCGTGGGTTCCGACGCACGTGGGGATACCTCACGCGAGAACGTGGCGCTCGTTGCCGCCGCCGTGCTGATTGACAACAATACGGTGGGGGCGTTCATCGAATTCACCGACGGTGACGTGCCGATCGGCGAGGCCATAGCCGCTATCCGCTAACCGCTAACAGGCTCAGCAGCGCCCCGGCCCAGCAGCGCTCAGGCTCAGGCTCAGGCTCAGGCTCAGAAGCCGAAATCTCCACCGAAGTCGCCGCCACCGAAATCTCCACCGGAGTCGGCACCCGCATCGCTCGCGGGGTCGGCGTTGGTTTCGGTGTTAGCGTCAGCGCCGGCATCCGCACCCCCGCCGTCCATTGGCATAAAGGCGCTTACCAGTGCCGAACCGATGACAAATCCGGCTACGGTGCCGAGCAATGAGCTGCCCATCATGCTGCCGAAGCCCATTCCGTTCTGGTTGCCGAACGAACGGGTGAGCGTGCCAGGCTGGCGCAGTTCGGCCCGGGTCGCGGCCTGGGCAAGCGTGGCCGGTGCGGCATCCACCGGGCGCTCGCTCGGTTCGACGTTCTCGGTCAGCTGGCGAAAGAGAATGTCGCGCTGCTCGTCGGTCAGCTTCGAGAAGGCCTCGGTGTGCACCTGTTCAATGGTTTCCGGCGGAGCCGTGCGCAGCAGGTACTGGTAACGCTCGACCGCGATCTCATCCTCGCTGCGCTCCGGGGCGCGGGTCGGCCGGTTTGATCGTTCGTCTGTGGGTGATTGTTCCTTGCGGCCCAGCAGAAAGTCAAGAATTCCCATGGTGTCCTGTTCCTTGTGTGAATGTGTCTGTGATCTTGATTTTTTCAGATCTCCCTGAGTGCTGGCGTCAGTTTCCCCGGCCGAACCAGGTCGTGACGCCGGGCGAGTAGAGCACCGATTCCGGAGCGCGAGCGGCGAGGCCGGCGAAACCTGCACCAGCCAGCAGCGTGTCGTCGATGCTCACAAGTTCGGCACGGTACAACGGCCACGGCTCATGGTGGTTGCGTAAATGCACCGTGCGACCACGGATACTCGTGAACAACGCCCATCGTGCGGTGAGAAAATCTGCCAACGGATCATCGACGACGGCGACTGAACCCGGTCGGGCCACGACCGCTGTGTACTTGGTGCGGTCCCCGTGGCGCGTCGATGTGTACCGGTACTGGCCGGAATCAACCGTGAGACCGGTACGCGACCAGACATAGGGCAGCGAGAACAGACCGCGGGCGGCGAGTACAGCCGCGAGACGACTGGCCTCCAGCGATACAAACACGACACCGCGACGGCCCTGCGGATCAACGGCATAGAGGCGCACATTCACTTCAACGAAGGAGCCAAAGTACGGTATCGGCGGGCTACCGAGAATTGTCGCGCGATCCAGCACGAACGGAATCAGGCCGACCCAGGCCGACCCGTCGTATTCATCGGGTACGAGGCCGTTCGGCAGGAGCGGCGCCACCAGCGCGGCATCGACGCGCCAATGCAGAAACACCAGGTGCGACCAGCGCTGGCTGGCCGACGCCCGCCCCGCCAGGGGCGGTGCGACCGCCGAAATGGGATAGGCCTCGGCGTTCGTCACGGGTTCCTTTCACGGGAAATTTTCACTGGCAATTGTCGCTGGCAATTGTCGCTGGGAATTTTCGCTGGGTGTGCCTCACGGTACTCGCTGGGGCAGTGTCTACGCCTGTTGATCACCCGGGAATGAGGGCCGGAAGCCCTGTCTGCCCAGCAATCCCGGAGGCGGCCTGTGTAAACATGGAAAAGACACATCGTTTTGAAGCAACACATGAAATAGTGAATGAGGGAGAAGGATGCCGGGCTCGACCGTTCTCGACCTCCTTCTGATCTTGGTCTTGTTTATTGCCCTCGTCAACGGCTACCGTAGCGGACTGCTGCAGAGCCTCACCGGCATCGTCGGCGCTGTGGTCGGCGGAGTCGCCGCCTTCTTCGTGGTTCCCCTGGTGGGCGGCTGGGTACCTGCGGCGCAATGGCGCACACCAGCCACCATCGGCGTGGCGATAGTGCTCGTGCTCGTCGGACATTCGCTGGGCGCCTCCGCGGGAGGAATGGTGGGGCGCAGAAAGAAGCGCTCCCCCCTCGGCGCCATCAACCGCGTGCTGGGCGCGGTATTCGCCGCCGTCGCCTCAGCCCTTGTGGCGTCGATGGTGGCGTTCAGCATTGGCGCTCTCGGCGTTCCGTTCCTCTCCCCCGCCATCGCCTCGTCGACCGTCGTGTCCGGTATCGACTCGTTGACCCCCGATCCGGTCAAGGCTCTCATGGCCGAGCTGCGCTCCGTGGCCGTGCAGCAGGGACTGCCGCGCATCGTCGACGCTTTCACCGGCCCGACACCGAATGCCGCCCAGGCCGATACGAGCAGTCCGGCGCTGGCCGTGGCCGCTCAGTCGGTCGTGCGCATCACCGGAACGGCCTACGCCTGTGGACAGAGCCAGTCCGGCAGCGGCTTCGTCGTGTCAGACGACCGCGTCATCACCAATGCGCACGTCGTCGCGGGTGTGGACCAGCCCGTCGTGGAAACCCCGGCGGGCGAAGCCCTGGCCGGTGAGATCGTCTACTTCGACCCGGTCGACGACATCGCCATTGTTTCGGTTCCCGGTCTGGGCGCAGCGCCGCTGACCGCCGGAGTGGATCTCGCTGCGGGCAGCGGCGCGGTCGCCGACGGGTACCCGTTCGGCGGACCTTACGTCTCCGATCCAGCCCAGGTCATCTCGATCGGCACCATCAGCGTTGCCGACATTTACGGCCAGGACCCGACGCCACGTCAGGTATACACCGTGGCTTCCGACGTACAGCAGGGCGAATCAGGCGGACCGCTGCTGAGCGAATCCGGCCAGGTGGTCGGCGTCATCTTCGCGAAGGCCTCGAACACCGACAATGTCGGCTATGCCCTCACACTCCAGGAAATTCAGCCAGTAATCAGCCAGGCGCCCGGCCTTTCCAACCCCGTCTCCCCGGGAACCTGCGTTCGCGGCTGAGCCGGGGCATCCACTCGCCTCCAGCTGTCGTTCACGAGCCTGAATGCCCAGAGCTTGCACGCCCAGAGCCTGGACACCCAAGACTCAGACGCCTAGACGTCCAGGGCCAGACGTTCAGGGCTCAGACGTTCAGGGCTCAGACACGCTCGAGGGCGTAGCCCTCTTCGCCGTGCACGCTCGTGTCGATTCCGGCCAGTTCGTCTTCGTTCTTGATGCGGAATCCGATGGTCCTCTCGATCGCGAAACCGAGCAGGTAGGCAATGATGAAGGAGTAGAAGAGAACCGAAAAGCCTGCAATCGCCTGCACAGCGAGCTGACCGAGGTCGCCGCCGGTGAAGAGCCCGGTGTTGATGGCGAAAAAGCCGAGGTAGAGAGTGCCGATGATGCCACCGACCAGGTGGATGCCGACGACATCGAGCGAGTCGTCGAAGCCGAGCTTGAACTTGAGTTCAACGGCGAGAGCGCAAACGGCACCGGAGAGCCCGCCGAGCAGGAGTGCCCAACCCGGTTCCAGGTTGGCGCAGGCCGGGGTGATGGCGACGAGGCCGGCAACAGCGCCCGATGCGGCGCCCACCGAGGTGGCTTTGCCGTCCTTGAACTTCTCAACGAGCATCCAGGCGAGGATGGCCGCTGCCGTGGCACCCAGGGTGTTGATAACGATGATGCCGACATTGGCGAGGCCATTGAGCCATTCAGCACCGGCGTTGAAACCGAACCAGCCGAACCAGAGAATCGAGGCACCGATGAGCACGAGCGGTACGTTGTGCGGTTTGGTCATGCCCTTCTGGAACCCGACGCGCTTGCCGAGGACCAGGGCCAGCGCGAGAGCTGCAGCACCGGCATTGATGTGCACCGCGGTACCACCGGCATAGTCGATGACGCCGGGGAGGCCCAACGTCTCACCGAGCTTCATGATCCAGCCGCCACCCCAGACCCAGGCTGCGACCGGGAAGTAGACGAGGGTTGCCCAGATACCCGCGAAGATCATCCAGGATCCGAACTTCGCCCGGTCTGCGACAGCGCCGCTGATGAGGGCGACGGTGATGATGGCGAATGTGGCACCGTACGTGGCACCGAGCAGGTCGGTGCTGCCCGTTTCTCCCATGGCGAGCTTGCCAAGACCGAAGTCGGAGAACGGATTGCCGGCAAATTCGGTCGGACCGTTCACGGTGCTCATGTTGTAGCCGTACAGGATCCACAGGACGCTGATGAGGCCCAGTGCACCAAAGCTCATCATCATCATGCTGATGACGCTCTTGGCCTTGACCAGTCCGCCGTAGAAGAAGGCGACACCTGGTGTCATGAACAACACGAGTGCGGTGGCGGTCAGCCCCCACGCAATGCTTCCGGTTTCCATAGAATTGTCCTCACGAGTCTCAAATGTGCTGGGCGTAGCACGAGGCGAGCCACCTCGGATACGAGTCAATTATCTGAGGTGGCTGTTACAACAAACCTTCTGACGTGTTTCGTGCCAGTTACGAGCGCTGGCGAATTGTTAACGCCAGATGTCAGGGTCAATCGGTGTGCGGCGGCAACTCTCCCGTAGTGAGGGCAACCATGCGCGACTGGGACCGCTGGTACTTCTTGCGATACCCGCCAGCCATCATCTCGTCGTCGAACACCTCGTTGAGCGGGCGCCCGCTAGCGACGATCGGAATCTCGGCGTCGTAGACGCGGTCGATGAACGCCACCAGACGCAGGGCGTCGGACTGGTCGGTCAGCAGGAAAACGCCGCGCAGCGCAATCACCTCCACGTCGCGAATGACCTTGACGTATTTCGACGGATGCACGGTGCCGAGATGACGAATCAGGGCACCGAAATCATCCTCGGTCACTTTGGAACCACGCTTTAGCAACGTGTTGACCAGGTGCTCACGCGCCTCCGGCTCAACCGAGACGGCCTGACCGGTGACATTGCGGCGACGGTAATCGAGGCCGTCAATGCGCAGGGTCTCGAAGTTGGCGCTCATGGCCGAGATCTCGCGCAGAAAGTCCTGCGCGGCAAACCGGCCCTCGCCGAGCGAGTTGGGCGGGGTGTTCGACGTGGCGGCGACGCGCGTTCCGGTAGCTACGAGTTCGCCGAGCAGTCGGGTCATCACCATGGTGTCGCCCGGATCGTCGAGCTCGAACTCGTCGATGCAGATGAGCTTTGCGCTGCGCAGCTCCTTGATGGTCTCCTGATAGCCGAGGGCGCCCACGAGCGCGGTGTACTCGATGAAGGTGCCGAAGTATTTCGGGCCGGTCGCGGCATGCCAGAGTGCCGCGAGCAGGTGCGTCTTGCCGACACCGAACCCACCGTCGAGGTAGATGCCGGGCAGGTCGTCTTTGGCCTGCCGGCGTCGGGAGAAGAATCCGGCCGGCCGCGGGGTCACGAATTCCTTCAGCTTTTCAACGGCTTCGACCTGGGAGGGGTAGTCATGATCGGGTCGGTAGTTCTCGAACGAGGCGTGCTCAAACTGGGGAGGCGGTACCAGTTCTGCGACGATTTCCCGGCCCGTGATGCTCGGGGTGCGGTCGGCCAGTTGCGGAACTGCGTGGTTTGCCTTCTGATGGGCCTCTGGTGCCATGCTGAAATGCCCGTTCTCGTGGGTAGAGCTGCGAATGCGTCGGCTGCCGACACCGCGTAGATTTGTGGGGTGGGCACAGATAAGCCTAATCCGCGGTCAACCCGAATCCGCATGCATCCGCTGCCCACGTGGAGGTTACATGTCTGCCCCGATCGACACGACCGAAAAGTTTGCCGCCTACGCCCACCCATCCAAGCTGGTTTCCACCGAATGGCTGGCGGAACACCGCACCGACGCGGGACTGGTCGTGGTCGAATCCGACGAAGACGTCTTGCTCTACGAAGTGGGACACATCCCCGGCTCGGTAAAAATCGACTGGCACACCGACCTCAACGACAAAGTCAACCGTGACTACATCGAGGGCGCAGCCTTCGCCGCCCTCATGTGCAGCAAGGGCATCGCTCGCGACAGCACGGTTGTCATCTACGGCGACAAGAGCAACTGGTGGGCCGCATACGCCCTGTGGGTTTTCACCCTGTTCGGCCACGACGATGTTCGCCTGCTCGACGGCGGACGCACGAAGTGGCTCGCCGAGGAGCGTGAACTGACAACGGACGTCTCCCCCGTCACCCCCACGGATTACCCGGAGACCCCGCGCAACGACGCCCCGATTCGCGCCTTCAAGAGCGACGTTCTCGCCCACTTCGGCAATCCGCTCATCGATGTGCGCTCCGACGAAGAATATAGCGGGGCCCGCACGACGATGCCCGCCTACCCCGAGGAGGGCGCCCTCCGCGGCGGCCACATTCCTACCGCCGCGTCGGTGCCGTGGGCCCGGGCCGCAGCCACCGACTCCACTTTCAAGACGCGCACCGAACTGGACGACATCTATCGCGGGGAGGCTGGTCTGGCCGACGGCGACAACGTGATCGCCTACTGCCGCATCGGCGAGCGGTCCAGTCACACCTGGTTTGTGCTGACCCACCTGCTCGGCTTCGACAATGTGCGCAACTACGACGGATCCTGGACCGAATGGGGCAACGCCGTCGCCGTGCCGATTGCGGTCGGTACCGCACCCGGTGCCGCTCCGGTGCCGCGCCGATGAGCGTTCTTCCCTCCCAGCTGGCGGAAATCCAGGAGGATTTCCTTGCCCTCGAGCAGAAGGATCGCCTGCTCTTGCTGCTTGAGTTCGCCAACGACCTGCCGGAACTTCCGCAGGAGTACCAGGACCATCCCGACCTGCTCGAGCGCGTGGTCGAATGCCAGTCGCCGGTATTCATCTTCGTCAACCTGGATGCCGAGGGCGCGTTCCACCTGCACGCGACGGCCCCGCGCGAGTCGCCCACCACCCGCGGGTTCGCGTCGATCCTCGCCCAGGGGCTCGACGGGCTGAGCGCCCAGCAAGTGTTCGCCGTTCCCGACGACTATCCGCAGTCCATCGGCCTGAGCGAGGCCGTCTCGCCGCTGCGCTTGCGGGGCATGAGCGCCATGCTCGGCCGGGCCAAACGTCAGCTCCGGGAGCGACTCGCCTAGCGCTTCGGCAAGCCGGTCGGCAGTGCAGCGAGCCAGGCCGCGATCTCGCCATTCCAGCGATCCGGGTCGTAGTTCCACAGTTTGGTGTGGCGGGCCTCGCTGAACGCCACGAAAGTGACAATGTCGGGCCGCCGGTCGGCGAGTCGGCGCGACCCGGTGGCTGGCACGAAACCATCATTGTCGCTGTGTAACAGCAGAATCGGCCGCTGCAGTTCACTGGCCCTGGCGACATAATCGAGCCGGGCAAAATCGATCGGCGTGGCCTGTCCGGTGACGCGTTTGGCCCAGGGCGCCCCCATCACAGCGAGAGCACCGCGCGCGATGAGCGCCGGCAGCCTGCGGTCCAACGCCTGCGCTCGGACGACGTCGGCCCAATCGATCACCGGAGATTCCAGCACGAGGCCAACGATCAGGTCTGCGTGTCGGCTGCGGGTCAGCGCCTGCAAGACCACGGCACCGCCCATCGACCAGCCCATCAGCACGATGCTCCTCGCCCCGTGGCTGGCAGCGTAGTCGATCGCGGCCTCCACATCGGGCCATTCGGTGTCACCGAGGCCGTAGCGGCCGTCAGCGCTGGCCGGGGCATCGCCGTCATTGCGATAGGAGACGAGCAACGATGTGTAGCCGGCCGCGTGAAACACCGGCACCGCCCGCAATGCCTCCTCGCGGCGCACCGCCCGGCCGTGCACCTCGATCACCCACTTGCCTGCGGATACTGTCGTGCCATCCGCTGGAAAGAACCAGGCGGGTGCCAAACCGACGGGTGTCGCAATGGTGACCTCGGTCCACCCGAAACCGAGATCGGCGGGACTCGTGTAGAGCCAGCCGCTGAACCGGCCGCGACGGGCGGACGCGAGGTCGCCATAGTCGACACCGAGGATGCGCCGGGTGACGGTGGTCGCCGTGCGCGTGGTGATCTCACCGACCCGGGCATGGCCGGTACCCGCGCTGAAGAAGAAACTGTACTCGCCGGGGAGGACGGAATCGCGGTGGCGTTGCAGGGTGACCAAGCGCTCGGCGAGGTCGACTGCGAACACCCGGGTGTCGTCGGCGCGTGCGGCTGGCGGTGTGACGATGGTCTTCGCCATGACCGCGGCGAGCACACCGGCCGCACCGACGAGGGCCACGGCGGAGCCAACGATCACGATGCCGGTGAAGCCCAGGATTGGTGCCAGAACTGAGCGCTGAGTACTGCGCCAGCGAGCGGTATGACGCCCGTTTGGGGGCTGTGGATCGTGCACGTGCACCTCCGACTGGTCGGCGTGCCTCACGAACAACACCCAGAAAAAACTCTAGTCTGCAGACGTGGCCGAAACAGATCAATCGCTCCCCGCAGAGTTTGTCGCGGCAGTGACCGCCATTCGCCGCGCCACAAGCCGGGCCGAATTAGTCGTCACCGAGATTGCCGCGCCCACCCAGCTCGCGCCGTACTCGATCGCCCTGGCCGCGAATATTGCTCCGGTGCGGCACGGCAGCGACTCAGGTCTGGGTACCGGCCGGTTCATTCTGTTGTACGACCCCGATGAGCCCGACGGCTGGAACGGAGCCTTCCGCGTGGTCTGCTTCGCGCAAGCACCGCTCGAGGTGGAAATCGGGCTCGACCCGTTTCTGGCCGAGGTCACCTGGCAGTGGCTGGTCGATGCCCTGGACTCCCGAAAGGCGGAGTACACCGCGGCCTCCGGAACGGCGACTAAAATTATCTCGTCAGGCTTTGGCGAACTCGTCAAACAGGGAGATGGTGCGCAGATTGAGCTGCGCGCGTCGTGGACACCCCTGGATCACAATCTCACCGCCCACGTCGAGGGGTGGGGCGAGCTGCTGTGCATGCTCGCCGGACTCCCTCCGGCTGGGGAAGGAGTCAGCATGTTGTCAGCACGCCGAGCAGCCCGTGGCTGAATCGCAATCCAATCGGCCCGCCCTCGTTCAACACCTGGTCATCGATACTCGTGAGGCCTACCTCGCCGCGACGGCCACCCTGGCCGCCGGACACGGGCCGGTCGGGGTCGACGCGGAACGGGCATCCGGTTTCACCTATTCGCAACGCGCTTATCTCATTCAAATTTATCGCCGCGGCGCCGGCACGTTTCTCTTCGACCCGCCGCCAATCGGCGACTTCAGCGAGTTGAACGATGCCCTCGCCGATGCGGAATGGATTCTGCATGCGGCCAGCCAGGACCTCGCCTGCCTGCGGGAAGTCGGGCTCGACCCCACACGCATCTTCGACACCGAGCTCGCTGCCCGGCTGCTCGGCATTCCGCGGGTCGGCCTCGGTACCGTGGTGGAAGAGCTGCTCGGCATCCACCTCGCCAAGGAGCACTCCGCCGCGAACTGGTCTACCCGGCCGCTGCCCGAATCGTGGCTGGTCTACGCAGCCCTCGACGTCGAGCTGCTGCCCGATCTGCGCGACCGCATGGTCGACCTGCTGCTGGAATCGAACAAGACCGACATTGCCGACCAGGAATTCGCTGCAACCCTGGCCAAGGAGGCCAAGGCTGCCCGCGTTGATCCGTGGCGGCGCCTGTCGGGCATCCACTCGCTGCACAGCCAACGCAATCTGGTCGTCGCCCGCGAGCTGTGGCTGGCCCGCGACGAATTTGCCCGCGAGGTCGATGTCTCCCCCGGACGGCTCGTTCCGGACGCGTCGCTGCTCGCCGCCGCCCGCGTGCTCCCCGCGACCCGTCAAGCCCTTTCTGACCTGCGCGAGTTCAACGGTCGGGCGAGCCGCAGTGAGCTCGACCGCTGGTGGGCTGCCATCCAACGCGGCCGGGCGACCATCGATCTGCCCGCGCTCAAGGCGAGCAATGACACCCTGCCTCCGCCGCGGGCCTGGGCCGACCGAAATCCGGAGGCCGACGTGCGGTACAAGGCAGCCCGCGTCGCTCTGCAGAGCGTCACGGACGAACGGGAGATTCCGCTGGAGAATCTGCTGACTCCGGACTACCTTCGCCGGGTGGCCTGGTCACCGCCGGAGCCCGCGGATGCGGCATCCGTGGGGCTGGCCCTGGCCGATCTCGGGGCGCGACGCTGGCAAATTGACTTGACTGCACAATTAATAGCGGATGCATTTATAGAAGTTCCACAAATTATTGACCCGGCGTTGGATCTGGAGTCGTAGAAACCGGCAAACGATTCGGGTGGCAATTCTTGCCACCCTAGGATCGGACCAGACCTAAATGACCAATCCGGATCAGATACTGATCCGGGTTCGGATCTAAATACGTATGGGAGGCATTGTGGCCGAGAGAGCAGAAGTCGTTTTTGTGGACGGGGTTCGAACCCCATTCGGCCGCGCCGGCGAAAAAGGCATGTACTGGAACACCCGCGCCGATGACCTCGTGGTCAAAGCCCTCATCGGGCTGATGGAACGCAACCCGGGCGTTCCCCCGGAACGCATCGATGACGTGGCGATCGCAGCGACTACACAGACCGGTGACCAGGGTCTGACGCTCGGTCGCACGGCGGCACTGCTGGCCGGTCTGCCGAAATCGGTTCCGGGTTTCGCGATTGACCGCATGTGCGCCGGGGCAATGACTGCCGTCACCATGATGGGGTCATCGATTGGTTTCGGTGCCTACGATCTCGCCATCGCCGGCGGCGTCGAGCACATGGGCCGCCACCCGATGGGTTTCGGGGCCGACCCGAACCCGCGGTTCCTGTCCGAGCGGCTGGTCAGTGAAGACGCCCTCAACATGGGCGCGACCGCCGAACGCATTCACGACCGGTTCCCGTCGTACACCAAGGAACGCTCCGACCGGTTCGCGCTGCGAAGCCAGCAGAAGGTGGCCGCGGCTTACTCCGCGGGAAACATTCAGCCCGACCTGATTCCCGTTGCCACGCGCAGCGAATCCGGCTGGGGCCTCGCCACCCGCGACGAAGCACCGCGCCCCGACACCACGCTCGAGGGACTGAGCACCCTGCGCACCCCGTTCCGTTCGCACGGCCGGGTCACGGCCGGCAATGCTTCCGGCCTCAACGATGGCGCCTCCGCCTGTCTGCTGGCCAGCGGCGCCACGGCCAAGGAACTTGGCCTCGGCGTGAAGATGACCATGACCAGTTTCGCTTTTGCCGGAGTAGAACCGGAGGTCATGGGCCTCGGCCCCGTACCATCCACCGAGAAGGCGCTGCGCAAGGCCGGCCTGTCGATCACCGACATCGGCCTGTTCGAACTCAACGAGGCCTTCGCTGTGCAGGTCATCTCCTTCCTCGATCACTTCGGCATTGATGATGAAGACCCGCGCGTCAACGAGTACGGCGGGGCGATCGCGCTGGGGCATCCGCTCGCCTCCTCCGGCGTTCGCCTGATGAACCAGCTTGCCCGCCAGTTCGAATCGCACCCCGAGGTGCGCTACGGTCTTACCGCCATGTGCATCGGCCTCGGCCAGGGCGGTTCCGTGATTTGGGAAAACCCGCACTTCAACAAGAAGGCAGCCAAGCGATGACGACCACCGAGTACAGTTCCCTCGACTTCAGCCCGCTCGTGGCGATCTCCGGCGACGAGGTCGTCACGCACTCCTACGTTCGAGACGTACCGCTACGCGCCGGTCGCACCCTGGCCCTGGTGACCCTCGACAACGGGCGCGACCACACGCGACCGAACACGCTCGGCCCGGTCACTCTGCTCGAGTTCGCCGCCACCATGGACGAGCTCACCGCTCGCGCCGCGCGCGGCGAGATTCACGGCGTGGCCGTGACCGGTAAGCCGTTCATCCTCGCCGCCGGAGCTGACCTGAGCAAGGTTGCCGAGATACCCTCGCTCGCGGCGGGCAAGCTGCTCAGCCAGCTCGGCCACCACGCGCTCGGCAAGCTCGACACCCTGGGCGTTCCGTCGTTCGTGTTCATCAACGGGCTCGCGCTCGGTGGCGGACTCGAGATTGCCCTGAACGCGAACTACCGCACGGTGGACGCGGCCGTGCCCGCGATCGCTCTTCCTGAGGTTTTCCTCGGTCTGATCCCCGGCTGGGGCGGCTCGTACCTGCTGCCCAACCTGATCGGCATCGAGAATGCATTGAAGGTCATCATCGAGAACCCCCTCAAGAACAACCGCACCCTTACTGGAGCGGATGCCCTTGCGCTCGGTATCGCGGATGTCATGTTCACGTCGGCGCGGTTCCTCGAAGACTCCATCGACTGGGCCGACGGCGTCATCGCGGGCAGCGCGAAGGTGTCGCGGCCCAATGCGCCCGGCAAGATCGAGCGCCTCGTCAAGTGGGACGTGGCCGTCGGCATCGCCCGCAAGATACTCGTCAACCGCATCGGCGAGGTCGCCCAGTCACCGTATGTGGCACTCGACCTGCTGCAGGCCGCCAAGAGCGGCACTCGCGCCGAAGGTTTCCAGCGCGAGGATGAGGCCCTGGCCGGCCTCATCGCCGGCGATCAGCTGCAGGCGAGTATCTACGCCTTCAACCTCGTGCAGAAGCGCGCCAAGCGGCCGGCCGGAGCGCCGGACAAGAAACTTGCCCGGCCGATCACCAAGGTCGGCGTGATCGGCGCCGGCCTCATGGCGAGCCAGTTCGCGCTGCTGTTCGTGCGGCGCCTGAAGGTGCCCGTCGTCATCACCGACCTCGATCAGGCCCGCGTCGATAAGGGTGTGGCGTACATTCACGACGAGATCGCCGCGCTCCAGACCAAGAACCGCATCTCCCCCGATGAGGCAAACCGCTTGCGCGCACTCGTTACCGGCACGATCGACAAGTCGTTGTTCTCGGACGCCGACTGGGTGATCGAGGCCGTCTTCGAAGAACTGGGGGTCAAGCAGTCGGTGTTCGCCGAGATCGAGAAGTTCATCTCGCCCGAGGCGATTCTGGCCACGAACACCTCGTCGCTCTCAGTCGAACAGATCGGTGCGAAGCTCACGCACCCGGAGCGCCTGGTCGGGTTTCACTTCTTCAACCCGGTTGCCGTCATGCCGCTCATCGAGGTGGTGAACACCCCGCAAACCGACGAGGTGACGCTCGCCACGGCAATGGTCATCGCCGGCAAGCTGCGCAAGAACGCCGTCATCACCCGGGACACCCCCGGCTTCGTGGTCAACCGCGTGCTCGCCAGGTTGCTCGGCGAAGCGATGCATGCCGTCGACACCGGAACGCCGTTCGAGGTCGTCGAAGCCGCCGTGGCGCCGTTCGGGCTGCCGATGACCCCGTTCGAGCTGCTCGAGCTTGTCGGCCTCACCGTGGGCGCACACGTGCTCGACACGCACCACACGGCGTACCCCGACCGGTTCTTCGAGAGTGACAACCTGCACAAGCTCGCCGAGCACGGCAAGATCCTCGAACGCGACGCCAAGGGTCGCCGCACCGGTTTCGACAAGGGGGCGCTGAAAATTGTCGCCGGAGGCAGCACGCCGATGACGGCCGAGCAGATTCTGCAGCGAGTCGAAGATGGCCTGGTCGACGAGATCAAGCGGATGCTGGAGACAGGCGTCGTGCACGCGGCCGAGGACATCGACCTCTGCATGATCCTCGGATCCGGCTGGCCGTTCCAGATGGGCGGCATCACCCCGTACCTCGATCGCGTCGGCGCGAGTGCGCGAGTGATCGGCGGCACGTTCCACACGCCACCGATCCGCGGCATCGGTGCGCCGGTGCCGACGGTCACCCGCTAAACCGGCCACCTGGTGCACGCGGGCCCATGATCTATCATGCGCCCGCGTTTAGGACCCGGACCTAGTCGCGGCGGGTTACCTGGATGGCGCCGGTGTCGCTGTGATCGGCGGGCAGCGGCCGGGCGTTGGGAATCTTGCTGCCGAGTACCATGGCGACCACGTCGCGGGCGATCGCCTGCGGGGTCAGGCCGGCCCGCTCAAGAATCTGGGCGCGGCTGCCGTGGTCGAGGAATTGATCGGGTAGGCCCAGCTCGGTCACTGCCGTGTCGACGCCAGCCTCGCGCAGGTCTTGACGGATGCGCGTGCCGATACCACCGACCCGAATTCCGTCTTCGAGTGTGACGACGATGCGGTGCGCGGCCGCGAGGGTGATGATGCTCCGCGGCACGGGTACGACCCAGCGCGGGTCGACGACCGTCGCACCGATGCCCTGCGCGGCGAGCCGGTCGGCCACGTCGAGGCCCATCGCCGCCATCGGGCCGACGGTGACGATGAGGACGTCCTGCTGGGTCGCTTCCTGGAGCACGTCAACGCCGTCGTCGAGGCGGCGTATAGCGTCGAACTCCAGCCCGACGGTGCCTTTGGGGTAGCGCAGGACGGTTGGTCCGTCGTCAACCTGGACGGCCTCGGCCAGTTCTTCGCGCAGGCGTACGGAGTCGCGCGGCGCCGCCAGACGAATGTTGGGTACGACCTGCAAGATTGCAAGGTCCCACATGCCGTGATGGCTGGGGCCGTCGGGGCCGGTGACCCCGGCACGGTCCAGCACGAAGGTGACGCCGGCCTTGTGGAGGGCGACATCCATGAGCACCTGGTCGAAGGCTCGATTGATGAACGTCGCATAGAGCGCGACGACGGGGTGCAGACCGCCGAAGGCGAGCCCGGCCGCGCTGGTCACGGCGTGCTGTTCGGCGATTCCCACGTCGTGCACGCGGGAGGGAAAACGTTCGGCCATCTTGTGCAGCCCGGTCGGCCGCAGCATGGCGGCGGTGATGGCCACGATGCGTTCGTTCTCGATCGCCAGTTTCAGCAGCTCGTCGGCGAAGACCGAGGTCCAGGATGCCGCGCCCGGCTCTTCGACGGATTCACCGGTTTCCGGGTCGATCTGCCCGACCGCGTGGAACTGGTCGGCGACGTCCTGCACGGCCGGGTCGTAGCCCTTGCCTTTTTGGGTGATGGCGTGCACGATGACCGGCGCACCGTAGCCCTTGGCCTGGGCGAGGGCCTCTTCCATCGCGTGCACATCATGGCCATCGATCGGGCCGATGTATTTGATGTCGAGGTTGGAGTACAACGCCTCATTGTTGGTAACCCGGGAGAGGAAGCCGTGCATGCCACCACGCACACCGCGCCAGACGGCCCGTCCGGGCGCACCCAGGCGATCGAACACGTCCTTGCTCGTGAGGTACGCATCCCGGTAGCTGGCCCTCGTGCGGATGGTGTTGAGGAAACGCGCCATGCCGCCGATGGTCGGTGCGTAGGAACGCCCGTTGTCGTTGACTACGATGATGAGCTTGCGGGTGTTGTCGTCGCTGATGTTGTTGAGCGCTTCCCAGGTCATTCCCCCGGTCAGCGCGCCATCACCGACGACGGCGACGACGTGGCGATCATTCTGGCCGGTCATCTCGAAAGCACGGGAGATGCCGTCAGCCCAGGACAGCGAGCTGGAGGCGTGCGAACTCTCGACGATGTCGTGCTCGGATTCGGAGCGCTGCGGGTAGCCGGCGAGCCCGTCGGACTGGCGGAGTTTGCTGAAATCCTGGCGCCCGGTGAGCAGCTTGTGCACGTAGGACTGGTGACCGGTGTCGAAGACGATCGCGTCGACCGGCGAGTGAAAGACCCGGTGGATGGCGATGGTCAGCTCGACGACGCCAAGGTTTGGCCCCAAATGCCCACCGGTCTTGGAAATCTCCCGCACCAGAAAGGAGCGGATCTCGGCGGCCAGCTGGGGCAGCTGCTCTTTCGAGAGACCATCGAGGTCCCGGGGACCGTGAATCGTCTCCAGAAGGATCATCCGTCACACCTTTCACGTCACTATTCATCGATACTGTCCACACGAAAACCGGCGCGTAGACCCGAATGGATCGAGTCTACGCGCCGGTATCGTGTTGGTCGCGCGAGGTGCCGGCTTAGACGAGCGAGCGCAGCACGTACTGCAGGATGCCGCCGTTGCGGTAGTACTCGGCTTCGCCCGGGGTGTCGATGCGCACGATGGCATCGAACTCGACCGGCGCCTTGCCTGCCGCCGAGAATTCACTCGGAGTGCAGGTCACGCGCACGGTCTTCGGGGTCTTGCCGTTGTTCAGCTCGGTGATACCCGAGACCGAAACGATCTCGGTACCATCGAGGCCGAGCGAATCGGCGCTCTGACCCACCGGGAATTGCAGCGGCACAACGCCCATGCCGATGAGGTTCGAGCGGTGGATGCGCTCGAAGCTCTCCACGATGACGGCCTTGACACCGAGAAGGCTCGTGCCCTTGGCTGCCCAGTCCCGACTGGACCCCGAACCGTACTCCTTGCCACCGAAGATGACGAGGGGGGTCTTGGCGGCCTGGTAGTTCTGGCTGGCATCGTAGATGTCGGCCTTCGGGCCTCCGGCAACGCTGAAGTCGCGGGTGAAGCCACCCTCGACGTTGTCGAGGAGCTGGTTGCGCAGTCGGATGTTCGCGAACGTACCGCGAATCATGACCTCGTGATTGCCGCGACGCGAGCCGTAGGAGTTGTAGTCGCCACGTTCGATGCCATGCTCGGCCAGGTACCGGCCGGCGGGCCCATCAGCCTTGATCGAACCGGCAGGGCTGATGTGGTCGGTGGTGACGGAGTCGCCGAGCTTGGCGAGCACGCGAGCACCGGAGATGTCGACGACCGGGCTGGTTTCCAGGCTCATGCCGTCGAAGTAGGGAGGCTTTCGCACGTAGGTGGACTCGGCGTCCCAGGCGAAGGTATCGCCGACAGGAGTTTCGAGCGACTGCCAGCGCTCGTCGCCGTCGAAGACGCCGGCGTACTGGGTCTCGAACATGTTCGAGTCGATGGACTCGTCGATGGTCTTCTGCACCTCGTCGGCGTCGGGCCAGATGTCCTTGAGGAACACGTCATTACCCTCGGTGTCCTGGCCGAGGGCGTCCGTGTCGAAGTCGAAGTTCATCGTGCCGGCGAGTGCGTAGGCGATGACGAGTGGCGGGCTGGCCAAATAGTTCATCTTCACGTCGGGGTTGATGCGTCCCTCGAAGTTGCGGTTTCCGGAGAGCACGGCCGTGACGGCCAGGTCGTTCTCCTGCACGGCGGTGGAGATTTCATCTTCGAGCGGGCCCGAGTTGCCGATGCAGGTTGTGCAGCCATAGCCGACGAGATAGAAGCCGAGGTCTTCGAGGTAGCCGTTCAGGCCGGCCTTCGCGTAGTACTCGGTGACGACCTTGGAGCCGGGGGCGAGCGTGGTCTTGACCCACGGCTTGCTCTTGAGTCCCTTCAGGCTCGCGTTGCGGGCCAGCAGGCCGGCCGCGAGCATGACGCTCGGGTTCGACGTGTTGGTGCAGGAGGTGATCGCGGCGATCGCAACGGAACCGTTGTCGATCGTGAACTCACGCCCGTCCGCCAGCGTGACGTCGGTCGGCTGCGGGTGGGATACCGTCGGGTGGCTGGCCTGACGGTACAGGCCACTTTCAAACGCGCGGTTGTGCGCGGTCTCTTCGTCCTGTGACGTGAGGCCGATCGGGTCGGAGGCGGGGAACGTACCCTCTATTGCCGCGTCCACGAGGGAGACGGGGGCATTGGCGTAGTTGTCCAGGTCGCGCTCGAACTGGGTCTTGGCCTCGGAGAGGATGATGCGGTCCTGCGGGCGCTTCGGTCCGGCGATCGAGGGAACGACCGTGGAGAGGTCGAGCTCGAGGTATTCGCTGAAGATCGGCTCCTGGTCGGGGTTGTGCCAGAGGCCCTGCAGTTTGGAGTAGGCCTCGACGAGCGCGACCTGCTCGTCACTGCGCCCGGTCAGGCGCAGGTAGCCAAGGGTGACATCGTCGATCGGGAACATGGCGGCTGTCGAGCCGAACTCGGGGCTCATGTTGCCAATGGTGGCGCGGTTGGCCAGCGGCACGGAGGCAACGCCCGATCCGTAGAACTCGACGAATTTTCCGACGACGCCGTGCGCTCGGAGCATCTGCGTGATGGTGAGCACGACGTCCGTGGCGGTGACGCCGGCCGGGATGATGCCGGAGAGCTTGAAGCCGACCACCTTGGGGATGAGCATGGATACCGACTGGCCGAGCATCGCTGCCTCAGCTTCGATTCCGCCGACGCCCCAGCCGAGCACGCCGAGTCCGTTGACCATGGTCGTGTGCGAGTCGGTGCCGACGCAGGTGTCGGGGTAGGCCTGGAGCACGCCGTTGACCTCGCGGGTCATGGTGACGCGGGCGAGGTATTCGATGTTGACCTGGTGCACGATGCCGGTTCCCGGCGGCACGACCTTGAAGTCGTCGAACGCGGTCTGGCCCCAGCGGAGGAACTGGTACCGCTCACCGTTGCGCTCGTATTCAATCTCGACGTTGCGCTCGAACGAGTCGCTCGTACCGAAGAGGTCGGCGACGACGGAGTGGTCGATGACCATTTCGGTCGGGGCGAGCGGGTTGATCTTCTTGGCGTCGCCGCCGAGCTCGACGAGGGCTTCACGCATGGTAGCGAGGTCGACGATGCAGGGAACGCCGGTGAAGTCCTGCATGACGACGCGAGCCGGCGTGTATTGGATCTCGGTGTCGGGCTCCGCGGTGGGTACCCACGCGCCAAGGGCACGAATGTGCGCGGCGGTGATGTTGGCTCCGTCTTCGGTGCGGAGCAGGTTCTCCAGCAGCACCTTGAGGCTGTATGGCAGCTTTTCGTAGCCGTCGACCACGTCCAGGCGAAAGACCTCATAGTCCGTCGAACCGACGCGCAGGGTGTCTTTGGCTCCGAAGCTATTTACCGCGGTATTTGTTGAATCCGACACAGTGCCCTCTCCGTTGTGGGAGCCGACGGGGTACCGGCGGCAATCCTCAATTCTTGTGCGCTGGCGCAGCCTCGTGCCAGCAAGGCAAGCCTTACCAGCGGATGCCGGGGACTGACCTTTTCCATCGAGTCGCGCCGCAAAGCATCACCGCACAACTATCTTGACGTCAAGATAACTCTAGCAGGCCTGGAAGCGCTCCCGATTTGTCTCTCAGACCGCGCCGGCGGCATCCGCTTTGCGATAGACCGAACGCACCATCAGCCACGAGACAACTAGCAGCGGTGCATAGAGCGGGATACCCATGAGCAGTTTCATCGAGGCCAGGAGTTCGACGTTGTCGGCCAGGTAGAGCGGCAGTTGCACGGCGAGGCGGCCGAGAAAGAGGCCGGTCCAGCACAGGGTCAGAATGGTCAGTACGCGCCGCTTGGACGCATCGAGGCGCCAGGCGACGCCATCGCCCATCAGGAATCCGACGGCCACGCCGATGAGGGGCCAGCGCACGAGCACCGATACGAGCAGCGCGGCGCCATAGCCGGCGTTGGTCCACAGGCCGACCAGGAAGAAATCGGAAGGCTTGCCGGAGATCAGCGCGAGGGCGACGCTGATGGCCGTTCCGACGAGGCCGCCCAGCGCCGGGGTCATGGTCTGTTTGGTGATGGCGCGCAGGGCCACGAAGATCACACCGATCACGAGCGGAGCCACGAGCGACGGCAGCAGGGTGCCGACCGGGTCCATCGCCACATCGGTCGACGGGTCGATGGTGAGGGAGTAGGTGATCAGGAAGACCAGCCCGGGCAGCACCGCTTCGACCAGACCGCGAATGCCGCCCATCGCCGTCAGCAGGGCCTGGCCGCTGATCGGTTCCCCTTCGGTCGCTGCGCCGAACCCGGCGCGGCGGGCCGCTCCGGCCATCGAATCGGCGAAGATCTCGGAGGCCTTCGGCTGGACCGCGGCCGGCTGGTCGCGCTCGGCTGGCTGCTCTGGCAGATCGGGCTGGTCGGGCTGGTTGTGGTGACCGGGGGTGTCGCTCATGGCCTGTTTAGACCGCGGTGGTCTCGGTCGCGCCGGCCGGCGTGGCCGGCATGCGCAGGGGAATCAGGTCGCGCGGCGGCATCGGCGTGGCGCCGCGCACAACGACGATGCTGCGGAACAGATCTTCGATCTGCGCTGCGGCCTCGGGGTCGATCGCGCCTTCACCGGCAATCACGCCGCGCAGGAACCAGCGCGGGCCGTCGACACCGATGAAGCGAGCGAGGCGGGTGACACCACCGGCTTCCTGGCCGGCCGCGACGGGGATCTCGGCGACCAGTTCGGGGCCGAACGGGCCTTCACGAGGGGTCGTGGTGCCGCCCTGCTTACCGATCTGGTCGGCGATCTGGTCGCGAATCTCGTGCCACAGACCGCTCGAGCGCGGCGCGGCGAACGGCTGCACCTGCAGGGTCGAACCAGCGAAGTCGAGGCCGATAGCCACGACACGCTTGCTGCCCTCTTCAATTTCGAGACGCAGGTGCAGACCCTCGCGAGGAAGAATCTTGATTCCGCCCAGGTCGACGTATGGCCGCACCGGGTTGGCCTCCGACTCGTCGAGCGGTCCCTCGGTCTCGCGGTCTGCGGGCGCCGACTTCGGCATGATTTCGGGGTTCTCCCCCAGGTTCGTGAGGTCACTCACCGGTTATCTCCTGTCTGCGGGGCGCTTGCGCCCGGCACTGGTGCATCATCGTGTGCGCTGTCATGCGTGCTGTTTGCGGCACGTGGTAGAACGCCGGTCGAGCCGAATCCGCCCTCGCCACGCTGGCTGCCGGGCAGCTTGTCGACGGTTATGAAGGAGGCACGGGCGACGGGCATCACAATGAGCTGGGCGATACGATCGCCGACGGCAATGCTGAAAGGTTCGCTTAGATCCGTATTCAACAGGGAGACCTTGATCTCGCCGCGGTAGCCGGCATCCACTGTTCCGGGAGCATTCACAATGGTGATGCCGTGCTTGACGGCCAGGCCGCTGCGGGGAACCACGAACGCCGCGAAACCATCGGGAAGGGCGATCGACACGCCGGTACCGACAAGTGCACGGGTTCCCGGGGCGAGCACGACCGCCTCGGCGGCATGCAGGTCAGCCCCGGCATCCCCGGGGTGTGCGTAGTTCGGGAGGATGGATGCCTGGATCAGTACTTCGACGCTTTCTGTCACGTGTCGAGGGTAGTGCAGATATCTGATCGAATAGAGCCATGCCTGATTACCGCGAAAAACTGTGGCCCAACGCCTGGGCCTTCCTCGTGACCGCCCTCGTGATACCAGCGAGCATTCTCGTGCTCGTGCCCATCTCCCTGTTTGCGGGCATCATCACGGCCGCTGTTTTGTATGGGGGATGTCTACTGCTGCTCGTGCTCGCCGCGCCGGTCGTGCGCGTGCAGAACGGCGAGTTGATCGCCGGTCCCGCCACAATCTCGACCGGGTTGCTGGGCGAGGCGACGACGTTCGTGAAGACCGAAGCCACTCAGGAGCGCGGTCCCCGATTGGATGCCAGGGCCTGGCTGCTGATCCGCGGCTGGATCGACCCGGTTGTGCGTGTGCCGATCGTGGATGCGACCGACCCCGCACCGTACTGGATCATATCCAGCCGCCACCCAACGGAGTTGGCCGCCGCGATCAATGCATCGCGAACGGCCAACGTGGGGTAAAGCGGATCGTGCTGGTGCTAGTCGTGCAGTACTAGGAGTCGCACTCCAGGCAGACGGTGCCGAGCTTGGTTTCGTGGCCCATCTGCGAGCGGTGCTTCACGAGGAAGCAATTCACGCAGGTGAACTCGTCGGCCTGCGCGGGCAGGACGACCACATCGAGATCCAGGTCGGACAGGTCGGCGCCCGGAAGGTCGAACCCACCGGGGTTGTCGGAGTCGTCGACATCAACGCTGCCGGACATCTTGTCTGGCACACGTTCCTTGAGAGCCTCGATCGACTCAGAGTCGTCTTCAGTCTTTCGGGGTGCGTCGTAATCGGTTGCCATGCCCATCCATTTCAGTTACGCCGAAAAACGAAATCGGCGGCCACAGTTTCCAACAATCCAGACGGAATTGCAAACTGTCCGCCAACCTTTTCATTCGGACACGAAGAAACAACTTGCGGCACGCCCGGCGTATTCCCGCGAAAAGGCACCAACCCGTGGCAGTCTTGCAGCCAACGGTAATCGCGAGAGGGCTTGTCTTCATGCAGGAATTGAAGGTTATTGGGGTTGAGAACGGTGCGCTGCTCGCAGCGTCCGAAGATGGCGATCGATTTCGCATCGCCATCGACGAGGTTCTCCAGTCCCGGCTTCGCCAAACCCAGACGGAACGTGTCAACGCGCCCAAGCTGTCCCCGCGGGAAGTGCAGGCGCACATCCGCTCCGGCATGTCCGCCGAGGACGTCGCTGCGGTCACCGGGGCATCGCTCGAGTATGTGCGCCGTTTCGAGGGTCCGGTCGTGGCCGAGCGGGAATACATCGTCTCTTCGGCGTTGAGCGTTCCGGTGCATACCGCCATCGATCCCGACCCGATCGACGAGAACGTCAACTTCGGCAGTGTGATTCGGGAACGCCTCGCCTCACTCGGCGCAACCGGTGAGCGCTGGGCGAGCTGGAAAGAGCCCGGCGGCGGCTGGATCGTCAAGTTGTCCTTCACCGCCGACGAAATCGACCATGACGCTCGCTGGGGCTTTGAACCCAAGAAGAACGCGTTGACTCCGGTGGGGAGTGAAGCCGTCGCGCTGTCACAGCAGGGCGAGCTCCGGGGCTCCCTCCTCCCCCGGCTGCGTGCCGTCGGAGCCGAAACGAGCGCCGCCGACGTGTCGCGCTTCGACAGCAATGCCTTCAACTTCAAGGAATCGCTCGCGGACGAGATTTTGAACGACACCAGCCCGCACATCGAAGCCATTCCATACTCGCGCTCGCTGAGCCGGGATGATGCCGTGTCGAAAGCGGCCATCAAGCGTGCAGCTGAGCCTGCCTCGAACATGAGCGAGACCGCCGACCTCCTGGAATCCTTGCGTCGTCGACGCGGCGAACGGGAGGCGTCGTCGAGCGGGGAGTCGGCGGCCACGCCGACGGCATCCGCTTCGGGACAACCACCCATGGCAGAGGCCAAGCTGAGGCCGCGTCGGGCGGCTCCGGCCGATGTCGCCGTCACCGATGAGTCCGGTGCGGCCCCCGCCACCACCTCCGAGCCGACCGGTAATGCCTGGGCCAACCAAGCCGCCCGCGCGCTGGAGCGCAGCAACCACGCACGGTCGACACCCAAGCGTGGCCGGGCGTCGATGCCGAGCTGGGACGAGATCGTGTTCGGCGCCCGTACCGACGACGATCTCGGCTAACTAGCCGGCCAGCCAGACGTAGCGACGCTGCGGGCGGCCGGTCTGCCCGTACCGCAGACTGACCGTGGCCTGCCCGGAATCGACGAAGTACTCGAGGTATTTGCGGGCCACGACTCGCGACAGGCCGAGCAGTTCAGCGCACTCCGACGCGGCCAGGTCGGGTTCGCTGCCCGCCAAAGCCGCAGCAGCCAGCGCCGCCGTCTCTTTACTGAGACCTTTCGGCAGGGTGAAGACAGTCGCCGTGCCCGGCCAAGCGGATGCGCGACCCAGCGCCTGGTCAAGATCGCTCTGGCTGAGGTCGCCGCTTTGGCCGAGCAGTCGACGTCGTTCGGCGTACCCGACCAGCCGCGACTGCAGTTCGGTGATCTTGAACGGTTTCAGCAGGTAGCTCACGATGCCGCCTTGCAACGCTGCGGTGACCATTTCGGCCTCGCGCGCGGCGCTGAGCACGAGAAAGTCCACATCACGCCCCGCTGCTCGCGCCCGGCGGATCACGTCGAGGCCGGTCATATCGGGCAGGTACATGTCGAGAAGCACGAGCTGCGGGGCTTTGTCGGCAATCTGGGCGAGCGCGTCAGACCCGGACGCCGCAACGCCGACCACGGTGAAACCGCTCTGCTGCGCCACAATGCGTTCGTGCGCGCGCGCCACCATGAAATCGTCGTCGACGATGAGTACGTCACACACGGGTGTGCTCCTTCTCCTCGGCTGACCGGGCCGCGTCGATCGGGAGCACGGCCTCGAACACGGCACCGTTCTCGGCCCGGTAGTCGACCGATCCCCCGCGACGCGTTGCAACGAGGCGCACGATAGCGAGTCCGTAGCCGTGGGCGTCGGTATCGCCCAGCGCCGATTTGCTCGTCACGCCAACCTCGAACACCCGGTCGATCAGTGCGATATCGATGCCCGGCCCGGAATCACTCACCGTCACCCGCACGGCACCGGCAGCGGCACCGGGAATGGATCGCACGTCGAGCCGTACCCCGCGTTCCCGGGCTCCGGTGACGGCGTCGAGGGCGTTGTCGACCAGGTTTCCGATCACAGTGACGAGGTCGGCGGAGAGGTCAGCGTCGACCCTGGCCAGAGTCGATTCGGCCGTGAGCACGAGCGTGGCGCCGCGTTCGCGTGCAAGCGAGGTCTTGGCGATCACGAGCGCGGCGACCGCCGGCTCTTGCAGGCGGGTGAGCACCGAGTTGTCGAGGTCGGTGCGGTCGCGCGTGACGGCGTCGACGTATTCCACCGCCGCGTCGGTGTCGCCGAGCTGTATGAGCATTGAAATAGTGTGCAACCGGTTCGCGAACTCGTGGGTTTGGGCGCGCAACGTATCGGTAGCCTGCCGGCTGCTGCCGAGATCGTGCTGCAGAGTGACCAGTTCGGTGCGGTCGCGCAGGGTGGTGACGACCTCGGTCCGCGACCTGGGCGGGTGAATGAGCGTCCGATTGAGCACGAGCAGCACTCCCCGATTCACGAACACGGTATCGATGTCGCCGACCTCCTGTTGGCGCAGCGCGCGCACCGCCTCGTCATCGAGGCCGACCGCATCGATTGCCCGTCCTTCCGCGTCAGCGGGCAGTCCGAGCAGGGTTCGTGCGCTGTCGTTGGCGAGCGTGATGAGTCCGTCGGTGTCGACGGAGATCACCCCCTCCCGAATTCCGTGGATCATGGCGTCGCGGTGCTCGACCAGCCGGCCGATCTGTTCCGGCTCCAGGCCGAGGGTCTGCCGTTTCACCCGGGCCGCCAGCAGCAACGATCCGGCGACGCCGAGCACCCCGGCCACGCCGAGAAAGGTGAGCAGGTTCGGCGCCGCGGCCTTGAGCAGTTCGGCTACGGCCGGAAACCGGCGGGCAGCGACAACCGAGCCCACGACCTTGCCGGAGTTGGACAGCACCGGCACCTGCGCGACCACGTAGTCCTGAGCGCCGATCGGCGCGACGCCGGCCCACGCCGCATCGGACGCGCCTGGCGTGGCCCCGATGGCCAGGTCGGTCGTGAGCAGCCGCGGATCGGCCGGTGCGGCGATGATGCGGCCGGCCGCATCCGTCACGATCAGTTGGTCGACCCCGGTTGTGGTGCGGAGAGCCTCGACCGGAACGGAGTATTGCTGGGGCACAGCCGCGGTGTCGAGCAGGCTACGCACGAGCGGATTGGCAGCCGTGTATTCGGCGACCGTCAGCATGCGTCGCTGGGCGCCGCTTTCAAAGCTGCTGCGGGTCTGCTCGATTGAGATGGCCGTGACGGCGACCAGGACGAGGGCGATCAAGCTCAACTGAAACAGCAACAGTTGACGGGTCAGGCTGAGGCGGCTCGAACGGATGCCCGACCCACGCGGGCGCGCCGTCGGCAGGCGGGACGACGCCTCGCGTTTCGGCATCGGGTCCCTTCGGTCGGCTCTGGCCATAAGAGATACTCCCTCATCGTGAAGCCAAACCGAAATTGTCCAATCCCCCCGCGCGCAACCGCAAACTACACAACGTTCACTAGAGTCACAAGTTGTGCCCGGCCGACCCACCACGCAGGATGAATTCGGCCAGCAAAGAGGCTCGCCAAAAATCGAAGAGGATTTGAGCATGCCAATCACAGCACGCACCACGCGCACGCGCCGCACGGCGGGGACCGTCGTTCTCGCCGGTGCCGTCGCACTCGCCCTCAGCGCCTGCGGGGTCACCAGCGCCACGACCACCGAGGCCACCGACGAGGGCCCGATCCAAAACCTTCAGGTGATGATTCCCAACGCTCCCGGCAGTGGCTACGACGTGACCGGTCGCGCAGCGGTCAAGGTGATGGACGACCTCGGGCTGGCCTCCGGCACCGAGGTCACCAACCTGGCCGGCGCCGGCGGAACCGTGGGCCTGGCCCGCACCCTCACCGAGACCGGCAACGCCAACTTCATGCTCATGATGGGGCTCGGCGTCGTCGGCGCCGCGTACACCAACGAGGGCGATGCCAAGGTTGCCGACGCGACCCCGATCGCCGGCCTCATCGAAGAAGCCGGCGCGATCTTCGTCGCCGCCGACTCTCCCTACAAGACCATTGACGATCTCGTCACCGCCTGGAAGGCCGACCCGGCTTCCTTCGCCGTCGGCGGCGGCTCCTCCCCGGGAGGCCCTGACCACCTGCTGCCCATGCAGCTCGCCGATGCCGTCGGCATCGACCCCACAGCCGTCAACTACGTGCCCTATGACGGCGGCGGCGAACTACTGCCGGCCATTCTCGGCGGCAAGCTGCAGTTCGGGGCCTCCGGTTATGGGGAGTTCCTCGAACAGGTGAAGTCGGGCGGCCTGCGCGTGCTCGCCGTCACGAGCGAGGAGCGCGTTCCGGTCATTGACGCCCCCACCCTCACCGAAGAGGGCATCGACCTGGTCTTCACCAACTGGCGCGGCCTCTTGGCCGCACCAGGCCTGACGGATGCCGAAATCGCTCGCCTCGTCGATGCCGTAACGAAGATGCACGACAGCCCGGAGTGGAAGCAGGTCCTGACGGAGAACAGCTGGACCGACGCCTTCATGACCGGCGACGACTTCAGCACCTTCCTCACCGAGCAGGACGCCCGCGTCGCCGACGTGCTGAAAACCCTGGGTCTGGTCTAAGCATGAGCGCCCCCAGCACAGCAGCAGCTCCCGGGCTGCGCGCCCGACTCCAGGGTCGCTCCGAGCTCGGCGTCGCCGCCCTCCTCGCCGTGATCGCGATCGTGATCGCGGTCGATACCGCGAACATCCGTCATACCGCCATCAATGCCGGTGTGATGGGACCGCGGGTCGTTCCCACGATCATCGCGATCGGCCTGGGCCTGTGTGCCATCGCCCTGGCGATCTCTGTGCTGCGGGGCGGCCACGCCGATGCCGAGGACGGCGAGGACATCGACCTTTCTCAGCAGGCCCACTGGCCGACCGTCTTCGGCCTCGGCGGACTGATTCTCGTCTTCGCCCTGTCGATGGACTTTCTCGGATTCGTGATCGGCAGTGCGCTGCTGTTCTACGGATCCGCCCTCCTGCTCGGCTCCCGCCGCTTCGTCTGGGCGCTCGTGATCGGCATTCTTCTCGCCGTTGGCACGTTCTACGGCTTCGTATTAGGCCTCGGCATCAACCTGCCGGCCGGCCTGTTGACGGGAATTCTCTAAATGGACAACCTCGCCCTGCTGATGGAGGGGTTCAGCAACGCGCTGACCCTGCAGAACCTTCTGTTCGCCCTCATCGGTGTGCTGCTCGGCACCGCCGTCGGCGTGTTACCCGGCATCGGACCGGCCATGACCGTGGCCCTGCTGCTGCCACTCACCTACGCGCTTGATGTGACCGGATCGCTGATCATGTTCGCCGGCATCTACTACGGGGGCATGTACGGCGGGTCGACGACGTCGATTCTGCTCAACACCCCCGGTGAATCTTCCTCGGTCGTCACAGCGCTCGAGGGTAACAAAATGGCCAAGGCCGGCCGCGGCGCCCAAGCGCTCGCAACGGCGGCGATCGGCTCCTTCGTTGCCGGAACCCTGGCCACGGGTGCCCTCGTCTTCGTCGCCCCGTTCGTGGTGGCGATCGCTATCGGGCTCGGGGCCCCCTCGTACTTCGCCATGATGGTTTTCGCTTTCATCGCGGTGAGCACCGTGCTCGGCTCGAGCCGCATTCGCGGGCTCGCCTCGCTGTTCATCGGCCTCACCATCGGCTTGGTCGGCCTCGACGGCACGACCGGGCAGCCACGACTGACGTTCGGCCAGCCGCTGCTCTCCGGCGGCATCGACGTCGTCGTCATCGCCGTCGCCCTGTTCGCGGTCGGTGAAGCGTTGTGGATTGCTGCGCACCTGCGGCACGGTACCCCCGCAACCATCCCGGTGGGTGTGCCTTGGATGGGCAAGGACGACTGGAAGCGCTCCTGGAAGCCGTGGCTGCGCGGCACGGTCATCGGCTTTCCGTTCGGGGCCATCCCGGCCGGCGGCGCCGAGATCCCGACCTTCCTTTCCTATGTGACGGAAAAGAAGCTGTCCAAGCATCCCGAGCAGTTTGGGCACGGCGCCATCGAGGGCGTAGCCGGGCCGGAAGCAGCCAACAACGCCTCGGCCGCCGGAACGCTCGTGCCGCTGCTGACCCTCGGTCTTCCCACCACGGCGACAGCCGCCGTGATGATCCTCGCGTTCAACCAGTACGGCATCCACCCCGGTCCGCTACTGTTCCAGACCGAACCTGTTCTGGTGTGGACCCTGATCGCGAGCCTGTTCATCGGCAACACCCTGCTGCTCGCGCTCAACCTGCCTCTGGCACCGCTCTGGGCGAAGCTGCTGCGCATTCCACGCCCCTACCTCTACGCGGGGATTCTGTTCTTCGCAACCCTCGGCGCCTACGCGGCAGGAATGCAAACCTTCAACATCGGCATTCTGCTCCTGCTCGGCGCCCTGGGCTACATGGCCAGGCGCTTCGGTTTTCCGGTGCTGCCGATCATCGTCGGCGCTATCCTCGGCCCGGAGATGGAACGCCAGCTGCGCCGCGCACTGCAGATCAGCGCTGGCGACCCCGCTGCGCTTGTGAGCGAACCGGTTGCCGTCGTGGTCTACATCGTGATCGTGCTGTTCCTGATCGGCCCGCCGCTGGTCAAGGCCCTGCGTCGTCGTTTCGGACGCGGCGGACCTACCGACGGCCCCCTGACAGGCGGCGGCATGGATGACACCGATGGCTACGCCAGCGACGCAGGGTCCACCGTGCAGTTCGATGCCTTCGGAACCCAGACGTCGGACGGAAGCGCCCGGGTGATTCGAGTGGTTCGACCCAGCGCCGGGCGGCGCGGAAGGTAGTGCATCGATCGGGTTAGCCACGTCCGAGGACCCGGCCACGGCCGCCGCCCGGACTCGGGCCGCGAAAACGCAGCAGGGCTCCGGCCGGGCCGGGCAGGACTAGGCCCGGTTTCTCGGCGTGCCGATTGGGCAGACCGTGAAAGCGGATGCGCCGGCATCCGCTTGACTTACCCGGCCCGGGGTTACCCTTGACCAGTGAAACTAACCTCGGCCCTGCGCATCTCCAAACGACTCCCGCTGCTGCAGGTCGTCAAGGTGGCCGTCGCCGTCGCCCTGGCCTGGGTCGCCTCCCAGCTGCTGTTACCGAGCGACCTGCCGATCTTTGCTGCGATCGCTGCCCTGCTCGTGGTGCAGCCAAGCGTCAACCAGACCCTCGGGCGAGCGATCGAACGCACCGCGGGCGTCATCGGCGGTGTCATCATCGCTTCCACGATCGGTTTCTTCCTCGGCGAGTCCAGCTGGGTCGTGCTCGGCACGATTATGGTCAGCCTGCTCGTTGCCTGGGCACTGCGCCTGTCCCCGTCCTCCGCGAGCCAGATTCCCATCAGTGCCATGCTCGTACTCGCCCTCGGTGCCACGACACCCGGGTACGCCCTCGATCGAATCTTCGAGACGTTCATCGGCGCGGGAATCGCCCTCGTCATCAATGCCCTCATCGTTCCCCCGGTACTGATTGCGCCCGCCCGCGACGCCGTCGGCCTACTGGCTCGTGAACTGGCCGATACCTTCGACCGCATCGCCCGGGCGCTGCGCACCCCACAGAACCCGATCGACCTGATGGAGTTGATGATCAAGGCCCGGCTGCTGCGCCCCATGCTCGCGTCGGCGGAGAAGGCCATCGCGCAGGCAGAGGAGAGCCTCATGCTCAACCCGCGCAAGGCCAAGCTGCGAAAGGCCCTCGACGCCGACCACGACATGATCGAACGACTGCCGACTCTGGTGACTCGCGCAATCGGCATGACTCGTGCACTGCACGACCACTATGACCCATCCCTGCAGTTCGAGCCAACCGTTCAGGCCTTCTCACGGGAGCTGGCGCGGGCCGCTCACGACCTGGAGCTCCTCGCCCGCGCGGAGGGTGACCTGCGGGCGTTTCCGGAGCCGCCCGCACCCGAAATGCCCGCTCTGACCGCGCCGCTGCGCATCGTGACGCCGCACCCGGACCACTGGATTCTGATCGGCTCACTCATGGAAGACCTGCGCCGGGTGCGCGAGGAGATCGTCGGCGACCGCGCCTGAGCTTGACCGCCCGTGTCGGTCGCGTTTAGAGCACTTTCGAGAGGAAGTCCTGGGTGCGTTCCTGTTGCGGGTTGCCGAACAGCTCGGCCGGGGTGCCCTCTTCGACGATGACGCCGTCGGCCATGAAGATGACCCGGTCCGCGACCTCGCGGGCGAAACCCATCTCGTGGGTGACCACGACCATGGTCATGCCCTCGGCGGCGAGATCACGGATGACCTGCAGCACTTCCCCGACCATCTCCGGGTCGAGGGCGCTTGTGGCCTCGTCGAAGAGCATGATGTCAGGGTTCACGGCCAGCGACCGGGCGATGGCGACGCGCTGTTTCTGGCCGCCGGAGAGCTGGGCAGGGCGGGCATCGGCTTTCTCGGCGAGACCCACCCGGTCAAGCAGTTTGAGAGCACTGGCGCGGGCAGTTGCTGTGGATTGCTTCTTCAACTCAACCGGGGCCAGCATGATGTTCTGCAGTACCGTCATGTGCGGGAACAGGTTGAAGTGCTGAAAAACCATGCCGATGTGCTGGCGCACCTCGTTGAGGTCGACCGTCTTATCGCTGAGGTTGAATCCGTCGACGATGACCGTGCCAGCGCTGAGCTCGTCGAGTTTGTTCAGGCAGCGCAGAAACGTGGACTTGCCCGAACCGGACGGACCGATGACACAGACGACCTCGCCCTCGCTGATCTCGACGTCCAGTCCCTTGAGCACCTCGTTGGAGCCAAACGACTTGCGCAGTCCCCTGACGCTGACTTTACTGCCGGCGGGAATTCTGCTGCCGGCGCTGTTCTTGCTCATTTGTTGAACCTCTTGTCGAGCTGGTTGGAGAGCATGGTGAGCAAATTGATGACGATGAAGTACAGCGCGGCCACGATCAGCAGGGTCTCACCGGTGCGAAAGTTCGCGGCGTAAATCTGCTGGCCCTGGTAGGTGAGCTCGGCGAAGCCGATCACCGCCAGGAGAGAGGTGTCCTTCAGCGTCATCACGAACTGGTTGATGAATGACGGTGTCATGATCTTCACGGCCTGCGGCAGCACGACGCGTCGCATCGTCGTGACGTAGCCGAGGCCGAGGCTGCGGCCAGCCTCGGTCTGGCCCGGGTCGACCGACTGGATACCGCCGCGCACGATCTCGGTCATGTAGGCACCGGCATTGAGGCTCAGGGTCAGTACACCGGCGGTGAGTACGTCGATCGGCTGCCCGGTGAGCTGCGGCAGGCCGAAGTAGAAGAAGAATGCTTGCACGAGCAGCGGGGTGCCCCGAAAGATACTCACGTAGATGCTCGCCAAGCCGCGCAGCACACGACTCTCGGAGACCTTGCAGAACCCGAACAGCACGCCCAAGACGAGGGCGACCAGAATCGACAGCCCGGTCGCGAGGAGGGTCAGGCCGAGGCCCTTCATGAGGGCAGGCAGACTGTCGGACAACAGCCCGAAGAAACCGGATGCCGCGACGGGCGCCGGCTGCTCCAGATACTTGTCGAGAATGGACTGGTAATCACCGTTGCTTTTCAGCTCGGCCAGACCGGTGTTGAAGGCAGCCAGCAGCTCGGGGTTCTGGCCCTTGTTGACAGCGAAGCCGTAGGAGCTGCCCTGTTCCTTCTCGGTGACCGACTTGAGCCCGTTGTTCTGGTTGATGCCGTAGGCGAGCACCGGGTAGTCATCGAAGACGGCGACAGAATTGCCGGCCTTGACGTCGTCGTACATCGTGGCCGAGTCGGCGAGGGCCTTAACGGTGAAGCCGTACTCGTCTTTGATCGAGTTGGCGAAGGTTTCGCCCTCACTGCCCCGCTTAGCGACGACGGTCTCGCCGGCCAGGTCGGCGTAGCCGGTGATTTCGGTGTTGGTGTCGGCGACAGCCATCTGCACGCCGGAGTCGAAGTACGGGTCGGAGAAGTCGAAAACCAGCTTGCGCTCGTCGGTGATCGACATGCCGGCGATGACGCCGTCGACCTGGTTCGACTGCAAGGCCTGCAGCGCGGCGTCGAAGCCGAGCGATTTGATCTCCACGTTGAAGCCCTGATTCGCAGCGATGTCACGAATCAAGTCCATGTCGATGCCGGTCAGTTCGCCGTCTTTGCGGTACTCGAACGGTGCGAAGGTAGTGTCGGTGCCGATAACGTAGGTTTCGCCGGTGACCGCTGTCTGGGGCTGGACGTGGCTGTTCGGCTGGCTCGCGGTCGCGGCGCTGACGCCGACGAATCCGCCGGCGAGAGCCAGCAGCGCCGTGACGGCAACCGAGAGCTTTCCCGCCCGGGACATATTCATTTTGCGCAAAGGAGAACCATTTCTTGTCGTGCGATCTGCTTGGCCTGGCGACCAGAGAGTTGTTTCGCGCCGATCGACGCTGATCTACCCCAGGGCGGTTGCGGCACACCCTGTCGAAACGAGCCTACCTTGGGGTGCACGCCGCACTGATTACCAAAGTGAAAGGAGAGCCTGTGCGTTTTCGCCAGCTCGAATATTTTGTCGCTGTGGCCCGGGAACGGCACTTCGCTCGTGCGGCCGCCGAGTGGAACGTTTCCCAGCCTGCCCTCTCTGCGGCAATCAACTTATTGGAACGGGAGCTCAATGTTTCTCTGATCAATCGTGGTCATGCCTTTGAAGGGCTGACGCCGGAGGGTGAACGTTTGGTGATTTGGGCCAAACGAATCCTCGCGGAGCATGACGCTTTCAAGGCGGAGGTCCAGGCCGTCCAATCCGGAGTGACCGGCGTGTTGCGGCTGGGCATCGTACCGAAGGCCTCGACTCGCGTCAGGCGTCTGCGCTCCCCCTCGCTGTGTTGACGACGGAAATGCGCAGCAGACAAGTGATCGACGATGCCTTCAGCCAGAACCAGATTCGAATGGAGCCCCAGGTAGAGACGGATTCGATCGCGTCCCTCCACGCACACATGAAGACGGAACAATGGGCCAGCATCGTGCCACATTCGTGGGTGCAAACCATCACACCGTCATCGCGGACCCGCATTGTGCCACTCGTCGATCCCGTCGCCACCGCGCGCGTCGCTGCGGCAATAAGTCCGGCGTCGCCTGGTTCGGTGACCGCACGGGCGTTCGCGGCCGTTGCAGCGCGGCTTTCCCTGGGTGAGCTGTTCGATCGGGGGCTTCCGTCGGTCGTGCCCGAAGCGCGCGACACCGAGGGCTGATTGATAATGTCTGGTTATCGACTGGTTGAATTCAAGTCTTGGACCGGCCAGGCAAAGCGGTACAGACTGGGGTGAGCGCAGCATTCGGGCGTGAAACCAGCCAACCGGGTTCTGCTGTCTACGCCGCGCCACCATCGTTCTGTTCGAAAGGCCGTGAGACCCCGTGCGCCCGGTACTGCTCTACGTGCGCGCACTCGTCAGTGTCCCACCCGCGGTCAATGATCACTGGCCGGCACTTCGCGTCGGTCTGGGTGTCACAGTCCCGGTACTGGTCCTGCTGATTTTTGGCCACCCCGAGTTGACCATCTATGCCGTTTTTGGCGCGTTCACGGGCAAGTACGGCCGTGGTGAAGCCCATCAGCTGCGATTGGTGCACCAGGCCCAGTCTGGGGCAGTACTGCTGACCGGGGTGACTGTCGGTGTGGCACTGTCCATCACTCACATTCAGGCCTGGGGGCTGGTCTCCATCGAGGCGTTCCTGGCCGGACTCGGTTCACTCGTGGCCGACAAAATAAAGCTCAGACCCGCCGGGCCATTCTTCGGCATTTTTTTGCGTTGGGGGCCTGCGCGTCGATTCCCACGGTCATCCCACTGTGGGCTGCCGCGCTGATCTGCGCCGCATCCGCACTCTTTTCCCTGCTGGTCGGGTTCGCCGGCTGGTTCAGGAACCGCACCTGGGATTCCACGGCGAGACGCACTGCCGAACCGCGCTCCGGACCATGGCTCCCCAGGGCAGGCGTGCACGCCACTCGTTATGTCGTCGCGGTTGCAGCCGCCGGTGCTCTCGGCCAACTACTGGGAATCGGCCACGCCTAGTGGGCCATGGCCGCTGCGGCCGTTCCCCTCGCCGGTGCCGATCTTCCCAGCCGGGTGGAGCAAGGCATCCATCGCGTACTCGGGACCGATGCCGGTCTGGGCTTGACGGCTGGTGTCCTGCTGCTGCATCCCGGTACGACCGTGCTGGTTATCCTCGTCATGGTCTTGCAGTTCCCGGCGGAACTATTCATGGTGCGCCATTACGGTCTCGCCCTCGTTTTTTTCACGCCCGTGATACTGCTGATGACCCAACTCGCCAACCCGGTCGACCCGATGTCCCTGCTCGCTGACCGCGGTTTGGAGACCCTCATTGGTGCCATGGTCGGGATCACCGTCGTCCTGTTGATCCGCGACCGTCTCCCCGGAGCTGCATCGCACCGGTGGACAACCCCGCCGTCTGCCTAGTTGTTCTTCCCACTGACGTTGTGAACGCGGTCGATGGGTGATTTGCCGCCGATGCCGGTATGGGGTCTGTGGTGATTGTAGCTATGAATCCAGTCCAGGTACGTTGCTGCTCGGG
>NZ_SOHL01000004.1 GCF_004403985.1 Cryobacterium gelidum | reverse complement strand
GCACCCCGTCCAACGCTGCAGCCAGAATCGCACCGGCTTGGGTAATTGCCGCGACCCGAGAAACCTCGGGATCCGGCACGGAGTCGGCTGCGGCGGGCGGGGCGGTGAGGGTCATGGCGACGGTGCCTCCTTCACCCACAATTCTACCGCGATTCGCCCTCAAAGGCGATAAAATCTCATAAGTTAGTGAAGACTTTATAAGAGTTGTCTACGATCAAATAGAGCAGGCGACCGGTCGATTCATCGCTCGCGGAGCAACTATTTATCCGCTTTCGCGAGCCGCGACCGGAGCTTCGGGCCGGGAACATGTCCCGTCCCATTCGGTGAGCCGGCTCGCAACGCTCACCGCGCCTCGTCACGACCGAGTCATCGTTCGCCGAGGCCCCCGAAGGTGGGAGTGCGCACACCAAGACTCGACGATACATTCAGCTGGTCGTGGTTATGCGGCCGAAGGAGTCCCTTGTCTGCACAGCCCCGCCTTCGCGGTCCCCAATTCTCCACGCTCACCTGGATCATGCTCGGCGTGTCACTCGTGCTGTTGCTCGTGGCCGCGTCGACCGGCGGTTTCTCTGCCCTGTTCATGACGGCCAGCGCGATAGGCGCCCTCACCGCCATCTACGTCTTGGTCACCGGGCGTCGATCCTGGGCCGTCATCCCAAGACGAAAAGTTGCTGCCGTCGCGCTGGGCGGGGCAATCATTGTCGGCATCGTGGGATCGTCGCTGGTACCGGCATCCGTGGAGACAGATCTGGCGAGCACGAGTTCGCAACCGACTGCGACGGCCATACCTTCAGCGACGCCGAGCCCGACGCCAACTCCCTCGGCATTCACCGAGGAAGCGCCGGCCGACCCGGCTACCACCACGCCGGCATCGGAAGCCGCGAGCATCGTTCTCACCGATACCGCGGCGACCGACACCACGGCCATCGCACTGCTGGCGACCCTGACGGTGAAGGGCCGCGCACCCAAGACTGGATACGATCGCAGCGGCAGCTTCGGCACAGCCTGGCTCGACGTCGACCAGAACGGCTGCGACACGCGTAACGACATCTTGGCTCGCGACCTCACCGGCACGGTGAAATCGGGAAACTGTCGCGTTCTGACCGGCACGCTGCCCGGACCATACACGGGAAAAAAGATTCATTTTGTGCGGGGAACCTCGACGTCGTCGCTCGTGCAGATCGACCATGTCGTGTCCCTGTCGAATGCGTGGCAGACCGGGGCTCAGCAGCTCAGCCAGGCCCAGCGGGTATCGTTGGCCAACGACCCGCTCAACCTGCTGGCCGTTGATGGACGCACGAATTCCAGTAAGGGTGACGGCGACACGGCCACGTGGTTGCCACCGATGAAGGCGTACCGGTGCGCTTACGTTGCGCGGCAGATTTCGGTGAAGGCAACTTACGGGTTGTGGGTGACGCAGCCGGAGCACGACGCGATGACTCGGATTCTCACGGCCTGCCCCGACGAGCGGGCTATGGCATCCGCTTTTGCGCCGGCTCCCGTGGTCGTGGCCCCCGTGGCGGTGGCGCCGGTTCCAGTCGCAGCTGTGCCGGTTCCGGTCGTTGTAGAACCGGCACCCGCTGCGCCGGCGCCGGCAACACCACCAGCACCAGCACCAGCACCCGCACCCGCACCCGCAAGTGCGTACTACCAGAACTGTGACGCGGCACGAGCGGCGGGTGCGGCTCCTGTGCGTGCAGGCGACGCTGGCTACGGACGGCACCTTGACCGGGACGGCGATGGGGTCGGCTGCGAGAGCTAGCCGAGACGGCCAGACACGACTAGTCGGCCCTTCGACGGCTCAGTAGCGAACTCCGCGCGCAACGATGGCCCGCTGCAGTCCACGACAAACGGATGCCACCGCGCCGGGTAGTCGGGCTTTCTCACCGCTGCATCGGGTTAGCACCCACGCGCTCAGAGCCCGCGGCGTCCCGCGAACAGCGCGTGCAGCAGCGGGGCGACCGACGCGACCATGAGTACTGTGCCGAGCACCGCGTCATCCGCTCGCAGAAGAACGCCGGCGATCAGCAGTGCGCCGAAGACGAGCGCCGAGACCGCTTGCCGGGTGGTGCGTTCAAGGCGGACGACCCGTTTCTCCAGTCCAGGGTTGGCGACGCCCACCGAGCCGTCTTCGACTCGGCTAATGAACTCATCGAGCCGCTTCGGCAGGCGAAAAGCGAGGCCGGCGGTATCCATTGCTCGTTTCGCGAAGTCCTGCACCAGGTTGCCGCTCTCGTCACGAAGCAGCTGCGCCGCGTAGGGCTCGACGGAGTCCCAGAGGTTGAACGCGGGATTGAGTGAACTGGCCACCCCGGAGGTGAGGGACATCGCTCGAATGATGAGCAGAAAGTTCTCGGGCAACTGAAAGGGCAGCGATCGCACAACATCGCCGAACTGCACCGCGAAGTCGCGGAACTCCCGCGGGTCGACCTCTCGCAGTTCTGCAAACCCCATGCCGCCGAAGCGGGCGAACAAGGTCGTCATCGCCCGTTCGAGCTCCGTCGTCTCCGCCGAAGGCAGGAGCACCCCTACGTCGTTCATGGCGCTGACGAGGCCGCGCCCGTCACGCGAGGCGGCAGCGATCAACATTTTGCGCAGTCCGGTGCGCGTGCTGGTATGAACCTCGCCCATCATTCCGAAGTCGATGAACGTCAGCTTCCACCCGCGTTCGATATCAGCGTCCGGGGTGACAAAGATGTTTCCGGGATGCGGATCAGCGTGAAAGAAGCCCTTGGTGAACATTTGGTCGAACATGATCTCCGCGAAGAGCGGGGCCACCTGTGCCGGATCGATGCCCGCCTTGTGCAGGGCCCCAACGTCGGTGATCTTGATCGCCGTCACGTCTTCGAGGGTGAGCACCTTGCGGGTGGTGCGCTCCCAGACGACGACAGGTACGCTCACCCGGTCGTCGTCTGGAAAGGCTGCCGCGAAGCGTTCCGAGCTGGCACCTTCGTGCAGATAGTCGATCTCTTCGAGGCTGGTCTGGGCGAATTCCTCGACGAGCGCGGGCATGTCGACCCGGTTGGAGACGAGTTTCACATGGCTGAGCCACCCACCCACCTTGCGCAGGGCGGCCAGGTCGACGTCGATAATCGCGTCGATGCCCGGGCGCTGCACCTTGATGATGACCCCGTCGAGCCCCGTGTCGGCAGCATCAAGCGCGGTCAGTCGGGCTCGGTGCGCCTGACCGAGCGATGCCGCCGCCACCGGCGTCTCGTCGACCGACATAAAGGCTCGCTCAAGCGGCATGCCCAGCTCCGCTTCGGCTGCTGCACGAATAGCGGCAAAGGCCACGGGGGCGACCTCGTCTTGCAGCCCCTCGAGTTCTTTGGTGATCTCGGGCGGCAGCACGTCGAGGCGCGAGGACATGAACTGCCCGACCTTGATCATGAGGCCACCAAGGTCGGACGCGAGCATGTGAAAACCCTTGGCGAAGCGTTGCATCCGTTTAGAACGTGTGCGCTCCGCGATTTTCACCAGCCCGATGCGAGGCAGGAACAACTCGAACCACCACGTTATGGCCAGATACCAGCTGGCGAAACGCAGAATGCGGCGGTAGCGGGCGCGCATGTTTCCTGCGCCCGAGTTCGAATCGTAGCTACCTCGACGAGCCAGTGGCACCCCGTCAGTCCTGGGCGAGGATCGAGTAGAGCTTGCGACGTGCGTCGTCGAGCACCATGACGGCCTGCTTGATCTGCTCCGGCGAGCCGGTGCGACCAACCTGCGCCGCTGCCTGCGCGAGCTCGATCCCCGCTTTCGGCAATGCCGCATGGCCATGCCCGTGGCCAGGAGTCGACGCCGTAGTTTCCCACGGCGCGCTCATGTCAGCGTCAGCGACAGCGGCGCGACCCTCATCGGTCAGGGAGTAGATCTTGCGACCATTGGACTCCTCGGCGCTAATGAGGCCCTCGTCGGCCAACAGCTGCAGGGTCGGGTAGACCGAGCCGGCGCTGGGTTTCCAGCTACCGCCACTGCGCTCTTCGATTTCGTGAATGATCTGGTAGCCGTGCATCGACTGCTCAGCGAGCAGCGCGAGCACCGCCGTGCGCACCTCACCACGGCCGGCGCGGGTACCGGTCTGCTTTTCGAACCGCGAACGAAACTGCTCCATCGCCTGCCAGATGCCGTCCATGTTGCCAGCGTTGAACCCGCTTGTCGGATATGAATTGCCCATGATTGCCTCCTGTAAGTATTGCGAACGATATACAGCGATAGTTCAACGATACCCAGCGATGCCTTCGAGCGACACACTCAAGCCGATGCTCAGGGCTGGCTCCCAGACAGCATCAATTTTAGCAATCACCGTCGACCGAGAGAAAGGTATTCACGGGTCTAGCGTTGAATCATGGAACACACAACGCTGCCCCTCACGCACATCGCGGACATTCGGTCTGACGCCGCGGTTGAACCCGGTCAGCTCGGTCACAGCACGGTTCTCGCCTCCCCCGGGGTGCGCGTGGTCGTGCTCACCTTCGAAGCCGGTTTCGTGCTCAAGAAGCACTCAGCGCCCAAAATTCTGCTCCTGCAGGCCCTCGATGGATGCCTGCGCGTCACGGCCGGCGGGCAGGTCACCGACCTGGTGCCCGGCGCCCTGCTCCGGCTCGATGCCGGTCTGGAGCACGAGGTCGAAGCGCTCGAGGAATCACGGCTGATGCTCACCCTGATCGGCTAGACGCCACGGCATCCGAGCCACGTGTTCGACGAACTACAGCACCCAGTCGAACGCCTTCGCGGGTGAGTGGGCGCCCTGGGCGGCTTTCGAACGATTCGGCTCGTCGAGCTCCATCAGCAACGCTTCCGATACGCGCACGAGCGACCCGAACACGTCGGGTGTCAGCCACGGCGGGCGTGTGGCAAAGAGGATGTCCTCGCTCGCGGTGTTACCGCTGGCTCCCGGCGCGAAGGGGCATCCGCCCAGACCACCGAGCGCTCCGTCCACCATGGTGGCCCCGGCAGAAATAGCCGCGAGCGTGTTCGCCACGCCCAACCCCCACGTGTCGTGCCCGTGAAAGACGATCTCACGGGCCGGCGTCTCGAGGCGAACACGTGTAATGAGCGACGACACCTGAGCCGGAACGGCCTGCCCGAGCGTGTCACAGATCACCACGTGTGAGGCCCCAGCTGCGCGTTCGTCTTGCGCAATCTGCACTACCCGCGACGGGTCGACCTGCCCGTCGAACGGGCAGGTGAACGAGGTCGCGATGCACAGCTGGATCTGGCCATTCACATCCTGGCTGATTTCCACGGCCGCCGGCATGGCGGCGAGGCTCGCCTCGGTGGTGCGGCCGATGTTGGCCTGGTTGTGGGCATCCGTTGCGGAGAAGCAGTACTGAAAATTGCGGGCCCCCGCGGCGGCGGCGCGCTCCACATGCCGCGGCGTGGCGACCCACACCCAGCAGCGCACACGCTCAGCGGGCGTGAGCTCCGCGAGCACCTCGAGAGTGTTCGCCATCGGCGGTACGAGGTCGGGCCGGGCCATCGACCCGATCTCCAGCGACTCCACCCCGAGGGCGAGCAGCGACCGAATGGTCGCGAGCTTGCGCTCGGTGGAGAGCATGCCGCCGGTGAGTTGCAGGCCGTCGCGCAGGGTGACGTCGCGCAGCACCGCGGCGGGTTCGAGGGTGAACATCAGGCGGGCTGCAATTCGCTCATGATCTGGTCTATCTCGGCAGAGGTCTTGCCCAGAACCCGAGACAGCACCTCTCGAGTGTGTTCCCCGAGGTCTGGCCCGAGGGTCTTTATATCGAGCGAGCGTTCGCCGATCACTGGAACAATGCCAGGGAAACCCACGCCAGGCAAGACCTGCGACCCGTCGGAGACATCGAAGCGCTGGATCATGTTGCGCGCCTCGTACTGGGAGTCCGCGCAGATGTCCGCGGCCGTATATATAGGACCAGACGGAACCCCCGCCTCCTCTAGCACGGCCAAAGCCGCTCTCGCCGAAAGCCCCAACGTCCACGCCCCGATCGCGGCGTCGAGCTCATCCCGCCGCAGCCACCGCGCCGCGTTGTTCTGCAACCCCGGGTCGCGCCCGAGGTCGTCGCGGCCGATCACGTGCATGTAGCGCTGGTAAATAGCATCTGCGTTTCCGGCGATCACGATGCTGGCGCCGTCACCGCAGAGGTAGGCGTTGGTGGGGGCGATGCCGTCCATCCGCCCGCCGACACGTTCCCGCGCCACGCCATACGCCGAATAGTCGGGTATCAGCGATTCCATCATCGACAGCATCGATTCGTTGAGCGCCACGTCGATGACGCGTTCGTGCAACTCGAGCGCAGCATCCGTTCGGCCCTGACGCACCTCGCGCTGAAACAGGGCCATTACCGAGCCGAAGGCCGCGTAGAGCCCGGCGATCGAGTCGCCGATCGACACGCCGACCCGAACGGGAGGCCGGTCGGGGTCGCCCACGAGGTCTCGAAAGCCGCCCATCGCCTCGGCGACCGCGGCGAATCCGGGGCGCTGCGAGAGCGGCCCGGTCTGCCCGAACGCCGACACCCGGGTGAGAATGAGGTTGGGATTCACCGCGTTCAACTCGGCGGGCCCAAGCCCCCACTTCTCCAACGTGCCCGGCCGAAAATTCTCGAGCACCACGTCGCAGTGCGCCACGAGTTCGAGCACGATGTCGCGCCCCAGCTCGGTCTTGAGGTCGAGCACGATCGACTTCTTGTTGCGGTTGATGGTGCGAAACAGCATCGACGTGCTGCCGGCGTGCAGCCGCCAGTTGCGCAGCTCGTCTCCGGTTCCGGGGCGTTCCACCTTGATCACCTCGGCGCCGAAATCGGCCAGCATGCGCCCGGCCGTTGGCGCGGCAATGAAGTTGCCGAGTTCGAGCACACGTACACCGGCAAGTGGGGCCACGTTGGTCATATCAAGTCCTTCCAAGCGGATGCGGCGGCGCCCAACGTGGCTATTTTCCGCCGACGAACTCGTTGGTGTAGGTGGCGGCGAGGTCGATCTCGGCGTCACCGACCTCCGGGTTGGCGATGCGCTGCGTGTCGAGCACGGCCTCGGCACCGGCCTCGCTGTTGCGTCCGTCTTCGGTGAGCTGCGGCTTGAGCTCCTCAATGAGCGCGGCGTAGCGTTCGAGGTCTCCGCCGCTGAAGGTCTCCGGCATCTCGGCCGCGATCTCGGCTCCGGTGTGCTCGGCAATATAGGCGAGTGTCTTGGTGAGCACGTTCGCGAGCTTCTGCGCGGTCTCGGGGTTCTTCGCGAGCCAGTCGCTCTGCGCGTAGAACGACGACGACGGCCACATGTCGGTGTCGTAGTGCTCCTCCACGCCCGCGGGCGAGCGCAGGTCGGCGAGGCTCACGGTTTCGGCGCCGGTGCGCTCCGCGAGCACGGACACGTCGGGTTCGAGCATCACGCCGGCCACAACTCCACCCGATTCCATGGCGGCCACAGCGGATGCCCCGGCCCCCATCGCGACGACACTGACGCCATCGGGATTCAAGCCCGCCTCCTCGAGCAGAAAGCGAAGCATCGTGTGGGTGGAGGAGCCCGGCGCAGTGACGCCAACGCTCTTGCCGATGAGGTCGTCGAGGGACTTGATCTTCGAGGTTGATCCCGGAGCCACGACGAGGGCGATGGCCGGCGACTTGCCCATCTGCACGAACGAGGTGATGCTCTGGTTCTTCGCCTGCATCTGAATGGTGTGCTCGTAGTAACCGCTCACCACGTTCACGCTGCCGCCGAGCAGCGCGGTGAGGGCCTTCGACCCGCCCTGTAGATCTTGCAGATCAACGTCGAGCCCCTCCTCCTCGTAGTAGCCGAGCTGCTCGGCGAGGGTGGTGGGCAGGTAGGTGAGCAGGGTCTGGCCGCCGATGCCGATGGTGACCTTGGGGGTGGCTGCGGTATCCGCTCCCCCGTTGGCGTTACTGCTGCAGCCGGCGAGCAGGGTCGCGGTGAGCAACGCTGCGGCGGCCACGGTGATTTTCTTGCGCAAGGACACGATGTTCTCTTTCTGTCGGAAGATCAGCATTTAGGCACCGGGAACCGGGCGCCAGCGCAGCAGGTAGCGTTCGAGCCGGTTCACGCCGAGGTCGACGAAGAGCACCACGATCATGAGGATGAACATGCCGGCGAACACGCCTTCGGTGTCGAACACACCCTGCGCCTGGGCGATGACGTAGCCGACACCCGCGGCGGCGCCGAGGTATTCGCCGACGACCGCGCCCACAATGGCGAAGCCCACGCTGATGTGCAGGCTGGAGAAGATCCAGGTGAGGGCGCTCGGCAGCACGACGTGCTGAATGAGGTGGCGTTCGGTGGCGCCGAGCATGCGGGCGTTGTCGAGCAATACTTTGTCGACGCTTTTCACGCCCTGCAGCACGTTGAAGAACACGATGAAGAAGACCAGGGTGACGCCGAAGGCCACCTTGGATTCGATGCCGAGCCCGAACCACAAGAGGAAGATGGGCGCGAGCACCACGCGGGGCAGGGCGTTGAACATTTGCACGAACGGTTCAAACAGCCGCTCGAGAAACCGCACCCTGGCCAGCAGAAAGCCGAGAATGAGGCCGAGCCCGGTACCGATGATGAAGGCGTAGAGGGCTTCCTGCAGGGTGATCCACAGGTGCGGAAAGATGAAGCCGGTCGTGATCCAGTCCCACACGGCCACGCCGATGGCGCTCGGCAGCGAGAAGAAGAACGTATCGATCACGCCGGCCCGGCCGAGAATCTCCCAGGCACCGAGCACCACCGCGGTGAGCAGTAGCTGGTAGAAGCGCATCAGCGCCGCGGGCGTTTCGCCGCGAGGTCGGGCCGGGCCGCTGCGGGGCGGGGAGGCAGCGGATGCGGCATCCATCTTGATGGTGGTTGTCGACATGTCAGGCCGCCTTTGCCGCATAAGTCTTGGCCACTTCGTCGCGCAGCTTGCCCCAGATCTCGCGGTGCAGTTCGACGAACTGCGGATCGTCGCGAATCTCGAGCAGGTTGCGCGGGCGCGGCAGGGTGATGTCGTAGCGGGCCACCACGTGGCTCGCCGGGCCGGCACTGAGCAGCACGACCTCATCGCTGAGGGCGATGGCTTCGTCGAGGTCGTGGGTGATGAAAATCACGGCCTTATCCGACTCCTGCCAGATGTCGAGCAGCTCGTTCTCCATAATCTGGCGGGTCTGCACGTCGAGGGCGGAGAAGGGTTCGTCCATGAGCAGAATGTCGGGGTTCACGATCCAGGCCTGCGCGATGGAGGTGCGCTTGCGCATGCCGCCGCTGAGCTGGTGCGGGTAGCGGTCTTCGAAGCTCGACAGACCCACCTTGGCGAGCCAGCGGCGAGCCTCTGCGGCTGCTTCCTTCTTGCCAACGCCGCGCATGATGAGGCCGAGCGACACGTTGTCGAGCACGGTCTTCCACGGCAGCAGGGCATCTTGCTGAAACATATACGAGGCCCGGCGGTTGACACCCACCACCGGGGCACCGAAGCTGCGCGCTTCACCCTGGCTCGGCGCCATCAGCCCAGCGGCCATGTTGAGCACCGTGGACTTGCCGCATCCTGTCGGGCCCACGATCGACACAAACTTGCCCGGCATCACCGTGAGGTCGATACCCTTCACCGCGAAATACGAGCCGCCCTGCGGCGTCACGAATTCCTTCGTGCAGGCATCGAGCTGGACTGCCGGTTGGTGCGCTGATTCTGTTGACGTCATTGTCATGCATTCCTCACAGGCCAGGTGTCGAGATTCTCACTCACATTGCGAGTGAACCACTCGCGATGTGGTTACATGAACCCTAGTGGCGCTTTGCACCCGAACGCAATGAATAATGGCTCTGTGGCAAACGGATGCTTCGCTCGCCCAGCGCAGACAAGGACACCTCGTGACTGAAACAGCTGGTAACCGCATTCTGGTGCTGGGTAAGATTCGCCAGATCATGGACTGCTTTACGGTGGAGGAACCCACCCTGTCGCTGAGCGCGATTCGCCAGCGCGCCGGACTGCCCGAAAGCACCACGCAGCGCCTCGTACAGAACCTGGTGTCGGAGGGCTTTCTCGACCGCGACGGTAGCGGCTACCGCATCGGACTGGGCGTGGCGCGCTGGGCTATCAATGCCACGCAGGGCCTCGACGTGATCCAGGCCTCCCGCCCGATGCTGCAGACCCTGCGTGAACACACCCAGGAGTCGTCGGTGCTCTACGTGCGCTGGCGGCAGTACCGAACCGTGGTGGCCACGGCCCGCTCGCCGCGCGCCATCTCCCGCGTGCTCGAGGTAGGTACCGTCATGCCGCTGCACCTGGGTTCGGCCGGCAAGGTGTTTCTCGCCTTCGACGAGTTCGCCCGGCAGGAGCTGCTGACCGTTGCGCCGGAGGAGGCGCTGCCCGCTGAGCTGCTGGATCAGATTCGCACCCAGGGCTGGGCGTCATCGTTCGAGGAGCGCGAACCCGAGGTTGCCTCGGTGAGCTCCCCCGTATTCGACCACCATGGCAACGTGGTGGCCGTGGTGGGCATCGTGGCCCCGTTCTCGAGGCTCAACGAAGCGACCGCGATTCCGGGGTATACGGAGCCGGTCGTGGAGGCCGCGGCGCTGATCTCGAGTGCGCTGGGGTTTGAGAGAATTAGACAATCATGAAGACCCTCCTCAACGTCATCTGGCTCGTGCTCTCAGGCTTCTGGCTGTTCATCGGCTACATGGTGGCCGCGCTCATCATGTGCATACTCATCGTTACCATCCCCTGGGGAATCGCGGCGGCCCGGATCGGCGTCTACGCGCTCTGGCCGTTCGGCAAGACCGTGGTTGAGACACCGAACGCGGGCGTCGCGTCGTTGCTCGGCAACGTCGTCTGGGTGGTGCTGGCCGGCTGGTGGATCGCCCTCGAGCACCTGCTCTCGGGCATCGCGCTCTGCATCACGATTATCGGTATCCCGTTCGGCATCGCCAACTTCAAGCTGATCCCGGTCGCGCTCATGCCGCTCGGCAAGCAGATCGTCGACACGCCGTAGCGCTTGCAGGGGTCAGACAGTCGGCACGGAGGCGCTGCGCGCGTGCGCGCGTGCTGCCATCCGTTTTGCGCGTGCACGTCGAAACAAAACGAGAAAGAGCGCGAGCGCCGCGGCACCAACGCCGCTGGCGACCCACATGTACCAGGTCTGCCCGGCCACGGCGAAGAGCACTGCGCCAGCCGTGATCACGAGACCCAGAAAAGCGAGCGTGAGATAGCGATCGTCGGCCCGCGCAAACGGATTCCTCAGCTCAAGTGGCGGCTGGGTGACGGGCTCCGAGACCACGATGAGGAACGTGGCGATGGGCCCGAGAAACAGAGAAAGCACGAACCAGGTCCAGCGCGAACGGTTCTTCTGTTCAGCCAGGCCCGCATTGACGAGGGCCAGCACGAACCAGCCGCCGCCGTTGAGCCACCAGCTGTTCTGTTGGGGAGCCTGGTTGACGATCTCGCTCACGAAGTTGTGCATGCGTCATGCTCCCACGAATGGCGCGTGCCGACCTGCGCTATCTCACCGTCCTGCCTGCCTGCGATTTCGGTACCGGATGGGTCGAGTTACATGTAGACAAAAGGTATCCCCGAGTCGAAATCTTGCAGTCTGACGACCTGATGCTGTCGATCGTCTTGGTAGCCCCGACCTCGCGTTCCGCGCGCGTTAGCAGCTTTCGCCCGACAATTGCGATCGGCAGCGAACGCACGCTCATGCTCGTTGAGCAGACATCCGCTGTCGCGCCTGAACACCTCGGTCAGCTTGTGGGCCATGTCAGCCGTAAGGAACTCGACGGCATCGATGATGCCCTGCGTATCGCCCTGCAACTGGACTGATGACCAAGCCGCACACGACCCGTTCAGTGCGCAACCCGGTAGGTGACGTGCGTGACCAGTTGCCGCTCCACCGAGCTGAGCTTTTCGAGCTTGAGGTCGTCCAGTCCGGCCAACAGCGGCTCGCCGGCACGCAGCACCGCCGTCACGATGTGCAGCCGCAGTTCGTCGATCAGCCCGGCTGACAGGTATTGCCGCGCAGTGGCAGCACCGCCCGCGATCGCCACCTCTTTCTTGCCCGCTGCGGCGCGCGCCTGTTCCAGTGCAGATTCGATGCCAGCGGTGACGAAGGTGAAGGTCGACCCGCCTTCCATAACGAGCGGGGCTCGCGGGTAGTGCGTCAGCACAAATAGCGGCGCGTGGTACGGCGGGTCGTCGCGCCACCAGCCCGTCCATTCGTCGTCCCACTCGCCACGCCCAGGACCGAACATGTTGCGCCCCATGATGTAGGCGCCCGCGGTCGCGATGGCGGCGATCTCGGCGGCGTTCTCGTCAGGTCGCTCGAACCGCCAGCGAGCCAGTCGTTCGCCGCCTTCTCCGAGCGGATGCTCCAGGCTCTGATTCACGCCGGCCGCGTAGCCGTCTTCCGAGACCATCATGTCGCAGGTCACTGTCATGTCGATCGCTCCTGTCTGTGTCGTCACCGCGATTTGACACCCAGATCTGGCTCACTGCAAGTGGTGACCACTATCGCGGCCTGCGCAACCGAATCGCACCCTTGGCGGACGACGGATCCACCACGACTCCGCCCTGCGTGATCTGCAATTCGCCGCGGGCGACCATGCGGCGTGCGGCTCGGCGCGCCGGCTCCATCAGGTCGCGCCATTGCTCGCCGCCGATGGCTCGCGCTGCGTCAGACGGGCAGATCGTGGAATCGTGCGCCCGCGCCTGGAGCAGCGTCACGATGGTCGCTTCGAGCTGCAGGTCTGTCGCATTGACGCCGTGTGACCGGCACACCGCCGAGCAGTACTTCACCGAATCCCAATTCTTAGCCCACTTCGCGCGCCACTCGATGCGCCGCCCACACGAGGCGCACGTCTTATCCGCCCGAGCAGCTGCGGGGTCAGCATCGGCGGGTGTGCGTTGACGGTGGGCCATGCCTTCTATCCTGCCGGGAGACCGCAGATTCTCCGAGTAGAATCTGCTTGCGATGCCCCCGGGATAGCAGCGAATTCAGGCGGCCAGGAGCGCGCGGCACTGGCTTGACGTCACAGCAGCGGAAACGCCCCCGCCAGGCGGGCGAAAGCCGCCTCCCCCACGATCGGGATTCCATAGTCGCGAGCCTTGCGCGCCTTGCCCGAAAGCGGGTCCGGGTCGGCGGCCACGAGAAGCGTGACCTTCTTGGTCACCGCACTCTTCGGGGCGAAGCCGCGGGCCAGCAGCTCCGATTCCCAGTCACTGCGCGGCCGGGTCATATCACCGGTCAGCACGACGAGGTCGCCGAGATGCAGTTCGAAGTGCGCACTCGCCACCGAGACGATGGCCTGTTCCGGCTGGTCGAGCGCGGCATCGAGGGCATCCGCTGAAATGTCGAGCAGGTTGGCGACGTCGACGAGGTCGGCCATCTCATCCGTTGTGAGCACGCCGTCGGCCCAGGCGATGCGGGCGAGCGCGGCGAAATACTCGCTGTGCAGCAGCTCGCAGCGGTTCCGGCTGAGGTCGAGTTCCTCGGCGAGCTGCACGAGCGCCTGCGCTTCGTGGGCGGAGAGCTGTCGATCGAGCAAGCAGCGGTCGAGCAGGGCGAGGTAGTCCTGGTGTTCGGCCGGACCGGTGATCTCGGGCAGCCGCACGCTGATGCGTTCCAGAAAAGCGGATGCCGTCTGCTCGGTCGCGAAATCCGGCCGCGGGTACCACGGGCGCTCCGGCAACGACAGGGTCGGCCAACGGTAGGCGGCGGCACGGTCGAGGGCGTTGGCCCACAGGATCGGATCGGCGGCACCGGTGATGTAGTGGCTGAGCAGTTGGGCGGCGGCGTACGTATCAACCGACGCTCGGTGGGCACCGGTGAGATCGATGTCGTAGGCAGCGCAGCAGTCGGCGAGCGACCGACCGGTGCCGGGCAGAAAGTCACGGGCGAGCTGCATGGTGCACAGGCTGATCACCGGTTCGAAAATCGGGTAGCCGGCGCGGGCGAGTTCGACGAGCAAAAAACGGGTGTCGAAGGCGGCGTTGTGGGCCACGATGACGCGGCCGTCCAGCAGCGCCACGAGCTGTGGAACAATCTCGTCGAAGCTGGGCGCATTCATGACATCGGCGGCGCGCACGCGGTGGATATCCTGACGTCCGAGGTCCCGCCCGGGGTTGATGAGCGTCTCCCACTGCCCTTCGATCTGTCCGTCGGGGCTGACATGCGCGATGGCGACCTCGATAGCGCGGTCATGTCCGCCCGCAAAGAGTCCCGTGGTCTCGAAGTCGATGACGGCGAAACCGGGCATGGTGCTCCTGAGCTGAGGGTGGTGATTCTAAGACTGTAGCGAGGAGGTAGGCGCAACCGCGGCCCACAGACGAGGGGCATCAGCGGCTGCAGCGGTGAAGCCGTTTAGCCTAGGCTCGCTCGGTGGGCCGCAGAATCGAATTCGGCGGTGAGCTGCCGAAGTTGCAGCGCCTTCAGTGACGCGGCGAAGGCTCGTTCAAACGCGGCGGCATCCTTCGAGCGGGTGCCGTAGAGCCGACTCACCCACTCCCCCACGTGCAGCTCGATCCGGCTCCAGAGCAAGCCGCGGGTGACGGTGACGATCTCGACGTCCTCGACCGCGGTCACGATAGGGACGCCGCCCAGGGTGACCGTGACGGTGTCGCCGTCGAGGGCGAGTGTCCAGTCGCCGGAGCTGGTGAGAGCCTTGCCCCAGGCGGATGGCTGCCAAGTCGGCGGCATGCTGGCTATCCTCTCACTGGCTCGACGCGTTCAATCCGGCTGCAGGTCGCGGCTGAATGGCCGTGCATTCCAACACTCGTCCTGAATACGCGAGGCGGGTTTGAACCCGCACTCTAGTTGGCACGTAGCCGGACCGCGGCCCTCAGACAGGGCCGATTTAGGGGAGGTTCTGGCGAATCAGAGCGCCACGGCTTCGTGGGTGGAGAGCTGCCGGTCGAGCAGGCAGCGGTCGAGCAGCGCGAGGTAGTCCTGCTGTGACGTCGAAGGCGGCGTTGTGGGCCACGATAACGCGGCCGTCGAGCAGCACCAAGCGCTACTCGTACACGTCCCGGCGATGGCCGACGGTGACCACGACCACCACAAGGATGTCGTTGCGGACGGTGTAGATAATCCGATAGTTGCCCACCCGCACCCGATAGCCGTCCCGTCCTTGCAGCGCTCTCGCCCCGGGCGGGCGAGGGTCTTCGCCCAGCAGGGCGATGGCGCCTTGTACCCGACCGCGGTCCTGCGGATCAATGCGACGCAACGCTTTGACCGCTGCCGGGCGCAATTCGATCCGGTTTTTGCTCACATCCAGCCGAGATCCGCTTTGACCTGCTCCCAGGGAATGTTGTCGCCCTCGTCGGCCATCGCCACATCAAACGCCGCGACATCCTCAGCATCCTCAAGCGCTTCTTGCATGCGTGCATACTGCTCGGGGCTCACCAGCACAGCAGCGACTTTTCCGCGACGCTCCAAGAATACGGCCTCTGAGCTGGCCTGGGCAATCAACTCGGGTAGGCGCGCCCTGGCGTCGGTGACGCTTGACTTCGACATGCCTCAAATGTACATCAGCGTGATTGCGATGTACATGTGCAGTGCAGATCTGCAGCCGGGCGCAAGGCAAGGGCCAGACGGCGTCTGTTAGGCGCCGTCCGCGTGCGCTCGTGCCGCCATCCGTTTTGCACGGGCACGTTGAAAGAGCACGAGAAGTGCCACGGCAACGAACGGCAAGATTCCCGCCCACAACTTCACGGCTGCCACTCCTGCGAATTGCGATGCAACCATTGAACCAATAATGGTGGACCCCCGGGTTCTTCTTGCTTTTTTGCTTTTTTCCTGTCGGCTCGGTTATTTCGCGGACGGTCCAGACCGCACCGCAAACAGAGCGGACGAGCCACCCGAGCCCTTGACAGGCACTTCGAACTGTAGCGACACACGAAGCGTGCGCGCGCGGCCCACGGATGGGGCTGTCTATGGGGTGTCGAGAGGGCGCTGGTGCGCTCCCGACACCGGAAGTTGTTCGCGATCACGACTCAAGTCACGCACCTGCGAATTGTTGCAGACATGCCAAAGCCATCGTCGCTCATCGGCTTTCTCAAGGCGCTTCCGAACTCGGGCCGAGAAACGCTAGTCGTCGTACCCTTCCCCGCGATACCGGTCAGGCTGCGATCTGCTCCGCCAGGGGATTCCCGTGCTGTGCGGAAGTGTCAATCGCTGAATTGAACGCACTCTGCACGATGGCCGTACCGATAAAGCCGAGCAACAGAAGCAGCCAAAAGGTGGCGTGCCGGCTGATCCCCCCGTTTGTTGCCTGTTCAACGCCGACAGCGTACTTCCAGATCCACCAGATGCTAGCGATTGGCACAATGATGAGCCATGCAGTGGAGATTCTGCTCTGGGCGATGAGATTGATTTCGTTCTTGGTCTTAACGAACCAGACCAGGTTATAAATTCCAAAAGTGACGATCGGTAGAAGCAGCGGTGCTGCCGGGCTGCGACGATTCATTATGGCTCCCCCATAGATTGCAATTCTTTTCAAGAATGACAGGTTAGGTCATTACCTAGGCGCGTTTCGCGCCCCCACTTTGGGCTGATCACACCCGGGCAGATCAAGGGCGGATGGGTGCCTCCGGTTCCGGCATCATCGCGCTGTACCGCTCCTCGTCGTCGAACATGCGCTTGCTCTTACCGCGCACGTCTTTCACGTAACGACCCATCGAGGCGCTCATGTTCGACACCGCGTCGGTACTCGCCATGAAAGTCATCGAACTGCCGGGGTCAAAGCCGAGGCGTTCTCCCGACAGCACGGCGTCTTGGTTGGCCCCGAGAAACATGAAATCCCAGCTGAATTGTTCTTTCTGGCGCGTAACGAGAGCGCGCACGGCGTCGAGGCCGAACTCGCGGCTGGAGTTCTCGTCGCCGTCGGTGACGACCACGACCTGCACGGTTTCGGGGCGGGCGTGTTCGGGCAGCGCGGCCAGAACCCGACCGAAAGCGGTGACCGACTGACCGATGGCGTCGAAGAGCGCCGTGGCGCCCCGCGGCTCGAGCGAGATCGTGACGTTCTTCGGGTCGGCCAACGAGCACTGCGTTTCAATCTCGGTGTCGAACGTGACGATGTCGACGGTGAGCATGCCCGGCTCGGCCGCCTGCTCGGCGAGCATCGTGGTGAGGCCGCCCACCATGTCATCGCGGATGCCTGTCATCGAGCCACTGCGATCGATGACCAGCAGTATGGCGGTGTAGTTCGGATCAGTCATGGTGTTCCCCCTTCAAAGTTGCTCCCGGCGGGAACAAGATGAGTGTCGCAGGAGCCACCGACATTGCTTCGTGCACGGCGCTGAGGCGCCAATTCAGTAGCGTCAGGCTGCTCCGCGCCGCCCTAAGGTGCGGCGATCGCTCTCGATACCGGCCGTCGAGGAACGCGTGTGCCCAAACCAGCTGGTCGCCACGTGGCTCGCGCGATCGCAAACTTTCCGCATAAGTAAGTTTCGGGCGATGGCTCTTCCCTGCGCGCAGCCCTCAGAGAGCTGGTAGAACTGCAATATGTATTCTCCCGAAAAGGAACTGGCTCTTCGCCTCGAGATCTTTCGCCTACTCGAGGAGCGAGAGGTCACTGGACAATACGAATTCAGTCGTGACGAGCTCGCAAATTTCTACATCGGCGAGCTCCGGCTCCCGTTGATCGATCGCGGCAGGGGAATCCGCAATCCCGCCGAATTCAGCTCCACGCTGAGCATCATGACGACCGTCGACGGTCCGTACGCAGACGTGCTCGATACCGCAGCGTTCGTGAAGTACGACTATCGAGCGGGGAACAGCAGCGACAACGTCAAGCTGCAGCGGGCACATCAGCTGCATGCTCCTCTCATCTATTTCGAAGCCATCCGCACGGGCGTCTACGCAGCTCACTACCCCGTATACGTGGTCGCGGATGACCCAGTCGCACGGGTATTCACAATCACGATGGATGAGTCTCTTCGCTTTTTCGGTGACCCCACCACGCTGCCGCCCGACCAACGTGCGTACGCCGAACGCACCGTGCGAGCAAGACTTCACCAACCCGCATTTCGTGCCAAGGTCATGCATGCGTATGCCGACAGCTGTGCCGTTTGCTCCCTAAAGCATGTCTCGCTCCTCGACGCCGCCCACATCATTCCTGACGGCGAAAGAGATGGCTTTGCACGCGTGACCAACGGATTGGCGCTCTGCAAAATCCACCACGCCGCGTACGACCGAGATCTTCTGGGAATCACGCCCGACTTCATCGTTCGCATCGACCATGCACTTCTCGATGAGGTCGACGGACCGATGCTGCGGCATGGGCTTCAGGACATGCACGGAAGAGCGCTCGTGCTCCCCCGCCGCACTGCCGATCGCCCTTCCCGAGAGGCACTGGCCACGCGATACGAACAGTTTGCGGCTTAGTAGTCGCCCTATTCCGATGTGCCAGTGACCCAGAGCGTCTGCTCGGCCCGGAGTTCACATTGCTCGAGCTGTTGCGCCTGCACTCGGCGATTGCGGGTGAACCGCTCGGTAAGGATACCTTCCGTCGGCACATGCTGGGCCAGCTCGTCGAAACGGATGCCTACCGGCCCGGTCTGGTCGGCAAGCCAGCGAAGCTGTTTCGGCACAAGATGATCTGAATCGCGACAGCTGTGAGAGGGCTCTTCTGAAAAGTGCGCCATTTTGCCTCGTTCGTCGCGTCCAAGTGACGGCAGCCTTCACCAAGTCTGATTCAAGCCGTTCGCGCCCCTGAGCCCTGTATGACGCGTCAGAGATTAGTGATGAAGCCTTCGACCGCCCTGCTGAGGAGGGGTAGGCCGACGAGCACGGCCAGCACCGTCGCTGTTCCAATACTCAGGAGCTTCCAGACGGTGCGGCGTGTGCGCGCGGTTCGAACGTCCACGTCGAGGCTGGCGAATTTGGCCATCAGGTTCGGCGTGCGCGGCAAGGCGGGTGTCGGCCAGGTCGGCGGCGCATCAACGATCGCCGCGAGCTCGACCAGATCGGTCTCGGCGAGGACTATCGGCCGTTTCAGCAGCCAGCGCCGCAAGTGATTTGCATCGAGAACATTTACGGTGTCGGGCTTCTTCTTGATCGTGATCTGCCCGGGGCTGACCAGCGCGATCACGGCCTGCGCTGCCGGGAGCTGGGGAATCCGCTCTCGAAGTATTTTGGTGACGCGGGTAGTTTCGAAAATGGAGTTGCGAAGGTAGGGCTGCTTTTGGCCGTTGACCAGGAACGACCGTTCGGCGATCCAGATCTTCTTGCCGCGGTGGTGTTTGGTGTTGATCGTGAAGATTCCGCCCGCGCCGAGCACGAGATGGTCGATATCGGCGCCGGCTTTGCCGATCGGAAGAGCGTGGAAAACTCTCCATTCGGGCGGGAGGCGGCCGAGAATCTTGCCGACCTCGATCTCACCCTGAGCGCCGAGGTACCAGGCGACGCTGTCGGCGGCCAGCGGGGAGTATCCCCAGAACCGAGCGAAACGCGAGCGTGGCGGCACAGCTTGTTGCTGGCGGAGCAACTCTTCGATGACCGATTGGGCGGCGATCTGATCGCGCATAGCCGGTGCCTGTGTTGTCATGCATCCCCCGATGGTTTAGAGCCAATCTAGCGGGCATGGCGTCGCCACTAGGCTCCGAAGATGAAAGATGCAATTCAGTGGTTGGTTCCACCGGTGCGGAAAGCGCTCACGGGCAGGATGAGGTTTCTTGGGCTGCGCAGGGCCAGGGTGGAGGACTTCTGGCAGTTTGCTCTCGGAGACCTGCGCATGAACAATGCCCGCGGATACCTGGCCGAGTATCTCGTGGGCACTGCACTCGGCATCCAAGAGCTGCAGCGCATTGAATGGGATTCCTATGATCTGCTGTTAGGTGAGATCACCATCGAAGTCAAGTCATCGGCTTACCTGCAGCTGTGGGATCAAAAGGAGCTCCGCACGCTGAACTTCACCGGGTTGCAGGGAATACGGTCGAATCCCCGAGCACCGGATGGCGGCCGCGATGCTCTCGGTCGGCGGCTGAACGCCATGCTCTACGTGTTCTGCGTGCAGACCGCAACCTCGCACGATGTCTACGACCAGCTGAATGTGGCCCAATGGGATTTCTACGTGGTGTCACGCAGCGATTTGGCCTCGACCAATCAGAACAGCCTCGGAATCGCGCGCGTGAAATCATTGTCAGGCGGCGCGACCGCCTGGGATGATCTGAAAGCGGCGGTCACGGCTGCGGCGGTTGGTCAGGAGCGGGATGATGACGCGGATTGGTGGGGCGCGTAGGCCTGTCGGCGACCAGCAGCGGCGTCGACGCGGGGAACGGGCGGTTCGGATGGGTAGGGGCCGTCCTGAGCCAGCCTGTTTCGCACACTTTAGCCCGTCGCCAGCAGGCGAGCATCCGTTTGGCTGGCCAGTTTGTGGTCAAATGTGTAGAGCGGCTGGTTCGACGTCAGGTCTGCCGCCGTTACGAGATAGCAGTCTTCGAAGGACAATTTGGGATGGGCGACATACAGGTTTAGCGCGCGATCAAACAGTGAAGCGTTGGCGACGATCTGCGGCAGATTCACGAGGCCATGAATAGCTTCTTGCTGCTGCTCTCGATTCAGCCCGTAGGCGCGGCCCAACACGAAGACTGTCTCGACGAGTGCGATGTCCGATACGAAAAACGTGCCGCCCGTCTGAAGCAGGAGCACAGCGGCGTCATGTTGCTCGGGTACATCGTTGAGTAGCAATCGGAGAACGACATTTGCATCCAAGGATGCGCTCAATTTGCGCGCTCGCCGTTCCGATGTTCTTGGTAATAGGCGTCGACGTCTGTCACGGGCTCGATGATGGTCGCGTAGCTGGAGATTCGCGCGCTGAGGGCTTCGATGCCTGCAACCGGCGCAATATTCATCGTGCCTGTCTTTTCGTCGATCGAGATTTCAAATCGATCACCCTGCTCGAGTCGCAGTGCTTTGCGCACGGCCGCGGGAAGCGTTAGCTGCCCCTTGCTGCTGAGCGTGACGACAGTTTTCATGACTTACAGTGTATGACTCGTAAGTCAATATGGCTACGGTCTGTCGGGCAGGAGTGGGTAAGAGCAAGTGCATTCGCGTCTCAGCTGCGTCGATTTTAGACGGCACGGCATAGCCGTGGTGGTTCTCGCCCCGGTGCCACCCACCGGGCGCGCCTGACCATGAGCGATCTCGGAATGAGCCAGCCGGTCGTCGTCGGGTCCCCGCGCGGATCGCCGAGCAAACTTCCGCCCGAGCGGCTCCCTACAACGCGAGCGAGGGCTCGCCCAGCTGCCACATGACCGAGTACAGGTCGGCCTTTCCCTCGAAGCCGATCCCGGGCAGGTCCGGCATCGTGATGAAGCCGTTCACTACCTCCGAACCATCGGGAAAACCGCCGAAGGGCTGGAACAGGTCGGGATAGCTCTCGTTTCCACCGAGGCCGAAGCCGGCAGCGATGTTCAGTGACATCTGGTGGCCACCGTGTGGGATGCAGCGCGAGCGGGACCATCCGTTCTGCTCGAGCATGTTGAGGGTGCGCAGGTACTCCACGAGGCCGTAGCTGAGCGCGCAGTCGAACTGCAGCCAGTCCGTCTCGGGCCGCAGTCCCCCGTAACGAATCAAGTTACGGGCGTCTTGCATCGAAAATAGGTTTTCGCCGGTGGCGATGGGCTTATCGTAGGCGGCAGCAACTGCGGCCTGTGCCTCGAAATCCAGGGGGTCCACGGGCTCTTCGTACCAGAACAGGTCGTACTGTGAGAGCGCCCGGGCGTATTCCACGGCGGTTGCCTGGTCGAAGCGACCGTTGGCGTCCACGGCCAGTCGCTGATGCGATTCGAGCATGCCCAGCACGGCCTCGATGCGCTGCAGGTCGTCGGCCAGCGGCGCTCCGCCGATCTTGGCCTTCACCACGGTGTAGCCGCGGTCGAAATAGCTCTGCATCTCATCGGTCAGGCCCGTGAGGCCGCGCCCGGGCTGGTAATAGCCGCCGGCGGCGTAGACGAAGACCTCACGGTTGGGCGTTCCCGTACCGAAACGCTCGGCCAGCAGCTGGAACAGAGGCTTTTCTTCGATTTTGGCCACGGCATCCCAGACAGCCATGTCGACCGCACCCACCGCAACGGAGCGTTCGCCGTGCCCGCCGGGCTTTTCGTTGGTCATCATGGTGTTCCAGATGCGTTCCGGGTCGAGATTGTCTCGAAGGGGGTCGAGCAGGTCGGCGGGGTCGGCCTCGAGCAGGCGCGGCAACAAACGCTCGCGAATGATGGCGCCCTGGCCGTAACGGCCGTTGGAGTTGAAGCCGTAGCCGACAACCGGGCGGCCATCGCGTACGACGTCGGTGACGACGGCGACCACGCTCAGGGTCATCTTGCTGAAGTCGATGAAGGCGTTGCGAATCGGCGAGTTGATCGGCATGGTCTCTTCGCGTACGTCGACGATTCTCATCGCAGCACAGCCTCGGCGGTCACGGTAGCGAATGCATCGGCGAGGGCGTCGGAAACCTCCTCGGTGGTGGCGCATCCGCCGAGATCGGGGGTGCGCACATCCGTTTCGAGCAGCACGTGGCCCATGGTGTCCACGAGCGCGGCGCCAGCTTCGGGGTGGCCGAGGTGGTCGAGCATCATCGACGCGGCCCAGACTTGGCCGAGCGGGTTGGCTTTGCCCTGGCCGGCGATGTCGGGTGCCGAGCCGTGTACGGGCTCGAACATCGAGGGGAACTCGCCCTCGGGGTTGAGGTTGGCCGAGGGCGCAATGCCGATGCTGCCGATGATGGCCGCTCCGAGGTCGGTGAGAATGTCGCCGAACAGGTTGGAGGCCACGACCACGTCGAAGCGGCCCGGGTCCAGTACGAACAAGGCAGCGAGGGCGTCAATGTGGTACTCGGAGATCTCCAGCAACGGATGTTCCTGCCCGAGTTCGCGAAGAATCTCGTCCCAGAACGGCATGGTGTGAATGATGCCGTTGGACTTGGTGGCGCTGGCGAGCCGTCCCTCGCGCTTTTCGGCGAGGTTGATGGCATAGTTCATGGCTCGGGTCACGCCGAATCGGGTGAAGATCGATTCTTGAATAGCGACCTCCTGCGGCAGGCCGCGGTAGAGGCGCCCGCCGCTCTCGGAGTACTCGCCCTCGTTGTTTTCGCGTACCACCTGAAAGTCGATGCCCCCGGCGGGCACCTTGCGCAGTGGGCTTTCAATGCCCGGGAGCAGCTTGATGGGACGCAGGTTGATGTATTGCTGGAAGGCCCGGCGGATGGGTATGAGCAGGCCCCACAGCGAGACGTGGTCTGGTACACCGGGAAACCCGACGGCGCCGAGCAGGATCTGGTCGCACTCGGCGAGCTGTTCAATGCCGTCGGCGGGCATCATGGCGCCGGTGCGGGCGTAGTACTCGCAGCTCCAGTCAAAATTTTGCCACTCGAAGGCGAACCCGAAACGGTGGCCGGCCAGCTCGAGCAGGCGCTGTGCTGGCGGCATCACTTCGGTGCCGATTCCGTCGCCGGGAATGACGGCGACGCGGTGGGTGGGAATGGTCATGGGTATAGCCTCCACGTTTGGATAGTTCGTTTGGGAAGAGGGAAGATCTGAATGCGCAAAATTTTTTAGGCGCCGGCGCCCGAACCACCCTCGTGCACGCTCACGGTCGGCTCGATGCCGTCCGCGCCGACCACCTCACGCCAGGCCTCGAACCCGCCCTGGAACGCTACGATGCCAGCCTCGGGCAGCGAGATCTCGATCGCTTCCAGAATCTCCGTCGCCGACACCCCGAGGTCTAGAGCCACCCGGATGTGGCTTTGGATGTGTCCCTTCGCCGCGCGCATCACCGTGAGGCTCACGATGAAGATGAGCTCCTTGGTACGCCGGTCCAGGGTGCGCTGGTCGAGGTACGCGGCCGAAACCAGGTGGTTCGCGGCCTGCAGCACCGGGAAATCCTGTTTCGCCATCACCTTGTGGTAATCGAGCACATAGCCACGCTTGCGGGCCATCTGGTCGATGTAGTCCTGCGGGTTCTCAGACATGAACTGCTCCTTCTAATTCGGATCGAAGCTCGACCTGGTTGACGACTTCGACATAGCGCACGACCTCGGTGTGGTCTAAGGGCACCGTGTCCCCGAGCACCCGGCGGGCTTCGGCGAGCACCCCCACGGTCGTGTCCGTGATTGGCGTGCTCATTCCGGCGCCGAGCGCCTGGGCGATCGCCACGTCCTTCCGCATGAGGTCGAGCGAGAAACCGGAATCGAACGTGCCGTTCAGCACGTGCTTGGCGTACTTCACCTCGGTGGCCTGGCTGCGCCCGGTCGACGAATTCACCACGTCCAGCATTACCGCAGCGTCGATGCCAAAGCTGCGCGCCACCGTGAAGATCTCGGCCGCAGCCGCGAGATTGGTGGCCGACAGCAAATTATTGAGCGCCTTCGCCGCGTGCCCGGACCCGCTCGGCCCCACCACGGTGATGCGGGTGCCGAGCGGAGCGAGATGCTCCATCGCCCGCTCCCGATCAGCCGCGAGCCCGCCCACCATGATCGACAGCTCCCCGATGCTGGCCTTTGCCACCCCGCCGGACACCGGGGCATCCACGAACGCGATTTTGGCGGCAGCGGCCTGCGCGGCGAGCCGCTGCGTGCTCGCCGGCTCCGACGAGCCCATGTCGATCACGAGGGCACCGGGCTCGAGCTGCGCGAGCAGCGCCTCCACGACGGATTCGACGATGCGACTGTTGGGGAGCATCAGGATGACGGTACGGATGCCCGCCGGCAGCGCGTCGAGCCCGGCCAGCGCACGCGCACCGACGGCTGAAGCGAGCGCGCCGCTCGCCGCCGCATCCACGTCGTAGAGCAGCACGTCACGACCGGGCGCGTAGCGGCGAACCATCGGGTCGCCCATTTTGCCGAGGCCGATGAACAGTGTGGTCATAATGTCTCCTTTGACAGTGTGAATAAGGACAGTGCTCAGGCCACGGGCACCGGGGGTGGAGTGGTTCGAGCCAGCACCACGGCGATGTATCCCGCCACGATCTGCACCGCTCCCACAATGATCCACAGCGCTACCTCGGGCACCGCCGCGTAGAGCAGACCGAAGGCGAGCGGCCCGGCGCCGCTGCCGACGTACGTACCGATCTGCATGATGCCCGTCGCGCTTGGCGTGGCCGGACCGGCCACGCGGGACACCACGAAGTGGGTGAGTCCGGGCCAGCCCCAGCCAATGCCGAGAGCCAGCAGCATGCCCACCACGAAGGTCCACTGAGTGTCGACGGCCATCAGCAGCACCCCCGCGCCACCGACGCACATCATGGTGGCCACGGTCGCGAGCGCGAATTTGCTGTTCGCCCGGTCGGCGATCCGTCCCACGATGACGCGCACGGTGACGCTGAGCAAACCGCCTACGCTCAAGAGGATGCCCGCCCACGCCAGCGGCAGGCCGCGCTCGATGCCGGTGATCACCGCATACGCTGTGACGGCACCCGTGGCCGCGGCCGAAAGCGTGGTGACGCTCGTCATCAGCAGCAGGTACTTCATCAGCGCCGGTGTCAGCGGCACGTGTGAGCCGCCCCGTCGTTTGCGCGAGAGCTCCCCGCGCGGCACCGACCACCAGAACAGCACGCCCACCGCGAGCGCGAACAGGCTCGCCAGACCGAACCCCCAGTGCCACCCCAGGGTGAGCGCGAGCGCGGGAACGGCCAGCCCGGCCAGGAACGCAGAGAACGGGATCGCCGATTGCTTGATGCCGAACGCGGTCGCGAGCATGCCGCGCCGCACCCGCAGGTTGATCAGCTGATTCGCCGCCGGGTGGCTGATGCCATTGGACACTCCACCCACTGCGGCCCACACCAGCAGCCAGGCCCATGACGGCACCAAGAATGCGGCGCCCGCGAGGCTCAGCGCCCCGACGACCACCCCGAGGAGGGTTGCCGAGCGAATGCCCGACCACGACACGAGCCGGCCGGCCAGCAGGGACATCACCGCGGCCGCACCCCAGTAGCTGGCCACGGCCGCGCCGAGCACCCATTGTGGCGCCGGAACATCGCGCTGGATCTGCACGAACAGGGCGCCGAGCAGGAACACCGGCAGCCCGCCGGTGATGGTGGCGCCCACCGCGAGCACCACCGCACGGGAGCCCGACTCGCGCCGGCGCATCACTTATACACGAGAGTCCGCGAGGGTGCCGGTGGACACCGCCACACCGCCGCCGAGCACCGTTGCGTCGCCGAGACGGCTGATGCTCACGGCCAGCGCGTTCGCCTCCGTGATTCCGATGAGCGCCTCCGCCTTCTGCACTATGTCGGCCCAGGTTGCCCGGTCGCCCGGCGCCCCCCGGAACGAATCCTCGCTCTTCTCGATCACGGTTCCGTCCCAAAGCACCACCTGCACCTCGGCCTCCCACCTGGCCGGGAACGCGGCCTCGAGCCGGTCGCTGCGGTAGCACTCGACCTTGCGCATCCACTCCATCAGGTCAGCGGCCACGGTCGGGGCGTCGTCAAACTGGTCAACCGTGGCGCGCCCGGTCGCGAGAGCAACGGCCGCCCCGAACGGCATGTTGAACTGAGCGTCGACAGCGGTGTTCACCTCGAGTTTGCGGGCGGCAGGCTCGGAGACGAGCGAGGCGCCGGCCTGGATCACCCCGACCCGAATGCGGGCCACGTCATCGATCCCGAGCAGCGGGTTCTGCTCCCGGATGCCGCGCAAAAGGTCGATGTTGCCGTGCATGTAGCGGCAGCAGGGGTAGAACTTGATCGACGTGTCAAGAGCGCTGCGCCCGAACTCGAGCGCCAGTTGTCGGCCGTCCACAACTCCGGCGCCGTATTGCACCAGGAAACCGTCGCGTCCCTCGATCGCGGTCGCCGGCGCCGTGAATCCGGCGGCGGCGAGCTTCGCGGCCCGGATACCCGTGGCCGCAGCATGCCCGGCGTTGAGCCGCTTGGTCCACGAGCCGTCGGCCAGGAACTCGAGCGAACCGGACGCCATATTCGCCGCCAGTCCCAGCGCATGAATGGTCTGTTCCACGGTCAGGCCGAGCAGCCGGGCCGCGGCGGCCGCCGCGCCGAGGCAGCCGGCCACCCCGGTCGGGTGGAAGCCGCGCCCATAGCTCTCCCGCGCGCCGAGCAGCACGCCCACCGAGCACATCACGTCATAGCCCACGGTGGCGGCCCGTAAAACCTCTCCCGTCGGCGACTGCTGAGTGCTTGCGAGGGCTAGCACGGCCGGAAAGATAACAACGGCGGGGTGCAGCGACGACTCCTCGAACGTGTCGTCGAGTTCGAGACCGTGCGCGGTGATGCCGTTCACCAGGGCGGCGTGCTCCACGGTGGCGAACCCGCTCGTGCCAGCTCCGTCCACTCCATGCAGCGCTGCCGGAAAGAAGGCCGTCGCCTGTTCGGAGATTTCGATGGCCGCGCGGGCGGCGACCGCCGAGTCGCGGTGGAATCCGCCGCCGGTGACGGCGTGGTAGTCGAGCAGCAGCAGCCGCATCCACTCCGCGAGCTCGGGCGACACGGGGTGGTCGGCCACGGTGTGCGCGGCGAGACGGTGTGAGACGGTGCTCATGTCGGTGCCTTTCATAGCGATCAGGACCGCAGGCGGGTGGGGCTGAGTCCCACGAAGGTGCGGTCGTCTTTCTTGAAAAAATCGTTTCCCTTGTCGTCGACTACGAGGAAGGCAGGGAAGTTTTCCACTTCCACGCGGAAGACGGCTTCCATTCCCAGCTCGGCGTAGTCGATGACCTCGACCGAGCGGATGCAGTCCTGCGCCAGCCGTGCGGCTGGGCCGCCCACCGAGCCGAGGTAGAACCCGCCATTGGCATGGCAGGACGCTGTGACGGCCGCCGAGCGGTTGCCCTTGGCGAGCATCACGAGCGAGGCGTCGAGCGCTTGGAATTCGGCTACGTAGCCGTCCATGCGGCCGGCCGTCGTGGGACCGAACGATCCTGACGGCAGGCCTTCGGGTGTTTTCGCCGGACCGGCGTAGTAGACCGGATGCTCCAGCAGGTAGTCGGGTATGCCTTCGCCGCGCGCCACCCGCTCGCGAATCCTCGCGTGCACGATGTCGCGGGCCACGATCAGGGTGCCGGTCAGTGAGAGGCGCGTACTCACCGAGCAGGCGCTCAACTGGGCACGGATCTCGGTCATTGGCACCGTGAGGTCGATGGCAACGGATGCCGAGGCATCCGTGATCTCTGCCAGCCCGGTGCTCGGGATGAACCGGGCCGGGTCGCGTTCGAGTTCTTCGAGGAACACGCCTTCCGGGGTGATCCGGCCGAGGACCTGACGGTCGGCCGAGCAGGACACCGCGATCGCAATGGGCAGCGAGCCACCGTGGCGCGGCAGGCGCACCACCCGCACGTCGTGGCAGAAGTACTTTCCGCCGAACTGGGCGCCGAAACCGAGCTGGGTAGTGAGCTCGAACACCTGCTGCTCGAAGTCTTGGTCGCGATAGCCGTGGCCAGCGTCACTGCCCTGCTCGGGCAGGGTGTCGAGATAGTGGGCCGAGGCGAGCTTGGCGGTCTTCAGGGCAAATTCTGCGCTGGTTCCGCCGATCACAACGGCGAGATGGTACGGCGGGCAGGCCGCGGTTCCGATGCTCTCAATCTTCGCCTTCAGGAACTCGAGCATTCTCTTCTCGTCGAGGATCGATTTGGTCTCCTGATAGAGGAAGGACTTGTTGGCGCTGCCGCCACCCTTCGCCATGAAGAGGAACTCGTACTCCAGCCCCTGCCCGAGGCCGATCTCGATCTGCGCGGGCAGGTTGTTCTGCGTATTCGCCTCGGTCCACATATCGACCGGGGACATCTGCGAGTAGCGCAGGTTGAGGTCCTGGTACGCCTGATAGACGCCGTGGCTGAGGCTGCGAGCATCCGTTCCGTCGGTCTGGATGCGGTGGCCCCGCTTGGCGGAGATGATGGCCGTTCCGGTGTCCTGACACATGGGCAGCACTCCGCCGGAGGCGACGTTGGCGTTCTGCAGCAGGTCGAGTGCCACGTATCGGTCGTTCGCTGAAGACTCCGGGTCGTCGATGATGCGGCGCAACTGGGCCAGGTGAGCGGGACGCAGAAAGTGGGCCAGGTCGCGAAACGCCGCGTCGGCGAGGGTCTGAATGGCTGACTGGTCGACCTCAAGCACGGCATCGTCTCCGCTCCCCCGTACCCGGTAGCCGGCCACGTCAAGGCGACGCATCGGGGTGTCGTTGGGGCCGAGCGGCAACTGGTCGACATAGGCGAACTCGGCCATCACAGCACCCCCGCGCCGCTGAGCTCGTCGATGGCCGCGGGGCTATAGCCGAGGCCGTGCAGGATGGACCGGTTGTCGGCACCGACGTCGGGCACCGGGTCCATGCGCGCCGCCTGCCCCACCACCGTCACGGCCGGTAGCAGCGCCCGCACCGGACCGGCCGAGGTTTCGACGGTGCGCCAACGGTCTCGCGCAGCGAGCTGCGGGTGGGTGAGCACGTCCTTCACCTCGCGCTGCCGGGCGAAGGCCACCTTCGCGTCGCACAGGCGGCGTTCCATCTCCGTCCCGTCGTGGATGGCGAAGACGGCATCGACCACGGAATGTAGCTCGGTGCGGTGCGCCACTCGTGCGGCGCTCGTGGCGAACCGCTCGTCGCTGACGAGATCAAGCCGTTCCAACACGCCGGCGCAGAACGTGGCCCACTCCCGGTCGTTCTGCACGGAGAGCACCACGTCCACGCCGTCCCCCGCACGGAATGTGCCGTAGGGGGCGATCGTCGCGTGGCTGGTGCCGGCCCGCGCGGGGGCGGTACCGCCATATTCGGTGTAATAGAGCGGATACCCCATCCACTCGACGACGGAATCAAACAAGCTCACCTCAATTTCTGAACCCTCTCCGGTGCGCTCGCGCTGCAGCAGGGCCGTGAGGATTCCGGTGAGGGCATACATGCCGGCGCCGATGTCCGCCGTAGGAATGCCGGTTTTCGCTGGAGCCTCCGAGGTGCCGGTGATCGCGACAAGCCCGGCCTCGCTCTGAATCAGCAGGTCGTACGCCTTGGCGTCTCGGTACGGTCCGCTGCTGCCGTACCCACTGATGGAACACGTGATCAATTTCGGGTAGCGCTTTCTCAAGTCGGCAGCGCCGAGACCGAGGCGCGAAGCAGCGTCGGGGGCCAGGTTCTGCACGAAAACGTCGGCGGTGGCGAGCAGTTCGTGCATGATCTCCAGGGCCTCTGGCCGCTTGAGGTCAAGGGTGAGGCTCTCCTTGTTGCGATTAAGCCAGACGAAATGGCTAGACAAGCCGTGCACCGTTTCGTCGTAGCTGCGTGCGAAGTCGCCCGCACCGGGCCGTTCGATCTTGATCACCCGGGCGCCCTGGTCAGCGAGGTGGCGGGTGGCCAGAGGTGCGGCGACGGCGTGTTCGCAGGAAATCACAGTGAGGCCCTCGAGGGGCAGAGTCTTCGACATGTTCAACCTTCAACGCTGAGGATAAAATGTATGATTCTCTAAATAATGTATCATTTTGAAACGGAGGCATCTACCCCTCGTCCGGTGGATGCGGTTCGGATAGAGTGTCATCCTGGACCGCGACCCCGCGAAGAATGCAAGGAAATCTGATGGGAATGACCGAGGCGCTCCCCACAAAGCGGGATCAGATCGTCGATGAACTGCGACGCCTGATTCTCAGCGGCAATCTGCCACGCGGTGCGAAGCTGCCCCAGGACGAACTGGCCCGCCAATTCAGCAGCAGCATCACTCCGGTGCGCGAGGCGCTGCGCGCCCTCGAGGCCGAGAACCTCGTGGTGAGCGAGCCGCGGCGCGGCGTGAGGGTCGCCGGCATCAACTTCGAGCGAGCAAAGGCCACCTACATCATTCGCCGGCTCACCGAGAGCTACGCCATGCGGCGCGCGGCCATCCGGCTCTCCCCGCTCGAACTGCGCCAAGCCGAATTGCTGCTCGACGAGCTGAATGCGGCGACAGCCCGGCACGATTCGGATTCCGCCCGCCAGCTGAACAAGCGCTTTCACTTCTTCTTCTACGAGCGGTGCGGCATTCCGAGTCTGGTCGAAGAGATCGACGTGCTCTGGCGCGTATTCCCGTGGGACCTACTGCTCGACTCCCCCGAGCCGGCCGAAGACTCCGAAACCGAGCACCGGGCCATGCTCGAGGCCGTGCGCGCCGGCGACGCCGAGGCGGCCGGGCTGGCCCTCGAGCATCACGTGTCACGCAGCTTTATCGCCCTGAACGCGCGCTACACCGGCAAGCCGCCCGCTGACCCCTTCGATATCGCCAACGACTGACGCGCGGCTCGTGGACCGGGGCAACGGATGTCGTGGGTTGCGCTGAGCGCACCGCCCGGACACGTTCACGCTTGCGCGACCTCTGCCCCGCGGCGGGCGAGGATGCGCTCGGCCCGTACGGTGACCGGGCGGTCGATCATCTGTCCGTTCACCTGGGCTGCCCCCCCGGTGGCGCCGATCACGCTGCGTGCCCAGTCGATCTCGGCCGGCGTGGGGCGGAACGCGGCCGCCACCGGTTCGAGCTGGGCGGGGTGGATGCAGAGCTTGCCGCCAAAGCCGAACTGCCGGGCGAGGGCGGCCGAATCGGTCACTGCCCCGGCGTCACTGATTTGCACGCTCGGCGAGTCAAGCGGCGCATCGAGGCCGGCCGCGCGCGAGGCGACGACGATAGCCGAGCGGGCGTAGTCGAGCACGCGGTCGCCAGCACCGGCGTTGATATCGAGGGCATAGTCGATGGCGCCGAAGGCCAACCGAGTCACGCCTGGCACCCGGGCCAGCTCGGGCGCGTTCTGCACGCCGGCGGCGGACTCAATCAGCGCCACGAGCGCGAGCGGCGGCCCGGCGACCCCGGCAAACGCGGCCGCAACCTCGCGGAGCAGTTCGGGGTTTTCGGCCTTGGGCACGACGAGGCCGAGCAAACCGTGGCCGGGCCGCGCGGCGAGGTCACGGAGAGCTGCGAGCTCCGCGGGCAGGCTCACGGCCCCCTCGGCGTTGACGCGCACGAGGGCGCGAACCGGGTCGGGGCCGGCGGCAAGGTGCTCGAGGATGGCGGCCAGGGCATCCGCTTTGCACTCGGGTGCGACGGCGTCTTCGAGGTCGATAATGACGACGTCGGCCGCTGAACCGGTGGCCTTGCGAAAGCGCTCTGGCCGGTCGCCGGGCACGAACAGGGCGGTGACGGCGCTGGCCGTGGTGGTACGGGGCATGGTGTCTCCTGGGTTGATCGGCACGAGATCGGTGGCGCTCAGTACGAGCGGGGCAGGCCAAGCACCTTGGTGGCCACGAAACTCTTGATCAGGTTATTGCTCACCGGAGCGGTCTGGAACATGCGGGTCTCGCGGAACTTGCGCTCCACGTCGTACTCGTCCACGAATCCGTAGCCGCCGTGGGTGTCGAGGCACGCGTTGGCGGCGGCCCAGCTGGCCTCCGAGGAAAGGTGCTTGGCCATGTTGGCCTCGGCGCCGCAGGGCGCGCCAGCATCGAAGAGACGGGCGGCTTCGTAGCGCATCAGGTCGGCCGCGCGCACCTTCATGTAGGCGTCGGCGATGGGAAACTGCACTCCCTGGTTGCTGCCGATCGGGCGACCGAAGACCTCGCGGCTGTTCGCATAGGCGCTGGCCCGGGCGCTGAACCAGTAGCCGTCACCGATGGCCTCAGCCGACAGCAGGATGCGCTCGGCATTCCAGCCGTCCAACACGTAGCGGAAACCGCGGTCGACCTCGCCGATCACCGCACTTTTGGGCACCCGCATGCCGCGGTAGTGCACCTGGTTGGTGGCGTAGTTGAACATGGTGCGCACCGGGATGGCTTCAATGGTGTGCGGCTGCTCGGCACGAACCTGGCGCAGGTCGACGAGGAACAGGGTGAGGCCCACGGTCTTGTCGGCGCCCCGGTCGCTCGTGCGGGCCAGTACCATGGCCAGGTCGGAGTCGTTGAAGCGGCTGGTCCAGTTCTTGTGGCCGGTGATCACGAAATCATCGCCATTGGCCTCGGCGCGGGTGAGGATGCTCGTGGTGTCCAGGCCCGCGGCATCCTCGGTGACCGAGAACGCCTGCAGTCGCAGCCGGCCGGCCGCGATCTCCGGCAGATACTCGGCCTTCTGGGCGGCCGTGCCGTGGCGCAGCAGCGCGCCCATGATGTACATCTGGGCGTGACAGGCGGCGGAATGACCGCCCGACCGGTTGATTTCTTCCATGATCACGCTGGCCTGGGTGAGGGTGTACCCGAGGCCGCCGTACTCGGTAGGGATGAGGGCGCTGAGCAGTCGGGCCCGGGTGAGAGTCTCCACGAATTCCTGCGGGTAGCTGCGGTCGCGGTCGCTCGTACGCCAGTACTCGTCGGGAAAGCCTGCGCAGAGGTGTCGGGTGAACTCGCGAATCTCCTGGAGCGAGAATTCAGGCGAGGCCTGCCGAGTGGCCGGTGCGGTGTCGAGCAGGTCTGACATGAAGGCTCCTTATCGAGTGCCGGGCGAGCCGGTCGATATGAGACTACATAATATATTCATTGCGCGCTAGGGCGTCCACCTGCACGTCGACTCGCTTGACTTCCTCCTATTTCTGCCGGAAACTAGCCAGAATAGATAATATATTTTTTACGAGGAGACCGATCCATGGCCGAGCACACCCTGTCCCCCGATTCCACTGGACGCGTCGTCGCGGGCTGGACCGGCCGCCTCTGGGAGGACTTCGCCGTGGGCGACATCTATTACCACCCGCTGGGTAAGACTGTCACCGAGGGCGACAACCAGATGTTCACGCTGATGACCCAGAACGTGGCCAAGACTCACATCGATAGCAACTTCGCCCTGCGCACCGAGTACAAACTGCCGCTCGTGAACTCCACGTTCATTCTCGCTCTCGTCACCGGGCAGTCCACCATCGACCTGTCGATGAATGTGTTCGCCAACCTCGGCTGGGACGAAGTGCGCATGCCCAGCCCGGTGTTCGAGGGCGACACCATCTACTCCCGTTCCAAGGTGCTGGCTACCCGCGCCTCGAAGTCGCGGCCCACCCTGGGCCTCGTGACCGTGGCGACCGAAGGCTACAACCAGAACAGCGTCATCGTGATGAGTTACCAGCGCACGTTCATGGTCTACCGCGAGGGGCACCTACCCGGCATGGACGACACCCGCCCGAGCGAGGCGAGCCTTCCGGCGACGCCCGAAACGAACTAGCGGATGCGCGCGCTGCCACTGGCCGGGCTTACGGTCGTTTCCCTCGAGCAGGCGGTCGCCGCGCCCTTCGCCACCCGGCAGCTTGCCGACCTCGGCGCTCGGGTGATCAAGGTGGAGCGCGACACCGGCGACTTCGCCCGTGGCTACGACGAGACCGTGCACGGCATGTCGAGTTACTTCGTGTGGCTCAACCGCAGCAAGGAGAGCATCGTGCTCGACCTGAAGAGCGAGTCGGGGCTGGCAGTGCTGCGTGAGCTGGTCAGCCGCGCGGACGTGCTGGTGCAGAATCTCGCTCCGGGGGCCGTGGAACGGCTCGGCCTCGGACCCGACGAGGCCCTCGCGCTCAACCCGCGGCTCATCCACGCCTCCATCTCGGGCTACGGTCGCGGCGGCAGCTACGAGCAGAAGAAGGCCTACGACCTGCTCGTGCAGTGCGAGGCCGGCCTGCTCAGCGTCACGGGCACACCCGAAGACCCTGCCAAGGTCGGCGTTTCCATCGCGGACGTCTGCGCCGGCATGTACACCTTCTCGGGAATCCTCACCTCGCTGCTGCAGCGCGCCACGACCGGGCGCGGCGACGTGCTCGAGGTGTCGATGCTCGAGGCGCTTGGCGAGTGGATGCAGCAGCCCTATTTCTTCGCCGAGTACGGCGGTACTCCCCCACAGCGAAACGGCGCACAGCACGCGTCGATCGCACCCTATGGTCCCTTCGACACTGCCGACGGCACGGTCTTCTTCGGCATTCAGAACGAACGCGAATGGGCGACGTTCTGCACGGATGTGCTGGGGCTGCCTCTTCTCGGAGCGCACCCGGATTTTCTGGGCAATGCCCTGCGGGTCCAGAACAGGCCCGACCTGCATGCGGCGATCCTCGACGTGCTGGGCACACTCACCTCGGTGGAGGTACTCGCGCGACTGGACCGGGCCAACATCGCCAACGCGCAACTGCGCAGCATGCACGATTTCTCCGCGCACCCTCAGCTCGCCGAGCGTGGTCGGTGGCAGATCGTCGACTCGCCGGTTGGCCCGGTGCGCAGCCTCATTCCGCCGGTGACGAGCCGCGAGACCGGGTTTCGCATGGACCCCGTGCCGGCAATCGGGCAGCACACCGAGCAGATCCTTGCCGAGCTTGGACTGACGCTCTAGCCGCACTGCCGTAAATTAGGAGTACCCCGCCCGAGATTGGACCCGCGATGGCTTCCCGCCGTACCTCGACCCGCGCGCGCCCCCAGCTCAGCGATGAAGCCTCTGGCTATGTGCGCGGGCTGATCATGTCGGGCGAGCTGCCGCCAGGGGCAGCCGTGCGCGCCGAGACGATCGGTGCCGCTCTCGGCATCTCCACCACGCCGGCCCGCGAGGCACTCCAGGCGCTGCGGGTGGAAGGTTTTCTGGAGCTCGTGCCGCGGCGCGGGTTTCAGGTAGCCGTACTCACCGGGCAGGACGTGCGCGATCTGTTCACCGTGCAGGCGCTGATCGCGGGCGAGCTCGCCGCACGAGCGGCCGCGACCGCCACACCCGACGACCTCGCCGAGCTCGAGGCATTGCATCACGAGCTGATCGCCGCCGCCGCACGCGGCAACCTCGAACTGCTCGAGGAGAAGAACCATGCCTTCCACCGAGAGATCAACCTGATCGCGGATGCCCCCAAGATCATTTGGGCGCTCGGTCTGATGACGCGATATGTGCCTAGGAAGTTCTATCCGAGCATCCTAGGCTGGCCCGAGGCCACGGTCGACGATCACGCCCAGCTGCTGGCGGGCATCCGTTCGCATGACCCACGGGGCACCCGCGTGGCCATGCAAGCGCATGTCGAACATGCTGGCGAGCTGCTCGCCGCGCACTTCGACGCACGTACATCCGCTTCGCAACACGTCGTGCCAGAGCCGCCCGACTGAATCGGGCGGCTCTCTCGTGTCCTAGAGCGCGAAGGTGGAGAGCTGCGGAACGAACGTCACGATGACGAGGGCGATCAGCAGGACACCAACGCTGGGAAGACACGCCTTCGCCACTCGGAGAATGTTCATTCCCGTGAGCCCACTCGCCACGAACAGGTTGAGTCCGAGCGGTGGAGTCATCATGCCGATCTCCAAGTTGAGCACCATGATGATTCCGAAGTGGATCGGGTCGACGCCGAGCTCCATCGCCACCGGCAGCAGCACCGGGGCAAGGATGAGGATGGCGCTCGAGGTCTCCATGAACATGCCGACCACGAGCAGCAGCACATTTACCATGATGAGGAACATCACCGGCGTGAGTTCTGACGCCAGCAGTGCCTCACTCACTTGCCCCGGAATGCGTTCGGCTGTGAGCACGAAGGAGAACAGAATTCCCGATGCCACAATGAACATCACCATCGACGATGTCCTCGCTGAGGCCATCAGAATCGACGGCAGGTCCTTGAGTTTGATCTCCTTGTATACGAAGATCGAAACGACTAAGGCGTAGAACACCGCCATCGCGGCGGCTTCGGTGGGGGTGAAGATGCCCGCGTAAATGCCGCCGAGCACGAAGAGAGGCAGAAACAGGCTGAGCGAGGCATCACGCAGAGCGGTGAAACGCTCATACTTGCTCATGCGGATGGCGTTCAGACCCATGCCGTATTTCCGGCGTCGTGAGATAACCACGGCAAGGATCAGCAGTCCGATGCCGGCCATGATGCCCGGGCCAATTCCGGCCACGAAGAGGTCACCAATCGATTGCTCGGTGGAGATCCCGTAGACGATGAGCGGAATTGACGGCGGGATCAGAATTCCGAGAGAACCGGAGGTGGTCACGAGGCCCGTGGAGAAGTCCTTGCCGTAGCCGCTCTTGATCATGGCCGGGATAATGAGTGTTCCCACGGCAACCACGGTCGCCGGGCTCGAACCGGAAATGGCCGCGAAGAACATGCAGGCGAGCACGGCCGTCATGGCCAGGCCGCCGCGGAACTGGCCGACGAGAGCATTCGAGGCCGCAATGAGACGCTTGCTGATGCCACCACGGCTCATGAGGTTCGCCGCCACGATGAAGAAGGGGATAGCCATCAAAGGGAACGCGTTCAGTGCGTTGAAGAGCCGCTCGGGAACCTGCGTGAGTGGAATGGTGGTGAAGAAATAGAAATAGATGAACGAGGTCAGACCCATTGCCACCGCGATGGGTGCGGACGTGAGCAACAGGGCAAAGAGGATAATCAGGAGGGCAAGCAGTCCTTCGATCACAGTTTCGCCTCCCCTTCGCCTAGGCCGAGCGCTTCTTCTTCGCGCTGGAATTCGCTTTTATCTCCATCAACAGATGCGGGCAGGCCGCGAATGAGCCGCACCAGAATCTCGATCGCCCGCAGCAGCATCAGGGTGAAGCCCAACGGAACGGCGACTTCGACCACCCACAGCGGCAGCTTGAGCGTGGGGGTGACCGTGGAGGTCGAGAACGGCTCGAACAGCAGTAACCAGGCGAAGAAGCCCACGATCGCGAGGTAGGCGATGGTGACCAGAATGCCTAGGATGTCCATCCGGCGTCGGCCGATCCTACCGAGGAACGGTTCGAAGACCTTCACGGCGATGTGTTCGTTGTGGCGCAGGGTGATGACCGCGCCTAAGAAGGTGGAATAGATTATGAGGTAGACGATGGTCTCCTCACCCCACCAGAGGTGAATATTCAAGATGGCCCTGAGTAGTACCTGGGCGATGGCAACAAGCGTTGCCACAGCCAGACAGGTGCACACCAGGAAGTTTTCCACCCGAGTTAGAGCGTGGCTGAACCTGAGAATGGGGGCGTCCTTACGATGGAAGGGCCGCACGACGGAACCTGTGCCGGCGGGTAGAAACGAGGCGGAGCTAGTTGCGGTTGGCGAGCAGCTCGGCGATGATGTCCGGGCCGAGTACCTCGGAGTACTCTTCCCACACGCTCGGGATGACCGTGGCCATCAAGGCATCGCGTTCGTCGTCGGTTAGCTGGATGATTTCGGTCGATCCCTCGGCAATGATCGCCTGCTTGGCCTCTTCATTTACCTTGGCCGCGATCTCACGGTTGTATGTGCTGGACTCATCGACGGCGTCGAGAACCAGCTGCTGCAGGTCGGTCGGCAGCGACTCAAAGAAGTCACTGTTGATGGCCGGGATGTAGCCGATATAGCCGTGGTTGGACTCGGTGATGTAGTCCTGAACAGTGTGCATGCTCTGCGTTTCCATGTTCGACCAGGTGTTTTCCTGACCGTTGATGACGCCCTGCTCGAGAGCGCTGTAGACCTCGGCGAAGGCAAGGATCGACGGGATGGCTTTCCACGTCTCGAACTGGCTCACCAGAACATCGGCCGGCTGGATGCGAAAGCTCAGTCCGGCCATGTCGGCTGCGGAACGAATGGGAACGTTTGCCCCCATCTGCTTGAAGCCGTTGTCCCACAGGCCTAGCGGCCTAATCTTCGCCGCGCGCAAGTCCTCGTTCTCGAAGATGGCCTCGCCCACGACGGAGTCACGGGAGGCAATCTCGGCGATGTCCTCACTGTCTTTGAACAGGAACGGCAGGTCGAGAAGCTGGAGCTGGGGGGCAATGGTGGTGAACTTGGCACTAGCCGGGGCGATCATCTGGATGCTGTTCGATTGCAGGGCCTGCAGCTCGTCTTTGTCGCCGTACAGCGAGGAGTTGGGGTAGATCTCGACCTCGATGCGTCCGTCCGAGGATGCTTCCAGGATCTCCTTGAACTTCTCGGCGGCCGCGCCCTTAGGTGTGTTGGTCGTCGTCACGTGGGAGAAGCCGATCTTGTAGACCTCGCCGTCGCCTCCGCCGGACGCGGCGGAACCGCGGGCGGACGAACAGGAGCCGAGTACGAGGACGACTCCGAGAGCGATGGCCGTTGCCCCGATCATTCGGGAGTTACGGGTGCGTCTTTGCATAGTTTCTTCCTTATCGTCTTTGATAGGCGGTGCGTGGCGAACGTCGCGTACTGTTCGCCAGGAATCACGCTATCAAGGAAAATATGCTTTGGGAAGAAACAATGCATTATATTTGTAACAAATGCATTACTAGACACGAGGACACACGGATCACGGCTTAGAATCTTGCATGCTTTTACTGACCGTGGACACCTCACGGGCTGCGCCAGTGCGCATGGGCACATGGGCCCGACCGTGCGGGCCTGTATGCGGTGTATGCGGAGCCGGCGATCTGGCGACTGCTCGGACTCGCGAAAATGGGCCGCCCTACGTGCAGGGCGGACGCCCGGTTTGACCTGCCGGTTCCAGCCACTGGCCAATCTACGGGCAGGGGATCTTCGTGTAGCGGCGACCTTTGTTAGCGACGGAGGTTTTGTTGTTGCCGTAGGCGCGGCATCCGGTGTAGGTGTCAACGTTCTGGACGGCGGGCGCAACGTACGGTTCAAGATAGGGAGCGACGTACGGTGAACGTACCCGGGTTGGTGCGGTTGTCGGCTGACAGGGTACGTCGAGCGCGACGCCACGGCCAGTTCTGCTGACGCAACCGATGCATCCGCTGTATTACGGCGTCGACGCGCGCCTGCAATGCGCTGCCGCGTGCACCTGTCACTCTGGCTGCCCGCTCTGCACCGCGGCGCTCAGTACCGGATAGCGGGATGGCTGGGAGGCTTTACTCAGGCGCGCTAGACACACTTGAGGACCCAATCAAACAGAAAGGCCCCCAATGAGCAACCTCCAACGCATTCTGCGCATGGCATCGAAGGCCCTCGAGCAGAAGGGGCAGCCGTCTTCCGCCGGGTCGGGCAAGACAGATTGGCGCGATATGGTGCGCACCACAGCCGACAAGGTCACCGGAGACAGCAGGCCCCCGGCGAGCAACGTGCAGCGGAGTGCCGTTCCACGTTCTGGGTCGAACACGTCGTCGGCGTTGAGCGCAGACGACCGCGCGGCCATCGCCCGCTACGACTACCTGCTGCAGACCGCAGAGCCCCAGCAGCTTGAACAGGTGCACCGCGATGCGTTCGCGCGACTCACGCCCGCGCAACGCGACGAGGTCGACGCCCAGCTGCGCACCGAGCTGCCCGCCAACGAATACCCGGCATCGACCAGCCCCGAGGACCTGGCCCGGTCGGCCACCCGCGGCGAAGCGCAGAAGCCGGGCCTGCTGAAGAAACTGTTTGCCAGGCCGTCCGGCCGAGGCGCCGGCGCGCTTGCCGGAGCGGGTGTCGCCGCCCTTGGTCTTGGTGCTGGCGGGCTACTCGCCGCCGTCGCCGGTGGCGCAATGCTCAGCAATGTGGCCGGCCCCCTCCTGGAACAGGCGGCGGGACTGGGCGTCGATTTCGAGGGCCTCGCCGGCGGACTCGAGGGCGTCACCGGTGGTCTCGAGGGAGTCACCCAGGGCGTCGCCGACGGGGCGGGCGAGTACGCGACCGGCCTCGGCGAGCAGGTATCCGATCTGGGGTCGAACTTCGAGATCCCCGGTCTCTCTGCACTTGGCAACCTGTTCGGCCGCGAGTAGGAAATACCACCGAAGGCGGCGTCCTCGCCGGGCGACCTGCGGGGACGTAGGCCGGAGTCTGTCGTGCCATCGCAACGATGGCGCCCGCGCTACGCTAACGTGTGCAACTTTCCCTCTGGCTGGCCCTTGCGGGCGCCGGCGTACTGATCAGCTTCACCCCGGGCGCCGGCGCGATCAACACCATGAACAACTCGCTGACCAGTGGATTTCGTCGCTCGATCTGGGGAATCCTCGGGCAGCAGGCTGCGCTCATCGTGCACATCATCGTGGTGGCACTCGGCGTTGGAGTGCTCGTCGCCGGTTCCCCCGTGCTGTTCAACGTCATTCGCTATGCCGGGGCTGCCTACCTGGTGTTTCTGGGCATCCGTTTGTTTGTGCAGAAGCCCGACTCCAAGCAGGACCCGACCAGGCCGCTGACCAGGGAGCCAGCCAGGTCGATGTTTCGTCGCGGCTTCTGGGTGAACCTGCTCAACCCCAAGGCGCTCGTCTTCTTTCTCGCGTTCATGCCGCAATTCATTCGGCCGGAGCAGCCACTGCTCCCGCAGTACCTGGTGCTCACCGTCACCGTCGTGCTGATCGACATCGTCGTGATGTGGTTCTTCTTCGCGGTGGCGGCGAAATCGTTCCAGCGCTTCACCAACACCACCCGCGGGCAGAGGATTCTCAACCGCGCGTTCGGCGTGCTGTTCGTGACCGTTGCCCTGCTGCTGGCGCTGGTGCACTGAGTCGCTAGAGTCCCTCCTGCGGGTGTGTCTGGCTCAGCGGGTGCTCTCGGTGTCGGTGGTGGGCCACGCTGGCACGACAACTCACCTGATGCGCGCCAGTTCCTCGGACAGCTCGCGGAGCGCGCGCCACGTTTGGGTGAGCAGTCGCGAATCGCGTGGTCTCGCGTACGCAGGTCGAACGGCGACGGGCACGATCGGTGTGACGGCATCCGCTTCGGAGTAGGAGCGGTCGGTCGGTACGCTGGCGAGATGAGGAAGACCGAAACACGACAACCGCGCCGCGCCGTCCGGTCGGCGGCCGTGGGCTTCATCGTCATTGCGGCCTACGCGATCACCGGGGTCCTGCAGATACTGGTATGGAATCCGCTGGCGGCGGTGCCGGGCGCGACGCTCGGGCAAATTCGTACGAATATGACCCTCGCGAATGAACCCCTTGTCGCGGACGGCGTCGTAATTTGGGCGGCGATAGGAATGGTGCTCGCCGCCGTGGTTCTCGTGGTGACGATCGTGCGACGCAGGAGTGCGGTCGGGCCGGTTGTCGCGGCCTATCTCGTTCTGCTCGTGTTCGCGGCTCCCGGGCACATCTTTGTGGCTTTCGGGCCCGGCATGTCGATCGCCGACACGTTCATGATTTCGGGCGGGGATCACGCCCCGTGGGGTGTCGTGCTTTACCTGGTCAGTGCCGCGGCCCTGCTCGCCTTGATCGTGCTGATCATTCGCGCCGCGCGCGCGGCTGCCGCCACCCGAGGCAGAATAGGTGGATGAGCGACGCCGGCGACTTCGTGGACCGCACGCTGCAGTACGAAGCAACCTGGGAGCGGGCGGCTGAGGCAGAAGCCCGGTTCGGGAACGAGCTCGAGTTCTACGGCGCATCGGTGGGCGCCGTGCGGGGAACCATCCGCGACCTGGCCCGCCGGCATAAGAACATGAGCCACGACGAGGTGACCGCGCTGAGCTCCGAGCTGTGGAACGTGCCGGTGTTCGAGCGCCGCCTCGCCGCGATCGTGCTGCTGCAATCGAACGTGACCCGGCTCGACAACACCGACCTCACCCGCATTGAGGGGTTTCTGCGCGGAGCAGGGCTGCCAGAGCTCGCGGATCCGCTCACCTTCACCGTGGTGCTTCCACTCATGCAGGCGCTGACCGGCGCGAATCGTGCCCGAGCGGATGCGTCCCTGGCGCGGTGGTCCGGCGACGGTGACCCGTGGCTGCGCCGCGCGGCCCATGCCGTCAACGCGAAAATCGCTCGCGCGTGACTGCCAACATCAAGGGGAACTCCTCATCGGGGTTGAGGTTTGCCGAGGTCGGTGAGAATGTCCCGGAACGGCAGGGTCGTGATGATGCCAGGGGTTTCACTGAGCTGGCGAATCGCCCCTAGCTGACGGGCACAGCGGGCGGCGTCTTTCGGGCAAGCACGAACGCGATGTACCCGGCGACGATCTGCACCGCGCCAACGATGATCCACAACGTCGTCTGCGGTAGGGCCACAAAGAGCAGTCCGAAGGCGAGCGGGCCGGCGCCGCTGCCGACATAGGTACCGATCTGTACGACGCCGGTCGCGCTCGGCGTGGCCGGCCCCGCCACCCGGGATACCACGAAGTGCGTGAGCCCCGGCCAGCCCCAGCCGATACCGAGGGCCAGCAGCATGCCCGCTACGAACGTCCACTGGGTGTCCACCGCCATGAGCAATACGCCGCCACCGCCGATAAACATCATGGCGGCCACGGTGGCGAGCGCGAACGTGCTGTTGGCCCGGTCGGCGATTCGGCCGACGATAACGCGCACGACGACGCTGAGCAGCCCGGCCACGCTCAATAGAATGCCTGCCCCGGCCAACGGCAGCCCGCGCTCAATGCCCGTGATCACCGCATACGCAGTCACGGCGCCGGTGGCAGCCGCCGACAGCGTGGTGACGCTGGCCATCAGCAGCAGGTATTTCATCAGCGGCGGGGTCAGCGGCACATGGGATCCGCCGAGCCGGGGGCGCGCGAGCTCACCGCGTGGCACCGACCACCAGAACAGTGCGCCCACGGCGAGCGCGAACAGGCCGGCCAGTCCGAACCCCCAGTGCCACCCCAGTGTGAGCGCGAGCGCGGGCACCGCCAGCCCGGCCAGGAACGCGGCGAACGGAATCGCCGACTGCTTGATCCCGAACGCCGTCGCAAGCATTCCCCGCCGCACCCTCAGGTTGATCAGCTGATTCGCAGCCGGATGACTGATGCCGTTGCACACCCCGCCGACCGCGGCCCACACCAGCAGCCACACCCACGACGGCACCAGAAAAGCGCCCCCGATCAGGCTCGACGCGCCGATTACCACCCCGAACAGCGTTGCCGAACGGATGCCCAACCATGACACCACGCGCCCGGCCAGCAGGGACATCATCGCGGCCGCACCCCAGTAACTGGCCACGGCCGCGCCGAGCACCCACTGCGGCGCCGGAATATCGCGCTGGATCTGCACGAACAGGGCGCCGAGCAGGAACACCGGCAGCCCGCCCGTGATGGTGGCGCCCACCGCGAGTACCACCGCGCCTTTGCCCGACTCGCGCCGGCGCATCAGCTACGCACGAGAGTCCGCGGGCGTGCCGGCAACGCGGCCGCGAGCCGGTCGCTGCGATGGCACTCGACCCCCCTCATCCGCTTGATCAGGGTGGCGGGACGGTGTGTCATGGTGCTCAAATCGGTGCCTTTCATGTCAATCACGGCCGTAAGCGGGTGGGTCCGAGGCCCACAGGCATCACCGCTGGTCAGTCGCTTCGAGCCATTTCTACCGACAGGTCCTGCAGCTGACGGGCCAGAGCTGCGGCCATGCCCGCCAGCTGAGCGCGGGTGGGGCGGTCGCCGGCGTCTGCTGGTGCGGGGGCCAAGGCTGACACGTCTGCGCCGACCACGTCGAGGTCGAAAACCACCCGGTCGGCGCGGTGCCAGGTGGAGAACACTTCGATGGGCACGCCGTTTTCGTCCAGGCTTGTACCTTCGAGCAGCAGCACCGGCTCCCCCACGGCGATCTCCAACAGCCGTGCCAGTGCCGTCGTTGCCGATACGGCGCGCACCTGACGGCGCCCGGAGACGATCGATACGCCCAGGCGGGAACGCAGAACGGTGTGTAGCGAGGCATCCGTCAGTTCGGCCACCGTGAGGCCAGCACCGATCGACGAGGGAAGCCAGGTATGAATGACCGCCAGGGGGCCGGTGCCCGCAGATCTCAGGCGACGGATGCCCACCACCTCAGCCGCGCCCAGCGCCGCCGACGCGACAGCATTCTGCTCGGGCGCTAACGCGAGCACGGCAGTGAAGACGTCAGCGCCCTCGGCCGAGATCTGGGTGGACAGTCCCGACATGCGCTGCACGAGACGATGGTGCTCTCCGCGCGGCGACACCACGCTGCCGCGCCCGCGACCGCGTTGCACGAGGCCGTCGGCGCTGAGCGCGGCCAACGCCTGACGCACGACCGAACGGGACACCCCGAATCGATTTTGCAACTCGGCCTCGGTGGGCAACTGCGACCCGGGCGGCAGCACGCCGTCCACGATGTGGGAACGGATGATCGCCCCCACTTGGCTGTGCAGCGGGGCGCCGTTTGCCGAATCGACCGCGCTGGCGGGCACCTCATCTAGCCACATCATTCCATCGTAGGCCGGAGTACGGCATCGCCCGGGCCGCGCGACCGGCGCTGCTGCGGCATCCGCTCGCCCAGTCATGGCGCTTAAGCGTTCTGCGCGGCCCGCCACACGTGGTCCCACCCGGGCGCGAGTGCGGCGGCGCGCTCCAGCGACAGCACGAGGCTGGCCTCGCGGGCGATTCCCTGACCGGCGATATCGAACGCGGTGCCGTGGTCGACCGATACGCGCACGACCGGCAGCCCGACCGTGATGTTCACTCCATCGTCACCGTAGACGGCCTTGAAGGGAGCGTGCCCCTGGTCGTGGTAGCAGACCACTGCCAGGTTGTACTTTCCGCGCACGGCTGCCGGTATCAGGGCGTCGCCGGGCAGGGGGCCCACGACGTTTAGTCCACGAGCCCGGGCCTCGGCCACAGCCGGGGCCAAAATGTCGGCATCTTCATCTCCGAAGAGGCGATTTTCACCGGCATGCGGGTTCAGTCCGGCGAGCCCGATGACCTCATTGGGCTTACCCATGGACTTGGCGAAGGCGCCAGCCAGTTCCAATACCGTCAGGGTGCGCTCGATCGTGATGTTCTCGATCGCCTGCCGCATCGACACGTGTGTGGTGAGGTGAAAGAAGTACAGGTCCCCGGCCGACAGCACGAGGGAGAAATTTTTCACCCCGAACTCGTGGGCGAGCAGCTCGGTATGGCCGGGCCAGCTGTGCCCCCCGGCATGCATCGCGGCCTTGTTCAGCGGCGCGGTGACGATTCCCTGTACCTCGCCGGCGCGGGCGAGCCGGCAGGCTTCCACCACAAAACGGTAGGCGGCATCGCCGGCCGCCGCGCTGAGTACACCCTGCTCCACGTGCTCGAGCGACGGACCGGTCTGCAACAGCTCAATCGTTCCGGGCTCGTTACGGGCATCGGCAACACTCTTGATCACGCGAATGGCCGCCGGGTCGCCGCCCACATTGAGCACGCCACGGCGCATCGCCGCCTCATCGCCGATCACGACGGGAACGCAGCGGGTGCGAACGTCTCCGTGGCCGAGGAGCGTCTTGGCCGTGATCTCGGGACCGATTCCGGCCACGTCTCCAATGGTGAGCGCAAGGATGGGAAGCGTCATAGGTGTACTCCAGTGTTCGGGTTGGCTGTGGGGCTGAGCACGTGGTCAGCCAGGAGTTGGGGAAGAATGTCGGCAATCGACGAGGTGGCACCGAAGCCGCCGGCCTTCGTGACAACCGTGAGGCCATCGGCCAGGCCGCCGTCGATCAGACCCACCGGAATTCCCTCGCGGATCGCGTCCGTCACCACGATGGCACCGGCCTCGAAACGATTAAGCACGGCCCGCGCGCCCTCGCCGCCCATCAGCACCAAGGCGCCCACGGAACGGTGTGCGAACAGCGCTGCGGTGATGGTCGCGAGCCCGTCGGCGATGACCACGGTTGCCGTTTCGGTCGCCGTTTCGGATATCGTCGGGGCAGTGGCTGCATCAGGCCGCTCCGACGGGGTCGCCACGATCACGATAGCGGGAAGGTGCGGGGTTGCAGCCAGTTCACCGGCAATCCAGCGGCCGATCGCACCCGGTTCGAGAAACACGTTGAGGCTCGGCGCGAATGTGCGCACGTGTTGCGGCGGGGTGACACCGACGAGATGATCGTACTGAGACCGGGAGATATCGTGCAGTGAACTGAGCACGACAACGACACGCGCAGCCCGCACCGGTGCTGGCTCTGCGGGGACGGCGAGGTCACGGCACCAGACTCGCGAGAGCGCAACCGCAAGCCCGGCGCTCCCGACGGGAATGGCCTCCGGCCCGAGCAGGACCACCGCTTCGGCCAGTGTCAGGATGTCCGCATCCGTCGCCGCATCGACCGTGACCACGCGGGTCGGGTTCTGGGCCGCTACGCGCAGTTGCCTGGCGTGGTCCGAAGCGGTCCCGCTGCCGAGGGCGACGTGCACGCTTCCCGGCACCAACTCCGAAAGCAGATTCGTCGTCACCGGCGTCACCGGGTCGGTACCCGCGGCCGTGGTCTCAACGCCCTGGTCGTTGACCAGGACCCGACCGTTCTGCACGGTTCGATTCATCGCCGGATAGGCCGGGCACACCACAGCGAAGGCTGCGGTGTGAAGCTTCTGCCAGGCGTCGAGCGCGCCCAGAATTTGGCCGTGGGCCGATCCGCGCATCGTCGAGTCAATTTTGAGCAGCAGCCGATTGACACCCGCATTCCCCAGCGCCACCACGGCCTCTGCCGTGCTCAGCCGGGCGAGCGGGGCGGGCTGAGCACGGGCATCGGACACCACCGCGAGAACTGTACCGTGGCTCGCGAGCCCGCTGTCGGGCGCGGTGAGCAAGAGCCGGGTGCGCCATCCGTCGCGGGCAAATTGCACCGAGGAATCACCGCCACCGGTGAGATCATCGGCCACGATACCCACGGCAATATGGTCGGCGTTCGTCGGGCTTGCGGGTGGGGCCGGGTGCGCCACGGCGTTCGGGCGGGGTTCAGTCATGGCGTCGGGTGTGATCGTGACGGATGCCGCGGTGGCCGGTCACGAGTGCTCGATCGTGCGTATCGACACCGTGTCGCCGGACGACTCGGTCTCCGGCTCGTTGGAGACCAGGCCACCCTCTCGTTTGAGCACCCAGGAGGCCAGCAAGGGCGCAAAAACCGCGGTGACGAGTACTGCGGACGCGACCTGGGCTGTGGCAACCTCGACGTAGGGCGCAAAGGTGGGGTCGGCCAGGGCGATGATGGCCGGAGTGGCGATCGCGTTACCGGCCGTGGTGGCCGAAGCGATGCCGATGCCGGACTTATTGCCGCGGCGCAGAATGAAGCGGTAGCCGAGGTAGGCGAGTGCGCCGGTGAACAGGGTGGCGACGATGCCCACGACGATGCCGGAGAGCCCGCCGGCCAGCACGTTCTGCAGGTTGATGCCGGTACCCAGCGCGAAGGCGAAGAACGGGATGATCATGTTCGGAATCGGGCGCATGATCTCGGTCCACTTCTGGTCGAGGTTGCCCACCAGAATGCCGATCAACAGCGGAATAACGGCCGCCAGAAGCAGCTGGAAGGGGATGTTGGCGAGGCCGGCGACGCCGAGGAAGAGCATCGAGAAAAATGGCCCGTCGTTGATGGCCGATGCCATGTAAGCGCCGCGGTCGCGGGCGTCACCGTAGCGTCCGGTGAAGGCGAGCCAGAGACCGCCGTTGCTGTTGTCCATGGTGACGAGCAGGGCGAGAATCGAGACACCCAATATTCCGTCGAGGCCCACGATCTGGGCGAGGAGCACGACGATGGTGGCCGGGAGAATGGATTTACAGAGCAGCAGGACTCCGGAGGTGGCAAGAACCGGACCGGACGTCTTCAGGGTGATTTGCATGCCGGTCGCAAAGATCAGCAGGCCGATCAGGGGAAGCGCGCTGGCTTGGAACAGCGCGGTGGTGAAGTTTCCCAGGGTGAGAAAGCCGGGAAAGAACGTGCCGACAACCGAGCCGAGAATAAGCGGAATGAGCATCAGCCCACCGGGAATGCGGTTCATGCCGTCAAACAAAGGCACTCGGCTGACGATTTTGGATTCGGCTACCATGGCGAATCTCCTTAGCTAGGGGCGGCGATGCCCGTGGATAGTGTGTCCGTACACAATGTACCTACTCTATCCGGCGGAGTCGCAATGTCAAGCCATCGTCGTTCGATGCGATGGGGGCACCCCGGGTCCCCTGCGAAAGAGACCCGATGTTGGCGTCGATCACTGCGGCCGCGCGGGAGTCGCGCGGGAGTCGCCCGTGCCGCGGCCACCGGCGACCCTGTCCCACCCTGCGCGTAGGCTGCGGGTATGCGCGCAATTATCGTGAACTCCCCCGGCGGGGCGGACGTCCTCACCGTGACGACCGTGCCCGACCTCGTTGTCGGGGCCCATGACATCCGTGTGGAGGTGGCTGCGGCGGGCGTGAACCGAGCGGATATCATGCAGAGGCAGGGCCACTACCCCTCGCCCGCCGACGCACCGCACTGGCCGGGTCTCGAGGTATCGGGCGTGGTCACCGAGCTGGGCGACGACGTGACCCGGTTCGGCATCGGCGATCGCGTGTGCGCGCTGCTCGCTGGCGGCGGCTACGCCACCGAAGCCGTGGTGCACGAAGACCTGGCACTGCTGGTGCCGCTGTCGATGGACCTCATCGATGCCGCAGCCCTGCCGGAGGCCCTGGGCACCGTGTGGTCGAACGTGTTCATGAGCGCCGAACTCGCGCCCGGCGAGACCCTGCTCGTGCACGGCGGTAGTAGCGGGATCGGCACGACCGCCATCCAGCTTGCCCGGCTCATGGATGCCCGCGTCGCCGTGACCGCCGGGTCGGCCGAGAAACTTGCCGCCTGTCACAGCCTGGGGGCTCAGGTTCTGATCAACTATCGGGAGCAAGACTTCGTCGCTGAGATCACCGCCGCCACCGACGGGCGAGGCGCCGACGTGATTCTCGACATCATGGGCGGCTCCTATGCGGCGCGCAATATCGAGGCCGTCGCGGTGAACGGGCGCATCATGGTGCTCGGCAACCAGAGCGGAGAACCGGCCACGTTCGACCCGTTTCGCCTCATGCAAAAGCGCGCCCGCTACTGGGGCACCACCCTGCGCGCACGGTCGCACGCCGAAAAGGTCGCCATCATGCGGTCGCTCGAAGCGGCGGTGTGGCCGTGGATCACGTCGGGCGAATTTCGACCGGTCATCGACGGCCGATTCTCGTTTGCGAATGCAGCGGATGCGCACCGGCGGCTGGAATCATCCGCTCACGTGGGCAAGGTCGTGCTCGTGCCCTGACCTGCGCGGCCTTCGGGCAGAGGAGCAAACGTCGTCTGCGCCGGCGCGGCACGGCCGATGCGGCTAGGTAATCACTGCAACGTCGGTACCGGCCGCATGAACGCGATCCCGCCCTCTGCGCTTGGCCTCGTAAAGGGCGGCATCCGCTCGAGACAGCCAGGCCGATACGGTTTCGTGGGGTTCCAGTGCCGCTACCCCCGCGCTCACCGTGCAGGCCAGACCCGGTGCAAGGCTTTGCCACTCATAGTCACGCACGGAGGCCACCAGCCGCTCGCAGGCCGCCGTCGCGTCGGCCAGGCTCGTGTCAGCGAAGACGAGCAAGAACTCCTCACCGCCCACCCGCACTGCGAGGTCGGTGCTGCGGGTGATCGCGCGCAGCATCGAGGCGAGGGTCGTCAGTACCTGGTCACCCGTCGCGTGACCGTGGTGGTCGTTCACCGTCTTGAAGTGGTCGAAATCGATCATGGCCGCGCACAGCGGTTGCGTACCTTTTTGGGCGAGTCCCATCATCCACGGGAGTTCTCGGTCGAGCGCGCGGCGATTCGACAAGCGGGTGAGCGGATCGGTGTTTGCCTGGTCGTCGAGTTCCTCGGCGCGGAGGCGTTCCACCCGCACTTCCAGTTGCGACTTCTCCACCTCGTGGCGCGCCTGTTCGATCTCGAGGGTGTTGATCAGCATCTGAGCCTGCAGCCCGGCCGTCTGCATGGTCATGCGCCGGGTCACGGCGTGCCACCGCTCGTAATGCGCGAGAGCCCGGTCGAACCGACCACCGGCCTTGTGCATCTCGAAGAGCGACCGATGGAGCTTGGCAAGCAGTGCCGGTTCGTCGTCGACGTCGGGGTCGGCGAGCTGGGCTTCCATCATGGCGGTGGCTTCGTCGCACCGGCCGTCCGCCCGCACCAGCTCGGCGAGCTGGGAATCGATGTCGATCTCGAGGCTGCGGTAGCCATGCACCCTGCATAATTCTTTACCCTGACGGCCATGCTCGCGGGCCTCGTCGTGCTGCCCCAACCCGATCAGCATGCTCACCAGGTTCGTTCGCGCGATCGCCTCGTGGAAGGTGTTCCCCTGCCGTTGGGCAAGACCCACCGCCTCTCGGGTGAGCTCCAGCCCGTCGCTGAAGGGTTGCGACGCATCCTCGTCGCGGGCAAGAGTCGCCCGCGCCATGGTGAGATAGGTGTCGCCCAGATTGTTCAGAGCCACAAAACTTGTCTCTGGGTCGTGCAGCGTCGCGGCGAGCGCCAGCGCCTGCTTGCCCAGCTCTACCGAACGCACGGCGTCACCCATCGCCCCGTGAACCAGCGATGACCGACTCAGTGCCCAGAATTCCGCTACCGGGTTTCCGCACGCTCGAGCCGCTTCGATTGCGCCCAGCACGTGGTGCAGCGCGGTCTCATTCAGAGCGATATCCGAAAAGGCCAACGCCAGTGTGCAGTGCACGTTCGACTGTGCCAGCAGGTCGCCATTTGCCGTGAAATACTCCAGGGCCAGAAGACCCTGCTCGACCGACGCCTGGTAGTCGCCCAAGCGAAGCCGGTGCAAGGTGAGGAGCTCCCGCGCACTCGCCTGCTGCAGCAGAGTTGCGCCGTTGTCGACCAGAACACTCTCGGCCTGCTTCGCGCCCAGGCGATGCTGCCCGCTCTCGGCCGCCAGCCGGCTGTGCGCGAGCAGCTCTTCAATGCCCAGCGGAACGACTTGGCTCATATCAGCGTCGGTTTCCGGCATGTTCAACCCCCCGGCTGTCTGTGATTTGTGAGTCGATCAGCGGTTCGCGTCGGCGCGTCCCCCGCAAAGAAAAATCCCTATATTTTTTCGGCTATTGCTTCAACTTAAGCATGAAAAATTCGCGGCGAGGGAGATATAACGCGTCTAGCCCTCCTATTGGGGATAGCTCGCTCGACTCTTGATGCCATGTCACACCCGACGCGTATCGGCGAGCATGCGCCCGACCATCCAGGACTTCCCCGGCAACCAAGGTTTGGCATGTCTGGCTGGTGACCGGATCAGGCAGGGACGCGGGTGAAAACGTCGCGCATCAAGATCTCCTGAGGCTACCTAGGTGTTCTTCCCACGGTGGTTGTGTGCGTGGCGAGTTGTAAAAAGGTGAGGACCTCCTGTATCGATTGGGTTACCACACTCACTCGATGCCACGGAGGCCCTCATCTCTCACGTT
>NZ_SOHL01000010.1 GCF_004403985.1 Cryobacterium gelidum | reverse complement strand
CATTATCAGCGCGTGTCTATTAGACAGGCTATCCATCAAGCGAACGACCCCGCACAAAGGTGTGATGTCGGGTTAGTCCGGGATGCGGAAGGCGCGAGCGTGAGGCGCGCCGGCTAGAGACCCGCCGCAGGCTGCAGTTTTGTTGGCCTGCGCGGACATGGCGCTGAGGAGGTGGATAAGCTCGTTACAGGCCTGGTTTCCACGCTCGAAACGCATGATGTTGCCCATTCGCGTCATCTCGCGGCGCTGATGGCAGCGCCAGCAGACGCGCAGGCCCATGATGATGAGTTGTGACCACGTGGGGAAAAATGAGCCCCTCGAAGCTGGGGTGGAAGCGTTTGGCGCAACTGTCGGTCGCGCATGCCCACTCGTAGACATAACTGTGAGTGATCTCTTCCTGCGGCAGCTCGCATTCGTCGCAGATCGGCGGGGACGAAAGTTTCACGGCAGCGACTGCGGCGTCGTCAGCAGAGTCAATCATCGGAGTAGAGTAGCGCCCTCCTTGCCGGTCCACTACGGAATGCGGAAATTTAACGAGGCGAACGCGAGCTTGTCGCCGCCAGGCATCGAGGAAGATCATCGCGGCACTTAGACTTTGTTCTTCGTTCCCGAGTGCGCATTCATAAGTGCGCGTCGATGTAGTGGTCGATTCTCTCTGTGCTGGCTGTGGCAACATTTTGGCAACATTTGAACGAAATTACTTCCATTCCAACCGGGCTCAGATGATTGAAAAACCCCGTTATTCCGGGGGTGTTCGGCCGATCCCGCTGACCAGTTACGGCAGTATTAGGGTTCAAATCCCACCGTCTCCGCAGCGAGGAGTTTACGTAATTCCGGCGTTTAGTTTACGAAATTCCTGCGGCAACAAAAAACCGGCGATCGCATCGCCGGTTTTCTGCGTTAAGGCGCAGATTTCGAGAGTGCTAGCCCCAAGAAACGCTGTGATCGGTGCGCGGTCGGCGGTTAAACACCGCTTCGCCCTGTTTTTGGCAGGGCGAAGCGACTTTTACTGCAGGTAACGGAATTGTTGACGACCGGGCGGCTAGCTGGGTGGTGGTGACGGCGCCGTCTCGGTGGGTGGCGTCGCCGCCGTGATTTCAGCGCTGGAATAGTACGTGCTCGCGAAGGACTTGTTCCTCGTGGTGAGGGGCACTCGGGCGAGCTCGCTCTGAATGAACGTCAAAATCTTTCGGATATTGGCCGAGACGAGTGCGAGTGTCACGGCCAGCGACGCAAAGGCCTCCGGTCTTGTGAAGCGAGCACTTGAAGATCTTCACTTCACAACCGGAGGCCTTCTTCACGCCCGAAGCTCAGGGCGTGTCACCACACAACCCCAACCAACCTCTCTGGGCAGTACACCTAGTTGCGCTGGCCCTGCCGTTATTCGAGCAATTTGCCGGCCTGGCTGACGTTTTCCATCAGTGCCGCGATCTCGGCGGGAACCGGCGGGATCTGCTCATGGGCGATCGAGCCATCGGCTGACCACACCAGGTTCACCTGCAAGGCGGGGTCCATGTCCGGGTAATCGCTTCTGTTGTGAGCACCGCGGCTCTCCCGGCGCTCCAGAGCGCAGGCCAGGGTTGCTCGGGCGGCCATGAGGGAGGCGCGCAGGTCGAAGGCATGCGCGAGGCCGGAGAAGCCGGCGACATCCGGATGCACGCCGATTCGTTTCTGGCGATCGTCGAGTTCGTCCAGCTCGCGTAGGCCCTCGAGCAGCCCCGCCTCGTCGCGTACGACCCCACCGAAGTCGGTCATGGTGTTGCGGATGTCTCGCTGCAGGGCTCGCACATTCTCTTCTCCGTCCGAGGCAAGAGTGTCGGTCACCTCGCGTTCCGCGGCGTCGATTGCTTCTTGTGAGCGGTTCTGGGAGGTGATGCCTGCGCTGTATTCCGCTGCAGCCTGACCGACGATCCGGCCGAAGACGAGGAGCTCGATGAGCGAGTTTCCGCCCAGTCGATTTGCTCCGTGCAGCCCGCTGGAGGCCTCGCCGATCGCGTACATCCCCACGACATCGGTGGAGTGGTCGTCCGGTCGCACCCACACGCCGCCCATGGAATAGTGCGCGGTCGGGGCGATCTCGATGGCAGTGGTGGTGACATCCAGCACCTGCAGTTCCAGCATGGTCTGGTAGACGCGGGGCAGGCGCGTCATGATCGTCTCGCGGGGCAGGTGGGAGATGTCGAGCAGCACGCCGCCCTTCGCAGTGCCGCGTCCCTCCTTGATCTCGGTGTATGCGGCCAGCGCGACCCTGTCGCGGGTCGACAGCTCCATTCGCTCAGGGTCGTAGTTGGCCATGAACCGCTCGCCGAGTACGTTTCGCAGCACCCCGCCCTCGCCCCTGGCGGCCTCGCTGATCAGGGTGCCCGCGGCATTTTCCGGCTCGAGGATGCCACTCGGGTGGAACTGGACCAGCTCTGCGTCGCGCAGTCGACCGCCGGCATCCACCGCCAGCTTGAAGGAGTCGCCCGTGTTCTCGTCCCGCCGGCTGGAGGTGCGACGCCAGATGCGGTTATGTCCGCCAGCGGCGATGATGACCGCGTCTGCGATGATCGTCACCCGGCTGCCGTCGCGTAGATCAAAGCCGTACGCACCGAACACCACGTTGTCGCGCACCAAGATGCGGGTTATGTACACCGAATCCAGGATGGGAACCTCGAGCTGGGCGGCTCGGGCGACCAGGGTGCGCTGAATCTCGAGTCCCGTGTAGTCGCCGGCGAACGCGGTCCGACGGTACTTATGGGCTCCAAAATATCGCTGGCTGATACGACCATCAGCCTCGCGCGCGAACGGCATACCCCAGCGCTCGAGATCCTGGATGCCTCGGCCAGCGTTCTTCGTCACAATCTCGGCCGTGTGTGGGTTGGCGAGAAAGTAGCTCTCCTGAATGGTATCGGCTGCGTGCTGTTGCCAACTGTCTTCGGCATCCATCGTGGCCAAAGCCGCATTGATTCCGCCAGCCGCCAACGAGGTGTGTGCGTCGTTCTTGGGGCGTTTGCCGACGGCGAGAACGTCGACTCCGCGTTCGGAGAGTTCGATTGCGGCGCGCAGGCCGGAACCCCCGGTCCCGATGACGAGGACGGAGGTAGAAATGCGGCGACCAGTGACGGTGTTGTCTGGCATGAGAACGGCCTTTCCGGGCACGAAGACGGAGACGCACCGAGTGCAGCTCCCACGGTCAAGCTAGCTCGCGTTGCTGGACTTTTGCTCTAATTTGAGGACGACATAGGTGCAATGCCCAGGGAGGTTGGTTATGCGGCTGTGGGATGGTTCGTTTCCGGTTGCTGAGTGGAGTCTGTGGTGACTGTAGTAGTGCAGCCAGGGCTCCAAGGCTGCGCGGCGTTCGGTGTCTGAGGTGTAGAAGCGTCCGTAGGCCCAGCCGCCGCCCGTCGCAACACCCCGATGGCGGTGTCGGCTTTCTCGTCAGCGCAGATCTCCGCGTAGGCGACGCTGGAGTTGTCATCGATGACGGTATGCATGAACGAGGTGCCCAGCCGGGCCGTGCGGTTAGCTGCCCGAAGTCCGGCGCGCCGGGAAGTCGCCGCCCGGTTCGCGCCGCCCTGTTGGCGTCCGACGTAGCGGTGGCCGCCACCGTCGGGAGGAGCGATCCTGCATCCTTAGTACGCAGTGCTGGGCGAATCGGTCGGCCCACCGTTTCGCGTTCGGCTACGAGACCCGGAACATCTTCGCGGCTGACGAAACGCTCCATCCTTCGACGATGCTCAGACGAGCCAGCTGAAATGAGACTGCTTTACCTGTGCCCGTAAGACAGGATCATTACCGGCAACGCCTGCGGAATCTGCGGCTGCGTATGCCTTGCAATCCGCTGCTTCTTCCTCGGCGCAACCCACCGTTCGCTACATGGAGGGCCGGCATCGCTAGGACGGCGACCGGTCGGGCACTGAGATGGAATTAATTCGGCGATGTGATGGAATCGAAACTATTCGTCGCAGCTCCCTTTAGCTCTATGAGTGGCCTGTGGGAATTACGTAAACTACCCGCAGCCATTCGAACCCCTGAGTCCCTTACAAACACCGGGACTCAGGGGTTTTCTTTTGCCCCACAATCGGCGTTTGCCCACATTCTGCCCACAATTTTCCAAGGTCGCCACCCAGTTGCGACCGGTTGAATCCGCCATCTCTTAGTGGGGCACCTTGTCGATCGGGAGCAAGTCGTCTGCCCGCTAATCGATATCCGTGCGGCATTCGACACAGAGAAGGTCCTCCGCCGTTCACGTGCGGCCGTTGCCGAAACGCAAGCCGCAGTAAGTGGATGGCGTGACGATGGCTGATCCCGCGTGTGTTGGGAATCGACGTCGTGGCGTGGCCTCTGTCTGACTAATCTGCGGCGAAACGGCGCACGAAACGGGCCCTCACCGCTGACGCTGTGAGAGCCCGTTCCTGTTTGATCCCGTGGACGTTACCCAGCGGTCACGGTCACCGGACCCACGACGCCACCCCGGGTGGAATCAAGCCAAATCGAGCCAGGGTTGCTGGCCGAGGTCCTGAGCCGATAGGTGAACACTCCACCGGTCTGCGGCGCCGGCGCGGCGGTGATCGGCGCTTGTCCGATGACAGGACCGGTCGGTCCGCCACTATGGATCGTCACGGTACCGCCGACCGACGAACTGATGCCGTCGACTCTAAAGTCGCGCGACTTCCACCTCGCCCCGGTGACACTGATCTGACTAGCGATCGGCGTGATTCGCACCTCATCGGTGCGCACGGTAGAACCCGAAGTCACTGTCAGTCGGAAGGTCAACGGATTGTTCGTCATCGGTGTCGCGAAGAGCGGCAAAGAGAACGTTGGCTTGACCGTCGTGGGCCCAGAGAGGGTGACGCGGTCGGGATCCGTCGGCCCACTTGATATCTGCTCCCACAGGTAGGTCGTTTCCGTGCCGGTCGAGCGGCTGCCGTCCAGCACCACCGTGGTCGCGGTGACTGCCCGAGTGATCGCCTGATCGGCACCCGCGTTAGCCACGACAGCGCCGAGTGCTTGGACCGGATCGGACTTCGCCGATGCAGCGCTGGCGCCGTTCGCGTTACTTGCAGTGACCGTAAACTGATAGACGGTATCTGGAGCCAGACCGTCGAAGACGAGCGTCGTCACGTCTCCCGCGGTGATGCGTGGGGGGCCCGCCGCAGCTCCATCAGCGGTGTAAGCCTGCACCGAATACCCTGTCACACTGAGTCCCGGCGCCCCAGGGTCGGCAGCAGACCAGTTCAGCGTCACGCTTCCCGTGCCGGCAAGCGGTGGCGAGGAGAAGGTTGGCGTGGAGGGAAGAGGATCATTCGTGATGGTCAACACCACTTGGCCCTGCGCCGACAGGTTGCCGGATGGGTCGACCGCGGCGAAGTTCACAGTGGTCGTTCCGGCAATGTTGACGGGCTGCGTGTAGAGCACAGCAAGCGCGGACAACGTGCCGCCGGATAGAAAAACATCCGACCCGTCGGTCGTGTAGTAAATCTCAGCTGCCGCCTCATTGGAGCTCAGAGTGAGCTGCTGGGCGGTGCGGAACGACCCGCTCTGGGGGGAGGCCGTAACTAGGGGTGCCACGATGTCGGTGACCGGAATGGCATGCACGGCGGGAAAGGTCTCGCCCGCGCTGCTCACTGAGACGAGGAAAACGTCATATGTCTCGGCTGGATTCAGCCCCGAGATCGTGGTGGTCTTCGCCGCGGGGGAGTCGATGCGCTTGCCAAATTCCGCGCGCTCTCCGTTGACGACCGTTTGTGCCACCGCATGAACCCGGTAGCCGGTGATTGCCGGGGTGCCGGGGATCGCTTTTGCTGGCGTCCACGTGATCTTGAGGGAATCTGCCACCGTGGCGGCGATCACATCGGTCGCTCCGGCGGGACCTGATTGCAACGGACCGTTCGGGCATCCGCCCATTCCGGGACCGCCCAATTCGCCGAACTCGGCGATGGTGAGGCCCTGGCGGTTGGCGGCGGCATCCTCAAGCTGCCAGGACATCACGCGCACACCGCTCCCGGCGGCAGCGGCGATGCCGGCAGTATCCCGACTGTCGAACACGTAGGTGGCCGTGAAAGTGTTAGGGCCCGCAATGCCGAACTCGAGCGATGAGCTATAGCCCACGTTGGCTGTGAGCGGTCCAGGCACCGCGCGCACGTCCCGGCGGCCGATAGGGGTGCCCCTGAACGCCGGGTCGACGATTCGCTGCTCGATCTGAGCTTGATTTGCACCATCGCCAATGAAACCGGTGACAGTGACGGTGACGCCGTCGGCGGCGAGCACCGGCGCTGCTGTCACATATACGTCTTGGGTCGAGGTGTCACCGGCTGCAGTTGCACCGAACTTCATCGACACGACGTCTCCGGACCGGATGTCCGGGGTGACCTTCAGTGCCGTGCCGGCTCCCCAGCAGACCCCGCCCGGATGGTTGACCTCGAACGCGACATCGCCGGCGCCCACAACCGACTCCGCTGAGCCGATCACACCTACCCCGGGACGCGTAACTTCCACGGTTGCGGTCTCGCCAATGTGTTCCTGGTAGCCCTCGATGGTGATGAAGTCGCGGTCAGGGAAGACGACGATGTTGTTGGGAAAGGTCGGTACAGCCGCCGAAGCGGCCGGTACGGCAATGATGAAGGGTGCGATCAGAACTGCTGCTGAGATTCCAAAAACGGTCGCGCGCCGTCCGGAAGAAATCCTGTTTCCAGGACCCGCCGCAGATGGGCTTGTTTTCACGGTCATCCACTCCTTCATGAGAATGCGTGACTAATTCACGCATAATTGCACTCTCGTACCGGGGCCTTGGAAAAACCATGATGATCAGGCCGCCATCCCAAACATCGCGGGCACTTGATCGAGAGTGCTTAGCAATGCCGATCGAAGCGTTGCGGCGGAGCGGTGTACGTGCATCCCGTCGTGCGGGAGAGTGACGCGGCGAGACTGTTCGGCTTGTTGAACGCCGTCTGGCGGCGAAGGGCCCTCCGTTGCACGATGGCCGCGTCGGTAGCGAAGCCCATTCGTGGCCACGGAAGCGCGGTAATACCCTGCACGTTTCCGCACAGGGTATCGGTGGAGTGTAGGTGCATCTCCCTCTTCGCGTCAGGGACCTCGTCGACAAGGAGCAAATTCAACTGGTGACACAAGCCCTTACTTTCGTCGGTGACGATCGGCACCGTTTTCATTGCTGGTTCCCACGCCCGGTTTGCGCCACACGGACTCGACGCAGGCGAGTTCGTCGTCAGTTGCCATTCGGAACGGTCCGGCGCTTGTCGCCTCGACCGAACGCCGGGATTGACCGCGGGTAGCGACAAGGCTGGCGACGATCGATACGGTCAAGATGGAGGCTATGACGAGAAGCGATACCGTGGTGGGGATGTAAAAGACTTCGAGCAGCAGCATTTTCACCCCGACCCAGACGAGGAGTACGGCGAGGCCGATCTTCAGATAGACGAAGCGGTGCATCAGGTCCGCGAGGAGGAAGTACATCGCCCGGAGCCCGAGGATCGCGAACGCGTTGGCGGTGAAGACGAGGAACGGTTCGGAGGTCACGGCGAATATCGCGGGAATGGAGTCGACGGCGAAGACGATGTCGGTGACCTCGACGAGCACGAGTACGGCGAGCAACGGGGTCGCCAGAAGAATCCCGCCTTTCCTAATGAGCAGGCGCTGTTCGTAAAAGGCATCCGTCATCGGCACGTGACCGCGGAACCAGGTGTAGGTGCGTGACTTCTCGGGGTCGAAGTTTTGATTCCGGTGGCGGAGCATCTGAATGCCGGTGAAGACGAGGAACGCGCCGAATATGTAGAGCACCCAGCTGAAATTCTCGATCAGGACAGCGCCTGCTGCGATGAAAATTCCGCGGAAGACCAGCGCTCCGAGCACGCCGAGAAACAAGACGCGGTGCTGAAACTGTGGTGGTACGGCGAATGCGGTGAAGATGATCGCCCAGACGAACACGTTGTCGACCGCGAGCGATTTCTCGATCACGAAGCCAGCGAAGTATTGCTGGCCGAATTCGGCCCCGAATAGCCACCAAATGATCGCGCCGAAGGAGATGCCGGACGAAACCCAGAAGATCGACCATCCCGCGGCTTCTTTCACCCCGATGATGTGCGCCGTGCGATGGGCGATGAGGTCGATGGCGAGCATGGCGATGATGACACCAAGAACTGTCAGCCAGGCCCATAAAGGAACAGTCATTGCGGATGCTGCCTTCCGAGGTAGATTCACTCGGAGGTCTGGTCCAGCCTGGTCGGGCCAGCTCCGCCGAACCCCGATGACGGGATCGAATTGACGACGAAACTGCTGGGGATTACTCCCCTCCATGAGGTAGCAAACCAGACTTCAGCAGCAAAGTCGATAGGTTAAGGCCATATCCACTATCTCTGAGGTGTTTTCCCGGCACCGGTGAGCACCGCCGCGACTTTCGGGTGCGACCGGCCGAGCATGGTGGTGACCTCGCGGAACTTGATCCAGAAGTCCCAACGGCCGATGAGGGGTCGACTCTGTCGAATACCACGTACCCGATCTTTCCCTTTGAGTGCTAACCCGTTGAGAACAGCTGGCGTATCTTCGCCCAATCGTTCATATTGATCGCTTTCCATGGCGGGTGGTGGCCGTTTTCCAGTCGGCGTCAACAGAAAAATGATGGACCGTCTCGGGCGTCTGGATAGATTGGAGAGTCCGCGTTCTCATCGGATAGACGAGCAGGTCGTTCGCGGCCAGACCAGGCTGGAAAGGTACTAATGGAGATCGTTGAGCTTAGTGAAACTGTTGTCGTTGGAATCGAAGTTGTCGCTGACTTCGGCCAGCTACGCTCCGAGATGCCTGCAGCCTGGCGCGAGCTCTTCGCCCGCCGAGATGAGCTGCCCGCCGCAGGCACTGGCGTCTTCGTCGAGGCCAGCAACCATCTAGGCGACGGCCGTTACCGCGAGACTATTGGATCAGTTGCTGTCGTCGAAGGCAGTCCAGTGCCTGATGGTATGGCTGTGGCTCTCCTGCCCGGTGGACGTTTCGTCCACCACCGGCATGACGGTTCAGTGGCAACGATCGCCGATGGTTTCCAGGCCATCTATGACTGGGCTGCAGAGCAGGGACTTGCTCTCGGGAACCGCAAGCTTGATGTCGGGTACACCGCCGACGGTGTTCAACAACCGCACGAACTCTTCGTCGACATCGTCACCTGACGGCGGCTTGGCGGCGAAGACGACCGCGAGGTCGCCACTGATCTGCTGGGGGCTCCGGTTCTTCCGCAACCGCTCCTCGACAACAGCGGCAAGTTGCCGGTCGTTAGCCAAACTTCGAGGGAGACCATCGCGGCGCTTGGACTTCGTCCTTCGTCCACGAGGACGCATTCATATGCCGCCTGGTTGACGCGCATCGTAGCGCTGGCAGGATGCCGTCGTCCCTCGCACGCCTCCGATAGGGTTGAAGGCGTCCTCGCCATACTCGGCACCCCTCGATCGGAGGAGCTCCATGTCCACCACAGTCACAGGCGTCATCGCCCGCTCGAAGGGCGCGCCAGTCGAACTGGTCGACATCGTCATCCCCGATCCCGGCCCGGGCGAAGTCATCGTGGACATCGAAACGTGCGGCGTCTGCCATACCGACTTCCATTACAAGGAGGGCGGTATCAGTGACGACTTTCCCTTCTTGCTCGGGCATGAAGCCGCCGGGCGCGTCAGCGTCATCGGCGAAGGTGTCACCCACGTCTCGGTCGGCGACTTCGTGGTGCTCAACTGGCGCGCCGTCTGCGGCGAATGTCGAGCGTGCAAGCGGGCCGAACCCTGGTACTGCTTCAACACCTTCAACGCGACCCAGAAGATGACCCTCACGGACGGAACGGAGCTCAGCCCGGCCCTCGGTATCGGCGCTTTCGCCGAAAAGACCCTCGTGCACGCCAAGCAGTGCACCAAGGTGAATCCGGATGCCGACCCCGCGGCCGTCGGACTCCTCGGCTGCGGCATCATGGCCGGCATCGGTGCGGCCATGAACACGGGCAACGTCAGCCGAGGCGACTCGGTCGCCGTGATCGGCTGTGGCGGGGTGGGGGATGCTGCGATTGTGGGATCACGGCTGGCTGGCGCATCCGTCATTATTGCCATCGACCGCGACCCCAAGAAGCTCGCCAAGGCCGAACAGCTCGGCGCCACGCACGCCATCGACTCGTCGAACCTGGATGAGGCTGGCGTCGTCGCAGCCGTGCAGGCATTGACCGGTGGATTCGGTGCCAACGTCGTCATCGACGCGGTCGGCCGTCCCGAAACCTGGCGGCAGGCGTTCTACGCCCGGGACCTCGCCGGAACGGTCGTGCTGGTCGGGGTGCCGAACCCCGAAATGATGCTCGAAATCCCACTTCTCGACGTCTTTGGGCGCGGCGGCTCGCTCAAATCGAGCTGGTACGGCGACTGCCTGCCCGAGCGGGACTTTCCCATGCTGACCGACCTGTACCTGCAGGGACGGCTGCCGCTTGACGAATTCGTCAGCGAGAAGATCGGCATCGGCGAAATCGAGGCTGCGTTTGAGAAGATGGCAATCGGCGACGTGCTGCGCTCGGTGGTGGTGCTCTGATGACCGCACGCGTTGACCACCTCGTCACCGTCGGCACATTCAGCCTCGACGGCGGCACCTGGGACCTCGACAACAACGTCTGGATCGTTGGCGACGATACCGAATGCGTCGTCATTGATGCTGCCCATGACGCCGACGCGATTCTGAAGGCAGTAGGCGACCGTAAGCTGCTGGCTATTCTGTGCACCCACGGCCACAACGACCACATCGGTGCAGCCGCCAGCGTGAGCGCCGCAACGGGCGCGCCGGTCTGGCTGCACCCGGCCGACACCATGCTGTGGGAGATGGTCTTTCCAGCGGATGCGACGGCCGCTGCTGTCGAGACTGCTGCGTCTGCTGCGGCGAACAGGCGCCCGAACGCGCTGGAAGACGGCCAGCTCATCGCCGTTGCCGGTATCACGCTCGAGGTGCTGCACACGCCGGGGCACTCGCCAGGATCGGTCTGCTTCTCTGCGCCTGAACTCGGCACAATCTTCAGCGGAGACACGCTGTTCCACGGTGGGCCGGGCGCGACCGGCCGTTCGTTCAGCGATTTCCCGACGATCATCGACTCCATCACCACCACGCTGCTCACGTTGCCGGCTGCCACTGTGGTGCGCACCGGGCACGGTCAGTCCACGCTGATCGGCGACGAGGCGAGTCAGCGCGAAGAGTGGATCACTCGCGGGCATTGAGCCGGAACAGCGCAAGCTGCAGCTCACTCGAATTCGTCTTGCACTTTGTGCGTAGTTGCACTTAGTGTAAGCAAGTGATGTCGCTTACCACCACTCCCGATCGCCGCACCGAGCTCAAGGCGAGGTACCGCCAAGCCATTCTGGATGCCGCCGACTCGCTCATTCGAGAGCGGGGCAAACCGCAATTCAGCGTCGACGAACTCGCTGAGCGCGCCGACGTCTCCAGGCGCACGGTTTTCAACCACTTCTCGTCCCTCGACGACGTGATCATGACGACCTGCGCTCGGGTGCTCAGCGCGACCGTTGACGAATTCCGTGCAGCGACGGCATCGACTCCGCTGGGAGACGGTGGTCGTATCGACCTGTTCGACGAAATCACCGCGGCTTTGCGCAACATCGATTTACCACCCGTGGTGGGCTACCTTTCCGGCGTGCTCACCGCGGAAGGTGTGGATGGCCGCTCACAGCACAGCATCGGCGATGTCTTCACCCGCACCACGGAACAGCTCTCATTGGAGATCGCCGAACGTACCAATGCGATCGACGCATTCGAGGTCGCAATCCTGGTGAGCTCTGTGATGAATGGCATCGCGGTGGTGTCTGGCCACTGGCTAGCCCGCACGGGCGGGACGCTCGACCCGGCCTCGCGACTTGTGTGGGACGAACTGCTCGACCGTCTCGTATCCACCATCCGCACCGGGTACGCACCTTCCAGCTGAACACTAGATCCGTGATTCCCGGTGACGCGCTGCGCGGCGCCACCGGGTTCCTCGACTCCTAGACCCGACTCCTAGACCCGACTATCAAGAAAGATCTTGAGGACTATGGCATCCCTTCTCTACCGGCTCGGACGGTTCTCCGCCCGCCGAGCATGGTCGGTCATCGTCGCATGGGTGGTCATTCTCGGCCTCGCCGGTGGTGCGTTCGCGTTCTTCGGTGGAACGCTGACTTCTTCCGTCAGCATCCCGGGCACCGCCACCCAGAAGGTTAGCGACGAGCTCGCTGCGAAATTCCCTGCAGCCAGCGGCGGGCGGGGCACTGTCATCTTCACTACGACGGACGACTCCAGGTTCACGGCCAGGCAGAAAACCGCGATCGGTGACTTGCTCACGCGCACGGTCGCGCTTGACGCGGTGAAATCGGCGACGAACCCCTTCGACGCCCAGGCCCAGATCGACGATCAGGCGCAGCAGATCGTTGACGGTCGCCAGCAGATCGTCGATGCGACGACTCAGATCGATGCGGGGCAGGTGCAGATCGATGCGGCTACGGCTCAGGCCAACGCCGGACAGGCGCAGCTCGATGCCGGCCGCTCGCAGGCCGCGGCGGCGGGGCAGCTCGCTGCCGCTCTGCCAATGCTCGATGCGCAGCAGGCGCAAATTGATGCTGGCGCAGCTGCGATCGCCGCGCAGCAGACGACTCTCGACGCTAGCCGTAACGAACTCCACGCCCAGGGCACCACGCTTGAACAGGGAGCCGACCTGCTCGACCTGGCCGCGGGCATCCGTCAGGTATCCACCGATCAGACGACTGCCGTTGCCAGCATCCAGTTCAACACATCGCTCAACCAGGTGCCCGCCGAGACAAAAGAAGCCGTCGTCGCCCAGCTGAACGACGCTGGGATCGACGGTGTCACGGCTGAGGTCTCCAATGACATCGCCGCCAGCATCCCCGAGATTCTCGGCCCGGGCGAGATCGGCGGTGTGATCATCGCGGCCATTGTGCTGTGGGTCATGCTCGGAACGCTGATCGGGGCGGGGCTCCCGCTGTTGAACGCGCTCATCGGCGTGAGCGTCGGTGTACTCGCTTCGCTCGCACTGTCTGGAACCGTCGAGATGCTCTCCGTCACCCCGGTCCTCGGCGTGATGCTCGGGCTCGCGGTCGGGATCGACTATTCGCTGTTCATCCTCAACCGGCATCGAACGCAACTGCGCAACGGGCTGCCCCTGCAGGAGTCGATCGGGCTGGCCAACGGCACCTCCGGCAATGCGGTTGTCTTTGCGGGCGCCACCGTGCTCATCGCCCTGCTTGCCCTCAACCTCACCGGCGTCCCCTTCCTTGGGCTCATGGGCACGGTCGGTGCCGTCTGCGTCTTCGTGGCGATTCTCATCGCGATCACCCTGACGCCGGCGATGCTGGGCCTGGTAGGCACGAAGATCCTCACGAAGAAGGCCCGCGCTCGGGTCGGCCACGCCGAGAATCATGCCCGCGTTCCGTCAAAACCGATGAACACCATGCGCGCCGTCGTGACCGTGGTTGTCGGAATCATCGTGCTGCTCATCGTGGCCATCCCGGCGCTCTCGATGCGCCTTGGCCTTCCCGCCGGCTCGTCTGAGCCGCTCGGCTCGAGCGCATACAACGCCTACAAGCTCGTCGACGACAAGTTCGGCGCCGGCGTGAACGGCCCGCTACTCGTGGTCGCCGACCTCGATGCAGCCGTCACGGATGCCGACCTGCTCGCCGAACAGGTCCGCATCGGAACCGCGCTCAAAGCGGAAAACAATGTCGCCGCCGCCGTGCCAATCGGAGCGTCCGATGATGACCTGCTCCTCGCTTTCCAGGTCATCCCCACGGAGGGGCCGACCAGCGAATCAACCGAACAGCTCGTGCGTGACCTGCGCGGTCTCAACATCGAGGGTGTCGCATCCCTCGGTGTCGCCGGGAACGCTTCCGGAAACATCGATGTGAGCGAAAAACTCGCCGCCGCACTCCCGTTGTACCTGCTCGTTGTCGTGGGGCTCTCGTTGATCATCCTGATCTTTGTGTTTCGTTCGATCCTCGTGCCGGTCACCGCGACGCTGGGCTTCGTGCTGTCGTTATTCGCGTCCTTCGGCGCGATCACGGCGGTCTTCCAATGGGGCTGGCTCGGGCCGGTATTCGGAATCCATGACCCCGGGCCCATCCTGAGCTTCTTGCCCATCCTCGTCGTTGGTGTGCTGTTCGGGTTGGCGATGGACTACCAGCTGTTCCTGGTCAGCGGGATGCGCGAATCGTTCGTCCACGGCGCCTCGGCGCGAGTGGCCGTACAGCGCGGTGTTCACGCGGGACGCACCGTGGTCACGGCTGCCGCGCTCATCATGGCTTCGGTCTTCTCCGGCTTCGTCTTCTCGAACTCGGTGATGATCCAGTCGATCGGCTTCGGGCTCGCTGTCGGAGTGCTTCTCGACGCCTTTGTGGTGCGGCTGCTCATCATTCCGGCGGTGATGCACCTGATGGGTGACGCGGCCTGGTGGCTGCCTAAATGGCTGGACCGTATCCTGCCCAACGTCGACGTGGAAGGCGCGTCGCTCGAGCGATCGCACCCAATTCCGTCCGAGAGCGAACTCGAGCGCGTTACGACGCCCAGCGCCTGACCCGTCCCAAGAGCAGTCTCGGTGGCGCAGCTGCAATTTTATTAAACGGAGAAGATTGCTCTAAAATACAGGTGGACGTTGTTCACCGAGCCGAGGAGACATCATGACTGCCGAACCGATCACCATAACTGCCGGGCCGATTGGCCATGAGCACGTCGATACGACAACGGGCACCACGGCGACGTGTGCATGCGCCCACGACGACAGCAAAGCGATCATTCTGGACAGCCGCACCATACCGCACGCCATCCGCCACGCCGCGATCTTCGGTGCGCTGGAGGCAATTCAGCCCGGAATATCCCTCGACCTCGTGGCATCGCACGACCCGCTGCCGCTCCTTGCAACACTCGAGCGCAAGCACCCCGACGTCTTCAGTATCAGCTACCTCGGGAGCGGTCCCGAGGTGTGGACCCTGCGGTTCACGCGAATTGCGTAGCGCTTCGGCATGAAACCCAGCCTCAAACGCCGGCTCTGGCACCAGATCACCGGCATGCTCGTTCCCGCCTGGTTGGTGCTGGGGATCGTCAGCGTCGTGCTCTACCGCGGATCGTCGTTCGGGCCCTGGCTGATGGTGCACCTGCTACTGCTCGGCGCCCTGACGACCGCAATCCTGGTGTGGAGCCAGCACTTCGCCGACAGTCTGCTCAAGAACACTGCTCCTGGCGGCCGGTACTGGCTCGGCGTTCGACTGACCGTGCACACGGTTGGCGCGGCGATGGTGATGATCGGAATGACCGGCGCCTGGTGGTACGCGGTACTGGCTGGAGGCATCCTCGTCGGGATCAACGCCCTCGTGCATGCCACAATTCTCGTGCAACAGCTGCGCGGAGCGCTCCCGGCCCGGTTCTCGCCCCTGGTGCGCTACTACATCGCCGCCGCTGGATGCCTCGTGGTCGGAGTAACGCTCGGCATTCTGATGGCCCATCCCGGCAGTACGACAGCTGGCGACGCGACCGCAGCGGCTGACTCTTACGAGCGGCTCTACATCGCGCACATCGGTTTGAACCTGCTCGGTTGGGTCGGGCTGACCGTCATCGGCACCGTCGCTTTGCTGCTCCCGACCGTGTTGCACTCCCGCGTACTGTCGACCACGACAGCGGCCGCACGCCCGACCCTGCCCATTCTCCTCGCCGGTCTGGTAGTTCTGGGCAGTGGCTCCTACGCGGACTCACGAATCATCACCGCGGCCGGTGTCGTGATTTACCTGGTCGGCTTCGCCCGGGTGCTCAGGGAGCTGGTCGAACATGTGCGCCGGTCGCCGGCGGTCAGCTACGCCGGTTGGAGTATCACCGCAGCGCTTGCCTGGTTCGCGCTGTGCGCGGTCGGTTTTTCCGCCGTTGTGGTTACCGCTGCCAGCTGGTCGGATGCCGCGGCCGGTCTCGAAGCGCTCGTGCCATACTTCGCCGTCGGCTTCGGCGGCCAGATCATGATCGGCGCGCTGAGCTTTCTCATTCCGGTGGTGCTCGGCGGTGGCCCGCGCGCGTCCAAGGCGACCGCACGCGAACTCGACCGTGCCGGCTTGTTTCGAGTGGCCGTCGTCAACGGTGCACTGGTGCTGACCCTCCTACCGCTGTCCGACCTCGTCACCGACGTGCTCGGCGCGGTCATTCTCGCGACGCTCGCTTTCTTCATCGTTCTGATGGTGCGGGCTCTGCGCATCAACCGAAAGAATCGCACCCCTCCGGGGTCGGGGCTGCCGCCCCTGGCCCACGATGTCGCGGCAGTTCCGGCACCCCCGCCGCGTTCTCGCCTGAGCATGGTGGTCGCCGCCGCGGCGGCCCTCGCTTTGACGCTCGCCATCGGAGTCGCGCTCGACCCTTCGGGTGTGAGCCTCGCGTCGGGCTCGGGATCCAAGGCCACCGGCCACACGACGACGGTCGACGTCACCATGGCTGATACCCGCTTCAGCCCCGATACGATCGACGTTCCCGTCGGTGACACCCTGGTGATCACCCTCACCAACACCGACGGCATGCTCCACGACCTGGTCTTCAATAGCGGAGTCGAGTCCGGCTCGGTTGAGCCGAAGGCCACGACGACCGTTGAGGTCGGTGTGATCGACGCCGATCTCGATGGCTGGTGTTCCATTGGGGGCCACCGACTGCTCGGAATGCTGCTGACCGTGAATGCGGTCGGAGCAGAATCGGCCGACTCCGATGATTCCTCACAGCTGCGCCACGGCGCCATGGGCAGTGACCCGTCCGAGGGCACTCTTGCTGCGGATGACATCGATGTGATGGCCGAGCCGGGAAGCGATTTCGTTGCCCGGGATGCGCGACTGGCGCCCACGGCACCCGTCACGGTGCACACGAGCACGATGACCGTGCGCAATACCGAAACCGAGGTTGCGCCCGGCGTGACGCAAATGCTGTGGACCTACAACGGCACGGCCCCGGGACCGGTGCTGCGCGGCAGGGTCAACGACGTGTTCGAGATCACTTTCGTCAACGAGGGTACGATCGGCCATTCGCTCGACTTCCACGCCGGCTCGCTCGCCCCAGACAAGCCGATGCAGACCATCGACCCCGGAGAAGAGCTCACCTACCGGTTTACCGCCACGCGGTCGGGTGTCTGGCTGTATCACTGCTCCACAATGCCCATGTCAGTCCACCTCGCGAACGGTATGTTCGGTGCGGTCATCATCGACCCACCCGGGATGTCTGTCGTCGACCAGGAATACGTGCTGATCCAGTCCGAGTTCTACCTCGGGCACCAGGGGGAGGAGGGCGATGCGATCAAGGTGGCGACCCAGCGGCCCGACCTGCTCACCTTCAACGGCTACGCGAACCAGTATGTAACCGCGCCGTTGACCGCGACCGTCGGCGAGACGGTGCGCATTTGGGTGCTCGACGCCGGCCCAAACGAGAGTAGTTCGTTTCACGTCGTGGGTGGCCAATTCGACACCGTCTTCTCGGAGGGGGAATACCTTCTGCGCGACGGTGGCAGCACCGGTACGGGCGGGGCGCAGGCGCTGGCGATGATGCCCGCTCAGGGTGGATTCGTGGAGCTCACGTTTGACGAAGCGGGTACCTACCCGTTTGTGAGCCACGTGATGTCGGATGCGGAGAAGGGCGCGCGCGGGCTGTTTCTGGTCACCGGCTAGCAGCTATCGGGCGATTCAGCACCCGCCGCCGAGTTGCGGGCGCGGTGGCTGCGCAGCTCGCCGTTGATGCTCGGTTCGAGAACGGTCGGGGTCGATTCCCGGGCAGGATAAAATAGAGATCACCTGCACGAGGAAGTGGTGGCGCAATCATCTGGAACCGGTCCCGGCGTCGTGCTGACGCTCACGCACACGTCAGTGAACCCGACGTGATCGCTGAGCTGCCCGACCTTGAGCGCACGGTCGATGAAGGTCTGCTCATCGCGGTGTCAGCTGTTCGGATGGCCGTCAAGAACGACATCATCGTCGGCGCACTGCGCGAGCACTTCGACTACGACCCCGAGCGGTACGCCGACAACGCCCGCGGAGAGCTGCATCGTCTCGCCCGACAAAACGAAGAGTATGCCCGGCGAGTCAGCCAGATGGGCCGGGACCTCGCGGCCATGAAGTGGCGGCTGAGTTTCACCGATGACCAACGACACGACCTGAAACAGTTCGCCCTGAGGTTTCGGGTACACGAGCGATTGACGCTCGCTCTCGATGCCGTGGCCGACGATGAGGACCAGGTGGCGCGGATCGTGGCGACTGCCCAACGGTCGGCGAGCGAGGAGGTGAGCTCAGCGGTCTCCTCGAAGCTCATCGAGCTGGCCGTCGATCAGCGCGAGCCGGACTACGCCGAACATCGCGGCGAACGTCTGGAAGCATTCGTGCTCATCAACCTGGCCATTCTGAAAGCCAAGCACGACGCGGCCGCCAGACCTGAATTCAACGAGTACTAAGGCTGGTTATCGCCTCGGCCACCAGTCGGTCGAAGGCCGGGGTGCTCAGCGCGACGAAGAGCGCGACGTTGCTGACAACGGTGGCCCAGAACGCCCGGGCAAAGCTCACCTTCCGGGTCTTGTGCCGCAGCACCTGTCGAGCAACGATCGCGCCCGGCCAGCCGCCGAGGAAACCCCAGACCAGTAGGGTGCGTTCCGGCACCCGCCAGCCGCCGAACCTTGCCCGCCGCTTGTCGAAGGCGTAGAGAGCGAAACAGAGCGAGCTGGTGACCAGATAGAGGCCCGCTACCCACAGTGGGCGGGGCGCGTACACGGCGCCGATCAGGTACAGCACAGCGAAGCCGGTGATGGCGAGGTAACTTCTGCGGCCCATCGTGCGGCGGGAGCGGACGCGGACCATGTACTCATGCTAAAGGCGGGGCCTTGCCAATCCCCAAACCGGTGAACGCGAAGCCGCCGAAACCATGCTCCGGCACGATCGAGACCACCATTGTGGTTGTCGGTGTGCGGGAATCGATGCCCGATCGCTCACCCCAGGGCAGACCCGAATTTTTCGAAGAGTCTGACCCGTCAGTGCGCGTACACTGAGGGTGTACCAGGGGTCGACTCCTTCCAGGGGCACGCGTTGCATTCCCATCAATACCCGGGGGTGTGATTTTCAACCTGAATAAGACCTGGCCCGCGACGCTGAGCAAAAGCGTTGAGGGTCTCGATTGATTCAGGTGTATTCGAACGGCTCGATCGGCCTGAGTGGCCGGAGTTCACGCGGGAACCAGTTGTCTCGTAAATTTGTTATTGGCGGGGCCGGCGCGGAGGTGTCGCTGCGTCCTCAGGCAAGAAGAGGAATACATGCAGCTGGGCGGGCGTATCGGGGCGGCCATCGTTGGTGCGTTCGGGCTGATGGTGTTGTACGCGTGGTACACGGAGGGCGCGGTGCCGGCAGGCATGGTGACCGGTCTGTTATCGGTGAAGCCAAGCGCGGCCCTTGTCTTCGTGCTGCTCTCGCTCGCGATAATCGCATTCGACCGCGCGCGCCTCACCATAATCCTCGGTGCTGCTGTGCTCCTGATTGGCGGCCTGACGCTCGCTGAGTACATCTTCGCAATCTCGATCGGCGTCGACACCCTTCTGCCAGGGATCGACCTCAACGGGATCGATCCGAGGATGGCGCCGGCCACGGCCTTCTCCCTGTTCGTGCTGGGCGGTTCAGTCCTCTCGAGCAGGCTTGTCCGGAGCACGCTGACGCTCGCGCTGGCTCTCATCGTCGTGTGCGTGAGCCAAATTGCGATTCTCGGCTACGCGTATGGCGTTTCCTCGCTCTACAGCGTCGGCGGGTACACGAGCATGGCGTTGTTCACCGCCCTGGCGCTCGCGGTATTGTCGTCAGCTACATTGCTTCAACATCCGCTGGCGGGGCTGGCCGGATTGGCCAGAGACGGCGGCAGCGCAGGAAGACTCCTTCGTCCGGCGATACCGTTCTTCATTGTCGGTCCGTTCGTGATGGGCTGGCTGTGTTTGTCTGCACTTCGCTTGGGCTGGTTTGATGCCCCATTCGCAGTGGCCCTCCTGGTCCTGAGTATGACCATAGTCGGCTCCGCGTTGACATGGCTGGCGGCCTTGCGGCTTCGCGAACTCGACCGGCAACGTGACGGTGCGCTGACCTCGCTGGCCGACACGAACGGCATGCTGGAGACCACGGTAGCGATCCGCACCCAGGAGCTCGAAGAGACGGCCGACGCGCTCCAAACGCTCGTGCGGTTGGCTCCGGTGGGTATTGTGCAGTTCGACGCAACCGGAGGGTTGCGCGCCGCCAACGATCAATGGCTCAGCCTGAGTGGGTTGACCGTGGAGCAATCCATCAACGACGGTTGGATGACGGCCCTGCACCCCGATGACGTCGAACGGATGCGCGCGGAGTGGAAAGAATGCGTTTCTTCCTCCACCGCGTATTCGGGCACCGTACGGTTTTGCACTCCGGATGGCACGGTCAACTCCGTGCAGGTCAACAGCACACCCATTCGTAGTAAGGAAACCGTCACCGGACATCTGGCCAGCGGCACGGACGTCACGGCCTTGCGGGCGGCGGAAGAATCAGCCTCAGCAGCCCGCGCGCGGTTTGAGGCCGCCTTCGCCTGGTCTCCCCTCGGTACGGCCATCGTCTCGCTCGACGGACGGGTGTTAGAAGCCAACCCGCGCCTACTGCACTTGGCCGGCCGGTCGACGACAGTGCTCAACCAGCCCATTGAAGCGGTGTTTATGGCTGACGAATCGGTTGGAGCAGGGGACCTGTCCGCGGGACGCCTGGTGAGTTCACGGCAGCGTGTGGATCGGCGAATGCGGCGTAGCGACGCAGAGGAGACCTGGGTGAAGGTCAGCGTTGCTGAAATCCACGAAGGGGGGCAAGCTGGAGGGTTCCTCTATCAGCTGGAGGACATCACGGCTCGTCGTCTGGCGGAGGCCCGCGTGGAGCGCCTGGCCTTCCACGATCCGCTGACGAACCTGCCCAACCGGCTTCTCCTGCTGGATCGGCTGTCGCAGGCGCTGCTTCAAGCGGCCCGCCACGGACGAGGAGTCGCCGTTCTTTTCATCGACCTCGACCGGTTCAAGGTCGTGAATGACAGCCTCGGGCACCACGCCGGTGATGCGGTCTTAGCTGAAGTCGCTGCGAGGCTCCGCGACGGGGTGCGGCTGGCAGACACGGTTGCTCGAATCGGCGGAGACGAATTCGTCGTGGTCTGCCCCGATGTCGAGAACAGCGGCGACGTGGCTGAACTCGCAGGCGCCCTTCAGGAGGCAATCGCGCTGCCGATCCAGATTGGCGAGAACGTCGCATCCGTTGACGCGAGCATTGGCATCGCCTTCGGCGTCGGCCATGACGACCTCGAACTGCTCCTGCGCGACGCCGACCAGGCCATGTATCTAGCGAAGGATCGGGGGCGCGGACGCTTCGAGATTTTTGACGACGACCTGCGCGGTCGAATCGACCGGCGCCTCGACACCGAGATCGCCCTGCGCAGCGCCGTCGGCCTCGGCCAGATTGAGACCTGGTATCAGCCGATCGTGGACCTTCAGGCGCGAACGGTCGTCGCCACTGAAGCGCTCGCTCGCTGGCGGCGGCCCGAACGGGGGATCGCGATGCCCAACGAATTCATCGCGATCGCCGAAGAGGTGGGCCTGATCAAGCAGATCGGTGCCGAGGTCCTGGGGCAGGCATGCCTGGCAGCCACCGCACTGAGCGCGAGCATCGCCGTCAGCGTGAACGTATCTCCGCGACAATTCGTCCGAGACGACTTCGGTGCTGTGGTGAAGCGAGCCCTTCGCATCTCCGGGCTCGCGCCGGATCAGCTCTGGTTGGAGCTGACAGAAAGCGCCGTGACGGAAGCAATCGGCTCGGCAGCCAGAACATTTCAGGAGCTTCGGGACATGGGCGTGCGGATAGCCATCGACGACTTTGGTTCGGGTTACTCGTCATTCACTCATCTCAGAGAATTCGACGTCGACCTGTTGAAGATCGATATGTCTTTCGTGCGCGATATTGAACACTCCACACGTGATCGGGCGATCGTAGAAGGCGTCGTTCGCTTGGCCGAATCGTTGCGGTTGGACGTCGTGGCCGAGGGAATCGAGTCGGCGGGCCAGCTGGAGCTGCTGGAAAAGATGGGGTGCCGCTTCGGCCAAGGCTACTTATTCTCCAAACCCGCGCCGGACGCAGCACCCGCCGTGAGATTCAAGGAAATTCAAGACACCCTCGGCCACCGCCTAGTCTGACGTACCCCTGGACGGGGGGAGGTCGCGGCAACATATCTGTCCGTTACTATCACCTATATGGGGGTGCAATTTTTCAGCCGGTCAGTGGGCCTATTGGTCGCCGCAGCGGCGTGCAGTGCCGCGACGGTGCTCTGGGTCGCGGTGGCCTCGGACGACCCCACGTCGGCCAATGCCGTCGACGAAGGTGTGCTGTTCGGTGTCTGGACCTACCTCTATGCCCTGGATCTACCGTCCCCCCGAGTGTTGCTGGCCGCCGTTGCCCTGGCCATATTTTTCGCCGCTGGTATTGCCCTGATCGAACGAAGGGTCACCAATAAGTCCCGAAGGTCGTCGGACTACCTCGCTACCCCGCTCGCCCCCAAAATCGTCATGGAAGCTACCCGAGGTGTTTTCGCCGGTCCCGTTGCGATCACCGTCTTGATCCCTGCCTACAATGAGGAAGCGTCGCTGTCAGCCACCCTCTCGTCCCTCTTGTCGCAATCACACCGGCCGGAGCGGGTGATCGTCGTCGCTGACAACTGCACCGACGGCACCGCGGCCGTCGCGCGCAGTCATGGCGTCGAAGTGTTTGAGTCGGTGGGCAATACCAAGAAAAAGGCCGGCGCCCTGAATCAGGTTCTGGCGCGCATCCTGCCCGACCAGGGCGACAACGACATCGTCATGATTGTCGATGCGGACACGACCCTGGATGCTGGTTTTCTCGCGGCTGGCGTTGCGCGCTTCACCAATGATCGAGCGCTGATGGCGATTGGCGGTTTGTTCTACGGTGAACCGGGCGCCGGGCTGCTCGGTCAAATGCAGCGAAACGAGTACGTACGCTACTCCACGCAGATCAAACGCCGCCGCGGCATGGTCTTCGTGCTGACCGGAACCGCATCGATGTTCCGGTCCCGCGCGCTGCGGGCGGTCGCGAGCAGTCGCGGCGGTACGATCCCCGGGAACCACGGTGATGTGTACGACACCCTGGCGCTCACCGAGGACAACGAACTGACAATCGCGTTAAAGTCGCTCGGAGCACTCATCATCTCGCCGTCCGAATGCACCGTGGTCACCGAGGTCATGCCGACACTGCGCAGCTTGTGGGTGCAACGGTTGCGCTGGCAGCGCGGTGCTCTGGAAAACATCGGCGCTTACGGCCTTACGCCGTCCACCCTTCGATACTGGGCCCAGCAGCTCGGCATCGGCTACAGCGTGATCGCCCTCACCGCCTTCCTCTGCCTCGTTGTTTTAACGTTCCTGTCGGTGACTCACTGGGTATGGTTCCCCTTCTGGTTGAGCATCGGCACCGTCTTCACGATTGAACGCGTGGTATCCGTCTGGAAGGCGGGCTGGGCGGCCCGTGTGCTTGCCGCCGCTGTGATTCCGGAGCTACTGTTCGACATGTACCTCCATGCCGTGTACATCAAGGGAATCATCGACATCACGCGCGGAGAACAGGGGAGTTGGGGCCACGTGCAACAGCGGAGCACCGTGCGATCGATCGAGACAGGATGATCGCCCTGATGCTGGATCCACTGGGTATCCTGCTCCCCGAGTCTGTGTTGCAGTCCGATTTTTTCGCCATCCTCGCGACTTTCGTGGCGATCAACACGGTGATGTACGCGGCGCTCGCGATTGCAAAAACCCTACCGAGGGTGTACCTCGGCGATCTCCTGCCGGGGCAGCGCCGCCGCTTCGAGACCCGGAGTATCTACCCGGAGACCCCTCCAGATGCGATTCCGAAGGAACGCCACGGTGAAGCATTCGTGCAACCCTGACGATAGTGCTGTGGTCATTCTCGGCGGTGTGGGCCACACTACCGATATTCCGGGTTGGGTTCGGCACCGAACCGTTCGCCGTTGTCCCACTTCTCCCGCACGTTGCCGAAGGCAGGGATGCCACCATTCGCTTTCAGGATGGAAGCCAGGTGCATGAGGTTCCAGGTCATGAACGTGGTATTACGGTTGGTGAAGTCATTCTGCGGACCTCCGGATCCCTCGTCGAGGTAGCTCGGTCCCGGGCCAATCGCGCCAATCCAGCCGGAGTCGGCGGCGGGCGGAATTGAGTAGCCGACATGCTGCAAACTGTAGAGCAGGTTCGCGGCGCAGTGCTTCACGCCGTCCTCGTTGCCGGTGATGATGGCGCCGCCGACCTTGCCGTAGAAGACGTACTGACCTTTGTCGTTGAACTCGCCCGAGTGTGCGTAGAGCCGTTCCACAATGCGCCTGGTCACCGAACCGTTGTCGCCGAGCCAGATCGGCCCGGCCAGAACCAGAATATCGGCCGCCTGTATGGTGGTGAACAGAGACGGCCAGGCATCCGTTTGCCAGCCGTGATCGGTCATGTCGGGGTAGATTCCCGTGGCGATGTCGTGGTCTATGGCGCGAATCATGTCGACTTCAACGCCCTGCTCCCGCATGATTCGAGCGCTGAGGTCAACGATGCCCTGGGTGTTGCTGATCTCAGGGCTGCGTTTGAGTGTGCAATTGATGAACACGGCGCGCAGTTCTGAGTACTCAAAGGATTCCCGGTTCAGGGGCTTTTGGGTGCCGCTTATCTCCGTCATTCGTCTAGTAAAGCACCGGGTCAACCGTGTGAACAGGGGCTGATTTCGGCGTCGACGGGCTCGCGGTCGCGGCCGCCAGCTCGGTTGCCGGAGCCGGTCAGGGTGGGACGCGGGCAGCGTTCCCACTCAACGCAAAAACCTATTGGACACGCCCTTTTGTGCTTTATGGCCGGCTTCCACGACGCACTTTCTCCCGGAATAACGGCGTCATTCCCCGAAAAATCCTCCAGCGCGCGGCGCGCGGCGGTGGAATATCTGAGGCTGGCACCCGCGCTGCGCACCCAGCGGCGCGGAGAGCCCGCGATAGCTGGTATAGTTTTCAAGTTGTCTCCGGGCGTTACAGTTCGCGGGATTGATATGCGCTCGTAGCTCAACGGATAGAGCATCTGACTACGGATCAGAAGGTTGGGGGTTCGAATCCCTTCGGGCGCACAGGTGTTGAAGCCCCTCTCGATGAAGTCGTCGGAGGGGCTTTTTCATGCCCCTTGACGGCGCACACGTGCCCACTCGGATCGCCCTCGGCCTTGCGACTATCGCGGGGATAGACTCGGGAGCATGTCCCCGCCACGCTTCTTGTTCGCCGATCAGCTCGGCCCGCACTACGACGACGGCGGGGCAATCGTCCTTGTTGAAGCGACCGCCGTGCTGGGTCGTCGTACCTACCATCGAGCCAAAGCCCACCTTATTCTCAGCGCGCTGCGGCACCGCGCTCGAGAGCTTGGCGACCGCGTCGAGTTTCTCCACGCGGAGCATTACCGGGATGCGCTCGCCGGGCGTGACCTCGAAGTAATCAACCCGACGTCCTGGGGCGCGCGGGCGCTGGTTGCCGAGCTCGGGGCATCCGTTCTACCGAGTCGGGGTTTCGTGACGAGCGAGCAGGACTTCGCGAGCTGGGCGGACGGCCGGCCCGCGTCCCGACTCGTGATGGAACAGTTCTACCGCCACGTGCGCACGAACACCGGAATACTCATGCGCGGCCCGGAGCCGGAGGGTGGGCGCTTCAACTTTGATCATGACAATCGGCAGCCTCCCCCGAAACATGCGGTCGGTCTCGGCCTGCCCGACCCGTGGACGCCCACAGAGGACGACATCGATCAGGAAGTGCGTCGGGACCTCGACCGGCTTGCGAGTGAGGGTCGTGTTCACCTGATCGGAGACGATGGTCCGCGCCGTTTCGCCGCTACCCGCGCCGAGGCCCTCGCGGCTTTGGACGATTTCATCGACACGCGGCTGCCAGACTTTGGGCCGTTCGAAGATGCTTCCTTGACCGGTGACAGCACCATGGCGCACTCGCGGCTGAGCGTTCCGCTCAATCTAGGGTTGCTGCATCCGCAGGAAGTCATCGACGCGGTTGTCGCGGCCTACCACGGTGGACGCGCGCCGCTCGCGAGCGCCGAGGCGGTCGTGCGCCAGATTATGGGTTGGCGGGATTGGGTATGGCACCTGTATTGGCACCTTGGTGAAACCTACGTCGCCGACAGCAATTTTCTTGCCGCGCACAAGCCGCTACCGAGGGAATTCTTGGAGCTGGATGGTAGTGCCGTTGAGGCCCGGTGTCTGAGCCATGTGCTCGATGAGGTCGCCCGCACCGGATGGACACACCATATTCCGCGGCTGATGATTCTCGGCAATTGGTCGTTGCAGCGCGGCTACGAGCCGGCCGCATTGTCGGATTGGTTCATCAATGCCTTTGTCGACGGAACGCCCTGGGTGATGCCGGCCAATGTGATCGGCATGTCCCAGCACGCCGATGGCGGCATGGTCGCGACCAAGCCTTATACCTCGGGCGGGGCGTACATCTCGAAAATGACGGATTTCTGCGGGAGCTGCCGGTTCAATCCAAAGATCAGGCTGGGGCCACAGGCGTGCCCCTTCACCGCTGGATACTGGGCATTCCTTGATCGTGTGGAGCCGCGCATTCGGGGCAATCACCGCATGAGTCAGCCGCTCGCCGGGCTGCGGCGCCTCGTCGACCGTGAGGCGGTCGTTGCACAGGAACGCGAACGCACCGACTGGTAGCGCACCGATCGGTAGCGCACCGACCGGTAGAGGGTGCCGTTTCGTGGCAGCTGCCCGCTACGCGGAGAAAGCGGTGCTCGGCAGGTCGCGCTCGCCGGCGATGATCGCGTCGACAATGCGGCGGGCGACATCGGCGGGGCGGTACCCGGTGGGCAGGCGCGGCGCGGACCCCTGGATAGGCCGGGTGGCAAGTCCGGTTTCGGTGTGGCCGGGGCGCGCGTCAATGAAACGGATGCCGTCCCGCCGTATTTCACGCCCGGCCGCCGTCCCGAACGCGGCTAGGGCCGCCTTCGACGCCGAGTAGGCCGCCATATTCGCGGTCGGACTCTCACTCACGATGCCACTGAGCGTGAGAAAGAATGGATCCCGGTGTGTCGCCGCCGATTCAGCCAGGGCGGGATGGGCGGCGCGGAGCAGCCGCATCGGTGCTGTGGCATTCACCGCCATCAGGGTGTCGATCGTGTCGTCTGAGACCTCCGCCAGGGCGCCGAACGCTACGAGCCCAGCGGCGTTGACTATGCCGTCGAGGCGGCCATGCGCGGCCACTGCGGCGGCCACGAGCTGCGTAGCGGTCTCCGGATCACACAGGTCGCCACTGGCCACCGCCCCGGCGATGCCTAAATTGATCACGCGCTGCGCGTTGCGCCCGTGGAGGGTGAGCAGGGCGCCCTCCGCGCTCAGGATCCGGGCAATTTCATGGCCCAAGCCGCCGGTGGCGCCAACGACAAGCACGGAGGAGCCGGCGAGAGAAGTCATGCCTTCAGACTAGACGGACTCATGAGTGATTGCGCGAGATTGATGGTATCGGCACACGCGAGCACCTCTTTGCTCCCGCCGACGGTTCTCACCCGCGGCTAGTCCCCGGGAACTGGATCGTCGCCAGAACAATCGCTGCGCAATTTGTCACATAGCATCGTCAGTTGCTGCAGCTCGGCCTCGCTGAGGGCCTCGCCGATGCGCCCTGCGATGGAGTCCATATGGTCAACGGCGACCCGTCGAAACAGGGCGAGACCGGCATCCGTGAGTTCGATGATGGCACCGCGACCGTCTGTTGGATCGGTGTGCTTGTGCAGGTACCCGCGGAAGACGAGGCGATCGACGAGCCGGCTCACGCTCGGCTGGGTCAACAGCACATGTTGGTTGAGTTCGCGCAAGCGGATACGCCGGTCCGGCTGCCGAGACAGATTGAACATCACGTCGTACTCGTTGAGGGAAATTTCCTTCGAGGGAAAATTCGCCGCCAGACTGCGCATGATGGCGACCTGGGCCCGAAACAGGGATTCCCATGCGCTGACCGCGACCGTTCGATCCACCACCTGCGGCTCCTCGCCTTGTTCTCTCCGTTGTCCTCCAAGGATAGAGACTCTGGGCGTTCGGCGGGCACCGTGTGCGGCCGTGGAGCGGTATCCGCTCAGTGGGGGAACAGTCAGGTGCTTGGCATGAAACTCGCAGGTGATTTTCTCCACGAAAGGTGGCGCCCGTTACCTATTCGTTATATATTTTAGGTGCGTCAACCGTTTGCTGTGGCGGACGACGTGGAATGTGATTGCAGGACACTCTTGGTGCAAGGGAAGAGGGTCAGTCGTAGCCTCTGCGACTGGCCCTCAGTCACGTTAACGTCGCCGAGTAGTCAGCGACCGACCGGCGAGACGGCCTAGAACAGGTCGGGGCTCGGGGTGGTCGACTGACGAATGGCGACATCGGCGTGGCGGTCGAAACGGTAGCCGACGCCGCGCACCGTGCGAACGATGTCTTCATAGCGGCCGAGCTTGGAGCGCAGGCGACGAACGTGTACGTCGATGGTGCGCTCATTCGGCGCGTCATCCTCGTCGGCGGAGTTCCACAGCGATGAAATGATCTCAGCGCGGTCGATGGTGCGGCCTTCGCGCAGCACGAGATATTGCAGCAGCTCGAACTCTTTGTAGGTCAGGGAGGCAGTCTCATTGTCGAGAATGACGCGCTTACGGGAGATGTCCACCACGACGCCGCTGCGTGCACGGTCCAGCTCCTCCGGTTCGGCGCGGTGCGCAGCCAAAGCAGCCGGGTCCTGTAGGGCCAGGCGCACGACATCAACGTCGCGTCCGCCGGCACCCTCCGGAGCCAGTGCAACGGCGGCGTAGGTTTCAGACGAGGGTACGATGTCGGCGGCGAGGGCCTTGAGCGCCTCAACGATGCGGTTCAGGCTCGTGCCGGCTGCGGCCGCCTTGGCCTCATCAATGCCGACATAGAGAACGAAGCCGCGAGCTTCGGTACCGGTCGGCACGGCGCGAATGCGCGGAGCGGCAACCGGCGGCGCCAGGGTCAAATCGGGGCGGTTGAAAGGTGTGGGGCGCGTGGCGTGGATGTGTGCGAGAGACATGAAAGGTCCTTGACTGTTCGATCGATAGGAGCCTGACGGATGCGCGAAAGCGCAATTTCCGAACGGAGGTTCCTCTGTGGCCCGCAGGCCGGGGGCGAATGCTGCAAACCAGCATTCGGGGCGTCGGCCCGACGATTCAGAAGTCGGTCAGGCAGGGACGCGAAGGAAGGTTTCGGTTAGCGACACATTCGGCAACAGCGGCTGGCGGGGATGCCGGCCATCATCATGGCGGCAGTCCCGGGGGCCTCGGGGGAGGTCAGGGGGCGTGCGCTGGTTGTCATGAATATGAGTAAAGCGGAATGTGACGCCGTGTGTCAATTTGATGTCGCGGGAAGTCTCCGCATGACGTGCACCACGTTCGCGGGGTCGCGTCCATTTAGGCGATTCGTTGCACCATCACAGCATTGTGAAATTTTCCAAGGTAAAACGTCGATAAATCAAAGATTATTGATGTAAAGCCGGCCTGGCGTGTTGCTGGTCGCAGGACCTGCATGCGTCCACCGGATCTCGTCAATCAGTTCGTCAGACCAGTCCGTACAGACGGTCGCCGGCGTCGCCGAGGCCGGGCACGATATAGCCCTGCTCGTCCAGCTTCTCGTCAACGGCGCCCAGCACGATGGTCACTTCTCGGCCCGCAAGGGCTTTCTCGACGGCGGCGAGGCCTTCCGGCGCAGCGAGGATGCAGATCGCTGTCACGTCGACTGCGCCACGGTCGAACAGAAAGTTGATGGCGGCAATGAGCGACCCGCCGGTGGCGAGCATCGGATCGAGCACAAAGCACTGCCGATCCGACAGGTCATCGGGAAGACGCTCGGCATAGGTCGTGGGCTGCAGCGTTTCTTCGTTGCGCGCCATGCCGAGAAAGCCAACCTCGGCGGTCGGCAGCAGCTTCACCATGCCCTCGAGCATCCCGAGCCCGGCCCGCAGAATAGGCACCACGAGCGGCTTCGGCTCGCTGATGCGCACACCCTGGGCGGCCGACACGGGGGTCTGCACGGTGACAGCCTCCACGCGGACACCGCGCGTGCCCTCGTAGGCGAGCAACGTCATGATCTCCTCGACCAGCGATCTAAACAGCGGTGACGGCGTGTGCCTATCGCGAAGCACGGTGAGCTTGTGCGTGATGAGCGGGTGGTCGGCAACATGGACTCGCATAGGCTCAACTCTACTATTGGCATTCCCACGGCTAGAGGTGACAGATGCGCGCACGAGATCAGCACACTGAGTGGATGCTGCTCGCCCTGGCCGAGGCGCGCGCGGCCCTCGCCTCCGACGACGTTCCGGTCGGCGCCGTCATCGTCGATGCTGCCGGCTACGTGATCGGCCGGGGCCGGAACGAGCGTGAATTACACCAAGACCCGACGCTCCACGCGGAAGTCGTGGCCATCCGGCAGGCCGCCGCGCACTCCGGGGACTGGCACCTGACCGGATGCACCCTGATCGTCACCCTCGAACCCTGCGTGATGTGCGCCGGCGCGATTCTCGCCGCGCGGGTACCAACGGTCGTGTTCGGCGCCTGGGACGAGAAGGCGGGAGCGGCCGGATCGGTCTATGACGTACTGCGCGACCGTCGGCTCAACCATCGGGTCGAGGTCTTTGCCGACGTCAATGCGCACGCGTGCAGCGAGATCCTGCGGGAGTTTTTCAACAATCCCGCCCGCCGAGCCAGCCGCTGAGGTCTATTCCCGCCCCTTGATCACGAAGGTGTCGGTCGGGGGATCAGCCAGGTTCGGGTCGAAGAAGATATCGGGCTCGAGGTAGATCGTTCGAGCGAGCGGTACTGCGGCGCGAATGCGAGTTTCGACGGCATTGATGTCCGTGGCAACATCGGCAAAGCGGTGCTCACCGTCGAAGGCGAGCTTGGCGCCGACCAGAATCTCATCCGGGCCGAGGTAGAGCGTCTTAAGGTGAATGATGCGTTTGGTCTCGGGGCCGTCCAGAATGGCGGTTTTGATGGCATCGAGGTCTTTCTTGCTCGCGCCCTCACCGACGAGCAGGCTCTTGGTTTCGATGCCGAGAATGATCGCGACGAGCACCAGAAGCACACCGATTGCGAGCGTACCGACGGCGTCCCAGATCGGCTCATCCGTGATGACGGCCAGGCCGACGCCCACGAAGGCGAAGGTAAGGCCGGTGAGGGCCGCCACGTCTTCGAGCAGCACGACCGGCAGCTCGGGGGCCTTCGCATGTCGGATGAACTGTACCCAGGTCTGGTTTCCTCGCACATGGTTGGACTCTTTGATCGCGGTACGCAGGGAAAAACTTTCGAGCACCATCGCTATGGTGAGCACCAGAATCGGCAGCCAAACGTTTTCGAGCGGATGTGGGTGCTGCAGCTTGTCGAAGCCCTCATAGAGCGAGAACACCCCGCCGATCGAGAACAGAATGATCGAGACCACGAAGGCGTAGACGTAGCGTTCGCGCCCATAGCCGAACGGATGCTCCAGGTCGGCCCGCTTCTTCGCCTTACGACCCCCCAGCAGCAGGAGCAGCTGATTGCCGGCATCCGCGACCGAGTGCACCGCCTCGGCAAGCATCGAGGACGAGCCGGAAAATGCCCAGGCTACGAACTTGGTCACTGCGATGCCCAGATTAGCCGCGAATGCCGCCACGATTGCCTTGTTTCCGCCCGATGCGCTCATGAAAGCATCTTAGAACCGTGTGCCAGCGCACGTCCCAGGCTGTGGGGAGTTGGCCATTCAGGGCGGTCCGATGGCGGAAAAAGTAGACTGGTCGGATGACTTCTCCTCAGAATGTGACTCTGCCCACGATCGCCTTCCTCGGCGCCGGATCGATGGCCCGCGCCATTCTGGCCGGCCTGCTCAAGCCGGGCGTGACCGTGGACGGCGGCATTCGTGTGACCAACCGCACAGCGGTGAAGGCGGCAGAGCTGGCCGATACCGAGGGCGTCACCGCCTACGCGACCGAGGTTGACGCTGACGCCAACCTCAAGGCGATCGATGGCGCCCAAATCGTCATTATCGCCGTCAAGCCGTACATGGTGGCCGATCTGCTCGGTGAAATCGGAGCCTCCCTCTCGCCGGGCACGCTGGTCCTGAGCGTCGCGGCCGGCGTCACGATCGACACCTTCGAGTCGCTGCTGCCCGAGTCTGTGCACGTTGTTCGCACCATGCCGAACACCCCAGCCGTCGTCGGCATGGCCGTCACCGGTATCAGTGCCGGCACCCGGTCGAGCGAGGCCGACCTGGCGCTCACCAGCGCTCTATTTGCGACCGTCGGCGACGTGCTGGTCGTGCCCGAGAGCAAACTCGACGCCCTCAGCACCATCTCCGGCTCCGGCCCGGCCTACGTGTTCTACCTGATCGAACAGCTCACCGAAACGGCCTGCAGCAAGGGCTTCACCCGCGAAGAAGCGGCCATCATGGTCAACGGCACCTTCCTCGGCGCGAGCGCTCTCCTCGCCGTGTCGGACAAATCGCCGAGCGAGCTGCGGCGCCAGGTGACGAGCCCGGCCGGCACGACGGAGCGCGCCATCTGGGAGCTGGAGAAGGGCGGGCTGAAAGAGCTCTTCGATACCGCAACGGACGCAGCCCTCGCGCGCGCCCGGGAACTGGCCGCTTCGTAAGTGGCCCGACAGCCCTGCGCACGTTGCAGCCCTGCGTACGTTACAGCCCTGCGCGCGTTACGGCTTGCGGACGTTACAGCCCTGCGCTCATCAGAGCCCCTCGGCGATGGCGGCCGTCGCCTGCAGCCACGCGGCACGGGTGCGCGGCGCCAGGGCGTCGACGTTGAGCGGGCCGCCACCAACCAGTGAGGCGTCGTAGGGAACATCGACGACCGTGCGGGTGAGCTGGCGAAAGTGGTCGTGCAGACGCTTAGACAGCTGCTCGTCGGCGGTCTTCGAGGGCGACGCGAGCACGGTGACCGCTTGGGCGACCTTGTCGGCGTGACCCTTCTGCCGCAGGCCGTCGATCAGTGAGGCCGCACCATAGCCGGTGTCTTCGCGAATGGTCGACACGATCACCAGCTGGTCGGCGGCATCGACCGCCGCTTCCCAGTTACTGGCCCGCATGTTGTTGCCGGTGTCGATGACGAGAACCCGGTAAAAGCGGCTCAGCGACGCGTGAAGCTTGCGAAAGGCGTCATCGTCGATGCTCGCTGCGCCCGCCGGATCGAGGTCAGAGGCGAGCGCGTCGAACTGCGCATCACCCTGCGATCGCACATAGTTGTCGAGGTCACCCACCCGGGAGCGCGTGTCGCCGAACCGGTCGAGGTCGCGCAGTAGGTCGACCGCCGTGTTGGTGTGCCGGGCGGCCTGAGCGCGCACGCCGAGCGTGCCCATGGTCTCGTTGTTGTCCCAAGCGAGGGTGTAGCCACCGCGATAGATGCCGAACGTGGCCGCGATGAGCAGCGTCGCCGTCGTCTTGTGCGCTCCGCCCTTGGGATTGAGTACCACGATCGTTCGCGGGCCGTTCAGGCTGCGCTGTACGGCCGCGACGGCCGTACGGTGCTGACGCTCGGTCGAACTCGGCGTGGGCGAGACCAGGCCGCCGGTCAGGCGGCGGAGGGCGCCCTGCCAGCCCCGCTCGGCCGGTCCGGCGGGCGCCGGCGGCCGCGAGTTGAGAAAGTCGGCCAGGTTCGGTGCAACCGGTGACAGAGCGGGTGATGCGGCCGCCGCATCCGTCGTGGGTGCCAACAGCGACTCGAACAGCGCGCTCTTCGGTGCCGCGACGGGCGGCTGCACGAGCGTGGCGAACGGTGTCGGTGTCTCGAACGGGGTCACCAGCGGAAGGGGCATGGTGCTCGCCCGCTTCGGGTGACTGGCAACGACAACCGGCCCGGCCGACTCGACACGCCCATTGGGGTGCACGGTCAGTGGCCAATCGCCCTGTTCGTCGCTGACCTGAAGCAGTAAGGATTGTCCGCGGCTGCGGGCGGTCTCGACCACGAGGCCGATGATCTCTTCGCGAACGCCGGCTTCATCGGTGCCGGTGACACGCCGCCGGAAACCATCGATGGTCACCTCGCCCGTGGTGTCGGTCTGGACTGCGGCGACAATGTCAGCCGGGGTGTTTGCGAGAGCGGGCACGTCGGATGACATGGGAGAGCCTTTCCGTCCACGGACACATTGTCAGCTCGCAGCCTCAGGTGGGATGCGGCGAGAAAGGTCCCTAGTAGGAGGATAGCTGGTCGACTCCCCCAAATTGGGGGAGCGCCATGATCCGAGCGCTGGGAAGCGTTCAATATCGGCCTCGGCGCCCGACACGATGACGAGGTGATGGTTTTACACGACAGTCACCGGGGTCGCGTAGGTGAACGGCTTGCCGGGGCTTGCCGGGGCTTACCGAAGGGCGACTGATCGGTGGCCATGTCGACCGTGGCCAGGCCGGTGCCGCAGATGACCGAGACGGCCGTGAACACAGGGTCGGGTAGCGGCTCAGTGTTCGATCACTGCGACGCTCACAAGCTTGACGTGGTACTCCCGAACGGCAATGACTACCCTGAGGTTATGGCAGACATCTTTACCGTGGTGGCGGACTCGGCGCGACGGGACATCTTGCGCATCCTCTTGGAGTGCGCTGTTCCACCCGGAGACAGTCGCAGTCCCTCCGGAGAGAGTCGCGGTCCCTCCGCGGAGGTTCGCGGCGAGCTGAGTGTGTCAGACATTGTCGTGCGTCTCGGCCTGAGCCAGCCCACCGTCTCAAAACACCTCAAGGTGCTGCGCGAAGCCGGTCTGGTTACCGTGCGTGAAAACGGACAACACCGCTTCTACCGACTCGAGTTCTCCCCGCTCGAAGAGATCGAGGACTGGTTGATTCCGTTCCTCAGCGTCGACTTCGACCAAACCGTCAAAAACGCCGATCTCGAGGCCGATGCCGGCCTGAAAGACGAACAGCGCGCCTTCGCTTCGGCCATAGGCAAGGCCTTCGCCGATGCCTCGCAAATGTCGCATGTCGTCAAAGACGCCACCGCAAAAAAGTGGCGAAGAAACGGCTGAGACGACCGTGTTCGCACCCTCACAAACCGTCCAATTCGGGTGCTGAGTAGTTGGATCCGGTTTTGTCCGATAGAATGGTGTTTTCGTGTCAGTCGCGGGCCCCGCGACTAAACCAATACTTGTGAGGTCCGTGTGGGTTCTGTAATTAAGAAGCGACGCAAGCGTATGGCGAAGAAGAAGCACCGCAAGCTGCTTCGCAAGACTCGCCACCAGCGTCGTAATAAGAAGTAGAGCGACAAAGAAGCACAACTTCTTCTCGTCGTCGAGCAAAGCGCTAGCCCTTCGGGACTGGCGCTTTTTGCTGTATCGCGACCGGTGTGCCGCGCCGTCGGCGTAGGCTGGAACCATGCCTACCGCTCTCGTGACCCTGATCGGCAAGCCCGGTTGCCACCTCTGCGACGACGCACGTGACTTGGTCAGCAGCGTGGTCGCCAAGCTCGCCGACGACGCGGCGGCACCCACGATCACGTTCGAGGAACGTTCCATCCTCGATGACGCCGACCTGCACGAGCTGTACCTCGAGGACATTCCGGTGCTCCTCATCAACGGCAAAGTGCACAACTACTGGCGTATCGATCCTGTGCGCCTGCGCACCGCCCTACTGGAGGTTTCATGACCATCCGTCACATCGTCTGCTGGAAGCTCAACGCCCTCACCCCGCGCAAGAAAGCCGACGACGCGGCCGGAATCGTGGCGGGCCTGGAATCCCTGATGGGTGTCGTGCCCGAGATCCGTGCGTTGACGGTGGGACCGGATGTCGCCGGTAATGAGAACTGGGACGTCGCGCTGATCGCCGATTTCGACGACCTCGAATCCCTTGACCGCTACCAGAGGCACCCCGAGCACAAAAAGGTCGGCGCGTTCATTCGCACCGTCGTCGCCGATCGACTGGCCGTCGACCTCGAGGTCTAACCCGCCCGGCGCCTCTCCCAGTAGAGGGGAGCGCGCGTTGGTTCTCGGCATCGCCGTCGACGCAGACGGCCATGGCCGTCCCCGTGCCCAGAACCGAAACCGACTGAGCTACGGCTCGAGGCGGGTCGGGCCGCGGAACAGGTAGGTGACCTCGCGAATCGACGCCTGGTGCAGCATGAGCATCAAGACCCGGGCCAGGCCCATGCCGAAACCGCCGTGCGAAGGAACTCCGTAGCGGAAGAAGTCGAGGTAGCCCTCAATTTCCTTCGGGTCGAGGCCCTTCTCAATGGCCTGAGCTTCGAGCACCTCGATGCGGTGCTCGCGCTGGGCGCCGGTGGAGATCTCGGTGCCGTTGAAGATGAGGTCGTAGCTCTTGGTGATCGACGCGTCGCCCTCGTGACGCATGTGATAGAACGGGCGGATGCTCGAGGCGTAGTCGGTGAGGAAGACGAACTCGTGCCCGTACTTCTCGGCCACGTACGCGGCGATCTGGCGTTCGCCCTCCGGGTCCATGTCGTCGTCGTCGCGGGGAACCTCATAGCCGCGGCTCTTGACGATCTCCTTGGCCTCGGCCAGGGGAATGCGCGGGAACGGAGTGCTCGGAACGGTCACCTCAACGTCGAACAGGGCCTTGACCTCGTCTCCGTGCTTTTTCTGTACGGCGGTGAACCCGGCGACCATGAGGTCTTCGTGCAGCGCCATGACGTCGTCGTGGCTGTCGATCCAGCTGATCTCACTGTCGACGCTGGTGAACTCGGTGGCGTGCCGACTCGTGAACGAGGGGTCGGCTCGGAACGCCGGGCCCACCTCGAAGATCTTGCCGAAGCCAGCCGACTGGGCCATCTGCTTGAAGAATTGCGGGCTCTGCGCAAGGTACGCCTTGGTGTCGAAATAGCCCACCTCGAACAGCTCTGCGCGCGACTCGCTCGCACTCGCCATGAGCTTGGGGGTGTGCAATTCGATGAAGTCGTGCTCGATCCAGTAGGTGCGCAGCGCGTGCTCGAACGTGGTCTGGATGCGGAAGATGAGGTTCTGCCTGGGGTTGCGCAGGTCGAGGAAGCGCCAGTCCATGCGCTTGTCGAGGCTCGAGTCGGCCGCGATCGGCGTCTCGGGGATGGCGGCGGATACCACGGTGAGGGAGGTGAGCTTGATCTCGATGCCGCCGAGCTTCACCCGTTCGTCGTGCTTGAGCTGACCGGTCACGGTGACGAAGGTGCCCTGGGCGAGACCGGAGATGCTGGTGGCCGGCTCATCGGCGACGACGACGCCATCGGCATCCGTTGTGCGGGGATTGACCAGCTGAACGGCACCGGATTCGTCGCGCAGAACGACGAATTGCACCTTTTTCTGGTCTCGAACGGTATCGACCCAGCCGGACACCGATACGGGGCCGTCGTCGAGAGCGGACAGGTTCTTGATCAATACGCGCGAAGTCACGATCCGAGTTTAGCCGGAGCCGCCAGCGGGGCGCTCTCACGGCGGTTTCTAGGTTGGGTCTTCCGTAGAATAAGTAGGTGGTAGCCAGTCAAGTGCATCTCGTGCGTCACGGTGAGGTTTTCAACCCCGAACGCGTGCTCTACGGACGGCTGCCGAACTATCGACTTTCCGAACGAGGCGTGGTCATGGCTGCTGCCGCCGCCACCGAACTGGTCGAGCGCGGCCGCCCGGTCACGCGTGTCATCGCGTCGCCGCTGCAACGTGCGCAGGAATCAGCCGGCCCGATCGCTGCAGCCTTCGCGTTGTCCATCGACACCGATGAACGCATCATCGAACCGACCAACGCCTTCGAAGGCAAGCGGATGCGCGGTCCCGACGGCGCACTGCGCGACCCCCGCAACTGGCCGGCCCTGATCAACCCCTTGAAGCCGAGCTGGGGCGAACCGTTCCGCGCCATTTCCGCACGCATGCTCGCGGCGATTGACGACGCCTGGAACTCGGTCGATGAGGGTGACGTCGTGTTGGTCAGCCACCAGCTGCCGATTTGGATGGTGCACCGCTCCCTCGCCCACGAACAGCTCGCGCACGACCCGCGCAAACGCCGCTGCGACCTGTCGAGCATCACCACCCTCTCCTGGCACGGCGACCACTTTGCCGAAACCGGCTACGCCAGCCCGGCACTAGCCCTTCTCGACCCGAGCAACGATGTGGGTGCCGTATGAATGGCCGCCGCGTGAACCGCCGCCGCCGCCTCGCCCCGCTGCTGGCCGGGCTGGCCGCCGGTGCGCTGTTGCTCTCGGGCTGCTCCGCCGACCCGCTCGCGGATCAGTACCGGGAAGGCTCAAACAAGGGTTTCATCGCCGGCGACGGCAGCGTCACCGAGATCGCCCTCGCCGACCGCGGTGAGGCTATCGAGTTCTCGGGCGTGACAGAGACGGGCGAGCCGGTCACGAGCGCCGACACGCAAGGCGAAGTCCTGGTCGTCAATTTCTGGTACGCGAGCTGCGCACCGTGCCGCGCCGAGGCAGCCGACCTGCAGGGCCTCAACGCGCAGTTTGAAAACAAGGGCGCGAGTTTTCTCGGTGTCAATGTGCGTGACCAGGCCCCCAACGCCATCGCATTCAACGAGACCTACAGCGTGACCTACCCCTCCGTACTCGACGTCGATACCGGAGCCATGCAGCTCGCCTTCAGCGGCAGCATCCCGCCGAACGCGGTGCCCACGACCCTCGTGCTCGACGCCGAGGGCAGGGTTGCTGCGCGCATTCTGGGCCAGGTCACGTCGCCGTCCATTCTGGAAACCCTGATTCGGGACACCATCGCGGAGAGTGGCACGACCGAGTGAACAATCCGTTCGGAGAGATCGTCTTCAGTGGTCAGCTACTCTTCGCCATTCCCATCGCGCTCCTCGCCGGACTGGTGTCGTTCGCGTCCCCGTGCATTCTGCCGCTTGTTCCCGGCTACCTCGCCTACATCGGTGGATTCACCGACGGACGCACCGGCGCTGCTAAGCGGGACCGTCGCGGTCGCAACCGGCTCCTGGCCGGGGTCGGGCTGTTCGTGCTCGGCTTCACCGTGGTGTTCGTGCTCACCGGTGTCGTCTTTGGCGCGGCCGGATTCTGGCTCAACTCGTACCGAGACCTGATCACGCGCATCGCCGGCGTCGTGGTCATCCTGCTGGGCCTGGTCTTCATCGGCCAGTTCGGTGCGATGCAACGCACGATCAAGACCAACTGGCGCCCCAAGATGGGCCTGGCCGGGGCCCCCCTGCTCGGGGCGGTGTTCGCCGTCGGTTGGACGCCGTGCACCGGGCCCACCCTCACCGCCATCAACTCGCTCAGTCTCGGCACCGGTTCGCCCTGGCAGGGCGGACTGCTTGCCCTGTTCTACTCCCTCGGCCTCGGCATTCCGTTCCTGTTGATCGCACTGGGGTTCAACTGGGCCACCGGATCGGTCGCATTCCTCAAACGGCATATTCGTGCTATCAACCTGTTCGGCGGCGTTCTGCTCGTCGTCATCGGAGTACTCATGGTGAGTGGCATCTGGAACACCTGGCTCCTCGATTTGCAAGGAGTGATTGGCAGCTTTGTCCCGGCCATCTGACCACTACGATTCCCGCCCGCAGGCGCCGCAGGCCGGTGTCGTGCAGCCCAAGCTCGGCCTGACCGGCTGGCTGCGCTGGTTCTGGCGTCAGCTCACGAGCATGCGCACCGCCCTCTTTCTGCTGCTCATGCTCGCCATCGCGTCCATTCCGGGCTCGCTCGTGCCGCAACGCACGAGCGATCCGAACGGGGTCACCCAGTACTTCACCGACAACCCCGACCTGGCGCCGATTCTCGACAAACTGCAGGCCTTCGACGTCTACACCTCGGCCTGGTTCTCGTCGATCTATCTGCTGCTGTTCATCTCGCTCATCGGCTGCGTCATTCCGCGCACCAAACACCACTTCCAGGCCCTGCGTGCCAAACCGCCGACCACGCCGGCCCGCCTTGGACGCCTGTCCGGTTTCACCACGCAAGACGCGCCGGCGCACACGGATGCCCGCGACGCCATCACGCACGCCCGCACCGTCCTGAAATCCAGCGGCTACCGCGTCGCTCGCTTTGATTCCGATACCGAGTCATCCGTTTCGGCCGAGCGCGGCTACCTGCGGGAGACCGGCAACCTCGTCTTTCACGCTGCGCTCGTGGGCATTCTGGTGACCGTCGGATTTGGTGGCGGCTATGGCTTCAGCGGCCAGCGAGTGCTCGTCGAAGGGCAGACCTTCGTGAACACGCTGCTCGCCTACGACTCCTTCAACCCGGGACGGTTCTTCGACGACAGCACGCTCGACCCGTACACGCTGAGCCTTGATGACTTCTCGGTCTCCTACGAACAACGGAATCTGCAGGCCTACGGCCAGCCGATCGACTTCACCGCCGACGTGACCGTCACGCCCAAGGGTGAGGCGGCTGAGCCCAGCGCCGTCAAGGTCAACGGACCGCTACGCACCAACGGCACGAGCATCTACCTGCTTGGAAACGGGTACGCACCGACCATTCAGGTGACGGCCCCCGACGGTACCGTCGTCTTTTCAGACTCGGTGCCATTCTTGCCGCAGGACGCCAACCTCACCTCGCTCGGCATCGTGAAAGTACCCGACGGACTGGCCGAACAGCTCGGCATGATCGGCTTCTTCTATCCCACCCAGGACAAAGCGGCCTCCGGCGCGAACTTCTCCAGCTACCCCGACCTCGAATACCCGCTGCTCACCCTGAACGTGTACACCGGTGACCTCGGTCTCAATGCCGGCGTGCCGACATCCGTTTATGCCCTCGACACCGACACCCTGACGCAGCAGACCGGCGGCAAGACCGATGTTGCCTCAATCGAGCTCAAGCCGGGAGAATCGGCCGCGCTGCCCGGTGACCTCGGCACCGTCAGCTTCGTCGACAACAATCCGACCGCATCGGCGGCCGGCGATTTCACCCAGTCGGTTCCGCGCTTCGCAAGCTTTGACATCCACCACGACCCGACGCAGATCTGGTTGATCTCCTTCTCCCTGCTCGTCTTGTTCGGCCTGTTCACCGGGCTGCTCGTGCCACGTCGTCGAGTGTGGGTGAAGGCAACAACCCGAATCGACGGAACCGTGCACCTCGAATACGCAGGCCTGGCCCGCGGCGACGACCCGGCACTCGAAGCCGCCGTCACGACTGTGGCTGACCGTCACCTCAAACTGTTGAAAACCCACCAACCCGTCGTCGCGCACCCCGAATCGATTTAGGCTTACATCGTGAATCTGACTGACTCCGCACTGCTCAACTCATACTCGCTCTACGCGCTGTACTCGGCGATGGCCGTCTACGCCCTCGCCTTCATCGCCTTCGCGGTCGACCTCGCCCGTCGTTCCAGCGCCGTCGGCGCGATCGAAGCGGCCGAACTGATCGAAACGGACGCTGCCTCCCCGGCCGGGTTTACCGCATCCGCCGGCAGTACCGTCACCCTGAAGCGACCCGTGCTGTCCCGCATCAGCGCCCGCATGGACAACGACGCAGCGCTACCGTATGGCCGTTCGTCGAGCCTGCGCGTGGGAGTCGCACTCACCGTCCTGGCCTGGGCGCTGCACCTCGCGGCGACCATCATGCGCGGCTTCGCGGCCGACCGGGTGCCGTGGGCGAACATGTACGAATTCGCCATGACCGGCACCCTGCTCATCATGACGGTGTTCCTGATCGTGCTGGTGCGTTCCGACCTGCGGTTCCTCGGCACCTTCGTCACCGGCCTCGTACTCGTACTGCTCGGGGTGGCTGCCCTGCAGTTCTACGTGGAGGTTGCCCCGCTTCCGCCGGCGCTGCAGTCAGCCTGGCTGGTCATCCACGTCTTCGTGGCGTCACTGGCCACCGGAATGTTCGCGCTCGGCTTCGCGCTCTCGGCGGTACAGTTGTTGCAGTTCCGGCGGGAAAACAGTGCGCTCGAGGCGGCCGCCGCGCCCCGCTCGGCCGTGGCATCCGCTCTGCGTCTGCGCTTTCTGGCCACGCTGCCGTCGTCGGCGACATTGGAGAACCTGTCGTACCGCATCAACATCATCGGCTTCATCCTGTGGACCTTCACCCTCATGGCCGGCTCGATCTGGGCCGAACAGGCCTGGGGTCGCTACTGGGGTTGGGACACCAAAGAGGTGTGGACCTTCATCATCTGGGTCATTTATGCCGGCTACATCCACGCCCGCGCTACCCGCGGCTGGCGCGGATCACGCTCGGCTTGGCTCTCGATCATCGGTTTTTCCGCGGTGATGTTCAACTTCGGCATCGTCAACGTGTTCTTCAAGGGCCTGCACGCTTACTCGGGTCTGTAACCCGGTAATCGCGGCTACTCGGCGGCGACGAGCGCGTGCGTACGCGCGAGACGAGCGAGCCACCAGTCGCGACGTTCGGGGCTGGCCGCGTGCTGGTCGAGCAGGGCCGTATCCGGCACGACCCGGCGTACCGGAATAGCACCGTCGACCGGCAGCAGCGGCGCGCCCGTGACATCCTCGGCGAGCAGCGAGGCGGTGCCGAGGCCGCAGTCGAAGTACAGTCCGGGAACGGATGCCGCCAGGTGCGCCCCCATGGACAGCCCGATCGACGTGTCGAGCGCGCTGGAGACCACAACCGGCAGCCCGGTCTGGCCGATGATCGACAACGCCGCGCGAATGCCACCGAGCGGCTGAGCCTTGATCACCAGAATGTCGGCGGCACCGGCGCGGGCAACGGCGAGCGGGTCTCCGCTCTTGCGCACACTCTCGTCGGCGGCGATCGGCACGCTCAGGTAGGTTGTGCGGTGGCGAATCTCGGCGAGTTCCGGCACGGTCATGCAGGGCTGTTCGACGTACTCGAGATCGAAAGCGCTCAGGGCATGAATGGCGTGTTCCGCTTCGTCAACGTTCCAGAGGCCATTCGCATCGATTCGGATGCGCCCTTCCGGGCCAAGCAGACGGCGCACCTCAGCGACTCGGGCGACGTCGTCGGCCAGCGTCTGGTTGCCGCCGGCTACCTTCACCTTGGCGGTGCGGCAGCCGGGGAAGCGCGCAAGCACCTCCCTCACCTTCTCCGCGGGCACGGCGGGCACGGTTGCGTTGACCGGAATGCTCGTGCGGAGTACGTGCGGCGTGCTCTGCCAGCCAAAGTCGATCGCGGCCCGCAGCCAGTTTGCGGCTTCGGCATCGTCGTACTCGGCGAAGGGCGAGAACTCGGTCCAGCCTTCTGGACCTTCCAGCAGCAGCGCTTCTCGGCTGTCCAACCCGCGAAACCGGTCGAACAGCTTCAGGGAGACGACGTGCGCGGATCCGACTAACTCATCCAGTGAGGGCATCATGGTCCCAGTGTGTCAGCCTCCGGCTGGGTAGACGGCCAGAACGATGCCCCTCATCGTGCGCGTGGAGCTCGTCGCGATCGCGGTCGACACCGTTCGGATTGACGACGACCATGAGTACGGCCAGGCCGGACACGGGCAGCTTTGCATCGTGACTTGGGGCCAACTGGTCAGTCGCGCAGGTAGTGCTCCAGCCGCGGCACGTGCAGCAAGGCCAGCGCTCGCTTCTCTATTTGCCGTACGCGCTCTCGGGTCACGCCTTCGATGTGTGCGATCTGGTCGAGGGTGCGGGGTTCGTTGCCGTCGAGGCCGAACCGTGCTCGCAAAATAGAGCGTTCCCGAGGTGGCAGGGTGTCAAGAAAAAAACGGATGTCCGCGGCCCGCAGCGTCAGCGTGGCGTGTTCGTCGGGCTGGGGAAGGTCATCGTCGATGATGAGTTCCGCCATGTCGCCGGCGCCATCACCAACCGGAGTATGCAGCGAAATCGGCTCGTTGTCGTATTGCAGCAGCCGCAGAACGTCCCGCACGGGAAGCTGGGCGGCTTCGCCGATTTCGCGCGCCGTCGGATCGCGGTCGAGCACACTGGTCAGATCGCGCCGGATACGCTTGATTTTGTTGAGCTTTTCGGCGGTGTGCACCGGAATGCGAATCATGCGCGACTTATCGGCCATGCCGCGATGGATAGCTTGCCGAATCCACCAGGTGGCGTAGGTGGAGAATTTGTAGCCGGTCATGAAGTCGTACTTCTCGACGGCGCGAACGAGTCCCATATTGCCGTCCTGCACGAGGTCCATGATGGGCACCCCCCGACCGGAGTAGTGCTTGGCGATGCTCACCACCAGGCGCAGGTTGGCCTCGATGAACTGGTTCTTGGCCCGGCGCCCGTCATGCATGAGCCAGGCCAGCTCGCGCCCGTCGGCCGAATCGCGCGCGCTGGCACCATCCTCACGCAGGAGCCGCGCCTCAGCGAAGAGCCCCACCTCGATGCGGCGAGCCAGATCCACCTCCTGCTCGGCATTGAGCAGGGTCCCCTTGCCAATGCGGCGCAGGTAGTCACCGAAGGCATCCGTGGACGCGGCGCTGTAGGTGCTCGGTGGCGCGGTGCGGCGAGCTGCTGCCGTTGCGGTGCGGTGCGGCTGAGTAGTGGTCGTCATGACTGCCTGCCCCCGAAATGACTGCTGATGCTGTTTGTGACGTTCATGGCCACCTCCCCGTACTTTCCAAGTCAAAGGTTCACCCCCGAAGGGAGTGGATGACAAGGGGTTGACTTTGTCGTTTGACACAGCGTAGCTGAGGTTATTTCGACATTTCAACCCCTGACATCACGAGTTTGCGAGACCGAAAAGCGGTCGCTCGCTCCGCGTAGGCTGACACCATGAGCGAACAGGTATCCGAAATCTTCGATGCGAGCCAGTGGAAGGCCGTTGCGGGTTTTGAAGACCTCGCCGATCTCACCTATCACCACGACGTGAGTGGCCGAATCGCCCGCATCGCGTTCGACCGGCCCGAGGTGCGCAATGCCTTTCGGCCCCGCACGGTCGACGAATTGTTCTCCGCCCTCGAAGACGCACGCACCAATTCGAAGATCGGTGTGGTTCTGCTCACCGGCAACGGCCCGAGCGCCAAAGACGGAGGCTGGGCGTTCTGCTCCGGAGGCGACCAGCGCATTCGTGGCCGTGACGGCTACAAATACGCCGACGGTGAGACGGCGTCGGGTATCGACCGGGGGCGCGGCGGACGGCTGCACATTCTGGAAGTGCAGCGACTCATCCGTTTCATGCCGAAGGTCGTCATCGCCGTCATTCCTGGCTGGGCTGCCGGTGGCGGACACTCGCTGCACGTCGTCTGCGACCTGAGCATCGCCAGCGCCGAGCACGGCAAGTTCAAACAGACGGATGCCGACGTCGGCTCGTTCGACGCGGGCTACGGCAGCGCCTACTTCGCCCGCCAGGTCGGCCAGAAAGCCGCCAGGGAGGTGTTCTTTCTGGCACGGGAGTATTCGGCAGAGCGCGCCCTCGAGATGGGTGCAATCAACGCGGTGGTGCCGCACGCCGAGCTCGAGGCGGTCGCGTTGGACTGGGCGCGCGAGATTCTGACCAAGTCGCCCACCGCCATTCGCATGCTGAAATTCGCCTTCAACGCCGTCGACGACGGATTGGTCGGCCAGCAGGTGTTCGCCGGCGAGGCGACTCGCCTGGCCTATGGCACCGACGAGGCCGTCGAGGGCCGCGACTCCTTCCTGGAGAAACGCGAACCCGACTGGTCACCGTACCCCTGGCAGTACTGAGATGAACGGCGATTCGTGAGGCCGTTGCGGGCGCTCAAGCCGGAGCATCCCCTCGACTTTCTTCCCGTGCTGCGGGATGCGCTCGCCGGCAGCGGGCCGGCCGTGCTGCCGGTGCCCGATGGCGTCGCAGCAGCTGACGCGCCGGCACGCCTCGGTGACGTGCCGCAGCGGATCGCCGTTGTGATCGAAACCTCCGGGTCGACCGGTGCACCCAAGCGTGTCATGCTCACCACCAACGCCCTGCTGGCAAGCGCCGCGGCCTCCGCCGTCGCCCTCGGTGGGGCCGGACAGTGGTTGCTCGCCCTGCCAGTGCACTACATCGCCGGGGTGCAGGTGCTCGTGCGTTCCATTGCCGCCGAAACCACCCCCGTCGCGCTGCCGCCGGGACATTTCGACCCGCAGAATTTTCGGCGGCTGGCCGAGACCATGACTGAGCCGCTGCGCTATACCGCGCTGGTCCCGGTGCAGCTGGCCCGTGTGCTCGACGCAGCGGATGACCCGGCGCTGTTGGCCGTGCTGCGTCGCTTCACCGCCATTTTGGTCGGCGGGCAGGCAATCCGTCCCGACCTCATTGCGCGGGCAGCCGAACTGGACGTGCGGGTAGTGCGCACGTACGGGTCGTCGGAGACGGCGGGCGGATGCGTCTACAACGGTGTTCCGATCGGTGACACTCTCGTTCGCGTCGTCGACGGCCAACTCGAGCTGTCGGGTTCCGTGCTCGCCGAGGGTTACCTCGACGATGTCGCGCGCACCACCGACCGCTTCCTGGTGGAACACGGTGTGCGCTGGTATCGCACCGGGGACTTCGGTGAGTTCGACCCGGTGAGCGCGCGGGTCACGGTGTTGGGCCGCGCCGACAACGTGATCATCTCGGGCGGGGAGAAGGTGTCACTCGATGCCGTCGAAGGCATCGTGCGCCTGTCTGCTGGGTTCGAGCAGGCCGTCGTGGTCGGTGGCGCAGACGAGGAGTGGGGGCAGGTGCCGGTGGTGGTGGTTGCCGGGGAACACGGGGTGGAGGCGGACCTGCTGGCATCCGTTGCGGCGATGCTCGGGCGCGCGGCCAGGCCTGCGCGCATCGTGCGGGTCGCGGAGTTGCCGGTGCTGGCCTCGGGTAAGCCGGACCGGCGCGCACTCGCCGCGCTGCTTTCAAATTCGAACACGGCAGGCCAGTAGCATGGGGGCGTGGCACAAGGAGCTCGGCCGTCAAGGCCCAAACAACAACGATTGAACCCCGCAGCGAAGCTGGCTGGGACTGATGCCGGTGCGAAGGCCAGCGGCAAATCGGGTCATCCGGCCTTCAAGAACGGACCGCCCCGCAAAGGACCGGCCAAGATCAAGCCGGCCACGGCCGCAGACTGGGTGTCGGGCGCACGCCTTCGGACTCTGCCCCTCGCGATCGCTCCCGTGCTGCTGGGCACCGGCGCCGCCATCGTCGCGAGCGGCCCCGGTGTCTACCACCCGGTACGCGCCCTGCTCGCGCTCGCCGCGGCACTGTTCCTGCAGGTCGGTGTCAACTACGCCAATGACTACTCCGATGGCATCCGAGGCACCGACGCCTTTCGTGTTGGGCCGGCCCGGCTCACCGGCGGCGGCGTTGCCAACCCGCGCACGGTGCTGCGCGTCGCCCTCGTCTTCTTCGGTCTCGCCACCGTGGCCGGTCTGACGCTCGTCATTCTGACCCAGTACTGGTGGCTGCTGCTCGTCGGCGTTCTGGCCCTGGCCGCAGCCTGGTTCTACACCGGCGGCAAGAAGCCCTACGGCTATCTCGGCCTCGGCGAAGTGTTTGTGTTCGTCTTCTTCGGTCTCGTAGCGACCGCCGGCACGACCTACGTTCAAGTGGGCGAATTCACGACCGAGAGCGTGCTCGGCGGCGTGGCCATCGGACTGATCTCCTGCGCCGTGCTCATGGTCAACAATTTGCGCGACATCGTGCCGGATAAGGCCGCCGGTAAGCGCACCCTCGCTGTGCGCATCGGCAGCACGGCGTCTCGGGTCGTCTTCTGCGTCTTCCTGCTGCTGCCGTTCGTGATCGCCGGTGCGTTCAGCCTGGTCTATCCGCTGGCAATCTTCACGTTCTTCGTGCTGCTGCTGGCCCTGCCGGCCTGCCTCATCACGATCACGGCGACCTCGGCGAAGGAACTCATCCTCGCCCTCAAACTGACGAGCCTCGCGGCTCTGGCCTACGGGCTGCTACTGGGAATCGCTTTTGCGTTCTGAGCTGGTCTCGTCCGCTGAGCTGCTCTGTTCAACCGCGCTGGGCCTGTCAACAGCGCTCTGCCTGTCAACAGCGCTCTGTTTGTCAACAGCATCAAGTGCCGTATCCTCGATCTCGGAATCCGGGTTTATCGGCTCCTTGTCGGGGTGACGCGCCTTGTAGAGATCGCGGGCAACACTCTCGCGGGACTTGCCCAGCAAGAGATACGACAAGCACAGCCCGAGCAGGGCAGCGATCACTGCGGCTGCCCACGGCCAGAATCCCAGGGAAAGCAAAATCGCCAGCGGGATGGCAAACATCAGCACGCGCAACACGGAGTAGTACAGCCAGGGGGCCACGAATTTCATGCATCTAGCTTAGAATGCCGTGGCTGAGGATCCGCACATGTCTCTCACGGTCAAGCGACCTACAATATGCATATGCCCAAGCTCTTGATCGGACTAGGACTGGCTCTTGTCATCCTCACCGTCTACTCCGTCGTGGACTGTGCCGTGTTCGACCGCAAACGCATTCGCGGGTTGCCGCGCTGGGTCTGGATTTTTGTCATCGTGCTGGTGCCACTGATCGGCCCGTTACTATGGTTGCTCGTCGGCCATGGCCGTGCTACCCCCACTACCCGGTCGTTTCGATCGGTCGCCCCCGACGACGACCTCGACTTCTTGCGCGGTCTTGGTGGCGGCAGTGTCAAGACCGACAGTGGCGAGAACCGGCCGTTCAACGCGAAAGATCAACAAGAACGCATCCGTCGCATGGAGCAGGACCTCGCGGACCTGGATAAGAATGATCCGACACCGGACGCCGGCGGTACTACCGGCACCGCCGGCGTCGACCCAAAGAAGGATCCGGGCGAGGGCGAGCAGCCTGGCCGTCGGGATGCCTGAGCCGGTTTCCAGCACCAGCCCGGCGACCAATTTCAGCATCTCCCTTCTCAACGAATTCGTCGAGCTCGGTGTGCGTGACCTGGTGCTCTGCCCTGGAGCACGCTCGCAGGCCCTCGCTCTGGCGGCGGCTGAGCTGGAACGGGCCGGCAGTATCCGCCTGCACGTGCGCACCGACGAACGAAGCGCCGGTTTTCTCAGCGTTGGCCTCGCCCTCGAAACCGGTTTGCCGGCGCTCGTCGTGGTGACTTCGGGAACCGCCGTGGCAAACCTGCACCCGGCCGTTCTTGAAGCGCACCACGCCGGGGTGCCCATGATTTTGTTGACGGCCGACCGTCCGAGTGAACTTCGTGGCATTCGCTCGAATCAGACCACCGTACAGTCTGGCCTGTTCGGTGTGGCCACCCGGCTGTGCCTCGACGTTCCGGCGCCGGTCGGCGAACCCGACGAGGCCGGAATCGCCGCGGCGCTGGCCGGGCAGGCGATGAACGCCGCAACCGGCGTTTTCACCACCGCTCCCGGCCCGGCGCAACTCAACCTGGCATTTCGCGAGCCCCTGTCGGCTGCGCTACCTTCGGATTTGTCATTTTCGACACCCAATTGCGGCGTCGTCCCCACGCCTGCACCCGGCGCGTCAGCTGACGGGCCAGCCATGCTGCTCGCGCCGGGACCGCTCACGGTCGTCGTAGCCGGTGACGGTGCCGGGCCCGCAGCCGAAGCGCTGGCCTACGCGGGAGGCTGGCCGCTGCTGGCCGAAGTGTCCAGCGGCGCCCGGTTCGGCCCGAACCTGATCGTGCACTACCGCGAACTGCTTGGTGCCGAAGATCTCGGCGGCCAGGTAGAACGGGTGATCGTGTTCGGCCACCCCACCCTGAGCCGTGAGATTCCGGCCCTCATCGCCCGAGACGGTGTCGAGACCATCATTGTCGCCCCGACCGGACTCGAATGGTACAACCCGGGCCGCTCCGCACGCGGTTTTACCCGATCGGTCGAAGCGGATGCGGCAGCTATTTCGGCAGCGCGCGCCCCGGCCGGTCGAGGGTGGCTGAACCGTTGGGTGATGACCAGCCGCACTCTCGCCGAAGCGGTGGCCGACGAAGGTCGGGCGCCGATCGACAAGCGCGGCATCACCCGCGCCGAGCTGGCCGTGCTGCGCGCGCCGCTGACCCGGGCACTGCTCGTCGACGCTGTGTGGCGGGCGTCATGGCCGCACGACCGCCTCGTGCTCGGCGCCTCCCGGCTCATTCGTGAGGCCGATAAACGCGTGCCCGGTAAGAAGATCACCGTGCTGGCCAACCGCGGGCTGGCCGGCATCGACGGCACTATCGCCACCGCGGTCGGTGTGGCCCTGGCTAGTCAGGCCGAACCCGAGCCGCGTTCGGTGGGTGTCACCCGGGTTCTGATGGGTGACCTCACCTTTCTGCATGACGTCGGTTCGCTGCTGCTCGCTCCCGGTGAGCCACAACCCCGGGTGCAGGTCATCGTCGGGGTCGACGGTGGTGGCAGTATCTTCGACGGCCTCGAAGTAGCGGCGACGGCTCCGGCCGACGCGCTGGAGCGGGTGCTTTACACCCCGCGCAGCGTCGATCTCCAGGCGCTCGCCGCCGCCTATGGCTGGGACTACAGCCTGGCCGCCACCCGCAGTGACCTCGAACGGGCACTCACCGGCGCACCAAGCCGTCCCATGATTCTCGAGGTTCCGCTCGTTCGGTAGCTGAGCCGAGGCGATCTTCTGCAGCGCCATTCGCACAGACTCACCCCACGGAGCCTAGGTGCGCCAGGGGCGGTTCAGGCCGGCTGGTGCTGGTGCTGGTGCTGGTGCTGGTGCTGGTGCTGGTGTTGGTGTTGGCGCGGTGGGTGCGGGCTGGTCGCCAGGTTTGGGTGGGGTCCCAGATGAGTGGTCCTTGTATCTGGGGTCTTCCTCGGACCATGCGGATTTTCCATCCGGCGGTGTCGATG
>NZ_SOHL01000022.1 GCF_004403985.1 Cryobacterium gelidum | reverse complement strand
GACGGACGCTCGGTGCGGGCCGGACGGTCATTGTTGTAGGCCGGACGATCGGTGCGCGGCGCACGGTCACTGTAGGACGGACGCTCGGTGCGGGGAGCACTGCTGCGGTCACCGTAGGAGGGGCGCTCAGTGCGCGGCGCACTGCTGCGGTCACCGTAGGAGGGACGGTCGGTGCGGGCCGGACGGTCATTGTTGTAGGCCGGTCGGTCGGTGCGCGGCGCACGGTCACCATAGGACGGACGGTCGTTGTTGTAGGCCGGACGGTCCGTGCGGGGACGGTCGTTGTTGTAGGACGGACGGTCCGTGCGGGGACGGTCATTGTTGTAGGCCGGACGCTCGTTGCGCTCGCTGTTGGTGCGGCCACCGTTTTCGGGGCGAACGGAACGCGAGCCGTAGGCCGGGCGTTCGCTGGACGGACGCTCGTTCGAGCGCGCGGCGCGCTCGTCGGCGTTCCAACGCTGCTTCTTGGGGGCACCCTCGTCCGCGCGGTATCCGCGGTGTCCGGGGCTCTTGCTGCCGGCGTTGTTGGAACCGCCGTGGCCCGATCCGCCCTTGGAGGCGTACTTGGGATCGAAGTTCTTGCCGCCGCGACCGGCGGCGGGGTTGTGCGAATTGCCTTGAGGCATAAAAATATTTCTGGGTTGTGTTCAGTACATGGCAGAACAACATCGCACATGCGACGTAACTGAGAACCCGGGCAGTCTATGGCCGGGGCCGTTCACATACAGTGATTTTTCACCAGCGGATTACTGGGAAACCGGCCCAACTTGACTTACAAACCCATCCGCGCACAGCGCGGTGTCAAGAGCCGACTTGTACACGCTACCCGATGCGTGCTGAAAAGTCACGCAAAAGGGTGCAGGTTGTCTCGCTCTATTCTGGTCTCATGACGATTTCGATCAATATTGAGCCGCCACGCCAGGCCGACGTTGAAGCGCTTCTCGCCGCCGGCACCGTCTTTGCGCACTCCTTGTATCCCGTGGAGAACACGTTTCTGCTCAGCACCGACGAACTCGAACGTCCCGGCGTCGACGTGTACGTGGCTCGCGACCAAGACGGGGTGGCCTGCGGCATGGCCGCTCTCGTTCCGCTCGGCCCGGATACCCGCGCTGAATTGAAACGACTATTCGTACACACAGAGGCTCGGGGCCGCGGTGTGGCCCGCCGCCTGCTCGACCGCATCGAAGCGGATGCCGCTGGCCGCGGCATCCGCTCTCTCGCGTTGGAAACCGGCACGCTGCAACACGCGGCGATGGCGCTGTACCGTGGACGCGGCTACGAGCAGATCGAGTTGTTCGGCCCCTATGTCGGCGAAGAACTCAGCGTCTGCTTCGCTAAAACCCTGTAACCGCTCGCGGCACTCACTGGAGTAGTGGGCACCCCGAGGAACGAGCGCCCCCTTCGCGAAAGAGTGCCGCGAGGCGAGGCGCGGCGGGGCCCGGCCGCGCCTCAGCGCAGCCGACCGCCGATCCGGCGGGACAGTTCTGCGGCGGTCGCCGCCACAACCCGGGCAATCTCCGGCCAGTGGGCCTCATCGAACCGGTCGTGCGCGAACGTCACGGCGATCGCGGCGGCCGGCCAGCCGGAATGGTCGCGCACGGCGAGCGCCACCGAGGCGATGCCGGGCGTGATCTCACCGTCTTCGGTGGCGTAGGTATCCGTTCTGACGCGATCGAGCACCGCCCGCAGCTCGAGCTTTGTGCGCGGACCCCGGCCGTCGCGTTGTTCGAGGGCCGCCGCGGTCGGATAAAGCGCGCGCAATTGGGCTGCGGGCAGCGCCGCAAGCAGGGCGCGTCCGCTGGCCGTGAGGTGCGCGGGCAACCGCACCCCGACGTCGGAGACGAGGGAGGGGCGATGCGCGGCGCGTTCCTCCACGAGGTAGATGACGTCACGCCCGTGCAACACCACGAGATGAGCACTCTCCCCCAACCGGTCGACGAGCTGGGCAATCAGAGGGCGGCCGAGCCTGGAAAGCGGTTCCTGGTGACTGAACCCGGAGCTCAGCTCGAAGGCGGCGACGCCGAGCCCGTAGCGGTGTTCCTCGGGCAGGTGCACGACGAACCCCTGGGCCATGAGCACGTCGAGCAACTGGTAGACGGTTGACCGCGGCAGGTCGAGGGCGCTCGCCAGGGCGGCCGCCGGAATCGGACCGCGCTGGGCGGCGAGATGCGTGAGAACCCGCAGGGTGCTCCATGCTGCCGGAACCTTCGACGCCATCGCTGTTCCTTTCAGAGCGGATGCTTATGTCCGGTATACCAGACACCGGCCTTCCTCTCACCCTGTCGCCGCGCACCGCGAGGGTGTGCAATCGAAGCATGACCATCACGACCTCCCCGAGCACCCCCACCTCCGCACACAACGGGAGCGGGGCATTTGCTGTCACCGCGAGCGTCGTCGTTGGAACCGCCGCGCTCTCGTTTACCGATGTGATCGCCGTCGCTCGGCACAACGCGCGGGTCACTCTCGACCCGGTGAGCCTGACGGAGGTCGCCGCGACCCGCGCGATCATCGAGGCCCTCGCGGCCGATACCGAGCCGCACTACGGTATCTCCACCGGCTTCGGCGCCCTTGCGACGACCTTCATCACCGGCGACCGGCGCGCCCACCTGCAAGCGAGCCTGGTGCGCTCACACGCCGCCGGCAGCGGTCCCGAGGTGGAACGCGAAGTCATACGCGCCCTCATGCTGTTACGGCTGAGCACCCTGATGACCGGACGCACCGGCGTGCGGCCGGCCACCGCCGAGACCTACGCCGCCGTGCTGAACGCGCAGATCACCCCGGTCGTGCACGAATACGGATCGCTCGGCTGCTCCGGCGACCTCGCCCCGCTCGCGCACTGCGCCCTCGTCGTGATGGGCGAGGGCCGCGCGCGGGATGCGACCGGAACCCTGCTCGGCGGAGGCGACGCCCTCTCCGCTGCCGGCATCACGCCCGTCGTACTCGCCGAAAAGGAGGGTCTCGCCCTGATCAACGGCACCGACGGCATGCTCGGCATGCTCGTGCTCGCCCTCGATGACCTGGCCCGCCTGCTCACCACCGCCGACATCGCCGCGGCGATGAGCGTTGAAGCCCTACTCGGAACGGATGCCGCCTTCGCGGCCGATCTGCAGCAGCTGCGGCCCCAGCTCGGCCAGGCCGACAGTGCCGCGAACCTGCGCCGGCTGTTGCACGGCTCCGCCCTGCTCGCGAGCCACGCCGGCCCGGAAGACACGTCGGTGCAGGACGCCTACTCGTTGCGTTGCGCCCCGCAGGTACACGGCGCCGCGCGGGACACTGCCGCCCACGCCGCCCTCGTGGCCGGTCGCGAACTGGCCAGCGCCATCGACAACCCGGTCGTCACCGTTGACGGACGCGTCTGCTCGAACGGCAACTTCCACGGCGCCCCACTCGGCTACGTGCTCGACTTTCTCGCCATAGCGTCGGCGGATGTCGCGAGCATGAGTGAGCGACGCACCGACCGCCACCTCGATGCCAGCCGAAGCAAGGGCCTGCCACCGTTTCTCGCGCACGAAGTGGGCGTGGACTCCGGGCTCATGATCGCGCAGTACACGGCGGCCGGCATCGTGTCGGAGCTCAAGCGTCTCGCCGCGCCGGCATCCGTTGATTCGATCCCCTCCTCGGCGATGCAGGAGGACCACGTGTCGATGGGCTGGCACGCCGCCCGCAAGCTGCGCCGCTCGCTCGACGGGCTCGGCCGGGTGCTCGCGATCGAAATCATGACCGCCGCACGATCGCTCGATCTGCGCGCGCCGCTCACCCCCGCCGTGGCGACCGCAGCGGTTCGCGATCTGGTGCGCACCGTAGCCGCCGGCCCCGGGCACGACCGCTTTCTCTCCCCCGAAATCGAGGGGGTCGTCGCTCTCGTCGCGTCGGGCGCGGTGCGCGGTGCTGCGGCCATCGATTTGGTGTGACGCTCGACCGACCTTGTAGTGACCTTAAACAACGAATTCACCCTGTTGTGAGCACACCGGTGCCGTGCCATACTTGCGCCACGCTGGCCCGCCCGAGCCACGTGCATCCATTACCCGAATGGAAAAGGTCTCGCAATGGTGCTCCCCGAAAACCGCCGTCGCATCCTGCGGATCGGGCGAGCGAAACCGCAGCATCGAACTGCCGAGCATCGAGCACCGAAAGACCGCGATGGCTGGCTGGCGGCGGTCGTCATCACGGCACTCGTTCTGTTCGGCGCACCGATCACGGCGAGCGCCGACGACGCGCCCGCCCGCCCCCCCTCCACACCGACGCCGATCACCAGCACGACGCCAGAAGCGGTACCGGCCCCCTCCCCCGAACCAACGCCAACGCCGCAACCCGCGTTGCCACCGAGCGGCGGCTCCACACCGGACTCCCCCGCTCAGCCCACGCCCCCGGCTCAGCTCACACCCACACCCGAACCCCCGATCCTGCTCACACCCACACCCGAACCCCCGATCCTGCTCACACCCACACCCGAACCCCCGATCCTGCTCACACCCACACCCACGTCGGAACCCACAGTCACACCGACACCCACGTCGGAACCCACAGTCACACCGACACCGACAGTGAAACCCGCCCCAGAACCGAACGACGGCCCCATCCCACCGACGAGCGAGACTCCCGGGCTATCCACAGGCCCGAACCCGGTCATGTCCACGCCCACCGATGGCGTCGCGCGGGCCGCGGCAGAGGCAGCCGCCCAAGCAGCGGCTCAGAAGTCAGGTAATGCCCGCGCAGCAGCCGCACAGGCCCTCAAGGCGCAGCTGGCCGCCGCCGCGCGCGTTGCCGCTAACCGTGCAACCGCTCAAAAACTGTCCGTGGAACGTAGCGCAGCGCTGGCGGATGCTCTCACCCGCTCGCAATCCGCGCAAGCCGTGCTCAACACCGCGCACGTCGACTTGGAATCAAGGCGGGCGAGCCAGGTAACGGCGCAGGGTCGTGTTTCCCTCGTGCACCGGCTGGCCGTTGAAGCTTCCACGACCGCCGCCGCGTCCACCCGCAGCTTCGCCGCACTCGCGCGCAAGCTAGCCCAGCAACAAAGCGGCGCCGTCGTCGCCGACGTCTTTCTCGGCGGGCATTCACTCAGCAACATGCTCGACCAGCTCAGCACGCTCGACCAGCTGAACCACGTCACCGAAAACATCCAGACGATCCAGGCTCGCGCCCAGGCCGACACGGCGCGAGCGGTCAAGCTGAATCAGCAAGACGCCGAGACGCGCACGGCCGCGAGCACGGCATCCGTCGACGCCAGCCAGGCGACACTCGACGCGGCCACAAGCGACTTCGAGATCGCGGGACTGGCGCTGGTCACCGCAGCCTCGCAGGCGGCGACCGCCGCCGCAACCCTAGCCGCACTCGGCGTGCGCCCGATCACTCTCACCGACGTCGGCCAGCTCAGTGATCAGGGCTGGGCCAACCCGGCACACGGTGCAATATCGGATGCCTACGGGCCGCGCCCGGTCCGTCCGATCCCCGGCGTCGGCGCCTTCCACTTCGGCACCGACATTGGGGCGAGCTGCAAATCCCCCGTCCTCGCTGCCACCGCCGGAATCGTGCGGGCGGCCAGCGCCCTCGGCAGCTACGGCAACTGGATCCTCATCGATCACGGTGCGGGAGTTGAGACGGGCTATGCCCACCTCGCCGCCGGCGACACCCTGGTCGCTGTCGGCGATCACGTTGCCGCCGGTCAACAAATTGCCAGCGTCGGCAGTACCGGTCTGTCCACCGGCTGTCACACACACATCGAGGTTCGAGTCGACGGCGTGCGCGTCAACCCCCAACCGTTCTTCTTGAATCGCGGAGTCGACCTCGGCAACTGACTACGCAGCAGCCCGACGCGCGGCACGTCGCTCACGGGTGCCCTCGACCAGCAGATAGAGCACCGGAAGCACGATCAGCGTCAAAACCGTCGACGAGACCAGCCCGCCGATGACAACGAGAGCCAGCGGCTGCGAGATGAAACCGCCGTGGCCGGTGAGGCCGACCGCCATCGGCAGCAGAGCAAAAATCGTGGCGAGCGCCGTCATCAAAATGGGCCGCAACCGGCGGCTCGCACCGGCGACGAGGGCGTCGGGCACCGACAGACCGCGTCGCCGGTACTGATTGACCAGGTCGACCAGCACGATCGCGTTGGTGACCACGATTCCAATCAGCATGAGCACACCGATGAGTGACGGCACCCCGAGTGGAATGCCGGTCGCCACCTGCAGCGCGATTGCCCCGGTCGCCGCGAACGGCACCGACACGAGCAGTAGTAGTGGCTGCAGCAATGAGCGGAACGTCGCCACCATCACGATGTACACGATAAGGATGGCCACGAGCATCGCCACTCCGAGCTGCGCAAAAGCCTCTGCCTGGTCAGCACTGACGCCGCCGAGCGTCGCGGTGGCCCCGGTCGGCAGCGCCGTGTCGACGAGCACCTGGCTCAGCTGCGCGTTCGCCGCGCCCAGGTCGTCACTGGCGGGCGTGGCCGAGACGGTCGCCGTGCGCAGTCCCTTCGCCGTGGTGAGTGTGCTCGGACCATCCACCTGTTCAACGGTCGCGAGAGTCGAGAGGGCCACTGAGCCGGTACGCGTGGGAATCTGCAGTGCCGCGAGAGCAGCGGATGTCGTCGGTGGCGACTCCGCCGACAGATACACGGTCAGTTTGGTCTCATCGATCACGATCGACCCGATCGAACTGGGCTGCATGGCCTGCGCGACGAGGGTTCCGAGGGCAAGCTCGCTGAGCCCCGCCGCGGCCGCCGCCGACCGGTTCACCGTGACAGCCAGGTACGGCAGCGACACGGCAAGGGTGCTGGCGCTCTCCTTGATGGCGCTCAGATTCTGTACAGCGCTGAGAATGGACGTCGTCGCAGACTGGAGGTCGGCATCCGTTGCCGCCGTGATGTCGACGGCGATGTCGGAGGAGGCTCCGAACCCGCTTGCCGCTGCCACCGAAATCTCACCCACATCGGTGAGGTCGGTGAGCGTCGTGCGCGCTTCGTTTTGTACCGCATCGGCGTTGGCGCCGTCGGCGGTCGTGATCGAGTAGGTCACAGCGCTCGAGCTGGGTGTCCCACCACGGAACGCGCTCGCCGCGCTGCCGCCACCAATCGACAGCTGCACGATGTCGATGCCCTCGAGGTTCCGCAGCGCCGTCTCCACCGCAGTAGAAGCCGCATCCCTTGTGGCCAGGCTGCTGCCGACCGGTAGCGTTTGCGTCACCCGGAACGTGTTTTGCCCGGTCGACCCCAGAAAGTTCACCTTCATGAACGGCACGAGCGCGGCCGTTCCGCCGAGCACGAGTACCGCGAGCAGCAGCGTCGCAACGGCATGCTTGAGGGTGAAGCGAATGACCGGCAGGTAGCTCTGTTGCAGCCGCCCCGGGTTCTCACCGGTCGCCCCCGCGCCGGCTACCACCACGGCATCGGGCCCGCGGGGCACGATCGCCGATTCTGCGGCCGACTCACGCGGGGAAACGCCATCGAGGCCGGCCACAACCTTGGGCGCCCGCAGAAACCAGTACGCGAGCACGGGAACGATGGTGAGCGAGACGAGCAGGGAGGCCAGCAGCGCGATCGTCACGGTGAGCGCAAACGGCCGAAACAGCTCGCCGGTCGAGCCGCCGACGAAGGAGATCGGTAGAAATACGGTGACCGTCGTGACGGTCGACGCCGTGATGGCCCCGGCCACTTCACGAACGGCGAAGACGATCGTCGCGGCGCGGTCCGATCCCGTAACGAGATGCCGTTTGATGTTCTCGATGACCACGATCGAGTCGTCGACGACCCGGCCGATGGCTATTGTGAGGGCTCCTAGGGTGAGGATGTTGAGTGAATATCCCACGCTTTGGAGACCGATGAAGGTGATGAGCACCGAGGTGGGAATCGAGATCGCCGTGACGAGCGTGGCCCGCACCGAAAGCAGGAACAACAAAATCACGAGCACCGCGAAGCCGAGGCCCAGCAGGCCTTCCTGGGTGAGCGCGTCGATCGACTGCTGAATGAACGGCGCCTGGTCGAATACGACCGTGAACGTAGCGGGAGCGACGGCCGCCTCGAGTTGCGGCAGGATCGCGCGAACCCCCCTGGACACGTCAACCGTGTTCGCGGCCGGCACCTTGGTGACGGCGATAGTGAGGGCGGGCTCGCCGTTCACCCGGGAAATGCTCGTGACCGGGTTCTCCACGAGGGCTACCGTGGCGACATCGCCGATCGTTGTGGTCGGGGCATCCGCTGCGCCGCTGGGGAACGCGGTCGAGCTCGCTACGAGCGGCAACGCGGCGATGTCGTCGACCGAGCCGAGCTTCCCGCCGGCCTGCACCGATAAAGTTGTGTCGTTCTCGGTGATCGCGCCGGCCGGTATCAGCGAACCATTCTGCTGTAGCGCCGACGTGATGTTTGAAGCGCTGAGGCCGCGCGCGGCGAGCTCGTCGATATTGGGTGTGATCGTGACCCTACGGCCGATATCTCCGGCCAGGGCGGCATCACGCACGCCCGCCACGTCGCGAATGTCGCCGAGCACGCTGCGTTTGAGCTGATCGGCGAGCGTCACAGTGTCGCTCGAAGCGACCGCGAGCGAGATCACCGGGAAGTCGTCGATGCTGCCGCTGATCACCTGCGGGTCGACGTCAGCCGGCAGCACGTTCCGGATGCGGTTGATGGCCTGGTCGATGCGGGATTCAGCCTTGACCAGGTCGGTGCCGTAGGTGAAGGTGGCGCTCACGAGCGAGGAGTCGGTGGTGCTGGTCGTCGATGTCGATTCGAGGCCGGCAAGGCCCTGAATGGCGGTTTCGATCGGGGTCGACACGTTGTCGTTGACGACCTGTGGCGAAGCACCCGGGTAGCTCGTCGACACGAGCAGCTGCGGCAGCTGCAGTGACGGAATCAGCTCCTGTTTGAGTCCGGTCAGGGCGAGGCTGCCGAACACGGCCGCCACAATGGTGATGAGGGCAATCAGCGCCCGATTCTTCATGCTCACTACCGCGAGAAAATGCACCAGTTCATTATGCCAGTGCACGCAGACCGCCCGGCTAGGGGCCGGGTGGGTCAGACCACTTCGGCCAGGTAGCCGGTATCGACAAACGGATGCCGCAGCAGCGACCCCCAGGCGGCGTCCAGAGCGTCGACGGCTCGGTTGGTGTCGTCGACGGAGTGCGAAAACGGCAGTCGCAGGAACCGCTCGAAAGCGCCGTCGATGCCGAAGCGTGGACCGGCCGGCACGAGCAGGCCGTAGCTGCGCGCGGCGAGCGCGAGCTGCGAGCTCACCGGAGCGCCGAGGTTGACCCAGGTGGTGATTCCACCGTCGACATGCGGCACCTGCCAATCCGGGAAAGTGTCGGCGAGTCGGCGCTCCAAATGGTCGCGTCCAACGCGCAATAGCTCGCGGCGCCCGTCCAGGACGCTGGGCATCTCGGCGAGCAGCCGCGTCACGATGAGTTGTTCGAGAATGGGCGTGCCAAGGTCGTTGGCACAGCGGGCGGCCACGAGTTTGTGAATGAGCGCCGGTTCGGTTCGGATCCAGCCGATGCGGATGCCGCCCCACACGGTCTTGCCCACCGAACCGACACTGACGACACGCGGAGCGGACCGGGCGTCGGCGCAGGCCGCGAACGGCGGAAACTCGCCTTCCCGGTCGATGGCGAGCTCGGCGATGGTCTCGTCGATGACGAGTGTCGTGCACGAGTCCGCGGCGGCGGCGGCCACCCGCGCACGCTGCTCGGCCGGCATGCTCTGACCGGTGGGATTGTGAAAATCGGGCATGAGGTAGCCGACCACGGGGCTGCTACGCTGCAGCGTTTGCAGCAGGGTGGTCTCGTCCCAGCCGCGGGCAGCCGGGTCTTCGTCCGGCCCACCCGCCGACACGTTCACGGCAACCAGGCGGCCACCGGCCGCGCGCAGCGCCTCGGCTGCGTGCGGGTAGGTAGGTGTCTCGATCAGGACGCGGTCCCCGCGTCCGATGAGCACGCGGGCCAGCAGGGCGATGGCGTGCTGGGCGCCGAGCGTCACCATGATCTGCTCGGGCGCGGTCGGCAGCCCGCGAGCGGTATAGCGGTCGGCGATGGCCGCCCGCAGTTCGGGAATACCCACCGGGTCGAAACCGGCGCCGCCGAGGTGCCGCGGCAGCTCGGCGACGCCGTGCGCCGCGGCATCCGCCAGCCCGGGCAGTGCCGGCATCGTAGCCTTGCTGAAATCCAGGATGTCGTCGGCCACGCCCGCGGAGGCCGCCACCGTCGCCCCCGGCAACCGAACGACGCTGCCCGACCCGCGCACGCTGCGCAGGTAGCCCGCGTCGCGCAGCTGGCGATAGGCCGCTGTGACGGTGGTGCGGCTCACGCCGAGGCGCAGGCTCAAATCGCGCTCGGCCGGCAGGCGGCTGTCGGTGGGGATCCGTCCGTCGAGGGTCAGCAAACGGATGCGATCGCTCAAGGCAAGATAGGCGCTCGCTCCCCCGCGCCACTGTCCCAACAGTGCGTCCAGTGCTCGTGCACTGACATGGTTGTCGCTCATGAGGCCACCCTAGTCAGATTGGCTACTTGATAACAGGCCAGTTATGCAATTGGATGGGCAACTATGACCCGTCGAATCACGCAACTGCTTATTGGCCTCTTCCTCTACGGCATCGGCATTGCCCTGATTGTTCGCGGCGGCATTGGCGTAGCCCCCTGGGACGTGCTGACCCAGGGCATCGACAACCACACGCACCTGGGCTTCGGGCTGATCACGATTCTGCTGAGCGGAGTCGTGCTGCTGCTGTGGATCCCCATCCGTCAGAAGCCCGGTGCTGGCACGGTGCTGAACGCGTTGCTCGTGGGCCCGTCAGCCGATGTTGGCCTGTGGCTCATTCCCGCTGATCTCGACCTGTGGGCGCGCATTCTGCTCTTCGCCGCAGGGCTGCTGCTGATTGCGGTCGCCACCGGCCTCTACATCGGGTCGCACTTCGGGCCCGGTCCCCGCGACGGCCTGATGACCGGCCTGCACAAGCGCACCGGCTGGAAGATCTGGATCGTGCGCACGGGCATCGAAGTCACCGTGCTCGGCATCGGCTGGGCCCTCGGCGGCAACGTGGGAATCGGCACAGTGCTGTTCGCCGTGCTGATCGGGCCGCTCTGCCAACGCACCATCCCGTTCTTCGCGATCAAACGCCCCGGACGCGCGGTCCGGGCGGCCGATCCCGCCCCCGCCACGACCGTCTGAGGGTCCGCTCAAGCGTGGGCTCACGGTTGTGGTCGGCGTGGAACAACATCGCGTCGCGCACACACTGCGCCCTCTCAGGGTCACGCCTGAGCATCGGCGCACCGGAGTACCGTTTACCACATGGCAACGTGGCGAGAAGTGGAACAGGATGCGCCGCAATTCGCGGCACGGGTGCGGGCACGATTCGACGCCGGCACCAACAAGACGATGGCCTCCCTGCGGCGGGACGGCTCCCCGCGGATCAGCGGCACCGAACTCGTTTTCGAGCCCGAGCGCATCACTCTGGGGATGATGCCCGATTCCCTCAAGCTGCATGATGTGCTGCGAGACCCACGTGTCGCCATCCACTCGCCGACCCTGGAACCGCCGGCCGGACAGCCGTCGGACTGGGCCGGTGACGCAAAACTGGCCGGGACGCTGGTCGTCACCGAGCCGACGTCAGCCGATTCGCCGGGCACGTCGAGCTTCGACCTGCGGCTGCACGAGGTCGTGCTCACCTACATCGACCCCGACAACACCCATCTGGTGATCGAGTCGTGGCACCCGGGGCGGGGCTGGGAACGGATCAGCCGACTGTAGGGCCGCAGAACTCGGTGATGGTGCCCTCGAGGATGTCGGCAAGGGCCCGCACCGACTGGGCGTCTGCCCACTCGGTATCGGCGTGCAGGCCATCACCATCGGCGCCGAACACGACGCAAGGGATGCCGGCTTCGAGAATCAGACCGGCGTCGGTCCAGAACGGTTCGCCGCGGGTGGCCGCCGGGCGGCCGAGCACCCGTTCGGCATGGCCGGACAGCGCACGCACGATCGGCCAGTGCGGCTCGGCCGCAAAGGCCGCCCGCGCGACCAGCCGGGTCAGTGTGAACTGAAACTGGGGCTCGGTGCGCTCCAGCTCGGTGAACAGGGCGCGCAGTTCGGCCTCGACGCTCTCGGGCGACTGACCGGGCAGCATCCGTCGTTCGAGGGTGAGTACGCAGCGGGCCGCGACCGTGGCCGCGTCGTCGCCGCCGGCAATCTGCGACACCCGTACGGCGCCGTGGCCCAGCGTGGCATGCGCCGGGGCCGCGTTCAGCTGTTGCCGCAGGCCGTCGAGGGCGCGTAAGACGAGGCCGGCATGCCAGATGGCGTCGACGCCGAGTTCGGGCTGCGAGCCGTGCGCGGCGAGCCCGGTCAGCTCGAGTTCGAACCAGGCGAATCCTCGGTGGGCGATGGTGAGTTCGAGGCTGCTCGGCTCGATCACGAGGGCGGCATCGGCCCGAAAGCTCCGCAGCACCTCCTCGGTGCCGATGCTCCCGAATTCTTCGTCGGCGACCAGCGTGACGATCACATCCCCGGCCAGCCCCTGCGCGGATGCCCGCGCTGCCGCCACGAGAATAGCCGCGAGCCCACTCTTGGTATCGATGGCCCCGCGCCCGTACACCCGGCCGTCACGGAAATCGCCGCTGAACGGATCGCCCGCGTAGGTCGCCACGCCGACCGTGTCGAGGTGACCGTTGAGCATAAGCGAGCGGCCGATGCCGGTGCCGCGCTTCAGGCCGACCACCGAGGGCCGCCCGGCAGTCTGCTCGAGCACTGTGACGTCGAAACCCTGCTCGAGCAGCCAGTCACGGCACCACGCGGCGATCGGGGCCTCACCCGCTGCATCGGGCACGAGGTCGGGGTTGACCGAATCGATGCGCACGAGCTGCTGCAAAATCGCGACGGGGTCGGTCTCAGAGAGTAGACGGGTCATCCCTCGAATCTAGGCCCTGCCTCGAAAGCGGGTGAATCGCTGCCGCGGATGTCTTTGTCAGTTGTCCGCAACGGGAGCCGCTTTGGATAAGGTGCAGCATGGGTTCCACTTCCCGATGGGGACTGATTCCGGCGGCGTTGGTGAGCGCCTCCGCTGTGCTGCTGTTTGCGCTGCGGATGCCACTGCCCGGCTATCTCCTGCTGGCCGCAGCTCTCATGGGCGCATTCATGGTCAATCGGGCGCTGTTTCGCGATCTGCTGCTGCTATCAGTGGGTCTGCTGATCATCAGCTCCATCTCGGTCGAGGCGAACATCAGCTATCCGAACATTGCGCTCATGGGAACGGTATTGAGCCTGTCGGTGCTGGTGCCCTACCTGCTGTCGCGCTATTACTTCAAGGATCACGCAATCCTATTTCCGATTCGCACGGGGCAACGCTGGACCCGGCTCGAGCGCGCCTACCTGCCCATGGTCGTGCTGCTCGGCTACCTCATCCTGCCGAGCTATTTCATCGGCTCCGGCGCTTATCAGAACTGGCCAGCGGTCACCGCACCCGATGAAATCGCCCGCCTCTTCGTTGGCGTGGGCTTCGTGGGAATCTGGGACGAATTATTCTTCATCTGCATCGCCTTCGCCCTCCTGCGCCGGCATTTTGCCGACTGGCAGGCCAACATTTTGCAGGCCGTGATCTTCTCGTCGTTTCTGTGGGAGCTCGGGTACCAGTCGTGGGGGCCGCTACTGACCGTGCCGTTCGCACTGCTGCAGGGCTACACCTTTGCCCGCACGCGGTCGCTGACCTACGTGGTCTGCGTGCACCTGCTCTTCGACCTCGTAGTGTTTCTCGTACTCGTGCACGCCCACACACGCGACTGGCTTGCCATCTTTCTGTACTGAGCTATGAGAACACCGATACCGGCCGCGCCGAGCTGCTCGCCCGCGACGGTGAACTCGACGCGATCGAAGACGAGGTGACCGACTCGGTGCGGCGACTCGCCGACCAGGTGCGCACCGGCGTCAACTCCGCTACGAAAACCCTGCACGCCGACCTCGCCTCGGCCGCCCGCCAGACCCGCGATTCCACCAGAGTCGACCCGCGCGGCTACGACGGTACAGCCGATTCGTGGGACCCCGCGGGCTCGTCGACCTGGGGGCGACCCCGCCCGACGCCGTTTCGTCACTCCGCCGACAGCTCGCCGACGTGCGCGCGAGCATCCTCGCCACCCTGCACCCGTAGCCCTGCTCAACCTGGTGCGTAAGACCGGCAATGTTCGGGACACGCCGTTTTTTCGGCCGAAAAGCACGAAGTGTCGCAATTTTGCCGGTTTTACGTGGACCAATCGATTTGACACGGAACCGGGTAGGTGTAGTGTCGACCCTCGTGACACCCGAGGCGAATGCCCCCGTACCAGAGAACCGTTCACCTAAGCGGTGGATCATCGGCGATCCACTCCCCACCGAGCATTTGGACGGCCAACTGCTACCCAAACACCTCGCCCTGCCCATCTTTGCGAGCGACCCGCTGTCGAGTGTGGCGTACGCGCCGCAAGAACTCCTCATGATCCTGACCCTCGGTGGGCTCGCATTCTTGAGCTTCGCGCCGTGGGTTGCCGCGGTCGTCGTCGTGCTGCTCGTCGTCGTGGTCGCGTCGTACCGCCAGTTGATCAAGGCGTACCCCTCGGGCGGCGGTGACTACGAGGTCGCCCACAAGAACCTGGGTGAGAAAGCCGGCCTGGTCGTCGCATCCGCCCTGCTGGTCGACTACGTGATGACCGTGGTCGTATCGGTCGCGAGCGGCGTGGACAACATCATCTCGGCGATACCCGCGCTGGCCCCCCTGCGCGTCGAACTCGCCGTCGTATTCGTCATCCTGCTCGCGGCAGCCAACCTGCGCGGCGTTCGGGAGTCGAGCAAGGCCTTCGCCGTGCCGACCTACCTGTTCATTGGCAGCGTGCTGCTGATGATCATCGTCGGACTCGTGCGGGCCCTCCTCGGCGACGCCCCCGTGGCGGAGTCCGCCGGGTACGACGTTCAAGGTGAGAACCTGGCTCAGGCCGCGTTCATTTTGCTTCTTCTTCGTTCCTTCGCGAGCGGATGCAGCGCCCTCACCGGGGTCGAGGCGATCGCTAACGGGGTGCCCGCGTTCAAACACCCCAAGGTGAAGAACGCCCAGCGCACGCTCACCCTCATGGGCGGCATCGCCATCGTACTGTTCGTCGGGCTGACGACCCTCGCACTCATCTCCCAAGTGCATTACGCAGAACGTGCCTGCGACTTGATCGGCTGGGCCGAGTGCGCCACGGCTCCGCAGCGCAGCCTGATCGCCCAGGTCGCCGCCGCAACCTTCGGCGACTACTCCATCATGTTCTTCGTGCTGCAGGCGGCCACAGCGGCCGTGCTGCTGTTGGCCGCGAACACGGCCTTCAACGGCTTCCCGCTTCTGGGCTCCGTCCTCGCCCGGGACTCCTACGCACCCAAGTCGCTGAGCACCCGCGGCGACCGGCTCATCTACTCCAACGGTGTCGTTCTCCTGGCCCTGGCCGCAGTGGCGATCATGGTCGTCTACCAGGCCAACCTCACCGTGCTGATCCAGCTCTACATCATCGGCGTGTTCGTGTCGTTCACCCTTGGCCAGACCGGCATGGTGCGGCACTGGCTGAAACTGCTGGGGAAGAACCCGCCGAACCGGGGTTCGATCATTCTGAGCCTCTCGATCAACGGTTTCGGAGCCGCACTGACCGGAGTGGTGCTTATCGTCGTGACCATCACGAAATTCACCCACGGTGCCTGGCTCGTCTTCGTGATGATGCCGATCCTGTTCTTTCTCATGATGGGCGTCAACCGGTACTACCGCGACGTCGCGAAGGAGATCGAAGTCGATCCGGTCACGACCTTCGGGTCGCAGGGCGACCATGCGATCGTGCTCGTCGGCAAGATGCAGAAGCCCGTACTGAAGGCCCTCGACTACGCCATCGCCGCACGGCATGTCAGTCTCGAAGCGGTGCATGTCTCCATTGACACCGCCGAGACCAAGGAACTCAAACGTGCCTGGGTCAAGCAGAACATCCAGGTGCCACTGCGCATCGTCGCCTCGCCCTACCGCGACATCAGCTGGCCACTGATCAACTACATCAAGGAGCGTCGCCAGGATCACGGTTCCGAGGTCATCACCGTGTACACACCGATCTACATCGTCGGGCACTGGTGGGAAGGCCTGCTGCACAACCACAAGGCACGCCGGCTGCGCCAGAAGCTCATGCTCGTGCACGGCGTCACGATTGCCCTGGTGCCGTGGCTGCTCGACTCCTCGGAGCTCATCTACGGCCGCCGCTCCCGCCCGATTCCCGGTCAGGACCGTCGCGGGGAGCCCGTGCGTTCACGCCCGGTGTCGCGCCGACCGCTCGCGCCACCCACGGTGACTCCCGAGACCGCGACGAAGTCGACCACGATCGTGGGAGCCGTTCCGCCGCAGTCGCGACCGTCGGCATCCCGTCGCCGCAAGCGCAAGTAGCAGCGTCGCCGCTTCCACAGCGCGGTGGGCGTCGGGCTAGAGCCGGGCCATGATCTGCCGGGCGATGATGCGACCGGCACGGTTGGCGCCGACCGTGCTCGCCTGCGGGCCGTAACCGGCGAAGAAAATGCGCGGGTCGGTCCACGACACACCGGAGGCGACCACGACACCGCCGGCCTTTTCCCGCAGATTGAGCGGCGCCAGATGTCGCAGCTCCGGCCGAAAACCGGAAGCCCACACAATCGCGTCCGCCTCGGTAAAGGTTCCATCGCTCCAGCGCACACCGGCCGGCTCAATGCTCGTGAACATGGGGCGAGCCACGAGCAGTCCCCGGTCGATGCCAGCCGCGATGCGGCGCGTGACCGGCACCCCGGTTCCGCTGACAATGCTCGGGAGTGCTTTGCCAGCCCGGGCCGCGCGATCCTGCGACATCACGGCCGCCACGGCGGTCACCTCCGCGAGCTCGTCGGTGTGACTGAAATCAATCGGACGACGCGCCACCCAGGTCAGCTCGCTCGCCACCCCCTCGAGCTCAAGCAGAAAACCGATCGCCGACGTGCCGCCGCCCACCACCACCACATGCTGGCCGGCGAATGCTTCGCTCGACACGTAGTTCGCCGTGTGCACCTGCGTTCCCTCGAAGGTATCCGCGCCCGGGTAGTGCGGCACGAACGGCGCGCCCCAGGTGCCGGTCGCGTTCACGATTATTTTCGCGTCGGTCTTCTGATCGCCAAAAACAGGGGAACTTGTGGCCACGACCAGGTTGGACTGAATCGGAACGACGCTGGTCACGGTCACGGGGCGCACGACATTGAGCTCGAAGTGCCGCTCATAGTCGCTGTAATAGTCGCTGACGACGTCACGTGCCGGCAGGGTGTGATCGGCCGTGTCAAAGCTCAGGCCCAGTTCTTTCATGCCGGGAAGATCGTTGACGCGGTGCGCCGATCCGAGCTGCAGGGCCTGCCAGCGGTGCTGCCAGGCCCCGCCGGTGCCGGGGCCTCGATCGAAAATGATGAAGTCCCGGCCCGCAACGAGCTCAAACCGGCGCAGGTAGAAGGCAACGGACAGCCCGGCCTGGCCGGCGCCGATGATGACGATGGGCACGCTGACATTGCCCGTCATGCCACCCCATTCCTACGGATTAGCCGTGCGAACGGCGTCCGCGGTGCGCAAGGCCCACCATGCTAAACTAAACTCTAGTTTTTACACATTCCGTTCGGCAAATCCCGAGGGTCTCACGACTCGCTCGGCCTGGCATCGTAAGGGGGTCACGCATGGGGCGCGGCCGTCAAAAAGCAAAGCACACCAAGGTAGCTCGGGAGTTGAAGTATTTCAGCCCGGATACCAACTACAACGCGCTTGAACGCGAGTTGACCGGGCATCCGTCCGATCCGCGCCTCGACGAAGACCTCGCCAAGTGGCCCGAGTACGAAGCGGACAAGGCCAGGAGTGCCGCCAGTGATGGCGCCACGGATTCGGCTGACGACGACGACGATCCCGACGACGACGATCGTTACGTCGACCGCTACGCCACCGAAGACGAGAAGAAGCGCGCATAGGCTCCGTTTGCGGGGTGCGCTCTTCGCGCGCCTCTGCTATTAGCGAGGCGATCCGGTCTTTCAGCGTCCGCCGGATCCATCACCATGTGCCGCTGGCGTCTGCGACGCTGGCCTGCGGTACGTGTGCACCGCAGGCTCGAGCTGGGTCAGCTCGCGTAGGCTCCGACGAGGCGCACAGCGCCGCCGTTGACGCCCTTGGCACCCTGCTCGAACCCGGTCAGATCATGCGCGGCGCGAGAGACACGGCCGGTCACCCAAGCAGGAATTCCGCTTGTCGCCAGACGCGCGATAACCGACGACGCGGATGCCGCATCGACGACCGCGAACATGCCCACTCCTAGATTCCAGGTTCCCTCCGCGCTTTCCAGCGTGGACCCGGCCATATCGCCGAGCACCCGGAAGATGGGGGCGGGCGACCAAGTAGAGCGGTCGACCTCCACCCACGACCCGACGGGCAGCACGCGGGCGAGGTTCGCCGCGATGCCGCCTCCGGTGACGTGGCTGAGCGAGTGGATGGCACCGGCCAGCTCGGGCTCATCGAGCACGTCGAGCAGCGGGCCGGTGTACAGACGGGTCGGCTCCAGCAGGACTTCGCCGACCATGCCGCCGAGTTCGGCCGACATGTCGGTGTAGCCGATGCCGCGCTGCGCCAGAATGTGGCGTACGAGCGAGTAACCGTTGGAGTGCAGGCCGCTCGACGCCATCGCGATGACGACGTCGCCGGAGAGGACCTTGTCAGCGCCGAGCACCTGATCGGCTTCGACAACCCCGGTGGCCGCGCCGGCCACGTCGTAGTCGTCCCGGCCGAGCAGGCCGGGGTGTTCGGCCGTTTCGCCGCCGACGAGGGCGGTTCCGGTCTCGGAGCAGGCGCGGGCGATGCCGGCCACGATCGAGGCGATGCGCTCGGGTACGACCTTGCCGCAGGCAATGTAGTCGGTCATGAAGAGCGGGCGGGCACCGACGACGACGATGTCGTCGACGACCATGCCGACCAGGTCTTGCCCGATGGTGTCGTGCTTGTCGATCGCCTGCGCGATGGCGACCTTGGTGCCCACGCCGTCCGTTGACGTGGCCAGAAGGGGCTGGCGAAACTTGGTGAGGAATGACACGTCGAACAGTCCGGCGAAGCCGCCGACACCGCCCCAGACTTCCGGGCCATGCGTCTTCGAAACGGCCGACTTCATGAGCTCGACCGCGAGGTCACCGGCCCTCGTGTCGACTCCGGCTGCTGCGTAGGAGTCGTTGGCAGTGGTGGAGGCGTTGCTCATTCTGGTCTTCCCGGGTCACCGAACGGTACCTGGCCCAGACGGGCGAGGGCTTCTTCTCTGCGTACGGCCGGCGCCAGAACCGATTCCAGGTCGGAATCCGGGCCGGGGTCGCATCCGTTTGATGCCGCCGGGCGCTCGAGCAGGTTCTTGCCGAGGTGCTGCGATTCCGGCAATGCGATCGGGTAGATGCCCGTGAAACACGCGGTGCAGAGGCGTTCGCGCGGCTGCTCGGTGGCTTCGATCATGCCGTCTTCCGAGAGGTAGCCGAGGCTGTCGGCGCCAATCGACTGGCGCACCTCGTCGATCTCCAGGCCGGTCGCGACGAGTTCGGCGCGGCTGGCGAAGTCGATGCCGTAGAAGCACGGCCAGGTGATCGGCGGGCTCGAGATGCGCACGTGCACCTCGGCGGCGCCGGCCTCCCGCAGCATGCTCACGAGGGCGCGCTGCGTGTTGCCGCGCACGATCGAGTCATCGACCACGATCAGCCGTTTGCCCTTGATCACGTTCTTGAGCGGGTTCAATTTCAAACGGATGCCGCGCTGCCGGATGGTCTGCGACGGCGCGATGAACGTGCGGCCGACATAGGAGTTCTTGACCAGGCCCTGGCCGAACGGGATACCCGACGCCTGCGCGTAACCGATGGCTGCGGGGGTGCCGGATTCCGGCGTCGGGATGACGAGGTCGGCCTCGACGGGGTGCTCGGCGGCTAGCCGGCGGCCCATTTCGACCCGGGCTTCGTGCACGCCGCGGCCCGCGATGGTGGTGTCGGGGCGAGCGAGGTAGACGTACTCGAAAACGCAGCCCTTGGGGTCGGCCTTCGCGAAGCGCTGCGTACGCAGCCCGTTCTCGTCGATGGTGATGAGCTCACCGGGTTCGACCTCACGCACGAAGCTCGCACCGACGATATCGAGGGCGGCGGTCTCGGAGGCGACGACCCAACCACGTTCGAGGCGGCCGAGCACGAGCGGCCGCACGCCCTGCGGGTCGCGGGCCGCGTACAGGGTGGTTTCGTCCATGAAGACGAGGCAGTAGGCGCCGCGGAGACGCGGCAGCACCTCGAGCGCGGTGGCCTCGAGGGTGTGGTCGAGGTCGCCGGTGAGCAGGGCGGTGATCACGGCGGTATCGGTCGTGTTGCCGCGGGCCAGTTCGCCGTCAACCTGCGGGTAGCGTTCGCGCACGAGTTCAAGCAGCTCGGCGGTGTTGGTGAGGTTGCCGTTGTGGCCGAGGGCCACCGTTCCGCTCGAGGTGCGACCGAGGGTCGGCTGGGCGTTCTGCCAGCTCGATGAGCCGGTCGTGGAATAACGCGTGTGACCGACGGCGATGTGCCCGAGCAGGGTGCTCAGCGAGGCCTCGTTGAAGACCTGCGAGACGAGTCCCATGTCTTTGTAGATGAGAATCTTGCTGCCGTCACTCGTAGCGATGCCGGCCGATTCCTGACCGCGGTGTTGCAGGGCATAGAGGCCGAAGTAGCTCAGTTTGGCTACTTCTTCACCGGGAGCCCAGACGCCGAAGACACCACAGGCGTCCTGTGGGCCCTTCTCATTGGGAAGAAGATCGTGATTTAACAGTCCATCGCCACCGGGCAAGCCGCAGCCTCTTTACTTCTCGTTGAACGCTTGGAAATCGTCGTTGGGGATGCCGGAGTCAGGCACAGCGGCAGGCAACTCGTTGGTATTGGGTTCATTGGTACTGAATTCGTTGGTACTGGGTTCGCTCGCTCCCAGTCTATCGACGACCACCGTCGTTCGCGATCGACCAATGATCCGGTCGATCACGAGGGCGACGATCGCGCCGAGCGTGGTGCCGATGGCGAGGCCGCCGAGCAGCAGGAAACCGAAAATCTGCACCCGGTCGTACTCGCCGTTTTCCGGGAAGGCGAGCGTGAGAATCAGGGCGAGCAGCACCCCGACGACGGCGCCGAGCAGCATGAAATTGCGGTAACGCGGGGCCCGATGCACGGTAACGGTCGCCTTCGCCAACACGCTCTCACTGGCGCTCTCGTTGTCGGCGCCGTTATCGGCCGACGGGTCCTGGGCCTGCTCAAAAGAACTCACCCCGTCATTGTCCCACGGGCAGATGCGAGACTGACTCTATGAACACGATTGCGGTACTCGGAAGCGCCAACATGGATCTCGTTGTGCGTCAGGCGCGTTTGCCGCTGCCCGGCGAAACGATTTTTGGGGCCGGTTTCAGCACGGTTCCGGGCGGCAAAGGCTTGAATCAGGCGGTCGCCGCCGCCCGTCTAGGAGCGGACGTGACCTTTCTGGGAGCGGTGGGGGCGGACGCCTACGGGGCCGAGCTGCGCACGCTGCTGACGACCGAGGGAATCCGTTCGACCGAGTTGGCCACAGCGGATGCCCCCACCGGAACCGCCCACATCTCCGTCGTGGACAGCGGCGAGAATTCGATCGTCGTGGTGTCGGGGGCCAACGCCAGCGTCACCACCCTGAGCGTGGAACAACGCGCGGTCGTCGCCGATGCGGCCTTTCTCGTGATGCAGTGCGAACTGCCGACCCGGGCATTGGCAGAAGGAATCGCCGTCGCTCGCGCAGCGGGCGTGTTCACCGTGCTGACCCCGGCACCGGTGGTGCCACTGCCCGCCGGCTTTCTCGCCTCGGTCGATCTCGTCATACCGAACCAGATCGAAGCCGCCGAGCTCACCGGGGAGAGCGACCCGATACGTGCTGCGGAGACGCTCAGCGCCGGCCAGACCTGGGCGATCGTGACGTTGGGTGCCGAAGGATCGGTCGTGGCCTATGACGGTGAGGCCCTCGGGCTCGCGCCGGCCCGCCCGGTTACGGCGGTCGACACCACGGCGGCGGGCGATACCTTCGTCGGAGCCCTCATGGCGCACCTGGCGGTGAATTTTGTGCGCGGAACGGCGCTGACCCCCGACGACATGATCGAGGCCGTACGTTTCGCCACGGTAGCATCCTCGGTCTCGGTGACCAGAACCGGGGCCACGAGCTCGATGCCTACCCGCGCCGAGGTCGACGCGATTCTCGCGCAGTCTCTACGACACGGCTAGAACCGCCCCGGCAACACCGGCACGTGGCCGGTCAAATCGGCCCGGGCACCCGAGGCGTGGATGCTGCCACTCGCGAGTCCGTCGGCCCAGGGCAGCGCGCCGGTGGCGAGAGCGAGCCAGGTGGCGGCATCCGTTTCGATCACGTTGGGCGGGGTACCGCGGGTGTGGCGGGGGCCGGCGACGCACTGCACGGCGCCGAACGGCGGCACGCGCACCTCCAGGGTGTTCCCCTCGGCCTGTTCGGCGAGCAGTTGCAGGGTGTAGCGCACCGCCTGCGCACGAATGTCCCGGCTCGCGGGGGTGCCGCAGGCGAGCGCCGCGAGCGCCGCCCGCACGGCTGCCCGGCCGGCTCCGTCGTCAATGCGCGCTCGTGCCATGGTTCCAGTCTGCCCGATCCGCCGGGCCCGGGGCATCGGGTAGCCTGAAACGGTGAAAATTCTGGTCCTTGGTTCCGGTGCCCGCGAGCACGCCATCATTACCGCACTGCTCCGTGAGCAGCCGCGACCGAGTGTCGAATGCGCCCCCGGCAACGCCGGAATCGCCGCCGAAGTTCCGGTCGTAGCGCTCGATCCCAATGACCCGGTCGCCGTCACCGACTATGCCGTGTTGAACAACATCGAACTCGTCGTCATCGGCCCGGAGGCCCCGCTCGTGGCCGGTGTCGCCGACGCACTGCGCACCCGCGGTATCGCTGTATTCGGTCCCGATCGGGCCGCCGCTGCCCTCGAGGGAAGCAAGACTTTCGCCAAGCGCATCATGAATGAGGCCGGGGTTCCCACCGGCCGCGCCGTTCGCGCTGGCTCACTCGCCGAAGCCGAGGCTGCGCTCGACGAGTTCGGAGCGCCCTACGTTATCAAGGCCGACGGCCTCGCCGCCGGCAAGGGCGTGCTGGTCACATCGGATCGCGCCGCAGCCGTCGACCACACCACCTTCTGGCTCGAACACGGCAACGTGCTCATCGAAGAGTTTCTCGACGGCCAGGAGATCTCGCTGTTCCTGCTCAGCGACGGCCACAGTGTGTTACCGCTCTCGCCCGCCCAGGACTACAAACGCGCCCTCGACCATGACGCCGGGCCCAACACCGGCGGCATGGGCGCCTACTCGCCGCTGCCCTGGCTCGACGCCCAGTTCGGCAGCGAGAACGAGTTCATCGACGAGATCATCGAGACGGTCGCGTTGCCGACCGTCCGCCAGCTCGCCACCGAGGGCACCCCGTTCGTCGGGCTGCTCTACTGCGGACTTATCTTGACGGATGCCGGCATCCGCGTCATCGAATTCAACGCACGTTTCGGAGATCCCGAGACGCAGGTCGTGCTGCCGCGCCTGCTCACGCCCCTGTCGGGCCTGCTGTTCGCGGCCGCGACCGGCACACTCGGCACGCTCCCCCGGCCGGAGTTCTCCGCCGATGTCGCCGTGACCGTGGTGCTCGCGAGCGAAAATTACCCACAAGAACCGCTGGTCGGGCGCGAGATTACCGGATTGGACGCAGCGCTGCGGGTGCCCGGCGTCTCGATCGCACACGCCGCGACCGCGGCCAGGGGCGACACGCTCGTGTCCACCGGCGGCCGAGTGCTCAGCGTCGTCGCCGTGGGCGCCTCATTCCACAAGGCCCGCTCCCGCGCCTACGAGGCGCTCGGGCAGGTGTCCCTGGAGGGTTCGCACTATCGAACAGACATCGCCGCACGCGTCGCCTGACTGACGCCCCGACGCCGCGCGAACGTCGATGGCGGGGCATCGCCCATCAGCGGGCTCAGGTACGGCGGCCCAGCGCACGAAACTTCGACACCCGGCGCGGCAGCAGCTCGGCTACCGGCACGCTTGCGAGCGTGGACAGCTCGTACTCGATGGCCGTCGCCATCCGCTGGCAGAATGCCCGGCCTTCCTGCGCTGCGTCCGGGCGCTCGTCGACGATGTGGTCGACGATCCCGTTGGCAAAGAGCGACGCAACGTTCACGCCCTGCGCCTCCGACATGGCCGGGGCGAATTCCGTCGTGCGGTGCTTGATGGCGCTCGCGCCCTCGGGCGGCAGCGGTGACAGCCAGGAATGCTGCGCGGCAATGATGCGGTCGGCCGGTAACAGGGCGAGCGCCCCCCCGCCAGCCCCCTGGCCGAGCAAGACCGACACGCTCGCCGAGCGCAGACCGATGAGCTCGTGCAGGGAGCGGGCGATTTCACCGGCCATCCCGCCCTCCTCGGACTCCTTCGACAGGGCGGCCCCGGCCGTATCGATCACGGTGAGCAGCGGCAGGCCGAGTTCTTCGGCGAGGCGCATACCCCGGCGGGCCTCGCGCAGCGACCCCGGGCCCATCGGGGTGTCGCGCGACGGCCGCGGGCGGATGTGGCCGAGAACGATGCAGCTCTGCTGCCCGAAGCGCGCCATGGCGAGCATGAGCCCCGGGTCGTTCTCGCCCTCGCCCGTGCCGTTGAGCGGCAGCACGTCGTGGGCGCCATAGGCGAGCAGCTGGCGTAGGTCGGGCCGGCGCGGGTTTCGCGAGATTTGGATGGATTCCCACGCGCCGGCAGGAGCGGGCCGCACCTGCATGGTCTCCGGGGCCGCCACCGGGATGGCCGCTTTGCCGGTGAGGATGGTGAGCGCCCGGTGGACGATTTCCGGCAGCTGTTCGGGTGGAACAACGGCATCGATCAGGCCTTGATTGAACAGGTTTTCGGCGACCTGCACGTTCTCCGGGAACTTCTTTCCGTAGAGCGCTTCATAGACCCGCGGGCCCAGGAAGCCGAGCAGCGCGCCCGGCTCCGCCACCGTGACGTGCCCGAGCGATCCCCACGACGCCATGACCCCGCCCGTGGTGGGGTGTCGCAGGTAGACAAGATACGGATGCCCCGCCTCTCGGTGCGCCCGTACGGCGGCGGTGATCTTCACCATCGAGAGAAAGGCGAGGGTGCCCTCCTGCATGCGGGTACCGCCGGAGGCCGGCCCGGCCAGTACCGGCAACCCGTCGCGGGTGGCGCGCTCGATCGCGTCGACGATACGATCCGCGGCGGAGAGCCCGATCGATCCGGCCAGGAACGCGAACTCGCTCACCACGATCGCTACCCGATGCCCGCGGATCAGGCCCTCGCCCGTCAGCACGGATTCGTCGGTTCCGCTCTTCTGCCGAGCCTTTACCAAATCAAGCCGGTACGTCTCGTCCGGGTCGGGATCGACCACGGGCTGGTCCCAGCTCGAGAACGATCCGTCGTCGAGTACTACCCCAATGAGCTCGGTAGCGCTGAGGTGGCGGGTTGTCGGTACCGACACCACGTCTCTATTCGGCACGTTAGATCCCTTCCACGGCGCGATTGAGCCAGTCGCGTATCTCCGTGCCGTGCTGGTTGAGCACCGGCGGAGCAGAGTGCGTGGTGTTGGTCGTTTCGGCGGTGTCGGCGGGTCCGAAGAACCGCAGTGGCGGGCCCGGGAGACTGATCTTGCCGAGCACGTCATGCTCGACGTCGATCAACAGTCCCTGTGACAGCACCTGGTCCCACTGATAGACCTCATCCAATGAGCGCACTTTCCCGGCCGGAATTCCGGCTTCCGCGAGTTTCTGCAGCAACAAAGCGGCATCGAAATGAGCGAAGGCATCCGTTATCGCCGCAGTGAGGCCGTCCCGGTTGCGCACGCGGTGCGCGTTGGTGGCCCACTCGGATTGGGCGGGATCGAGGCCGAACTCGGCCGCGAAGGTGGCCCAGAGCTTCTCACTGCCGATGCTGATCTGCACGCTGCCGTCGCGGCATGCGAACAGGCCGTAGGGTGCGATCGACGGATGGTGGTTGCCCTGGGCCTCTGGCACCTCGCCCGCCACCGTGGCGCGGGTGCCCTGGAAGGCGTGCACTCCCACGAGCGCGGCCAAAAGCGAGGTACGAACAATCTGTCCCTCCCCCGTGCGCTCGCGCTGCAGTAAGGCCGCGAGGAGCCCGAAGGCGCCAAACATGCCCGAGAGCAGGTCGGCGATCGGTACCCCTACCCGCTGCGGGTCGTCGGGGCTGGATCCGGTGAGTGACATGAGGCCGGCTTCGCCCTGCAGGATCTGGTCGTAGCCGCTGCGGCTCGACTCGGGGCCGTCGTGGCCGAAACCGGTGATCGAGAGGATAACGAGCGACGGGTTGAGCTCGTGCATCGCCTCGGGCGAGAATCCGAGGCGGTCCAGGACACCCGGGCGGAAGTTCTCGACCACCACGTCGGCGCGCAGCAGCAGGTCGCGCAGCACCGCGCGGCCGTCGTCGCTCTTCAGGTCGAGGGCGATCGACTCCTTGTTGCGGTTGCAGGAGAGGAAATACGTGGATTGCAGGTTGTCGTCGGGACCGACGAACGGCGGACCCCAGCCCCGGGTATCGTCTCCCATTCCGGGATTCTCCACCTTGATGACGCGTGCCCCGAGGTCGGCGAGCATCATGCTCGCGTGCGGCCCGGCGAGGGCACGGCTCAGGTCGACGACCAGATAGCCCTCGAGTGGACCTCGCGCTCGGGTCTGGGTGTCCGTGCTCATAGTCAGTCCTCTTTCAATCTGCGGTATGCGGTGTGCGTCTACAACCAGCCGGGCAGGACCAGCACGGCCCAGGCGATGGCGGGGCCGGCCACCACGACGATGCCGCTGTAGGCGAGGATCTGCTTGTAGAAGCGGTCCTTGTCGACGTCGTCGGGTGCGTTGGCCAGCACGAGAGCGCCGTTCGTGGAGAACGGCGACACGTCCACGATGGTCGATGCCACGGCGAGGGCGCAGATCACGCCGATCGCGCCGATTTCGCCGGTGGCCAGGAACGGCACGGCGAGTGGAATCAGGGCGGCCAGGATGGCGGTCGAGGAGGCGAACGCCGAGACGATGGCGCCGATGTAGCAAATCAGCAGCGCCGCCAGCAGGGGCATGCCCAGGTTGGCTACGGCATCCGACACGTATTCGATGGTGCCGGCCTCTTCGAGTACGCCCACGAAGGTGAGCATGCCGCAGATGAGCAGCACGGTCGACCAGCTGATCTTGTTGACGGCACCCTTCTGCGCTGCGGGCGAGACCAGGGCGAGGATGACGGCGATGGTGATGGCCACGAATCCGACATCGACCTTGAAGCCGAGCGCGATGACGGCCAGGGCGATGAGGCCGGCGATGGTGATCAGCTGAGGAATGCGTTCTGCACGGCTCGGCGTCTCTTGTGCGCCGTCACCGGCGGGGTCGCGGGGGCCGTAGATGCCGGAGCCGAAGCCCTTGAACGCAACGTCGCCACCGGCTCTGGAGCCCACGCTGACCGCCATCCGAGCTTCGGCTGCCTGCTCCACGAAGTGGCCGACCCGGCTCGAGAGAAGCCCCCGGCCACCGAGCACGATGAACAACACGACGGCGATCAGGAAGTTGAAGATGAGGCTCGACAGGAACACCGCCGTGGGGCTCGCGTCGAGTCCCGTGGTGGAGATGAGGCTGTTGACGATGACGCCGTAGACGGCGATGGGCGAGAATCCGCCGCCCTGCGCTCCGTGAATCACCATCATGCCCATGAGAAGTGGGCTGATCTTGTACTTGCGGGCGAAACCGAGCGCGATCGGTGCCACGATGGCCACCGCTGCCGGGGACAGGGCACCCACGGCGGTGATCACGGCCGTGATGATGAACATGATCCAGGGGATGAGCGCTACCCGTCCACCGACAAGTCGAACCGATCCGCGCACGAGCAGGTCGATCGTGCCGTTACCCTGCGCGATCGCGAAGAGGTACGTGACCCCGACGAGTGTCAGGAAGAGCCCGCCGGGAAAATTGGCGAGAATGTCGGTGGTCTCCATGCCGAGGAAGACGGCGCCGAGCAGGAAGGCACCGACGAAAGCCAGCGCCCCCATGTTGACGGGCAGTAGCGTGGCGGTGAGAAACATCACCGCCAGGATGATGATCGAGATGATGGGAGCGGACATCCTTGTTCCTCCATGATTCAAGCGAAAATGTGGGCTATTGGCTCACTGGACTAGCCTCCTAGATAGTAGGTGAGTTTGTCAATGCCCGTGTACCCTTAGGGTCACACTTCGATGAGGAGGCACACGCGTGGCCCAGGAACTAGAACCCCAGCCCCTGTCGCGAGTGTCGAAACCACGGCTGTACGAACAGCTCGTGGCGCAGCTTCTCTCCTATATCGAGTCGGCTCACCTGGGCCCCGGCGACCTGTTGCCCGCCGAGCGCGATCTCGCGGAACGTCTCGGCGTCTCGCGCGCCACCCTGGCGCAGGCGCTCGTCGCCCTCGAGGTACTCGGAGTCATCGATGTTCAGCACGGCACCGGCGCCGTGCTGGTGTACCGGCCCAGCATCGCGACGGTGATCAAGGGACTCCGCGCCCACCGGAACCGGCTGCCGGAAATCGTCGAGGCCCGCAGCACCCTTGAGGTCAAGCTGGCCGAGCTCGCCGCGCTGCGTCGAACCGATGCCGACCTGGCGGCGATCGAAAACGCCGTGCAGATCATGGCCGAGGAAATCGCGGTCGGCGACCGCGGCGCGCACGGCGACGAACTCTTCCACCAGGCCGTCACGGCCGCCGCCCACTCCCCCGTACTGGCCCAGCTCATGACGTTCATAGCCGAGATGATTCTCGAAACGAGATTGGAGTCCCTGGCCCAGCCCGGCCGGCCCGAGCAGTCCCTGGCCTCGCACCGCACGATCATCGCGGCGATCCGGGCGCAGGACGTCACGGCCGCGAGCGCGGCGATGCTCTCGCACATCGAGCTCGTCTCCGACGTTGCCCTGCTGAAGTAAGAGAGAATACAAGCGTGACCGAATCCGCGCAGCCCACAGCATCCGTCGCCCGCGATCTGCCCGGATGGCTTCATGCCTACTCGGGCAAGGTGCGGGACCTCTATATACCCACCGACGGGACGACGGATGCTTCGGCCGACCTGCTGAGCGCCTCCCGTGTGCTCGTGGTCGCCAGCGACCGAGTGAGCGCGTTCGACCATGTGCTGGAGCCGGGCATCCCGGGCAAGGGCGAGCTGCTCACGACCCTCAGCCTGTGGTGGTTCGACCGGTTGACCGGCATCCCCAATCACCTCGTCGCCGATCACGAACAGGTCGGCAGCACCGTGCGCGAGCTCATCCCCGCGCCCGTCGCTGGCCGGGCAATGCTCTGCCGCACCCTCGACATGTACCCGATCGAGTGCGTTGTGCGCGGGTACCTGACGGGCAGCGGCTGGAAGGAATACGTCGAGTCCCAGTCGGTGTGCGGCATCGCACTGCCGGCCGGCCTGCAGAACGGCGACCGCCTGCCGGAACCCATCTACACCCCCGCGTGGAAGGCTCCACTGGGCGAGCACGACGAGAACATCACGTTTGAGCGCACGATCGAACTCGTCGGGCCGGGCATTGCCGCCGAGCTCCGCGACCTCTCCCTCACCCTCTTCGCCACCGCCGGAGCGATCGCAGAAAAGGCCGGCGTCATTCTCGCCGACACCAAGTTCGAATTCGGAGCCGACCGGCAGACCGGCATGACCGTGCTCGCCGACGAGGTGCTCACGAGCGACTCCAGTCGGTACTGGGACGCCGACGCCTGGCACACCGGCAGGACGCCCGACGAGCGCATGGCGAGCTTCGACAAGCAGATCGTGCGCGACTGGCTCGCCGCGCACTGGGACGGTACCGGTGCCCCGCCCGAGCTGCCGGCCGAGATCGTGGAGCAGACCGCGGCCCGCTATCGTGAACTGCTCGAGCGCCTCACCAGCGCCTGACTTCCCTGCACGCCGTCGGGTGCTCGGCGGATCGCTGTACGCCGTCGGGTGCTCGGCGGATCGCTGCACGCGGCCTGGCCGATGTGTCCGCCAGCGCGCCGGGCGACGGATGCGCTCCGGCTCGCGGAATAGCAGGGGCGGCACCCGAGTTGCCTCTGGTGTGACCCCTACCGCGAAGGACCTGCTGGCCGCCGAAACCGGAATGGGTGCGGTGACCCTGCGCGTGGGCAACCTCGACGCCATGATCGCGTATTACCGCGACGTCGTGACGCTTGAGTTACAGAGCCACGACGGACCGGTCGCCGTGCTCGGGCGAGGACAAACCCCGCTCGTGATTCTCCAGCACGCCCCCGAACTCAGCACCGCCGAACCGGGCTCGGCCGGGCTGTACCACACGGCCATTCTGTTCGACACGCAGGCCGGCCTCGCCGCCGCCGTCTACTCAATCGGCACGAAATCCCCCCCAACGTTCACCGGCAGCGCTGACCACCTGGTCAGCCAGGCTTTCTACTTCACCGACCCCGAGGGCAACGGCATCGAGTTGTACTGCGACCGCGACCGCGACCTCTGGAGCTGGTCCCACGGCCAGGTTGAAATGGCCTCGCTCTCTCTCGACCCGAACGCATTCATTTCTGAGCATATGCGGCCAGAATCACCGACCGCCGGTCACGCCATCGTCGGCCACGTGCACCTCTCGGTCGGAGACGTCGCGAGCGCTCGCGAATTCTACGTCAACCGTCTCGGCTTCGAGGCGACCGCGAACTTCGGCCCCTCCGCTCTGTTCGTCTCGGCCGGCGGCTACCACCACCACATGGCCATGAACACCTGGGAGAGCTCGGGCAGCGGCAAGGGCCGCCTAGCCCTGGGGCTCGGCCAGGTCAGCATCATCGTGCCCGGCACCGACGACATCGGTGCCCTCGACGAGCGGATGAGCCACTACAAAGTCGACACCCGTCACGACGGGCACACCCTCAGCTTCGAGGACCCGTGGTCCAACCGCATCCTGGTGCGCGCGGCTGACGCTGCGACACCGATCGCGACGCCGTAACCGGTCAGCGGGCGGCGCGGGCTGCCCGCCGGGTAAGTCCGTGCACGGTGGCTTGATAGTCCCGAGCGTTGAACGGGCGACCGGGCAGCTTGGGCCGGGGAGCGTCGGCCGCGCGCAGGCCGTCGAGAACGATGGACAGCTGACGACGCCACTGGCCGGCATAGCCGGCGCCGAGGCTGCCGAGCGACCCGACCATGGTGACGAGCACGGCGAGGTCGACCGCGTCAACGTCCGATCGCAGTGTGCCGTCCTTCTTCGCCCGGGCCACAAGGCTCGCGATGAAGCCGTCGAACTCAGCGGCTGGCCGCGCCGACGGGTCGAGCTGGGCCATGCGCCGCAGGATCGGCGGCAGAGACGGATCCGCGACGAGCCATTCGGCGACCCGTTCGGTATAGACGACGAGAGCGTCCCAGGAGGTGGGCGCAGCCTCGATCTCGGCCCGCACGGCGTGCAGCTCCGCCAGCGACAGGTCATACAGCGTGCGCACCAGGTCATCCCGGGTCGGAAAGTTGCGGTACAGCGTGGCCACACCGACCTCGGCCTGACGTGCGATCGCCTCGAGTGAGGCGTCGACTCCGTTCTGCGCCAACAGGGCGCGAGCCGAGACGATGAGACGGTCGCGGTTCAGCCGGGCGTCTCGGCGGCGGGATGGCGGCAGGGACCTCTCGGGTGCAGACGGGGCTGGCACGCCATCCTGGGGCTTTCGGGTCGGCGAGGTCATGCGGTCCAGTCTAGAACTTTGACCTGAACGGTTCGCCCCGGTGTTGCGCCCACCGCCGCAACCTGCGCACAATTTGAACAAGCCGAACGGAACCCGATGACCCACAAGAACAACACCCGCGAGTTCGACCCCGAGATCGTCACCGATTTTCGAGAGAAGATGAGCTACGGCTCCTACCTCGACCTGCCGACGCTGCTCGATGCCCAGAAGCCGGTCAGCGTTCCGGAACACCACGATGAACTGCTCTTCATCATCCAACACCAGACCACCGAGCTCTGGCTCAAGCTCGTGCTGCACGAGTTGCAAGCGTCCATCGAGGCGCTGCGCCAGGACCAGCTCGCGCCCGCCCTCAAGGGCATCGCCCGGGTCAAGCACATTCAACGCACCCTCACCGAGCAGTGGTCGGTACTCGCGACCCTCACCCCCACCGAATACGCCCAGTTTCGCAAGTTTCTCGGCAACTCCAGCGGCTTCCAGTCCTACCAGTACCGCGCGGTCGAGTTCACCCTCGGCAACAAAAATCGCCGCATGCTCACGGTTTTCGAAGCGGATGCCCCGGCCCACGCGCTGCTGACCGCCACGCTCGAAGCACCCAGCCTCTACGACGAGTTCCTGCACTACCTGCACCGGGCCGGCTTCCACATCCCTGACGATGTGCTCGAGCGCGACGTGACCGAGGCCTGGACATTCCACCCCGAACTTGTGCGCACCTTCCGCGGAATATACGAGAACGCCAGCGGGCACTGGGCCGCCTATGAGGCCTGTGAAGAGCTCGTCGACCTCGAAGACAATTTTCAACTCTGGCGCTTTCGCCATCTTAAAACCGTGCAGCGCGTCATCGGGATGAAGCACGGCACCGGAGGCTCCAATGGTGCGGCCTTTCTGCAGAAGGCCCTCGAGCTCACCTTTTTTCCGGAGCTGTTCGCGGTGCGCACGGAGATCGGCGCGTGACCATCCATTTTTTGGTTGGTCGAGGAACCGTGCTGGCCGGCTTTCTCGATGCGCAGGTGCACCTGGCGCTGATCGACCCAACTCACCTGCCCGGCGGCGGCATCGCCCGGGTGCTCGACCTCGGCGGCTGGCTGCCCGACGGCCCTCGCGCGTCCATGCCCGATCTGGCATACGCGCATCAGTTCATTACCGCTCCCGGAGGTTACCCCAGCCGCGCCCGCTGGGCAGCACCCGGCTGGAGCTGCGAGCTGACAACCGCAGCGGACGCCGCCACCGCGGTTGATCGGCAATGCCGGGCCGGGGCATCCGTCCTGAAGGTCAAGCTCAACTCGGTTGCCGGGCCAGTCCTCGCCGTCGAGGCGCTGGCCGCCGCCGTCGGCCGGGCACACGAACGCGCCCTCACCCGTTCCGAACGCGAGGTTCTCGCATGACTCCCAGTTTCACCAGCGCTCCCGGCTCGACGGCCTCGACCGGTCACGGCGCCCACCTGGCCTTCGCGCGACGGATGGATCGCATCGACGGTTTGGCACACTACCGCGCCCGGTTTCTGGGCACCGACGCCGACTCCGAGACGGCCAACCCCCGCTCCTACCTCGACGGCAACTCCCTCGGCCGCCCGCTGCGGGCGAGCGCCGAACACATCGCCGACTTTCTGCAGCAGGACTGGGGTACCCGGCTTATCCGCGGCTGGGACGAGCAGTGGATGGAGCTCCCCCTGCAGATCGGCGACGACCTCGGCCGCGCCTGCCTCGGCGCTGCTCCCGGGCAGGTTTTCGTCGGCGACTCCACCACCGTGCTGCTCTACAAACTGGCCCGCGCCGCCGTGGATTCTCGCTCGCACCGCACCGAAATCGTGCTCGACAGCGACAATTTTCCCACCGACCGGTACATTCTCGAGGGCATAGCGCGCGAGCGCGGCCTCACCCTGCGCTGGATCAACTCCAACACCGAAGGCGGCGTCACCGCGGAACAGGTGCGCCACGTGGTCGGCCCGCAGACCTCCCTCGTGCTTCTCAGCCACGTGGCCTACCGCTCCGGTTATCTCGCCGATATGAAGACCATCACCGCCATCGCCCATGAGCACGACGCCCTCGTGCTCTGGGACTTGAGTCACTCGGTCGGGTCGGTTCCGATCGAGCTCGATAACTGCGACGTCGACCTCGCGGTGGGCTGTTCCTACAAGTATTTGAGCGGCGGCCCGGGTGCGCCAGCGTTCGGCTACGTCAAGAGCGACCTGCACGACGTGCTGACTCAGCCGATCCAGGGCTGGATGGGAGCCCAAGCCATCTTCGAGATGGGGCCGGGGTATCTGCCAGCCACCGGCATCCGTCGATTCATGAGCGGCACGCCCGCCGTCGTGGGCATGCTGGCTATGCAAGACACCATCGCCATGCTCGACGAAGCCACGATCGGGTCGGTTCGGGCCAAGTCGGTGGCGCTGACCGAGTTCGCGATCACCCTGGTCGATGAGTGGCTCGCGCCGATGGGCGTCACGGTAGCTTCGCCGCGGGAGCAGACACATCGCGGCGGCCACGTGACGATCAACCATCCGCTGATGCGTCAAGTGACCAAGATTCTGTGGGACAACGACGTGATTCCCGACTTTCGGGCTCCGAACGGACTGCGGCTTGGCCTCGCCCCGCTCAGCACGAGTTTCGTCGAAACCTACGATGGTGTCGCCGCCGTGCGCGACGTGTTGCGCGGCATTCTGCTCGGCCAGAGCGGGGTCACCCAGTAAAGAGGGCCGGTCCGGTCGAGCCCGGCCTGTAGAATTGCAGGGATTTGCCACGACTATAAGCCCCAGACTGTATGCGGAGTGCCCTGTGCCAACGATCGTCGTCGAAGTAATGCCCAAGGCCGAGTTACTAGACCCTCAGGGCAAGGCCGTCGCCGGCGCCCTCGGTCGACTCGGTCAGACCCAGTCAGCGCTGGCCAACGTCAGCGGCGTGCGCGTCGGAAAGCGCTTCGAGATTTCCATCGAAGGCGTTGCGGATGCCGCCACCCTCGCCGCCGTGCGTGAGCTCGCCGACACGGTGCTGTCCAACTCCGTGATTGAAGATGTCGTCGGCATCCACGTGCAGGACGCTCCCTCGTCAGCGGTCGCCTGATGCGCATCGGCGTCGTGACCTTTCCCGGCTCGCTCGATGATCGCGACGCTGCGCGCGCGATTCGCCTGGCCGGCGCCGATGCCGTGGCCCTCTGGCACGGCGACCACGACCTGCATGGTGTCGATGCCCTCGTGCTGCCGGGCGGGTTCAGCTACGGCGACTACCTGCGGGCCGGCGCCATTGCGAGCCTCTCGCCGATCATGACCGAGGTCATCGACGCCGCGAACAAGGGCATGCCCGTGCTTGGGATCTGCAACGGATTCCAGATGCTCACCGAGGCGCACCTGCTTGACGGCGGGCTCATTCGAAACGACAAGGGCCGCTTCATCTGCCGCGATCAGGGCCTGCGCATCGAGAACAACGCGAGCGACTGGACCACCGGGTTCGCCGCCAACGCCGAGATCGTCATTCCACTCAAGAACGGCGAGGGCTCGTTCATGGCCTCCGTTGAGACCCTCAAGGCACTCGAGGGCGAGGGCCGCATCGTGGCCCGCTACATTGGCGGCAACCCGAACGGGTCGCTGAACGACATCGCCGGCGTGACCAACGCCCGCGGCAATGTCGTCGGCCTCATGCCGCACCCCGAGCACGCCGTCGAGGCCGGGTTCGGCCCCGACACCGACAACGCCATGGCGAGCGGTGTCGACGGCCTCACCTTCTTCACCTCGGTGATCGCCCAAGCGCTCGTCGCGCGCTAATTCATGCCAGGTCCCTCCCTGCAACCCCCCACCCGTGTGCGTCGAGCTCGCGCCGGCGTGGGGATGCTGTTCTTCACCAACGGGGCTATCTGCGCCAATCTCTTGCCGCGGTACCCCGAGATCAAAGCCGACCTCGAACTGACAAACGCGGCGTTTGGCTTCGCTGTCGCCGCGTTCCCTTTGGGGGCGCTCATCGCGGGGTTGACGGCCGGAGTACTGGTTCGCCGCTTCCGCTCGTCCCGAGTGGCGATCGTGGCCACCGCACTGACGGCCATCGGAATACTTCTCGCCGGAGTTGCCCCCGTCTGGGTCGCCCTGGCCGCCAGCCTCTTTCTCGCCGGAGCGATGGACTCTATCACCGACGTCGCGCAGAACTCGCACGGTTTACGAGTGCAGCGACTCTACCAACGGTCGATCCTGAACTCCTTCCACGCGGTGTGGAGCGTCGGAGCGGTGTGCGGGGGTATTCTCGGCGCATTGGCGGCGCAACTGGCCATCCCGCTGTCCACTCACCTCGCCGCCTCCGCCGTTCTGTTCAGTCTCATGGCTGTCGTTGCGTACCGGTTGCTCTTGGACGGTCCAGAGCCTTCCGAGGTCACTCCGTTTCTGGCTCCGGATAGCAACCGACCGAGAGCAGCCGGGCTCACGAGGGGATCGTTGGCCAAATACGCGGTCCTCGCCGCGCTGGTCTTGATCGCGGCATCGGGCGCTGTCGTGGAAGATGCGGGAAGCTCCTGGTCAGCGATCTACCTGTCGGACTCCCTCGGCGCGTCGGCATTCGTCGCTGGCGTCGGCTTCATCGCCCTGCAAGGGATGCAGTTTGTCGGGCGGATTTTCGGCGACCGGCTGGTGGACCGCTTCGGCCAGCGCGCGGTGGCACGCACCGGTGGCGTGATCGTCTTCGTCGGAATGGGCGTTGCCTTGATCTTCCCGACGATCGTCGGAACGGTGATTGGATTAGGCCTGGCCGGCCTTGGTGTGGCGACGCTCATCCCGGCAGCGATGCATGCCGCCAATGAACTCCCCGGGTTCAAGCCCGGCACGGGCCTCACGATCGTGAGTTGGCTCCTGCGGGTGGGGTTTCTCTTGTCCCCGCCGCTCGTCGGTGCGATAGCAGATGCCTCTTCCCTCCGATTGGGCTTGCTCATCGTTCCGGCGGCTGGCCTGCTCGTGGTGCTGTTCTCCCCGGTGCTGGCCAAGGTCGTACAGCAGCCGCGATCGATTCGTGCGGCTGGCCCTGACCAACACCCGGCCCAGGCCGTGAATGGTCTACCGCCCCAGACTCCTCCTCGGGCGTAGTTCGCGCCCACCCCCTCTGCCGACTTCTGGAGTGTTCCCGTGTCTCCCCGCTCGTTGTACCGCTTCGTGTCTATTGCCGAGGCGATCACCTGGTCGCTGCTGATCATCGGCATGCTGCTGAAATACGTCGTGCAGGTCGGTGAGTGGGGCGTGCAGATCGGCGGTTTCCTGCATGGTCTTGTCTTCATCGCCTACGGCATAACGGCCGTCTTCGTCGGTGTCAACCAGCACTGGACAGTGCGGCTGATCGCCGTTGCCTGCCTCACGGCGATCATTCCGTTCGCGACGATTCCGTTCGACCGGGCCCTCGAACGCCGCGGGGCGCTCGACGGCGGCTGGCGCCACACGCGCACGAGTGACCCCCGCGATCACACCCGGGTCAGCGCCCTGCTTCGCTGGATGCTGGCTCGCCCGCTGCTGCTCGCCGGGATCATGGGCGTCGCACTGGTGGCGATCATGGCCACCCTGCTCACGATCGGCCCGCCCGGCGGCGTCAGCTAGCCCGATTGTTGTGTCAGCGCGCCAGTTCTGGGTGGCCGCGCCAGCAATAACTGGCGCGGTCACCCACAACTGGCGCGGTCACCAACGAGCACCCGATCCCCGGACGACCGGGCCGACTCAGCCGAGGGTAGCGGGAGGCTGCGGCGTGATTCCCACGCGGGGGTGGCGGGCGGAAGCGGCCGTGGCGAGGGCGGCATCCGCTTTCTCGAGGGGAAAAATCGCGCCGACGAGCGCTGAAAACGGATGCCGATGCCAGGCCCCGCTGAGATAGGCCACCGCCTGCTCCAGGTCGCCCGGTGTGTAGTTGTGCACGCCGCGCACGGTGACCAGGCGACGCACGATCGACTCCGGGTCCAGCTTCACGGGCGCCCCGGGCGAGACGCTGCCGACGAGCACGACCACGCCGCCGATACCGATCAGGTCGACGGCAGTCTGCACGGCGGACCTGTCACCGCTCAGCTCGAGCGCAATCGTCGGCTCGGCCACACCGGCTTGCGCCAGGCCGGCGAGAACGCTCACGACGTCGGTCGATGACTCGCACGGTGCGCTCGGGTCAACGACGGCGACGGCTCCGAACGCGAGCGCGAGCTGCCGGCGGGCAGCGTCCGGGTCGCTGACGACCACGACGGCGCCGGCGTCCGTGGCCATCGCGCAGGCAGTGACGCCGAGCATTCCCGCGCCGGTCACCAACACGGTGGCTCCGGCCAGCGGCACGAGAGCGGAGGCCGCCCCGAACGCGGCGACGACCGTCGCGGTCGCGCACGAGGCCGGCGCGAGTACCGTTGCCGGAACCTGCTCGTCCACGACCACGACCGCCGTTCCCGCACGCACCTGCACGTGGGTGGCGAAACCGCCGCTGAGCTCCCAGCCACGTTGCATCCGTTCGTGGCCATATTTAGCCAGTTCGAGGCACTTCTGGGGCAGGCCACGGCGGCAGCGTGGGCAGGTTCCGCAGCTCACGGCCACCGACCAGACTACCCGCTGCCCCACCCGCAGCGGCATTCCATTCACGGCATAGGACTGCTCCCCCACGGCGACGACGCGCCCGACCTGCTCATGCCCGAGCACGAGCGGTTTCGCGGACGCGCGGTGACCCAGCGCCGTGTGCACGTCGGAGCCACAGACCGTGGCAAATTCGACTTCAACAAGCACGTCGCCCGGCCGCAGCAGCACGCCCGGTACCGCCACGCACTCCAGCGGCAGACCGATCCCCGACCAAACCATGGCCTCGGCGGCGCGCGGCAAGACAACCTCGCGACCCTGTGCCAGGGCGGCAGATGCGCCGATTCCCGTGCCTTCCGACTCCCGCTTCGGTACCGGCCGCACCTCGTCGAGCGAGTTGGTGATTGCCACGAGAGACCTTCCTGCGTCGAGGGCGTTACGAGTAGCTACGCTAGACAGGCCACGCCAACAACGATGGCGTCGCAGGTAACCGGCAGGTGAACGCGCGGTAACGACTGTGGCCACATGTACAGTTTCACGCCAGCACCGGGCGGTAGCGTATGCAGGCCACACCCGATCGAAGGAGATCCCCGTGTTCACGAGCCCCTATGCTCTCGTTGAGATTCCCGACCTGAGCATTTTTGACTACCTGTTCGGCGACCTCAGCGAGAGCGAACTCGATCGCACTGCCGTCATCGATGGGTTCAGCGGTGCCACGCTGAGCTATCGCACTCTGGTCGATCAGATCACCCGAGTGGCCGGCGCCCTCGCCGAGAAAGGCGTCGGCCCCGGCACCGTCATCGGATTGCTCTGCCCGAACACGCCGGAGTTCACCGCCGTCTTCCACGGCATCCTGCGCGCAGGAGCGACAGTCACGACCCTCAATTCGCTCTACACTCCCGACGACATTCAACGCCAGCTCGACGACTCCGGCGCGACCTGGCTCGTGACCATCTCACCGCTGCTGCCCGGTGCCCGCGCGGCCGCACACGCGGCCGGCATCCCGAACGAATGCATCGTGGTGATCGACGGTGAGCCGGGGCATCCATCGCTCGCGGATCTGCTCCAAGCGGATGCCGCAGCGCCCATTGTGACCATCGACCCGGCTACGCACGTGGCGGTTCTGCCGTACTCCTCGGGCACGACGGCGGCGCCGAAGGGCGTCATGCTCAGCCACCGCAATCTGGTCGCGAACGTACAGCAGGCCCGTGACTTGATCGGGGTCGTGCCCGAGGACAAGGTGCTCGCGCTGCTGCCGTTCTATCACATCTACGGAATGACGGTTCTGCTGAACCTCGCGTTCAAACAGCGGGCCGCCCTCGTCACCATGGCCCGGTTCGACTTCGTCGAATTTCTGCGCATGATCCAGGATCACCGCTGCAGCTACGTCTTCATCGCGCCGCCGATCGCGGTGGCCGTGGCGAAGCATCCGCTGGTGGAAAGCTACGACCTGTCGAGCGTGCACACGATTCTCTCGGGAGCAGCCCCACTCGACGGGGCCCTCGCCGCTGCCGTGGCCACCCGGCTGAACTGTCGTATTCTGCAGGGTTACGGCATGACCGAGGTCAGCCCGGTCAGCCATTTGATTCCCATCGACGCCCTGCATCTGTCACGCGCCTCCGTCGGGGTGACCGTGCCGAACATGGACTGCAGGCTTGTCTCGACCGAAACCGGCGCGGAGATCGAGGTTCCAGAAAGCGGCGTGAGCGAGCCAGGCGAGCTACTCGTACGCGGGCCGAACGTGATGCTCGGCTACCTGAACAACGATCAGGCCACGCGCGAGACCATCGACGCCGACGGTTTTCTGCACACCGGCGACATCGCCACGGTCAGTGCACTCGGCGAGGTGACCATCGTCGACCGCAGCAAGGAGCTGATCAAATACAAGGGGTATCAGATCGCGCCCTCCGAACTCGAAGCGCTGCTGCTCACCCACCCGCAGATCGCGGATGCGGCCGTGATCGGGGTAGCGGATGCCGACGGCCAAGAGATTCCCAAGGCCTTCGTCGTGATCGTGGCCGAGTCGGCCCTCACCGCCGACGAGGTCATGACGTTCGTCACCGAGCGGGTCGCCCCGCACAAGAAGGTGCGGGCAGTGGAGTTCATCGACCGGATTCCCAAGTCGGCATCCGGCAAGATCCTGCGGAAGGACCTGCGCGCACAGGAGCGTGCAGCGACGGTTTAGCGGCCAGCACGGTCACGCGTGGCGTGGATCCCGGTTATGCGTTTGTGAAGCGCGCAATCTGCTGCTGCATCCGGCGCAGGTGGTGAAGATCCACAGCGAGGCGAAGGAGGGTGGACGATCGAGTCGCTTTTCCTGAACTGCAGCGATGGGTCAGCCGATGCGGATGAGTTTCTTGTTCACGAATTCGCTGGCACCGTAGCGTCCGAGTTCGCGCCCGAAGCCGCTTCTTTTCACTCCGCCGAACGGTAGCTCCGCGCTGCCGGCGTCGACAAGGTTGACGTAGACCATGCCCGCATCGATGCGGTCGGCAACGCGCAGTGCCTGCTCGGAATCGGTCGTGAACAGGTAGGAGCTGAGTCCGAACGGGGTGTCATTTGCGAGGGCGATGGCATCATCCTCGGAGCTTGCCCGGTAGACGAATGCTATGGGTCCGAAGAACTCCTCGTGGTAGGTGTCGTTATCTCGCGTGACACCGGTGAGCACGCCAGATGGGTAGAAGTTACCAGACCGTTTGCCAGTGCTCGCCAGGGTCGCTCCCTGTGCGACTGCGCGCTCGACCTGTTCCGCGAGATGGTCGGCCGCGTCAAGGGACGAGAGGGGTCCGTAGTCTGCCCCGGGGACGGTCGGGTCACTGGGAGAGCACGCCAGGATGGCGGCGGTGAACTTCTCCGTGAACTCATCGTAAAGTTCATCGATCACGATAAATCGCTTGGCGGCGTCGCAGGCCTGCCCGCCATTGCGGAGGCGACCGGCGACGGCGGCATCCACTGCGGCGGCCATGTCGTCGGTGCTCAGCAGAATGAACGGGTCTGATCCGCCCAGCTCCAGCACGACCTTCTTGAGGTGACGACCGGCCACCTCGGCAACGGCCGCGCCGGCGCCCTCCGAACCGGTGAGGGAGACGCCCTGCACCCGCGGGTCGGCGATGATCGTGGCGACCTGCTCGCTGTCCGCGTACACATTGGTATAGGCGCCATCCGGGAAGCCTGCGTCATGAAAGATTTGCTCAATCGACGCGGACGACTCCGGGCACTGCGACGCATGCTTGAGGATGATCGTGTTGCCCGTCATGAGGTTCGGTGCGGCGAAGCGCGCAACCTGGTAGTACGGGAAATTCCACGGCATGACACCGATCAGCACACCTAGTGATCTGGGGCGCATGAACGCGGAACCCTCGCCGCTGAGCAGGGTGATTGGTTCGTCCTTCAGAAATTCCTGCGCGTTGTCGGCATAGTACCGGTAGATGTCGGCGGCGTAGTCGACCTCGCCGAGCGCTTGATCGACGGGCTTGCCCATCTCGCGCACGATCATGGCCGCCAGCTCGGCACGGCGCTCCTCATGCAAATCGCCGACCTTGCGCAGGAGTGCGGCCCGCCCGTCGGTTGAAGAGTTCCGTGACCAGCCGACATGGGCCTTATCCGCCGTTGCGATGACCTGCTCGAGTTCATTTTCCGAAATCTGGGGGTAAGTCTTGCTGGTCTTGCCTGTGGCGGGGTTGATAACGGCGTGGTGGCTCACGAGCCACCTCCTTTCACAATCGGGTGGTCTGCCGAAAATTATCGCGTGGTACGACCCAATCATGGTCGCGGAATTTGTCAAGGCGCATGAGGCCAGTGAGCGTCTAGCTGGCTGGTTTCGTCGCGGAGTGGTCCTCTTATACTGCTGAGTTGTTGATCCAGACGGTAAGGAATTTAAAAACTTCAGCCACGACCGAAGGGTGACCAGCCCGGTGTCCACTCTATGAAGGGGAGGCCGTTTCGCCGTGTTCTAGACTGCGTGCGGGCCGAATGCGCCTGCTGAGGACGGTTTCCTGCAGCGGTTCGCAACCTCTCCCCGACACACCAAGTTGATAAATCTGAGCGAGGACGTTGAATGAGGCGTTTCACGGCAGATGATGTCTGCTTGCTGCTGGCCCGGTTGCGGGAGAGAACACCTTTGGTGCAGCGCCTGACCAACGCGGTGGTGACGAACTTCACGGCCAACGCGTTGCTGGCGATCGGGGCTGCGCCGGCGATGACCGACATCCCCATCGAGGCCGACCAGTTCGCCCATATCGCTTCGGCCACGCTGGTGAATCTGGGCACTCCGCATGCGGAGCAGCGTGCGGGCACGCCGTGGGTACTGAACCCAGTGGCCGGGGGGTGGACTCGGTCGACACCGCGGAGCAGGCGTTGGATGCCGCTGGCTGGCTTGCCGACCGGTTCGGCTGCATCGTCGCGATCTCTGGGGCGACCGATTTGGTCACCGATGGAATCGATGTCATCCGCCTCAGCAACGGCCATTCCTACCCCACCCAAGTCACTGGTGGAGGGTGCGCGCTTGGCGCCATAACCGCGGCTTTCTTAGCGGTCGGCGACGATCGTCTTGTTGCCACTGCCGCCGCGACGGCCGTGTATACGATCGCGGCCGAAGGGGCGGCGGCGGGTGACGGCGGTCCGGGGAGTTTTGCCGTCGCGTTCCTTGACGCATTGGCGAGCGTTGACGCGGCCACGATCCGGGCGTCGATAGCGGTTTCATGACTGAGTTCAGTAGGGAGACTTTCACGTCAGGCGTGTATCTGGTCACCGACACAGCGTTATGTGGCAGTCGCGGGGTGGTCCGCCGGCCGGCAGATGATTGAGGTTGCAGCCGATCGGGTGGACACCGCCAATACCCACGAAACCGAGCGTTCGGTGTCGTCGGCGATGGCGACATTGCAGGCCCGGCTCGGGAGTTGGAGCGCCTCGCTATCGATGACTAAGTCCTGGGTGCAGGAGAGTCTGGAACACGCCGACGAACTCGAGGTCAGTACCGGGCGTGGTCCTATCCACCACTTTCATCGGTTGTGGGCAAGCGGGCCGCCCCAAAACTGTTGTCTAATCCCCGGTGTACGAGAACCGTCGAGGCCTGCTCGGTGATGTAGGTGGCCGGAGATTCGAGGTCAACGAAAGGAGTGTGGGTCAACGAACAACAACGCCCCCGCATCGCAGCTTGACGACTAGATGAGCATCACAGCGTGGTGTGTCTTAACAGAAAATTCAGCTGGCACTGTTGTGCATTGATGCAGATGGCCTCTGCACAAATTGACGTTGTGTGACGTTGACAGCGCGGTAATACTTTTTAGTGCTTCACGTGATGTGTTTGTCGTCGCATTTATTAGGATGATGCGGAATTCCACGCAGTGTCAAAGCTGACACCAAAGGAGACTCAATTGAGCACGCAAGTTCCCACAAGCCAGGGCGTCGCAGAACCAAAACCGACAGGACTGAAGAAGGTCGTGGCGGCCTCAATGGCCGGCACCGTCGTCGAATGGTACGAATTTTTTCTGTACGGCTCGCTCGCGACCCTAGTCTTCGGCCGGGTGTTCTTCCCCAATGCCGGCTCGCAACTTGACGGCATCCTCGCGGCCTTCTTGACCTACGCCGTCGGCTTTCTCGCACGTCCAATCGGCGGAATCATCTTTGGCCACTTTGGTGACAAGTTCGGACGCAAACGATTGCTTCAAGTCGCCATTGTTTTGGTCGGCGTATCCTCATTCCTGATGGGATGTCTGCCAACGTTTGACCAGGTTGGCTACTGGGCGCCGGCACTTCTGGTGTTTCTGAGATTTGCTCAGGGCTTTGCAGTCGGCGGCGAATGGGGTGGCGCGGTATTGCTGGTCGCTGAGCACAGTCCCAACAAATCCCGCGGGTTCTGGGCCAGCTGGCCGCAGTCAGCCGTTCCGGGAGGGAATTTGCTGGCCACGGTCGTTCTCTTGGGGCTTTCCGCGACTCTGCCCGAGGAGGCATTCCTCAGTTGGGGCTGGCGAGTCGCATTTTGGCTCTCAGCGGTAATCGTCATTGTCGGGTACTACATTCGCACGAAGGTTCAGGATGCTCCGATCTTCGAAGAATCGCGCCTAAAGGCTGAAGCCGCGCCCACGCCGGGCTACGGTGCCATCGAGGTATTCCGCCGTTACCCGCGCGGTGTCTTCACCGCAATGGGACTGCGATTTGCGGAAAATGTGCTGTATTACCTCGTCGTTACCTTCTCGATCACGTACTTGGTGGTGATCGTCAAGATGGACACAGCCAAGATCTTGTTGCTGATGCTCATCGCGCATGCAATCGAGTTCTGTGTTATCCCGTTGGTCGGGAAACTTTCGGATGCGGTTGGCCGGAAACCTGTCTACCTGACGGGCGCGGTACTGGGCGCGACCTGGGGATTCTTTGCCTTCCCCATGATGGAAACCGCGAATGAACTGATCATTATGATCGCCGTCACGATCGGACTCATGTTCCATGCGCTGATGTACGCCGGGCAACCAGCGATAATGTCGGAAATGTTCCCCACCCGTATGCGGTATTCCGGTGTTTCACTCGGTTACCAGGTCACGTCGATCGTGGCTGGTTCGCTCGCCCCGATTATCGCCACCGCCTTGCTGAGGGGCACCGGGTCATCAGTTCCGATTGCCGTTTATCTGCTGATCACCTGTGCGGTGACAGTTGTGGCTGTGGTATCCATGAGAGAAACGAGAGGAATCTCGCTTCACGAGGTCGATGCAGCCGATGTAAAAAAGACCGAAGCACTGAAGGTAAGCACCGACGCAAGGTAAAGCGTCACGTAGACGATCCCGGGGCTGCGGCTGAACTGTTGCCCGCTCCCGGGTTCCCTTGAGTTCAAGGCTTCGTAAGCGCGCGGTGATTTTGTTTCAGGCGATGGATGGCCGGGATAGCTCGGTCAGCTACGCCCATTTCCGGCCGCCGGGTTCGTACATGGGGGCACTGTTCCCGTTCGGGACATCCAGTTGCACCTCGACTATTGGCATGCGGGCAGCCTCGCGGTGGAGCGGCTTCACACAAACACCGAACCGCTGACGAAAATCAACGAGGGGCTGGATGCGCCAGCCGCTGGCACCATTATTCGGCGGCTATTTCAGGCATAGCGATTGCGGATCGAAGTGTTGAGATTCTGACAACGCGGTCAAGGCAAAGCCTTGTTCGATTTCAATCATGTCGACTCGCACATGCGGATTTTTTTAGACCAGGGCGAACCGTTACATGTGTGATCGTTCAGCCGCACAGCCCAGGCCGCGATCAACGGTGCCATCTGTGGACCCACGGACCGGGCGGGGTCGCAGTGCCAGTCAGGCCGCCAGTTCGCTCCGGCGCTCGGAGATCTCGTGCCGGATGGCCACAATTGCTGCCCTCACTGCCATGGATCGAAGCGACTCGGCGCGGGCGGCAGCCCAAATTGGCAGCTCTCGGTGGAAGGAATCTGGTAGCACGGGGACAAACTCCGGCCGCCCCCACACCATGAAAGACGGCAGTAATCCGATGCCACTGTGGCGGCGCACGGCTTCGACCTGGGCGAAAATACTGGTGGATTGGAAGCTCGCGGTCGGCTCGGGCAGCTGTGACGAGCGATGCCCCAGCTCGGCGACCTGGAGAGATGACTCAACGTAGGACACAAAATTGTGGTTTTTGATGTCATCAACAGTCTCCGGAGTTCCTCTAACCGCAAGGTATTCCGGACTGGCATACAGTCGGATGAAATAGTTCGTCAAAAAGATCGTCTGCGCTCTACTCGCGTCGATTGGACCCACCACGATCTCTAGGTCAACGCCAGAGCGGTTCTGGTTGATCTTTCTTGTCACGCTGATCATCTCCACATTCAGCTTGGGATGTTCTCGTTGAAGCTTGATCAAGGCGGGGGCGACAAAGGCCGCGCCGAAACCGTCGGGTGTGCTGATTCGGACGAGGCCGGAAAGCGGATCCGCGTCATTCGCCAGCGTTGTGGTGAGAGCGCCCAAACTGTCCTCGATGATCTCAGCTGCACGGACTGCCTGGTTTCCCAGCTCCGTGAGTTCCCATCCGTGCGGGGTTCGTTCAAGGGTGCGCCCACCCAGCCGTTTATCCAGCGCCAGGATCCGACGGGAAATGGTGGTGTGGGTGGTTTCCAACGCCTCGGCCACGGCATTGAATCGCCCCAGGCGCGCCACGGTGAGCAGGATGAGCAGGTCCTCCGGGCTCGGAAACCGCTTGAAATCAACCATCACGCGCCCGCCTTCCTATCAATGGGTGCACCAGTGCATTTGTGCATGAATGCACAGGGCCTCTGTATTTTTCTATCTTGATTGCACCGTAACACGGTGTGATGGTGGATATAAAGGATGTGCGTTTTCGTCGGAAAAGAGCAAAGGAGCTTGCAAATGGCTGCAATTGGATGGATCGGTCTGGGCAATATGGGTGGCCCGATGACGGCAAACTTGGTGAAGGCCGGGCATGAAGTGCGCGGCTTCGACCTGAATCCGCGGGCGCTCGCGACCGCGGCGGCCAATGGCCTCATACCGGCAAGCAGCGTCGCGGATGCGGTCTCTGGCGCCGAGGTCGTCTTCACTATGCTGCCCAAGGGCGAGCACGCCATCGCCGTGTACATGGGTGAAGGCGGTGTGCTGTCCTCGGTAAGTCCCGGCACCCTTCTTGTGGATTCCTCCACCATTGACGTTGAATCTGCGCAAAAGCTGCACGATGCAGCAGCCGAGGCTGGATTCCGTTTTGTTGACGCTCCCGTTTCCGGCGGGATCAGCGGGGCTCAGGCCGGAACATTGACGTTCATGATCGGCGGGGAACCCGGCGCCGTCTCTGATGCCAGCACGTTCATCAAGCCGATGTCTGCCAACATCATTCCTACCGGCGGCGCCACCACCGGACAGGCCGCAAAGATCTGCAACAATCTCATGTTATTTATCAATCTCGCGGGGGCCGCTGAAGGTGCAGTTCTGGCCGATCGCCTCGGTCTCGACAAGCAAGTGTTCTGGGACATCGCGTCGGTTTCCTCCGGAGACAGTTGGGCCCTTCGCACGTGGTATCCGATTGCCGGAGTCGTGCCATCCTCCGCCGCTAACACTGCTTTTGCACCGACGTTCACGACAGAGTTGGCCAATAAAGACATCGGCCTGGCTATCGCCGCCGCGCAGGCAACGGATACACCACTCGAGATTGGTGAGCACGTGCAGCAGATGTTCCAGCGCGTTCTTGACGCGGAACAGGGCGGTAAAGACTGCTCGATAATCGTCAAGCTCGTCGACGGAACCCTGGCTCTTGACCAGGAACCGGAACAGGTTCCGGCGCTGGCCCAGGCGCAGGTCAACTGATGACAACAGTCGTGACCTCATCCACTGACCCGCGTCCCGCAATCGCAGAGAGCACTCCTATGCAGCGAATTCCGCACTACATCAATGGTCAAAAGATCACCGACGCCGCGCGTTTTGCCCCCGTGTACAACCCCGCCACCGGCGAGCAAAACAAGGAGGTCGCTCTGGCCTCAGCATCCCGGGTCGAGGAAGCTATTGAGGCCGCCCGTGCTGCACTGCCGGGTTGGCGGGCCACCAGTCTGGCCAAACGCACCAATATTTTTTTCAAGGTTCGAGAGCTCCTCACCGAGCGGAAGTCGGAACTGGCGGCCATCCTCACCAGTGAACACGGCAAGGTGCTTTCCGATGCGGAGGGCGAGATTACCCGAGGCCTGGAGAACATCGAGTTCGCCACCGGACTTTCCCACATGCTCAAGGGTGAGCACTCAGAGCAGGTGTCGACCGGCGTCGATGTTCACTCGGTTCGGCAGCCGGTTGGCGTGGTTGCCTGCGTTACTCCGTTCAACTTTCCGGCCATGGTGCCGCTGTGGATGATCGGCAGTGCGCTGGCCTGCGGCAACACCGTTCTGCTCAAGCCCAGCGAGAAAGACCCGTCTACGGCCATTTTCATTGCCGAGATTTTTTCCGAGGCAGGGTTGCCCGACGGCGTACTGAACGTCGTCCAAGGCGACAAGGAAGCCGTGGATGTGCTGTTGGAACACCCACAGGTGAAAGCCATCAGCTTTGTCGGCTCCACGCCTGTTGCCAAGTCCATCTACAAGCGGGCCGCCGAAAACGGCAAGCGCGTGCAGGCGCTGGGCGGCGCCAAGAATCACATGGTGGTACTCCCGGATGCGGACCTCAACATGGCTGCAGATGCAGCCGTGTCGGCGGCCTACGGCTCAGCGGGCGAGCGCTGCATGGCGGTCAGTGTGCTCGTGGCCGTCGGCGGTATTGCTGATGAACTCGTCGACGCCATCAAGCAGCGGATGGCCACACTAACGATCGGCGCAGGGACGGATGCTTCTTCAGAGATGGGCCCGCTGATCACCGCCGCGCACCGCGACAAGGTTGCCTCGTACGTTGCCGGAGCAGCGAATGAAAGTGCCACCGTTGTGGTGGACGGTCGCCAGCATCAGTTTGATTCAGACGGCTTCTTCATCGGCGTCAGCCTGATCGACCACGTGAAGCCAGGCATGAAGGTGTATGACGACGAGATCTTTGGCCCCGTCCTGTCAGTCGTCCGCGTGGACACCTTTGAAGAGGCCGTTCAGTTGACCAACGAGAACGAGTTCGGCAACGGAGTAGCTCTTTTCACACGTGACGGCGGTGCCGCGCGGCAATTCGAATTTGAGATTGAGGCCGGAATGGTCGGAGTCAACCTGCCCATTCCGGTGCCGGTTGGGTCGTTCTCCTTCGGCGGCTGGAAGTCATCACTGTTCGGCGACACCCACATGTATGGGCCGGACAGCATACGTTTCTATACTCGAAGCAAAGTAGTGACCACCCGTTGGCCCGACCCGTCGACGAGTAAAATCGACCTCGGGTTTCCGCAAGTCAGCTGATCTCCAGTCCCAGCATCCGTGGTCTCGGGCACACTCGGACGGAAAATCACCCCCGCTGTCCTACGAAAATGTCGTACTCAGACTTGGATCTCACGAGAATGCTCCCGGTTTGTCGCCTCGCGACGGGCATATTGCGCCAGAACGCCATGATCTGTGGCGCCCAAATGCGCAGCCAGATAGTCGGCGACAACCTCCGGGACACCGATGGGGTCAGGCAGAAAAGCGCCTAAGGATCGGACAGTTCCCAGACGGACGGCATCTCCCAGACGATTGTGCTCGCCTCGACGAATATTGACATGATCTCAATCTGCGCCGTCGAGATGGAAGAACCGCCACGATGTGGAAGAAGAACCTCCCGGCGGGGGTGGTGGTGTCGATTGATCTGTCCAGGACCGGAAGCCGATTCCGTCAAGGTGGTCTTGCTCGGAAGTCGATGTGGTTCTTCACGGCGCGGCTGAGGTGGTCGAGTTTCTAGATGACAAGAGTGTCGCCGTCGCGAAGATGCTCGAGCGCTTTCGTTCGTCCCAAGCGGTCGGGCTAAGAAGAGATACACATTCCTCGTCCGCGTGAACTGGCGGTCAGAAGCAGCGCGCTGAGGGTGTGAGTGTCGACGTGTTCTTGTGCCATGATGCGTGCTTCGCGGACGAGAGCAGCGTCGCGGCCGACTTTCGCTGCGGTGATGGCCCCGTCGTAGAGCAAGACCAGGCGAGATGTC
>NZ_SOHL01000028.1 GCF_004403985.1 Cryobacterium gelidum | reverse complement strand
CAAATCGGCTACTCCGTGGCCGACATCCTCGCCAAGTGCCTCTACGGCCTGATCATCTACCGCATCGCACGCATGAAGTCCTTCTCAGACGATCAGACCTTCGCCGACTCCGAACTATCGCTGGAAAACATAACAGGCCTCAAACGATCCACCACCAACAACTAGTTCACCGAGAGTCCCCCGTCGCAGGGCCTGCCTGGCTGAAACCTGGTCATGCAGGCTCCATGTGAAGTGACTGCTCTCCGCAAAATGTTGCGCAATGTCATATTCTGGCGGCAGACCGCACGAAGGTGTTCATTCGCTGCCTATGCTGGCTGGTGATAACCAAAGTGGACGTCTTGAGGCCGGCGACAACCGACTGCGGAATGCCGGCGTCGACTGTTGTGACACCCTTCGATATATCTGAAACCTCGGCAGATCCCGCCACGGATTCCCTGCCCGATACCGATACCGATACCGATACCGATACCGATACCGATAAATGATGCCCTCCATCACCCGCCGGTGGTCTTAGACCGGACGACGACGGCACCAATGGCTCGATCCGAGACCACTCAGAGTCAGACAACACGGCAATACGAGACAAACGCCAACTCTGCCAGAAACCCTCACCCGGCTTTAGGGGACACGACCTAGACCGGCTCCCCCGACGTCCGGGTCGTCGTGACGTTATCGCCGGCCGCTTCCTCTTCACGCTGCTCGTGGTACGGCGCCGTTCCGGAGAGCCGAAGCGTCGCCAGGAAGCCGAGCACGAGGAACCCAGCCGCGGCGAAGGCCGAGTACCGGGTGCCGTCACTGAAGGCCTCCCGCGCGGCATCCGCCACAGCCGGGCTCTGCGCTTCCAGAGCAGGGATCGCGGAGCCGGCACTGTTCACGACCGCGTCGACGATCTGCGTCTGGGTCTGGGCCGGCAGGCCCGGCACGGAGGACAACTTCGCATCGAGCGATGCGCCGACCGCGGTGAACAGCACAGTGCCGAGCACCGCGATTCCGAGCGCGGACCCGATCTGCCGGGCGGTGCTGGAGGTGCCGGAGCCCTGGCCGCTCTGCGCCACAGGGACGTCCTTCAGCACCACGCCGGTCAGCTGCGCGGTGGCCAGGCCGACGCCGATCCCGTAGACGAACAGGAACGGCACGACCACCAGCCAGGTGGCTTCCGCGGTGATGACAATGCCGAGCCCGGTGACACCGATGATCTCCGCGACGATGCCCATGCGCACGATCGTCTCCGGCGAGGTCTTGTTGCCGAACGCGCCCGACAGCCCGCTGGCCACGAACGAGCCCAGCGCGAGGGCGAGCAGCACGAAACCGGTCTGCAGGGCGTCATAGCCGAGCACGTTCTGCAACCAGAGCGGCAGCGAGAGGATGATGCCGAATTCGCCGAGCGACACGATCATGGCGGCGATGTTGCCGTTGCGGAACGAGGGGATCGCGAACAGGGAGAAGGCGAGCAGGGTGGTCTGCCCGGCCCGCTGCCGGTAGCGTCCCCAGGCGACGAAGGCGATCCCGGAAACGATAGTGAGCAGGAAGACGAACGGGATAATCGACCAGGAGTACGGCCAGGTCCAGTCACCGAACGTCGGGGTGTTGTTGGTGAGCCACCAGCCGTAGGTACGGCCCTCGATCAACCCGAAGACGAGCGAGGCGCTGGTGATGACCGAGAGGATGGCACCGACCACGTCGACGCGGCGGGGCTCCCCGGCATCCCGGGATTCGACCACGAAGACCAGCACGCCGATGATGATGACGATACCGAGGGGCACGTTGATGCCGAACGCCCAGCGCCAGGAGAAGTAGGTGGTGAGCCAGCCGCCGAGCAGCGGGCCGACGGCTACCATGCCACCGATGGTCGAGCCCCAGATCGCGAACGCGATGCCGCGGTCCCGGCCACGGAAGGTGGCGTTGATGATCGACAGGGTGGTCGGCAGCACCATCGCGCCGCCGACGCCCTGGATCAGCCGGGCCAGGATCAGCAGGTCGCCCGACTGGGAGAACGCGGCGAAGACGGATGCCGTGGCGAAGACGATCACGCCGAGCACCAGGATGCGGCGGCGCCCGAAGCGGTCAGCGAGCGTGCCGAACACAAGCAGGAGCGCGGCGAAGACGAGCGTGTAGCTCTCCTGCACCCACTGCACCTGGGTCGACGTGATGCCCAGGTCATCCACGATCGAGGGGATGGCGACGTTGATGATCGTGGAGTCGACGATGATCAGGGCGACCGCGATGCTGATGAAGACGAGGCCGGCCCAGCGACGGCGCGCCGAGGGTGCGGTGGGGGCGGTGCTGGTCATGCAGCCACCAATCCTCGCGTTGACGTGGTGGAGGAGCTTCGGATGCGAATGGTTGCGGTGACCGTGAGAATGACGACCACCGCGACGAGGGCCGCGATCGCGGCCGGGGTGGAAAGAAGAGCGCCCGTGAGGCGGGCGACGGCGATCCAGGCGAGTCCCCAGCAGAGGGATGCGGAGGGGGCGAGCCGGCCACGCCCGGAGAGGGCGATCAGCACGCCGACCAGACCGGCCACCGCGATCACCGCGACTGCCCAGACGTCCGGGCTGATGCCGAAGCCGCCGAAGCCGGCGGCGACGAGCACGGCCGTCACGTTCGCCGCGGTAGCGATGCTGACCCAGCCCAGGTACAGGCCGATCGTGCCGTCGGCGACGATCGTCTCGACCAGGTTCTTCGGCCGCGAGGCGAGGGTGAGCTGGAACGCTCGGATAAGCACTGCCAGAAGCAGCACGATCACGGGGACGCTGAGTGCGAGCAGATCAAACTGGATGCTGAGGATCCAGGCCGCGTTCAGGACCAGCGACGCGGCGACCGGGTAGCCGAGGGTGCGCTGCCGGGCATCTGTTGTCTGCGCCGGCAGGAACTGCCAGATGGCGTAGGCGATCAGGCCGAGGTAGATCGGTGTCCAGATGCCGAATGCCGGGCCGTCGGGGGCGATCGGGGTCGAATCGGCGGCCAAGGCCCCGCCCGACGCGTTCTGGATCGGGGTTCCGCCGGCGGCGCCCGAACCGATGAACGATCCCACGATGGCCAGGATCGCACTGACCAGCACCACGGTCTGGCGCAGACGATCGTTGCTCAGTTTCATCTCAGTCTCCTAGTAATCAGCTAGCTGATTAGTTGACGCTAGCACTAGATTAGGGGCATGACCACACCTGATCCGAAACCCCCGGCGGACCAGAAGCCGAGACCGGCGCCATTGCAGGAGTCCATGGCCTGCTGGCCGACCGGACGCCTGCTTTCGACCGCCGCGCGGCTGGTCGAACACGCCTGGGTGGAGGCGCTGGACCAGCTCGGACTTACCCACGCCGGCATGGTCGCACTGCACCTGCTCGGCTCGGGGCCGCTCAGCCAGACCGAACTCGCTCATGCCGCCCGCGTGCAGACGCAGACCATGTCTCGCACCCTCGAACGACTCGAGCGCGAGGGCTACGTTGTGCGCACCCGGGACGAGCACGACGCCCGGCGACACTCCGTGGTCAGAACGGATGCCGGCACCGCCGTCTGGGAGCAGTCCCGCACGCTCGAGGCCGACCTCTTTCCCGAGCTCGAGAACGCGGGCGCGATGCGTGACGCGCTGCTCACGATCATCTCCGCCTCCTCAGCCCGCCGCTGGTAACCCGGGCCGTCCGACACCCGCCTCGTAGTGTGCTCGAGATGCGTGCGCCAGTACAGTTCAAGTCCACTGTTCGGAGATGCCACGCTGGGGTTGGCCGTGGCGTAGATGATATCTGCGCCAACTGCCCAGACCACTGATGAGATTAGGCCAAGACAAACCCCGAGCACCATCGTGGAGACGACCGCTCCTGGATTGCAGGTAGGCGCGCACGATTGGAGCGACGACGAGGATGCTCAACCTGAGCTTGGCTGCTGCCGCTGCTATCCAAAGCTTCATTGCAGACGCCCATGTGGGCCGGCCAACCCTGTGTTTGATGAATGTTGTCCTGACGGCTAAGTGCAAGGGTAAGAAGCACTAAACGGTTTTGCGCATTTGTACGGCGGTGGTCTCGTAGCCGAGCGAGTCATAGAGTCCACGAGCAACCGTGTTGTAGCCGAACACGTTCAGGCCAAGAGTAGCAGCGCCGTTTTCTGAGGCAGCCTTCTCCGCTAACTGCATGGCAGCCCGGCCATAGCCGGCACCGCGATGATGCTCGTCAACGGCAATATCGAAGACCCACCAAGCGTCTGATCCCTCCGTCAGAGGCGCGATCCAGAGGAAACCCACGACCTCAGCTGCCGATTCCGTCTCGGTCGCCACAATGTCGTAGACGCGGTGACCAAGTGCGGGTGATCCTTCTGGGAAGGACGTCTCGAACGATGTGCGAGCCTTCTCGGCGGCGACCTCCGCAGAATCACCAGCCTTCCGCCGTGACAGCTCGTAAGTCTTGCTGGAATTCATGATCCAGGAACCGAGACGATCATTCGGCATGGAATTCAGTTTTACACTCATTTGCTTACCCTAAATGTGGCTGCGACCAATTTGGGGGTCATCTCGAATGAGCCCCTTCTCTCTTTGCAATGCAACCGCCAGAAACTGGCCATCCTCTCGAGAAGACGCTGTCGTCCGGGCCAGCCCGAATCGACGGGGCCACGCTCCGGAGCCGCCGCCCACACCGCTAGCGAAACAGGTGGCTACCACTAATCCAGAAAACGAAGGCATCGACGAGGGTCTGCGTGCTCTCCGTGACGTGGAAAACGCACCGCCAGTAGACGAGATCAATTCGCCCTCCGAATCGAACTTGCGACTTGCGACTTGCCCATCAGGTGTCGCCAGTATTCCGGGGCACGCAGGGAACAGCATCAGTTTCCCTGCCCGGGTGCGACGGCGGTCACCTTGCGCGGGGATACTGATTCGTGTGCCTCGGCGTCCTCGCCGCCGACCGTGACCGGCACGCCGCCGGAATCTGCAGGCCGGGATGCTGCGGTCGTTGGAGCCGGGGACGGCCCGGTACCGTCCGCTACTTTCTCCACACGTACGGCCGCGTTTTTGAACAGGGGCTGTTTGGATACCGGATCCCACTCCGTCATCGTCAGTTCGTTGGCTGCGGTGGGGTGACCATCCGGGCCGGAACGTCCCAAATCCCAATAGCCGTAATGAAACGGTACGAACACCGTACCCTCACGCACATTGCTGACGCGGGCGGGAACGACAAGTTCACCGCGACGGGAGGTGACTCGTACAGTGTCACCTTCCACGATATCGAGACGGCCAGCATCCAACACCGAGATTTCTAACCACGCCGACGGTGCCGCGTTGTTTAGCTGCCGGGCACGACCGGTGCGAGTGCGAGTGTGGAACTGGTACGCCGTGCGACCGGTCGTGTAGCGCAACGGGAAGTCGGCATCCGGCTCTTCGGATGGTGGCGCGTAGGGTGCAGCCCTCAAAACGGCGCGCCCGTGAGTCTCCAGTGCACGGAACGCCTGCTCACCGGCCGAGGCACCGGTGAGCAGGTCATGACCATACGTTTCGCAATCGTCTGGCTCGGTGGCGAAGACGCCGTCACCATAAAGCCGAACTGTTCCTTCCGGATGCTCGTCGTTGCACGGCCACGGAATGCCGCTTCCTCCTCGAAGTCGCGTGTAGGTGATGCCGGTGTAGTCACACGGGCGGCCTCGGCTGCAGTCCTGCCAGGCGCGGAATCCATCCTCCGGCCCGGCCCAGTCGAGGAGTGGCGCGCCCGACTTCGTGCGGAAATTCATCCGCGCCGAGTAGTCAAGAAAAATGTCCAGGTCGCTCCTCGCCTCACCGGGCGGCTCGACGGCCTTGTCGGAGAGATGCACCGTACGATCCGCGTTCGTGAAAGTTCCCGTTTTCTCGCCCCAGCCCGCGGCCGGCAGCACGACATCGGCATACAGCGCTGTTTCGGTGAGATAGAGGTCCTGCACGACGAGGAAGACGTTCTCTTGGCCGAGGATGGCGCGGATACGTTCCAATTCCGGCATCGAAACCGCCGGGTTCGTCGCCGAGACCCAGAGAAACTCGATGCCGCCTTGCTCGACATAGCGAAAGATTTGCATCGCATGGGTTGGTGGACCCTTGTGCGGAATGATCGAAATATCAACGTCCCACAGTGTCGCGAGCTCGCGGACGTGCTCCGAATTCTCCCAGTTGCGGAATCCGGGAAGGTCTCCGTCCGCCCCGCACTCCCGGTTGTTCTGCGCGGTGGGCTGGCCGTTCATCTGCAGCACCCCGCTTCCTGGCCCGCCGAGTTTTCCTCGCAGCAAGTGCATATTGTTCACCTGACAAGATGCCGCGGTTGCCTGCGCCGACTGGTAGAAGCCCTGCAAAACGGTGGAGAGCACCCGGGCGCTCGTGCCGAAAATTTGTGCAGCTTCTCGCACATCGTCGACCGAGACACCGCAGGTCTCAGCTACTGCCTCTGGCGTCCATGGTTCCACGACGGCCCGCAATGTGTCGACTCCGATGGTGTGGGCCGCGATGTAGGCCTCATCAATCCATCCGTTCATGAACAGTTCCCGGATCAGACCATTCATCAGCGCCTGGTTCGTCCCTGGACGCACCGCAAGGTGCACGTCCGCGACCCGCGCCACCTCAGTCTCACGCGGGTCGATACAGACAATACGTGGCCGGTCGGGCCCGGCGATCCGATCGAGCACCCTCGCCCACAGCACCGTCTGCGTCTCAGCCATATTGTGCCCGAACAGGAACATCGCGTCACACTCGTCGATGTCGGCGTAGCTACCAGGCTGGCCATCCGCACCAAAGCTCTCCTTCATCGCCGCCGCCGCGGTCGCCGTGCACAATCGGGTGTTGCCATCCATGTGCGGGGTACCGATACCGGCCTTGCCGAGAACTGCCAGCGCGTAGTACTCCTCGAGAAACAATTGGCCGCTGGTATAGAACGCGTGGCTCAGCGGTCCCTTGTCCGCCAAGAGCTGCCTGCTTCGCTCGACGATCCGAGACATTGCCGTGTCCCAGTCGGTCTCGACCAACTCGCCACCGATCCGGATGAGCGGACGAGTCAGCCGGTCGCCGTTCGACATACCCTGCCAACTGCCGAAGAGGCCCTTCGGCCCGAGTCGCCCATGATTGACGGTGTCGATGGCTCGCCCCCGCACTCCGACCATCCGCCCGTCTTTCACCGCGATGTCGCACGCGCAGCCATTGCTGCACAGCGTGCAAGCCGACTGCACCCAACGATCAACGTCGTCCTCACCGAGGCCATCAGCCAACTTCTGATCAACACGTACCGGCCACTTCTCGCCTCGGGCAAAGGGCGTCCTGGTGCCCCAGATGTCGCCGATCCTGTCCACCATGACACTGCCCTCTTCCGCTCTGACTTGCAGTCTGCGCCCGCGAGCGGTCCAGATCAATGACACGACGGGATTCATCTCAAGTGATCGGAACCGCCCCGGGTGTGGTTGACTCCTGGCCTGCGGAAATTCGTCTTCGCTGGAAAGATGGCTTGCCCTTCTCGATGCGTGAGCAATTGGAGTACGGACGAAACCTGTGGAGAAACATGGAGCGATCCCAGGAGCCCGCCTACCTGTCGCCGATCCCCAGGGATATGCGTCGTCTCACGTCCGCGTCTTGGCTCCCGCCGGGTTCGCTGGGTACGCCGGAGTCGTGCGGCGCACCGATTCTCATAACTGCGTCGCATAACCGCATGCTCGAATTATGTCGCGCCGACTCTTAATATCCGCGGTTTCCCTTCCGGGAACGAAACAAACCTTTCGTGGCGACCCTGCATCACCCGTTTAGGCTGCCCCGGACACGTCACACCCGCGGAGCAGTCCCCCGCAGCCGTCCTGCTGAGAGTTAAGCGCGGCTGAAGCGCACCCGCCAGAACTCCGGGCCTTGTTCGATGTAGCTCACGTCGAAAGTGTCGGGCTGGCTCTGCTGAAGTTCCGCCAGCATCCGTTGGGGGTCGTGCGGTTCGATCACGTCCAGGGCGAATCCCGACACAACGGCGTCGAGCGCCCCGAAGACGGCCGCGTGCCGGATAGCGTGCGGGATAGTGCGGGCGTCGAGCACGATGGTTTCCGTCCCCGCGGTCGCCCCGTCAACGGCCCCATCTGCCGTCGGCCGGCCGAGTGCAATCGGCTCAGAACGATGCGCCGGAGCGATGAGCTTGGCTACGGTGAGCAGGATGACCGCGTCCTCGACAGCCTCCAGCGAGTTGCGGCCCGGCGGCATCGTGATCAGGTCCCCGCGCCATCCAGACCACGATGCGCCACCCGAGGTGAGAATGACCCGCCCCTCGAGGACCTGCACGGTCGCTTCAGCCAGGTTGTCGTGTTCTCCGAGGCGTTGCCCGGAACGGAGAGCGATCAGCGTTTGCCGGAGGACGTGTACGTGGCCGCCGTACACGGTCTCCGCGCTGCGACCACTGGAGGCGTCCCGTGCGTGATTGAGATGGTGACGCACGAGTGCGGGGAGCGACTTCTTTTGCATGTCGATCTCAACTTTCATTTCCCTCATGCTCCGCTACCGCTGCGCGCGTGTCAACGGTGCTGCGGGTGCCGCGCGTGGCTGGTCGGTGCGCCCGTTCGCAGTTCGGAGTCGGCTACGCTGCCAGCGCGTGGAGTCCGCTGATTTTTGAGCATCTCATATGGGTAGATCTCCGTTTTCCGCGCGGTCTAAGCGCATAGGGACGCGATTCAGTCGAAGGTCCGTTAGCAGTCGAAGGGTGGTCCCTTAGCCTGACCGGAGGGGGCAGGTTGCGTCTCACCGGTGACGAATACGCTCTCGTGGATCGTCTGGTGCCCTCCGTCACGCGCGCGCCGAGACGGTTACCGTCACAGAACGAAATTTCGCCGCAAAATGAAACGGCGCGGGCCTATTTAGTTTCCACAGGAATGGCGGCTCCGCGCGCGCTCCGGTTGCGCAGCCAGGGGATGAGGCCACCGACGAGGAGCATTTCGATCTGCCGGGTCGAGAGTTCGTGGCGCACGGGATAGACCTCATCACGGGTTATATTGCGCACGAGGATCTCCGTTCCGTTCGAGAGAGCCTCCCGGATCCCGTCGAGCACGAGCACGTCATCCTGCGAGATGCGATCGTGATCGGCCGCATCCGCGAACTGGAGCGCCAGCGCGCCGAAGTTGGCCAGGTTCTGCCAGTGGATGCGTGCGAACGAGACCGCCAGCACCACCCGCAGTCCGAGGAAACGCGGGGTGATCGCGGCGTGCTCTCGAGAGGAGCCCTGCCCATAATTGGCTCCGGCGACGATCATGTGGCCGGTCGTGTCTCGGGTTAGGGCGGCGCGAGTCGGGTAGGTCGGGTCAACTTGGTCAAAGGTGAATTCGGCGAGCTTGGGGACGTTGCTGCGGAAAGGGAGCACGCGCGCACCCGCCGGCAGAATCTCATCCGTCGAAATGTCATCGCCCAAGATCAGGGCGACGGGTGCCTCGATGTGCTCGGAGAGCGGTCCGAAGACCGGCAGCGAGGAGATGTTTTCACCCTTGACCAGATGCACCCCGATGGATTCCTCCGGCGGTAGGGGTTTCTCGAGCATGGCCAGGTTCACGCTCGACACTGCTGGAAGTGTGATCTGGGGATATTCCAAGCCGAAGAGCCCGGGCAGGTCCCGCGGATCGGTGATCTGTCCCGTCAGCGCGGCGGCGGCTCCCGTCTCCGGCGAACACAGGTAGACCGAGTCTTCCTGGGTGCCCGAGCGACCGGGAAAGTTGCGCGGCATCGTGCGCAGGCTGATGCTGCCATTCGCGGGGGCTTGGCCCATGCCGATGCAGCCCATGCAGCCGGACTGATGCAGCCGGGCGCCCGCCCCGATCAGATCCAGGGTGGCCCCCATGATGGTCAGGTCCTGCAGAATCTGCCGGGAGCTGGGATTGACGTCGAGGGACAGGCCGGGGAATGCCTGCCGCCCCTTCGTGATCGCGGCAACGATCGCGAAATCACGCAGGCCCGGATTCGCGGAGGACCCGATCACGACCTGTTCCACCGGGCGTCCCGCCACTTCGAGTACCGGCACGACGTTGCCGGGCGAGCTGGGGAGCGCGATCAACGGCACGATCTCAGCCAGGTCAATCTCTTCGGTCACGTCGTAGGTCGCATCCTCGTCCGCGAGCAGTTCGGTGAAATCCTGCTCGCGCTGTTCGGCGCGCAGGAAGGTTCGCACTTGATCATCGGCGGGGAAAACGGTGGTGGTCGCGCCCAGTTCGGCGCCCATATTGGCGATCACGTGCCGATCCATCGCGGTCAGGGCGGCGAGGCCGGGGCCGTAGTACTCGACGATCCGATTGACGCCGCCCTTGACGCCGTGCCGGCGCAGCATTTCGAGGATGATGTCTTTGGCGCTGGTCCACGGCGGCAGTTGTCCGGTGAGCTTCACGCCCCAAATTTCAGGCATCCTGATGTACAAAGGCTCACCGGCTATGGCCAGGGCTACCTCGGTGCCGCCGACGCCGATGGCGAGCATCCCCAGCGAGCCGGCGGCCGGGGTATGGCTGTCGGAGCCAACCATGGTTTTGCCGGGGATGCCGAACCGCTGCATGTGCGTGGGGTGTGACACCCCATTGCCGGCCTTCGAAAACCACAGGCCGAACCGTTGGCAGGCGGAGCGGAGAAAGTCGTGGTCCTCCGCATTCTTGCTGTCGGCCTGCAACAGGTTGTGGTCGACGTACTGCACGGAAACCTCCGTGCGCGCGCGATCCAGTCCCAACGCTTCCAACTCCAGCATGACCAGGGTCCCGGTCGCGTCCTGGGTGAGGGTCTGGTCGATGTGCAGGCCGATTTCGGTCCCCGGCACCATCTCCCCAGAGACCAGGTGCGATGCGATGAGTTTCTGTGCGACGTTGTATCCCACGGTGAGCTTCCTTACTCGATAGCGGTGCCCGCCGGCATTCGTCGGTATGAATTGGCCTCCGGGGCATGCAACTGATACCAAGGTAGGCCAACCGTGGCGCCGGTACTAGCCTTCTCGGGGCGAATCGTCGTGCGCTGACCGAAAAGATGGACCGGGGATACGGAGCTCTGGGACAGGCGAGCTACCGCGAGGAGACGGGTGACACAGAGGCTCGGACGACCGGCACGACGTCGATACAGCCAGCAACGGGCAACCACGGCGGCCGTGACCCGCAGCACCGGCGTGACCACGGAAACCCCGGCCGTAGCCTACGGCTCCAACATCACCGGCCAGTACGCCGGTTGGCTGACTGCCGGACGGAGGATCACCAGCCCTCGACCAGCGGGAGGCGCTGCCGGTCAATTCCGGCATAGTTACTACAGCTTCTGGACGCAAAACGTTCCGCTCGAGCTCTTTTCGGTTCAGGGAATCGCCGTGTCCGACGCGCCGCCGGGCGCACAGATCCCTAGCGTCCCGTCACCAACGCGAGGGCGGGCAATCCCACTGCCGGGTCCGACCTCAGTGAGACATTCCGCTGCAGAAGACGAGACAGATGCAAACAGCCAAGTGACACGGTTTGGCGCAGCTACTTAGAGCGTGGTCATGAATTTCGACTCGAACAAATGCATCGGTGAATTGGCGTCAATGCCGTGGACAAAATCTATGTCGGGAAGGGTGCCGCAAACGATGCGACCGCTGCTTGAAACCGATCGAATATGAGAAGGCGTCGTGGCTCTCGTATATTTAGGACTTCAAAAACAGGACCACATTTCTCGATGTATCCCAGCACCTTCGCTGGCGACCTCTCGTGGCATCGCCGATCGCCGACACGCCACTCATGATCGGACAGATTGCGGACCTCGAGATCGTCCATCGCGCACGGGTCCTGATACTGAATCGACGCTGCGTCCCCATTGTTGTGAGCGATTTGGACCGGCCCTACCTCGACCGACGTCTTGGTGTTGCGGGTGTTAGCTAACATCACGGCTCTATTCGTTAAGAAGGTACGGACCATCATCCGAAACGGCGGCTGGAGCGGGGCGGTTGGCTTTGTGAAGTGCGCTTCATCCAGCTTGCAAGCGGACGCTGCTGCTGCGCCTGCGCGGATGCCAGTTCCGACGACGAAGCTGACGACGGCCCGGTAACGCCTTGGGCTCTCCGGCCCGCGTGCGCGGCCATTTGGGCGCCGAGGAAGCCCGAATAGACGGATGAGCTGACGGCGGTGAACGTGAGGGCGAGTTTCACCGCGGTATTCGCCCGCGCTTCCGGCTGGCCGGCGAGGCGGGCCTCGTTGCCCAAAATTAGCCCCGCATCGCCGACACCGTGTGCAACAAATGCTGCCAACTGCACGGGAGCCCCGCCCTTCCAACCCGCCGTAGCCACCGGAATACGTTCTTTCGGATCCTTGACCGTTGCAGCTGCACCGTTAAGCCCGACCGCACCCATGACCGAGCCGCCGAACCAGGCAGCCAATCCGATGTCATGCAAGCTTCGAACGAGAGTGTTACGTTGCGACAAGATGCTTTCCTCTGAGTCGTCGGGTGTGCGTGTCACGCGGTCATCAGTAAGACGTTTCTTCGTCCGGGAATGTCATGAAAATTCTCAAAAAAAACGCTCCAGGTACTTTTGTGACGAAATCTTGACCTGCGCTGGCCACCCCATTCAAGGTCGACACGTCATCACAGAGCGCGCCGTCGTCCCCGCAAAGAACGTGACCGGTTCCGCTCGCAACCCTTCCGATACTTGCTGCTGAAACGGCTGTGCAACTTGTTCTGTGGAGCACGGCGAGAGTGGCGCTCTGACCTTGACACTGATTAGATGAGCGACGCCAAACCTCGATGTAGCGCCGGAAACACCTCCCCTTTTTCCTTCCTATTTGGAACCTGGTGCTGGTCGCTGGCCGTGATCAACACCCAACTTTTCAACCACTAATCCCCTGGGAGCGCAGTGGCGATAAACACGAGGAAGTGACCCGCATCGAGAAGCGGTCGAGCCTCGACGAGACCGCGCCGCCGGTGCTTCTCGACCTGACGGCAACCTGATTGACCGACGGTACGGTGATGTCCAGTACCGTGCCGCACCTGCCGCCCGGCTCCTCCCACGCCATGCCCTGACCTGACCTGACCTGACCTGACCTGACCAAGAGGATGCTTCACCGACCGGCCCAGACCTCCCCCCGGCGTGCTTGTGGGGAACGCCACAGCGGTCGCCCCGACCACCGTGGCGTTCCGAGACCAGTTGGGACGATTCCACGCACTGTTCCCGCCAGCCGCTCTCGCGGGCCTCGATCAGCCGGGGAACGCTGCGTCGTAGACCGCGCGAAGCTCGGCACTGTCGGCCCCGGTGACGCCGCAGCCGGTGATCGTTCCATTGACTGCACTGATGAGGTAGCTCTGGCCGACCGTGAAGAGCACGCCCGAGGAGTCGGAGGTCATCGCGTCGCCCTGCGCGACCTCCACGCGGTCGGCGACGTCGCCGGCGAAACGCTCCGTGACCTCCAGCAACACGGTGTCACCTTGGGTCGGCAGCACCGTCGCGGCGAACGCCTGCTCCTGCGCTGCGACGGTCGCCGGCTCGAGCGCGGCGCAGCTGCCACTCGCGAGGCCGTCGCCCATGGGAGGTTGCAGCGCCTCGACGGTGGGTTCCGGGCCGCCGAGGACGAGGGGCGCGACGATTGCAGCGGCGATGGCGAGGCCGGCGGCGATACCGACCATCGGCATCCACCGTCGGAAGGTGCCTCGCGGCGCCTCGGGGGTGCGGGTCGTGGTGGTAGCGGACTGATTGGTCATGATCTGCTCCATTCTGTGGTCGAGCCACGTCGGCGAGGCAGGGGGCAGCGCACGGGCCGGATCGGCGGCGCGCAGCCGATCGCGCAGTGCACGGTCATCGTCGTGCATCTTCGCTCCCTTCGTCGTGAGTTACATGTCCGGTCGGGATGCCGGATTTCAGTAGCTCCTGTTTGAGCCGCACCTTCGCACGGTGAAGGCGGATCGCCGCTGCGTTCGCGCTGATGCCGAGCACAACGGCAATCTGCGGGCTCTTCAACTCGTCCCACGCCCACAGCCGCAGTATCTCGGCGTCGTTTCGACGCAGGCCGGCCAAGGCTGTGGTCACGCGGGCCGCCTCGGCGGTGCCATCGACAGTGGATGCTGCGGCATTCTCATCCGCAGCGACCGGCGGCGGGTCGATGGCGATGATGCGGCCGATGAGACGGGTGCGACGACGCTCAGCGCGTCGGGCGTTGCTGAGGCACTGTCGAGCGACGACGATCGCCCAGGGGAGGGCGTCGTCGGGCACCTCGTCGAGGCGGCGCCAGCACACCAGCAGGGTGTCGCCGATCACGTCATCGGCCGTCGCAGCGTCGGTGCGGCGGTACAGGTAGCGGCGCACAGGGTCGGCGACGAGCACGACGAGGTTGCGCATCCGCTTCTCGCGCTCGGTGTCGGTCACAACTCTCATACTGAGGCATGTCCGGCAGGGGCGCGGGGATTTCATGCGAAATGCTCTCGCATCGTTTTACCCTGTCAGCTTCCCGCCCGTGGCAACGTCAATGCCCCTCGACGTGGGCCTTTCGGCGAAGAGCGGCCTGGGTGCTCGATGCGATATCGAAGGACGCATCATCGACAATTTGCTGCCACCGCTCAATGAAATCCGCGCGCAGCGCGGTGACTACTGTTTGTTCATGAGGCCGCGCTGCGCGCTGCGCAGATCGCCCGCGTGCAGTACTCGCGAAACCACGATTATTCTGGGGCGGCCCGGCATAGCCGGGCCGCCGTCTAGTTGGGTCAAGCTACTTCTGAAGGAAGGCCAGAAGTACCTCGTTGACCTCGTCGGCGTGGGTCCAGAGCATGCCGTGAGGCGCGCCGTCGATCTCGACGTACTCGGCTGCAGGAAGTGCCTTGTGGAATTCACGGCCGGTTGCATCGATGGAGAGCATGTTGTCGGCCGTGCCTGAACGATCAGCGCCGGAACGGTGATCTTCTCGACGTCGGCGCGCAAGTCCGTGAGCCAGGTCCCTTGGGCTTTCACAGACGAAATGGGCGAGGCGGGGTACGCGAGAGCCTTGTTGGCCGAGAGTGCTTCCTCGCTCAACCGATTTTCGAGGAAGTCGTTCGTGTTGAAGAAGTTATCGAAAAAGCCCGTGAAGAATGCGTAGCGGTCGGCGGTGACGGCGGCCGTAATTCCATCGAAGACTTTCTGCGGCACACCGGTCGGGTTGTCGGCGGTCTGCAGGAGGTACGGCTCGAGGGAGCCGAGGAATACGGCCTTCGCGATCCGGTCCGAGCCGTAGGTGCCGAGGTAGCGACCGACCTCGCCGGTGCCCATGGAGAAGCCCGTCAAGACCACATCGCGCAGGTCAAGGGAATCAAGAAGAGTCTGCAGATCCGCAGCGTCGGTGTCGGAGTCGGAGTCATGACAGGTACTCGGCTTCGACGACTTGCCTAAGCCGCGGCGGTCATATATGGTAATCCGGTAGCCAGCGCTGAGGAGTGCTGTGGCCTGATCGTTCTTGACGTGCTGCAGTACCGACACCGCTCTGGACCGACGGCGTCGCCGGAGCCGTCGCCAGAGCCAGATCCCCGGTCGCCCGACTGTTAGCTGATCTACGACTACCTACTCGACTGGTTCGATACCCGTACGTTCCATGGTTGCGGATACATCAATGCCTTCGGCGAACTGGGGGCCGTATCGCCGAAGGTTGCCGACGTGGCTCGCGCCCACAAAATATCCTTCCAAAAGTACGTGGCCAACCTCTCCGCCGAAGCCGGCGGAACACCGGACCTCGCCACGCAACTGGCGATCCGCGCCGAGGGAGCCCAAACGACCGCCGCAATCAGCGGAGACAGCGCCGCCGCACAACACGCCCGTCGCGCCGCCGAAATCCTCATCGACGCAGAGACGAACACGCCGAACCCTGGGCAGATCACCGGTTGATGGCGAACGCCGAAACTCTTGCAGCTTGAACCGCGCACGCCTCGAAGAATTCAGCAGCGGCGGGAAAATTCCCCCGGGGCGGGCGGGGCTCCGCCTTGCCCCCGAATCCATTCACGGAAAAAAGGAGGGCAAAGCGAGGGACGTTTCAGTACTTCCTTGGTCCTCGGGGTCGGCTTGGTTGGCGACTCGTTGAGCTTCGGGCCGCGAGGAATTTCCGACATCGTGTCGCACGGGACAGCCCAGTCGCTACCACTTGTCGCACTTGGCGGTGCATCCCTCGGAATTCACAGCACGGTCGCCCGATTCCAGCTGTGCGCGATAACGGGAAATCTCCTTCCTCCGCCGACTCGCTGATCGCAGGAATCTCAGCCCGAAAGATGAATTCTCTGCGAACACTTTCATCTCGTGAAATCGGTGGGTCACCTAGCATGGCCACATGGGCGAGATACAAGCTGGGCAAAGCGGGGGTTCCAGATCAAACCTCTCGCGTCGGATGCGCTTATGCATGGTCGTTCTCGGCGCCGTGGCAGCCGTCATCGGACTCGTGCTCCTTCTACTGCCGAGCGGCCCAGCGAGCTTCGGCTGGTTCGCCTATGCGCCGCTAAGCAACTCGGTATTCATCCCGCCAGGTGTACTGCTCTCGCCACACAGTCAGATCGGGATCGTGCTGTTCGTCATCGGGTTGGCGATGCTCGCATTCGGTGCCGGCTGGATGCTCGGGCACCACAAGGCTGCACGTCATCAACGATTGCCCGATCCGGGCGGCCCGGGCACCTGAGAACTTGCCCCTGCTTCGCCCGCGAGCTCACCACCCAACTGACAGGCTCCCCGGTGAGTCCTTTTGAAGCACGGCGGTCCGTGCGGGTCTGAAAATTATGCCGGCGGAGATTGCACCTACGGCGATGACGATCCCGGCCATCCACATTGGGGTGAGGTCCTCCCCGGTGATTCTCCAGCCGAGGAGGACGGCCATGACACGGCTGAGTAAACCAAGACAGGCCGTGGTACTTGCGGCAAGAGGAGCGTAGTGGCCCGACGACTGAACTAGCCAGCCGATTGCCGGCTTCTATACCTAGTCGAGCACGCGGGAGCGCTGATCGCGTCCCGCTTCGCCGTACGGCCACGCCGAGGGCTCCGGGTCGCTTGCTGTGTTGAGCTTTGCAAGGTCCACTGCGGTGAGCGCGACGTCGACGCTGCCGAGGTTGTCGGCAAGCTGCTCGGTGGTGCGTGCGCCGAGAATGACCGAGCTGACTGCCGGTTGCGCGCTCACCCAGGCGAGTGCGATACGCGACATCGACTGACTGTGAGCGTCAGCCAGACCTTGCAGCGCCTCGAGTACACGCCACGTCCTCGTTTGGGCGGAGCGCAGGTCGTAGGCCTCGACGCCGCGCTGGGGATCCTCGCCCAAGCGAGTCGCGCCGGAGGGGCGCTGGTGCTGTGAGTACTTGCCAGCCAGCCAGCCGCCACCGAGGGGCGACCACGGGAGCACTCCTAGGCCGTTGGCCTCGCAGGCAGGCAAGATTTCCCACTCCACCTCGCGCGCCAGCAGATTGTATTGCGGCTGCATTGAGATGAGCGGGAACCGACCGCGAGCGGCCGACGCTGCCTGAGCAATCTGCCAGCCAAGGAAGTTTGAGAGGCCGGCGTAACTAATTTTGCCCGACTGAACCGCAAATTCAAGAAACCCAAGGGTCTCATCAAGCGGGGTGAGGGGGTCCCACGAATGCACCTGATACAGGTCGATGTGGTCGACGCCCAGCCGCCGCAACGTGCCGTCGAGCGCGCGCCGCAGGTGCCGGCGCGACGTGCCGGAATCGCGCGGGTCCACGCCGACGGAAAACCGCCCCTTGCCCGCAATCACGAGCCGGTCCCGCGCGACAGCACTTTGGCCGCGCAGCCATTCACCAACGATCTCCTCCGACTGTCCACCGCTGTACACATCGGCGGTCTCCAGCATGGTGCCGCCGGCCTCCGTGTACTGATCCAGCTGGGCATGCGCCTGCTCAGCGTCAGTTTCGGCGCCAAAAGTCATCGTTCCCAACGCGAGCGAGGAAACGGCGAGCCCGGAGCGTCCGAGGGTGGTGTACTTCATCCTTGAGTGACCTTTCTAGAGCGACGAAAGCGGAGAGCGTGGCCGAAAAACGCCGACGAATGCTTCCACGTCGGCATCGACCCGCAGGTCAATTGTCCATGATTCGGGTCAGAAAATTGGCGAGGCCGGGTGCGCCGGCGCGCGCCTGGCCTTGCTAAACGGCGAGACAGCACTACGGCGTCTTTGATCGCTGTCTTCGCTTCGACGTCACCGCACGGTTGTCTTCGATATCGGCTCAGCCTACGAATTACATTAGGCACGACACCTGTCGCGACTTGAACATCGAGGTCGATAGGACGCTCCCCCACTGTTCACAGACGAACGGCAGAGTCGAGTGTTTCCACCGCACTTTCGGCGCCTCCCGAATTGGAACCGCTGATCCGGACGGTGTGGAAAAACGCCGTCACCCAGCGGGACGTGACGCCAGGGTTGGTGTCATCGCCAGTAATTGTGGCGTCGTCCCGCACCGGCATGTGGTGGCATTTCAGTCGGTTGCATGTGGCGATTCGGCGCGGCGTGACAAAGCAAACTTCTGGCCCCTGATACCAGTGGGGACAGAATGGTTCAGCGCTCGGCCGCCCAGGCGATACAGGTACCACGCCGCAACTCCGATGGCGAGTGACAAGACCGTCCCGAACCAGGGAGCGCTGGTCTCCCAAGCCGGGTAGACGACCCAATGGGTGAGGTATATGAACAGGGATGCGCTAGCCAGAAGTCGCACGGCCGGCACGAGGGCCCGGTGTATTCGCAGCTGCTGTACCCAGATCAATAACAGTATTCCGCCCACTACCACCGCTTCGCGCGCTGGATCCCCGAAGAAACCGGCCGTGGCGACGATCGCCGCCACGGACACTGCCAGTCGCTTTCCCCGGCTGTCGGCCCGGGCGATGACCCACCCGAGCACGAGAGACCACAGCACAGTGATCACGGCGTAGCGTTCAACACCTTCAGCTTCAATCCCCACGAGGGCGAACCGGAGCGTGACCGCCGCCACAAAGAGGGCAACGGAAAACATCCATGGATGTCGGCGCTCAAGACGATCGATTGGGCGAATGAGGAACAAGGCCGCCAAGCCGAGTATCGTCCAGACGGCGGCTTCGAGGAACCAGAATTGCCATTGCTCGTTCCAGCCACCGTCGCCGGGAACAATGTTGTTGACCAACAAAGTGGTGGTCCAGGTGTACTTGCCGGTGAACACCGCGACGGCACCGATCCACAGCGCGGCCGGGACCGCGATTTGGGCTGCGCTCGTGAACAGGCGGCGAACGCGCGTCGCACCCGCCACGTTGGCAAGCTGGAACCTGGCAAGGTTGTACCCGGCGACGGCGAGCAGCAGATGAGCGCCGCCCTTCAGTGTGATCAGGTCGGCATGGGTGGCAACGATCAGCACGATAGCCACAGCGCGCAGTACGGCCGGAGTCTCTACTCGGGGAAAACGGCCCCACCATCCCCTGCCTGCCGTCGCTTTTCGTTTCTCCGATTCGCCCGCAGCAGTGCGATCAGTAGGTGGGGAAGATCCTTCGGCCAAGGAAGCGAGGGTCTGAGCCGATTGGATGGGCCAATTCCGCGGCAGGGCCCCGAGCAAATCTTCCAGCCGCAGGGTCACCTCAACGTAGCTCAACGAATCCCCACCAAGCCCGGCGAACGAGTCGTTGATCGTGGCATCGGGTCGCTCGAGAAACGCGATGAACAGGTCACGAATCATGTCGGCGGTTGTGCCCGGCCCGTCGTTCACCCCTATCGATGCCTTTTGAGCGTCAATCATTTCGGCGTAACGCACGAGCGCGGCAAAATCGGGCTTGCCAGTGACCGTATGCGGAAACTCACTGATCGAGTAGACACGTATCGCGTGAGCGGGAATGCCGAGTAGTGCAGCGGCCCGGGTTCGTGCGCGGTCAACGAAGCGGGCCGCTCGGACGAATACGAGCACGTCTTCTCCGGTGCTCGCGGTACGAGCTTCGAATCCCTCCTGGTTAAGGGTGCGTTGAACGGAATCGAGGTCGACCCGGAGTCCGTACACCTTCACAAATCGGTTCAGCCGGCCCACGACCTCGAACATGCCGTCGTCGCGGTGCCGGGCAAGATCGCCGGTGCGAAGCTCGTGGACGGTGCGCCCGAGGGCGAAGTCTGCGGGTGTTTCTGCGTAACCGAGCATGACGTTGGGGCCCTGGTAGACCAGCTCGCCGACATCCGTTCCCGGCGCAGCATCGATGCGTAGGCGACCGCCCGGAATGGCGCGGCCGATTGTGCCAGCGAAATGGGAGGCGAACTCCGCGGGGACGTACGCCATGCGCGCGGTTGCCTCTGTCTGCCCGTACATAACAAAGAATTGGAATCCGCGACGTTCCCCGAGGCGCGCAAAGCGGCGCACCGCGTCGGGGGCGAGGCGCCCACCGGCTTGGGTGAGGTAGCGGATGCTCGCGGGCAACCGATCAGTGAACTGGCCCGCCTCAAGAAGCTCGAAGGTATACGGGACGCCAGCTAAGGAGGTGATCCGGTGCGTCGCGGCCTCGTCCCAGAACGCCGCGTCGGCTACCGACCGTTCAGTGAGGACAACGCTCGCTCCCGCCACGAGATGACTGTTCAACACGGAGAGCCCGTAACAGTAATGCCATGGGAGCGTGGTCACTGCCCGGTCAGCGGGGGTGAGACGCAGATACGACGCTATGGCGTGTGCGTTGCTCAACACGTTTTGTCGCGATAAACGCACGAGCTTGGGCGTCCCGGTCGACCCGGACGTGCTCACCAGCAGAGCGAGGTCATCAGCGAAGCTGTGCGCGGAGCCGGGCCGTATCTCCCGCAGAGCCGCGTCACCCCCGCTGCCGGCAAAAAGGACATCAGGATTGAACCGGTCAGCGAGCGACGCGCGAAGAGTCCGCGATGCTTCGTCGTCACCCGGCGGGACTAGAAGTACGGGGTGTCCGCCTTCCAACGCTGCAAGGTACGTGACGATCGACTCGACGGCGTTGGTCGCCTCCAGCATCACCAGTCGCCGGACACTACCCAGCTCGTGTCGACGTGCAGCGGCCAGCCGGGCCACCTGGGCATAGCTGACAGTTTCACTGTCAGTGACGAAGGCGACGTCCTCGTCTGCGCCACTGAGGAGCCTTAGTCGTGGAGCGGGTATGGTCTGGAACACGGAACACTTTCGAACGATACGTGGAAGCTTGTTAGGTAAGGATAACCTACATGCGTCTACAGTCCTCCGTCTTCACAACCCGATCGTCGAGGTCAAATCGGTCGGCCGCCCTGAATCACCTTCGAGTCGCAGAATCGCGTTCTCTGTGTGACAGGCGGGAATCGCCCGCAACCTCGTTGCCCCTGGACCGCCCGTGCCTATCCCAGCCGCGACACAACCGTCTTGATCAGCGGCCAGACGCGTTCCACGGACTTGTGATTCACCCGCTCCGCAGAGGAATGCAGAGCCTGAAGTTCGGTGCCGATCGAGATGATGTCGGTGACCGGCACTCGCCGGCTGAACATACCGAGCTCGAGCGAGCACTGAGACACCTCGACGTTGGGCTCCTTGCCGAGCACGTCACGGTAGGCCTCGGATGCCGTAGCCAGGAGGTGAGATTGAGGACGATACGGGAACTCCGGCGCGTCGAGGCCGTAGAGCTCGCACACGACACCACCACCGGCGAGCGCCACGAGCGCCTGTACGCGTTCGATCAGCTCGTGCTTGCGCGAGGTGAGGGCCGACGTGACCGTCGACATCACACGTGCACCCTCAGGCGTCGACCGCACCGTTCCGACGTTGTTCGACGTCTCGACGCGACCGGGGACGTGCAGGTTCCAACTGATCACCCCCTGGGGGATCAGGCGCAAGATTGACATGAGCCGGAGCCCGGCGGCACGCGAAAACGCAGCATCGGGACGCCGTGCATCCTTGAGCTCGACCCGAATCGCGGGGTCAGAAATCTGGTACTCACTCTTGAGTTCTTTATCTAGCTCGGCGATGAGAGCCTCGACCGAATCCGCGTCCATGTCATTGAAAACGATGACAGCGGATGCATCGGCCGGGATAGCGCTATTTTGAGCGCCTCCGAGAGGATTGGCAATGCGCACCTCGTGCGCACCCGCGAGCCTGTGGACCGCGCGGGCCAGCACCTGCAGGGCGTTCGCGCGCTCCAGCTGAATGTCGAATTCGCAGTGACCGCCATTGAGCCCGCGCACCTCAAGCGAACGCGCACTGGTCAAGGCATCCGGTGTTGACTCGAACTCGCCCGGGACGTCAACCGTGAACGTCACGTCCCCGCTGCAACCCGCGAGGATCTCTGCGTCGGTGATCCAGTTGAAGTCGATCATGCGACGCCCAGAGAGTTGTGAAACGTCGAACTGTCCGGCTCCCACCTTCCCCTTCTCCTCCATGGCTGTGAGCACTGCCTCCAGCGGCGGATGCGGGATGTCCTTCGATTCCAGCAGCGCGAGAATGTAGGACACGCCGATTCCGTTGTCCGCCCCCAGAGACGTTCCTGTCGCCGAGATGTACTCGCCGTCGACCACGAGGCTCAACGGTTGGTTCAGGAAGTCGAACTCGACGCCCTCTGCCTTCTCGCAGACCATATCGAGGTGGCCGTGCAGGATCAGCGGCGCTGCGTTCTCGAGGCCTCCCTGACCGGGCTTACGAACGAGAACGCAGTGCAGATCATCCTTCGTCGCCTCGAGCCCACAGGAATGCGCGAAATCCACGATCCAGTTGGCGACCTGCTCCTCATTGCCTGAGCCTCGCGGGATGCTCGTGAGCACCTCGAAAAATCGGAACACCTCGCGGGGCTCGAGGTTTTTGAGCACGCCAGAGTTGGTCGTCTCCAGGATCTCCGTAGCAGTCATGTGTGATCCCTCTCGTTGGTTACTTGACAATGCTTGACTTGTTGCGCGACATGGTGAGGGCGACCACCGCAATGATGACCGCGCCGTAGACCAGGCTCTGCGCTTGGGCGTCGATACCGACTGCGGTCGTCGCGATGGGGACAAGTGCAACGGTCAGCGCTCCGAAGATTACCGTGAGCGGATTGACTACGCCCCCGGAGATCGACGTTCCTCCGATCAGCGCTGCGGCGATGGCGGGAAGCAGCAGGTCGCTACCAAGGCCGGTGGGCGACGCGGAGCCCGCCTGCGCGATGATCGCGATGCCGGCGAGTCCGGCAGCGAACCCAGAGAGAGCAAACGCCAGCACCTTGAGCGAGCGCGTTCGGACCGCAGAGAAGATAGCGGCGGACTCGTTCTTCCCGATGGCCGTCATCCCTCGGCCTACGCGGGTGTAGCGCAGAAGTACCCAGAGAGCGACCGCAAGCAGCACGCCCATCCAGAACGTCATCGGCACATTCGCGATTCCGCTTTCATACAACGAGTGAACGCCCTCCCCGTTGCTGGAGACATAGACGGTCGTGCGGCCGCTGGCCACGAGCGCGACGGCTTGAAAAATTCCCAGCGTGCCGAGTGTCAGCGCAAAGGACGGTACCTGCGCATAGGCCAGGATCAAACCGTTCACGGCTCCAAAAGCCGTGGTGGCAAGGAGAACGATCAGCGGCGATAGACCCGCTACGGGCCCGAGCGTGAGCGCAAGCAGGATTGCACCCAACAGGCCAATCGCGGCATTCGACAGGTCGATCGACCCGACGTTGAGCACCATTGCTTGCCCGAGGGCAAGCAGGAGGATAGGGGCCGACGACGACGCGATTATCGCCAATCCTCCTCCCCCGATGAAAGCTGGCGTGAGGATCGCAACGACAGCGAGTATCGCGAGGAAGATGACGATCGGGCCAATCGCATGCCAGCCGCCAATGCGCTTCACGGACGGCAATTTAGCGCGGGCGGGAACGGGGACGGAGACGGGGACGGCAACCTTAGTTGTCTCGTCGTCAATCTTGGACATCAGAGCATCCTTTCGAGCAGGTCCAGAGTCGCGGGATTATCGTGGCCGAGGTCGAAAACCCCTGAGATTCGACCGTCGCGCATCACCACGATGTCATCGGCGATATCTAGCGCCTCATCGATCGTGTCGGGTATGAGGATAATTGCGGTGCCGTCATCGCACACCGACCGGATCTGCGCATTGACTGTTTCGGCCGCGCCCGGGTCGAGGCCTCGGAGCGGGTGGTCCAGCACGAGCGCCTTCAAATTTGAAGAGTTCAACCACTTGGCGAGGACAACCTTCTGCTGGTTGCCGCCAGAAAAGTCTTGCAGCATATGCTCGGGTTCCCTCGGCCGGATGTCCAACTTCTCAAACCACATCCGTGCCAGAGACAGCCTGCGTCGGGGAAGCTCGAACGGCCCAAGTGCCGCGGAGCCGGGATGCGTGAGCGTGATGTTTTGATCCGCCGGCATTTCCCCCACCATTCCCTCGGTCTTGCGCTCTGCAGGGACGTAGCCCACACCAAGGGCGACGGCCTTCTTAATGGACAACTGGCGTCCGGAGTAGCCCGCGATCGAGACCGATCCGGAGTCAAAGCCTTCGGCCCCGAATATCGCTCGAGCCACGGACTCTCGGCCAGAGCCACTGGTGCCCAGAATGGCTAGGATTCGGCCGGGGTAGGCATCGATCGACACGTCCGCATAGGAGCCTGCCCTGGTGAGGTCGTGAATCGAGATTACTGGACTGCTCGTCGGCTCAATACTGCGCCGGTTGCGAACAGCAGCGTGGGTCTCCCGACCAACCATGAGGTGGAAGAGTTCCTCTTCGGTCACGTCGTCGACGGGGCGATCGGCGATTAATTCACCATCGCGCATGACGACCACGCGGTCGCAGATACGCATGACCTCGTCGAGTCGGTGCGAAACGAAGATTACCGAGCCGATGTCGCGAAGCTTGGAGATTTCCCTCTCCAAAATCGCGGTCTCGGTCCTCTCCAGGATCGCGGTCGGTTCATCGAGGATCACGAGAGGAGTCGTGTGGCTGGCAGCACTTACCCGGATGGCCCGTGCGATCTCGACCATCTGGCGGTCAACGAACGACAAGTCGCTGACCCGCGTTTTCGGATTCAGGTGCGATCCGATGAGGTCGAGAGCCTTGGCGGCGTCCGCATAGAGGCGTCGCCAGTTGTATAGCCCGAGGCGGTTGACCCCGCCCCGGCCGATCGGGGTGTTCACCTCGATGTTTTCGGCGACGGTGAGGTTCGTGAACAGCGATTGCTCCTGGTGAACGACCCCAATCCCCGCACGCAGGGCATCGGCTGGTCCGCGGAACTGGACTGCCTGCCCGTTTACCGCGATTGTTCCTTCATCGTGGCGATAGTTGCCCGAGAGGATCTTCAGTAGCGTGGACTTGCCAGCGCCGTTTTCTCCGATAAGGCCGATGACCTCACCCGATTGGATATTAAGCGACACCCCGCGAACGGCACGATTCGATCCGAAGCTTTTGGAGACGCTGTCGAGGCGAAGCACTGCGGGAGTTGTGATGACGTCGTTCACTTTGCCACCTGCAATCTGTCGCGCTGCGACCACGCGGCGAACACGATGGCGGCGACCAGGATCGCGCCGGTAACAGCCGACTGATAACTCGACTCAACGCCGGAGAGTATCAGGCCGTTGTTGAGGATCGTGAGCAGGAATACGCCCAATACCGTGCGCAGGATCCCCCCTTTTCCGCCGCCGAGGTGCGTTCCTCCGATGACAACGGCTGGGATGACGATGAAGAGCACACCGGAGCCGACGGTGGGTGACCCGATGTCGAGTTGAACAGTGGCCAGGATGCCGCCGAGACCGCTCAGCAGAGCGGCGATGGCGAAGACGGCGACCTTTACACGGAAAGCGGGAAGACCCGCCGAGCGCACGATGGTCTCGCTGTTTCCAATGGCGAGAGTCACTCGGCCGATCCGGGTGTTGCGGAGAAGAAGTATGCCGAGGCCAATGACGAGGAGCGCCACCCAGAACGAATTAGGGAGCCCGAAAGTAATGGTGGAGGTCCAGCCCTTGAGCCCCTCGTCCTCGAGGCGAGGGAGGAGGTCGGTCCCATAGAGCATGGTGGCGATTCCGAGCCCGACGTACCACATTCCCAGAGTGACGATGAATGAGGGAACCTTCAGCGCGGTGAAAATGAGGCCGCTGGCCACACCGAGCACGAGTGCCACGCCGAGCGCGATGACCCATGCCCATGGTCCCAGGTCCACTCCTCCGCGCGAATTGGCACTGAGGAGGATCCAGGTCATTCCGGTTGCCCCCATGACCCCCTCTACGGACAAATCGATCGATCCGAGGAGGATGACCAGGGTCGCCCCCACAGCAACGATCAAGGGGATGGCGGACTGGGTCAGTACATTCTGAAAGTTGGAGGCAGTCAGAAAACGTTCGTTGAGCAAGGAAAACACACCGATGAGAACGGCCAGCGCCACGAGTAGGCTCAGTGGCTCGGCGAGACCGCGGAACCGAGCACGGCGCTCAATGCCGGATTCGCGGATCCTGATCGCGGTGGTGCTTATACTCCCAGCGCCCTGTTCCGATAAAACTTTGTCAACCATGAGAATTCTCCTCGCAGAAACCGATCGCATAGTGGTGATGCGCCTGTTCCCGGCCCTCATCGAATAGACGAGGGCCGGGAACAGACTGGCCGTGATGCTATTACGGCGTGGGCAGGACTTCGGGTCCACCGCCGCCGGTGAGGGTCGCCGGCTCGGTGTCCCACGGGCCCTTCTCAACGAGCTGGTCGACGAAATCGGCTGCCGCCGTGGGAGTGTCGTACTTGAGGTACTCGCCAAGGGTGTCGGGCGTCACGCACTTGATGTCAAAGAAGCTCGTGCGCTTTTCCTTCGGCAGTTCGGACGGAACGATCTCTCCGGTCGCGGCCAGGTAGGCCGTGTACAGGCCGATGGCGGAGGCCATGTAGCCGCGGTGGAAGGTTTCACCGACAATAGCGTTGTTGCCGTAGCCCTCCTCCATCATCTTCACCGTGTCGGGGTACAGGCCATCGGAGGCGAACTTCGTCTTTTCCAGCAAACCCGCGTCGTCGAAGGCCTGGATCGCGCCGAGCTGCATGCCGTCATCGGCGCTCCAAACGCCATTGATCTGATCTCCGTACTTGGCGATCAGATCCTTTGCATTCTGGTTGGCGAGCTGCGGGTCCCAGTTCGAGGGCTGGTTCTCGAGGATCTTAATATCGGGGTAATTTTCACGCATTTCAGCCTCGAAGCCGGCGACACGAGTCTGGCTGGTCGTGCTGTCTTGCACGCCGGGGAACATGATGACGTTACCCTTGCCGCCGAGCGCATCGCCGAGCGCCTGAGCGTTGCAGCGGCCTGAGTCCACACCGGGGTGCTTCTGGAAGGCCACAAAGTTGTCGCCCGAATCCCAGGGTTCGAAGTTATCTGGCTTGTTCCACCAAATTGATACGTAGCCGCCGGCACGCTTCACCGCGTCCACGATCGTCGGAGCGTCCGAGCTCGCCACGGTGTTGACGAACATGACGACCTTCTTGCCCTGCGCCAAAATCGCTTGGATCTTTGAGATTTCAGTCTGCGACGAGCCCTGCGAGTCGATGATTTCGAGCGGGATGTCAAGCTTTTTGGAGAGAGCCTTCGCCCCTTCAATGTTGGCAATGAAGTAGGGGTTGGTAGTATTAATGACGGATGCCACGAGGACGAGATCCTCTTTGGCGATCGGCCCGGAGGAACCGGTGGCGGTTCCACCCGCGGTCGACGTGCATCCGGCGAGTGCGAGCGCAGCGACAGCCGCGAAGGCGGCGAGTCGGAGCGCACCGCGTTTGTTTCTGAGAGACATCTTTGACTCCTTTGTCGTGGGTAAGGCTTGAATTCAAGTTGCTTGCATTTTTATTCAATAAATAAATTTTGATTCACTGTGAGGATAAGGGTACTTACGCGTGTGCGCAAGCGGTTTTCACCGGTCAGCCCACACGTGACCGATTCGTTACGATGTGGCGCCGGGAGATCGTGCGTCAGCGCAAAGTTCGGAAAAAATCCCGAACGTCAGTTACGTAGATATCCGGTTCCTCCAGAGGAGCAAAGTGTCCACCGCTGCCGTGGACCCGGTACTGCTTGAGGTTGAAATACTTTTCCGTCCAGGTTTTCGGAGGCTTGTAAATTTCTCCCGGGTAGATCGAGACCGCAGTCGGCGCTCCCACAACGGGGAAGCGGCTGTGACTCGGCGTCCAGGGATTTCCGCGGCACTCCCAGTAGTACCGGGAAGAGGTCCCGCCCGTTCCGGTAAGAAAGTACACCGCGGCGGTCGTGATCAAGTCATCTTTTGGCCAGACATTCTCGAATGCCGCAGTGCCGCTGCCACGTTCCGCGAGTCCCCAAAAGTACCGCTTCTCGGTGATCCACGCTAGCTGTGCTGCCGGGGAGTCGGCGACGAGCGCCGCGAGTGTCTGGGGCTTCGTCAATTGGAGTTCCCCGTAGCCGCTTTCATTCTCGACGAACAGCTTGCCGCGATCAAACCACCCGGCTTCGTCCGCGGAGTACTCGCTCGCCGCCGGTAGTCCCAGAGCAGAGTCGTACCTGACGCCTTCCGGCTGGTCGGGATGTTCCGCGAGATAATGCGACATCTGCGCCGGAAAGTGCGTGTAGACCCCGATGACGTCTGATTCGTACTTGTGACCGTGCTGTTGGGCGATCAGCGCTCCCCAGTCGCCCCCCGCCGTAGCGTAGCGGTCGTACCCAAGAATCTGTTTCATGAGCACGTTTTCGAGATCGGCGGTCTTCCAGAAGTTCCACCCCGTCTCGGTCAGCGGTGACGAGAACCCATAACCGGGCAGTGAGATGAGAATCACGTCGAACGAGTCGGATTCCTTGCCGCCGTACTTCACCGGGTCTGTCAGAGGCTCGATGATCTTGCGCACGTCCCAGAACGTCCAGGGCCAACCGTGGTGGAGCAGCAGCGGCATCGGGTTCTTCCCTTTGCCACGCACGTGAATGAAGTGAAGGGGAACGCCCATCACATCCACTGTGAAGTGTGGGAGTTCGTTCATCTGGCGCTCCACGGCGCGCCAGTCGTACTCGTTGATCCAGTAGTCGATAAGGGTGCGGTGATACTCGGTGTTGTAGCCGTAGCGCCAATCTTCGTTCCCGAAGTCCTGGGGAAACCGTGTCCGCTTCAGCCGCTCCATCATGTCGTCAAGATCTGCGTCGGGGATGCGGATCTCATACGGACGGACCTCAAACGAATTCGACAATGTAGAACCTCCTTGTTCCGTGTCGCATCAGCGCTGCGTTGTATATTCAACCTGTGCGTACATATTCAGTGTATATCTTGACCGGGTCTGCGTGTCAACGAAATGTGTCAATTTGCTCAAATCCGCGTGTGGCGCTCTGCGGTTGCCTCGCTTCGAGACTCTGTCGAATGCGTGAAATTGGGGCCCAGAACCTGCGCTAGAGTCTGCGGACAGGGATCAAATGCCGTCGTCGGGTCTTGCCGATGCGTCGGATCGCTGCCGATGCAGTCTTCACGAGAAAGCGAAGTGGATCATGGGCACTGCCCTCGACAAGTACGCAGATATGAAGCCGAACTGGGATTACCCGGTCATCATTGAGTCTCACATCAATGGGATCCGTACCAAAGAAATGAACCCGAACACCCCCATTTCTTACGAGGAGATTGCCGAAGACGCGATACGCTGCTGGGAGGCCGGCGCCGGCGCGATCCACGCCCACAACACCAGTTTTGATCTCATGGGCGAAGACGCGTACAAGGATTACATGCGCACGTGGGACAAGGTACTGCAAAAGCACCCTGACATAACGTGGTACCCCACCACCTGTAACAATCTTCGTCTCAAGGGCGACGAGAACGGGCTCCAGCACGTACCCTTTCTCATCGAGAAGGCAAACGTTCGGATCGCCTGTGTCGACACCGGACTCACGCTCTTCGCTACGCAAGCGGACGCCGAGGGCTACCTCGCCGGCCCCGAATTCGGGTTCAACTACGAGCGCGTCGGCAGCCAAATCAAGATGCTGCGTGAGCACAACACCCCCATGGTCTTCGGCGTCTACGAACCCGGGCACCTTCGCCACGCCATGCACTACGTCAACAACGGGCTCTCCACGCCCGGCTCCATGTGGGATTTCTACCTCATCGGAGACTACGGCCTCACCGCCACGGATCCTATCGGGACGAACGGAATGAAGCCGAGTCTTGAGAGCTTGTACTACTACCTCTGGATGATCGAGGAAGCGAAGGTGAAGCACCCGTGGTACATCTCGATCTGGGGTCAGGGGGCACTCGATGACACCGCAATTCTGCGCAGGGCGATCGAGCTCGGGGGTCACATCAAGACCGGCCTGGAGCTATTCTATGATCCGGCCCGCAACCCGACAAATCTTGAACTGCTTCAGCAGGCCCAGGAGATCGCTCGGGAGGTCGGCCGGCCCATAGCGACCGCGGACGAGGCGAGAGCGCTGTACAACATCCGCTGATCCGCGTCCGACGGAACTACTGTGCCGGTCAAGACCACGATGAATGGCGAGCATCCGGCGGAGTCGTCTGCGACGGTTGAGGGGCTACTCACGCAAGCGCACCTCGAACGGGGGTTGTCTGCGGCAGCGCCCATGCGGCGTGTCGTTGTTGGAGCCCCGTCACAAGCGCGTGCACGATTTCGTCGGGTGACCCTTGCACCCCCTCGTCGCGCACGCTTCCCAGGCTCTCTGGCGACCAGTCAAGTTTCATGGCGCTGTAAACCGCGTCCACGACTGGACTCAGTCGCCCGGGTGTCTCAAGCACGATGCAAGCGGTAAGAAGCCGGGCTCGGCGCATGGCGCGCTGAGCGATTCCCACGATCTTCACTTGCCCCCGCGCGTTTACGCTATGGATACCCGCACAGTATTCGCCGGCGACTTGCCCTATTCGTGCGTCGATGCCCAGGTCCATCAGTACGTCCCGAAAAGAGGCAGCGCCGGCATCAAAGGCCGCAATGTGATTATTGAAGAGCGCCAGCGGTGCCATGAGATCGATGACGAGGCAGGTCTGGTCATACGCCACCGCCCGTCCTCCCGCGAGGCGAATCACCGGGTCAAAGCCGTGCTCACGAGCCGCTGCCGACGCGGCGGCGAATTCTGGCATCAAGCTCTCACGCCGGCTGAACGCCACGGTGGGAACAGGGCGGTAAGCCCTGATCCGAGCATGATCGTTGAGGTCTTCCTGCATGCCGCGGAGCACACGCAAGCTCTCGTCGATGTCATCTTGCGCTGTGGTGCCGACCCGACCCAGTGATAATTCCGGTATGCGAGCGGGCAGCTGTTTCGCATCGGTCATGACGTGCGAGACCTATTTTCTGTATTCATGGACAGGAGACCGTTCGCTTGACTGATCAGCTGGCAGTTCTGTCTGCACGCCACGAGGTGCGGGTGCCGTCCTGGTTGCTGTCGCGCCCAGGATGCAGGGCTGGACGAATTCGACACGGGCCAACACGCCGTGGGATCGCCATCCGTCGGCCTCCTCACGCATTGATTCAAATTTATCGCTTCCAGAAATAGCCTAGATCGTGCTGGATATTCTTGCAATTGACGAATCTTGATACACTCAAGTATCTTAGCGAAAGGAAAAGCCTTGGCTGCTGATTCTGAACCGCGCCGCTTCATGACGAAGGTGGCGCGTATGTATTACACGCACGGCATCCGCCAGATCGAGATCGCGGCGAACCTGGGCATATCGCAAGCCCGCGTTTCCCGGCTACTGCAGGCCGCCGAGCAAGCGAAAATCGTGCGAACGATTGTTGTCATCCCGGAGGGCCTGCACGCAGAGATCGAAGAAGATCTTCAGGGGCGCTATGGGTTGTCCCAGGTTCACGTCGTGGAGGCGCTGGATCCGAACGACGAGGCCGGCATCAATCGCGACCTCGGCGAGGCCGCCGCGCTCATCCTCTCGGCAATGCAATTATCGGGGAAAACTATTGGCTTTACTTCGTGGAGCCGGTCACTGCGTTCACTCGTGGCTACCCTTGAACCGTCGAAAAAGAAGTCCGACGCCACTCGCATCGTCGAGATGCTCGGGGACGTCGGCCCGCCACAGCTGCAGCATGATTCCACCCGTTCCACGCAGCGCTTTGCCGACCTGATCGGTGGGACTCCCCTGTTCATCCGCGCTCCGGGGGTTCTCTCTTCTGCGGAAGTGCGTGAAGCAATGATTAGCTACGACGCACACACCCGCGAAGCGATCGCGGCGTTAGATGAGTTGGACGTGGCCCTTGTCGGTATTGGTACCTGTAGTATCGACGCACCGTTGGAGCCGGGCGGCAACTTTTTCACAGTAGAACAATTCGAAATGGCAAAGTCGCTCGGCGCCGTTGGACAGATCAACCTCAGGTTCATCGACGCGGAAGGAATCCCGATCGAGAGCGAGCTTGACTCCCTTGTGATCGGCGTGACCCTGGCCCAGCTTCCCGCCAAGGGCGGACGATTTGCCGTCGCTGGTGGAAGGTCGAAGTACGAGGCTGTGCGCGCGGCCCTGCGCGGTCACTGGATCGACACCCTGATCACGGATATGGAAACGGCAGAGCGACTCCTGCGGGAGTAATCGCAGGTGAGCGGCGGCCCGCACCGCGAGCCGCCGCCGCCGTCACCGCATGCACTCTGTTAGAGCGGCGCTTCCAGTTTCGCCTTTAACGCCGCGAGGAACTCGGCCGCAACCGCGCCATCCAGGGCACGGTGATCCGACGTCAGGGTCAGTTCGGCGATCGGCCGCCACCCCCCGCCATCCTCAGTCCAGACATTTCGGCGAATCGTGGCTCCAACCGCCAGGATCGCGGCTTGGGGCGCATTCACGATGGCATCGAAGCGGGTCACCCCGAGCATGCCGAGATTCGAAATCGTGAACGTCCCTCCAGTGATGTCGTCGCGTCCCAGTCCGCCGGAACGTGCACGGCCGACGATGTCGCGCCTGCGCTGAGCGATCTCTTCAAGATCCAACTGATCGGCGTTGTGGATAATCGGTACTGTCAGACCCTTATCTGTGGCGACCGCTATACCGACGTGAGCTCGGGGGAAAGATACGACCGCTTCGCCGTCGACGTGGACGTTCACCGCCGGCACAACGGTCAGCGCATGCGCGGTTGCGCGAACAAGCACGTCCGTCACTGTCGCCCCCGGCACGACGACCTTGGCACGCGATGCCTCCGTCATGTCGACCTCCACCGTGAGGTGGAACACCGGCGCTTCCCACGCCGTGACCATGCGCCGCGCCGCGGTTCGACGCATACCCTTCAGCTCGGTGCGCTGACCCTCGTCGAGATCCAGTGGTTGCGTCATCACGCCCGCGCTTCGGTCAAGACGGCGGTCGTCGAGGCGCCGGCACACCCGTACTCGCGCATCTTTGCGATCGTCGCGACGATCATCTGGCGCTTTCCTTCAGACATGGCATCTTCGAGCTGGCGGTCACCCTGGGCCCAGATCTCTTCAATTCCGCGGCGAAAGGCATGGCGCAGATCGGTATCGGCGTTCAGCTTGTGCACACCAGCCGCGATCGCGGCGCTGATATCCGACTCCGGTACTCCCGACGCTCCGTGCAGAACGAGAGGAACGCCCGTGACATCCCGAATGCGCTGGATTCGTTCGATGTCCAGGGGCAGGGGGTCACCGGAAGTGATGCCGTGCATCACACCTGCCGAGATCGCCAGGAAGTCGACACCGGTTTCCGCGACGAATCTTTCGGCTTCGTCGACGTTAGTGTAGTGAGCCGACCAGTCGATCCCGTTGGATGCATCGGGAATGCTGCCCAGTTCGGCTTCCACTGGAACGCCGAATGAATGGGCGACCTGAACGACGTAGCGGGTAGTTTTCAAGTTTTCTTCGAATGGCAAGTGCGAGCCGTCGAACATGATCGAGTCAAATCCGAGACGCAGCGCTTCGAACACCTCGTCGTACGTTCCGTGGTCGAGGTGGACAACCGCATCCGCTCCCCTGCCGTCAAGTTCACGACGGGTCATGCGGTAGGCGGCCTCGAGGCCCATGTGAGGAACGATCGCCCGCCCAACCTGCAGGAACACTGGTGATTGAGCGCGAATTGACGCTTCGATCAGTGCTTGCGTGGTCTCAGGGTTGTGCATATTGAAACCACCTACTGCATAGCCGCCTGCTCGGGCGCGGGCAACGTAGTTTTCGGCTGTCTTCGTGGTCATCATGATCCTCTCGATTGATTCTGTTGTTGGACCAGCACGTCAGTGTGCGGCCAGTATCGGGACGGAATCTGGGACCGTCCCGTTAGTCGGGTGAGGTGGTGCCGGCGGCATCATGCGCGCGGATCGCACGGCGGCCTGCCAACCGCCGTAGAGCTGGTCGCGACGATCGCTGCTCATACGGGGCTCGAATACTCGCTCCGCGCGCCACGTTTCGCGCACGAGATCTTGCGCGTTCCAAAGACCCACCTCCGCTCCGGCAATATAGGCAACTCCGAGAGCGGTGCGTTCGAGGCCCTCCGGCCGAACGACGGGCATGCCGAGGATGTCTGCTTGGAACTGGCACAGGAAGTTGTTGCAGACCGCTTTTCCATCTACCTTCAGCGACATCACGTTCATACCGCCGGCGCGCAAAGCATCAAGGTTGTCGCGCGTCTGGTATGCCATGGCTTCGAGCGCCGCGCGAACAATTTGGTCGATGCCCGTGTCAAGGGTCAACCCAAAAATTGATGCGCGGACGTCTTTGTCCCAGTAAGGGTCGCAGAGGCCGGCGAACGCCGGAACAAAGTACACGCCCTGGGTATCCGTGACCCGTTCTGCGATGCGCTCCATCTCCGCTATGGATCCAACTGCCCGCATCTTGTCACGCAGCCAATGAAGCGTCTGCCCGCTGTGGAATACCACCCCTTCGACTTCGTAGCTGGTGAGTCCAGGAATGTTCATCGCCACGCTGGTAGTCATTCCGGCCAGGAGCAGCGGGCTGCTTCCGACGTTGGCGACGAGCACGCCAGCGGTTCCAAACGTGTTCTTGACTGAACCCTCGTCGAAGCATCCCTGCCCAAAGAGCCCGGCCTGTTGATCAGCGATGATCGCGTGGATGGGTATGTGATGGCCGGCGCCGCCGGGCAGAATGCTGGGGTCAAGGTAGCCGAAGTGCGAATTGGAAGCACGCACCTCGGGGAGCAGCTCCTGAGGGATTCCGTACACGTCGCACAGTCGGTCGTCCCACACGAGTTGGTCGATGTTGAGCAATGCCGTTCGCGACGCCGATGTCGCATCGGTGACGTGCTCACGCCCGCCGGTGAGGTTCCAGACAAGCCAGGTGTCGACCGTTCCGGCAGCGTAGGCGCCTGTGCCTGCAAGCGCTTTGAGCCCCGGGACATTCTCGATGAACCAGGCCAGTTTGGGGGCTGAGAAAAACGAGTCGTTCCGGAGGCCGGTGCGCGTGCGGATCTCGGCGTCGAGTCCCATGTCGGACCAGCGCTGCACGATCTCATCGGTCTGGTGGGAAGACCACATGATCGCATTGTGTACGGGGATGGAGGTGGATCGGTTCCAGATCAGACAGGTCTCCCGGTGAGTTGTCACCCCGACCGTTGCGATATCGCGCGCCGTCAACCCCGACCGGTCCATTACCTCGTCGATCGCTGCCCGCATCGCAGTCCACAGCTGGGCCGGGTCAAGTTCAACCCAGCCGTGGTTGGGAAAAAGGGGCGTGAGCGAATTTGATGCCTCGGCGACGATCCGCCCGTCCGTATCGACGAGTACCGCCCTCGCGCTGCTCGACCCTTCGTCGAGCGCGAGGACATAGCGGCCTGTCATAGGTCTGCCCGGCCGGCGTGGACGCCGACGTCGCCGACGGTCAACCCACTTTCACGTGCACCGGATGTCGTACGACCCGGAATTTGCGCTGTGGGTCGGCCGGGGACGGCTAGGTGGCCGAGCCACTCAACGTAGCCGTCGATCTCATTCTGGATACGGTTTTCATCCCAGCCGTTGATGGCCGCCATGATCGTCGCGATCCGCTCGGCACCCTCAATGCCGTGATCCGGTTCAAACGCCAGCAGAAGACGTCTCGCCATAACGTCTGTGAGAGTTCGCGCAAATTCTTCATTGATGGCGAAGACCACTTCAGCGGCCAGAGCCCCCGACTTCTCGTCGACGATCTCAGCAAGACTGGCGTCGTTACTCACGAGAGCCACTATGTTCGCTGCCCGCACTCCGTACAGAGCGAGGAGGCGCTTCGCCACTAATGGTGGCAGAGCACCGTTCGCAATGAACGCCTTCGAGAACGTCTCATAGTTCGCGACTCGAGCACCAGGAAGTGGGCTCGTCAAAGTGATTGTTTTGACCTTTTTGGCGCCCAGGCTGCGAAGCGCCAAGTCGACGGCGTCCTCTGAGAGCTGCCGGAACGTCGTGAGCTTGCCCCCGATAACGGAGAAGAGGCCTTCGACGCCGTCTTTAGCGTGGTCGTGGATGATGTGGCTGCGCGGAATCTTCCATTCGGGCACACCGGGCGCGTAGGGCAATGGTCGAACGCCGCTATAGGTGTACAGAACGTCGTCGGTGCTGAGTTTTGCGCCCGGCACGAGAGTGTTGACCTCGTTGAGCAGGTAGTCGATTTCCGACTGTTCTGCGCGAGCAGAGTCCGGCTCCTCGTCGTAGAGGTTGTCGGTGCACCCGATGAGGTATCTGTCCATCCACGGTATGACGAGGACCAGACGGCCATCCGCCTGCGACTCGTAGTACACGACGTCACGAGGAGCCCCGGGGAAGGGAGCCACGACGATATGGCTGCCTTTGGAGCCGCCGATGAATCGGGGTGAACTGACTCCCCCAAAATCAGCCAGCAGGCGGTCGACCCACGGGCCAGCGGCGTTCATGACCACGCGTCCGCGCACGGAATGACGTTCTCCGGTGATCGAATCGGTGTACTCGACGCCGGTCACTCGCGAATCGGACTTCAGGAGCCCATCGACTCGGGAGTGGGTGACGATGTCGGCCCCGTCACTCTTTGCTGCCACCGCGAGTTCAACACAGAGGCGCTCAGCATATTCAACCTGCCCGTCGATGAAGACCGCGGAACCTGTGAGTCCGGCAGGCTCCATCCCGGTGAAGCGGGACAGCACCGCGCGCTTCGTCAGAATGCTGTGATTAGGTTGCTTCTTGTCCCACGAGAGTACGTCGTAGGCGATCATGCCGAGGCGGATCAACCACGACGGCCGCTTGTTGCGGGCGTAGAAAGGCATGAGAAGCGGCACAGGCTTCACGAGGTGCGGAGCGAGCTTGAAGAGGCGCTCGCGCTCCTTCAGGGATTCGCGCACCAGGGCGAAGTCCTTATGCTCCAGGTATCGGAGGCCACCGTGAATGAGTCGCCCCGACCACGCGGACACACCACTGCAAATATCTTCCTGGTCGATGACGATGGTTCGCAAGCCACGCGCGGCAGCGTCGCGCGCTATGCCGAGTCCATTTATACCGGCACCCACGACGATGAGGTCATAGGGTGCGCGGGTGTCGCCGGCGTTCACTAAAGATGCGCTCATGGCTCCTCCTCCTTCGTTGTTTTCGTCTACGCTCGCGTTTAGTCGGTTTCGATCACAGCAAGAATGGTGCGGACCTCGACTGAGGCACCTTCCTCGACCAAGATCTCCACCAGGGTTCCCGTGGCGGGTGACTCGAGGGTTTCCTCAACCTTCTCCGCCTCAACCTCCGCCAGGGGTTCGTCTTCATCGACGTGGTCGCCCACCTTCTTGAGCCACTCGACGATTGCCCCTTCACTCATTCCCATTCCCCACTGGGGAAGCAACACATCTATACGCGCCATTTGATCCTCTTTCGTAATTAAACTGCGGCTGCGACCGGCTGAAGCGCCGGCAGGTCGACGACGCGCCGGATGGCGGCCGCAATGGTGACCTTCGTCGGATACATCTGCTTTTCGAGCGAGGGACTAAAGGGAATTTGCATGTCCGGTGCCGTTACACGAATGATCGGGGCTTTAAGCGAATCAAAGATTTCTTCCGCGACGAGCGCACTGATCTCCGCCGCTGCACCGCAGGTGCGGTGCGCCGGCTCGGCAACGACCAATCGACCCGTCTTCGCCACCGACCGCAAAATGGCATCACGGTCGAGTGGAACGAGCGTCCGTGGATCAATGACCTCGACGGACACGCCTTCCTTTGCGAGTTCTTCCGCTGCAGCCACGGCCTCCGGCACTGAGCTCGAGATAGCTACGACGGTGACATCCGTTCCTACCCGCGCCGTGCGTGCGACGCCCAGCGGCACCCAAAACTCGTTCTCGTCTACGTCCTCCTTCGCGCTCCACAGGAGGCAGGCCTCGAAGCTGAGGATTGGGTCGTCGGAATCGACCGCGGAGCGGAGAAGCCCTTTTGCGTCCGAGGGCGTGGCGGGGGCAATTATTTTCAGTCCGGGGACGTTCATGAACATCGGATACGGACGGTCCGAGTGATGCGCGCCGGTGTTCAGTCCATAGAACATGGCGGAGCGGAAGACCACGGGCATCGAGGCCTGGCCGCCGAACATGTACCGGTTTTTCGCCACCTGGTTCACGAACTGGTCCATGGCCATGTAGAGGAAGCTCGAGTAGGAGAGGTCGACTATCGGGCGCAGCCCGGTCATCGCAGCACCAGCGGCCGCGCCGACAATGCCCTCCTCGGAGATCGGGGTGTTGCGAATGCGGTTCTTGCCGTAGCGCTGCAAAAAATCACCCTTGTCGCTGCGGGATTTGCCGCCGCCGGTCGTGCCATAGACATTGGCTTCGACGTCTTCGCCGATGATTATGACGCGCTCGTCGGCGTCCATGGCTTCGCGCTGGGCTGCGCCGATAGCACCCAGATAGCTCATCACAGTCATGCTGCGGACTCCTTGTCGGTGTAGAGGTCGTCAAAGGCGACCGAAAGATCGGGGTAGGGACTCGCGTCCGAGAATGCGACAGCCGCGTCGACCTCGGCGAGCGCAGTAGCTTGGAGGCCATCGAGTTCATCGTCAGAGAATCCGTGGGATGCCAGATAGTGGCGAAAGAGCATGATCGGATCTTTTTTCAACCAGGCGTCGCGCTCTTCGGCGTTTCGGTAGTCCGTACCAAGTCTCAGCCCTTCGGAGTGTTCGTTGTACCGGTAGGTCATGACCTCCACCAGTGTGGGGCCGTCCCCGGCGCGCGCCCGTGCTACCGCTTTGGAGACCGCGTCGTAAACAGCCAGAACGTCTTGTCCTTCTTCAACTCTGATTCCGGGCATCCCGAATCCAGCGGCACGTTCGGAAATGATGCCCGATGTCACGGTGTGAGCCGGGGTGCTCAGCGCGTACTGGTTGTTTTCGCACAGGAAGATCATCGGGAGGTCCCACACGCCGGCCATGTTCATCGACTCGTAGAGGACGCCCTGATTGGCGGCTCCATCGCCGAAGAACGCGAGCGCTACTTTGCCGTTGTTCAGCACCTTCGACGAGAGGGCTGCTCCATTGGCGATCGGGATCGACGACCCCACGATGCCGGACTCGCCGAGGCTTCCCACCGCGAAGTCAGCAAGGTGCAGCGAGCCGCCCTTGCCTTTGCAGACGCCCGTCGCCTTGCCTACAAGCTCAGCCATGAGCGGGCCGAGCGGTGAGCCTTTTCCGATGGGGTGGCCATGGCTGCGGTGGTTTCCACTCATGTAATCACCGGCGCCAAGGGCCATGGTGGCGCCGACAACCTGCGCTTCTTGCCCGATGCTGGTGTGAACAGTGCCGGGAATGTGGCCTCGTTTCACCATCTTGGATGCACGCTCATCGAACGCGCGGATTCTCAACATTCGCAGCTGCATTTCACGCAGGGTATCGCGTGCCAGTTCGGCCATTGGGAACCGCCTTTCTCTCGACGTCTTCGTCTGCGTTCGCGAGTGAATATTCATTCGCGTTATGAAACTCTATGCTACGCACTTCTGTGTCCCACTGCAAGCGAATCCGATGGGACATCAGACCAACCGAGTTGATGCCGTACAGCCGCTGGAATGACATGGTCCACTCGGTCAAGAATGTAGGTGGGCTGGTCCGCTGCAGCGGTGCGCGCCACCGAGTCGAGGTCGGCGTCTCCGGTGAGAACGAGCGCGGAGTCCATCCGGGCATCCACGGCCATTTTCACGTCCGTGTAGAGCCGATCGCCCGTCATGAGGCATTGCTCAGGCCGTAGCCCCAGGGTTGCCATCACCGTTTCAAGCATGATCACGCTGGGCTTTCCGGCGTTGGCGACGCAGGACACACCGGTGCACGCCTCGATCGCCGCGACAATCGCCGCCGCGTCAGGCTCGCCGCGGCCACCAGGAAACGGGCAATAGCGATCAAGGTTGGTCGCCACCAGGATCGCATCCCGCTTCCACAAAGCGTCGAATGCTATTTGAAGCTTGGAATAGTCGAACCCTCGGTCATAGCTCGCCAAGACGATCTCTATCTCGTCGGGGTTGGACGACGTAGGGATGCCCGCATCCCGCAGCGCCGTAATCAGCGGTTGTTCAGCGATCGGGTAAACCGTTTTACCGGGGTGTTCGCGACTGAGCCAGGCGACCATGCTCACCACGGAGTTGACAACCTCCTCGGGTGCAACCTGAATGCCGAGTTTCGTGAGTTTGGATACGTACATTGCCCGGTCGAGCGTTGGGTTGTTCGAGAGGAACACCACCCGACGTTGCGTCTCGCGGAGGTGCGCCAGGAGCTGAAGCGCTCCTGGAAGAAGCTCCTCGCCCAGATAAATGGTGCCGTCCAGGTCGAACAGGTAGGCGTCGTAGACCCGTTTGGGCAGCGCCCGCAGTGCGGTGCCCCCCGTCGGCGCCGCTGGCAGGCCGAGGCTGGTCGCTGTCGTTTCACTCACGCCATCACTTCGATCCGGTCGTGGAAAAAGGAGCGGAACGCGGGGTAGATCGCCGCGTATCGGCGATAAAGCGCTTCGTAGTCGTCGGCCGCTTTCGGGTCGGGTTCATATCGGAAATCGGTGGCACTCATGGCCTCGGCGGCGTGGCGAATGCTGGGAAAAAGTCCCGCCCCGAAGGCTGCGAGCATACCGGCGCCGAGACAGGTTGTTTCCCTCTGGCGCGACAATACAACGGGCCGGCGCAGAACGTCCGCGATTATCTGGCACCAGAGCGGGCATTGCGACCCGCCACCCATGGCGACGAATTCTTCCACGGTGTCCCCCGTGGCCTGCTCGACCTGGTCCTGGCTCAGCCGCAGTTCGAAGGCAACGCCCTCGAGCACGGCACGGTAGATGTGGGCACGACGGTGCACACCCTGCAGCCCCACAATGATTCCGCGGGCCTCATGGTCCCAGTAGGGCGTGAGCGCTCCGTTCCAGTAGGGGACAACATACAGGCCGTCACTGCCCCTGGGCACCACCGAGGCTTCGGACTCCATGGCCGCCTCGACCCCGCCGCGAGACTTCTCCGAGGAGTGAGTGAACGTATCGATGAACCAGGAAATCATGTACGTGCCGGCCCCTACGAAGGTTTCGTACGCGAAGCTCCCTGGAATGGTACCCATCATCGCCCGATACGCCCTGTCGGGCTGATAGTGAGAGGAGTAGGTGCCGGAGATCAAGCCCGTGCCGATATTGAGGTACGCCCGTCCCGGTGCCGCGACCCCCGCCCCGAGGCCGGCGCACTGTCCGTCACCGGCTCCCGCGACGATGAGCGTGCCAGGGAGCAGGCCAAGAAGCTCGGCGGCATCGATCGTGAGACCCCCGATGACGTCTCCGGGAGAGTGCAGGGCGCACAGTTGAGAACGGTCGAGACCGAGGTGCGTCAGGACAGCTGCATCGTAGTCGCCGGTTCGAATGTCGACGAGGCCGGTGGGGTCCATGCTCGCGGTCGAGGTTGCCCAGAGGTCGGTCATGCGGTGCACCAGATAGCCGTGCACCTCGACGATGTGCGCCGTTCGGCGCAAAACCTCGGGTTCATGCTCGGCCAGCCACAGCAATTTATAGTACGAAACGGTCGTGTTCGGCGGCTTCCCTGTGCGGTCGTGCACATCAGCCGAACCAAACTGGTCCACCTGCTCACCGGCCCTGGAATCGAGCCAGAGCATCGCGGGTCGCACGGCTTCGCCGTCGACGTCGAGGCATACGAAACTCTCGCGCTGGTGGGTTACGGTCAGGGAGACAACACGGCTGACGTCGAGGCCCTCGACGGCACTGCGCACCGCGCTTTGCATAGCTGTCCACCATTGGCGCGGATCTTGTTCACCGCGCCCCGGCGCGGGGATACTCAAGTCGAGCTCGGCCCGCCCACTGGCAACCTCGGTGCCATTCGCGTTCCAGACACTCGCTTTCGCGCCGGTGGTTGAGCAGTCCACCGCGATGACCACGCGATCATCGCTCATGACGTCGGCTCACTCTCCGTCTGAAAGGCCTGCTCAATCACCACGTCCACGTCGGCCGGCGTCCACCAACCAAGGAGGAAGAGCAGGTCGATGACCGTGAACCGGTCGCGCATGAAAAGACAGTTCGCGACAGCCCACCGCCAGATATCCGGGGTGACCCATTCGACAAGGTCGCCCGGGGTGGTGGGTGAGCCCGCGGCGAGCAGACCGGCCGATAATGACGCGGGCGTGGGGACGGCGGCAGCGATAGCGACACCATCGGAAATCGCGTTGGCGACGAGGCCCTTCATACGCTCGGGGTCGGCGTTCCACGCCTTGATCTTGCGGGCGTAATCGGACCAGCATTCCTCACCGCGACCGCCGGTCTCGTCGCACACATCGAACGCTCGCTTCACGTGCTGTTCAAGGTCGCTCGCTGCGGGGAAACGTAGGGTGAACTCACCCTCGGCGACCCGGCGGCGCAGTAGGTCCCACGCTGCGGACGCGACCTGAGTTGCAACGCCAACCTGGGCTCCGTGGAGGCCGGTCGGCAGGTTGTGGGCGGCGGCGTACATGTCGAGCATGTGCGAAACGACGTGCTCAACACCGGAGAGGCAGGCCGTGGTACCCGCAATCCCTGTGCCCATTCCGCGGATGGCGAGCATCCGGGTGAGGTCCAGCACGGCTCCGGGCGCACCATTGGCGAGACCGTCTGCCCAGGTGGCGGGGTCGCCGGCGAACTCGAGCAGGAAATCCCGGGGGGTCAGCCGAAAACTATTGTCAAAGCCCAGGCGGTTGGCGAGTTCCCAGTCGGCAGGAGCGGTGTACAGCGAGAGCACCTCACCGAAACCGGCAGTGTTCATGGCAACGGGTGCGTCTGCGATTGTCGTCGTGTCGGCGAGCACGACGTCGGGCCACCGGGACGGGATAGTGCGCTTCACCCCATTGCGCAAGACCACCGAGACGTTGTCGGTAAAGCCGTCGACGGATGCTGCGGTCTGCACGATCACGAGCGGGATTCCACCTTGGCGTTCGGTGGCCACCTTTCCAATGTCCGAAATCGTGCCGCTACCGATCGCCACGGCGCAGTCATATCCTTCAATGGCAGCCGTCGCAGTTTCGAGCGCGTCTTCGTTGGCGTGCAGCTGTCCCGCGTGACCAAGCACGACAATCTGGACCGCGAACGCCTCGGCAAGGAGTTCGCACAGTTGCTGCTTCAGGTCGCGGCCGTCGCGCAGGATGGTCGTCTCGTCGACGAGCACTACAACTCGTTGCATTCCTGTAGATCCAACGGCTATCAGGCCCTTCACCGCTGGGACCAAGCCGAGGCTCGCTTCGGGCGATATCACCAGTGAGCGGATGCCGAGTGGCACCAGTTCGACCGCGTCGGGTGTTGAGGCGATGACCGCGCGGATCGCGTCGAGGTCGGTGGGATCGGTGATCGTGGCGAATGCACTCATGTGTGTCTCCTGCTCGACTTTCGGTCAGTAAGTACCGCGGCGGCGATGACGGCGCCAATAACCACGGGCTGGAGGTTGGCGGAGACGTTCAGCAGCGACATTCCGTTATTCAGGACTCCGATGATGAGGAGTCCGACGAACGTGCCAAGGAGGCTGCCCGATCCGCCAGAGAGGCTGGCTCCGCCGATGACAACTACGGCGATAACGTTCAGGAGGTCGGCAGCGCCAGCGGTGGGCTGAGCGGAGTCGAGTCGCGATGTGACCAGAAGACCGGCTACTGCGGCTAGTAATCCGGCGATGGTGTAGACCAAAATTTTGGCGCGCCGCACGGGAAGTCCAGATAGGCGAGCCACCTCCTCGTTTCCGCCGATCGCATAGAGCGCACGGCCCGACGGCCTGAACTTGAGCCAGAATGCCGCAGTGGCGAATATTGCGACGAGAATAACGCCTTCAATAGGAACGCCAAGAATGCTCGTCGCTGTGATCGCAATGAACCAGTCGGGGAACCCCGTGATTGGGTTGCCGTTGGTGATGAACAACGCGAGGCCAGCCGCTGCCGACATAGTTGCCAGCGTCGCGATGAACGGTTGCAGTTTGCCGTAGGCGGTGAGGATGCCGTTGATGAGGCCGACGAGGGCGCCCACGATAAGGCCCGCGAGCAGCGCGACTTCGAAAGGCCACCCGGCCATTTTGTACATCGCGGCCATGGACATGGAGCTGAGCGCCAGTACGGAGCCAACCGACAGGTCGATGCCTCCCAGGAGGATGATCAGAAGAGCTCCGACCGACATGACGCCGACAGCTGAGACTTGGCTCAGGATGTTGAGCAAGTTGCGAGGGGTCAGGAAGTACGGGGATAGGAATGAGAGTGCGACGAATATAACGATCAGGCCGATCAGGGGACCGGGAATCTGGCTCATTATTTGCCGGACTCGACTCGTGTTGCCGGACGCAGCAGACCGCGGCGCGATCTCGCTCTGCGTGGGCGGAGAGTCTGGCCGAGGTGGGGTGACGTTGCGGTCGACTATGGCCATGATTCAGTTCTCCTGCGTGCTGATCGGCGTTCGGAACTCTTCTTCGCCGTCGATTGGCGACTCGAGTGGGGATTCTCTTGGGACGTTGCTGAGCGCAAGGGCCATGACTGCTTCCGGTGTCGCGTCCGCACGGTCGAGAATCGCACGCTGGCGGCCACCGGACATCACGAGCACGCGGTGCGAAAGGCCGAGTACCTCTTCGAGTTCTGATGAGACGACGATGACGCCGACGCCGGTTTCGGCTAGTGCTCTGATGGTCTCGTAGATCGTCATCTTCGCTCCGACGTCGACCCCCCTGGTGGGCTCGTCGAGGATGAGCACCTTGGGTTCGTTCACCAGCCACTTCGCCAGCAGGACCTTCTGCTGATTTCCGCCGGAGAGAGAGCCCACGGGAATGTCGAGTCGTCCGCGGATGTCCAGGAAGTCGCGCAGCTTGTTCGCCGTGGCCGTCACCTTCTTCTTCGTGATAATTCCGGCTGAGCTCATCTCTTTCTCCCACGGGAGAGTGATGTTTTCGGCACCGGTGCGGTCCAGGTTGAGTCCTTGGCCCTTCCGGTCCTCGGGAACCATCGCGATCCCAGCGTCGATGCCAGACCGTGGGTTTCTGATATGAACGACCCCGCCGCGCACGCTGATCTCTCCGGCGTCGGCTTGATCTGCCCCGGCGATGGTTCGCACGACCTCGGTTCGGCCAGCCCCCACGAGGCCAGCGAAGCCGAATATTTCTCCGCGACGAACATCGAAGTCGATGCCCTCAAATACTCCGGTTTTGCTCAATCCTGTGACCGATAGTGCGATCTCGTCGGTAGCGGGCTTGGGCGCCCGGTGCGAAAAGACAAAGTCGCGGCCAACCATTGCCTTGACCATTTCGTCTTTCGTGATCTCACTCGCTGGCCAATTTCCCACCAACGCGCCATCCCTGAGGCACACGATCGTGTCCGCGACTTCTTTGATCTCGTCGAGGCGATGGGAAATGTACACGATTCCCACGCCACGTTGTCTCAACGCTGCGATCTGGGCGAAAACGTGTTGCGTTTCGGACTGTCCGAGGGAAGCCGAAGGCTCATCGAAAATGATGTATTTCGGTTCTCGGGAGAGGGCGCGTGCAATCTCGATTTCCTGCTGCGCCGCAATGGAAAGTCCGGCGACGGGGCGGCGTGGGTCAGTCTGTGAACCGACGAGCTCGAGGTATTCCCTCGCCTCGTCGTTGATGCGATTCCGATCGATCACTCCTCGGCGACGAGGCAGCCGCCCGATAAAAATGTTTTCCGCTACCGACAGCTCCGGAACCATACGAATCTCTTGGTGAATAAGCGCGACGCCATTTTTTAATGCGTCTGAAGGCCGAGCTGGTTCGTAAGGGACGCCGTCAATGGTCATCGACCCGCCGTTGGCTTCAACTATGCCCGCGATAATCGACGACGTTGTCGACTTTCCGGCCCCGTTCTCGCCGATGAGTCCAATAACGTTTCCGGGCCGGAGCGTAATGTCAACGTCCTTGAGTACGGGAATTCCCCAGTAACTTTTGGACAGCCCCGTGCAAATGAGACCCGCAGAATCTCCGTCTGCCCGGCCGTCGTGAGTTGTTTGTGCAAGTGTCTGTACCACTGTCATCCATTCATCGCGATCGGAATAGAGGCCGGTGGGAGACGGTCCAACGTGGCTACCACGTCTCCCACCGGCAGCTGTTCGATTACTTGAAGTCGGGACCGTAGAACTTCGCGGGATCGTTGTCAGCGACGTTCTCACCGGTGACGAGCACCGTGTCCTGGTACTGCAGTGCGGGAATGTCGCCGCCATTTCCCTCGGCAATTTTCACCGCGTCCTGGACCGACAGTTGCCCCATAAGGTACGGCTGCTGCGCCATCGTGGCTTGGGTGAGTCCGTCTGCAACCGCCGTGAACATCGTCGGAAATCCGTCGATACCGACGAAGACCAGGCCGGTGCGACCTTCCTGCTGTGCAGCCTTAGCTGCGCCCAGAGCCATGGCGTCGCTTTCGCCGAAAATTGCCTTCAAGTTGGGATTTGCCGTCAGGATGTTCTGCGCGGCGGTGAATGCCTTGGTCTCGTCCCAACCGGCTGATTCCTGAGCGACGACTTTAACGTCGGGATAGTTCGCCAGTGCGTTCGCGCAGCCTTCGCTGCGCTGCAACTCCGCGGTGGAGCCGAGCGGGCCTTGGAGGATCGCTATGTCGCCGGCGCCACCGAACTGGTCAAACATCCAGGTGCACAGCTTCTCGGCTGCCGCGACACTGTCCGTCGCGATGTAGGTCGCAAGTTTGCCGTTGCCAGACTCAGGCTTTTGGTCGACGGCAACGATCGGGATACCGGCGTCATTGGCCAGCTTGACGCCGGCTGCTGCTGACGTCGCGTCCTGGGCGATGAAAATGATCACATCGACCTGCTGGGTGATCAAATCCTGAACCTGGTTGACCTGCTGACCGGAATTGTTGTTGGCGGAGAGCGTGACGAGCTTATAACCGGCCTCGTCTGCAGCCTGCTTCATTCCGTCCACTGCTGCGACGTAGAACAGTGATTTTTGGTCCGCGACTGCGATCCCAATCGTTTTGCCATTCTCGCTGCCGTTCCCGGAAGCGTCTGCCGGGGCAACAGTCGCGCTGCAGCCGGTAAAAAGCAGGGCGGCCGACAGCGCGGCTGCGGAGGCGATCATACTTTTCGGTCGAAATTTAGTCCTGTGCATGCGTTTCTCCTTTGAAACTATTCACAATGAGTCAAATATTTATTCATAAGTTGATCGACCATTCGGTCTAGGGTCGAGTGTGGCATGCTGCCGGAAATGTGTCAAGAACCGACATCGTCATGCCGCGCCTGATTGCGACTCCTTAGACCACAGCAGCCCATGGGTATCTCGCACCCCTGATCCCGTTCGATATAGCGACGAGATGCTGGTTCAGCTGTCAAGCGCAGTGAGACCCTCCAGCCATCGGGGAGGCACGGATCGGTGCGGCGCCACCGGCGAGACCGCCCCGTAACCAGGTGAATCCACCCCCAGCACAGACCATGTTTGCGGACAAGTCACGGCAATAGCCTCGATGAAAGGACACACTGCACCCGGTTTTGCGGCCGGGGTCTTGAGCGACGGTCGACTCGTTGCCCAGCTGGACATAGTTGTCACCGGGTACGACCACGTGTTAATAAACGATTTTGAGGTCGGGGACCCTGTCAGGATTCCGTGTCGTTCCTGAAAGCAGCGGAGCCTTCAGCCAGCGGTGCACGATTTGATCATGAGACCGCTGACTGGCACAGTGCCACGTCTGCCATTGCCCGGGCCTGCCACGCTGCTGGGTCCTCCGTCACTATGCCCGCTGGGTCCGGCGGTTATGCCGCGTCTGACCGAGACGATGAATGATCACACGCCTCGCCCCAGGCCGATGAAGGCAACTGCGAAGCCCCCGTTCCGGGCCGGAACATCGGCAGTGCGTCGCTCTTCTTCGGTGCGACGGCAGGCCGTCGGCCACAGCAGAGTCCGCTCCGGACGCCTCAGGTGCCACGGTCACGATCTTCTCGTTGACTGCTACCCGTGTTTTATTGAAGTGACCGGATATGTCAGCGAGGCCCGTCCTCTCCACTACACCGCGAGGACACGGTGAGCGATTCCTTGACACCACCAACGCTTGTCGCCGTGCTCCGCCGGAAGTCGTTCGCTGCTCTGCAAGCGGCCGGCACCGAATGCGTACGTCCCACTTTCGGCTGCACCGGCGGCGCTGTTAGCTCCAGCGCCACCTACGATTTGGTGGTGGATCGTTTGAGGCCTGTTATGTTTTCCAGTGATAGTTCGGAGTCGGCGAAGGTCTGATCGTCTGAGAAGGACTTCATGCGTGCGATGCGGTAGATGATCAGGCCGTAGAGGCACTTGGCGAGGATGTCGGCCACGGAGTAGCCGATTTG
>NZ_SOHL01000014.1 GCF_004403985.1 Cryobacterium gelidum | reverse complement strand
GGCAACTCGGATCGTCCCGCTCAGGGTGAACGTCCCCCGTACCGGGGCAACTCGGATCGTCCTTCCGGTGGCAATGACCGCGCGCCGTACCGTGGCAACTCGGATCGTCCCGCTCAGGGTGAACGTCCCCCGTATCGCGGTAATTCTGATCGTCCCGCTCAGGGTGAGCGTCCGCCGTACCGGGGCAACTCTGATCGTCCCGCTCAGGGTGAGCGTCCGCCGTACCGGGGCAACTCGGATCGTCCCGCTCAGGGTGAGCGTCCGCCGTACCGGGGCAACTCGGATCGTCCCGCTCAGGGTGAACGTCCGCCGTACCGCGGCAACTCGGATCGTCCCGCTCAGGGCGGGGACCGCAAGCCGTGGGCCAAGGATGGCGCACGGCCCGAGCGCAGCGATCGGCCCAGCAGCGATCGGCCCCGCTCCGACAACGACAGCAAGCCGTGGACCCAGCGCGGGGGTTCGCCGAACCGTGCTGGCGCCCCTCGCGTGGATGCCGGCAAAAAGCTGTGGACCCGCGACGGCGCCCCGGCCCGTAACGACCGCGATGCCCGCGTCGTCGAAGAGGAGATGACCGAGGAGCAGCGCATGCAGCGTGAGCTGCGTTCGGTGCGTCCGCGCCACGATGACCCGGAACTTCCCGACGACATCTCGGCCAACGACCTCGACCGCATTGCCCGCAACGAGCTCAAGACGCTGACCAAGGAAAACGCCGAGACCGTCGGCCGCCACCTGGCCATGGCCGCCCGCGTCATCGACGAGGACCCCCAGCTCGCCCACCGGCACGTGATGAGCGCCGCCCGCCGGGCTGGCCGGATCGGTGTGGTGCGCGAAAGCCTCGCGATCACCGCGTATGCCACTGGTGACTTCGCCCTGGCCCTGCGGGAACTGCGCACTTACCGTCGAATCTCCGGCTCGAACGACCAACTTCCCCTCATGGTCGACAGCGAACGCGGCGTCGGCCGCCCCGACCGCGCCCTCGAGCTGGGCCGTTCGGTCGATCGCTCCACACTCTCCCCATCCGTCCAGGTGGGCCTGGCGATCGCCATGTCGGGTGCTCGCCTGGACCTCGGGGAAGCGGACGCTGCGCTCGTCGAACTCGAAATTCCGCATCTCAACCCCAATACCGCCTTCTCGTACAGCCCCGAGTTGTTCGCCGCATATGCGGAGGTGCTCAGCGAACTTGGCCGCGAGGATGAAGCCGACGTGTGGCTGGAACGTGCCTCGCGCGCCGACGCCGCCCTCGGGGCTTCCGGTGCAGATGACGAAACCATCGAAATCGAAGAGATGGAAGACGACGACGACGACGCCCTCGCGTCCTTCGCCGCAGACGCCGGAGATGACGACGACGACGATGACAACCACGACGAAGTTGTCGACGACGCCGACGACATCGTCGCTGAAGCTGTCGACACAGCTGAAACTGATGACGAGAGCGAGCCGGATGTTGCATCGCCGAAAGCCTGAGTGGGCGACGCCGCTGGCCGGCGTTGACGTATTGCTGGCGGATCTTGACGGTGTTGTGTACAAGGGCTCGGCGGCTATTCCTTTGGCCGTCCAGAGCCTGAACCGTGCCGCTGAGACCATTCGGGTGGGCTACATCACCAACAACGCTTCCCGCACCGACCAGTCAGTCGCCGACCACCTCACCCAGCTCGGGCTGAGTGTGGCAGCAGCGGACGTTGTCACCTCGCCCCAGGCGGCCGTTCGGTTGCTGGCAGAGCATGTGGAACCCGGCGCCAGCATCCTCGTTATTGGTGGCGACGGGCTCGTCGACGAGGTCGTCAAGGCCGGGTTCGTCGTGACCCGATCGGCCGACGACAAGCCGGCCGCTGTGATTCAGGGCTTCGCGCCAGAGATCGGCTGGGTGCATCTCGCCGAAGCGGCGTTCGCACTCAACGCCGACGGTGTGGGTACGGGTATCCCGTGGATCGCCACCAATACCGACTGGACCATTCCGGTCGCCCGCGGGATTGCTCCCGGCAACGGCACGCTTGTTTCCGCCGTGCACACGGCCGTTGGTCGACTTCCCCTCGTTGCGGGCAAACCCGAAGCAGCCATCTTTCTGGAGGCCACCCGGCGATTCAATGCGCAGAATGCGCTCTTCATCGGTGACCGACTCGACACCGACATTTTGGGCGCCAATCGAGCCGGAATCCCGGCCGTGCTCGTGCTCACCGGCATCGACCGGGCCAAACAGGCCCTCGCCGCCGATAAGGAGTCCCGGCCGACCTTCATCATCGAGAACCTGCAACAGCTGCACGAACCGTACCCGGAGACCGTGTTTTCCAAGGACGGGTCGACCGCCACGGTGAACGGCGCGAGCGTGCGCATCACCGGCAACGACGTGCAAATCATTAAAGACGGCGACGGCGGAATCAACCTGCTGCGCGCCGCTTGCGCCGCGATCTATCGATCCGGGCGGGCGATCTACGGGCTCAACGTTCCGGAGCGACTGTATCTCGCGCAGTAGCCTAGACAGTGTGAACCCCGAGCCCGTCATGCCCGAACCAGACCCGGTTGATCTCGCCGCGCAACTGGCCGACATCGAGACCCGGCCGCTCGAGCAGCGTGCCGAAACGTTCACACAGCTCCACGAGCGGCTGCGCGAACAACTCGAAGACGTTGATACCGACCCGGCGGGCCGGGCATGACCGGCGATGAGACCCCCATGACCATGAGACGGAGGCACCTATGCCTGAGCACCTGACCGACACCAACCCGCTTGACGGGCTACCAGAACGGATGCCCGACTCCCGTCTCGACGCCGCCCTGGCCGACCGCGGGCTGGTTCGCTCCCGAACCGTAGCTGCGAAACTCATTGCCGACGGCCTCGTCACGGTGGATGGCCTCCCGGTCGTGAAGGCCAGCACCAAAGTCTCAGCGGACGCCGTTCTCGAGGTGGCCGCGACCGACCACTACGTCAGCCGCGGTGCCCACAAGCTCAACGCCGCCCTTGACGCCTTCACTCTCATCGTCACCGGTCGCACAGCGCTCGATGCCGGCGCGAGCACCGGCGGTTTCAGCCAGGTGCTACTCGAACGCGGCGCTGCCCAGGTGATCGCCGCCGATGTCGGCCACGATCAGCTCGCCGCGCAATTGAAGACCGAGTCGCGGCTGAAGCTGGTCGAGGGTTACAACATCCGCTATGCAACCCCGAAAACCCTTGCCGGTGCATCCGGAATCGACACCCGACCCGACCTCGTCGTGGCCGACCTGTCGTTCATCTCGCTGACCACCGTGTTACCGGCTCTCGTGGCCACAGCCGCGGCGGGCGCCGACTTCGTGCTTTTGATCAAACCGCAGTTCGAGGTAGGCCGCGGCGGCATTCGTGAGGGCATCGTGCACGACAAGGGACTGCGCTCCGATTCCGTGGCCGGTGTACTCTGGGCCGGCTGGGACCTCGGCTTGAAAACCTGCGGCGTCATCGCCTCGCCCATCATTGGGGCGGCCGGGAATCACGAGTATCTGTGCTGGATGAGTGCCACGGCCGGATCAAATCCGACAGAATGGATGGACCGGATCGAAACCATGGTGGGGGCGTGACGAATTGAGCGAGACCCCGCGGTACTTTCTGATCGTGGCCCATACGGGCCGCACCGACTCTGTCGAAGCCGCCTCGACGGTCTGTAAGCAGCTTCTGGCCGCCGGGGCCGTGCCGGTGCTCGCCAGCGATGAACGCGCCGACCTTCTGGCTGCCTGTCCGGAGCTGAACGGCCATATCGCGATTCTCGGTGACACGGTGCGCATGTCCGAGCTTGAACTTGTCATCGTGCTCGGCGGTGATGGCACCATTCTGCGTTCGGCCGAACTCGTACGTGGTTGTTCGGCCCCGCTGCTCGGTATCAATCTCGGCCACGTCGGTTTTCTCGCCGAGAGCGAGCGGGACGACCTCGGTGAGGCGGTGCGCCGCGCCCTCAAGGGCGACTATGAGGTCGAAGAACGACTCGCCCTGTCTGTGCGGGTCAAGGTCGCCGACGAGGTGGTCTACGAAACCTGGGCGCTGAATGAGGTCACCGTCGAAAAGGCCAGCCGCGAACGCATGATCGAGGTTGTCGTCGAGGTCGACGGCCGTCCACTATCGTCATTTGGCTGCGATGGCGTCGTGTTTTCCACCCCGACCGGCTCGACCGCGTACTCGTTCTCGGCCGGCGGCCCCATCGTCTGGCCCGGGGTCGAAGCGCTGCTGCTGGTACCGCTCAGCGCGCACGCCCTGTTCGCCCGGCCGCTCGTGGTCGGCCCGGAATCGTCGCTGGCAGTGGAGGTTCTATCCCGCACCGGTGCCCGTGCGGTGCTCTGCGCCGACGGCCGCCGCACCCAGGACCTTTCAGGCGGCGCCCGCGTGATCGTTCGCCGCTCGGATGTTCCGGTGCGATTGGCCCGCCTGCACATCGGCCCCTTCACCGACCGTCTGGTTAACAAGTTCAACCTGCCGGTCACCGGCTGGCGCGGCCCGGTCGGCCGCGAGTGATCGACGAGCTGTTCATTCGCGACCTCGGCGTCATCGCCGAGGCGACGCTGCCGCTCGGCCCGGGGTTCACCGCCGTCACCGGTGAAACCGGCGCCGGTAAAACCATGGTGGTCACCGCGCTCGGACTGCTGCTCGGCGACCGAGCGGATGCTGGCACCGTGCGCCAGGGCCAGCCGCAGAGTTTCGTCCAGGGTCGCTGGGTCATCGACCCGGCCGGTGCCGTCGCCGAGCGGGTACGCGACGCCGGGGGAGACCTCGACGGCCCCGAGCTCATTCTCGGACGTTCCGTCTCGAGCGAAGGGCGCAGCCGCGCCGTCGTCGGCGGACGCGGAGCTCCGGCGAGCGTGCTCGGCGACCTGCGCAATGACCTCGTCGTCGTGCACGGGCAGAGCGACCAGGTGCGCCTGCGTTCCGCCGCCGCCCAGCGCGACGCCCTTGATCGCTTCGCCGGCGGCGAACTCGCCGCCGTACTCGGCGACTACCAGCATGCCTTCCACCGCTGGCAGACCAACCAGGCAGACCTGGACCGGCTCGTCATCGAACAAGACCTGCGCGCCCGCGAGGCCGACGACCTGCGTGCCGCGCTGATCGAGATTGAAACCGTCGCCCCGCAACCCGGCGAGGACGCCGAGCTGGGTGACCGCGCCGAACGCCTCGGCAACCTCGAAGAGCTGCGTCTGGCCGGCGAACAGGCCCGCCAGCTCATCTCGGCCGAAGACAACCCCGACGATCTGCCCGACGTCGTCGCCCTGCTCGAAACCGCTCGGCGCGCCCTCGACCGGGTCGCCGCCCACGATGTGACCCTGCCGCCGCTCGTTACCGCCATCGCCAACGCTGGTTTCGTCGTTGCCGACATCGCCGCCGAACTCTCGAGCTACCTGGCCGGCCTCGACGCCGATGGTGCGCGCGAGCTCGAAATCGTGCAGGAACGCCGTGCCGAACTGAGCATTCTGGCCCGCAAATATCCGGGCGGCCTCGAGGAAGCCATCGAGTTTCAGGAAACCGGCAGTACGCGTCTGCTCGAGCTCGACTCCGACTCTGACCGTATCAACCAGCTCACTGCCGCAGCGGATGCCGACCATGAGCTGGTCACCGGCCTCGCCGCCGCCCTCAGCGCGTTACGCGCAGCGGCAGCCGTGCAACTCGGTGCCCGGGTGACCGCCGAGCTTGGCGCGCTCGCGATGCCGGACGCCGTCCTCCATGTGCAGGTCGAACCCGGTGCGGAATTCACCGTCACCGGCTGCGACCTCGTGCGCCTGCTGCTCCAGCCGCACGCCGGTGCTGAGCCGAGAGCGCTCGCGCGCGGGGCATCCGGCGGGGAACTGTCCCGAGTGATGCTCGCTATCGAGGTCGTCATCAACGCGACCGACCCGGTGCCCACCTTCATCTTCGATGAGATCGACGCCGGCGTGGGCGGAGCCGCGGCGATTGAAATCGGTCGACGGCTGGCCCGACTCGCCGAAACCGCCCAGGTGATCGTGGTCACCCACCTCGCCCAGGTCGCCGCGTTCGCCGGCAACCACCTCAGCGTCGTCAAAGACAGCGACGGATCGGTCACCGCCTCCAGCGTGCGCCAGCTGCGCGGCGACGACCGTGCCGCCGAAATGGCTCGCCTGCTTTCGGGGTTGCCCGACTCGAAGAGCGGCCTCGCACATGCCAGAGAACTGCTCGACCTTGCGCAGCCCGCCACTCCTCCGTCTCACAAGTAAGCGACCAAATTCAGGTGATAGCATTGAAGCCCGTGGTGGAAAATATAATTACACGCGGTTCAGACAACACGCGATCAGACGGCTCGAGCAATTCCAGCGGCACCGTGAAGCACATTTTCGTGACCGGGGGTGTGGTCTCCTCGCTCGGTAAGGGCTTGACGGCGGCCAGCCTCGGAAACCTTCTCACGGCACGCGGCCTGCGGGTTGTCATGCAGAAGCTCGACCCCTACCTCAACGTCGATCCGGGAACGATGAATCCGTTCCAGCACGGTGAGGTCTTCGTCACGGACGACGGCGCCGAAACCGACCTCGACATCGGGCACTACGAACGCTTTCTCGACATCAACCTCGGCCAGTCGGCCAATGTGACGACCGGGCAGATCTACTCGCAGGTCATCGCCAAGGAACGCCGTGGCGAGTACCTCGGCGACACGGTGCAGGTCATTCCGCACATCACCGATGAGATCAAGCGTCGCATGCGCCTGCAGGCCAGCGACGAGGTGCGCCCCGACGTGATCATCACCGAGGTTGGCGGCACCGTGGGTGACATCGAATCCCAGCCATTCCTCGAGGCCGCCCGCCAGGTGCGCCACGAACTCGGCCGCGGCAACGTGTTCTTCGTGCACGTCTCGCTCGTGCCGTTCCTCGGTGCAGCCGGCGAACAGAAGACCAAGCCCACTCAGCACTCCGTCGCCACCCTGCGCTCGATTGGAATCCAGCCCGACGCCCTCGTGTTGCGCAGCGATCGGCCCGTCTCCGAGTCGAACAAGCGCAAAATCGCGCTCATGTGCGACGTTGACGAAGACGCCGTCGTCAACGCCGTCGACGTCGCCTCAATCTACGAGATCCCGACCATGCTGCACGACCAGGGCCTCGACAAGTACATCGTCACCGCCCTCGGCCTCACCGCGGACACGGTCGACTGGACCGGCTGGAAGAACCTGCTCGAGGCCGTGCGCCACCCCAAGCACGAGGTCACCATCGGCCTGGTCGGCAAGTACATCGACCTGCCGGATGCCTACCTCTCGGTCACCGAGGCGCTGCGAGCCGGCGGATTCGCCAATCAGAGCAGGGTCAGAATCGTCTGGATCGGCTCAGACGATTGCGAAACCGACGAGGGAGCCGCGCGGCTGCTTGGTGAGCTCGACGGCATCTGCGTGCCGGGTGGCTTCGGTATCCGCGGCATCGAGGGCAAGCTCGGTGCTCTCAAATTCGCCCGGGAAAACGGCATCCCCGTGCTCGGCCTGTGCCTCGGCCTGCAGTGCATGGTCATCGAATACGCCCGCAACAAGGCCAACCTGCCGGGAGCCTCCTCCAGCGAGTTCGACCCGGAAACCGAGTTTCCGGTCATCGCGACCATGGAAGAGCAGGTGGAGATCATCGCCGGCGGCGACCTCGGCGGAACCATGCGCCTCGGCCTCTACCCGGCCAGCCTCGCCGAAGGTTCCCTCGTTGCCGAATTGTACGGCGCCAATGAGGCCTCCGAACGTCACCGCCACCGCTACGAGGTCAACAACGCTTTCCGCGACCAGATCGCCCTGGCCGGTCTGTGGTTCTCCGGCACCTCGCCTGACCGTCACCTGGTCGAGTACGTCGAACTCAAGCGCGACGAGCACCCGTTCTACGTCGGCACGCAGGCGCACCCGGAGCTGCGGTCGCGGCCGAACCACGCGCATCCGCTGTTTCGCGGTCTGATCAAGGCCGCGCTCGAGCGCCAGGAGGCCAGCCGGTTGTTCGAGGTGAAAGAAGAACTCAGTGCTTGAAGATTTGCTGCAGGATGACGTTGTACCGGTCCACGTAACCGCGAGCGACGTAGTCTACGACGGTGCCATCTGGAACGTGCGTCGTGACTCGTTCGGCTACAACGGCGCGAGTATCACCCGCGAATATATCGACCACCCCGGCGCAGTCGCCGTGCTCGCCCTCGACGAGCGCGACCGGGTGCTCCTGATCAAGCAGTATCGGCACCCGACCGGCCTGCGTGGCTGGGAGATACCGGCCGGGCTGCTCGACGTGACCGGTGAGAACGCCGTCGTCGGTGCCCAGCGCGAGCTGGCCGAAGAAGCGGATGTCGTCGCCTCCGAGTGGTCGCTGCTCACCGAGTTCTACACCTCGCCCGGCGGCAGCAACGAAGCCATTCGCGTCTACCTTGCCCGGGGCGTCTCCGCGGTCGCAGCGTTCGAGCGCACCGAGGAGGAAGCCGACATCGAGCTGCGCTGGGTCTCGCTCGACGAGTGCGTCGACGCCGTGATGGCACGGCGCATTGCCAATCCGATTCTCATCTTGAGCATTCTGGCCGCTCAAGTGGCCCGTTCGCGCGGGTGGAGCGCACTCGCGCCGGCGGACCTGCCGTGGCCGCGGCATCCGCGTAATCGGAACACTACGGCCTGAGAACGCTGGCCTGAGCATGTCGATCGCGGCGCCCGTGGCTACGGCGGTGCATTCCTATCTGCGGCACGTGGCGGTCGAACGTGGCCTCGCCGGCAACACCGTCGCCGCCTACCGCCGGGATCTCGGCCTGTATACGGCCTGGCTGGTAGCCGAACCGGAGACAGACACGGCCGCCACGATTGCCGCCGGTGCTCCGCCGCGACCGATCACCGATCTGCGCGCAGTCACCCGAGGGCACATTTCGGCGTTCGTGCAGTACCTCGGCCTGCGTTCGACATCACCGTTGACGGCGGCGTCGATCGCCCGCATCCTTTCAACCGTGCGCGGCTTCCACAGCTTTCTGCTCGATGAGGGCCTGGTTGAAGCGGACGTCGCGCACGATACCAAACCTCCCAAGCTCGCCCTGCGCCTGCCCAAGGCGATCTCGATCGAACAGGTCACCGCGCTGCTCGCCGCCACCGACGGCGACGACGTGCAGCGGCTGCGCGATAGGGCCCTGCTCGAACTGCTCTACGCCACCGGCGCCCGGGTGAGCGAGGTGGTCAACCTCAACGTCGACGACGTGCTCGTGGAGGGCTTCGACTCGGTGCGCCTCACCGGCAAGGGCGACAAGCAGCGCATCGTGCCGGTCGGCAGCTTTGCGCGCACCGCCGTCTCGGACTACCTCGTGCGGGCCCGGCCGATGCTGTCGGCGCGTGGACGGTCGACGCCGGCCCTGTTCCTCGGCCTGCGCGGACAACGAGTCAGCCGACAGAACGCCTGGCTGATCATTCGTGCCGCCGCCGAACGCGCCGGGCTCACGGTACCCGTGTCGCCGCACACCCTGCGACACTCCTTTGCCACGCACCTGCTCGCCGGCGGCGCCGACGTGCGTGTCGTGCAGGAGCTTCTGGGTCATTCCTCGGTCGCAACCACCCAGATCTACACCCTCGTCACCATCGACACCCTCCGCGACATGTACACCACTGCCCACCCGCGGGCCCGTTGACCGCTGGGCGCACCCGTGGTGGAGGCGGAATGAGAGAACCGGTGCCTCGCAGCCACCAGAGACCGGCCCGCGCGGCGATCCTCCAAGCGACCAGGCGTTCCACTCGCTAGAATCAACCAAGTGATGGGTGCAGGACGAATCAAGGACGGGCCAGTGACGCGTAAGTTGAGCGAACGAATTTCGCTTCCCGGTTTCGAGGAGATACCGGTAGGTCCGACGGGGCGCGAAAAACACGAGTTCGCCGAACCGGAGCCGCTGAAAAGCCACGGTCCCGCCCGCATCATTTCCCTCTGCAACCAGAAGGGTGGCGTCGGTAAGACCACGACGACCATCAACCTCGGCGCAGCCCTGGCCAGGTACGGGCGCCGGGTACTCGCCATCGACTTCGACCCCCAGGGTGCACTGTCGGCCGGCCTCGGCGTACCCACGCACGACGTCACGACCATTTACGATCTGCTGCTCAACGGCAAGGTCGACCCGAAAGAGGCGATTCAGCCGACGTCGGTCGAGGGACTCGACGTCATTCCGGCCAACATCGACCTGTCCGCCGCCGAGGTGCACCTGGTCAACGAGGTCGCCCGCGAGCAGATTCTCACTCGTGTGCTGCGCAAGGTCTCGGGCGACTATGACGTCATCCTCATCGACTGCCAGCCCTCGCTCGGCATTCTCACCGTGAACGCGCTTACCGCCAGCCACGGCGTGCTGATTCCGCTCGAGTGCGAATTCTTCGCGTTGCGCGGCGTCGCTCTGCTCATTGAAACCATCGACAAGGTGCGCGACCGACTCAACCCGGCCATCGAACTCGATGGCATTCTCGCGACCATGTACGACTCGCGCACCCTGCACTCCCGCGAGGTGCTCGAGCGCGTCGTCGACGCCTTCGGCCACAGCGTGCTGGAGACCGTCATCGGCCGCACCGTGAAATTTCCCGACGCGAGCGTGGCCGGGGTGCCCATCACCGACTTCGCGCCCGAGCACGCTGCAGCGAAGGCGTACTTGCAGGTGGCCCGCGAACTGATCCACCGTGGCGCAGTCGCCTAGCGCGGCCGAGAAGCCCGCGTTTTCGGTCGCCCTCGGCAACTTCGAGGGCCCGTTCGACCTGCTGTTGAAACTGATCACCCGGCACGAACTCGACATCACCGAGGTCTCGCTCAGCCAGGTCACCGACGAGTTCATCTCCTACCTGCGCGGCCTCGAGCCGGACCAAGAACTCGACCAGGCCACCGAGTTCCTGGTCGTCGCCGCGACGCTGCTCGACCTCAAAGTGTCCGGACTGCTGCCGCAGGGCGAACTCGTCGACGCCGAAGACGTGGCCCTGCTCGAAGCCCGCGACCTGCTGTTCGCCCGCCTGCTGCAGTATCGCGCCTTCAAAGAAGCCGCGCGTTGGTTCAACGGCCAGCTCGACATCGAGACCCGCCGCCACGTGCGTTCGGTGCGCCTCGAGGAGAAGTACCGTCAGAAGACCCCCGAGCTGGTCTGGACGCTCTCGCTCGCGGACTTCGCCGCTCTGGCCGCCGTCGCCCTGGCGCCGCGGGAGCTGCCCGTTGTGGGCCTCGACCACCTGCACGCGCCGCTGGTCAGCATCCGCGAACAGGCCGCCTATGTCGTCGCCATGCTCCAGTCGGGGGAGCCGATCTCGTTCCGGGCGCTCATCGCCGGCGCTGATCTGAAGGGCGTCATCATCGCGCGCTTTCTCGCGGTGCTCGAGCTGTACCGCCACGGGGCACTCTCCTTCGACCAAATCGAGCCACTCGGCGAACTCATCCTGCGGTGGAGCACCGAGTCTCTCAATGGGCAGGCCTGGACCGATGAAAATCTCGCCACACTGGGAGCCGACTATGACCATTAACCACCTGACACTTCAAGAACCAACCACCGATACGCGCCTCAGCGCTTCGAAAACGGATGCCGCAGCATCCGTATCCCTCGAAGCTCACGGCCTCGACCGCCAGCTCGAGGCCGTGCTCATGGTCGCCGACGAACCACAGGGCCTCGTGCACCTCGCGACCGCCGTTGGGCGGCCGATATCCGACGTGGCGGCATCCGTTGCGCGGCTCGTGGCCGATTTCAACGGCGTCGCGGGCCCGGACGGTACCCGAACCATTCGCCGCGGTTTTGAACTGCGCGAGGTCGCCGGCGGCTGGCGCATCTACGTGCGCGCCACGCACGACGAACTTGTGACCGACTTCGTGCTCACCCAGAATCCGAGCCGGCTCAGCCAGGCAGCCCTGGAGACCCTCGCCGTGATCGCCTACAAACAGCCGATCAGTCGCGGCCAGGTCGCGAGCATCCGCGCCGTCAACGTCGACTCCGTCGTGCGCACCCTGCTCGGTCGCGGCCTCGTGATCGAAACGTTCACCGACAGTGAAACCGGCGCGATCAACTACGCCACCACAGACTTGCTGCTCACCCAGCTCGGAATCAACTCGCTCGACGAGTTACCCCACCTATCGCCGCTGCTCGACGGCGGCACCGACGGATTCGAGGATCTGCTTTGACCCAGGACAACATGCCCCACGACAACGCCCCCCGCGACCCCAACTTCAATCCAGAGGCCGCGGCCGACGGCGTGCGCCTGCAGAAGGTGCTCGCCTCTGCCGGCGTCGCCAGCCGTCGGGTCTCTGAAGACCTCATCACCTCGGGCCGCGTGCGCGTGAACGGCAAGGTCGTCACCGAGCTCGGCCGCCGCGTGCACCCTGAAACCGACCAGGTCGCCGTCGACAATATCGCCGTGCAACTCGACACCACCCGCCGTTACCTCATGCTCAACAAGCCGGTCGGCGTCGTGTCCTCGATGCAGGACGAGGGCGGCCGCCCTGACCTGCGCGAATTCACCGACCAGTTCGACGAACGGTTGTTCAACGTGGGCCGGCTCGACGCCCAGACCAGCGGCCTGCTCATTCTCACCAACGACGGTGACCTCGCGCACGTGCTCGCCCACCCTTCCTTCGGCGTCTCCAAGACCTACATCGCCAAGGTCGAAGGCCGCGTCTCGCCGCAGACCATCGGCCAGCTGCAAAGCGGCATCGAACTCGACGACGGCCCCATCCACGCCGACAAGGCACGCATCCTCACGAGCCCTCCCGGCGGTGGGCACAGCATGGTCGAGCTCACCCTGCACTCCGGTCGCAACCGCATCGTGCGACGGATGCTCGACGCCGTCGGTCACCCCGTGGTTGACCTCGTGCGGCGCCAGTTCGGGCCGCTCAACCTGGGAACCCTGCAGCAGGGCGCCGTGCGGGAACTCACCCGCGAAGAACTCGGCCAGCTGCTCACCGTGTCCCGCCAGGCGCCCAGCGCGCGGCCCGACGCCAACTAACGAACCAGCGACCTCAGATAGGGGACACAACCATGGCTGAAAGCCGCCTCGTCGGCCCGGTGCGCATCGTCGGCGTCGGCCTGCTCGGAACCAGCATGGGCCTCGGCCTGCGCAATCGCAAGATCGAGACGATCCTCGCCGACGCGTCACCGACCAACCTGCGCATCGCCATCGACTATGGTGCCGGCCGCGCTGCGCAGCCCGGCGACCAACCGCAACTCATCGTGGTCTGTGTGCCTCCCGATGTCACCGCCGAGATCGTCGCCCGCGAACTCGAGGCCTACCCGGGCGCGATCGTGACGGATGTCGCGAGCGTCAAGCTGGCGCCGCTCGCTGAGCTGCGCCAGCGTGGAGCCGATATCAGCCGCTACATCGGCTCGCATCCGCTCGCTGGTCGGGAGAAGGGCGGCCCGCTCTCCGGCCGCGCCGACCTGTTCATCGGTCGCCCCTGGGTTGTGGCCGCGCACGACGCGATCAGCTATCAGCAGGCTGGACCGCTCGACGACCTCATTCTCGACCTCGGCGCGATTGTGGTCGAGATGACTCCCGAGGAGCACGACCTCGGCGTCGCGCTGGTCTCGCACGTGCCGCAGGTCATCTCCACCCTGATGGCTCGTCGACTCACTGGCGCTGCCCACTCCTCACTCAACCTGGCCGGGCAGGGCCTGCGCGATGTGACCCGCGTTGCGGCGAGTGACCCCGATCTGTGGGTGCAGATTCTCGGCGCCAACGCCGGCCCTGTTCGCGATGTGCTGGTGGCCTACCGCGACGACCTCGACCGGTTCATCGACGCTCTCGAAGACCCGGCCAAGCCTGGCGCGCAGCGTCAGGTCGCCGAGGAGCTCGCTGGCGGCAACGCCGGGGTGGCCCGGTTGCCCGGCAAACACGGGCAGGACCGCCGATTTTCCTCGATGGTGGTCATGGTCAACGACCAGCCCGGCCAGATCGCCCGCCTGCTCAACGACATCGGTGAACTCGGCGTTAACCTCGAAGACTTACGCTTGGAACACTCGCCGGGCGCTCAAATCGGTCTCGCCGAAATCTCTGTACTGCCCGAGGCCGTCACTCGCCTCACCGAAGAGCTGGCCGACCGCGGCTGGCGGATTGCTGGTTAAAGCATGGCACGTCACTCCTTCCCCATCCTGGTCGCCATCGATGGTCCGGCCGGCAGCGGCAAGTCGAGCGTGAGCCGTGCGGTTGCGCGCCGCCTCGGTTTCGCCTACCTCGATACCGGCGCCGCCTACCGGGCGCTGGCCTGGCTGGTACTCGACCGAAACATCGATGAGACTGCGCTTTCTGATGCGGCACAAGCGGATGCCGTGACCGCGCTCCTCAAAGACTTCGACTATTCGATCGGTACCGACCCGGACGAATACTTCGTCACGGTGGGCCAGGCCGACGTGACCGACGCTATCCGCTCACCGGAGGTCAGCGCCGCGGTCAGTGCTGTGGCCCGCGTTCCCGCGGTGCGCCAGGCGCTCACCGAGCTGTTCCGGAGCCTCGCCGCCAACGTCGATCGGCCCGGTGTGGTGGTCGAAGGACGCGACATTACGACCATCGTCGCCCCCGAGGCCGAGGTGCGCATCCTACTCACAGCATCCGAGGAGGCTAGAATGACTAGACGCTCTGCGGAAATAACGACCCAATCGGCTGAAACCGTGGCAGAACAGCTGCGATCGCGTGATCGCGCTGACTCACAGGTTGTCGATTTCATGAGCGCTGCAGACGGTGTGATAACCGTCGACTCCACCCATCTCGACTTCGAGCAGACCATTGAAGCGGTCATCGACGTCATACACACACGCACGAAGCGGGCTTTTAATGAGTAACGAATACGACGACACGAGCTCAGTGCTCGACACCGAGCTGGCGGAACGACTTGCCAACCTCGACGAGGAACTGGCCACCCGGCGCTCCGCCGCGCTGCGCACCGGACTCGACGACTACGATCTCGACGAGGAAGACCTCGACGTACTGCAGGCCGTCACCGACGACCCCGACGCCATTCAGTACCTGCCGGCCGTTCCGGTGATCGCGATCGTCGGCCGCCCCAACGTGGGCAAGTCGGCGCTGGTCAACCGCATCCTCGGCCGCCGTGAGGCCGTCGTCGAGGACACCCCCGGGGTCACGCGGGACCGCGTGGCGTATAAGGGCGAATGGCACGAACGCAAGTTCAGCCTCGTCGACACCGGTGGCTGGGAGCCCGACGCCAAGGGTATCGACGCTTCCGTCGCCGCTCAGGCCGAGATCGCCATCGACCTCTCTGACCTCGTCATGTTCGTCGTCGACTCCAACGTGGGCCCGACCTCGACCGATGAGGCCGTCGTGCGCATGCTGCGTAAAAGCGGCAAGCCCGTCTTTTTGATCGCCAACAAGGTCGACGACGTGCGTCAGGAGCCCGAAGCGGCCAGCTTGTGGTCGCTCGGCCTTGGCCAGCCGTGGCCGGTCTCCGCCCTGCACGGTCGTGGTGTTGCCGACCTGCTCGACGCGATCCTGCTCGTGCTGCCCGAAATCTCCAATGTTGCCAAGCAGGAGGTCGGCGGCCCGCGCCGCGTGGCCATCCTCGGCCGCCCAAATGTCGGCAAGTCCAGCCTGCTCAACAAGGTTGTGGGGGAGGAGCGCGTCGTTGTCAACGAGCTCGCCGGCACCACCCGCGACCCGGTCGACGAGCAGGTCGAACTCGGCGGCAAGGTCTGGCGTTTCGTCGACACCGCCGGTATCCGTCGTCGTGTGCACCTCTCGCAGGGCGCCGACTTCTACGCCTCGCTGCGCACCAGCGCCGCCCTTGAAAAGGCCGAGGTGGCCGTTGTACTGCTCGACGTGACCGAGGTCATCAGCGAGCAGGACGTGCGGGTGATCGACCTGGTCATCGAATCGGGCCGTGCGCTCGTGCTCGCCTTCAACAAGTGGGACCAGATCGACGACGACCGTCGCCGCTACCTGGAGCGTGAGATCGAGCAGGACCTGGCCCACGTTGCCTGGGCCCCGCGGGTGAACATCTCGGCCAAGACCGGTCGCCACATGGAGAAGCTGGTTCCGGCCCTCGAGCTTGCGCTCGAGTCGTGGGACACCCGCATCGCCACCGGCAAGTTCAACGCCTTCCTGGCCGAGCTCGCTGCCGCGCATCCGCACCCCGTGCGCAGCGGTAAGCAGCCGCGCATCCTGTTCGGCACGCAGGCTTCGAGCCGTCCGCCGACGTTCGTGGTGTTCACCACCGGGTTCCTCGACCCGGGCTACCGTCGTTACATCCAGCGTCGCCTGCGCGAGATCTACGGCTTCGAAGGAAGCCCGATCAACCTCAGCATGCGGGTGCGCGAAAAGCGCAAACGCTAAATTTCACAACGGATGCGGTCGGCCCTGTTCACGCAGGTCCGGCCGTATTTTTATGCCTTCCGGGCGGTGCGGTAGCTATCCGTCACAACCGTGCCTGACCCGGCCGCATGCGCTTGAGGCGCCGCCCCGGGGCTGCTGCCGGCGGGCGCCCTATTGATCGTCGGGCACTGGCCCGACCCCGGCTCCGCCGGCCACGGGCAGTACCCTAACGGGGCGACGGTGACCGGGTCGGATATCCGGCGCGGCCTGAATCGTCCGTGTGGCGCATCGAAAACGCCGAAGAGTGATTGTTGACCGGCCTACTGCGCGGGCTCGCGCTGGCCCCGTTTGGGGAGCCACGTGATAGCCTCGAAACCTACCTTGAGGAGAGTTGTGAATACGGCCATAACTAAGCCTGCCCGTATCGGCGCACCTCGTTTCACCGCCACGTTAATGCGAGTCTTCACCCTGGCCGCAGCGCTCGTCATCGCCATTCTCGGGTTGACCCTCGCTCCTTCGAGCGGGTCTGCTTCCGCCGCTGAATCGATCACGCAGTGCAATGGCGCCGACAACACCGGTGGTCTGGGACTGAACTGTGACGTCACCGTCATCAACAACCTCAACACGACTACGGGAGTGGCGAGTTCCGTTGTGACCGTCACAGAATGTCACGCGGCTGCGAATACGGCCCCGATCTGCACGGCGCCGGTTACGACCTCCTACGACTCGCTCACCACGTCGGTGAACCAGTGCAACAACGCCGCGAACGGCGGAGGTGCCAGCGTGGTCTGCAACGTTTTCGTCACCAACAACATCACCGGGGTGGCGTCGACCACCCTCACCGGAGCAACGGTCAACCAGTGCAACGGGTCCGGCGCGGAAGGCACCCAACCGACTCTCGATTGCAATCCGTTCCCGGCCAACACGACGGGCGCGACAATCACGCAGTGCAACGGGTCAGTCAACGGTGGCGGCGCTGCTGCGCGGGTAATCTGCAGCGTTACACCGTCCACGATGAGCGCGCAGCTGCCGGTTTCCATCAACCAGTGCAACGACACGGCCAACGGTGGCGGATCTCTCGTGACCTGCACCGCCTCCCTGACGAACATCGCCCTCGCCTCCGCAACAGCACCGATCGCGACGGCGACACCGGTTGCGGGAGCACCTGTCGCGACGGCGACGCCGGTCGCGAAAAATACTCTCCATGATTCCAGGACCGACGGCTTCACCCACGTTGCCGCCAGTGGCGACACGTCCCTTCTCCTCCTCGTGGTCGGCCTGTTGATGCTGGCTGGGCTGCTGGTTGCGGCCGTTGCCGTGCGCCGGATCGGTGCTCGTCGCTAGACGAGCGCTGCTTGGCGGCGGAGCGGCGCTGCTCTGCGCCGTATTCGTCGGGTGGATCGTCCTTCACCCGGCCGGGCAGGTGTCTGCCCCGACGGTCCAGCCGACGAGCGCGACCCAGCGGCCGGCCCCGGAAAGATCGGCGTCGCCCGCGGCCGTTCCTGACGTCGCTATCAGCGCATCCGCGCCGCTTCGTCTCCGGGTGCCCTCGATCGGAATCGACGGACCCGTCTTCGAATACACCCAGACGATGATCGACGAACTGGGCGGATTCGATCCCCCCGAGCTCACCACCATTTCCTGGGACACCACCATTCCTGGCGGTTTGGCCGGAACGGATGCGACGAACACGCTCTACCTCTACGGTCATTCCTCGGTCAACGAGGCCGTGTTCAACGGCCTCCAGGACGTGCCCTCCGGAGCGGTAGCGAGCATCGATACGGCCAACGGCCGGCTCTGCTACGTCGAACAGAAGGCCCTCAAGCTGGCTAAGGCTGAGTACAAGTACAACGACGAACTCACCGACGCGATCCCGAACCGCTTGGTGCTCGTGAGCTGCTACCGCCCTGTCGGCTACGATCCGAACGCCGCCACCGTGCAGAACATCGTTCTCGTACTGCAACTGGACCAGGACAAAACCAACGCCGGGTGCTGATCGCCGCTGCAAGCAGTCAAGGACGCCCGAGACTAAGTGACACGTGGTGACCGTCTGCGTAGTCACGGACCGCGAGAACGGTGGAACATCGCTGTTCCCTTGTCGTTCAGCGTTCTTCCAGTGAAACCCGATTACCTCTAAGTCAGCATTCTGGTCAACTCAAACGAACCATTCCGATCACGAGGAGAGAACATGCCCTTCATCACCGTCCCCGGTCAGAACGATCCCGACGTGGAACTGCACTATGAAGATGTCGGCGCCGGGAAGCCCGTCGTCCTGATCCATGGCTGGCCCCTGAGCAGCCGGTCCTGGGAGGGTCAGGTGCCCGCGCTGGTCGACGCCGGCTACCGGGTGATCACGTACGATCGTCGCGGGTTCGGCCAGTCGTCGCAGCCGTGGAATGGGTACGAATATGATACCTTCGCCGCCGACCTGAAGGCTGTTGTCGACACCCTGGACCTACGGGACGTCACTCTGATCGGATTCTCAATGGGTGGCGGTGAGGTTGCCCGTTACGTGGGCACGTACGGTACAGATCGCGTCGCGAAGCTCGTCTTCGCCAGCGCAGTGCCACCATACCTGTGGAAATCGGATGACAACCCAGATGGCGGCGTGGATGCCGCATTGGCCCAGTGGTTCCACGACGGGTTGACCGGGGACCGGCCGGCATTCCTGCACGAATTTGTTCAGATGTTCTTCACCGCGGGTAAGCCGTCGCTGCTGAACAAGCCGAAGGTCAGCTCGGAGCAGATTGCTTACAACCTTGATATCGCCGAAATGGCGTCGCCGAAGGGCACGGTCGACAGCACGACCGCATTCGCCACGACGGACTTCCGCGACGACCTGACGAAAATCACCGTGCCGACCCTGGTGATACACGGTGATTCCGACATCATCGTGCCGTTCGAGGTCAGTGGCAAGCGCACTCACGCGGCCGTCTCCGGCAGCGAACTCGTGGTGATCGAAGGCGCCCCCCACGGTCTCACCGTCTCACATAAGGACGAGTGGAACCGGCACGTACTCGCCTTCCTCGCGAAGTAGCAGAACCCACGAAGGCCCTTCACCACCTGGTGAAGGGCCTTTTTGGGCTTTTACGACCCTGCGCCTCTGGCACCAAATGAAGATACATTCAGTCCCCTCGCAATGGGCGTTGAAAACGAATACTCGGGCCTGGTGGCGACCATGGCAAAGCTCGACCCCTCGCCCGGTTCCTGCCCGGGTTGAGCGCGCCTGCTCGTAGACACCGCGCACTCAGGTTTCTGAGATAACCTCGACGCTTCTGCACTTGGCGTCATGACGATCTCCTTGTCGCAATTTAGGGCTCTTTCTCACCGGTAAGTGCCGTTTCCCCGGGCCCTGTCCCGGCTGAAACGCCTCCGGTGAAGTGTTCTACCGCCCCGCGCTCCGCCGCGATAACGAGAGTTGAAGTATGCGTCCCATCCAAAATCTGTTCGCCGTGCGCCGGCGGGCGCCCTTAACTGGCCGCACCGATGGGGCGCCACCAGCCGGCCTTCGTGACGCCTCGCTTTCAACCGTGGGCAGGGTGAGGACGTCGATGCAGCGCTACGTAATCGGTCCGGTCGCTATGGCTTTCGTTGCCGTCCTCGCCGTTAGTGGTTCCGTACCGGCTTACGCGGTGGTCGCGGACGCGTCGTCCGCACCAGGACAGACCTCATCCATTTCCAGGCCCGTCCAGAGCCTGCAGGTCGGTTCGGCTGCACCGCTCACAGTCCAGCGAGATGGCTACACCTCCGCTGCTGCCCCGAAACCGGAGCCCAAGCCCGTCGCGCACGTGCAGGCCGCCGCCACCAATGTTGCCGCAGTAACGGGCGACGGCTGGACGCTCCCGGTATCGGGCCGCCTCAGCTCTCCTTTCGGAGAGCGCCCCAATGCGCCAGTCGCCGGTGTTAAGCCATTCCACTCGGGTGCCGATATAGCCGCACCGTGTGGTCAGCCCGTTCAATCCGCCCAAGCGGGAACTGTCGTCGAGTCTGGCTTCCAGGGAAGTTACGGCAACTGGGTTCTGATCGATCATGGCAATGGGATCCAAACCGGTTACGCGCACAACAGCGAGCTCCTCGTCAGCACGGGCGAGCAGGTTGCCGCTGGCGCCACCATCGCCCTCGTCGGATCGACGGGGGCTTCGTCGGGTTGCCACGCGCACTTCGAGGTCCGTGTCGGCGGAGCCCCGGTTGCGCCGGTACCGTTCATGAGTTCCCGGGGTATTTCGCTCGGCTGAGCCCCGAACGCTTTACGCCTAGTCGAGCCCCTATCAGCGATCACCCGACGCCAATCGAGTCCGGTGACAACACCCCCCGGATCATCAACGACTGGGGGCAACAATCATGCCGGACCCGACAGGCCAACTCCGTCAGATACTCACACCATCCGAGGTTACAAACAAGGTAACGGGGGGTGCCGCTGTTCAACGCCCGAAGCCAGCCTTGTCGACCTTGCGATGAAATCGCATCCCCGCGATGCCACCCAGGACGGCACCGCCCAGGCTGACGTTTGCGATCGCGACCGCCGTGATAACGCCGCTCAAGGCGAGTTCGCCTTCGTTCATCGGGATGCGCGGGAAGCTGTTCAGGTTGGCGAGAATGTTGAACTGGCTACCGGCGATGGCTGTCACGACGGCCAGGACCACTGCGATGATCAGCGCCCACAGCCAGGCGCGATGCCCTGCTTTGCGCCGCTGAACCGCGCCATCCGGCCGGCTACGTAGCCGCCGCACAGATACGAGACGAAAACGACGACGATCAGGGCGATGGCTCCAATGAGGCCGACAGCCGACGCGTTCTCGGCCGCCATATCAGCGGACCGGTTGGGGTCGGCCTGTGTTCCAAGCCCGACGGCTGCGCCGGCTCCGGCAACGAGCGCTGTCAGGAGTACCGCGGCTCCGGTGGCGGTCAGCCATCCAAAAAATGCCGTGCGAAACCTCATGCCACCGAACTGTTCTTCCTCTCTCGCGACGACGCCTTTCCGAATGGTATTGCCGTGCAATGCCGAACGTGATCAGGTCAGTGATTGGGGCCAGCGCCGGCTAGATGATGCAGACCCGGTGACAACGCACCGGGGGATCGGCCTCAGTCAGGCGGTTCGGTTTCACCGTACGGGGGCGAGTTGATGCCGACCCGTCCATATCCACGTCTCCGGGACCGTCCGGTCCGCCGGTCCCCGGGGCCACCTTGACGTCGTCAGCGGCGTCCGCATCGATCGATTGTGGTACGAACTGAGCCTGCTTCGCTTGGGCCTCGGCCTCGGCCTCGGCTTCGCTCGCCGAGCTCTAGCTACGGTCTTTGCGTTTTTGAACGTTGTTTTGAGACATTTGTCTACTTTTTCGAGAACCTATTCGGTTCAAGGCTGGCGATGCGCTGTGCATGATCTTGAAGGGTGTCCTCGCTGACGTGTATTCCGACGTCAGTAAAACGCTGACGCAGAGCGCTCAAGACGTGCGCCTCGTCATGACCGGCCAGATCAGCCTCCTGCTGCACCAGGATCCCCGCCACCTTGGCGTCATCCGGTTGGGTATGTTGATCTTGGATCGGTTCGTCCTGGGTGCCGCTGTCATCGGTCATTCTTACCTTCTCTTCATCGGATACGTCATGAGCGTTGGGCCTGACTGCGTCAACGACTACGTGGTCTAGCCACGGACGTTCATTAGCGGGTGGAAAAGCAACGGTAGTCCTCGAAGTTGTGGCTGACCAGTGTGATGAGTTCTCTATTTAGACTCGTGCACCTCGCACGGCCATCCCGTCACCCGCGTGAGCACGAAGTACGATCCCGCGCGGCGGCTTCGTTCCCACCGTGCCTGGCCGATCCTGGGCAAGACCAACCCCACCCTGCTAGCCCACATCCGCTTCCGTCCGTATGCTTCGAGGATGACGGACTTCAGCAAAGGTGACCGGGTGAGTTGGGCGACATCTCAGGGGCGAACTCAGGGAGAAGTAATCGAGAAGAAGACGAGCGACTTTGATTTCGCGGGCCAAGCGTTCCACGCCTCGAAAGAGGAGCCGGCGTTTATCGTGAAATCTGACAAGACGGATGCGGAAGCCGCGCATAAGGCCAGTGCCCTTCGCAAGCTGACGCCACGCAAAGGCAACTAAGCGCGCGGCCTCCGACAGATGCAACCTGGCCGGACTGCCCCGGTAGGCGACAGTACGACTCAGCCTCTCAAAACCAAGCGTTGGCCCGCGGCGAGTCTAAGTATGCCGCTGAGCCGCTGAGCCGCTGAGCCGCTGAGCAACTGAGCAACTGAGCAACTGAGCAAGGAATCAGCCTTGGTGATTCAGGCGTCGGCGCGGGCACGCCGGTTAGTGAAACAAGTCCGGACTATTTCGGCTGCGTAAGATTCTTGCGCCACGCCGAAAAACTCTGGACAGAGCCGGCATGTGGTTGGCGAAGCCAAGGCCACGGATGAAGCTCCGCGGCGGTCCCGGAGTATTTTTCAAAGCTCGGGACCGGCGCCCAGGTGATCGCGGCGCGGAGGTCTGGAGCGATCTGTCTCGGGTCTCCGAGATGCACGATCACCTCACGGCGCATCGCCAAGTCCTGGAGTGTCTCGACGAAAAATACCAGCCGTTTGCTGGAAAGCTGAAGTTTTGCAAGGGCCGGTTCGTCGAAGATAAAGACGGCCGGTAGCTGTGGATGCGCGAGAAGAGCTGGATCCGCATCGCCAAGCGATTCGACGGTGAGCAAGACCGATTGTGGCGTGGTGCGCTGGACGACCGTGGTGGGACCGCGGGTGGTTGCAAGATCGTCGTCTCGCGCGAGCAGCGGAGTCGGATTCGAAACGGGGTGCAGATCCAGGTCGGGAGGAAAGTTTTGAATCGGGCAGTTGCGGTTGAGGGGGCAAGCCGCACACAATTGGGGCGCGCGTTTCTCGACCTGCCAACGTGCGAATCCGTAGGGTTTGCTCGAGCCCGCACCAACCGTCCATTGCCATCCGAGCAGGTTGGCAGCGCGAGAACCATCTAGCAGGTGGCGATGAAAATACTCCTGCCCGGCTACCCATCCCGCTCCGGATCGCACCGCATACTGCGAGGCGAGCCACATACGAGACTGGTTCACCAGCCAGCCGTCCGTTTCCAAACTCGCGAGTGCCCAGTCAATGCAGGCCATTTCGCGCGGCCAGGCCGCTGGCGCAAAATCCCCCGACCATGCAACATCGAACCGCAAATTGCGGTGAAGATGCATGCCGACTCGAGCATATAAATGTCTCGCATACTCCTGCCAGAGCAATTCGTCGCGGAATTTGGACACATCCGAAGCCGGACCTGCTGCCACTGCGTTCCAGACCTCCGGTAACGGAAGTAACCCGTGGCGAATGTAGGGCGACAACCGGGAGGCTCCGCGACCTGATTCCGGAAGCACTTGGTTGCGCGTCGCGGCGAACCGTGCCACATCGAACGCGTCGAGCGCAGTATCCGCCGCCGTTTGGCCACCGCGGATGTTGGGACTCGCCCTGATGCCATCACTCACGAGGTGCGACAGGTGTTGATCGACAACGGCTTCCGGGGAGATACCAGCAAGTGCAATGATCACCGGATGATTCTAACGCCCGAAAATATCGAAGTGCGATACACGAAACCCACGTCCCCGGCAGGCGTCATCCGTGCCGACGCGCCTTAAATCCCGTGCAGGGTGCCGATCGGGTGATGAACACAATCACCCCGAGAAACCCAAAGCTGACCAGCATTTCTAGGAATCCGTCTCGAATTAGCTGGCAAACTCTCGTCTGCCGGAGTACGTTGAGAAACATAACCAAGTTAGCTATTAATTTTCGTTTGATCCCCGTCATTTCGGCGAATGCTCGTGAACAGCAGAGGACAACTTGATACCTGACTCCCTGACCCAGACCCAGTACGACACCATCTACAACATGTTCTC
>NZ_SOHL01000001.1 GCF_004403985.1 Cryobacterium gelidum | reverse complement strand
ACGTGAGAGATGAGGGCCTCCGTGGCATCGAGTGAGTGTGGTAACCCAATCGATACAGGAGGTCCTCACCTTTTTACAACTCGCCACGCACACAACCACCGTGGGAAGAACACCTAGTCGGCGGAGCGCTGGAGAAGGGTGATGAACATGGCGTCGGTGCCGTGTCGGTGCGGCCAGAGCTGCACGCTCCCGGTGTCGGCGGGCAGGTCGAGGTTGGCGGCGCTGAAGGACTGCACGACAGCGGCCGTGTCGAGCGCCGTGACGGTGCCGCCGGCCTTGCGCACAGCGACGGCGACGATGGCCCGTGTTTCGGCCGTATGCGGCGAGCAGGTGACGTAGGCAAGGATGCCGCCGGGCTTGAGGGCGAGCAGGGCCGCGTCGATCAGTCCGGACTGCAGCCCGGCCAGGTCGGCGACGTCCTTGGGCTGCTTGCGCCAACGCGCCTCCGGCCGGCGCCGCAGTGCACCGAGGCCGGTGCAGGGCGCGTCGAGCAGAATACGGTCGAAGGTGTCCGGGTGCGTGTGGCCGATGGTGGTGCCGTCGACTTCCCACACCGGAACTGGCTCGGGAAGAGCCTCGAGGGCGGTGCGCACGAGGGTCGCCCGGGCGGGAACGAGCTCGTTGGCCACAAGTTCCGCTCCCCCGGCGCGTGCCTCGGAGGCGAGCAGGGCGGCCTTGCCACCGGGTCCGGCGCAGAGGTCGAGCCAGCGCTCCCCCGCGACGATCGGGCGGGCCCGGCTGAGTGCGAGGGCCGCGATCTGCGATCCTTCGTCTTGCACCCGAACGCGGCCCTCCGTCGCCGTCACGAGGTGGTAGGGGTCTCCGGAGTCCAGCACGAAACCGACCGGCGAGAATTCGTCGGCGAGGCCAAGGCGTTCGCGGTCTGCGTCGGTGGCGAGGCCGGGGAGCGCGACCATGTTGACCTTGGCGGCCATGTTGTCGGCGGCGAGCAGGTCGGCCAGTTCGCCTTCGTGCCCTTCGGCACGCAAGGCCTGGCGAAAAGCGCGCACGATCCAGGTGGGGTGCGAGAACTCGGCGGCGAGCCGGTCATCGGCGTTGACAGTGCCCTCCAGTACCCGGTCACGCCATTCCTCGGCACTCGACCGAGAGATCGTACGCAGCACCCCGTTGGTGAAGCCGGTGGCGGAGCGCGAGCCGACCTGTTTGGCGAGTGAGACCGATTCGTTCACGGCGGCGTGGGTGGCGATCCGGGTGGCCAGCAGCTGGTGGGCGCCGAGGCGCAGCACGTCGAGGATAGCGGGGTCGATCGCGGTGACCGCGCGGTTCGCGGCGAGGGCGATCACGCGGTCGTAGAACCCCTGCATGCGCAGGGTGCCGTAGGTGAGCTCGGTCGCGAGGGCGGCATCCGCCGTATTCAGGGCGGCGCGCTGAATACGGGTCGGCAGCAGCAGGTTGGCGTAGGCGTCGGATTCGCGCACAGCCGCGATCACTTCGTAGGCGATCCGGCGCGCTGGCTGCACGAAGTCGGCCGGGGTGTGGCGGGGTGAAGCGGCGCCGGTCTGGCCGGTTTGCGTGTGATCACTCATGATGCCGTCACCGTCTCTGCTGCCACTCCGCGCCACCAGTCGTTCGCACTCATCGCCGTCTTCCCGGCCGGTTGCACGCGCAGCAGAACCAGCGGTTCGGTCTGCGTGCCCACCAGCACTGTTTTTTCACGCTGCAGAATCATTCCGGCAGGTAGGTTGACCTCGTCGACGCTAGGTGCGACCGCGAGAAGTTTGAGAACGGCGCCGTCCACGGCGGTGAATGCGCCGGGTTCGGGAGTTACCCCGCGAATGCGGCTATACACGGATGCTGCCGGCTGGTTGAAGTCGATACGCGCATCGTCCCGGACGAGTTTGGGGGCGAGGGTGACTTCGCCGGCCTGCGGCACGGCCCGTGCCGTGCCAGCGGCGAGGTCGGCAACGACGCGCAGTAGCAATTCGGCGCCACTGTGGCTGAGCTGATCGAGAAGTATTCCGGATGTGGAATGTGCGCCGAGCGGCTGGGAGAAACTGCCGAATACGTCGCCGGCATCGAGCTCGGCTACGAGCTGGAACACGGCGGCGCCGATAAGTTCATCGCCGGCGATGACCGCCCGTTGCACCGGGGAGGCGCCACGCCAGCGCGGCAGGAGCGAGAAGTGCAGGTTGATCCAACCGAGGCGCGGAACGGAGAGCAGCGGTTCGCGGATGAGTCCGCCGTATGCGACGATGACGCCGAGGTCGGGCTGCAGGGCTCGGATCGTCTCCGTGGCTGCGGCGTCGAGCCGGTTGGTCTTCAGCACCGGCAGACCGCGCGCGATCGCGGCCTGCGCGACCGGCGACGGGGTGAGGGTGCGTTTGCGGCCGAGCGAGGCATCCGCTCGGGTGATCACGGAGACAATCTCCTGATCGGTGCCGGCCAGGGCCGTGAGGCTGGGCAACGCGACCTCGGGCGTACCGGCAAAGACGAGTTTCATTTAGAGCAGCTCCGGGTCATCGAATCGAACTTTAAGTGTAGGTGCCGGTTGGAACGAACCAGACTTCGGCTTGCGGCGCTTAGCGGCGTTCCGCACGACCGCCGCCTTGAGCGCCCGGGCCACCTCGTCACCGCGGGCGTAGCTGAACCGGACGACCGCCCGCACCAGGGGTGCTTCGGTGTCGACCGGGCCCAGTACGTCGAGACCGGCGACCACCGCGAGGTCAGCGAGGGCGGCCTCGACGTCGGCGGCGGTTCCGGTGACGGACGCGACCCGCACGGCCGGTGGAAAGCGAAGCTGGCGACGGTCGGATAGTTCACTCGCGGCGAAGATGTCGGGGCGCCAGGAGTTCAGCGCCCGGGCGAGGGCGCCGCCGACCCCGGCGAGCAGCACGGGGGCGCCGGGCGCGGCGAGGGCGGCCGCGTTGGTCCACCAGCGTAGGCAGTCTTCACCGACGCGCAGGGATTCGCGGGCGAGCATGCGTTCACCGTCGAGTATGAGAATGGCCCGGTACCCGCCGGTCGGCACCGGTTCGGCGCCGCGGGTCGCGATGACGAGGGCGGGCTGGGCGCCAAGGGTCTGCACCGTGTGTTCGCCGTCGGCCACGATGACGCGCGCGCCGGGAAAGGCGCGACCCAGCTCTTCGGCGGTGCGCCCGGTGCCGAGCGTCACCACACGCAGTTTGGTGCCTGCGCAGTGCGCGCAGGTCCAACCGGCGGCGAGGGCGCCACACCAACGGCAGGACGGCACGGCCGAGGCCGATTTGAGCCCGAGCGGTCCCTGGCAGTGAGTGCAGCGAGCGGCCTTCCTGCAGCTTTGGCAGGCGAGCATGGGCGCGTAGCCGGGGCTGGCGACCTGTACGAGCACGGGCCCGTGGGCGAGCGCCTCACGGGCGGCCTGCCAGGCGACCGAGGGGATGCGGGCTGCGCGGGCCTGCTGGTCGGGCTCGGATTGAAAGTCGGTGGGGATGATGCGCGGGTGTCGGTCGGCGGCCGGGTTCACCTCGGCGAGGTAGCCCAGTTCGACCAGGCGCTGGGTTTCGACGCTGCGCGAGTGGCCGAGGAGCACGAGGGCGCAGTCACTGTCCTGCTGGCGGACCAGGGCCGCGTCGCGGGTGTTGACGTAGGGGCTGAGCGGTTCGGAGTAGAGCGGGTCGCCGTCGTCCCAGACGGCGATGAGGCCGAGGTCGTGCGCGGGGGCGTATACGGCCGAGCGGTTGCCGAGGATGATGCGCGCCGCGGGTTCGAGGCAGGCCAGGAACGCGCGGTAGCGGTCGGGGTTCGGCTGGCGGGCATCGACCCGGCAGAGCGGCAACGTCGGGGCGAGTTGGGCCAGGGCGGCCTGCACCTGGTCCTGGTCGCGAAAATCCGGTACGCAGAGGATGGCGCTCTGCCCGGTTTCGAGCGTGGCGACGGCGAGCTCGGCCAGCGTCTGCGCCCAGCGGCCGATGGTGCTGCCGTCATCGAGCTGCACGAGTTCGGGGATGGCCGCGACGGCGACCCGGTGATGATCCATGATGGCGCTGTCGAGGCGACCGGTCGGATAGCCGACAAAAGCGGGTGTTGCCAAGGCGATCGCGGCGGGTGACGGTGTCGGGGCGTCGATCTCGACCGTCGGGGCCCCGGGCGTGCTCGGCTCGGTCCGGCCGCCGGGCGCAGATTTGACGGCCTGCGCGGCCAACCAAGCCTTTTCCACGCGCACCTGCCGCGGCGGCACCGCGAGTCGGATGATGTCGCTCGCGTTCCCGGCGGCGCGATCCGCCAGTCGGCGGGCCAGTGTCCACACGGCTGGCGTGAGCACAACGGCCGTCGACACCACGGAATCGAGCGGACTCAGTGCGCCGTGGAAGGCGGCATCCGTTTCACGGGCGGATTCAGACCGCGCTGCTCGCGGATCGAACAACTCGATCACATACGCGTCGACGACGCGCCCACCGGAGCGAAACGGCACCTTGACGCGCATGCCCTCCGCAACCTCACCCACCAGTTCGGCGGGTACGCCGTAGTCGAACAGATGGTCGAGTTGCGGCAGGGGCGAATCGATCAGCACCCGTGCGACGAGGCCAGCGTGCGTCATAACTGCGTCGTCGAATTCAGGGCGCAGTTCAGAGGCCGGCGGCGCTGCGCAGGTCGTCGACCTTGTCGAGGCGCTCCCAGGTGAAGTCGGGCAGTTCCCGGCCGAAGTGACCGTACGTCGCTGTCTGCGCGTAGATGGGACGCAGCAGGTCGAGCGAGTGGATGATGGCGGCCGGACGCAGGTCGAACACGGCGCGGATGGCCGCGGTGATCTCCTTGTCGGGCAGCACACCGGTTCCGAAGGTTTCGACGTACAGGCCGACCGGAGACGCCTTGCCGATCGCGTAGGCGACCTGCACCTCGAGGCGTTCGGCCAGGCCGGCAGCGACGGCGTTCTTGGCGACCCAGCGCATGGCATAGGCGGCGGAACGGTCGACCTTGGACGGGTCCTTGCCGCTGAACGCACCGCCGCCGTGACGGCTGGACCCGCCGTAGGTGTCGATGATGATCTTGCGACCGGTGAGGCCGGCATCGCCCTGCGGGCCGCCGATTTCAAAGCGCCCCGTGGGGTTGATCAGCGTCGTGAGCAGGGAGGAATCGAGGTCGATCCGGTCGAGCACCGGACGAATCACGAGCTCTTCGACCTCGAGGCGCAACTGCTCTGTGGAGACGGAGGGCGCGTGCTGGGTTGACACCACGACGGTCTCGACGGTGCGCGGAATGATTCCGTCATAGCCGATGGTGACCTGAGTTTTGCCGTCGGGCCGCAGGTAGTCGAGCTCGCCGCTCTTGCGTACGAAGGCGAGACGTTCGGCCAACCGGTGGGCAATCCAGATCGGGATCGGCATGAGTTCGGGGGTTTCGCGGGTGGCATAGCCGAACATGATGCCCTGATCGCCGGCGCCCTGCCGGTCGAAGTCATCGAGGCTGGACTGTTCGCGCGTCTCAAAGGCGTTGTCGACGCCCTGGGCGATATCGGGTGACTGCCCCCCGATGGAGATTTCGACGCCGCACGATCGGCCGTCGAACCAGACGTCCGAGGAGTCGTAGCCGATATCGGTGATGCACTTGCGCACGATCGACGGAATTTCGACATAGGCCTCGGTGGAGACCTCCCCGGCCACGTGGACGAGCCCCGTGGTAACGAGCGTCTCGACGGCGACCCGGCTGTGCGGGTCGTCGGCGAGAAGGGCGTCGAGGATGCTGTCGGAGATCTGGTCGCAGATCTTGTCGGGGTGACCTTCGGTGACTGATTCCGAGGTGAAGAGGCGAAGATCGCTCATCTGGCCCGTCTCTGTAGAAGTTGAAAACGTACTGGTTGAGAACGTAGAAGTTGACGTCGTTACCGAACAGGTCGGTGAGTACCGCGGAGTGCCTGTCGCAGCGGAGGCTAGCGGATCAGGTCAAGTATGCAGTTGGCCACCGACATTTTGCTTCCGGAGGCCTCGTTTACTATAACTCCGTGGCGATCGAGCACCGTCACCGTGTTACGTTCGGTGCCAAATCCCTCGGTCGCTCCGGACGTGTGCCCGACCCGGTTCACGACCAGGAAGTCGCAGCCCTTACGGGAGATTTTGTCACGGCCGAGTGCGAGCAACCGGTCGGCATCCGTTTCGGTTTCTGCGGCGAAGCCGATGATCAGCTGGCCCGGTTTGCGGGACGCTGCGAGCCCGGCCAGGATGTCGGGGTTCTTGACCAGTTCCAGGGTGAGGGTGTCCCCCGCATCTGCTTTCTTGATCTTGCCGAGCTGGACCGTCTTCGGTCGGTAATCGGCGACCGCGGCGGCCATGATGACGACCTCGGCCGAGTCTGCGGCCAGCGTCATGGCCTCGTGCATCTCCACGGCGCTGCTGACCAGGATGGTCGTCACGCTGGTTGGAACGGCGACCTCCAGATTGGCCGCGATGAGCGTGACCGACGCACCCCGCGCCAGGGCCGCCTGGACCAGTGCGACGCCCTGTTTGCCGCTGGATCGATTGCCCAGAAACCGCACCGGGTCGAGTGGTTCGCGGGTGCCACCGGCGCTGATCAGTACCCGGCGACCGGTCAGATCCTGACCAGCGGATGCCACGGCCTCCCTTGACTGTTCCCCGGCCGAGGCCACCCGGTCGAGCACGGCGAGGGCGACCGCGACGATGGTCTCCGGCTCTTCCATGCGGCCTGCTCCGGAGTCGGTGCCGGTGAGGCGGCCGACGCCGGGGCCGACAATGGTGATACCACGAGATCGCAGCACGGCGACGTTCGCGACGGTCGCGGGATTGTTCCACATTTCGGTGTGCATGGCCGGGGCGATCACGAGCGGTGCGGTGCTGGCCAGAATGGTGTTGCCGAGCAGGTCGTCGGCGAGGCCGGCGGCGATTTTGGCGATGCTGTTGGCCGTCGCGGGAGCGACGACGATGAGGTCGGCACCCTGGCCGATGGCGACATGGCGCACCTCGGCGACGCCCTCATAGAGATCGGTGTGCACCGGGTTGCGGGAGATCGCCTCCAGGGTCGGCTTGCCAACGAAGCGCAGCGCGGCCGGGGTAGCAATCACGTGCACCGAGTCGCCGTTCAACACGAAAGCGCGCACGATGTTGACGGCCTTGTATGCGGCGATGCCGCCGGTGATACCGACGATGATCGTGCGAGGTGTCTTCATCCTGCGCGCTTTGAGCTTGGAGCTTTAACCCTCGACGATGGGGCGGGAGACGAGCTTGTCGTCGTTGATCTCGCGCAGGGCTACCGAGAGCGGCTTATCTTCGACGGTCGAGTCGACGAGCGGTCCGACGTTGTCGAACAGGCTGCCTTCGTGCAGGTCGGCGTAGTAGTCGTTGATCTGACGCGCCCGCTTGGACGCGAAAATCACGAGGGCATACTTCGAGTCGACCTTGGAGAGCAGGTCGTCGATGGGCGGGTCAATGATGCCAGTGGGCTTGTTCGCCATTGGTGTCACACTCCTAATAGAGCACGGCCTGAGGCGGCGTGCGAATCTGTTGTTGAACGGTACATGCGAGGTGGATACGCGCCCTGAGACGCGCGAATCAGCAGATGCGGGCGCTACGGCATGCTGGATGCAGCGCGGATCTCCATCAAGTCTACGACCTCGCGGGCGGCGTCGGCGACATCGTGGTTGATCACGCGGTAATCGAACTCCCCCTGGGCGGCCAATTCCAGCTTCGCGGTCTCCAGACGGCGGGCCTGTTCCGCCGCGTCTTCGGTGCCCCGGCCGATCAGACGGCGCACCAGTTCGTCCCAGCTCGGCGGCAGTAGAAACACCAGGCGGGCTTCCGGCATGGCGCGGCGCACGGCGCGAGCGCCCTGCAGATCGATCTCGAGCAGCACGCTGTTGCCGGCGGTGATGGCGGCATCGACCGGGCCGCGGGGAGTGCCGTAGCGGTAGGCGTTGTGCACTGTGGCCCATTCGAGCAGTTCGTCGGCCGCAATCATGCGGTCGAATTCGTCGTCGGAGACAAAGTAGTAGCTGACCCCTTCGGTTTCGCCGGGGCGCGGCGCCCGCGTCGTCGCCGAGACGGAGAGCAGCACGTCGGGGTAATTCTTGCGAATGTAGCCGGCAACGGTGCCCTTGCCGACCGCGGTGGGGCCGGCCAGGACGATGAGTTTGGAGTCGGCAGTGCTGTGCCGCAGGGCAGGTCGTTCGGAGAGGAAGTCCCGCAGCCGGTCACGCTGGTGTCGGCCGAGTCCGCCGAGGCGTTTCGACGGCGAAATCTCCAGGCGGTGAATGATGCGCCGCATTTTGGTCACGCCGATGGCCGGAATACTCACGAGCAACTCGGTCACCCGCAACCGGCCCTCGACCCCGATCGGGTCGTGTATCGCTGTTGCGAGCACCTCGAGGGCGGTACGTTCGCCGGAAGCGACCTCGGCTTTGACCTTGGCGCGGGCGCGGCGTGCCGCGACGGCGGCGCGCGACGCAGCCACCCGGTCGACTTCGGGCGGGGTGGGGCGGTTTTCAGCCACGAACGGCACCTACTTCGGCTACTCGGCGCTCAATGGCTTCTTCGATCCGGCGGGGTCCGGCCGAGAGCACACTGCGCGATTCACTCACGATAACCCCGTCGGCGTATTCACCATATATCGAGATCAGATCCATAATATTCCCACCTTGGTGTCCGAAGCCCGGTGCCAGCACCGGTGTTCGACATTCGGTCGGCGCCTGATGCACGTCAATACCGAAGGCGGCCAGGTCGAGGGTGGCTCCGAGCACGACGCCGATCGACCCGAGACCGGTCGCTACCCGAGCGGATACTGCCCCCTCGAGGACTCCGCTGGCCCGTGCGTTGCGCTCGCCGACATCATCAAGAATGGCGCGGGCGACGCTCGAACCCGCGTACGGTCCCTCGGCCACGATTGCGCGCTGGATGTGCGCGGCCTCGGGGTTGGAGGTGGCGGCGAGCAGGAAGACACCCTTGCCGGTTGCTGCCGCGAGGGTGATCGGTGACTCGAGCGAACCGACACCCATGTAGGCGGCCAGGGTGAGGGCATCCACTTCGAGCGGGGAACCGGGTGAGAGCCAGGCCTCTGCATACGCCAGGGCGCTCGTGCCGAGGTCGCCGCGTTTGGCGTCGCCGATCACGAGCAGGCCAGCCTGCCGGGCGTCGGTCAGCACCCGTTCCAGGGCGGCGAAACCGGCCGAGCCGAAGCGTTCGTAGAAGGCGACCTGCGGTTTGACCAGGCCGACCCGGCCGGCCGCAGCGGCGACGACCGCACGGCCGAACGATTCGGCGCCGTTCGCTGTATCGGGCAGGTTCCAGTCGCGCAGCAGCCAGGAATGCGGGTCGATGCCCACGCATAACTGGCCATGCTCGGCGAACACGCCGGAGAGTCGCTCACCAAAGGAGACGGCCGTCCCGGTCGCGGCCGGCTCGGCCGACACCGTCACAGCAGGGCCGTTCGCGCGGTGGCGTACTCCTGGAGCGAGGTCACCTCGAACCCGTCACGGATCGAGTCGATTGAGGCGACCGCGGCGCTGAGCTCGGCAATCGTGGTGAACAGGGGCAGGTCACCGGCGACGGCGGCCGCGCGAATCTCGTAGCCGTCGGCCCTGGCCGTGCTGCCGCCGGGGGTGTTGATGACAATCTGGATTTCTTCGCGGCGAATGAGCTCGACGATGGAGACGTCGTGCTCGCCCGTCTTCTCACTGAACTTGGTCACGACGCGAGCGCGAATGCCGTTGCGTTGCAGCACCTCGGCGGTACCGATGGTCGCGGCGATCTCGTAGCCGAGCTGCTGCAATCGCAGCATGGGCAGGATGATCGCACGCTTGTCGCGGTCAGAGACCGACACGAAGACGGTGCCGGACAGCGGAATTCCGCCGTAGGCGGCGAGCTGGCTCTTGGCGAAGGCCCGCGGAAAGTCGCGGTCGATGCCCATGACCTCGCCAGTGGAGCGCATTTCCGGGCCTAGGATCGAGTCGACGGCGAGGCCTTCCGGGGTGCGGAACCGGTTGAACGGCAGCACGGCTTCCTTCACCGCGACCGGCGATTCGATCGGTACGCGAGAGCCGTCGATCAGCGGAAGCTTGCCCTCGGCCTTGAGCTCGGCGATGGTCGTACCGACCATGATCAGCGCGGCGGCCTTGGCCAGGGTGATGCCGAGCGCTTTGGCGACGAACGGAACCGTGCGCGAGGCGCGCGGGTTGGCCTCGAGCACGTAGAGCACACCGGCGCCGATGGCGAATTGCACGTTGAGCAGGCCCTTCACGCCGATGCCGCGGGCGATGCCGAGCGTGGCTTCGCGCACCCGGTCGATCTCGGCGCGGCCGAGGGTGACCGGCGGCAGGGTGCAGCTCGAGTCGCCGGAGTGGATGCCGGCCTCTTCGATGTGCTCCATGACACCGCCAATGTAGAGCTCGTGACCGTCGTAGATGGCGTCGACGTCGATCTCAATCGCGTCGTCGAGAAAACGGTCGACCAGCAGCGGATGCCCCGCGCCGATGATTCCCTGCCCGGCCATGCGCGTGAAGTAATCGGCGAGCGACGGGGAATCGTAGACGATCTCCATGCCGCGGCCGCCAAGCACGTAGCTCGGGCGCACGAGCACCGGGTAACCGATTTCTTCGGCCACCACGACGGCTCCGGCGAAGTCGATCGCCGTTCCGTTGCGGGGGGCGAGGAGGCCGGCGTCGCCCAGAATCTTCGAGAACAGTCCCCGTTCCTCGGCGAGGTCGATCGCGTCGGGGGTGGTACCGAGAATGGGAATGCCGGCCGCTTCAAGGCCGCGGGCGAGGCTCAGCGCGGTTTGGCCGCCGAGCTGCACGACCACGCCGACGAGTTCGCCGCTTTGGCTTTCGGCATAGATGACCTCGAGCACGTCTTCGAGGGTGAGCGGTTCAAAGTACAGCCGGTCGCTGGTGTCGTAGTCGGTGGAGACCGTCTCCGGGTTGCAGTTGATCATGATGGTCTCGTAGCCGGCCTCCGACAGTGCGAAGGAGGCATGCACGCAGGAATAGTCGAATTCGACGCCCTGCCCGATGCGGTTGGGTCCGGAGCCGAGAATGACGACCTTGCGGCGGTCGCTGGCGATGACCTCGGTCTCGGCGTCGTAGCTGGAGTAGTGGTACGGCGTGAGGGCGGGAAACTCCCCCGCGCAGGTGTCGACGGTCTTGAACACGGGGCGCACGCCGAGAATGTGGCGCACGGTGCGAACATCCGCTTCGCCGAAGCCGCGCAACTCGCCAATCTGGGCGTCCGAGAAGCCGTGGTCCTTGGCGAGGATCATGATGTCGCGGTCGAGTCGGTCGGCCGCGGCCACTTGGTCGGCGATCTCGTTGATGAGCACGATCTGGTCGATGAACCACGGATCGATCTTGGTGGCAGCGTGCACCTGCTCGATCGTCGCACCGCGGCGGAGGGCCTGTTGCACGGTGACGATGCGGCCGTCGGTGGGAATTTCGGCGATGGTGAGCAGTTCATCGACCGTGCGGGTCTCGTCGCCCCAGTGAAAGCTCGACCCGCGCTTCTCGAGCGACCGGAGGGCTTTCTGCAGGGCGGAGGCGTAACTGCGGCCGATGGCCATGGCTTCACCGACCGATTTCATGGTGGTGGTCAGGCGCTGGTCGGCGGCCGGGAACTTCTCAAACGCGAAGCGGGGCACCTTGACCACAACGTAGTCGAGAGTGGGTTCGAAGCTCGCCGGGGTGACACCGGTGATGTCATTGGGAATCTCGTCGAGGCGGTAACCGAGGCTCAGTTTTGCGGCGATCTTGGCGATCGGAAAGCCGGTCGCCTTGCTGGCCAGTGCTGAGGAACGCGACACGCGCGGATTCATCTCGATCACGATGACGCGGCCGTCGACCGGGTTGATCGCGAACTGGATGTTGCAGCCGCCGGTGTCGACGCCGACGGCGCGGATGATGTCGATCGAGATGTCGCGCAGGTGCTGAAACTCACGGTCGGTCAGGGTCAGTGCCGGGGCAACGGTGATGGAGTCGCCGGTGTGCACGCCGACCGGGTCGACGTTTTCGATCGAACAGACCACGACCGTGTTGTCGGCCGTGTCGCGCATCATCTCGAGTTCGTACTCTTTCCACCCGAGGATGGATTCTTCGAGCAGCACCTCGGTGGTCGGGCTGTGGTGCAGGCCGTCGGTGACGATGCGGCGCAGTTCCACCTCGGTGTAGGCGAAGCCGGAGCCGAGGCCGCCCATGGTGAACGAGGGGCGCACGACGAGCGGATAGCCGAGATCGTCGGCGTAGCCGACGGCTTCGTCGACGGTGCGGGCAATGAACGAACGGGCCACGTCCGCGCCCGCGTCGAGGACGAGCTGCTTGAAGATCATGCGGTCTTCGCCCTTGTTGATGGCGTCGAAACTCGCACCGATCAGTTCCACGTCATATTTCTTTAGAATTCCGCGCTCGTGCAGCTGGATGGCCGCGTTGAGGGCGGTCTGCCCACCCAGAGTCGGCAGAATCGCATCCGGTCGTTCCTTGGCGATGATGGTCTCAAGAATTTCCGCCGTAATCGGTTCGATATAGGTCGCATCGGCGAAGTCGGGGTCGGTCATGATGGTGGCAGGGTTGGAGTTGACCAGGATGACGCGAACGCCTTCTTCGCGTAACACGCGGCAGGCCTGGGTGCCGGAGTAGTCGAACTCGCAGGCCTGGCCGATGACGATCGGACCGCTGCCGATGACAAGAACGCTGTTGATATCGTCGCGCTTGGGCATTATTTGGTTTCTCCTGCAACGGCTGACTGCGAAGCCAGCACGACGTCTCTGAATCGATCGAAAAGGTGGTTGGCGTCGTGCGGGCCGGAGGCTGCCTCCGGGTGGTATTGCACCGAGGACGCGTTGATGTCGAGGCACCGGATTCCTTCAACCACCTGGTCGTTGAGGCTGTAGTGACTCACTTCGACCCGGCCGAACCCGGCGCGCGACTCATGGATGCCTTCGATGGGCATGTCGACGGCGAAACCGTGGTTTTGCGAGGTGATCTCGATCCGGCCGGTGCTTTTGTCGAGTACCGGCTGGTTGATGCCGCGGTGCCCGAACGGCAGTTTGTAGGTGCGAAAACCGAGTGCACGGCCGAGTAACTGGTTGCCGAAGCAGATGCCGAAGTAGGGAATGCCCGCACGGAGCACCTCCTGCAGCAGGGTGACGTGCGCGTCGGAGGCGGCCGGATCGCCTGGTCCGTTCGAGAAGAACAGAGCGGAGGGCTTGAGCGAGAGTACATGCTCGGCGGTGACCGACTGCGGCAGCACAAGCACTTCGAAGCCACGTTCTGCGAGGTAGTTGAGCGTGCTGGTCTTCACCCCGAGGTCGAGGACCGCGACCGAACCAATGCGTTCGCCCTGGGCGGGAATCGAGAAGGGTTCGACCGTCGAGACTTCGAGTGAGAGGTTGCGTCCGCGCATGGCCGCGCCGGAGAGCACGCGTTCGAGCTGCTCGCTGTCGGACAAGCCGAACAACTCGCCGGAGAAGATGCCGCTTTTCATCGCGCCCAGGGAGCGGATATGGCGGGTGACCGCCCGGGTGTCGATGCCGCTGATCCCGACAATGCCCTGTGCTTCGAGGTCGTCGTCGAGGGTGCGAGTGGCCCGAAAGTTTGAGGCGAGGCGTGCGGGTTCCCGCACGATGAAGCCGGCGACCCAGATCTGGCGGGACTCCATGTCGTCGTCGTTCATGCCGGTGTTGCCCACGTGCGGCGCTGTCATGAGCACGATCTGGCCGGCGTACGACGGGTCGGTCAGGGTCTCTTGATAGCCGGTCATGCCGGTGGCGAAGACGACCTCACCCAGCGTCTGGCCGGTACTGCCGTAGCTGCGGCCGACGAAGCGGCGGCCGTCTTCGAGTACGAGCACGGCCGGGCCGGGAACGGCCCTGCCCGAGACGGTGGAATTCAGGTCAGCGGATGCCGGTGCCTGGTCTGGTGCGGTCGAGTCGGGCACGTCAGGCCTCACTTTCGTCTTGTTTGGCCGGGGCGGCTGCCGGGCCGGTAGCCGGTCCGGCAGCAGTGGCTGAAATGGTTCGGATCGTGTCGACGAGGCGAGCGCGATCACGGGGGTCGATGATGCGGAAGAAACTGTCGACGGCGCGTCGGTCGTGGGTGATCTCGGCGTTCTGGGGCGAGTACAAACGCCAGGACAGGCGCACGAGTCCGTCGGTTTCGACCGCCCGGTCGATGGCAACCTGGGCGGCACCGACGGCGTCGATGGCGGCGGCCGGAACGAAGACCGGCTCGTTGCCGTCCAGATCGAGTGTCACGCCGGCCCCGGTCACCGTGAGGGCGGCACGGGCGCGAAAGCCGAGGCCGCGGATGGCGAGGCGTTCGAGCGGGGCATCGCGCGGCGTGGTCGCCACGTAGTAGGCCTCGGCCCCGGCGAGGGCGACTCCCTCGGTGCTCGGCATCGGGTAACCGGCGGTGAGCCCGGCATCCCGTCGGCTGCGCTTTCGCCAGCTTCGCCACATGAGAATCAGAACGCCGAGCAGAACGAGCGCTGTGATGACAGCGGGAATGGTCCTATCCATGAACGACGACTCCGCTCGCCTGGTCGGCTATCTCGAGGCTGCTGCGCACCACGCCATCGAGCACGGTCGGGTAGCCCCGGTGGAAGGTCGCCCGCACCTCACCCGGCAACGTCATCGACAGGTATGGTGAATTCGTGCTCGTCCCGGCGAGATCCTCGCGGCCGAACACGCGGGTTGCTGCGGGGTCATACAGGGTCAGTTCGGCGGGAGATCCGACCGCGATCGGATTGCCCTGGCCGACCAGGCGGCCGATGCGGGCCGGGGTGCGCGAGAGCACGCGTTCGATATCGGCCCAGTCCAGCAGCCCGGTCGCCACGACCGCCGCGTGCACGACCGACAGGGCCGACTCCAACCCGACCATACCGTTGGCGGCGGCATCCCACTCGCAGTCCTTGCTTTCAACGGGGTGCGGGGCGTGGTCGGTCGCGACGATGTCGATCGTGCCGTCGGCGAGTCCGGCTCGCAGCGCCTGCACGTCTTCCCGGCTGCGCAACGGCGGGTTCACCTTGAAGCGGGCGTCGTAGCCCCGCACGAGGTCTTCGGTCAGCAGCAAGTGATGCGGGGTGACCTCGGCGGTCACGTTGATGCCGCGGGCCTTGGCCCAGCGGATCACGTCGACCGAGCCGGCCGTGGAGACGTGGCAGACGTGCAGTCGTGACCCAACATGTTCCGCCAGCAGCACGTCACGAGCGATGATGGATTCTTCGGCGACGGCCGGCCAGCCGACGAGGCCGAGTTCGCCGGAGAGGGCGCCCTCGTTCATCTGGGCGTTCTCGGTCAGGCGCGGTTCCTGCGAATGCTGCGCGATGACGCCGTCGAAGGCCTTGACATATTCAAGCGCGCGGCGCATGAGGAGCGGGTCCGATACGCAGAACCCGTCGTCCGAGAACACCCGCACGCGAGCTTTGCTCGACGCCATCGCCCCCAGCTCGGCGAGTTGTTTGCCGGCCAGGCCCACGGTGACGGCGCCGATCGGCTGCACGTCCACATACCCGGCACTCTCGCCGAGGGCGAGCACCTGCTCGACCACCCCGGCGGTGTCCTGCGCTGGCAGGGTGTTGGCCATGGCGAACACACTCGTGAAGCCGCCGCGCGCCGCAGCGCGGCTGCCGCTCAGCACCGTTTCACTGTGCTCGTAGCCCGGTTCGCGCAGGTGCGCGTGCAGGTCCACGAGGCCGGGCAGCGCGATGAGTCCCTCGGCGTCGATGACGCTGGCACCGCTTTGCGACAAGCCGATGCCCAGCTCGGTGATACCCCGGCCATCGAGACGGATGTCGGTGCTCGTGCCGTCCGGCAGGGTCGCCCCGCGAATGAGCCAGCGTTCCTGCAGTTCGTGTTGCTGCAATCCGTCAATCGACATTCTTTGATTCCTTCCGGTCACCGGACAAGAGCAGGTAGAGCGCGGCCATCCGCACGGAGACGCCGTTCGTGACCTGTTCGAGCACGGTCGAATTAGCGGAGTCGGCCGCCGCCGAAGAGATCTCCAGGCCACGATTCATCGGGCCGGGGTGCATAACAATGCTAGCTGGACCGAGCCGACGAAATCGCGCGTCGTCGAGGCCCCAGACCCGGGAATACTCGCGGCTGCTCGGAAAAAATGCGGCATGCATCCGTTCGGTCTGGATGCGCAGCATCATGACCACGTCGGGACCGGCATCGATCGCGTCATCGAGGTCGAAGCTGAATCTGGCCGGCCAGAGCGAGGTGTCACTCGGTAACAGGGTGGGCGGGGCGACGAAGGTGACATCGGCGCCGAGGGTGGTGAGCAGCCAGAGGTTGGAGCGGGCGACCCTGGAGTGCAGCACGTCGCCCACGATGGTGACGCTGACCCCGTCGAGGCCCGTGCCGCGTGAGGCCTGGCCGTGAATGCGGCGGCGGATGGTGAAGGCATCCAGCAGCGCCTGGGTGGGATGCTCGTGGGTGCCGTCGCCGGCGTTGATGATGCCAGCATCGATCCACCCGCTCGCGGCGAGCACCGCCGGGGCGCCGGAGGCTGGATGACGGATGACGACGCCATCGGCGCCGATCGCGGCCAGGGTCTGCGCGGTATCTTTCAGGCTTTCGCCCTTCGACACGCTGGAACCCTTGGCGCTGAAATTGATCACGTCGGCGCTGAGTCGCTTCGCCGCGGCCTCGAACGAGATGCGGGTCCGAGTGGAGTCCTCGAAGAACAGGTTGACCACGGTCTTGCCGCGCAGGGTCGGAAGTTTTTTCACCTCGCGCTCGGCGACATCCGCCATGTCTTCGGCGATGTCGAGCAGGTTGATCGCCTCGTCGCGGCTGAGGTCCTTAGTGGAAAGCAGATGCCTCATCGGTTGCTCCCGCCGTCGATCGAGACGAATTCGTCTCCGTCGCTCTCCACGAGGTGCACGTTGATGCGCTCGTCGGTCGCCGTCGGCAGGTTGCGGCCGACGAAATCGGCGCGAATCGGCAGCTCGCGGTGCCCGCGATCGACGAGCACCGCCAAGCGCACAATTGTGGGGCGGCCGTGGTCGCCGAGAGCGTCGAGGGCGCTGCGGATGGTGCGGCCCGAGTACAGCACATCGTCAACGAGCACGACCGTTGCGCCGTCGATACTTCCGGGCACTTCGGTGCGGGAGGGGGTGCGGGTGCGGCCGTGGGCGAGATCGTCGCGATAGAGCGTGACGTCGAGCGATCCGACTCGCAGCATTGTTGCTGCCGGTTCAATGCGCTGGATGATATCGGCGATGCGGCGGGCGAGAATAACGCCGCGGGTGGGGATGCCGAGAATTACGAGGTTGTCCGGGCCCCGGTTGGACTCCAGGATCTCGTGGGAGATTCGAGTCAACGCGCGGGTGATGTCAGCCTGAGTGAGCACAGTGTGCGCCAAATGCCGACCTCCTTCCCCGTCTCACAGGACGGATCTTAAAGGATGTCTGATGTTCTTCTAGCCTAGTCGATCGTGCGCCACCGGTGAACGGGCCAGGACTGGACGGAGCCAGCACTGACCCGAGTGGGTAAATCGCGCTCTCGTGCAGCCCGGTCGCCACGACACTGCGACCGGGCTGAACCGGGAGGGCCCGCCGTGGCACTCGGGTCGGCGAGGCGTCACCGTCGTAGACGAAGCGCACATAGTTCGGCGAGGCGAGCATGTCGAAGTTCAGGTTGGCGCAGATTTTGGCGAGATCGACGTCACTCGCGGTCGCCACCTAGTTCTCGGACCCGAGAAGCCCGAGTTCCTCGGCGCCCCAGAACGCGAACCGCACCTGCTGCCGCGGCTGGATCTTGAGCTTCTTCATCTGAATTGCGGTCTCGAGAATCGTGGCGGTCCCGCTGCCGTTGTCATTGATCCTCGGCCCCGCGAGCACCGAATCGAGGTGCGCCCCGACCACGATCACCTTGTCCTTATGGCCTGTGCGGGTGTCGGCGATGATGTTCACGGTCGTACGCGTCTCGGCGACGACATCCGTACTCACCGCAACGGTCGTCGGCCCTGCCAGGGCCGACGCGTAGAGCGCGGCGCCGTCAGCATAGCTCAATCCCACGACGGGCACGGATACCGGGGCACCGAGCGTTCCCTCAACCAGTTCGGTGCGGCCGGGATGCCCTCATCGAAGATGATCACGGCGTCATAGCCCGCAGCGATCACGTTTGCCGTTTTGATGGCGAATGTGCACGTGCCGCGCGGGATGAGCGCTACCTGGGGCTCGGTGGCCGAGGGTGGTAGAAAGTCGGTCGCGGCACATCCGGACGCCGAGCTCGGTGCCGGTGTGGCCGGAACCACGGTGTTCGTCGCAGCGACGAGGCCGCCGACAATATCGCCGCTGCCCGAGTAGGTGAAAGTGGCCGTCTCGTAGTTCTGCGGCGCGGGCGACACCTGGCTCAAAGTGGGAGGGGTCACCTCCTGATAGAACTCGAACTCGAACTCGAACTCGAACTCGAACTCGAACTCGAACTCGAAGGGTTGCTCCGGCACCTGGTAGCCGGCCGTCAGCAGGCGCGCTTTGACGTTGGCAGCGGATGCCGTGTGGCCGGGCGTGCCGGCCGCCCGCGTTCCGCCGACATTGTTGGCAATCCTTTGCAGGGCCCGTTCGTGTTTCAGGATGCCACTCAAACAGTGGCCCGGGATTACACTCTTCGGAAACGACGTTACCGAATCGTGACCTGTGCCGTGCGTTAGAACGCGGTGGCGACGAAAGCGGAGAATTCCGCGGTATCGGTGATGCTGCCCAGGTACTGTCGCCCGTCGACGAGCACGGTCGGCGTGCCGGAAACGGCTTGGATCTCGGCGCCATCGATTGGACCGGCCAGCGCCGCCGCGGTGTTCTGCTGAGACCAGACCAGGTATTCCCCCGTCTCGACACACTCGGTGATGCTCACGTTCCCCGGGGCCAAGTCCACCAGTTCGGCGTCGCTGAGCCCGGAAGTTGCCTCGAGCGGCTGGTTGGCGAACAACGCTGACAGATAGTCGAGGGTACTCTCCGGGTTCAGCGTGGCCTGGCAGGTCAGCGCCGCGGATGCTCGGCTGGAGTAGCTGGTGCCCTGGGACAGGCGGTCGAGAAAAGTGAGTGAGTGCACCCGGAGGGTGATGACGCCGCTTTCCACGCCCGCGATCAGCAGTTCTCCGTTGGCCTCTTCGAACTGGGCGCAGAACGGGCACATCGGGTCGATGTATTCGTCAACGATGACTGCGCCGGTACCGAATTGGAGATAGCCGTCATCAAAGTTGGCGGCGCCCAGCTGACCGGTCGGCAGCGGCGCGGTCGGCAGCGGATCGGTCGGCAGCGGCTCGGTCGCTTCCGGAGCAGGCGACGAGGTCGGCGCGTCGGACGAGCCCGAGTTGGAACCCACGGCGACAACGACAGCACCGATAGCGGATGCGAAGATGATCGCAAACACGACGAGGATGGCGACCACGGCCGTGCCGATGTACCCGATGATGAGGCCGGCGAGGGCGAAACCCCGTCCCAGTTCGCCGCGCGCGCGAATCTGCCCGAGCGCCATGTGCCCCGTGATAATGGCGACGAGCCCAAGGAAGAACGACGACACGAACGACACGATGGCCAGGGTGTTGGTCTTCGGCGCCGTCACAAATGGCGAAGTCGCCCCGCCCATCGGCGGTGACGATGCGTACGGGTTGGGCTGCAGCGGCGCGGGTGGCTGGTCGCGGGGAGCGTCTGGTCCGGTGCTGTCCATGTGCGTACCCTTCGATGCGGCGAGACGATCTCGGCCCGGTCCGACGATGCGGCGAGACGATCTCGGCCCGGTCCGACGATGCGGCGAGACGATCTCGGCCCGGTCCGAGCCTGTCGCGGCGTCAGGCCGGCCGAGGATCAGGCTGACGGAGCGGTTTGGGCGATCTTGCCGAGCAGTCCGTTGACGAAGCCGGCCGAGTCATCCGTGGACAGAATTTTTGCGGCTTCAACGGCTTCATCGATCGCCACGGCGTGCGGAACCGCATCGTTGTAGAGAATCTCCCAGATGCCGATGCGCAGAATGGCACGATCGATATTGGGCATGCGAGCGAGCGACCAGCCCTGCGAGTAGGTCTCGATCAGTTCGTCGATCTCTTCGCGGTGATCCACGACCCCGTCGACGAGTTCGCGGGCATACAGCCAGGAGACCAGGCGTGCAGGCTCGCTCGCGGCGCGTTCCGCCTCGGTCGCGAGCGACTGGGCAATGCTGATCTGACGCACATCGGCGGCATACAGAATGTCGATGGCGCGCTTGCGGGCCTTGGTACGTGCGCTCATTCGTTGACGCGACCCAGGTAGTCGCCGGTCCGGGTGTCGACCTTGACCTTGGTGCCCTGCTCCAGGAACAGCGGAACCTGAATCTGGAAGCCGGTCTCCACTGTGGCCGGCTTGGTGCCGCCGGTGGAGCGGTCGCCCTGCAGGCCCGGCTCGGTATAGGTGATTTCGAGGGTCACGGATGCGGGCAGCTCGACATACAGCGGGTTGCCGTTGTGCAGTGCCACGGTCACGGCCTGGTTTTCGAGCATGAAGTTGCTTGCATCGCCGACGACGGCGGCGGACACGGTGATCTGGTCATAGTCGGCGACGTCCATGAAGACGTAAGCGTCGCCATCGTTGTAGAGGTACTGGAAGTCGCGGCGATCGACGTTTTCGGTCTCGATCTTGGCGCCGGCGTTGAACGTCCGGTCAACGGTTTTGCCGGAGACGACGTTCTTCATCTTGGTGCGAACGAAGGCGCCACCCTTGCCCGGCTTGACGTGCTGAAACTCGACGACGGCCCAGAGCTGGCCATCCATGTTGAGTACGACGCCGTTTCTGATATCAGCGGTAGAAGCCATGGGAGGGGTGTTCCGTTCAATTGATAAGGTGCGCGGGTGCAAATGGCACCGTGTCAAGTCTAGGTGCCGAAGCCTCAGGCTCCAAAGGCACGTTCGGGCAGACGCCGATTACGGCTGGGTGACGAAATCCAGCGCGAGCCGGTACGAGTCGAATCCGAGGCCGGCGATGACGCCGGTCGCGATGGCGCTCACGACACTCGTGTGGCGGAATGTCTCGCGGGCATGCGGGTTGGAGATGTGCACCTCGATCAGCGGCAGACCGGCCTTGGTCACCAGGGCGGCGGCATCCCGCAGGGCGTAGCTGTAGTGCGTGAACGCGGCCGGATTCAGGATCACCGGCATCCGCTCATCGACGGCTTGGTAGAGCCAGTGGATCAGCTCGGCCTCGTCGTCGGTCTGTCGCAGGTCGATGTTCACCCCGTCGCGAGCGGATGCGACGAGCACCGCGCGCAGGTCGTCCAGGTTCGCCGCCCCATAGACGTCGGGCTCCCGACTGCCGAGGCGCCCGAGGTTCGGACCGTTCAGAACCAGCACTGTACTCATCCACTCAGCCTAGGTGTTCTTCCCACGGTGGTTGTGTGCGTGGCGAGTTGTAAAAAGGTGAGGACCTCCTGTATCGATTGGGTTACCACACTCACTCGATGCCACGGAGGCCCTCATCTCTCACGTT
>NZ_SOHL01000029.1 GCF_004403985.1 Cryobacterium gelidum | reverse complement strand
GTGAGAGATGAGGGCCTCCGTGGCATCGAGTGAGTGTGGTAACCCAATCGATACAGGAGGTCCTCACCTTTTTACAACTCGCCACGCACACAACCACCGTGGGAAGAACACCTAGGGCGCGGCGCTGGCCATGAGCATGCCGACCTGACGATAGCCGCGGATTTCGGATCGTCAGTAAACGCGTCGAACGGATCGTGCGTGAGCCGCGTTCACGAAGCGGGCTACTTACGTCAATAGTCATGTTCTTCATCTTCATCTTCATCTAGTCCGGCGAGTCGCTGCCCACACCAACCCCGGCGTTTGCTCCCGCGTCGTCGCCGGTCGCGAATCTGGCACAACGGGCTTTATTGAAACACCTCACAAAGGATCCCCCATCGCCCACGACCATTAGGACTCACTCATCAAGTGAATCTAGAGTCCGGGGGCCTTCCCAAGCTCGGCGCGCAGCTGGGACAGGCGGGCGTAAGCATGGTCGCGATATGCCAGTAATGCCTCCGTTTTGGCGGCATCGATGTCCAGAATTCCGCGGCCAGATTTGAGGCCAAGATCGCCGTTCTTGATTATTCTGGTTAGCGATTCCGGAGGAGAAAAGCGATCTCCGTAGGCCGTCTCGAGGGTTCCATAGGCCGCTTCATACACGTCAAGGCCCGCCATATCGCCGATGGCGAACGGGCCGAAGAGCGCCAGCCTAAACCCGAAGGAGTTGCTGACGACAGCGTCAATCTGTGCGGGTGTCGCGGTGCCCTCTTCGACGATGCGCATCGCCTCCTTATAGAGCGCGAATTGAAGCCTGTTGGCGACAAATCCCGGTGTGTCTGCCACGCGCGCGGGTATCTTTCCCGATTTGACGATGAGCGCTTCGGCGACGTCTATGGCCTCCGGAGCGGTGCTGGGCCCGGGTATCAGCTCGACGCCAGGAATGAAGGGTGCCGGGTTCATCCAGTGCACGCCCAGAAACCGCTCTGGGTTGACGACGGCCCTGGCCAGTTCGCCGATGGAAATCGCAGAAGTGTTGGTGCCGATGATGGCGTCAGTTCTGGCACTCTGCGATATCCGCTGCAGGGTGTCGAGTTTGACCGTGAGAGTCTCGGGCGCTGCCTCGGCGATGTAGTCCGCGCCAGCCACGGCGTCCTCAATGGAGCCGGCCGCGGAGAGGTTCTTCCCGATGGTGTCTGCGGCTCCCAAGGGCATCAGGCCCCGGGCCTCAAAATCCTCGGCTTGCCTAATGAGACGGATGCGCGCCCGTTCTGCGGTCTGCCCATCGATGTCAGCCAGTCTGACCGGGTGACCCCCGAGGGCCAGTACCTGAGCGATGCCGCCTCCCATATAGCCCGAACCGACGACGGCCGTTGTTGAAATGCTAGCTGTGACAGTCATGTGTGAACCTTCCGAGGGGGCGGCCCCGGGTTGTGGCCCGAGGCTGCCTGGATCGTGTCTAGCGGATGGTGTAGCCACCATCGATCGCGATGGTATGACCGGTGATAAGCGATGAGGCGTCGCTGAGCAGGAATGCGACGGCTCCGACGACGTCCTCGGGCTCTCCGAATCTGCCGATCGGGATCCGGCCGAGAAGCTCGGCCGCCCAGTCTGGCCGGTTCAGGGTGGATTCGGTCAGTTCCGTGCGCACGAATGTCGGTGCGACGGCATTGACCCGAATCCCGTTTCCCGCCCATTCAAGAGCCAGAATCTTGGTCAGGTGAATGAGTCCCGCCTTGCTCGTGCCGTATGAAGCCCGTTCTTCAATCGCAACGATGCCGGTTTGGGAGGCAATGTTGACGATGGACCCCGTAGTGCCGCTGCTCAGCCAGCTTCTGGCCACTGCAGTCGACAGGAAGAAGCTGCCTTTGAGATTCGTATCGAAAACGGTATCCCAATCCTGATTTGTTACCTCGATGGCGGGTTTGGGGATATTTACGCCGGCATTATTGACCAGCATGTCGATGCCACCGCTATGCAACTGCAATGCGGCGACAAACTCAGAAATCGAGTCAGGGTCGGTCATCTCGACGGACAGCGCCGGTGTGCCATACCGGTCCCCTATCTGCTGACTTGTCGCCGCATCACGACTCGTTCCGTAGACGATTGCACCTTGCTCGGCAAGGCCATCGGCGATGGCCCTGCCGAGCCCGCGCCCGGCGCCGGTCACGAGCACACGGTGCCCGTCCAGACGAAAGTCGACCATCGGGTCCGTGCTATTTCTCGAAGGTGTGAGTCGACCACGGGAGCGTCGTGCCGCGGTATTTTGCCGCACGAACGTCTCCCGAGCGGGCGTGGCCTTCGAAGCGTTCCACGCGTGCTGCCCGTCCGCACAGTTCACCAAAAAAGGCGCTGGATTCGGTGTTCGTGACTTCCTGGTACGTCACGGTACGCAAGAACTTTCCCACCCAGAGTCCGCCGGTATAGCGTGCGGCCCCACGGGTCGGCAGAACATGGTTGGTTCCGATCACCTTATCGCCGTACGAGACGCAGGTTCCCTCGCCCAGGAAAAGTGCACCGTAGAAATTCATCTTCTCGAGCGCCTCGCGAGGATTTTCCGTGAGAATCTGCACGTGCTCGTAGGCGTATTCGTCGGCGAGGGTGTAGGCATCATCAAGGTTTTGGACGACATGAACGGCGCCCCAGTCCTGCCACGCCGCGGCTGCGTAGTCCCGAGTAGGCATGTCGACCAGCAGGGTGTCGATGTGTTCGATGACCTCTCGTGCGAGTTTCTCGCTGGTCGTGATCAGTACGGCCGGCGAATCCGGACCGTGTTCTGCCTGGGAAAGGAGGTCTACTGCAACGATGAATGCATCGGCGTGCTCGTCAGCGACAATGAGAACTTCCGTGGGTCCGGCAAAAAGGTCGATGCCCACTTCGCCAAAGAGCTGGCGCTTGGCTTCGGCGACGAACGCATTGCCCGGGCCGGCGAGCATGTTGACCGGCTTGATGGTCTCCGTGCCCACGGCCATAGCCGCAATGGCCTGGATGCCGCCGAGGAGGTAGATTTCATCGGCGCCGGCGAGATGCATGGCGACCACGGTCGCATCCGGAATCTCACCCTTTATCAGCGGAGTGCAGGCGGCCACGCGAGCGACTCCGGCGACCTTGGCGGTGATGATGGTCATATGAGCGCTGGCCAGCAGCGGATACTTACCACCGGGAATGTAGGCACCGACCGCCTGGATCGGCACATTCTTCTGACCCAGGAGCACGCCGGGCATAGTCTCGATTTCAAAGTCCGTCAGAGACTCGAGCTGCTTCTGCCCCATGAAGCGCACCTGCTCCTGAACAAAGGTGATGTCGTCAATAACCTGTTGAGGCACGCGGGCCATAATCTCGGACAACTGCTCCGCTGTGAGAAGGAATGATTCCGGCGCGTAGTTGTCGAATTTCTTCGAGTACTCCCGCACAGCCTCATCACCCCGGGTGCGAACGTCGTTAATGACGCTCTCCACCGTGGCACGTACATCGGGAGTACTGCCGCGGTTCGTGCTTGTCTCTGCCGGCGCCTTCAGCAGTTGTGAAGCGACGAATGAACTGGTTGCCGTTTCGACGGTCATGGGAAAACCTTCCATCTACGTTGATGGGCGACACTTGAGGCGCCCGGTCCGAGGCCCAACCGAGCCCGACTTGTTGACGAGTGTATACGTATACATCGCGTTGATCAAGACATTGCATCTGTGTCGTGGATACGTATACACTCCTGTCTACGGATGCCGCCGACGTGGTCGTACCCGGAGGCCGACACGGTCACAGACAAAGGAGTCTCGGTATGAGCGCCCCCGCCACAACAGCTGCACCCCCCACAACTCCACCCACGGTCGATCCGAAAATGCGTCGCAGGGCGCTGGTCTCTTCGACCCTTGGTACCTGTATTGAGTGGTACGACTTCTACGTGTACGGTGTCGCTGCCGCCATCATCCTGAACGTGCAGTTCTTTCCCAACGCCAGCCCGTTTGTGGGCATCCTGTTGTCTTTCAGCACCTACGCCATCGGCTTCGCCGCACGCCCGATCGGCGGCATCATCTTCGCCCACTTTGGTGATCGGCTGGGCCGCAAAAAGATGCTCATGATCACTCTCGGCCTCATGGGCATCGGCACATTTCTCATCGGCATCCTTCCGACTTACAACACCATCGGCATCGCAGCACCCATCCTGTTGGTGCTGCTGCGCATCGTCCAGGGCATCGGAGTTGGCGGCGAGTGGGGCGGTGCGGCTCTCATGGCCACCGAATTCGCCCCTGCCAAGAGTCGTGGTTTTTTCGGCTCCTGGCCGCAGATCGGCGTTCCGGTCGGCACACTGCTGGCCAACGGTGCATTCTTCATCATGGGGGGCCTCATCACCCCCGAGGCCTTCGTCGCCTGGGGCTGGAGAATTCCGTTTCTGATTTCCATCGTGCTCGTCGCAATCTCGTTCTACATTCGCAGCAAGGTCGCCGAATCCCCCGTTTTCGAGGAGATCAAGCGCAAGGGCGAGATCGAGAAGCTCCCGGTAGTGAAAGTCATCAAAACGCGACCGCTTATTATTCTCAAGGTCGTCATGATGCGGTTCGCGGAGAACGCTAACTACTACATCTACACGACATTCCTGCTGGCCTACGGTCCGGCGATCTTGCTGGAGAAAAACAGCATTCTCCTCGCCACGATGATCATGGCCGGCCTCGGCGTCTTCTCCATCCCATTCTGGGGCTGGGTTTCCGACCGGTGGGGTCGCCGGTATACCGTCATGGCCGGCGCAGTCACCATGTTGGTAATGGCTTTCCCGTTCTTCTGGGCCGTCCAGACTGGCGATTTTTTCATGGTGCTGCTCGTGCTGATCCTCACCTGCAACATTGGTCGTGATCTGTGCTACTCCGTCGAGCCCGCCTACTTCACAGAGCTTTTCGAACCGAAGCTGCGCTACTCTGGAGCCTCGGTCGGCCCGCAGGTTGCGGCGGTTTTCGCCGGCGGGTTCGCGCCGTTGATCGCTACGCTGTTGATCGGGCCGGAGTTTGACCGGTATTGGCTCGTGGCGGTCTACATGGTGCTGACCTCACTCATCACCTTGGTCGGCGCTTTCTGGTCCCCCGAGACGGCCCCACGGGTGCGACTGCGCCGTGGCCTCTCCGCCGAATATGATCCAATCGCCAATAAGTAATTCTGTAACCTTTTCGAGGAGGACGACGTGATAACCAGCCGAGACGTCGCACAATTGGCCGGCGTTTCCCAGGCGACAGTCTCGCGTGCCATGTCGTCCTCCTCGAGAATCAGCGCTGCGACAAAGGCCAAGGTCCTGGCGGCGATGGAAACCCTGGAGTACGTGCCACACGCCGGGGCGCAGGCGATGAAAACCCAGCGTACGAACACAATCGGCGTCGTCGTTGCCGACATCACAAATCCCTTCTACCCAGAAGTACTCGATGAGTTGACCCGTGAACTCGACGCTGCAGGCTACAGAGTCGTCATTTGGAATGCGGGAGGCGGCAGTCACCATGATGCCCTGCGTGCCATCCAAGAACGAGCCGTGGACGGCGTCATCTTCACGACAGCCACCGAAGACTCTGCTGAGCTGCAGGCCGCGTTGAAGAAGGGCAGCCCCATTGTCTTGATCAACCGTCGTATCGACGGTCTGCAATGTGATCAGGTGACGAGTGACAATCTCTCCGGCGGGGCCGTTGTCGCGGACTATCTGATCCAGCACGGAAAGACTCGGGTTGGCTTCATCGGAGGCAGCGAAAGCGCGAGCACCTCGCGCGATCGCGGCCAGGGATTCATGAACCGGATGACGGAGCACGGTTATCCGGTGCCCGACGACCTTCTTCGTCAGGGCGGGTTCTCGCACGAGCAAAGCTTTCGGGTTATGAATGACTTCATTAATCAGGCCAATCCACCGCAAGCCGTTTTCTGTGCCAACGACCTCATGGCCTTCGGAGCCCTCGATGCGGTGCGCAGTAATGGGCAGGCCGCCCCTGACGACTTCTGGGTCATCGGGTATGACGACGTTGAAATCGCAGCATGGCAATCTTTCGACCTCACCACCGTGCGTCAGCCAAGCCGAGAAATGGCTCGCGTCGGAGCACACATGCTGCTCGATCGCATAAACTCGCCGCAGATGTCAGCTCAACACGTTGTCTTTCCTTGCGAACTCATCATCCGCGGCAGCGCTCGGGACTGAGGCTTCGCTGGCTCAGATCGGCTGTGCTGTACACCCACGGCAGCTGGTAGATCTCCACGGCCGGCTCCGCGAACAACCTGTTACGACGCATGCCGATATTG
>NZ_SOHL01000019.1 GCF_004403985.1 Cryobacterium gelidum | reverse complement strand
AGGCACCAGACCCGGTCACGGCCGACAGATCAACGCAAGGACACGCCGGCGATGAGGCCGGCTGTCAATCCCAACACGGGTCAAGCCGCGACCTGGCCTGATGGGTTGATCGTCTCACAATCCCAGCAAATACCGGTCAATCCCATCGAGCGGGTGATGCCATTCTTTATCGCGAACGCGGTGATCTGGGCCGAGGCATATTGCGTGCCGCGGTCGCTGTGGAAGATGACTTGCGCCGGCCGTTCTCCGCGCAGCGTCATCGCCATCACGAGGGCCTCCTCGATCAAATCGGTCCTCATGTGGGCGGCGATGGCCCAGCCGATCACTCGGCGGCTGTGGGCGTCGATCACGGTCGCCAGATAGACCCACCCCTCCCAGGTTCTCAGATAGGTGATGTCACCGACCCAGACCTGGTTCAGGGCACCGGTGTCCCATTCGCGTTTGACCGCGTCGATCGGGTAAGCGTCGGCGTGGTCAATGGTCGTGGTGGTCTTCCACTTCTTCGGACAGATGCCGACCAATCCGAGGCGTTGCATGGTCTTGGCCACGGTCTTACGTGAGATGGTTTCCCCGTCGGCACGGAGGTCGGCGAGGATTCTCGGCGACCCATAAACCTCGTCGGAGTCGCCGTGGAACCACGCCACTTTCTGCTCGATACCCTCCCGCCGAATCATGCGGTCCGAGGGCTTCCGGTCGAGCCAGACGTAGTAGCCCGATCGAGACACCTCGAGCAGGCGGACCATGCGGGTGATGGTGAAGTTAGTCTTCTGCGCCAGTATCAGTTCGAACGCTTTGCGCTCGTATCCGACGCTTCCTGGGCGAAGAAGATGGACGCTTTTTTTAAAAACGCCCAGTCAAGTTTCAGATCCGCATTCTCTTTCCGCAACCGGAGCAACTCGGCCCGTTCCGACTCGGTGACAGTGGTCTCGCCGGTGTCGTTTCGGGCCTTGAAAGCGTTAACCCACCGACCCAGCGAGGCCTCGTTGATGCCGAGCTCGCGGGCCACGGTCGCAACGGCCCTGCCGGTGTTGATCACCAGCTTCACGGCCTCGTCTTTGTACTCAGGAGTGAACTCCCGGCGTGTGTTTCCCATGTGAACATTCTCTCTTGTGAGGTGTCCACTCAACGGGGGCAGGGCCACATAGGGCTTTTAGCAGTTAGAACGGACGCGGCCAAGGGGCTCCATCATCTCGTCGACGCTGCCTACGAGAAACGCTCTATCACGGTCTCGTCGAATCTGCACCCCGCGGGTTTCGACGGGCTCATGCCCAAAACCCTCGCGACCACGACCGTCGACCGGCTGCTCCACCACGCTCACGTCTGCCAGACGTCGGGTGAATCGAGCCGCCCCACGCAGGCCCTCGCTTGGGCAGGGCGTGACGCCGGTGAGTTAGCACTCCCTCCGCGCATGGCCAACGCCGCCAAACTCTTAGTAGGCAGATCTGTTGGCCATGAGTGGGCAGTTTTCATGGCCACCAGCGGGCATTTTCCGCCGCCGCCAGTGGGTCGTTCTTCAAGGCCCTTGACGTTGGATCGAGCAACTAAGAACTGCCTGCCCGTGGTGACCCAAAATTTCGAGTCCACAGGAGTGAGACGATTCCCCTTGAAGTCAGCTCATTAACGCGTTTGCCGACTATTACCTTCCGTGAGCGCTGACAGATACAGAATCGTACTAATGAAAAATCCGAAAACACGGTTGCTGAGACACTCCCCACGAACTCTGAGATGGCTCAATCTTTGCGGGCGTACAGGTAATATGTCCATAAACTATGGCTTCGCTTCGTGCGCCATGGAAGAGCGACGTTTTCGTGGGGTCATCGAATTAGCAATTTCGAAGGTCTCGCTCGGGGAAGAGCATGAGTGCGACTCTCGTCCACTCGTCAAAAATCGGCTACGTAGAGACTTGGGGTTATGTTGAATGAATGGATCCGCTCATTGAGGTGGGCCTGTTGGCACCGATCGGACAACGGGAAATCACATGACTTGATGGACTTGGAATGCACCCAGGGGAAATCGTGAGCGTGGGATCAGAAACAAGGTCTATTAATAGGGACAAACTCGCGTCATCGGTGATCCACGGACGGAGTGTCTGGGTTGATAATGTTCGTGGACTGGCGATTCTGCTCGTCGTGGTCGGCCATGTTATTCAGTTTGGATCACACGGCAACTTTGACTTCTTCAGTAATTGGACCTTTGTTGGAATATATGCGTTCCACATGCCGCTATTTGCCGCGGTGAGTGGTTACCTTGCATGCCGCACTTTTGAGAGACGGGGCAAAACGTCGATTCTCAAAGATCGTGTCCGTAGCCTAGTTGTACCTTTCCTAGCCTGGACTGCTCTCTTTGGTACGGCAGTTGCTATTGTCACGAAGAAATGGACAACTGCTGGAGAGGCAGCGGGCGGATTTCTAGCGCAATTCCTTTTTCCAGCGAGCACGCTCTGGTTCCTGATCTTTCTATTCTTCTCCTTCGTGATTGCTGCAGCGGCGCTTTATGCAGAACGGTGGATCGGCATACTCTCGTTGCCAATCTCAGTTCTTTTTGTTTTCGTTATCCCCCTAAATGATGCGCTATCAATCGGCCAGCTACGTTGGCTCTATCCATTCTTCCTGGCGGGGCTGCTTGCCAACCGGTACAAGCGTTGGCTTGGTCGGCACGAATCAGTGATTGTATGTGTGTCCACTGTCATCTTTTTTGCAGCCCTCTTGTGGTTTTGGCAGCGAGACTACTCCGTGTATTTGTCGGGAGGGCGACTGATCGGCGAGGACCTCGTCGAATCCATCATGATCTGGACTTACCGTTTTGTGCTTGGCGGAACTGGCGTCATCGCTGCGACTGGCGTCGTTCGGTTCGTCTCCAAACGCGTCCCGATGCGGCTCCTTCAAGCGCTGGGGCGTGCCTCCCTCGGGATTTACTGCTTGCAAACGTATTTTATGGTGCTGCTCGCTCACCTACCGGCGCCGGACTCACGAAGCTACTTCTTGCTCTATGTGCCCCTGGTCGCATGTTCCGTCCTTGTATGCACGTATCTGGGTACTCATTATGTACTCGAGAGACATAGGGTTTTACGAATTTTTCTACTCGGGGCGCGGTAGAAATACAGAGTGAATTGTTTGCCTGTGTTGTAGCTATAGTTAGCGTGACACTGGACTAGACGATGGCGAATCGTCATATCCCTCTACACCGAGGCCTCTACAAAATCACGGCTGCCTATTCTGTGGGAAGGGTCCGGGACTGATACGCTGTCGGGGTCCAGACCGCCCTACAAATCATGACGTTGGGCCGTGAGTAGCTTATTGAAGCGTCCCGGGGTTCATGCGAGCATTTTGTTGCCGGCTTCGATACTTTTCAAGTACTTCACTGTAATTGTCGGATTCAGATTCAATCGGTTGCATGTACTCCGAGACACCTGTTAACGCCGACCGAAAATAGGGCCACCAGCCACTATGGAGGGTGATCAATATGGACGATTGGGCGAGGATACGCCAACTGTTTTCAGCAGGCCAGCACTCGAAACGAGAGATCGGCCGGCTGGTCGGCGTTTCGCGGGGGACGGTCGATCGGGCGTTGGAGTCAGACCGTGTGCCTAAGTATCAGCGGGTCGCGACGGGGTCGAGTTTTGATGCGTATGCGGCGCAGGTCCGGGTGTTGTTGGCCGTGACGCCGCGGATGCCGGCGTCGACGCTGTCGGAGCGAGTTGGCTGGTTGGGGTCGGCGTCGGTATTCCGCGACAAGGTCGCCGCGATCCGTCCGGAGTATGTGCCGCCGGACCCGGCCGGTCGGTTAGTGCACGAGCCCGGCCGGCAGGTGCAGTGCGACCTCTGGTTCCCGCACGAGCCGCTGCCGTTGGGCCATGGCCAGGAGGGCATGCCGCCGGTGTTGGTGATGACCTCAACGTTCTCCGGCTTCTTCCAAGCGCTGATGTTGCCGTCGCGGACGACTCCGGACTTACTCGGCGGGATGTGGTCGCTGCTGCAAGCAGCCGGCGCAGTGCCGCCCCGGCTGACCTGGGACAACGAAACTGGCATCGGCAAGGGCAAACTCACCGAACGCACCGCCGCGTTTGCCGGGACCCTCGGCACCGAGATCAAGCTGCTCAAGGCCCGCGACCCAGAGTCGAGTGGGATGGTCGAGCGCCGTAACCGGTTCTTCCGATCGTCGTTCATGCCGGGGCGGCACTTCGCGTCGCCGCAGGACTTCAACGAACAGATCACCGACTGGTTGCCGCTGGCCAATGCGCGTCATTCCCGGTCGCGGCGGGCGCGCCCGATGGATCTGATCGAGAAGGACCGCGCGGCGATGCGCCCGCTGTCGCCGGTGCCGCCCGACGTCCTCTTTCGCAACACGGTCCGCCTGCCGCGGGATTACTACGTCCGGGTGCTCTCCAACGACTACTCCGTCGCGCCGGCGATGATCGGACGGCTCGTCGATGTGACCGCCAGCCTCGACACTGTCAACATCACTCACAACGGGGTGAACGTCACTTCTCATGAGCGGGCGTGGGCTCGAGCGTTGACGGTGACCGACCCACAGCATGTCGCTCAGGCCGACGTGCTGCGGCGCCAGTTCCAGTCGCTGCGGCATCGCCGCCCTCAACCGATGGTCGCGTTCGTGGAGACGGCCAGCCTGGCGACCTACGACAGTTTGTTCGGCGTGGAGGCCGGCCCCGACCTGCATGACTTGGACGTGGTCGCATGAGCGGCGCCGCGGCCTCACAGATCGAGTATTACGCTCGGGCGCTGCGCGCGCCGAGGATCGGCGATGTGTTCCGACGTCTGGGCGATCAGGCCCGTGACGCGGGCTGGTCGCACGAGGAATACCTCGCCGCGGTCCTCTCCCGCGAGGTGTCCGAACGCGAAGCGTCCGGCGCGGCGCTGCGGATCAAAGCGGCCCGGTTCCCCGACCACAAGACCCTCGAGGACTTCAACTTTGATCACCAACCCAGCGCCGACCGAAACCTGCTCGCGCACCTAGGCACGAGCACGTTCGTCAGCGAACCGAAAAACGTTGTGCTCCTCGGCCCGCCCGGCACCGGCAAGACCCACCTCGCCGGCGCACTCGGCGTCCAGGCGGCCAAGCACGGCCACCGAGTCCTTTTCGACACCGCCACCGGCTGGGTTGCCCGATTGCAGGAAGCTCATTCCCGGGGCAAGCTCGCTGCTGAGCTCACGCGGCTGCGGCGCTACAGCGTGCTCATCTGCGATGAAGTTGGCTACATTCCCTTTGACCAGGACGCCGCGAATTTGTTCTTCCAGCTCGTCGCGAGCCGTTATGAACATGCATCGCTGATCCTCACGAGCAATCTGGCCTTCGGCCGCTGGGGGGAGGTCTTCGGTGACCAGACCGTCGCCTCCGCGATGATCGACCGGATCGTGCACCATGCCGACGTTCTCAGCCTCAAAGGCGTCAGCTATCGGCTCAAAAGCCACCAGCCCGCCGCTGATACGACATAGTAGAAAACACAGATATTGGTCCTGTTTTCAATCGGCACTATTGGCCCTGTTTTGGCTCGGCGTTAACAACACCATGTAACCGTCGATTAGGGAGCCAGTTGTTGTGTGTCTCGCAGGGGCAGGTACTGTGCGCCTGGCTCACTACCGTTGGGTTTTGGCGCATCAAATTCAGCGTCGGCTTGTCGGCAGCGTTAGACCTGGCGGGATTCTATTGATCGAAGCAACACCTACTTTTAGGTGGTTTGAAATGCTTCATCGTTCTTCTTCAGCAGCAGGTGTGCGGTTTCTCGCCTCGATCAAGGAGGGGCGCGGTCTCAAACCCTCCGCCCGCGACGCCGGCATCGGCAAGGAAGTCGGCTACCGCTGGCTACGAGAGAAATACCTCGACCTGCGTCGCGGCGGGAAGACTCCTGCCGAGTCAACGGCGGCGCTCGGATTCACGACCTCGCGTCTCTTAGCGTGGGAGGCGGACGTCGATCGCACTGATGATCGGCATCATCTGAGGGTCGACGTCGACGAGGAGGCAGCATTCTGGGTGTCCTTCGATGCCGGACAGAGCGCCGACCGGGGGGCCAATGC
>NZ_SOHL01000018.1 GCF_004403985.1 Cryobacterium gelidum | reverse complement strand
GTGTTTCTAAGTTAAGTCCGGCGGTGTCCTACTCTCCCACAGGGTCCCCCCTGCAGTACCATCGGCGCTGAGAGTCTTAGCTTCCGGGTTCGGAATGTGACCGGGCGTTTCCCTCTCGCTATAGCCGCCGAAACATCTTCCGATGAATCGATTCTATATTTTTTAGTTATAGAGCCCCCATGATGAGGGCGTTGTTCTCGACCGTACATCGAGAACCACATAGTGGACGCTAAAGCAGCTTCTTCAAACTGAGTGTTATCAAATTATCGGCTTATTAGTACCGGTCAGCTTCATGGGTCTTTAGTCCCCACTTCCACATCCGGCCTATCAACGCAGTAGTCTAGCTGCGAGCCTCTCCCCCGAAGGGATGGAAATCTCATCTCGAAGCCGGCTTCCCGCTTAGATGCTTTCAGCGGTTATCCGTTCCGAACGTAGCTAATCAGCGGTGCTCCTGGCGGAACAACTGACACACCAGAGGTTCGTCCATCCCGGTCCTCTCGTACTAGGGATAGATCTTCTCAAATTTCCTGCGCGCGCAGCGGATAGGGACCGAACTGTCTCACGACGTTCTAAACCCAGCTCGCGTACCGCTTTAATGGGCGAACAGCCCAACCCTTGGGACCTACTCCAGCCCCAGGATGCGACGAGCCGACATCGAGGTGCCAAACCATGCCGTCGATATGGACTCTTGGGCAAGATCAGCCTGTTATCCCCGAGGTACCTTTTATCCGTTGAGCGACAGCGCTTCCACAAGCCACTGCCGGATCACTAGTCCCGACTTTCGTCCCTGCTCGACTTGTCAGTCTTACAGTCAAGCTCCCTTGTGCACTTACACTCGACACCTGATTACCAACCAGGTTGAGGGAACCTTTGGGCGCCTCCGTTACTTTTTAGGAGGCAACCGCCCCAGTTAAACTACCCACCAGGCACTGTCCCTGAACCGGATCACGGTTCGAAGTTAGGTATCCAATATGACCAGAGTGGTATTTCAACAATGACTCCACCTGAACTAGCGTCCAAGCTTCACAGTCTCCCACCTATCCTACACAAGCCACACCGAACACCAATACCAAGCTGTAGTAAAGGTCACGGGGTCTTTCCGTCCTGCTGCGCGTAACGAGCATCTTTACTCGTAATGCAATTTCGCCGAGTTCGCGGTTGAGACAGCTGGGAAGTCGTTACGCCATTCGTGCAGGTCGGAACTTACCCGACAAGGAATTTCGCTACCTTAGGATGGTTATAGTTACCACCGCCGTTTACTGGGGCTTAAATTCTCAGCTTCGCCTTGCGGCTAACCGTTCCTCTTAACCTTCCAGCACCGGGCAGGCGTCAGTCCGTATACATCGTCTTGCGACTTAGCACGGACCTGTGTTTTTAGTAAACAGTCGCTTCCCACTGGTCTCTGCGGCCTTCGAACGCTCCCGGAGCAAGTCCGTTCACGCCTCAGGCCCCCCTTCTCCCGAAGTTACGGGGGCATTTTGCCGAGTTCCTTAACCACGATTCTCTCGATCTCCTTAGTATTCTCTACCTGATCACCTGAGTCGGTTTGGGGTACGGGTGACTAAAACCTCGCGTCGATGCTTTTCTTGGCAGCATAGGATCACTGATTTCACCCTTACGGGCTACCCATCGGGTCTCAGGCATCATGAACGACGGATTTGCCTATCGTTCGCCCTACATCCTTAGACCGGGTCAACCATCGCCCGGCTCAGCTACCTTCCTGCGTCACACCTGTTAATACGCTAACCGCACCAGCATAGGGTCGCACGCTAGGCCCCACGCTTCACCCCGAAGGGATCCATCTAGGGGATTCAGATGCTTAGCATTACTGGATTAGCTTGGGCGGTTTTTCGTCAGTACGGGAATATCAACCCGTTGTCCATCGACTACGCCTGTCGGCCTCGCCTTAGGTCCCGACTTACCCAGGGCGGATTAGCCTGGCCCTGGAACCCTTGATCTTTCGGAGGACGGGTTTCTCACCCGTCTTTCGCTACTCATGCCTGCATTCTCACTCGTGTGGCCTCCACGGCTGGTTTACACCGCCGCTTCGCTGGCCACACGACGCTCTCCTACCCATCAACACGGCTGAACCAACACCACAAGGGTGCGGCTAACCAAAAATATCAATGCCACAACTTCGGTGGCGTGCTTGAGCCCCGTTACATTGTCGGCGCGGAATCACTTGACCAGTGAGCTATTACGCACTCTTTCAAGGGTGGCTGCTTCTAAGCCAACCTCCTGGTTGTCTGTGCAACTCCACATCCTTTCCCACTTAGCACGCGCTTTGGGACCTTAGTTGGTGGTCTGGGTTGTTTCCCTCTCGACGATGAAGCTTATCCCCCACCGTCTCACTGCTGCGCTCTCACTTACCGGCATTCGGAGTTTGGCTGACGTCAGTAAGCTTTTGGGCCCCATCGGCCATCCAGTAGCTCTACCTCCGGCAAGAAACACGCAACGCTGCACCTAAATGCATTTCGGAGAGAACCAGCTATCACGAAGTTTGATTGGCCTTTCACCCCTATCCACAGCTCATCCCCTCCATTTTCAACTGAAGTGGGTTCGGTCCTCCACGACGTCTTACCGTCGCTTCAACCTGGCCATGGATAGATCACTTCGCTTCGGGTCTAGGACATGCGACTGAATCGCCCTATTCAGACTCGCTTTCGCTACGCATTCCCCTCTCGGGTTAAGCTCGCCACATATCACTAACTCGCAGGCTCATTCTTCAAAAGGCACGCTGTCACCAGAACAAAGCTGGCTCCAACGGTTTGTAAGCAAACGGTTTCAGGTACTATTTCACTCCCCTCCCGGGGTACTTTTCACCTTTCCCTCACGGTACTTGTTCACTATCGGTCATGTAGGAGTATTTAGGCTTATCAGGTGGTCCTGACGGATTCACACGGGATTTCTCGGGCCCCGTGCTACTTGGGATACTTCTCGGGCGATTGCTGCATTTCGACTACGGGGTTCGCACCCTCTATGACCAGGCTTTCAATCCTGTTCGTCTATACAACGTTCTAACCCTTACCATTCGGTAGAATTGGCAGAAAAGTCCCGCAACCCCGACCATGCAACGCCTACCGGCTATCACACATGATCGGTTTAGCCTCATCCGGGTTCGCTCGCCACTACTAACGGAATCACTGTTGTTTTCTCTTCCTGTGGGTACTGAGATGTTTCACTTCCCCACGTTCCCTCTACCCGCCCTATATATTCAGGCGGGAGTCACCAGGTCACCTCACGGGCCTGGCGGGGTTTCCCCATTCGGACATCCTCGGATCACAGTTCGTTTATCAACTCCCCGAGGCTTATCGCAGATTACTACGTCCTTCTTCGGCTCTACATGCCAAGGCATTCACCGTTTGCTCTTAAAAATTTGAAATCACATGAGTTTGAATCGATTAAGTGCCGCGAATAAATTCGCGACCGAAATTGACCAATGATCTATAAATAGATCTTTGTAATTTGCTGTCCGAAGACAGTCAAATTTAAGATGCTCGCGTCCACTGTGTAGTTCTCAAAGTACGGGCGGTACCCTTCCCGCCGGCAAGTGATGCCAACGAGAAAAAGTCCAGAAGAATCAGATCAACCA
>NZ_SOHL01000017.1 GCF_004403985.1 Cryobacterium gelidum | reverse complement strand
CCCGAGCAGCAACGTACCTGGACTGGATTCATAGCTACAATCACCACAGACCCCATACCGGCATCGGCGGCAAATCACCCATCGACCGCGTTCACAACGTCAGTGGGAAGAACACCTAGACGGCAAACCACGAATAACGCCCCGCCTCGGGATTCCTGAGGCGGGGCGTTATTGTGCGGTGGCGGGGCTTAGGCAATGGCGCCGACAGGGACGGGCGCCACCCTCGGCACGCTTCCAGAGAATGTGAAGTCGAGGCCGAGTGAGAGGAGCGCTGCGAATACGCCGGCGGCGCTGGTCTCGACTGCGGGGACCGACAGGCCGGTCGGCGTGAGCAGGATCGAGCCGCGCGAGGCGAGGACGGCCCCGACTTTCGCGACGAGGTCCGGCGTACCGACGAGGTGTGGAGCTCGCGCGAACCATTCGACGCTCCCTCCGGGGCAGGTTGCCCGGAAGGTGCGCCCGCGGCGGGGTTCGGAGTTCGGCATGGCCGAATTATCGCACACGCCGCGCGGCGGTCGGGGCGGTGTTAGAAGGGGGCGGGGTCGTCCTCGGGCTCGGCGACAGGCTCGGCGAAGGGCGCGGCGACCAAAGTGGCATAGTGGGCCGGTAGGTGTAAGGACCAGGCCGGGAGTCGCGCGGCTAGTCGGGCGGGTGCGGATCACCGTCGGAGCCCGGTGGCCTTCGGCGCGTGCCACCGGCGAGATGCCAGGGCGGCACCGGCTGCGGAGGCCGCGGTCTGATTCTTCGCCAGGCCCAACGAGCGCAAGGCGGCCAGGGCTCCGATTCTACCCAGACGCGACTCGGCGAGAAGCGGGTGAGCCGCTGACTGCCCGCGGGAGTTCTTGACCGTCAGGCCCTCGATTTGGACCTGAGCGTCCATAGCGTCGCTGGCCGCGATCAGAGCACACGCCTCTGGTCGTTCTGCTCGCTGCGGGCCTCATCTTCATCGTCAATCCGGACATCGCTGGCCCAACCGTTGTTGTTTTGTTTGCTGGCGGTGTTGTCGCTGTTTTCGCTGTTTTCTTGATCATTGTCGGTATCGTGCGACTGTATAAAGACCGATCTTAGGAGAGGACATTCCTGACAAGCCGGTGACCGATACTTGGCATAAAACCCGGTTGTCCACTCCTTCGCGGCATAGGCGTAATCAGTCGCTGCCCATGCCTTAGATCAGAAGAGACTGGTCGCGCTGATCCACGACACCTTGTAGGTAGCGGGTGCGTTGCACACGATGACGGGACTGTCCAGCATTATGGACCGCGACGAATCCCAGTTGGGTGGAATCACTGTGGCCACATTGGCGACGGCGGTGTCACAGTCGCACGCTCCGGCATTGCTGAAATGGATGGTGCTGTAAGCAGACGCCCCAGAAGCGAGCTGCACCACCTCCGGCATACCGCTGTCTGCCGCGCGTTTCCCGACGACCGCCCCCGCAGCGCTGTCCGCGAGGTTGAAGATGGAAGGCGGTCCCTCGACCCAACAGGCGTCACCGCCGGTGTTGGTAAACGTGATCTCGGAGAAGAACGAACCGGCTCCGCTGGCCATCGGCTGTGCGGCGATAGAAATACCCAGGTTGTCTCCGTCACACTCAGCGGCTCCGCCGGGCATCGGCGTCACATCCGCATCGATTGCGGGGACCGATGCTTCGCCGGTGGGCTCGGACTCCCCCGGATCAGGCACTACGGGCAAAGCGGAAGCCGAAGTGTAACCGGTACTAGTGGGCGACGGGGTTGAAGACGCTGCCTCACCGCTCACTAGGCAGCGCAGCCAGTCAAGAAGAAAATGACGGCTATTCCGGAGCAGAGTGCAGAAATTTTCTTCATGATTTTCCTCGGATTGTCGTGGTGTCAGTTGATGCATGCACCTGCGGTGTACGACTGCTGGGGCGGCGGTCTCGGGCAGTGGGTCTAAGGGTACGAGTCCGTCTGCGCGGAGCATGGCAGCGACTTCGATGGCAGCCTCCGTCAGATCCAAGCCTCCCATGAGGACTATCTGCGCAAAATCGCAACTCTGCGACCGGGTACGCGCCGCACATAGTCGCAGTCATCATCCACGATTACCGTAACGTGTCTCGACACTCAAGTGCCTCGTAACCCATGGGCAGTCTCAAGGGGTCGTAGCAAGACGGAACCTACGATTCTGTGTGTTCACGCCGACTGAAAATGAGGCCAAGAAACCGCCGCACGAATGGCCATATTTTCGGTTGGTGTTGACACCTCCGCGACGTCTTGCCGCGCTCAGACAACGACGAGCGTCGGTGGATCCTTCACGCCGAAACCGTTCCGGAGCTCCGCCACGCCCCGAAACGGCTACTCGATCCGCAGTCTCAAGTGAAAAGGCTCACGCCACCTGGACCAACCAACAGTCCCACGACGATGAGCACAATGCCCCAGAGAATCTGGCGTCGAAATAGCGCGAAAATTCCTCCAATTACGAGGACTACTGCAATGATCCAGAGAATTGTTGCCATGGTGCTGCTCCATTTCATTCAGCGCCGACGGGCCGTACGCCCATAGCGGTTTTCGATCTGTTGAATCGAACGTACCCCCTGATCGGTCTCCGACCACTGTGTTTTATCCAGAATGTCGTGGAGGTGAAACGCTGTCATCATGTGTTAACGGCCATGCGAAGCGACCAAGATAATCCGTCAGTGCCGCCGCGATCCAGTTAGGTCCGCCAGGACCAGATCGACCGCGGAGAACGCCCCGGGATCGCCATCCCGGAGAGCATCGAGCTGGCGAAAGCGAAGAAGCGGATCCGGCAACTCGAAACCGAGGTCGAGATTCTCAAACGTGCCGTGAAACTGCTCGGGGAGGACCGCCCCGGCCCAAAAGGATCCACCGGTGACCCACACCCTCGCGGAGGCCGTTTTCCGGTGAAGGTCTGCTGCCGACTGCTGGGCGACACCTGTGGAGGAAAAAGTTCCTCCCCGCGGAGGAAAACGCATTTCGCAATGTCCTGCGATCGGTGCCCTGGCGGGTTTCGCGAACAACCCACCAAAGGGCCGTTCGCGAAACTCTTCACGAAGCGGTCGGTCATGTCCCATGGGACTGCCCCGATTTCAGTTGACTCATAGGGTTAGTGGTTTTAGGCGGCGTTGAGGGCCATGTTTATTGTCTCAAACTCGATCGGGGTGAGTGTGCCAAGGCGGCGTTGTCGTCGCCGGTGGTGGTAGGTCCGTTCAATCCACACGACCATCGCCAGGCGGAGTTCGTCCCGGGTGGCCCAGCGTTGCCGGTCGAGGACGTTCTTCTGCAGCAACGCGAAGAACGACTCCATCGCGGCGTTGTCGCCACACGCGCCGACCCGGCCCATCGATCCAGTGATGCCGTTGTTCTTTAGCACCCGGACGAAGGCGTTAGACCGGCAT
>NZ_SOHL01000026.1 GCF_004403985.1 Cryobacterium gelidum | reverse complement strand
GACATCTCGCCTGGTCTTGCTCTACGACGGGGCCATCACCGCAGCGAAAGTCGGCCGCGACGCTGCTCTCGTCCGCGAAGCACGCATCATGGCACAAGAACACGTCGACACTCACACCCCAACATGACTAGCAATGACGGCCAGCACTCACTACCTGCCATTCTCCGGGCGGTCCGCGACGAGATCATCGGTCCCGTCGGCACGTCGACAGTCCTTCGGTGCTCCGGCCTGGCCGCGTTCGCGTTCCTGCTTCGCCTCGCCGAGAACGAAAGGGCAGACATCGCCGTGCTCGGCGCGGCATTCGACTCGGGCGTTACGTTCCGCCCCGACGCCAGATTCGGGACCGCTCACATGCGCGAGGCCAGCAGGATGAGGCGGTCCTATCACCCCGAAGTCAGGGCATACCCTTTCGGTGTCAAACACGAGCTGATCACGTTACTGTCGCGGTTGCTACAGGAGCCATCGCGCGACACAGACCAGCCGGCCTGACCCGTGCCAGCGAATCCGACAGATCTCGACGTCACGTGGAACCACGGGGCACCGCCGTTCCGGCGCTCTAACGACCCGCTCATCCAGATCCACTGGATTGATGAGAACACCATCGTGCTTAGGCAGAGCATGGTCATCAACTATGAAGCACCCTTCCTCTACTTAATGTTCGGCGAGGCTCGTGCGATACTGCTCGACACAGGAGCGACGTCTGACCCTGCATTCTTCCCCCTCCGACAGCTGATCGACCGGCTGTTCAATGAGTGGCTTGCCCAGCATCCGCACGATGACTACGAACTAATGGTTGCGCACAGTCACTCCCATGGCGACCACATCGCCGCCGATGGGCAATTCGCAGACAGACCACGAACTGTTCTCGTTGGGCATTCGCCGAGCGACGTCGCCGAGTTCTTCGGACTCATCGACTGGCCCGCTGGAGAGGCACACTTCGAACTCGGCGAGAGGCGGCTAGCGATCCTCGCTATCCCCGGTCACGAAGCCTCGTCGATCGCGATCTGGGACCCCACCACCGAGCTACTCTTTACCGGCGACACGGTCTACCCCGGCCGGCTCTACGTGAACGACATCGCCGCCTTCCAGAACAGCGTCGACCGGCTCCTCGCCTTCTCAAAGCTCCACCCAGTGAGTCGGATCTTGGGAGCACACATCGAAATGTCGAACCGCGAGGGCCGCGACTACGCACGCGGCGTCGCCTACCATCCCCACGAAGCGCCACTCCCGATGACCGTCGACCAACTACGAGCGGTGGCCGCTGCCACCCGCACAGTGGCCGCCCGTCCCGGCGCGCATCGCTTCAACGACTTCGCGATCTTTAACGGGCCGTGCAAATCCGAAATGACACGACAGAATTTGCGTGCCCGAATCCGAAGACTCTGGCCATTCTGACCCCGCCGCGCGGTGCGCGCGGCTCGGGTCTGCGTGATGATGAAACGAAACCGTCCACTCGGATGGTGAAGGAATTGAGCGAGTTGCAATGTGCGCCGATGCGTTCTTCGATGAGGTGTCCGCAGATCGTTCATCGTGGTGTCTGAGACAGTTGCAGGTCGGGCGATCATAAGACGGGCAGTGTTGAGTGCAAAAACACTGACGACGTTTATTCGAAATGTGCGCACCTGGGTCACTCACTGCAGGCACCCCAATCGCGGAATGTTCTGATGCCGTCATCTCGGGACCCCAGGAGGCGACGAAGCGAAAATTGGTTCGTTGTTTCGGTGCTCCTTCAAATCACGCTCGCGGGCATCGCCACGTATGTACCGAATGTATGGCGGCTAGCCTCGCGCGTTCTCTACGCCATCGTCGCGCTGCTCGCGATCGTGACGTTTGTGATTCCCACGATCATCGGCGTGCTGCGCACGAGGAAAGGTTTTCTCCCGTGGAGAGACACCTCACATGCGAGATCAAGGGCTTGGCTGTGAACCGGGCAATTCGGGACTGCCCCGATTTCAGTTGACTCATAGGGTTAGTGGTTTTAGGCGGCGTTGAGGGCCATGTTTATTGTCTCAAACTCGATCGGGGTGAGTTTGCCAAGGCGGCGTTGTCGTCGCCGGTGGTGGTAGGTCCGTTCAATCCACACGACCATCGCCAGGCGGAGTTCGTCCCGGGTGGCCCAGCGTTGCCGGTCGAGGACGTTCCTCTGCAGCAACGCGAAGAACGACTCCATCGCGGCGTTGTCGCCACACGCGCCGACCCGGCCCATCGATCCAGTGATGCCGTTGTTCTTTAGCACCCGGACGAAGGCGTTAGACCGGCAT
>NZ_SOHL01000021.1 GCF_004403985.1 Cryobacterium gelidum | reverse complement strand
TCGGCCTGGTATGACTGGTCGCCATATTCCGCTGTATACAGACGGGACGACACGTGCTCCTTAGAAAGGAGGTGATCCAGCCGCACCTTCCGGTACGGCTACCTTGTTACGACTTAGTCCTAATCACCAATCCCACCTTCGACAGCTCCGTCCCTTGCGGGTTCGGCCACTGGCTTCGGGTGTTACCGACTTTCATGACTTGACGGGCGGTGTGTACAAGGCCCGGGAACGTATTCACCGCAGCGTTGCTGATCTGCGATTACTAGCGACTCCGACTTCATGAGGTCGAGTTGCAGACCTCAATCCGAACTGAGACCGGCTTTTTGGGATTCGCTCCACCTTGCGGTATCGCAGCCCTTTGTACCGGCCATTGTAGCATGCGTGAAGCCCAAGACATAAGGGGCATGATGATTTGACGTCATCCCCACCTTCCTCCGAGTTGACCCCGGCAGTATCCCATGAGTTCCCACCATTACGTGCTGGCAACATAGGACGAGGGTTGCGCTCGTTGCGGGACTTAACCCAACATCTCACGACACGAGCTGACGACAACCATGCACCACCTGTATACCGACCTTGCGGGGCGACCATTTCTGGCCGTTTCCGGTATATGTCAAGCCTTGGTAAGGTTCTTCGCGTTGCATCGAATTAATCCGCATGCTCCGCCGCTTGTGCGGGCCCCCGTCAATTCCTTTGAGTTTTAGCCTTGCGGCCGTACTCCCCAGGCGGGGAACTTAATGCGTTAGCTGCGACACGGAGACCGTGGAATGGTCCCCACATCTAGTTCCCAACGTTTACGGCATGGACTACCAGGGTATCTAATCCTGTTCGCTCCCCATGCTTTCGCTCCTCAGCGTCAGTTACGGCCCAGAGATCTGCCTTCGCCATTGGTGTTCCTCCTGATATCTGCGCATTCCACCGCTACACCAGGAATTCCAATCTCCCCTACCGCACTCTAGTCTGCCCGTACCCACTGCAGGCCCGAGGTTGAGCCTCGGGTTTTCACAGCAGACGCGACAAACCGCCTACGAGCTCTTTACGCCCAATAATTCCGGACAACGCTTGCACCCTACGTATTACCGCGGCTGCTGGCACGTAGTTAGCCGGTGCTTTTTCTGCAGGTACCGTCACTCCCAGGAAAACCCAGTCGCTTCTTCCCTACTAAAAGAGGTTTACAACCCGAAGGCCGTCGTCCCTCACGCGGCGTTGCTGCATCAGGCTTGCGCCCATTGTGCAATATTCCCCACTGCTGCCTCCCGTAGGAGTCTGGGCCGTGTCTCAGTCCCAGTGTGGCCGGTCACCCTCTCAGGCCGGCTACCCGTCGTCGCCTTGGTGAGCCATTACCTCACCAACTAGCTGATAGGCCGCGAGCTCATCCTTGACCAAAATTCTTTCCACCCCAGAAGATGCCTTCCAAGGTAATATCCGGTATTAGCTACAGTTTCCCGCAGTTATCCCAGAGTCAAGGGCAGATTGCTCACGTGTTACTCACCCGTTCGCCACTGATCCAAGGAGCAAGCTCCTCTTCACCGTTCGACTTGCATGTGTTAAGCACGCCGCCAGCGTTCGTCCTGAGCCAGGATCAAACTCTCCGTAAATGTTTGAATAGCTACCCGATCCATATAAATACAAACCGAACGCCCATCTAGTGCACCCCCCAACCGGAATAGGCTGAAACGATGCAAGTTTGAAACTGACAAGAACAAATCATTACTGACTTGCTTTGTTTAGTTGCCCAACCGAAGTCAGGACTTTTTCAATATTATTTCCAAAGGAATCTCTTAGCTG
>NZ_SOHL01000012.1 GCF_004403985.1 Cryobacterium gelidum | reverse complement strand
GAGCAGCAACGTACCTGGACTGGATTCATAGCTACAATCACCACAGACCCCATACCGGCATCGGCGGCAAATCACCCATCGACCGCGTTCACAACGTCAGTGGGAAGAACACCTAGGGCACGTTTTCCCACTCTCCGCCCAGACCCCGCGCGCCGAGCGTGATATTCTCGGCCGCCAAGAATCAAACCCATGCCCGGGTGACCGAGAATTCAACAGTGTCACGTTTACTCTCGGCACTTTCACAGAAATAGTGAATGGCGCCCCGCGTTGCCCTGTCGAGGCGGCACGAGAACGTCATCCGTGCCACAGGGGCCACCGCCCACAAAATGAAATTGTACTGGTCAGAGCAAAATCATCGAGTTCTGCTCAGTTTCTCCGCCGTACCGGCCGGCCGATCCGTAATGCCTCCGGGCCTGCTCACACGAGCAGAGGCGACCACATTCGTGATGATGCCGCCCACAAACCCATTTACACACGGGAAACGCGCAGCCGCTCAGACGCTAATTGATGACGTGAGCTCGGCGACCGCCGCCGCGTCACGCGGATTGTTTGCGCCGAAACCCCGTCGGGTTCCTGGGCGTGAGCTTCCTGTCCATGAACATCCGGAAGGTCTCGCTATATTGTTTTCTCGTTTCCCCCGACGTGCCATCATCGCGGCCGTCGCCATCACCGCGCTGGTTCCCCTCACCGCAATCATCCCCGTCGGTCTCGCGTCGGCCTCCGCTGCCACCGCGCCCGCCGGCACCACGGTGGTCGACAGCAACTCCTCACAGATCAAGTACTCCGGGACCTGGCGCACGACGGGCTCACCCTCCGACAACGGCGCGTCGATCAAATACTCCTACGCCACATCGAGCGCCTCACTCACCTTCACCGGGTCGACCGTCGCCTACGTCGCGCGTACGACTAGCAGCTCGGGCACGAGCGAGATCTCGATCGACGGCAAGGCTGTCGCTACGGTCAACGGCTACTCCGCCACGGACAAGCACCAGCAGAACTTGTTCAGCACCTCCAATCTCTCCAGCGGAACACACACCATCAAGGTGAGCCGCACCGGCCAGAAGGATAGCCGCTCCAACGGCACCAGCAGCATCGTCGACGCTTTCGTCACCGCGGCGCCGACCGCGGCGACAGCCGTCCCACCCGCTCCTACGCCCGCCCCCGCTGCCTCCACGCCTTCGGTACCGGCCCCGGCCGTGCCGAGCACCGCGCCGCCGGCGCCGGCACCGATCGACACCCACCGCTACGCTGACTGCCCGGCCGCCACGGTCACCGTGACGACGGCCAGGGAGCTCATGGCGGCTGTCGATCAGGCCGGCCCCGGCACCGTCGTCAAGATGGCCCCCGGCA
>NZ_SOHL01000011.1 GCF_004403985.1 Cryobacterium gelidum | reverse complement strand
GGGTGTGAGTGTCGACGTGTTCTTGTGCCATGATGCGTGCTTCGCGGACGAGAGCAGCGTCGCGGCCGACTTTCGCTGCGGTGATGGCCCCGTCGTAGAGCAAGACCAGGCGAGATGTCGCCGTGGATGTAGCGTCGGCACCTATGAGGTTGGCCAGATGTGTACGAACGACGACGCGATAGTGTTTGGCGACTGTACGTACTGCCGCGCATTCCGGCAGTTCGATCACAGCGTTGGTGAATGGGCAGCCGTGGAAGGTGTTCAATTCGACCGAGCGGGCAAGGGCCTCAAATAGGGCTGCGATCCGCTCCCGGCGCGGCGCGAGCGGATTGTCCAGGATGCGGGCGTTTCTGATCCAGCCGTCCAGTTCCTGTTCCAGGTAGGCCACGACGAGAGCTTCTTTATTGGCGAAGTTGTTATAGAGGCTGGCTTTGGCGACGCCCGCGTTACGTACGACGAGGTCGATCCCCGTTGCATTGATGCCGTGTTCGTGGAACAAGCGGCCCGCCGACGCGAGGAGGCGCTCCTTGGCGCTCACTATCGGGGTGATGGTCGACGAATGCACACCGCGATATTACCAGACCGATCGGTATAGTTAATGATGGCCAGATCGGTCTATCTAGGAGGTACATATTTATGTCTGAAGTCAAGATCGCCGTCGTCATTTATGAGCCCATCGACTCCGACACCTCACGCGTCTATCGCGGTCTCAAGACCGCCCTCGAATTCAAGGACGCCGGCGATGACGTCGTCGTCGTTTTCGACGGGTCGGGCGTTAAATCCCTCGCCGCCATCTCAGACCCCAAGCACAAGATGAACCCCCTCGCCGTCGCCCTGCACGACAACATCCGGGGCGCCTGCGCATTCTGCGTCACATCCCACGGGGTCACCGACGCTGTCGAGGCCGGCGGGTGGCCGCTGCTCACGGAGTACAAGGGCGAAGCAAGTATCCGTTCTCTCGCCGTCGAGGGCTACCAGATCCTCAACTTCTAAGCACCACGCCCGACCCT